>CACEAP010000001.1 GCA_902557645.1 uncultured SAR86 cluster bacterium
TGTGGCTTTTAAATAAGAATAATTCTTCCATTATCCTATTTTTCCAATCCTTCACCATATCAGGCAACATTATTTGCTCTTGCAACATAATATTTTTTAGCCACTCTTGCTTTCTTTCATTGGGGATATTATCAGATGGAATTTCAGAAAATGCTTTGCAAGCAATAACATCTTTATTATAAAACTTAGCTAAAGGCTGTGATGTTTCAAGAGCTCTTCTTTTAGGACTTGAAATAAAATTATATTTATTGAGATCATCTTTAGCGAAATAATCTATTAAAGCATGAGCTTGATTTTGTCCTTTTTCGCTTAACCCCGGGTCATCCTGATCTCCCCAAGATGCACTTGCTTCTCCGTGCCTAACTAAAAGTAAAGTATGAATAGTCATTTATAGAATTTTAATAGTTATTATAATGATATTGTGAAAACTCATAGAATGTATTTAAAAAATTTAGCAGATACCGCATCAGTGTATGAGCTTGATGCAATGCAATCCTCACACATTACTAAAGTTCTGAGGATGAAAGAGGGACAAGAGATCGAGTTATTTAACGGCTCTGGACTCTCTTATAAAGCTAGAATTCTTAGCAGCACAAATAAATACACGAGAGTAGAGACCCTTTCTGACTCTATGTTTGTTGAGACCTTATCAGAAAGAATTATTGCGGTAGTACCATTTATTAAAAAAGAGAACCTTTTTTTTATGACACAAAAATTAACAGAAATAGGTGTCACTGACTTGATGTATTATAGACCTGATAAATTAGATCAAAGCTTGCTTAAAAAAGATTTATTTAAATTAAATAAGAAACTTGAAGATATTGTTATTGGTGGATGTAAACAATCAGGGATAAATTTCTTACCTAGTATTAAGTGTTTTAAAGACCTTGAAACTTGTTTGAATGATATTCCCATACAAACTTCTAACAATTTTGTCTGTTTTTTTGATCTTGATGCATCTGAGAGGTTGGCTGAAGCAGATTTTAGTGATGCGAATGAATATATTTTTATTACTGGGGCAGAATCTGGTTTTTCTGATAGAGAAAGGTTTAATATGGAAGAGAAAAATATTGCAGTGCGCTCATTAGGAAAAAATATCCTAAGAGCAGAAACAGCTCCAATTGCTGGCATAACTTTATTTCAATCTCATATAGGTAATATATAAAAATGAACAAAAGAATTTTATTTATAACCGATCCAGTTGAAACACTTAGTGTTAAAAAAGATACATCATTATTTATGATAGAGCATGCTCAAAGCATTGGTATTAGATCCTATCAATGTGAAATGCTAGATATTTTGTTTAATAATAACTCTGTTAATGCAGATGCGAGAGAGATAACATTTTTTGAACAAAAAATTGTTTTAGCAGATTCATCCTTAAATATAAAACTTCAAGACTTTGATTATGTGTTTATGCGTAAAGATCCACCAGTGGATCAAGACTATATGAACACGCTACATTTATTAGACTTAGCAAAGGCCGATGGCGCCAAGGTTATTAATGATCCATCAGCAATAAAGAAATTCAATGAAAAGGTTTTTGCTTTATATTTCAAGGAGCATATTCCTAACACTCTAGTTAGTACAAAAATATCTGAGATTGAAAATTTCTTAGCTGCATTTAAAGAGATTGTAATTAAACCACTTGATGGAATGGGCGGCGAATCAATCTATAAAATAAATAAGATTAATAAGGCAGAAAAAAGCATTATTGAGCAATTAACACAACAAGGGATGACTGCTATTGTTGCACAAGAATTTATACCAGAAATATATGAAGGTGATTTTAGAATACTTATAATTAATGGAATCCCTTTTCATAAAACTTTAGCTAGGATTCCACAAGGTAAAAGTTTTAAGGGTAATCTTGCTGCAGGGGGTAAAGGTGTTGCTGCAGATCTAACCCAACATCAGAAAGTTGTTGCTAATGAAATTGGTAAAGTCTTGGTTGCAAATGGCATCATCTTTGCAGGACTTGATATGATAGGCCAAAAAGTGACTGAGATTAATATTACAAGTCCGACCTGCGCAAGACAAATTTTTGAGCAAACTGGTGAAGACCCGATTAAAACTTTGTTTAGTTCTTTATGAATTCAGCAATACTTAAAACTAATAAAGTTACAAGGCGCTTGGATATTCGTAAATCTACATCTATCTCTATAGCTATACATCTCTTATTAATTTTTGGAATAACTTTTGCAAATGTATACGAACTACCTGCATTTAAAGAGTCACCAATTATCAACATAAAGCTTGCTAATTCAAATGTAGAGCAAGATGGTTTTTTAGATATGAATGAGGAAACAATGGAAACATTTATCCCTGAAACTGCAGAAATGCTTTCAAAAAGACAAGACATGAGAGCAGAAAGTTATAAAGTAAAAAGACTTGAAGCAAATTCAGAAGTTAATTCTTCAGAAGCTTTTTATTTAAACTCTTGGCAAAGAAAGGTAGAAACTATCGGACAAGGCTTAATAAATTCTTCAGATTATAATGCATCCAATCAAACGGTAAGATTAATGGCAACAGTGGATTCATTTGGGAACCTATTAAAGTCTGAGATACTGATTTCCTCTGGTGATAGCGCAACAGATCAATTAGCTATAAAGATTTTACAAGAATCTGCACCCTTCAAACCTTTTAATGAGGATATGCAAAAAGGTTATAGAATCCTTGAGATAGTTAGAGACTGGAATTTTGGCGGATAAAATATAATGCAAATATTAGCTTTTGATTTTGGTACTAAAAAGATTGGAGTTGCTGTTGGACAAACCATAACAAGGAGTTCTTCACCATTAACTATTATTTTTAATTCTAAAAATAAGATTAATTGGCCGGCAATAGAAACGGTGATCGATGAATGGAAGCCAGAATTAATAATTGTTGGTAAACCCTTGAATATGGATGGCACAGAAAGTGATATTATGAAAAGAGTAAACAATTTTGTTAAAAAATTAAAAAAGATATCAGGAACTGAATGTGAATATGTTGATGAGCGTCTTACTAGTTTTGAGGCAAGAGAAAAGGTAGCTGATTCTGGCTCTAGTTTAGTAGACGCCCATGCAGCTAAAATTATTTTAGATAACTGGTTTGATAAAAATGTCGATACCCTCTAGTTTTATAGATCAAATTCTTGAGCAATCCGATATAGTTGATATTGTTGGTAGAAGAATACAGCTTACTAAAAAGGGGCAGAATTTTTGGTGCTTATGTCCTTTCCATGATGATAACAAGCCCTCAATGGCTGTGAACCAAGACAAACAGTTTTTTTATTGCTTTGTTTGTAATGCATCGGGCAACTCTATTCATTTTTTAAGACGTTATGAGAATCTTGATTTTGTAGATGCTGTTGAAACTATTGCCTCTAGTGTTGGTTTAGAAGTTCCATATACAAAACAGATTGCTGAAGAAACAAAAGCTAAAGAAATCAATGATGAAGCGAATACTATTTATAAAAATTGTTTAAAGTCTGCTGATGGCAAAAAAGCAGTTGAATATTTAAAGAGTAGAGGTATTTCTGGGGAAACAGCGGCATTTTTCAATCTTGGCTATGCTAAGGATGGTTGGACAAATCTTTTTGATAAAGTAGCTTCAAAGTATTCGAAGGCAGACATTACCGAGTCCGGCTTGTTTAGCATCAAAGATAAAAAATCTTTTGATTTTTTTCGAGCTCGCTTAATGTTTCCTATAAGAAATATTCGGGGTCAATGTGTGGCATTTGGCGGCAGGATAATAGGTGATGGCGAACCAAAATATTTAAACTCACCAGAAACCAAGACCTACAGCAAATCTAATGAACTCTTTGGGCTTTATGAAGCAAGGAGTCTCGACAAAAACCTTGATTCATTAATTGTAGTAGAAGGTTATATGGATGTTATAGCGCTTCATCAAAATGGTGTAAAAAATGCTGTAGCTTCACTTGGTACAGCAATAACGGGAAAGCATGTTTCAAAACTCATGCGCTATGCTAAAAAAATATATGTTGCTTTCGATGGCGACTTGGCAGGAAGAAAAGCTGCTTGGAAGGCAGTTGAGAATGCTTTACCTATATTAAGAGAGGATGTAAAAATGGGTTTTGTTTTCTTGGAAGAGGGACATGATCCTGATAGTTATATTAATGAAAAAGGTAAAGATGCTTTTATTAAGTTATTAGATAACAGTATTTCATTTTCTAAATTTTTTCTCTCAAAGATTAAGGAAGTTGATGATCTTGAATCGATTGAGGGAAGATCCAATGCAGCTAAATTTGCTATACCTTTGGTAAATAGTATCAATAATGAAACTTTGAAACAGGCATATATTGAAGAAATTGCTTCAATTTGCAGACTTGATTTTGCTGCTTTACTTTCATCAGGCATACAAAAACCAAGAAGTATTCCAGCTGCAGATCCGCCCCCTAATAGACAAGAAAGTAGTGGTTCTTTGTTAGCCAGAAAAGCTATTGTGAGTATTTTTACTGCACTTATTCAATATCCAGCACTTGCTAAAGATAAAACCTTTGAAGCAATTCACAATAATGAGAAATTTTTATTCTTATTAGAAGTTCAAAATAAATATATTGATAATCCTGAAATTAATCCATCTATTGTATTTGAGCAAATTCAGTCAGAGCAGATTAAGCGACTATTTGGCGAGGCTTTGATGAGTGAAATTGATCTTACCGAAGAGAATGCCTTGAGCATGCTTCAAGATTGTTTGCATAGTTTTGTAAAAAATCAAAAAGATAGAGAGGAAATCTTAAAAGAAAAGTATAATATGCAGCAGATTTCATCTGCTGAAAGAAGAGAGCTTCAACAGTTCATTCTTAAAAAGGCTGAATTAAGTGAAGAAGATAGAGTTTTATTGAAAAATTTAAGCTCAAAAAGAGATTGAAAATTAGTAATTTATCCCAACATAGATAAGACTAAATTTATACGGAGATTAAGTGGACAAACTTAGTAAAAAAGGTTCAAAGATATCTGAACTGATTGAGAAGGGAAGAGAACAAGGCTATTTAACATATGCAGATGTTAATGATCACTTGCCTGATGATATTTCAGATCCTGATCAGGTAGAAGAAATTATTGGCATGATCAATGATCTAGGTCTTCAAGTTCACGAGACTGCTCCGGATGCTGATACTTTAATGTTGGCTGAATCAGAAGACTCAGATGATGTTGCCCTAGAACAAGCCGCTGCTGCACTTGCTGCAGTTGAAAATGAAACTGGCAGAACAACCGATCCTGTAAGAATGTATATGCGTGAGATGGGAACAGTTGATTTATTAACTCGTGAGGGCGAGATTGAGATCGCAAAAAGGATTGAAGAGGGTATGCGCGACCTTTTAAATGCTAGTGTTGCATATCCAACGACAGTTTCGCATGTGCTTGAATTTTTCCAAATGGTTAAAGATGGCGATAAAAAAATTAATGATCTATTAACTGGTTTCTTAGAAGAGATGGAAGAAGTTCCTTCTGCTGGGCCTGGAAGTGAAAGAGCAAAAGCTGAAGAAGAAGATGATGAAAAGCCTACCGGCCCTGATATGGACGAAGTCCAAAGAAGGATGACAAATTTAAAAAGGCAATATAACAAGACATTAAAAGTAATAGATAGTAAAGGTAAGAACTCTAAAGAGGCTAAGGCTGAATATGAAAAGCTTGGACTTATTTTTCAATTCTTAAAATTTAGCCCAAAGATGTTTGAAGAACTTGCATCTATAGCAAGAGCTGGCCTTAACGAAATTCGATCAAGAGAAAGAGCTATCCAAATGTTGGTAGTTCGCAAGGCTAGAATGCCTAGAAAAGATTTCTTAAAAACCTTTCCAGATAATTTAACAAAAGTTAAATGGATCAGCTCTTTACAAAAAGAAAAAAAATATAAGAAGGATCTTTTAGAGGTAATTAAACAAGATGTTGTCATTGCACAAAAAGAAATTATTGCTTTAGAAAAAGAAGTTGGCCTGAGCGTTAAAGAGATAAAAGAAATTAACAGAAGCATGTCTATGGGTGAAACCAAAATGCGCAGAGCTAAAAAAGACATGGTTGAAGCTAACCTTAGATTGGTTATTTCTATTGCAAAAAAATATACCAACAGAGGCTTACAATTCTTAGACCTTATTCAAGAAGGCAATATAGGTTTAATGAAGGCAGTTGATAAATTTGAATATAGAAGAGGCTATAAGTTTTCTACTTATGCTACTTGGTGGATTCGCCAGGCTATAACTAGATCTATTGCTGACCAAGCCAGAACTATTAGAATCCCTGTTCACATGATTGAGACTATTAACAAACTTAATAGAGTATCAAGACAAATGATGCAGGATATTGGCAGAGAACCTACTCCAGATGAGCTTAGTAAAGAGCTAGATATGCCTGAAGATAAAGTTAGAAAAGTTTTAAAAATTGCTAAAGAGCCTATTTCAACTGAAACTCCAATTGGTGACGATGAAGATTCAAGTCTAGGTGATTTTATCGAAGATACTGTTATAGAGTCGCCACTTCAAAATGCTACTGAAGACAGTCTGCATTTTGCAACAGATGATGTTTTATCTTCTCTTACAGCAAGAGAAGCAAAAGTTTTAAGAATGCGATTTGGTATCGGGATGAATACTGATCACACCTTAGAAGAAGTTGGTAAGCAATTTGATGTAACTAGAGAGCGTATAAGGCAGATAGAGGCTAAAGCGCTGAGAAAATTGCGTCACCCTAGTCGTTCAAGTCATTTAAAAAGTTTCTTAGACGAATAATCTTAGGGCCTGTAGCTCAGTTGGTTAGAGCAGTGGACTCATAATCCATTGGTCGGAGGTTCGAGTCCTCCCGGGCCCACCATTAATCTTTATTAATCTCTTCTTGGTATTTCTCTAAGTCTTCCCAGTCATGGGGTGTACCAGCATTGAGTTTTATATCTTTTTGTCTAGCCCTATATAAACTTTGTGTTCTTAACTTACCTTTATCTTGCTCTTTACCAAAAAGTTTATTCCAGCCTTCTTTAAAATGTTCTCTTAGGTTTCGTTTAGCCATCCTAAAAGTATTTTAGCATTATTGAATTTCTTCCCAAGCAGGGAATGGGTCATTTAACGTTGTCCAAAACTCTTCTCCTTTATTCATATCATCTTCAGTGACCAAACAATCATCAAGAGCATCAATCATTGCTACCTCGTCAAGCCCTTGGCCAATGAATATTAATTCTTGGCGCATATCTCCAAAAGGCTCTTCCCAATTTGCCATAATTGCATCTATAGCATCCTTGTCCTCTGGCCAATTTGGTTTAGGAACTGATCTCCAAAACATACCGGCATATCCATAATGCGCAATACCACCTGCTTGACTCCATTGTCCAGCATATTCAAGGCGTGATCCAAGCCAAAAAAAACCTTTAGATCTAATTAATTTGCCATACTCCTTTGTATTGTGGAGAAAGTTATAAAATTTTTCTGGATAAAAAGGACGTCTAGCCGAATAACTAAAACTACTGATCCCATACTCTTCGGTCTCAGGTATATGCTCACCTCTCATTTCTTTAAGCCAACCTGGAGCCTGCTTAGCTTTTTCAAAATCAAATAGGTTAGTATTGAGCACCTTGTCAATCTCAATATTACCTTGAGAAATAGGAATTATTTCAGCTATTGTGTTTAAAGTTTTTAAAATAGCTTTGAGTTTTGCAATATCTGTATCAGTAACCAAATCAGTTTTACTTAAAAGAATTACGTCAGCAAATTCTATTTGATCTACTAATAAATCTGCTACGCTACGTTCATCATCTTCACCTAGAGATTCGCCAGATTCTTGTAAATATTTTGCCTCTTCATAATCTTTAATAAAATTTACAGCATCAACAACAGTCACCATAGTGTCGAGTTTTGCAGCTTTGGAGAGTGAAACACCTTCTTCATCTTCAAAAGTGAAAGTTTCAGCAACAGGCAATGGCTCTGAAATTCCAGTTGACTCAATAACAAGATAATCAAATTTTCTTTCTTTAGCTAACTTATTAACCTCAAGCAAGAGATCTTCTCGAAGAGTACAACAGATACAGCCATTGCTCATTTCAACAAGCTTTTCTTCACTTCTATTCAACGACACTTCCTTATTTACTAGGGAAGCATCAATATTTATTTCACTCATGTCATTAACAATAACCGCGACTTTTTTATCCTCGCGGTTATTTAATATATGACTTAATACTGTTGTTTTTCCTGCGCCTAAAAAACCTGATAGCACGGTCACAGGCAATCTATTAGATAGTGCATCTTGCATTATTAAATCCTTAAAAAGTGTGTTTCATTTAAGATAACACACTTGTCAATAGGCTATTTAATACTTAGTTTTTGCTAACGCACTTTTCAAAATATAATTTATTAAGATGATTGATTCTTTTATTTATAGAATCTGTATTTCTTCCAGCCTGCCTTTCATTAAATATAATGCCAGGCCAATAGAAGATACCTAAAGCTACATTTTTTCCTGTAAATCCTGACTCAGCATCTGCCTCTTCAAACATAACCCCAAGGCTACTAAGCTCATCTTTTAATTGATCACAAGTTAATTCATAATCTTCAGTTTTAACAGTGGGCATAGTGGCATTTGAGACACATGCAGACATAAAAACTAAACCAAAAATTGCTACTAAATAATTTCTCACATCCCCCCAATAAGAACTAAATTAATTCTCATGAAATAACCCTAAACAATAGGTTTAACTTATACAAATGATTATGTATTATGCATTTATGGATCACTCTAAAAGAAAATTCTTAAAATTATCAGGACAATCATCAGTAATGTTGATTTTGTATGCATGTAGTGGAGGTAGCGGAATTGCTTCCAACAACATCTCAAAACTCAAGTGGAACGGTGCTTTATTAAAAGATCCAAATGCATTATTTGATTTACCTCAAGGCTTTTCTTATAAGATCATAATGTCATCTGGTAATAAAATGTCAGATGGAATTCCTTATGGAAGAAATCCAGATGGCATGGGTGCATTTGCTCTTAATGATGGTTCGGTGGCGCTAGTTGTTAATCATGAAACAGAAAATACAGACAAAAATTTAAATCAAGCAACAGCATATGATGAGTCAAGAGGCGTGCCTTTTTCTGGTGGCACTAGCACGATAATCCTTGATCCTGATGGACAAAATGTAAAAACTGCACATCGAAGCCTAACTGGAACTATTGATAATTGTGCTGGCGGCTCCACGCCATGGAATACTTGGATTTCATGCGAGGAAACTTATGATGATAATCATGGCTATGCATTTGAAGTGGATCCACAGGAAGGCTCACTTCAAGGCTTTAAAAGATTAACTAATATGGGTAGGTTTCGCAGAGAAGCAGTAGCTATTGATCTTAATGATGCAAAAGGAACTGTGTATCAAACTGAAGATGATTATAGTGGATTATTTTATAAATTTATTCCAGCCAAAAAGGAGGACCTTGGGGGTAAGGGAGATTTATATGCATTAAAGATTCCAGGCTTTAAGAGTACAAAAAATATCAATGGTGCAATTCCTGTTGGAGCAGCATACAAAGTGGAATGGGTTCCTATAAAAGATCCAATGGCAACTAACCAGAAAACAAAACAACAAGGCAAGCAATTAGGTGCTTCAATTTTTAGCGGCGGTGAGGGGATTATTTGTACTAATAATGCTAATGCACAAAGTGAAATATTTTTTACTTGCAAATCTGGAGGGCCGGCAAAACTTGGTCAAATGTGGAAGTATTCTCCCAGCACAGAATCAATAAGTCTTTTTTATGAATCAACTAGTTCAGAAGATTTTTGGAATGGTGACAATATTAATATTACTCCTTGGGGTGATTTAATAATATGTGAAGATAATAAGAGTAATGCATGTAGACTTATTGGGTGTACTCCAAGTGGAGCACTATATCCGCTTGGAAAAGTGGCGGGTAATAATAGTTCTGAAATAGCAGGGATCTGTTTTTCTCCTGATGGAAAAAATATGTACTTAAATATCCAGCAGAGAGGGAAAACTATTGTAATTAATGGAGATTGGAACAAGATTAAGGAATACAGAGACGCACTCGATTCGCAAATCATCCATCACAATATCTAATCAGATAAAACTTATTTTTTAAAAAAAATATAGATTTAACTGCCCGTTTTAAAAAATTAAATAAGAGCATTTTTTGATGCAAAATTTTGATTTACAAAATGAAAAAAAAGGCGTAAATTTATTCAAAGCTTCTTATTAATAAGTATAAAAAGCAGATATAAATTCAGGGGGCAATTATGACAAATCCAAATCATCCAAGTGTCGATCAAAGTGATCGAGTAGTACCATATAATCTTAGGCAAAGTGGACGCACGCCAGTTGAAATGCTAATTTCAACAAGAGTTAGAAAATCACCTTTTTGGCATCTATCTCATGAAGCAGGTTGCTGGAGGGCAACTGTTTATAACCGTATTTATCATCCAAGAGGATATATCAAGCCTGAAGATGGTGGAGCCATGGTTGAATATGATGCTCTAGTTAATCGGGTGACTATGTGGAATGTTGCTGTTGAAAGACAAATCAGAGTAAAAGGCCCAGATGCAGAAGCTTTCACAAATTATGTAATCACAAGAGACGCTACAAAAATTGAGCCTGGTAATGGTAAATATGCAATTCTATGTAATGAAAAAGGAGGAGTACTCAATGACCCTGTATTACTAAGATTAGCTGAAGATGAATTTTGGTTCTCTATTTCAGATAGCGACCTTTTGCTTTGGCTACAAGGTGTAAATGTTAGTAAAAAATACGATGTCATAATTGACGAAATTGATGTTTGCCCAGTTCAAATTCAAGGACCACTTTCTGAAGATCTTATGGCAAAACTTGCTGGAGAAGAGCTCCGAGAAATTCCTTATTACGGCCTGATGGAAACTAAAATTGGCGGTGCTGATGTAGTTATCAGTCAAACTGGTTTTACTGGAGAAAAAGGTTATGAAATATATGTGCGTGATGCACATGAAAATGCTGAGCTAGTTTGGAATGGTGTGCTTGAGGCTGGAGAAGAGTTTGGTTTAATGGTTATAGCGCCTGCTCATCATCGTAGAATTGCAGCTGGTATTTTATCTTGGGGTCAGGATTTAGATCATGAAACTTCACCATTTCAAGTGAATCTAAGTTACCAGGTACCAAGAAATAAAGAAGCTGATTATATTGGTAAAGAAGAGCTAGAGCGGCAGCGTGCTGTAATTGATGCTGGTGAGTTTCCATTTAAAATGCGTATGGTCGGATTGACTCTTGGCGGAAAAGAAATAACCGATTATGCACCTGATTTTTGGCTCGTAGCTGATATGGATGGCAATGATGTTGGATATATCACTTCTCCTTGGTGGTCTCCAGAACTTAATACCAATATTGCCCTTGGATGGGTACCATGGTCTGCGTCTGAGATTGGGACTAAATATCAAGTTAGATTGCCAGATGAATATTCAGAATCGTCAGGGGTTGCAGTTGATGCTCAGATTGTTGATGTGCCTTTTAGAGAGTCGGTAACTCCAAATATTCGTGAAGTTAAAAAAGAAGAAGGGCTTGATTACGCGGACTAATAACCCGTGATCTAAATATTATGACTGACAATACTACTTCTAAATTCCCAAAAGAAGCTGAGGTAGTAATTGTTGGTGTAGGAGGTATTGTAGGATCAATGCTTGCCTACTGGCTAACAGAGCTTGGTCAAAAAAATATAGTAGGCTTAGAAAAATCTACCATAATCCCTTCAGACATAGCTTCTACCGCGCACGCTTCGGATTTTGTATACAACACGACTCATGACAAATTGGGCTGTTGGACAACTGATTTCAGTAGAAAATTTTATGAAGACAATGGCTTCTTTTTAAAAAAAGGTGGTTTAGAAATCTGTCGTAAGGGTGATGATGCGCGCTGGGAAGAACTTAAGCGTAAGGTAGAATCAGGTAAAGCTTTTGGGACTAATGTAAGACTAATATCTGCTGCTGAAGCTAAGGAAAAATTTCCTTTATTGGATGAAGACTCCATTTGCGGTGCTATGTGGGATCCAGATGCTGGTCTTGTAACTCCTCGCTCTCAAGATGTTGTAAATTTTGCTGTAGAGGATGCCAAAGAGAAAGGTGCTTTAAGGACTTTTACTGATACTCCAGCAAAGGGTTTTGAAATTGAGAATGGTCGTGTTGTTGGTGTAAAAACAGATAAAGGAACTATTAAAGCTAATAAGGTTGTGATCGCATCTGGAATTTGGGGGCCATTAATGGGCGATATGGCAGGGGTTCCAGTTCCATTAATGCCAGTAGAGCACCCCTTATTATTTTTTGGACCACTTCCAGAAATACAAGGAACAGATGAATTACTTGTTTATCCATTACTAAGAGATCAAGGAAATTCAGCTTATGTCAGAGATACAGGTAGGCTGCATGGAGGTATGCTTGAATGGGGATACTATGAGGATAAAGAGCCTCGAATGGTTGACCCAGATGATATAGGTAATCCAGATAAAACTATGACCTCTGATTCAATGAGATTTTTAAGTCTTGAAGAAATAGCTGAACCCTTAGAAAAAGCTTTTGAAACTACACCCATTCTTGCTGAATTAGGCTGGGATGAAAGAAGTTCATTTAATGGTCTTTTGTCTGTAACCCCTGATGCTGGCTCATTAATTGGGGAAAGTCCAGAAGTTAGAGGCTTCTGGTTGTGTGAAGCTGTCTGGGTTAAAGATGGCCCAGGATGTGCGAGACTATGTGCCGAAGCTATGATAAATGGTAAAACTCAGGTGGATATGCACTCATTTAATATTGATAGGTTTTATCCCGCACAAAAAGAAAAAGATTTTGTAAAAACTCGATCGTTTGAAAATGCACAAACTATTTATACTCCAGCAGTCCATCCTAGAGAGCCTTATATTTCCAATAGAGAAATATTTGTAAGCCCTTTTTATGAAAGAGAAAAAGAGCTTGGAGGATTCTTTGATAATGAAGTTGCTTGTTGGGAAAGAGCTTTAGCTTATAAAAGCAATGAACAAAAACTAGAGAGTTATCTTGACAAGGTTCCAGTGCGAGAAAATGAATGGGATCGTCGCCATGTACCATATGAAATTGCGAATGCAGAACATTTAGCAATGAGTGATTCAGCTGGAATGATTAATTTATCTCACTTTGCAATCATGGATATTAAAGGTAAAGATGCAGAGCGTATGTTGGAATACCACTCTGTAGCTAAAGTTGGTGAAGATACCCCTGAAGGACGTATGATTTACACCAATTTTCTAGATGATGATGGAGGAGTTCATGCTGATCTTACTATTTCTCGCTTAGGTCCAGATAGTTATAGAGTTGTTACAGGTGGTGCTGATGGTAATCGTGATTGGGTAACCTTGCGAAATTATCGTGATGATAAAGGTTTAGATGCAGACATTAATATTCGGACTCATGATATAGCAACATTGGGATTATGGGGGCCTGAAGCAAGAAATGCTCTGGGTAATTTTGTTGATCCAAGTGAAATAAGTATTGAGAATTTTCCTTTTGTTACCGCAAAAAATTTAACACTAAATTTATCTGGTGGAAAGAAGGTTGATGTTTGGGCTGCCCGCATTTCTTATGTTGGAGAGAGTGGCTGGGAACTATACTTAAACAATGATAGCGAAGATGGCTTAGTGCTTTATGATTCTTTACTTGAGGTTGGTGTAGTACCAGTTGGTATCGAAACTTATGCTAATAGTAGACGTTTAGAAAAAAGCTTCCGACTGCAAGGCGCAGATCTAGAGACTAACTATAATGCTTGTGAATCTGCTATTGAGCGGCGTTTAGTTAAAGCAGCTGATTTTCATGGGAAAGCAGCTCATCTTGCTCATAGAGAAGAAGAGCCTAGTGCAATTTTATGCACCATGACCCTCGATAATCTTAATGTAGCTGGGAATGGGGCACGCTATCCAGTTGGAATTTCACCGATTATTGATCCTGCAACTGGAGAAGTGCCGGTTGATAGTAAAGGTCGAAGATCTTATACCACCAGTATGTCTTATTGCCCATCAATCAAAAAACATGTAGTTATGGGCTACTTACCAAAAAATATTGCTGTCAAAGGTAAAGCATTATTACTTGAACATTTTAATGAGAATGGTGATGGTATTTATCCTATGACCGTACAGATAGTTGGTAAGGGTTCTTTATATGACCCTAAAAATGAAAGAGTTCGCTCCTAACTAATTACAATTAAGTTACAATTTAAAGTTACTTAATAGGAAGCGTTATGAATTCAACTAGAATATTTTTTATCCTTGCATGTTTATCCTTTAACTTAAGTGGGCAAGTCACATCTTCAACAAAAAATAATGGAAATCTCATTCTTGAGGATATTCCGCCTATTCCAGATGAAATAGTAAAAGAATTAAATAGATTTCAAAATGTAAGATCTGGATCTTTTAGAGGTTTTACAAATTCAGGTAGTGAATTATTTATTTCAACTAGGTTTGGCAATGTAAGCCAACTACATTTAGTCAAGACGCCTGGTGGCGCTAGAAAACAAATAACATATTTTGATGAGCCTATTGGATCGGTAACTCATCAACCTGATGGTGAACTAATTGCTTTTACTATGGACTCAGGCGGTAGTGAAAATGCACAAATCTTTAAACTTAATCCAAATAATGGTTCTTATAAACTACTTACTGACGGCAAATCAAGAAACGGCAGTCCTACATGGAACAAAACTGGCAATCAGATAGCCTTTAGAAGCAATAAGAGAAATGGCGCATCCAATGATGTTTGGGTGATGTCAATTAATGATCCAAATTCTGCAGAGATGATTCTTGCAGCTCCAGACGGAACATCTTGGGGAGCAATAGATTGGTCAAAGGACAGCAAAAAGGTTTTAATCCAAAATTATGTTTCTATTACTGACTCTAAAGTTTATTTAGTTGATGTTGAGACAAAAGAGCGCCAGCTTGTTTTAGGTAATCCAAATAAAAAATCTGTTAATGCTGGCTTAAGCTTTGATAACAAGAATGAAGGTATTTTTTATATTACTGATGAGTTCAATGAATTTAAAAATCTTGCTTATAAAAATTTAACTACAGGAGAAATTAATCTTATTACTGCAGATATTAAATGGGATGTTGATGGTTTTGCTATAGCAAAAGATGGAAGAAGAGCTGCTTTTACTGTTAATGAAAATGGTTTTAGTTCTTTATATCTCCTGGATACAAATACCTATAAATATAAAAAGGTTTCAAATATACCTATTGGATTAATTGGAGGTATTAATTTTAATGAGAAGGCAAGCATGCTGGGTTTCTCTTTAAATACATACCAAAATCCATCAGATAGTTTCACTCTTGAGTTAAGAAGAAGCCCTTTAATTTATGGCAAATTAATTCAATGGACTGAATCAGAAGTAGGTGGTTTGGATACATCTAATTTTATAAGTCCAAAGCTTATAACTTATAAATCTTTTGATAACTTAGAAGTTCCAGCATTTTTATATGCAAAAGAAAGTAAAAAGCCTTTGCCAGTAATTATATATATTCATGGTGGTCCCGAGAGTCAATCTCGACCAAGTTTTAGTAGTACATTTCAACTATGGATTGATCAATTAGGTGCTGCTGTTATAGCCCCAAATGTTAGAGGCAGTAATGGGTATGGTAAAACATATGTTGGACTTGATAATGGTTTTAACAGAGAAAACTCTGTTAAGGATATTGGAGCCTTATTAGATTGGATTGAACAACAGCCAAACCTAGATTCATCTAGAGTTGTTGTATATGGAGGCTCATATGGTGGATACATGGTGTTAGCAAGCGCTGTTCATTATAGTGATAGATTAAAAGCTGCAGTAGATATAGTTGGCATTTCAAACTTTGTTACATTCTTAACCAATACTCAAGACTATAGAAGAGATCTTAGAAGGGTTGAATATGGTGATGAGAGAGATCCAAAGATGCGGGAATTCCTTGAGCAAATTAGTCCGAATAATAATGTTGAAAAAATAGCTGTTCCTATGTTTGTTGTGCAAGGTCAAAATGATCCAAGAGTCCCTGTTACTGAGGCTGAGCAAATAGTTGCATCACTTAGAGATGCAAATAAAACAGTATGGTATATGAATGCTCTAAATGAAGGGCATGGCTATAGAAAAAAAGAAAATAGAGATATATACCAGCAAGCAGTCATTTTGTTTCTAAAAGAGCATTTATAAGATTTATTATTGAATTTTTTTGATCTACTTATGCTATAAAAATATACATATGAAAAATTTTGTCCTATGTTTATGTCTTCTTCTTGTTACAGCGTGTGGCGGTGGAGGAGGTTCAGCTTTAGAACCAGATCCAATCCAAACTATATCTGTAAACCTTTCATCTAGTAATCTAGAGGCAGAAGTCGGAACAACAATCACCTTAACTTGGTCATCAACAAATGCTGAAACCTGCTCCGCATCAGTTGACTGGTCTGGAATAAAAACAACCTCAGGTAATGAGGATGTTGTTATAAATTCTGGAACTAATTTATATAATCTTTCTTGCTCTGGGAGTTCAGCTATTTCAGGCAGTGCATCTATCCAAGTTAATGGAGTTATAAGTAGAATAAACATTACTAATGATATCTTTTCAAATAGAAGTTCTGATTGTGGTGATTATGATGAGAATTATGAATCCAAAGTTAGAGATATAACTAGGGTTATTGATTTTGAGGGTTATGTAGATATTGAGGCTGGAGATCAATCTTGTAATTTATATAGTGATAATATTCCGAATCATGATTTCAATGATGCATCAGCAAATTTTAGAACTGACGCTATTGAAAAAGATAGAGTATTTATAATTAGTAGATCGCCTCAACAAGCTTCACAGAATACTCAAATTAGTCGACAAACATGGGATGCGGTCATGCTTAATGGAGTTGTTGTGGATGTTAAAAGTGGCGGTTGTTATTATCCTTCAGAATCAAGAGCTGATGCTGATGGTAATACTGAAGCTGGCTGTCCCCAAAATGCACAATGGCGCTTAGTGCCTTTAGAATACTCAACTAAATTTGGAGCCGATATTCATAATGCCCATGTCCAACCTGATGGAACATATCATTATCATGGCGATCCAAATGCTATGTTTGATGATAACCCTGCCGGTAACGGTTCACCTGTTATTGGATTTGCTGCAGATGGATTCCCTGTATATGGTTCATACATTTTAGATGCAACAACAGGAGCTTATCGAAAAGTATTATCTGGATATACTTTAAAAGAAGGAACACGTGGAACAAAAACTGATACCAATCCAGGTGGCGAGTACTCAGGCATCTATGAAGAGGATTGGGAGTGGACTAATTCTGGTGATTTAGATGAATGTAATGGGATGATCTATGAAAATCAATATGGTTATTATGTTACCGATAGCTATCCCTTCATACTTAATTGTTTTAAAGGTGCTGTAGATTCATCATTCCAGAAATAAATAATCTACTTATTTTTCCTACCAACTTTTTTATTATCAAAATAGCCTTTAAAAGCAATATAGGTCTGAATTAGATTCGCTATTACGAATGCTGGTAAATCAACTAATAGAAATATAAGAGCTCCACCAAATCTACTTATGCCGGTAAAAATATAACCAGTTAAACGTTTTTCATGCTTAACAGAACTGACAAGATATAAGCTATAAATGCTTAAAACCAACACAATCCATTGCCCATATTGTAAAATATTTTCTATCATAAGCTCATCTTAACAAAGCAGAAAACACTAGCAATATATTTTATTTATAGAAAATGATATGGCATTATTAAAACTTATTTGGGAGACGAGATATGAAGAAATATGACAACTTTAAGGATTTTTATCCTTACTATCTTAGTGAGCATGATCACAAGTACACAAAACTTTTACATTTTATAGGAACTTCGATAGCTATATTTTTTTATATTAGATTCTTTATGACCTTTGATTTTATGTTTTTGCTTTATTCTTTATTATCTGGATATGGTTTTGCTTGGGTAGCTCATTTTTTTATTGAACATAATAAACCTGCAACTTTTACATACCCCTTTTATAGTTTTATAGGTGATCATCTTATGTATCTCGAAATATTAAAAGGTAAGCACAAAATCTTTTAGAAATTTCTACTGCTTGAGGTGTGTTAGTAAGTCTTCTTTAAATTGATCTAATATTTCTTCTTCTATCAGATGCCTCATATTAGGAATGATTTTTAATTTACTTTGAGGAATTAATTTTTTCATTTTATAGGCATTTTTTACATTAATAATAGGATCTTGTTCTCCATGAATAATAAGAGTAGGAGCTTTTATAGCTTTAACCCTCTTGATTCTATTTTTTGATGCCAATATTGCAAGAAGTTGCCTTGCATATCCATAACCATCAGCTTTATCTTTTGCTCGATTATAATTAGCTATAACTTCTTCACGGAATTCATCAGTTTCTAAATCTCTGCCTTCCATACCAATTAAGGAAACCCATTTAATTTCTCTTTGATAAACATCCTCAAGTGTCGGATTAGTCATTTTAGATCTTTGCAGCATAACATCCTGAACCTCTCTTGTAGGGCCATTGAATGGCCCAGGTACTGATGCAGTTGATGCAACAAGAGTGAATGATTTAACCCTATCAGCAAACATTGAACAAATAATTTGTGCAATCATGCCACCCATTGAGGTACCAAAAATATGCGCTTTTTTAATATCTAGAGTATTCAAAACTGCAATAGCATCTTTAGACATATCTTTTAAAGTATATTCTGAGCTCATTGGCAACCTTAAATAGTACTTTAGATAATCTAAGGTAAAAGAGGGCTTAGCTGAAAATCTTGATGAAAGACCGGCATCTCTATTATCAAAGGTAATAGGACGATAATTATTTTCAATTAAAAAATTAATTAAATGATCTGGCCAATGAACAAGTTGAGCTCCAAGTCCATGAACAAGAAGTATTGGTTCAGCATCATCTGGCCCATAATCACGATAAGCTATTTTTACATTATTTTCTTCAGCAAAACCTTCTTTAAAACTCATAGCTCATAGTCTTACATATTTTCGACATGCAACGTAGTTGTTTTTGATATACATTATGTATAGAAATAACTACCAAACATAATATGAATACTAATATAGTCAGTAATCAAACTAGGGCAGCTTATGGCATTGGTGATTATGCAATCTGTCTTTATTGGAGCGGAGTTGGTTTATACCTTCTTTATTTTTATACAGATGTTGTTGGTATTTCACCTTTATTAGCTGGTTGGATTTATGCCTTAGGTATTGCTTGGGATGCAATTACAGATCCATTTATGGGTTATATAGCTGAACGAACTCGAACCAAAATGGGAAGCTATAGACCATATATTTTCTATGGATCAATACCACTAGCTTTATCTTTTATTCTATTACTTTGGGTTCCACCATTTGAAGGATCATTTTTATTTATTTTTCTGTTAGTTGTAAATCTAGTTCATAGAACATGCTTCACTATCGTTAGCGTCCCATATTCATCTCTTACTGCTCGTATCACTGATGATAGTGATGAAAGAACTAAATTAACTACTGCTCGTATGTTAGCTGCTTCTTTTGGCACTTTAACAGTTTCTGCTTTTGGCTTTCCTATTGTACTTTGGTTTGGAGGCGGAGAAGAGGCTCTTGGGTTTGTATATCTTGGTTTAATAGCAGGCTTAATAGCTGTGTTAATTCTAAGTATCACTGTTTATTTTGTAAAAGAAAGAAATTTTGAATTTGATAAATCACAATTACCAAGTTTTAAAAAAGTATCTCAATCTGTAGCTAATAATTATCCTTTTTGGATTGTTTTTGGTTCGATACTAATTCTAGGATCAACAACACTAATGTTTAACAATAATTTAATCTATTTTGCTAAATATTATTTAGACCTTCATGAGTACCAAGGTCTAATCCTTGGTGTTAGTAGTGGTGTTTCATTTGCAGTTATACCTTTGTGGGCTTTTGCTGCCTTAAAAATAGGTAAGAAAAATGCTTGGATGATTTCAATGATATTCTTACTTATTGGATTTTTAACATTTTATTTTTATCCTATTAGGAATTTAAATGAATTACTTTTAATACTAGGCTTGATTGGTATTGGTAATGGCGCAACAGGAATACTTTTCTGGTCTATGCTTCCAGATACGATTGAATATGGTGAATGGAAGTCTGGCATTAGAACAGAATCTTCATTATATGGTTTTATGACTTTTGCTCAAAAAGGGGCTATAGCATTTGCTGCTGTTATCTTAGGTATGGCTTTAACATCAATTGGCTTTGAGCCTAATCAAATTCAAACTCAAGAAACTTTAGATGGTTTAAAATCTTTGATGACTTGGATTCCCTTAGCAGGTGTATGCATTAGTTTTGCTTTGGTCTATTTCTATCCTATTGATAAAGCTTTTCATAAAAAACTTATTCAAGAGATTAAAAATAGGAAACTATCTAATGCCTAATATTAATTGGGGCATTATTGGACCAGGTAACATTGCCAATGCATTTGCACATTCAATTAAATACTGTAAAAAATCAAACCTGATTAGTGTCTTTGGTAGAAATGAAGAAAAGGTTAATAATTTCGCAGATAAATTTAATATAAAACCTTATGCAAAATTCGAAGACTTTATTAGCTCTAAAGAAATAGATGCAGTTTATATAGCCACTCCTCATAATTCACATTACTTTTTTTCTTTAGAGGCCATCAAAAATAAAAAACATATTTTGTGTGAAAAGCCTTTAACCATGAATCATTTAGAAAGCATGGTTTTATTGAATTTAGCTAAAGAGGCTAAATTATTCCTGATGGAAGCATATATGTATCGCACTCATCCTCAAACTTTTAATATTTTAGATAACTTAAAGCTGTTAAAGAAAACGGGTAAAAAAATTACAATTACAAGCTCATTTGGATTTGCGGCAGAGCTACCAAAAGAGCATCGCCTAAGAAATCCATTATTAGGTGGCGGAGCTATCTTAGATGTTGGTTGTTACCCTTTATCTATGAGTAAGTTAATAGCAGGAGCTATAAAAGATATACCTTATGCTGATCCGATAAGCATCAATGCTAGAGGACAAATAGATGAAACTGGTGTTGATCTTCAATCTCATGCAGAGCTAATTTTTTCAGATGATATAGAAGCACAAATCAGCTGTGCAATTAATGAAAATTTTATCAATGATTTAAGAATATCGGCTGGAGCTATTGAAATGGTTGTTTCCCAACCTTGGCATTGTGGACAATTTCAAGAAGGAGAATCATCTATTAAGATATTTAATTCTAGTAATTTAATAGAGGAGATTGCTTACAAGGATAATGTTGGTTTGTTTACTCGTGAAATAGATCATGCATCTCAATGTATTCAAGAAAATAAATTTGAATCTGAATTAATATCTCATGGAGATACTCAAAGCAATATGCTATGGCTTGATCAATGGAGAAATAAATTAGGTATAGATTGCCCTTTAAATGCTATCGATAATTCGCCTATTCCAGAATCGAAATTTTTTAGTTTTCAAAAAACACAACTTGAAAATAGAACATTGCCTGGATTAGATAAAGTAGCATCAAGACTAGCACTAGGTTGTGACAATCAAACTTCGAGTCTTCATGCTTATACTATGTTCGATCATTTTTATGGCGCTGGCGGTAGAATTTTTGATACAGCATATATTTATAATAATGGTAACGGAGATAAATATCTTGGGGACTGGATTAATTCAAGGGGAGTTGAAGAGAATGTTATTGTCTTGGGTAAAGGGGCACATACACCACAGTGCGAGCCTCAATATATTAGACCACAGATAATAGAGTCGCTCGAGAGATTAAATATTAAGCAATTAGATATTTTTTGTTTACATAGAGATAACACAGAAATACCAGTTGCAGAATTTATAGATGCCTTAGATGAAATAGCAAATGAAGGTTTAATTAACTTAATTGGAGCATCTAATTGGGGGTTAGATCGTTTTGCAGAGGCTCGGAATTATTCACATACTCATGACAAGGTATCTTTTTCAGTTTTAAGTAATAATTTTAGCTTAGCTGAGATGGTAGACCCTGTGTGGCCTGGGTGTGTAGGCATGAATGATATTTTTATGGATTATATTAATGAAAATGGCATCATGTTATTTCCTTGGTCAAGTCAGGCTAGAGGATTTTTTATTAAGAAAAAAGAAATAACTTCTAATGAGCATTTTTCTAATCCATCTTTAGAAGAAGAGATAAGAGTTTGGCATAATGAAAAAAACCTAAAAAGACGCTCTAAATGTTTTGAATTAGCTATTAAGAAGAATGTTGAACCAATTCAAATTGCTCTTGCTTATGTAGTGCAGAAATCTTCATTAATATTTCCTCTAGTTGGCCCTAGAACTATTTTTGAAACTAATAGCTCTATTAAGGCAAGCCAGATTCAACTTACTAATGAAGAAATGAGCGAATTAACTATAGGTTAATAGTTGTTTGTAAATGAATGTCTTCTGCAGAAGAGCCAATACTTATTTCATAAACTCCTGGCCTAACTTGCCAATCTTTTGTATCTACATTCCAAGTTGCAAAATTTCTTGAGCTTAGACTAATTTCAATTTGGTTTTTTTGCCCTACCTCAAGTTCATTTTTTTGAAAACCTTGAAGAGTCTTTAAAGGCTCTGATAAATCTTCTTCTACATAACTTACATAACATTGCATAGTCTCAGATCCTATGACTTCTCCAATATTTTGAATAAAAAATGTACACATGACTGCATTATCTTCATTTACATTCACATTAAGATCAGAGTATTTAAATTGAGTATACGAAAGGCCATGGCCAAAAGTGAAGAGGGGCTTAATATTTTTTCTTTCATACCATTTATAGCCAACTAATCGCCTTTCATCATAATTCATTTGTAAATCATCACCTGGATAACATTTAAAGGCCGGAGTATCCTCTAACTCTTTAGGAAATGATGTAGGCAATTTGCCAGAAGGATTGGTTGCACCTGTAAGAATATCAGTTAATGCATTGCCAAATTCTTGACCAGCAAACCATGTCTGAAGAATGGTTGAAGCTTTATCAACCCAGGGCATTCTTATTGGTGATCCGGTATTTAAGACAATAATAGTGTTTGAATTAACTTTTAAAATTTCTTCAATGAGATGATTTTGGTTCATAGGTAGATTGAAGTCACTTCTATCATTTCCTTCAGTTTCCCAATCAGAGTTAGTGCCAACAATTAATATAACTTGATCAGCATCATTTGCTGCATTAATAGCTTCTGCAAAGAGATTTACCTCATCTGGAGCTTGGCAGCCAATATAAATTGCAGGGAAATTACCTTCAAATTTATACTGTATTTCAATTTTATAAGCCTCATCTTTTTTAAGATTTATTTTGCCTTTTCTAGACTCAGAACTAAAAGAGAAAAAGGCTTCTCCAGGAGAAGTCTCTGTCCAATTATCAATAATCTCCTCTCCATTTATTAAAAGTCGAGCTTTACCAATTCCAAAAATTTCAAATTCATGATCGCCTGTAATATTGGGTATGTAATCACATGAAAATCTTACTGAAATATCTGGTCTTTCTAGCTTAGCAATAACATCTTTAGCAAAACCTTCAAATACCCAAAATTTATTACCTACAAGATATTCACTTACTAATAGATTTTCATCAAATGTTGAGCCTTCGAAATACTCAACTAAAAATCCTTGTTTATTAACCATAAGACTTTCTTCAATTTTTGGTAAATATTTATGTGTATGACAGCCTTTTGCATAGGTGATATTAGTTTGCTCGCTGAGTCTATTTTTTATAGCTTCTAATGGTTGAGATTGATAATAAGGTTTTAGGCTTGCGCTTCCACCTCCTATAATTTGTGCTTCTTTTGCATTTGGGCCTATTACAGCAAGATTTTTTATTGTTGGATCTAATGGAAGAAGACTATCATTTTTTAACAAAACCATACCATCAGCAGCAGCTTTTCTTAATAATTGTCTTTGCTCTTTATTATCATCGCTTTCTTCTGCTTTAATGCCAGGTTTTTCAAACCTTTTAGAAAATGAAGCAACAGTTAAGATTCTTCTAACTTTATCATTGATAAGCTCTTCATCTACTTTTCTGGAACGCACCGCATTACATAATTGCTCGCCCCAAACATTCCCAGGCCCAGGCATTTCTAGATCTAAACCACCATTGGCATTTTCTTCTGTTTCTAGTGCTGCACCCCAATCACTTACTACATAACCATCAAAACCCCATTCATTTTTTAAAATATCAATTAAAAGCTCTTTATGTGAACTGCAATAGATATTATTTAATTTGTTGTAACCACTCATGACAACTTTTGCATTTCCTTCTTTAATGCCCATCTCAAAGGGAACAAGATAAATCTCTCTTAAAGTTTTTTCATCAATATTTGAACTTACTAAATGTCTTTCAAATTCAGTATCATTACCAATAAAATGCTTTAAACAGGCTGCTACATCTTGAGATTGAACACCTTGAACATACTCAGTAGCAATTTTTCCACTTAAAAATGGATCTTCTGAAAAACTTTCAAAATGCCTGCCACCCAAAGGGTGTCTGTGAATATTAATTGTAGGACCCAAAAGCACATCAACATCTTTAATTTTAGCTTCTTCACCTAATGCAACTCCTAACCTACGAATTAGATTCATATCCCAAGTCGATCCAATTGAAATAGCACACGGAAAGCAAGCAGAAGACTTTCCGGAGGTTGAATCACCTCTAACGCCATTAGGACCATCTGACATTTTTATACTAGGAATTCCTAATCTATCTATTTTATTTGTATACCATGAATTAAATCCGCTTAACAAAGTGACTTTTTCTTCTAAAGTTAAATCTTGAATTAATTTTTCTATATTTGGCATAGATTAATATTAAATCTTTTTGCGCTAAAAATCCTAGAAATATAAAGGTTTCAAAATTTGCATTATTGGCTGATTAGCGATAGATTCATATATATAAATTATTAATAAATAGTATTTATAATATTTGTTTTAATAATATTAGACAAAATTCATTATCGAAGGGGGATATTATGAATTCATTCTTATATAGAAACTTATTAAGTTTTTCTTTTCTAGCAATTGGTGTTCTAAGCTTTTCTTCTGTTATAGCAGAAGAGAGTGAGTCAGCGGTTCTTGAAGAAATTGTAGTTACATCTCAGAGAACTGAGGAAAGTCTTCAAGATGTTCCTATAGCTGTTACAGCTTTAAGCGCTGCAATGTTAGATGATCAGCAAATTGAGGGTGGTTCAGATCTTCAGCTAGTCACACCTAGTTTAAGTTTTCGAACCTCAGATTCAGCTGGCGGATCTTTTAATATTAGAGGTATAACTAATTTAGCTGTTTCAGCAACTGCTGAGAGTGGAGTTGAGACTCATATTAATGATCTTCCCGTAGGCTCTTATTCACTTCAAGAAGGAGATTTCTTTGATTTAGAGCGTATTGAAGTATTAAGAGGACCTCAAGGAACTCTATATGGTAAAAATTCAGTAGGTGGAGCTATCAATATAATCACTGCAAGACCAGTAATGGGTGAAATGTTAGGCAGAGTTAAGCTTGAAAATGGAAGTTTTAATTTAAGAAAAATGCAAACTATGTTTAATTTACCTCTTGGAGACAAAATGGCTGTTAGAGTTGCAACTTCTAGCACTACTAGAGATGGCGATATTAAAAATATTTATTCTAAATCTACAGTTAGTCATATTAACAATAGAGACCATGAATCATGGAGAGTATCTTTTGCATGGGATGTAAATGACAAAACCGATATTACCCTAATTCATGATGCTTTTGATGAAGACTCAATGCGACATATGGTTAATAATAGCTATTGTCAAAGAGACCCTTCATTAGTATTTGGCTGTACCCCAGGCGGAGATCAAATTTTTGAATTAACCCACCCGATGGCTACATATGTTGAAAACTTAGCTGTGTTAACTGGAATTTTAGACTTTACACCTTTTACTGATATGTCAGGAGCTCCCCAAGGCTTTTGGGAAGCTAATGTTAGAGGTCTTCCAAGACATATTCGTGATTTAGATGTATCTCAATTCATTGTTAACCATGAGCTAAACGATAACTGGGATGCTACTTTTTCTGCTATGAGAAAAGATATGATGTATGACAGAACCAATACCTATGTTTCTGAGGAGATGGATGCATTACGTTTTAAAGATAGTGTATTTTTCCCAGGTGGATATATTCCAATGAGTGGATATGGACCTAATTGTAATATTGATGATGGAACATTTGGTGTATATGGAGGCTGTATTACAGATACCTTAAATTATCCTGATGGTTTTGAAAGACAGCAAAATCCTAAGACAGAAAGAGAAGTATTTGAGGCAAGAATTCGATCAAACTATGATGGCGATATGAATTACCTTTTAGGGGCTATTCATACTTCTTCAAGCAATCTTAGTGTTTATGATATTGCTGCTAATGGTTTAGATGCTTTAGCTTTAGTTCCACCACCAGTTTTAACTGGCGGATTACCTCAAGGTGCTGTGCAATTATATGCGCCTTTATTTAGGTCAAGCAGTATCTCAGCTACTAGAAGTACAGCAATATTTGGAGAAGTTTATTATCAGGCCTCTGATAGAACAACTTATACTTTAGGTTTAAGGCATACCCAAGACTATAAAGAACAATATGGTCGTTCTCCATTTCTAAGTGTTATAGGTTTTGGATCAATAGGCGGAGGCTTTACCGCTTTACCAACTATTCCAAACAACACTATTCCTGAATTTGGTGATTCTTGGTATGGAGCAGGTGCTGTAGGAGATCCAGAAGTTAGTTTTGAAAATACTACAGGTAGATTTGTTGTAGACCACATACTTGATGAGAATACATTGGTTTATGCTAGTGTATCTCAAGGTTTTAAAGGAGGAGGTTTTAACGGACCTCTTGATCCAGAGCTATATCCAGATTCTCCTCAAGTTTTCCCATCAACTGATTTATTAGCTTTTGAAGTTGGTATCAAAAAAGAAATACCAGCAAAAGGAATGCGACTCAATGCTTCTGCATATATGTATGATGCAACTGATTATCAGGTTACAAAAATTAAAAATAAAACCAGAGTTAATGAAGGTATTGATGTAACCATGAGTGGAGTAGAAGCAGAATTTTTATGGATTCCGCCAATGGCTCCTGAGTGGAAAATAAATGCTAGTATGAGTTATGAAACATCAGAAGTTGCTGATGGTACTATGATTTTAAACCCAGTGAATGCTGATTTATGTCTAACATCAGGATGTGGTGATTGGCATATGATGAAAGATGCAGCTGATTCAGAAGTCTTTGTCGTAAGAAAAGATGTTGCAGCTGCAATATGGCAAACATGGTTGGCTGGCGGATGGGCACCTTTTGGTCTTCAGAGTGGAGTTCTTATTCCTGCTGAATTCCATGGAGATAGAGTTTCAGGACAACCAACTCCTGTAAGTTTCCTTCAAACAGGCGTTGCTCCTGGTCACTTACCTTCTTTAGCTGTTAGGCAGTATTATGAAATCATGGCATCAATTGTCTGTGCTCAACTAGGTTGTAGTGTGAGTGACATAATTATGGATGGCAGAATGTCTGATATAGGTGGTAATCAACTTACTCATCCTGAACTTATGGCTAATGTAGGAGTGCAATATACTCTAAATACATCTGACTATAATGTTGATTTCAGATTGGATGCATATACACAAGGAGAAAGGTATACATCATTATTTAATTTAGCATTTGATAAAGTTGAGTCTTGGACTGAGCTTAATGCTCTTATTTCTATAACTCCAGTTGAAGAAGATTCAAATTGGCGTATAGATATCTATGGTCAAAACATTACTGATGAAATTAATGTTATGCATATAGGTGAAGCAACAGCTCCTTTAGGTTTTGCAAAACAAATATTTGCTAGACCTCAAGCTACTTATGGCATAAGACTTTCTTATGACTTTTAGTATTAAGTAAAATCTAAAAACCCCGCAATTGCGGGGTTTTTTTTATTTAGAGTAGAATAAAAAAATGAAATTAGTCTTTGGCTTTTTATTAGCAGCTTTAGTTATCTGGAGCGGATCTGCTATTTCAGCAATTTTTATAGGGATTTCTTACTCTTTGATACTTAATCTTCCAGATGCATTTTTAACTAAATTAATTGGACCAAGGTTGCTTCAAATTGGAATAGTTATATTAGGCTTATCAATATCTGTTAATTCTGCATTAAAAATTATTTCACTTCATTTGCCCTATATTTCTATTTTAGTTTTATGTACATTTATTTTAGGAGTTTTAATAGGCAGGCTTCTGGGTATTGATAAAAAACTAGCATTGCTGATCGCCTCAGGAACTGCTATTTGCGGAGGAACAGCTATGGCTGCTGTTGCCCCAATAATAAAAGCTAAACCTCAAGATTTATTAACTTGCATAACAATAATGTTTCTTTTAAATGCTATAGCTATAATTGTCTTTCCTGTGGCAGGTATTTACTTTAATCTTACGCAAGAAGAATTTGGAGCTTGGGCAGCTATGGCAATTCATGACACAAGCTCAGTGGTTGGAGCTGCAATGATTTATGGTGAGGATGCGGTTGAGTCAGCTGCAACTTTAAAACTAGGAAGAACACTATGGCTCATCCCACTTATTTTATTTTTATCTTATAAATATCAAATTAAAGAATCTAAAGGATTTCAGTTTCCAGTTTTTGTTTTTTTGTTTTTATTAGCAATCCTTTTAGGTACTTATATTAACTTTGATTCTCAAAGTTTAAGCTGCATAAAATTTATTAGTCAATCTTTCTTACTATGTGGTTTATTTTGTATAGGATCACAAATTGATAAAGAGGCTCTTAGTAATATTTCAATAAAACCGCTTCAATTAGCTTTAATTTTGTGGGTTATTATCATCCCATCATCGTATTTGCTAATACAGGCTATTATTTAATTATCTGATACAGCCTTGATAATATTTTCAGCAACAGTATTTATATCATAGGTTCCATCTATAATTAAATGGCACCATTTTTTATATAAGATTGTCCTTTGATTAAAAACATCTTGTGGGGACTTGCCATTTGGTTCTGCAAAACCTCTATTTGAGTAATCACCAACTCTTTGCATGACTAAACTTATAGGGATATCTAGATAAACAACAATCGAATTATTATTTAAATAGCTCATAGCTTTGTCGCTATAGACTGCACTTCCTCCAGTAGCCAAGATTGTATTATCAAGAGAGCAACTCAATATAATTTCTTCCTCTTTCAATCTTAGTTCTGCGTGTCCTTCAGAATCTAAGATATTTTGAATAGATTGATCATTTCTTTTTTCTATTAAATGGTCACTATCGATAAATTCAAGATTTAATTTTGTAGCTAGTAATTTAGCTATGGTTGTTTTGCCTGCTCCAGGCATACCTATCAGCGAGATGTTTATTTTCTTTTTATCCAAAACTATATCTCCCACGATCTAGATATATCTAGACCTCCATCAAGCTCTCCTAGCTCTGCATAAGCACTAAAGAAATCTTTAGCATTTATTGCTCCGCCTTCAGGCGCAAATACCCCAGATTTATAAATTTTTCCTTGAAGAAAAAGCTTTAAACCTAATGCTAAAGGGTGACCTGTTGCTTCGCCCATACTAGTTTCTCTTGCTAAGTCATTAGTATTAAAAGTTACTCCAACTGAAGCGATGTTTCCATTTTTCATTCCATGAGCAAGACCATAAATTGCTGGCAAAACTTCTCTTTTATCTCTAAAACTAGGCCTATTTGATTTTGTTTCTAACCAATGAAAAAAATTTGCTGCTGTATCAGTTGAAATAATATTTTTTTCTGTAAGCCATAAGAATATTTTTATTATATAGATATCTATTTTCTTACTCCCATGAGCCACATTCATTGCATTTTTTATTTTTGGGAAATGATGAGGAAATGATATTGCTTCAGGGTGCCCAAAAATATTTGCTTGGTAAATACCTTTACCTGGGTAGTTAATATTAATCCTCTTAAGGGATTGAATCATATGAAGCTGGCCATCCTCAAATATTTTTATCTTACCAGTCATTTGTTGAATACCATGTATCATCGCAGCATTGGTACCTATTTGAGAAGATTCTTCTGCAGGATTAACGCTGCTTAAATCCCAGCCCGTTATAACAGTATCTACTGAATCCAATTCTTCCATAGCAACTAGCCCCATCAAATTGGTAATACCAGGACTTGCGCCTAAGCCAATGATTGCTGTAATTTCTGCATCTTTAGCATATGAATCAAGCTCAAGCATTTCTTCTGTTGGTTCCCAGTCATCACATATGTCTATGTAATGACAATTATTTTCAATAGCAGCTTTTAGAATAGGGACCCCATACATAAAAAATGGACCCGTGGTATTAAGAACTACATCATGATTTTGAAGAGCTTCTACTAATTTTTTATTATCGGTTACATCAAGACCAATTGCTTGAACCTTTGCATCAAATGAGTTTGCAAATTCTTCAGCCGCATCTTTATTTAGATCTGCAATTGTAATAGTTTCTAATTCTTCGAAATTAACAATAGCTTTAGTGGTATATCTGCCCATACCGCCACTGCCACCAAGACATAAAACTTTCATATATCAGTAACCACTTATTTAAACGTCCATTAGATAATATATGTACAAAGATGTAAAATTTTCACGTGATTACTATTTTAGGATATATATATTTCTTCTGTTCTATTTTTATAGTTATCTTATTATCGTTTAATTACAGCTTTTGTAATTGGCTTATCCTTCCAAAGAATAAAAATATTTACTTACAGTTTGAATTATTTTTTGTGCTCATCAATGGTTTTGTTGTAATAACTTCAACCCCCTTTAATTGGATTATTGGCATTTTAATGATTTTTCATGCATATGGCGCTTATGTTTTATTATTTACATCTGCTGATTTTTATAACTCCATAGAAGAATTTAAAGAAGTAGTACCACAAGAAAAGGCCTTAGATCTTTTAGCTGTATTATTTTATGGAATTATTGGATTTATCATTATTTACTCACCTTTTTTAATTGGAGGCTCTTAAATGAGCTCTTTTAATATATTTTCGGTTACATGGGTAGCTGTAGCAGTAGTTATTTTCATTTCACTATTTTTTGTGGTTGCTCCATATGGAAGGCATATTCAAGATGGCTGGGGCCCAAAGATATCAGCAAGGCTAGGATGGATTTTAATGGAGTCGCCATGTGTCATCCTTATGCTTGCACTGGCAACTGCAGCTTGGGACTCTCTAAACCAAGTCCATATTATCTTTTTGATAATTTGGCTTACTCATTATGTACACAGGACATTCATTTGGCCCTTTAAAGCAGATATGGCGGGTAAAGAAATGCCAATAACTATAGCTCTTTCAGCATTCTTTTTTAATATCATAAATGTTTCAATTCAGGGGTATTGGATATTTTATTTTGCTAGTTACTCAATAGACTGGCTTCACTCACCGTTCTTTATTCTTGGTATCTTGATTTTTCTTATTGGTATTTTTATTAATATAAAATCTGATTATATTTTAATTAATTTAAGGAAAGAAAAAGGTCCTGGTTATCATGTAGCAGACACCTTTTTATATAAATATATTTCATCACCTAATTATTTTGGAGAATTATTAGAATGGGTTGGTTGGGCAATTCTTACTTATAGTCTTTCAGGCTTCATCTTTTTCTTATGGACATTTGCTAATTTGTTCCCAAGAGCTATAGCTAATCACAAATGGTACAAAGAAAAATTTAAAGAATATCCTCAATCCAGAAAGGCAATAATACCTTGGATTGTTTAAAGCTAGCTTTACATATATAGCCCAGATCAAGCTTTTTTCTTTTTAGCTTTTCTTATTTTTCTATATGTATTTTCCTTATTTTCAGCAACGATTTTCTTAATAGTTTTTCGTCTTTTGCTAGCTTGTTTTGAGTTTTTTAAACGCTCTGCTCTATTAATAACGGAACTCCCTAAACATTAAAAATTAATGCCTTATAAATATAATAGCAAAAAATCTAATAAAGGTTCTACAATGTATTTAACATATGTTTGAGATTCCAGTATCAACTCCACAAAAAGCAATAATAGTGCAAATAGAAGTTACCTCACTTCAAAAAGATCAATTGGCAATAAATGCTTTTGCTGAGTTTAAAGAACTATGTAAGTCTTCCGGTGTTCGGATTCTTGATGAGATTTCTGGCAAACAAGCAACGCCTATAGCTAGTAATTTTTTAAAGAAAGGCAAAATAGAGGAAATCAAAAGATCTCTTGAAGAGACATGTGCAGAAATTGTGATTTTTAATCATGCACTTTCGCCTTCGCAAGAAAGAAATCTAGAAAATGCTTTTAAAGTTAGAGTTGTAGATAGAACTGGTCTTATATTAGACATCTTTGCTTCTCGAGCTTCAACTCATATAGGTAAGCTACAAGTTGAATTGGCTCAACTAACTCATCTATCTACCCGATTAATAAGAGCTTGGACTCATCTAGAAAGACAGAAAGGCGGCATAGGGCTGCGTGGACCCGGTGAGACTCAGTTAGAAACAGATAAAAGATTAATTAATAATAGAATAAAAACTATTAAAGCTAGATTAGCTAAAAGCCATAAACAAAAGAGGATAAATCAATATTCCAGAACAAAAAGTCGAAATAAGCTTGTTGCTCTTGTTGGATACACTAATGCAGGAAAAACAACTCTTTTTAACCGGCTTACAGATAATGAACAATATGCAGCTGATAAGCTATTCGCAACATTAGACTCTGTTACTAGAAAAAATATAGATCCAGAATTAAGTTCTATTTTATTTTCTGACACTGTTGGTTTTATATCTGATCTTCCAACTCAACTCATTGAATCATTTAAAGGAACACTGGATGAACTTAAGTCTGCTGACTTATTATTGCATGTTGTAGATATATCAGATCCTGACTACAGATTTAAGATTACTCAAGTAAATCTACTTCTTGAGGAGTTAGAGATATCTAATATTCCACAAATACGTATTAATAATAAAAGTGATTTAAAGAACTATAAAAATTTTCAATCAAAGTCAGATATAGCATTAGGAGAGATTTGGATATCTGCTGAAAAGAACCTTGGGCTAGAGGAATTAAGGGAGGCTATTAGTAATAGTCTTTTTGAGGGTATTTACAAAGGCTGGGTAACTTTAGATGCAACTTTAGGTAATATTAGATCCAAACTCTATAGTATGGGTTGTATTTTAGAGGAAAAGATTAACAACAAAGGCCTTATGTACTTGAATATCAATATTGGCAATGATGAATTACATAGATTTTTAAATATAAATGGTTTTAATCTAATAGATGACAACATAGACTTTATTAAATAAACTTAGAGTATGGATAGCTTAAATAAAACTTTAGATTCGATTGCAAAACCTTTCCTTGGTATTACACCTTGGTTATTAAGATTATCACTGGGAACTTCTTTTTTCCTTCATGGATACGGTAAATTGCCTTTACCTCCTCAAAATCTTGTTAAATGGTTTGAGAGTGCAGGTATGCCAGCTCCTGATTTAGTTGCTACAGCTGTATCAGTTGGTGAAATGGGTGCAGGTGTAGGAATCATCCTTGGAGGATTCTTCTCAAATACACTTGGTAATTTGCTTACAAGGCTATCAGGCGGGGCAGTGTGCGTAATAATGATAGGTGCTTTTTATTTAGCTCACGCTGACTGGTTTATTACTGCAAAATTATTTAAGACCGAACAAATCTTTTTGTTCACACTAGGTTTATATTTTGCAATAAGAGGCAACTCAAAAGCTTAGATTCCCAATAAATTAGTCTTTAAACAAAGAATTCATTCATTAATTGCATGTTTCAATGCATCTAAAATAATAAAAGAAATACTTGTAAATCTAAATGATAATCATTATCATTTACAAAATTTAAATAAATAAGGAAGTATCTAATTATGAGTATTAATATAAAAGTTTTAAATTCATTCGTATTTTTAGCATTATTTAACCTTAGTGCATATGCTGAGATGGAGATGAATGCCATAGAATCTGTGACTATTGTTGGCTCTAAGGATGATTTAGCTGGTGCTGCTTCAGTAGTATCTAATGAAGATTTAGAAAAAATGATCGATACAGATATTCAAAAGATTTTGACAGCTGTTCCTGGTGTTTACATGAGAACAGAAGAAGGGTATGGACTTAGACCAAATATTTCTATTAGAGGAACTGCAATAGAAAGATCTGGAAAAGTTACAATCATGGAAGATGGAGTTCTTGTAGCTCCTTCTCCTTATACTTCATCAGCTGCATATTATTTTCCTACAACTGGAAGAATTCATGCGGTTGAAGTTTTAAAAGGACCAGCTGTAATATCACAAGGGCCTCAGACAATTGGAGGTGCAATAAATTTAATTAGTACACCAATTCCAGAAGTAACTTCTGGGAGGATTGTTCAGGAGCTTGGTGACAATGGAATGTCTAGAACTCATGCTTATTATGGAGGCACACTAGGTAACTTCGGTGCTTTATTAGAAGTACATGAGCATGCGAGTGATGGTTTTGATTCAATAGCAAATGTTGGCGGTGATACGGGTTTCGACAAATCTGATTTACTCTTTAAAGCTAGATACGAATCAGGCAGTCATTCAGTAACATGGAAAATGGTTGATTTAGATGAGACCTCCAATCAGTCATATGTTGGTCTAAGTCAAGCTAGCTTTGATGCTAATCCTAGAATGAGATACGGTGCAACTAAATACGATACTATGATGAATGATGGTGAACAGTCATCATTAACATATGTTGGCGATTTTGATAATTTTGATGTTGTCTTTACTTCATGGAGTAACGATTACCATAGAGACTGGTTTAAAGTTAGTGACTTTAATAATAATTCTGATCATGGTGAAAGAGATGACATTAATGAGTTAATTAGTGATGCTAATAATGGCAGCGCTAATGCTCAGGCAATTCTTGATGGAGAGCTTGCTGTCCAAATCGAGTACAAGCATAACAATAGATTCTATACAAATGAAGGTTATCAATTTAATGTATCAACTGAAGTTGGAATGCATGCTTTAACTTTTGGATATCGAGATATGGAAGATTCTGAAAGTAGAATTCAAGCATATGAATATGCTGATCAAGCAGCTGATGGGTCACTATCAGCTTTATACGGTTATGTTGGTTTAGGTGGAAGTAATAATAGATTAAGAGAATCTAGTGCGACTTCATACTATTTAGAAGATACTATGGATTTCGGCAAGCTAGCTGTAACACTTGGGTATAGATCTGAAGAGTATGATCAGCGTCACAGACGCTGGGATGAAGGAGCTGGACCAGGCCTAACTGCTGTTAGAGAAACTATTGTAAGAGATACATTTGCTGAAAATGATCACACTACAACTAGTTTTGGAGCCACTTATGACTTCAGTGACAATATTGTTCTTGTTGCTGGTTTTCATGGCGGCATGACTCCAATGTTTGGAGCTGATCCAGAAGAAGCAGACAATATGGAGCTAGGTTTTAGATACTCAGATGGTAGTACAAATGTAGAAGCATTCTATTTTTCCAGTGAATATTCAAATTTAGCGGCTGAATGTACTTTAGTAAGTGGAGCTGCATGTGATGCCAATGAATCTGCTGTATTCAGTGGTGGCGAAGCTGATGTAAATGGGCTTGAGTTTAGTGGTTCATGGATTCTTGAAGGAGATGGAATAACATATCCAATTGCAGTCACATATACAACCACAGATGCTACTTTTAATAATAGCTCTAATAGTGACTATTTTGGAACAGTTGCAGCTGGAGACGATTTACCATACATACCAAGTTCAGCTTGGTCGCTAGTTGCTGGCTTTGTAAAGGACAACGGCCTTAGTGGAAATTTAAGAGTTATAGATATTGGTGGTTCATGCTCAATAGCTGCTTGTGGCACCTATAATAAAATCGATGCTCATAGAATTGTTGATCTTAATTTAAGAAAAGCATTAAATGAGTCAATGGATTTATATGCAACTCTTGAAAATGTTATGGATAATGAAGATGTTATATCAAGAGCTCCGTCTGAAGGTGCTAGATCGCAAAAACCAAGAACAATGAAAGTTGGTTTTTCATACAACTTCTAATAAAAGTTAATAGAGGATAAGAAAGGAGCTACTTCTTTGAGGTAGCTCTTTTTTTTTGGTTCGAAATTATAATAAGGTGTGCAAGTTAATAATGAATAAAGTACAATTACTGACTTATTTATGGGGCTATAGCTCAGCTGGGAGAGCACCTGCTTTGCAAGCAGGGGGTCCGCGGTTCGATCCCGCGTAGCTCCACCATCTCCTCATAAACCATTTATTAGCTTTAATAAGCATAGTTAAAATTATTCTCTTGACATAATCCGTAGCCATTGCTACATTTGGTGAATGAAAGACTATTTAAAATATGATGATATAAAAATTTTTAAATATGAAAATCTTTATTTAGCAATAATATATACGATTGGACATATATTAGTTGCTATGACATGCAACAGAATAATTACTGGAGCATCTCTTGATATGGCAGCAGCAGATGCATTTGTAGAACCTATAATTAATGGATTTTGGTTCTATTTCCTTTTAGTTTATTTAAAAAAAACGTTTATAACTAAAATTGAATCAAGTAATTCAACGTTTATAAGTGTTAATCAGATTGGGTTTTTATTAGCATTTTTCTATACGATTGGTCATATTCTTATTGCTATGACTTGCAATAGGTTACTAACAGGCGCACCTTTAAATCTTGCAGCTATTGATGCTTTTGTTGAGCCGTTAGTAAATGGTTTTTGGTTTTATCTATTATTTGAATATTTTAATAAATATAAGCAGAAGAAGATATTAAGCGGTGCTGGTAAGTTCAACAATATTTCTCCATCCAGCAGAGTCTCAAGGCTCTCACCAATAAATAATAAAACACATACTGATTTTTAAACTAAAATCTATTTAGTTAATAAAAAGGGAAAAGCAGTGAAAGACAAAATTAAAGCTCGCTCGGTTCCCTTTTCACAAACTCGTTCACGCCACGCTAGTGAAACTGCTGAAGATTATGTTGAAGCAGTCATGGAAATGATCGAGGAAAAAGGTGAGTGCAGGGTGTTAGACCTAGCAAGATATTTTAATGTTAGTCATGTCACTGTTTCTCGAATAGTTAAACGATTACAAGATGAAAAACTATTGTATTCCAAGCCTTATAGGCCAGTAGCTCTAACTGCTAAAGGTTTTAAACTTGCAAAACAAGTAAAAGAGCGGCATGAAATTGTTTTAGCTTTCTTAATTGAGCTAGGTGTTGATAAAGCTAATGCACAAATTGACAGTGAGGGTATTGAACATCATGTAGGCTCAAAGACGCTAGCTGCAATGAAAAGATTCTTAAAATAATTTAAAAATAACCCTACCGACAACTGTATCTAGATCATGTGTCATTTCATATACTGGGGAATGATATGATTTATTGTCTCCTGATATTTTTAATAAATTTCCTGATATAGATCGAACTCTTTTTACTACTTTTCCAAGTTCATTAGTTTCTATGACAATTACATCATCTACATTTATATTTTTTGTTTTTAAACAAACAACATAATCATTTGGCTTATAAGCAGGGAGCATACTGACTCCTGCAATCTTGAATACTCTTACCAGATTACAATACCGGTACTACTATTTCTAAATTTGGAGCATAAGGTGAAATTTTCTTTTCAGTTTTGACCTCTTTTGTTGCCCAAAACATTTCAGCAAAATCATTTATCTTAGCAAGCATACTTAAACCATCTTCTCTATGAAGTCCTTGCTTACATTTTGAACCATCCATCATAATTCCATGCACCAATTCATGCACTCCTGGACATTGTTCTATTTGAGGAGCTTTAAAGTAATCACCCCAAATTATTGTTATTTCATTTTTAGCAATTACAGCATGATCTTCTTTCTGTTGAACTAAACGTGTAAATTTAGCTAAATCATCTTTAGAAGACACAGCTTCTGGCATTTCATTTATTAAATCAATAAACCTAATAACACTTAATACTGCATATTGAGCTGCACCGGGATCATAAACTCCACAAGGTATATCACAATGAGCACTTACTTTTTCTATCTTAAACATTTTACTTCTCCTTAACTGAAATTAATTTGCGTGAAAAATACATTGGCAACAATAAGAGGATAGCAAGACTAATTGCAATACTCGCAATAGATTCACCATGAATATGAAGGCTTGAAATTCCTTCTCCATGAGCACTTAAATTAAGTGACGCGACTGAACAAAATAGTAAAGATGTTAGTTTTTTCATGTTATTTTCCTTTATTTTAGTTGTAAAATAATTATCAGTTAGTTTATATTTATTAGCAATAAAGTTTTAGTATAATTTACATAGAAATACTATTTTATTTTATTGTAAAATCATACTAGTTATTTTTTTCATCATCAGTTTTGAATAGGAGCAAAATTCATATGAGTAACGAAACAAGTGGTAAATGTCCTGTTATGCATGGAAGCTTAACAAGCAATAGTGCAAGAGGTACCTCAAATAGAGATTGGTGGCCTAATCAGTTAAATCTCAACATACTGCATCAACATGATACTAAATCAGACCCTATGGATGATGGGTTTGATTATAGAGAAGAATTTAAGAAGATAGATTACGATGCTCTTAAAAAAGATCTCAATGATCTTATGACTGATTCTCAGGATTGGTGGCCTGCAGATTATGGTCACTATGGACCTTTCTTTATAAGGATGACATGGCATGCTGCTGGTACATATAGAAGTACAGATGGCAGAGGTGGCGGTGGCACAGGAGCGCAACGTTTTGCACCTTTAAATAGTTGGCCAGATAATGGAAACTTAGATAAAGCTAGAAGACTTTTATGGCCAATAAAGCAAAAATATGGCAAACAAATCAGTTGGGCTGACCTGCTAATTTTAGCTGGAAATGTAGCTATTGAATCGATGGGAGGAACTACTTTTGGATTTAGTGGTGGCCGTCCTGATATATGGGCTCCAGAAGAAGATATCGATTGGGGAGCAGAACGAGAATGGTTAGCAAATGAAAGATATAGTGGTGAAAGAGATTTAGCTAATCCTCTTGGTGCTGTTCAAATGGGTTTAATATATGTAAATCCGCAAGGCCCTGATGGTAAGCCTGATCCATTAGCAAGTGCAATAGATGTTCGTGAAACTTTTGGGCGAATGGCGATGAATGACGAAGAAACAGTAGCATTAGTAGCTGGAGGTCATACTTTTGGTAAGGGTCATGGCGCTGGGCCAGAAGACAGTGTTAATGTTGAACCAGAAGGAGCTCCAATTGAAAATATGGGCTTTGGATGGACTAGTTCATATGCCTCAGGTAAAGGAAGTGACACTATTACAAGTGGATTCGAAGGCGCATGGACAGCTAACCCAACACAATGGGATAACGGATATTTTGATTTATTATTTGGTTATGAGTGGGAACTTGTTGAGACTCCTGCGGGGGCTTATGTCTGGCATGCAGTTGATCCTAAAGACGAAGATCTAGCACCAGATGCTGAAGATGCTTCTAAAAAAGTACCTACAATGATGACAACAGCAGATATATCTTTAAGAGAAGATCCAATATATAAAAAGATTTCAAAAAGGTTCCATGAGAACCCAGATGAATTCGCAGATGCATTTGCAAGAGCATGGTTTAAATTATTGCATAGAGACATGGGTCCTAAAACACGTTATATGGGTCCAGAAGTACCTGAAGAAGAATTAATTTGGCAAGATCCTGTTCCTGCAGGTAATGCTGATTATGATGTCGAAGCAGTGAAAGCAAAAATTTCTAATAGCGATCTGAGCATTCAAGATATGGTTGAAACAGCATGGGCTAGCGCTTCAACGTTCAGAGGTTCTGATATGCGAGGTGGAGCTAATGGTGCGCGCATAAGACTTGAACCCCAAAAAGATTGGGAAGTTAATAAACCTCAAACTCTGCAAAATGTTCTTGATGTTTATGAGGCTATTGCAGCTGAATTTAATATTTCAGTTGCTGATGTAATTGTATTAGCAGGAAATGTGGGTATTGAGAAAGCCTCAGGAGTTAATGTTCCTTTTACTTCAGGAAGAGGGGATGCATCGCAAGACCAGACCGACATTGAATCTTTTGCTGTACTCGAACCTATGTCTGATGCTTTCAGAAATTTCCATAAATCTGGTATCGATATACCTGCTGAGGAAATCATGCTTGATAAAGCTCAGCTTCTCGGGTTAACAGCTCCAGAGATGACAGTTCTGTTAGGAGGCATGAGATCTTTAGGCATTAGCTCATCTAGTTATGGAATTTTTACAAATGATCAGGATAAATTATCCAATGACTATTTTAAAACTTTATTAGATATGTCTGTTCAATGGAAACCTAATGGAACAGGTAATTCATTTGAGGCTTCTGATAGATCTTCTGGTGATGTAGTTAGAAGTGCAACTAGAGCTGATTTAGTTTTTGGTTCTAATTCTCAACTCAGAGCTATTTGTGAAGTCTATGCAAGTGATGATGCAAATGAAAAGTTCACCTCTGATTTTATTTCAGCATGGAATAAAGTTATGAATAATGATCTTTTCTAGATTTATCAAGATTTTTTTTAAATAAAACCTTTTTTTTACTAAAAAGGGTTGTTTTATTAAATGAGAATGATTATCATTTACACGCTCGTAGGTTATTATATTTAAGGTGTTGAGTTTCCCTTATCTACAAAGAACCTTAAAAGTGTGTTTTGATTGTCTCCTATAAGAAATCAAAATAAAGTTTCTCTAAAAATATAACCTACGAGCAATTTTTTTACCTAACTAACACCATCTCATCAATTAGCCTTGTATCTTTTTCGTAGACTTCAAGCGTCCATAATAGATATCTTGAATCTACATGAATAGTTCTTGTTTGCGGAATAAATTTATAATCAGAAATTATTGTTTCAAGCATTCCATCAAAAGCTAGGCCCACAAATTCACCTCGAGTATTTAAAGTTGAGGATCCTGAATTACCATTTGTTATATCTAAGTTAGATATGTAATTTACTGGAACACTACCAACCTCATTAAATTTATAACTACCATATTCTTTATCACTTATTAATTTTAACTGTTTAACATCAACCTCAAATGGGCTAATACCTGTGTTTTTCTGGCTTATACCTTCAAGTGTTGTAAATGGTTTGTAATAAACCCCATCATTTAATTCAACCCCCATTACATTTCCAAAAGTAACTCTTAGTGTTCCATTTGCATCAGGATATATATCCTTATTTAAAGACTTATAAAATTTTCTTAATGATTTTATAAATATGGACTTATTTTTTTGCTGCAGGCTAGAACGTGCTTTATTTTTCTTTTCACGTTCCATTCCTTCCTCAAAAATCTCTCTAACAAAAACAATAAATGGATCGGATGATTTATTTAAGTCATCAAGAGAAGCATCTAATAACTTAATTCTCTTATTTGTATCTAATAGATCTGAAGGATAAGCATACATTTCATCTACTACAGAAACAGTATTTTCATATGGCGCATCTAACTCTAAAAGTCTACTGTATGATTTTCGTCTATCTTTACTATCAACATCTCTATATCTATTGAGTCTATATAAAAAGATACCTTTATCTACTTCTGCATCAAATCTATATTCCATACTTCTCATTCTATTAACCAATCTTTCATAATCTCTTTCTTGATATCCTGGCTCTCTAGCGCTATTTGGCTTTGTTTTTTCATACGCATGTCTATATAAAGTTGAAGCTGTTCCAATAAGGGTAGAGCCCCCATAATACATATTATTAAGACTCTCACTATTTACTTCATTGGTAATTTCCAACAGATTATCGATTGCATCTTTTTCAGCAGAAGTACCGCTAGCTTCAATAAACTCAAGGAAGCTATTCCAATTTTGCCTTTCCTGCTTTAACAGATTAAAGTTTTTTGCTCCTTCAATTTGACCAGATATTTTTTTATAGTAATTCTCATAGCCACTTATACTGCCTCTATATTTAAGTGCTTTTGCCTCATCATTTTCTGTTAGACTTCGCATCACCTCTATACCTGATTTTAAGAATTCTACATAATTTTCAAATCCAAATTGAACATCAAATCTAATTTCTGGATAAGTTAACAATCTATTAGTTCGGCCAGGATATCCAGCAATCATGACAAAATCATTTTCCTTAACACCTTTTTTAGATATTTTTAAGAAATTTTCAGATTGATATGGAACATTATCCTGAGAATATTCTTTACTATTATTATCAGGACTAACATATGCTCTCAGAAGAGCAAAATCACCAGTATGACGAGGATACATCCAGTTATCTATTTCCCCACCATATTCGCCGATTGATTGAGGCGGGGCATAAACCAACCTTACATCTTTAATAATTAACTTTTTAATTAATTGATAGGTTTCGCCACTATAAAAACCTCTAACTTCACATTGAAATTCTTCACTAGTTTCACAATTTTTAATTAAATTTTTTCGGTTTGTCTGAATAATCTGATATCTATCATTTTCAGACTGAGAATCATTAGTACCTTTTAAGACTTCATTTGTTACATTGGTGCTTTCTTGGGTTATATAAACTCTAGCTCCAGGTGCAGATGGAGCTTCTTCACTTAAACTTTTTGCTAGGAATCCTGTTTTAAATAAATCTTTTTCCATTCTCTTTGCATTAAATTGCAAATAAGAACCTTCAATACAATGATAATTTGTAGCTATAAGGCCTGAATTAGAAATAAAGGCTGCCGAACAACCACCTAAACTAACAATGGCATTTAAAGGATGCTCAAAAAGATTACTAAATTTTTTAATATTACCTTTAAAGCCCGCAGCTCTAATATCTTTTTCGATATTTGGAAGTTGAGAGGGTTCCCACATACCTTCATCTGCAACAATAAAATTAATAGGAGTTAGTAGTAAGATAAAAAATAAAAATCTATTCATAGAGTCACCTTAAATAATAGTTGAAGTATATTATATCCATCTTTTATATAAATAAAGCATCATAATCTAGTCTATAATCGCTCATTATGGATAGAGAACTTTGGACAACTATTAAAAATGAGATAGAACTTCGCATCGATGCTGAGCCCAGTCTTGAACCATTCTTAGATTCTTTGATTTCTTCACAAACAGATCTTTTAGCAGCTGTAGCATCCATACTATCTTCAAAACTTCACTCAGATGCACTCTCAGCTATCGATATTAAGACATTTATATTAGAAGCTTATAGAGATTGCGATCAAGTTGAACCTGCTTTAGAGCAAGACTTAATTTTTTTTAAAGCAAATGATCCAGCATGTGATTACCTTTCAACTCCTTTACTCTTTTATAAAGGATTTTTAGGCCTAGCTACTTATAGAGCTGCAAATTGTTTGTGGAAAAATGATAGGCATACGATGGCGCTATTTCTTCAAAATAGAGCCTCTGAAGTATTTGGAGTAGATATCCATCCTGCTGCAAATATAGCTGGAGCTGTAATGATGGATCATGCAACAGGTATCGTTATAGGCCAGACATGCAATATTGAATCAGAAGTATCAATATTCCAAGGTGTAACTTTAGGAGGAACAGGCAATGAATCAGGTAAGAGACATCCTGATGTAAAAAAAGGCGCAACGATCTATGCATCAAGCACTATATTAGGAAATATTGAGATTGGTGCTGGTTCTACAATTGCAGCAGGAAGTTTGGTTTTAAAAGATGTAAAGCCTGGAATAACTGTCGCTGGAATTCCAGCAAAAGAATTAACAAAACCTAGTTGATAGATTCTTTCAGGCTATATTTCTGAATAGGTATACCAATTGCGATATATAAGGTATTTATAAGCCCATACCCAATAAGAAATTGTGATGCCATAAGAGAACTATTTACAACACTATCTGAAAATATAAATAAAATTAAAGCTATTGAAAAAAACAATTGAATATTAAAACTATTTTCTTTATTTTGAAGAATTAAAGAGATAATAAGGACTGTGAGGACAAAGATTAACCCAAATATAGCTGTTTCTTGATAAGTTTGACTTGCCACGTTAATAGTTACTAATGCTGCAAATGCTACTATTGCGAAAATCTGAAAAATTCCAAATATGGACTGTTCTCTGCTAAGAGGTGGATTGAATTTTTCTGCAAATTTTGCAGGATCAGGATCAGGATTATTTTCTAATACATCATCAGGTCGCCAACTCGTTGGCCCATACCAGATTTTTAACTTATCACTTAGTTTTTTCGTGTTAATAGTATCTTGAATCATTTGGTAAAAAACTTGAAAATTTGCCCAAATAGGATTCCAGCTGTTTAAAGGTTTTACTGTGCCATAAATCGGTTTAATATCTGATCTTTGTGGAATATAGGTACCAAACATCCTATCCCATATAATAAATACACCACCATAATTAGCATCAATATATTCAGCATTTTTAGCATGATGAACACCGTGGTTCATTGGAGTAATAAATATTTTTTCTAAGATACCAAGATGGCCAATATGTTTTGTATGAACCCAAAATTGGTAAACTAAATTAATACCAGCAACAGTAACAAAAACTTCACCAGGCACCCCAACCATTATCATAGGAATATAAAAAACCCATTTCCATAACCAACCAGTGCTCGTTTGTCTTAAGGCTGTAGATAGATTAAATTCTTCTCCATGATGATGAACACTATGTGTTGCCCATAAAACCTTTATCTCATGATGCATCCTATGCATCCAATAGTAAGATAAATCATAAAGAATAAAACCAACTACCCAGGTTATAGGACTGTCTAATGGTAATAATTTTAAGTTTAAGTATGAACCTACATATACAAATGCAGCTCCTTGAAGACCAATACCCAACAGAGGTGGAAATCTGCTCATTAGCCCCAAACCTAAACTAGTAAAAGTATCACTAAGCTTATAATTATTTTTACCTACTTTAAGACCATACAAATATTCAATTACAATAAGTAACAGAAATACAGGCACTGCTATAGTAATAATTATTGATTTGTCAGTTATGATCATTTTAATTTTCCGTGAGACATTATAATTGAAATGTCCTCTATTTTTCTATAGATGCCATAACACCAATAGCATTTCCAAAAGATCTATTATCTGCATAAATACCCTCTACACCTGCTAGTTTTAATCTTTCATCGATACCATTCTTCACTTCACTTAACATACTAGTTCTTCCAAGAAAATATGCTTTATTGGCTCCTATCAAAAGCGCATTAAGATAAGCCACAGTTCCTATTACTTCACCAATCATATTACATAAAGCAGCTGATAAGTTATCTTGTGATTTATCGACTAAAATTTTAGATTTACCAAAATTTGAAGCAGTTATTTGAGCATTAAGTTTTCCAATTTCATTCACAGCCTCACCAATCATTACATCTAATCCAGATCTATCTCCATTCTGTGCATATTTATTAAGAATAATTCCACTAGGCTCGTTCATTATGATGTTTCCAAGCCCCTCAAGCATTCCGCCTCCAACTGAAATACCTCCCAGATGATCAGATCCATCTTGATGAAGATGTACACAAGCTGTTCCAGTTCCAGCACTCACAACAAGTGCTGAATCTTCCTGGATGTTATATAACGTTTTTGCACCTTTTCCAATTGCATTGATTTCATTAACTTTGATTACAGGAATATTATTAATTTTATCTGGTAAATTTGCAGACTTTCCTCCAGTTACACCAATACATGTAATATCTTGAGAAGCAATATTAAAATCTTTTAATATTTGTATTACCTTATCTTCAGAAAGACTGAAGTCGCCATTTTTTTTATCAAAAGGAGAGGTCAGCGTTAAATAATCTGTTGCATCATTCTTAATGATTAGATCAGTATTTGTAATACCAAAATCGAAAGCTATATACATTTCATTTACTTCTAATTTTTAAAGCGAGGAGTCTATTGTATCGTTTGGCCAAGTCATTGGAACTTGTTGTTGAGGATTAAATACTTTTGGCCCTAAGGCTGGGAAAGCCTTAGAAGCTTTAGCAATATCATCTTCATTTAAAAATTTGCTTGGAGTAAGTTTAAACACATCAAGTCCTCTAGTTATTTCAGTTCCATATATATAACCATTATAAAAATATGCTGACCAGTAACCACCAGTTATTAGTGTGTCTTTCATAATTGGCCCACGATCAAAATATGCAATCTCCTCTGGATTAGCTGAGTCTGTAAAATCCATTACAGATATGCCTCCTTGATACCAAGCTTGAACAAATATATCTCTTCCAGGTACTGGTATTATTGATCCATTATGTGCAACGCAATTTTCTGTCTCTAATTGAGGAGCGGGCATTTTATAATGACTTCTAAATTCAAGCTTATTATCAACAATATCGTAAATAGCATCAGCACCCCAATCTAGTGGATCCCAAGCACGACATCTAGCTCTTCCTCCGCCACCCCATTCGTCAGTAAAAATAACTTTAGTTCCATCGTTATTAAATGTTGCAGAGTGCCAATATGCAAAACCAATATCAGTAACAACATCTAATCTTTTTGGATTATAAGGATCAGTTATGTCAAATAAGATACCATTTCCAGAACAAGCACCTGCTGCTAAATTAGCTGAAGGAAAAACAGTTATATCGTGGCATTGATCAGTTCTTTTAGTATCTTGAGTATCATCACCATGATCACCACCAACCCATAAGCCACCTAGAGCTCCAGTATCTGGATCAGCAAAAACAGCTGGACTACTAACAATTCTTGATTTAGAAGGATCTTCTATTGGTATTTCAATTATATCTATTCTAAATAAAGCTGTTCTTTCATCACCTGGAATACTGCCAATACATCCTTCCATTTCTTCTTCATCTCTTACACTTCCTGTACCAGAATTATAGACAATAATTTTTCCTGCATTGATTGAAGTCGACACAACCGAATGAGTGTGTGAACCTCTGCATGTTTGAACAACGCCAACTTGTTTAGGATTTGTTAAATCAGAAATATCAAATATTCGAATACCTCGAAATCTTTCTGGACTAGCGTCTCTTCCAACTCCTTCAAGCCCGCAATCAATTCGACTTCTTATTTGTTCAACAGACATGATTAAAATATCACCCACAATAGATACATCGCCTTGGCCGCCAGGACACACTACTGAAGAAATAAGCATAGGCACACCATCTGCTTGAATTTTATACATATTAAAGCCGTGGTAACTTCCTGCTACTAGCAAATCTTCTCTAAATGCCATATCAGTATTAGAAAAACTTAAAATAGGGGAGCGGAGTGATCTTGATTTTTCTTCAGTAGTTTTAATTTTATCTTTATCATCTTCATTCAGATCTTTCTTCCCTTTTGCAGCAGGATTGTCTGGATCAAAAAATCCAACAGGTTTCTTTAATGATGTTATTAATTCCATATTTAATATGGCTTCATCAGCAAAATATAATCCGGCAGTTAAGCCTGATCTAGGATCATCTGAAAGATTGACTGCAATTATATTCATTCTTTCAATCTCTACACTTTGATCATTAATTAAATCAGAGACAAATTCATTAAAAATAGGATCATTGGCTGATCCAGGATATTTTTTCAGCTCTTTTACCATTTCTATAGCTCCGTCATGATGTTTTATCATGAGTTGGAGGAATAATCTGTCAAAGTCAGTACTATCTGATTTTCTTAGATTATCTAAGTCTTTTGGCGAAGCCATTCCAACCATATGCATATGCATATGATGCTTTTCTGAATTATTTATTAAAGCAATGTCTCTTTGAGCTAACCAATTTTCCATAAAGTTAATCTCATCTTCTTGAGATACATCTATCCTTTTTGCAAGATCTAATATGGTTTTGTTATTGGTTCTTTTTGATGCAAAACTCGACATTAATATAGCTTGTTCATGATGAACAATCATTCCTTGAAGAAATTTAATATCTGCCTCAACATAGGAGGTGCTAGCTATATTTGAGGCTAATTCTGGAGCTAACTTTTTGGATGCTTCTCCAGGAGCTCCAGGTTGGATTATTGGTGGATTTTTATCATTATTATCTGTTAATAAATTATTAGATATAAAAATTAAGAAGAAAATTATGACTAGACTTAAAGATAATTTTTGCATGTTTAATTAATCTTTATCATTTTTAATTTCTTCAGCCTCTCCTTCAATTATTGTAGGCCTACCTTGAGGTTTTTTTTGACGTCTACCAAAACGATTAATTCTATTATCACGATTCATTTGTTTTTTTGAAGCTTTAACTTTTCCTAAATTACTCAAAAGAAATAATGAACCGACTATAATCAAGACCCAAAAAAATGTGTTCATTTTATCTTCTACTATTTAATTTTATTAATAATCTTAGGATCTCTAAATACAGCCAAATCAGAGTAACCATTAATGAGAAGGCTCCATACCACTCCATATATTTTGGCAAGCCTTGTTCAGCACCTTCTTCAATAAAATCAAAATCAAGCACTAAATTCAATGCTGCAATTGCAACTACAAATAATGAGAATCCAATTCCAAATAAGCCATTAGAATGAATAAAACCTATTGGAGAGCCAAACAAAGACATTACAAAGCTTACTATATATAAAATTGCTATACCGCCGGTAGCTGAAAAAATCATCAATCTAAAATTTTCAGTAGGCTTAACGAGACCGCTTTTATATAAAAATAATAAACTAGCAGTTATTCCAAATGTTAAACCTAATGCTTGAACAACAATACCTGGAAATTGAGAATTAGCTAGCATGCTAATACCACCCAAACCAACACCTTGAGCAAGAGCATACAATGGTGCGGTAGTTCCTGATTTACTAGGATTCCTAAATATAGTAACTAGCGCTAGAACAAGCCCAATAATAAACCCAGGAATCATTAATTGCGGCATATTCCAGCCAATGAAAGCCCCACCAAAACATAAAGCAAGCAGTATACTGGTTTTATTTACAGCTCCATCTAATGTCATTCTTTCTGCTAAAGGAATTGACTCAGTTGTATTTGAAAAATTTCTTGAAAAAGCAGGATTACCCGATCTTCCGAATGTATTTAGTGCCGAATGTTTTGACATACAAATCTCCTATTTTCTATATATTAAATATCTATGGGCTTTTTAACAAATTAAAAGCCTACTATAAGCCTTTAATCCAATTACTGACCAATTCAATAGCTTCTTTATGCTCTAGAGCTCTTCCTGATTCTGGCATCATAATACCTGGATCTAGAGACTCCATTCTATAAAGTAAAATAGATTCTTCAGGTTTACCAGGAACAATAGAATATTTAAGATTATTGCTTGCTCTCCCAGTAGCAATAGGTTTTTTATAATAACCTAAATGTACCTTTCTATTTTCCTGAAAATCAAGATATAGTCCTGTTGTATCGGCTGAGCCACCATCAATATGACAATGGCCACAATTAATATCCAAATATGCTCTGGCTCTATCATTTACTGAAGCTAGCGTGTCATTCCAGTCAGCCATAGTTGTAAATTCAAAATCATTTTTGATCCAACCTTCTTGATGCCATCGCATCAATTGATTCATTGAGCCTTCTTGATAGGCTATTGATTTATTTAAGTTTCTGGGTTTTGGTCCTATAGGCTCAATAACCTTTTGAGATTGATGGCACTCTTTACATTGATTGATATTAGGAACCCTATACCTCACATTTTGTAGATCACCATAACTATTAACAAATTGTGTAGAAATAGTTTTTCCAGCAATGCTTAAAAGAGCATCAGTCTGTTCAGCATTCCAAACATAACTAACATTCTTCCATTGACTATCTTTTTTTATTAAAAGCCTTGTCTCAAGAAGCTGTGAATCAAGATTAGAACTTTCATGGTTATTTAAATAAGCAAAAGTTTTAATTAATACCGTACCATCAGGAAAATCAAAAACTTTATTTGGCCTATGTTCGGCTATTTGGTTGTTTGGCAAATATATAAATCTTAATTTATCAGCATAATCAGAAAATAAAGGAGTTATTAATTCATATGGCAAAACTCCTATAGCAGGGTCTTGTGTTGTCATATTTTTGAAGAAACCATAGTCGGAAAGCTTTGGCGCTACTTTATCATTTAAAATAACTGAATTATTTACTGAGGCTTCAATTTGTAAAAAACTTATTGAGCTTAAGAAAAAAACTAAGAAAAAATATTTAGAGGGATTCACTTAGTTGCACTTTTGGAAGTGGAGTTATCTTTCCAACATATTTTTGATAATCTCTTTCAACAGGCTCAAAGAATGGCAACATATACCTTATTGGTCTTAATGCTAGAAAAGATGCATTACCGTTATTACCTAAAACAATCTTATCTTCATCAGGTTGACCAAAGATCATTTGTTGAAGAGGTAGAATGCCATCCCAAAAAATATCCGGCATATCACCTTCAGAAACATCGAATAAGATCTTAGCTAATTCACCTGTTTCTAAATCAGGGTTATATCCTGATTTTCCGAATCTATTGCCATGAATTTGAATTGCACGTGGGTGAGGGTAGTAGTCCTCATCATCTGTTTCATATCCATAGGTAACAATAGCAATATTCACTGTTTCATTGTCACCAATATCGTTATCAAATATCTCAACAAATGAATTTGCTTGGATAATAATTCCAGTACCTCTTGGAACTTCTCCAACAATATTGCCTTCTGGTGCAAAATTATCAGTATTATTATTTATAGATTTATTTCTAAATACTCTCACATGATGCCCACCTTGTTGAGGTATATCAGGAAGATCAAATACTAAAATACCACCAGTGTTATTCTCAGCATGATTATCAAATACGTCAGCATAGTAAGAGTTTTCTATTTCAATTCCTGCAACATTAAATTCAGCTCTTGAATTTTTAACTATAATATTTTGTGATTGCCCAACATAAATACCAGCGTCTGATGCTCCAATAGCAACACAAGAATCAATAAGGACATTTTTGGATTCTACTGGGTAAAGTCCATAAGCTCCATTATCTGTACTCACACCACCAGTCCACTCTGTTCTAACTCTTATAAAGCTTATCCCATCAACACCTTTAACTTTTATAGCATCGCCTTTTGCATCCTCTATAGCAAAATCCTGCAAAATTACATTATTGGATGTGACTGATAGGCCTTGAGCGCCAGATTGTTGATTTTTAAATGATAAGACAGTTTGATCCATACCTTCGCCTTCAAGCCTTATGCTTTCAACGTCTATAGATAAGCTATCTTCTAACTCATAAGTGCCACTAGTTAATCTAATAATATCACCAGGCTCAGCAAGAATAAGAGCTTCCTGGATAGCAGAATATGAATCATCAGATGGACTAATAACAGTAATAGCTCCATAGGAGTTAATACTGAAGAGCAGACTAAATAATATTAATTTAGATTGCTTCAGGTATTTCGTTAAAATCTTCAAGAGGTTTCTCAAGTTCTACCCAGTCAACTTCAAAGTCATCTGGAGCATGCTCATATTCTAATAATCCTAATGCTTCAAATTTAGGTCTGACTGAGTCAGTTAACAAACCAATTCTTGATAGATTAGGTATAACTCTTGAAAATAAGAAGTTTCTAAAAGTTGCATTTGCACTTGTGCTTAACGAAAATTCTCTGGCTTCCTCTTCAGTCATCTTTAGATATTTCTGCATAGCTTTAGTGTTAATTAGTCGCTCCCTGGAAATTACACATGCTTCATATGCAAATTCAGCTCTTTCTTCGATTTCCTCAGGACTTAAAGTTTTAATAAAGTCTTCTAAGTAGTTAATTCCAAATGTGACATGCCTTGCCTCATCTCTGACAACATAATGAAGTAATTGTTTTAATAGAGGGTCTTTAGAAAGCATTTTTAACATTTGGAAAGCTGCCAAAGCTAAACCTTCTATGATAATTTGCATGCCTATAAATTTAAGATCCCATCTTTCATCAGTCAAAATTTTGTCTAATAATGCTTTTAAATTTGGGTTTATTGGGTAATGGATACCTATCTTCTCTTGAAGGTATCTGTTAAATACCTCAACATGTCTTGCTTCGTCAAAAGTTTGAGAAGCTGCATAAAGTTTTGCATTATATGTTGGTGCACATGAGACTAGCTGCGACGCAACCAATAAAGCGCCTTGTTCGCCATGAAGAAACTGGCTTAATAGTTCTGCATTATCATGTCTATCAAATTCAATTTTTTCTTCCTCAGTAAGACTTTCATATGCTTCTAATGTTTCATGCGGAAGCTCTTCATCAGCTTCAGTTAATCTTTCATCAGCTGGATGAGTATAATCCCAATTTAAATCAATAGAACCATTCCAATTTAACTCTTTTCCAAGTTCATATAATCTCTTAATTCTATTATCTGCAACTGTATAATCCCAGTTATAAGCTCCTGTAAGCGGTGTTTTAAAAATTTCTGCAACATCCTCAACATCTTTCTTTGATAAATCCATTTCTTCATCAAAATATAATAAATCTTTTGGCGGCCCATCAGTTTTTGTTATCTTCATATCCCTTATCCTTGTTATCAATAATTACATAGAAAACTGTAATAATTAACTCTCTATTCTATAGGAATTATTGATTTTTAAAAAGCTCAGTTAGCTCATTGAGCAAAACTTCACCTAATTCTTCAGCCCTATTAATTGTTATAGCTCTTTTATAATATTTTGACACATCATGCCCAATACCTATTGCTAAAAGCTCAACATTATTTTCGCTCTCTATAGAATCAATAATAGTACGCAAATGGTCGTCTAAAAATAAACTATGATTATTAGAAAGTGTTGAGTCATCAACAGGAGCTCCATCAGATATGACTATAAGTATTTTTCTTTCTTCGGGTCTTTTGATAAGCCTTTGAAAACTCCAAGAAAGAGCTTCTCCATCAATATTTTCTTTTAATAAACCCTCTCGCAACATAACTCCAAAATCTTTTCTTGATCTTCTCCAGGAATTATCAGCATTTTTAAAAACAATATGACGTATGTCATTTAATCTGCCTGGGTTTAATGGACTGCCTTTAGATTGCCACAGTGCTTTTGAATCTCCACCTTTCCAATTCTTTGTTGTAAATCCAAGCACCTCTGTTTTAATAGAGCATCTTTCTAAAGTACTGCCTATTAAATCTGTACATATGGCAGCTAAGCTTATTGATCTACCTCTCATTGATCCAGAGTTATCTATCAAAAGACTTACCACAGTATCTTTAAATTCTTTTTTACTTTCTTCTTTAAAACTAAGAGGAGTTCCTGGTTCAGTAACAACTCTACTCAATCTTGCGGTATCAAGAAGCCCTTCTTCTAGATTAAAATTCCAGCTAGTATTCTGCTTTGATAGAAGTAATCTTTGAAGCCTATTGGCTAATTTACCAATAGTAGTTAAATGAGGTTTAATTAGATGATCTAGTTGATTTCTTAGCCTTAAAGCTTCTTCTCTTGTTGTCAGATCCTTAGCTTCAATGACCTCATCAAATTGTGTGGTAAAAATAGAATATGGAATTTGAGTTTTTTCATGAACCAAATCTTTATAAGCTCCAGAAAGCTCTATTTCTTCTTCAATAGATTTATCATCAATACTTACCGAAGCTTCTTGAAGGAGATCGTCATCAATTTCTTCAGCTGGATCTTGGGATTCAGAAACATTTTCAGATTCAATCTCCATACCAGTTTCTGTTAATTCAGCATCATTTTGCTCCATCGATCCTGGAGATTCTTCATCATTATCATCCATAGCATCATTAGAATGTTCTTTGAGAAGATTCAATTGACGAAGAAGATTCAATGACTCTTTTTCAAAAGTATTCTGATTTTCAAGACTCTTTATAAAATTTTCTTGGAGTACTTTATTATCTTCTGGTAAAAATAGATTCTTAAAATTAATAATTATTTTTTTCGCATCTCCAGAAAACCTATAACCGTTGATATGTTTAAGCCAAAGATTTGCTGCAAAAGGGAGCTGGCTTTGTATTTTTTCATTTATCAACTCTGAACTTTTTTGCTCTAAGTGGGAAGTAATATTTTTCTTTGCGCCTTTGTATTTATTACCACCAATAATTTCTACTCTTGATAGCTCCAGTTCTTTAAATACCTCTCTAGCATCTTTAGTCAAAGGCAGATCTTCTAAATCCTTATGATAAAGATTCCAAAATGCCTGAAAATCACCTTCTCCTCTCCAAGCATCTATTTTTGCTGAAGAGCGAGGCGCTGAAACTAATGATATTTCTCCTATATTAGGTGATCTATTTGAGGGGGAATTTTTTGCAGTCAGTTCTCGCTTTTTTGATATAGCCTTTACAGACGAAATAGCTGCAATATGTAAGTTCTCTCTATCTTTTACCCAAGCCATACTTATTTTGTGTCTGGGTTGTAACTTTCCTCAAGATCTTCGCCAAAACAGCGTTGATAATACTCAGCAATGATTGGCTTTTCAGTATCATCACATTTATTCAAAAAAGTCATTGAAAAGGATTTCTTGATATCTTGAAAAATCATCCAGTTTTCTGCCCAAGATATTACAGTTCTTGGTGACATTAATGTCGAAATATCACCATTTGCAAAGCCCTCTCGAGTTAGATTTGCCAATTGAATCATTTCGGTTAACAGTTTTTTATTTTTTGCAGACTTAAAACTTTTAATCTTTGAAGCTACAACATTAAACTCTTGTTTTTCTGATAAATAATTTAAAGTAGTTAATATATGCCATCTATCCATTTGACCTTGATTTATTTGTTGGGTTCCATGATATAAACCGGTGATATCACCAAGACCTACAGTATTGGTAGTTGCAAATAATCTAAAAGATGGATGAGGAGACAAAACTTTATTTTGGTCTAGTAGAGTTAATTTGCCTTCCACTTCCAAAATACGTTGAATAACAAACATAACATCAGGTCTTCCAGCATCATATTCATCAAAAACTAAAGCAACTGGATTTTGAATGGACCAAGGTAATAGACCTTCTTTAAAGTCAGTAATTTGCTTATTATCTTTAAGTTTTATTACATCTTTACCAAGTAAGTCTATCCGTGAGATATGGCTGTCTAGATTAATCCTTAGACAAGGCCAGTTTAATCTAGCTGCAATTTGCTCAATATGTGTTGATTTACCTGTTCCGTGAAAACCTTGCACCATAACTCGCCGATTATGTTCAAAGCCTGCAAGAATAGCTAAAGTGGTTTCAGGATCAAAAATATATGATTTATCAATCTCAGGCACCCATTGAGTTTTATCTTTATATCCTGATACTGTTAAATCAGATGCAAATCCAAAAATATCTGCAACTTTTAATTTAACGTCAGCTTTATTTGGTAAGTCTATTTTTTGGTCTACTATCATATTTTTTTCTTATTTTGAGGTAGCTATCCTACCTTTTGAGGCAACAAAGTTCTAGTTTTTTGTTAATCATTGTAAAATTAGCACTAATAAAAAAACCAATATTTAGCATGAATAAAAAATCTGATGAAAATATCTCACTTTTAGAAAGTAGATTAAACTTATTTAAGTTAAATAAGATTGATAGGGACATTTATACATGGACAGGGGAGAGTATTGGTTGGGCTAGAATATTTGGCGGCCAAGTTATGGCTCAGACCCTTATTGCTGCATATGAAACAATAAAAAAAGAACATTTAGCTCACTCTTTCCATGGTTATTTTTTAAGACCTGGGCTTATGGACAAGCCTATCGTATTTGATGTTGACAGGATTCGAGATGGTAAAAGTTTTTCAACTAGAAGGGTGCGTGCTATACAAGATGGCGAAGCAATTTTTAATTCTTCCATATCTTTTCAAAAAAGAGAAAAAGGCTTAGAGCATCAGATAGATATGCCAGATGTGCCTGGCCCAGAAGGATTGCTAAATGAATCCCAGCATAGAAAAAATATTAGCCACAAGATTGATAAGAAATATTTACCCATGTTTTTAAGAGAGCGAGAAATTGAGATGAGACCTGTTGAAGAATATGATTTTTTAAATCCAAAAAAAGCACCCCCATATAAAAATACATGGATGAAGCCTGATGGAGAAATGCCAAAAGATGAAAGGATTCATCAGGCATTACTTTTATATGCATCTGATATGGGCTTATTAGGTACTGCAAATAATCCACATGGCTTAAACTTTATGTCACCATTATTACAAAGCGCTAGCTTAGATCATGCAACTTGGTTTCATAGTGAGTTAGATTTTAGTGATTGGCTTTTATATCATATTGATAGTCCTGTTTCAGGAAATGCTCGAGGCTTTTCTAGAGGATCTATTTATGATAAAAATGGGAAACTTGTTGCTTCATGCGTTCAAGAAGGTTTAATGCGGGTATGGGACAAGCCTAAACCAAAAAAATAAATCTAAAGCTCTCTAATAGAGTCTGTAAGAAATTTAACTTTATCAGGATCAATGTCTGGTGTAATACCATGACCAAGATTAAAGATATAGCCAGGATAATTTTCAAATTTCTCTATCATCGTTTTAACTTCTTTATAAATTATTGAATTATCTTCTTTTAAGGTCATAGGATTTAAGCTGCCTTGAATGGCGGTCTTATTTTTTAGAAGTTTTATTGAGCTATCAATTGACTCATCCCAGAATAAGCTTATACATTCAGGCTTGCAGTCAGTTAATTGTTCGATGCCACCCTGAGGCTGCCTAGCAAAAATTATTATTGGTATATTTTTAGTTATATCATCAGCCTTAAGTTGTTGTACAAGATCATTTATATATTTGAGTGAAAAAGATTCATACTCTTGTTTGTTTAAAAGATTGGCCCAAGAATCGAAAATCTGAATGGCATCAATACCTGCAATAACTTGCTCTTTTAAATATTCAAAACATGCATCAGTATATTTTTTTAACAATTGCTGAGTTTGTATAGAATTTTCAGAAATAAAACTTCTAGTAAAGGCAAAATCTTTTGAAGAGCCGCCTTCAAGTGAATAGGCAGCTAGAGTCCATGGACTTCCACAAAAACCTATTAAAGGAATGCTCATTGGCAAAGCTCCCCTAATATTTTTTACACATTTATAAACATATGAAAGGTCGCTGGGATTAAAAGATGGTAAGTTTTTTATAGCTTTTACATCTTTAATTGGCCTTGTAAAAACAGGGCCTTCTCCTTCTTTAAATTCCACACCTAAATTAAAAGCATCTGGAATGGTTAAAATATCTGAGAATAAGATGCTAGCATCAAGATCAAACCTTCTAATAGGTTGTAATGCTAGTTCACAACAAACTTCAGGATCTTTACACATGTCAAGGAAATTTTTAAATTTTGATCTAATTTTTCTATACTCAGGTAGATATCTTCCAGCTTGACGCATATACCATATAGGAGGGGTAGAGTTAGCTTTTTTATCTAAAGCTCTTAAAAATTTTGGTTGATCTATCATCAGGATACGAATTCTATAATGCTTTTAGCAGCTTCGCGACCTTCCCATATTGCAGTAACAACTAAGTCCGATCCCCTTACCATGTCTCCACCAGAAAATATTTTCTCATTAGAAGTCTGAAACTTATATTTTTGCTCTTCAGCTGCTAAAACCAAACCATTATTTTTAGTTGCTATATTAAAATCTTTAAACCAATCTGCAGGACTTGCTCTAAAGCCAAAAGCAACAATAACTGCATCAGCTTTTATAATGGTTTCAGAACCTGGAATTGGAACTGGGATTCTTCTGCCGTTCTGATCAGCTTCGCCTAATTCAGTTCTTACAACTTTAATACCCTCAACTGATTTATTACCTAAAATTTCTATAGGCTGAATATTAAATTCAAACTCAACACCTTCCTCTTTAGCATTAATAACTTCTCTTTTTGAGCCTGGCATATTTTTTTCATCTCTTCTATAAAGACATTTAACAGATTTTGCTCCTTGCCTCAATGCTGTTCTATTACAATCCATTGCAGTATCTCCACCACCTAGTACCACAACATTCTTACCTCTTAAATTAATATAATTATCATGGTTTTCATCAATTTTAAGTAGCTTGTTTGTATTAGAGATTAAATAATCTAATGCCTTATAAACATTAATAAGGCTTTCACCTTTGAAACCACCTTCAAGCGCAGTATAGGTTCCCATACCCAAAAATACAGCATCATAATCTTGATAAAGCTCCTTAAATTGAATATCTTTACCGATTTCTTTACCTAAAAAGAACTCAACTCCCATACCTTCAAGTATATTTCTACGCTTTTTAACAACTTTTTTTTCAAGCTTAAATTCTGGTATGCCAAATGTTAATAATCCTCCTATCTCTTCATGTTTATCATAAACATGACTCTTCACCCCAGATCGAGTTAAAACATCAGCACACGAAATGCCAGCTGGACCTGCTCCAATAATTGCAACTTTTTTATCTGTCCATGTTCTATATGTCATATCTGGTTGCCAACCCATTTCAAATGCTTTGTCGGTGATATATTTTTCAGTTGAGCCAATAGTTACTGCACCAAAACCATCATTTAAGGTGCAAGCACCTTCACATAATCTATCTTGAGGACAGACTCTTCCACACATTTCTGGCAAACTATTTGTTTCATGACATAACTCAGCAGCCTCTATAATATTTCCTTCATTTACAAGCTTTAGCCAATCAGGGATATAATTATGAACAGGACATTTCCATTCACAATAGGGGTTACCACAATCTAAACATCTATGAGCTTGGTTCGATGCTTCAGTTTGGTTATATTCACCATATATCTCAACAAAACTTATTTTTCGTTCTTCAATACTCTTTTTTTGAGGATCAAATCTACCAACTTCAAGGAATTGAAAATCATTAGATAATTCTTCCTGATCAATATATTCGCTTCTATTGCTTAATTCTTCTTTTATGTTTCCAGTAGCAGTTGTACTTATATTAAATAATTCATCTCTCCAGATATAAAGTTCTTTTTCTGCTTCATCGCGAGATGTAATAGGAGCAAAAGATTTCGTAATATATTTTTTATTTATTCTAATCTTTCCATAAAAAAATGGTGATCGAGGTTGAGTAAAAAGCATTAAGCCTTTTGCTATCTTGTATTGTTTGTTTTTTTGAGTCATTTAAGTATGACACAGTATGACACTTTCATGTTATAATCAATAGGAACTCCCAATATTTAATTAAATGCCTGGACTATATAGAGATAATGATTTCAAAGATAACTGCGGTTTTGGTTTAATTACCAATCGTTATGGAGTTAAATCTCATGCAGTGATTACTAAGTCTATTAGTGCATTAAAAAGTATGACTCATAGAGGGGGTATAGGCGCTGATGGCAAAACAGGAGATGGTTGCGGACTCCTTTTTAACTTAGATCATGAGTTTTACAGGAATGCTATTAAACTCGAGCAAAAGATAATTCTGCCTTCACATTTTGCAATTACCCAATTATTTATTCAAAAACCTATAAAAGAACTTCTACCAAGAATTAATACAATCTTAAAAAATGAGAATTTACAATTAGAGGCTGTTCGTTTAGTTCCAGTAGATAAAAAAATATTAGGCACTATTGCATCAGCATGCTTGCCAGAAATATATCAGTTATTTATATCAGGCATTGATAAAAGCCTTGATATAGATTTATTTGAATCTTCTCTATTGCAAGCGCGAAAGTTTATTGAAGAAATATATAACGATGATGAAATGCTTTATGTATGTAGCATGTCAAGCCGAACTATTGTCTATAAAGGTTTAATGTTGCCGAATGCTATTGATTTATTTTATAAAGATTTACAACAAAAAGATTTCACTGCTTCAATTTGTGTATTCCATCAAAGATTTTCAACAAATACCAGTCCTAAATGGCATCTTGCTCAACCATTTAGATTATTAGCTCATAATGGAGAAATTAATGCTATTCGTGGAAATAGAAATTGGGCTAAAGCCAGACAATCAATTCTTTCAACCCCCTTATTGCCTAAACTTAAGAAGTTTAAATATTTAGTTAATGAAAAGGGTTCAGACTCTTCATCATTAGATAATATGATTGAGATTTTAGTTCAGGGTGGAATAAATATATTTAAAACCATAAGAATGGTACTTCCTCCAGCCTGGCAAAATGGACAAATTCTTGATGCGGAAGTAAAAGCGTTCCATGAATACAACTCAATGCACATGGAGGCATGGGACGGACCAGCAGGGATAGTGATGACCGATGGAAGTTGGGCAATATGTGTGCTTGATAGAAATGGTTTAAGGCCTGCACGTTATCAAATAGATGAAGAAGGTTTGATAACAATCGCATCAGAAACAGGGGTTAATCCTACCAATGAGGATTTAATTATCAACAAGGGCAGAGTTAAACCTGGCGGCATTTTAGCTATAAATACAGAAACAGGCGAACTACATGATGAAAAAAGTATTGATGATATTCTAAAATTACAAAACCCATATAGAGACTGGTTAAGAAATAATGCCACCTATATTGAATCATCTTTGAATGAGTTTGAAGGCCCAGGTTTAAAGAAGATTCCACAAAATGATTTAAGTCTCGCCTCAAGACTTTACCTGTTATTTAAAGAAGAAAGAAGCTCAATCATAAAACCTCTAGCTGTTGATTCTCAAGAAGGCACTGGCTCAATGGGTGATGATACTGCGCTTGCAGTTATGTCTAAAATGCATAGACAGATATACGACTTTTTTAGGCAACAATTTGCCCAAGTAACAAATCCACCTATAGACTCGCTTCGAGAAAAAAGTGTGATGTCACTTGAGACTTGTTTTGGGCCTGAGTTAAATATTTATGAAGAGACACCAGGACATGCCAAAAGATTAATTACAACCTCACCAATACTTTCTCATAAAAAACTTGCAACTATTATGGGTAACAAATATTTTAAATCTAAAGAATTTACCCTAAATTTTAATAAATCAATAAGTTTAAAAAAAGCGATAAAAAATTTAAGATCCGATGTAGTAGACGCAGTGAGATCTGGTTATACCATTATTCATTTAAACGAGAATATTCCTGATAAAGACCATTTACCAATAAATGCTTTACTTGGGTTAGGGGCTGTCCATCAAGAGCTTGTAAAATTAGGCTTGCGTACGGATGCTAATCTAATTGTTAGCTCAGCTTCTGCACGAGATACTCATCATATTGCATGCTTAATAGGCTTTGGAGCCACTGCGGTATTTCCCTGGCTCGCATACCAAAGCATTCTAGATCTAACAGAAAAGAATGAATTAAAAGGAGATGCAAATGAGAATTGCGCACGTTATAGGAAGGGCTTAAATAAAGGCTTATTGAAAATAATTTCTAAGATGGGAATCTCTACTATTTCAAGTTATAGAGGATCTCAGCTTTTTGAAATAGTTGGACTTAATCATGAGGTTGTAAATATTTGTTTTACAAATACAGCTAGCAGAATAGAAGGTAAAAATTTTAAAGATTTAGAACAATCACTTCGATCGTTAGATGATTATGCTAGATCTAATTTATCTGATATGAATGTTGGTGGATTATTAAAATATATTCATGGTGGCGAATATCACACATATAATCCAGAAATTGTAAAAAAACTGCAAGAAGCAGTATCAGCTGGATCAAGTGATGTTTATAAAGAATATTCAAAACTTGTTGATCAAAGGCCTCCAGCTATGTTGAGAGATTTGTTAGCAGTGGACAAAACAAAAAAATCAGTTCCATTAGATAAGGTAGAAAAACAAGAATTAATTTTAAAAAGATTTGATTCTGCTGGTATGAGTCTTGGAGCCTTGTCTCCCGATGCTCATGAGACATTAGCACAAGCTATGAATTCTATCGGAGGCAGATCAAACTCTGGTGAAGGCGGCGAGGCTGTTGAGAGATATGGCACTGACAAGATGTCCAAAATTAAACAAGTGGCCTCTGGTAGGTTTGGCGTTACCCCACATTATTTAGTGAACGCAGAAGTCTTACAAATAAAAATAGCCCAAGGAGCAAAGCCGGGTGAGGGCGGTCAGCTTCCAGGCGGTAAGGTAAATAAATTAATTGCAAAATTACGCTATTCCACTCCTGGAGTTACATTAATTTCACCACCACCCCATCATGATATTTATTCTATAGAAGATCTTGCTCAAATTATTTTTGATCTTAAACAAGTAAATCCATCTGCATTGGTTTCTGTAAAACTTGTTTCAGAGCCAGGAGTTGGAACCATTGCAGCAGGAGTTGCAAAAGCTTATGCAGACTTAATAACTATATCGGGCCATGATGGTGGCACAGGCGCAAGCCCATTATCTTCTATAAGATATGCTGGTTCTCCATGGGAACTTGGTTTATCAGAAGCACATCAAGCACTTCGCGAAAGCGGCCTTAGAAACAAGATACGCTTGCAGGCTGATGGCGGCATGAAAACTGGATTAGATGTTATTAAAGCTGCGATATTAGGAGCAGAATCATTTGGGTTTGGTACTGGTCCGATGATTGCAATGGGATGTAAGTATTTAAGAATATGTCATCTTAATAATTGCGCAACTGGAGTTGCAACACAAAGAAAAGATATTATTAATCATCACTTTATTGGTGAAAAAGAAAGAGTTGTAAATTATTTTAAATTTATAGCTGATGATGTAAGACAGCATTTAAGTGAAATGGGAGTATTGAAGCTAGAAGATATTATTGGCCAAACAAATTACTTAAAAGCCATAGAAGACTTAGAATCACAATATAAGCAAGTCGATCTTAGTGCTATCTTGTATCAAAATAAATCTATTAAAGAGCCATATTTCTGCATGGTAGAACAAAATGATCCATGGGATGTGGGCTCTTTGGCAAAAAAAATACTTAGAGATACTAAGGCAGCAATTAAATCAAATAAAACAAAATCATTTAACTATCATATCAATAATACTGATAGATCTATTGGAGCATCCATTTCAGGACACATTGCTAAGGTTTATGGAGAGACTGGTTTAAATAAGCCTATTCAAATTAATTTTAACGGTTCTGCAGGGCAAAGCTTTGGATGTTGGAATGCGAATGGATTACATATAGTGCTTAATGGTGATGCTAATGATTATGTTGGTAAAGGTATGAATGGTGGAAAGATAGTCATCAAAAATACTAGTGATTATGCTCAAAGCAGTGAAACAACATTGATTGGTAATACATGTCTATATGGAGCTACAGGTGGAGAAATATATGTTGCTGGTTTAGCTGGAGAAAGATTTGCAGTAAGAAATTCTGGAGCTTATGCAGTTATAGAAGGAGCTGGAGATCATTGTTGTGAATATATGACAGGTGGCCAAGTTACTGTTTTAGGATCAGTAGGAGCAAATTTTGGCGCTGGAATGACAGGTGGCTTTGCTTATGTATTAGATGAAGATAGAACTTTTTTTGATAAATGCAATAGAGGGCTAGTTAATATAGATAGAATTATTAACGAAGAAATGGAGTCCCATAGAAAACATTTAAAAGAGACCATTCTTAAACATTTTGAAGAAACACAAAGCCCTAGATCAAAAATTATTTATGATGATTTTGATAAATATGAACAGCTTTTTTGGTTAGTTTCCCCTGCAGCATTAAATGTTAAAGATCTTTTAAAAGCCACTACTGCAAATGCAGCCTAAAGTTTAAATGCTTTTGAAAGATTGGTTTGCTTAAACTTATCTGTTTTAAAAGCAGCACCTACACTTTTTAATAAAATAAGATTCAATTTACCTTTAGCAACTTTTTTATCATTCATTAAATAAGGCTTTAGATCTGAGTATTTATAATCTTTATAGTTAGTATTTAGCTCTAAAGCGTTAATTAATTTATTAATTTTTAACAAATCTTTCTTACTGAGTAGGTTTTCTAAGTATGATATTTGTGATGCTATAGCCATCCCCAAGACCACAGCTTCTCCATGAGAAATATTTTTATAATTGTTCTTGGCTTCAATAGCATGTCCAAAAGTGTGCCCAAAATTTAGCAGAGCTCTAATCCCACTCTCTTTCTCATCCTTGGTAACTATTTTTGCTTTAGTTAGGATTGATTCATAGACAATATTTTCTAGAATGTTTACATTTCTAGAAAGAATAAGATTTGAATTTTCTTTAAGAATTTTAAATAACTTTTTGTTTAAAATGAACGAATATTTTACAACTTCTCCCAATCCGGACTTGTACTCTTTTTCAGAGAGGGTTTTTAGGTAATCAAGAGAAATAAATACTTTTTTTGGATTATAAAAAGCACCAACAAGATTTTTTCCCTCGGGAATATTAATTGCAGTTTTACCTCCTACTGATGAATCAACCATAGCAAGAAGAGTTGTTGGAATTTGAATAAAATCAATACCTCTTAAATATGTTGAAGATGCAAAACCTGAAATATCACCAACCATTCCTCCACCAAGAGCAATAACACAATCAGTTCTATCAAATTTCAAAGACGCTAAATTTTCTAATATTAGTTTTAGCGATTTAAATGATTTAGATTTTTCACCAGAAGGCAAAGTAAGAAAATATGTTTTTATAGAGCCGCGTAATAGTTTCTTAATATTTTGAATGTATTTTATTGGCACGCCATTATCTGTGATTATTAGAACTTTATTATGGGTTTTAATAGCTGAAAGAATATCTTTTTTAGATATTGGGTTTTTTGATATTTTAACTTCATAATTAGTTGGTTTTTTTCCAACCAAAATAGATTTAGCCATAACTCTTTACTAATTTAATAATTTCATTTGCAACCTCTTGGCTGCTTTTGCTTGCTGTTTCAACAATATGATCAGCAACGCTTTGATAAAGTGACTCTCTTTCTTTATGAAGTTTGGTTAATATCTTTGCAGGATCACCTTCTTTAAGAAGTGGTCTATCCTGATCTTTTGATGTCCTTTCTAACTGGATATCGATAGGCGTATCAAGATAAAAAACAGATCCTCTAGCAGACAATAAGTCTCTATTAGCATCCGATAATATAATTCCACCCCCTGTTGATAAAACAATCGAATTCTTTTCAGCAAGATCACCTAAGATCGCACTTTCTCTTTTTCTGAAACCTTCTTCGCCTTCAAGGTCAAAAATCCAATCTATTGAAACTCCTGTACTTTTTTCAATTTCATCATCTGTATCTAAAAATGATAGAAATAGCTCGTTAGCAATTATTTTGCCAACGGTGGATTTACCAGATCCCATAGGACCAACTATAAAGATATTCATAATAATTTAATTTAACGCGCAGATTTTAACATTGAACAGGCTAAAATGGTTTTTTAGTACAATAAAAGATATTTTTCATCGCGTCTTATAATAAAATAATACAAGACTAATAGTACACATATGATAAAAATAATTAAGCTCTTATTTTGGTTAGGTATGTTTTTTACCTCTTTAGCCATTATTGCTACCTTAACAGTATATTTGTATCTTAAACCTAGCTTGCCTGAGATATCTTTAGTAGATCAATCACAACTTCAAATCCCATTGAAAATCTATACTAATGATGGAGTTCTGATTGGAGAATTTGGTGAAAAAAAGAGAAGACCAATTAGTTATGAGGATATTCCAGAAAACTTAAAAAATGCATTTTTGGCTGCAGAAGATGATGGGTTTTTTAAACATCAAGGCATTAGCTACACTGGTTTAGTTAGATCTCTTATTAGATGCATTGGACCAAATGGTTGTTTTGGTGGTGGCGGAACTATAACTATGCAGGTTGTGAGAGGTTATGTTTTAACTAGAGATCAAACAATCATTAGAAAAATCAAAGAAATATTCTTAGCATATCAATTAGAAAGTATTGCTAATAAAAATGAGATCTTTGAACTTTATGTAAATAGTATATTTTTAGGCAATAGATCATATGGCATTGAATCAGCAGCTGATACTTATTTTGGAAAATCTTCTGATGAGCTCTCTCTTTCTGAAAGTGCTTTAATTGCCTCCTTGGCTCAACTACCATCAAGAGTTAACCCAATCAAAGCACCAGAGAGAACTAAATCTAGAAGAAATTGGATTCTAGGAAGAATGCTTAAATTAAAATATATTAGTAATGAAGATTATTTAGCAGCAATATCTGATCCAGTCAGCATTGCAAAAAATATCCAATCATATGAACTCGATGCTAGACATCTCGCAGAGTTAATAAGACAAGAAGTGATTGGTCGATATGGGCTCAAGGCATATACGGAAGGATGGCAGGTTTACGCAACAATAGACTCAGAGCTTCAAAAGGAAGCTATAGATAGCATCTCATACAGGTTATCAGAATACGATAAAAGACATGGTTGGCGAGAAAAAAATAATTATTTTGATATTTTTTCTCTAGAAGAGTTAAATTCTCTTGTAAATTTTGATTATTCTCCATTGAACTTTAATCAAGAAAAAAACTTTGATTTTTCTAATCCATTGGACGATTTAACATCAAGGATAAGAGAAATTTTTGATTCTAATATATTTGTTTATTCGCATAAAAGAGGAATCGTAATTGATGTTAATGAAAATAATTTTTTATATATCGACGAAGATCTACAGATTAATAATATTGAATGGAGTGAAGATTTGTATAAATGGGCAAGAAGATTCATTACTATTAACTCTCAAGGACCAGCTCCTCAAAGTTTTTACGATTTAATAAAACCTGGAGATTTTATTTATCTTAAAATAAATGAAGATGAACTTTATTTAGATCAAATACCGATCGCTGAAGCTTCTTTGATTTCAATGGATCCCAATACAGGAAGAATTGTTACTTATGTTGGCGGCTCTTCTTATAAAAATGATTTATTCGATAGGGTCCGTCTTTCATTTCCACAAACCGGTTCAAGTTTTAAGCCTTTTATTTATGCTTCTGCTTTTGCAAATAATTATAATCCTTCATCTTTAATCAATGATGCACCAATAATTTTTAATGATGAAAATTTAGAAAGTTTTTGGAGGCCTGAAAACTATACTGGTAAATTTTATGGACCTACAAGACTTAGAGAGGGGTTAGTTCAATCTTTAAATATAGTATCTATAAAACTTCTAAGAGAACTTGGAATAACCAAAGCTAACGACTATATATCTAAATTTGGTTTTGAAAAACAGAGACTGCCAAAAGATTTATCATTAGCACTTGGCTCAGGTAATTTTTCACCTGCTGAACTGACAAGATCATATGGAGTTATTGCAAACGATGGCTTTTTAGTTGACCTGCATTATGTTTCAAAAATAATTGATAGAAATGATAATGAGATTTTTAATCATGAACTTTCTACAAATAGTGAGAATAATATAACTTCTAATATGACAGCTTTCCCTTGGCTTAATACTGTTGAATTAGAAGCTAAAAGACCCTATCACATACTAAAGCCACTAAAAAATACAGAAAGGGTGGTAGATGAAAGGATTACATTTATAGTCAAAGACATCTTAAAAGAGCATACGAGAAGAGGTTCTACTGGAAGAAAAACTAATTCTTTGCAAAGAGATGATATAGCAGGAAAAACAGGGACCACTAATGATGCAAAAAGCACTTGGTTTTCAGGTTTTCATGATGATCTTGTAACTACGGTGTGGGTAGGAACTGATGACTTTACTTCACTTGGAGATAAAGAATATGGCTCAAGTATTGCTCTTCCAATTTGGGTTGACTATATGAGTTTAGCCTTAAATGATTTACCTGAATCAAAAATTAAAATTCCAAGTGGCATTTCTTATGTAAGAGTCAACAAGTCAACCGGCGATATAGCAGGACCTGATGATAAAAGTACATATTTTGAGCTATTTTTAAATGAGAATATTTCTGATTAATCTTTAAAAGTTGACAAAACAATTAAAGTCCAGAGATTTTCAGAATATGAAGATGGAGCTTCTTTAAATTTAGATCTTATATATCTTGAAATTGTTCCTTCTAAAGTTGTAACTATTAATTGTGAAGATATACCTGGTTGAGCTATAAGTTTTGGAGTTTCTTCAGCTAATATTTGCTTTATTGCTAATTCCAATCTTTCAAAAAATTGATTTACAGCATCCGTAACATTTTGCTCATTGGAACTTAGGGCTTCTCTTGATAAGATTCTAGCAAAACCCTTATTTTTTTCTAAAAATAAAATAAAAAATAGGAATATGTTTTTAACTTTATCTTTAGAGCTCAATTTTGATTTCTTGATTTCTGTACACTTAGAAAATATTGCATCATCACAAAATCCAAATAGCTCAAGAAATATTGATCTCTTGCTAGGGAAATGCCTATATAGAGCTGCTTCAGTTATTTTTGATTTTTCTGCTAGTATTGCTGTAGTAACTTTAGATAAATTTCTTTCTTCTAGAAGACCAGCTAGAGATTGAAGAATTATTGTTTTCCTATCGCCTTTCAAATGTTTTTTATTTTCCTTAATACATCTTAATGTAAAGTCACATCAATTTCAGGACAAATTCTTTTTAATTCATTCAAGAAATCTGTTTTTATAGAATTAAGCGTTTCTTTTGTATTTCCTTCAAATCTTAAAACAAGCTTGGGAGTTGTATTTGACGCTCTTAGAAGACCCCAGCCATTTTCAAATTCAACCCTAAGCCCATCAATAGTTACTTTATTGCCATCTAATGAGCATTCACGAGCAAATCTTTCAATAATTAAAAATTTATTTTCATCATTCACATTAATATTTAATTCTGGAGTTGAATGAGATTGTGGTAACTGAGAAACTAGCTCTTCAATAGAAACATTAGATCTAGTTATTAAATCTAGGATTCTTACTCCCGCATAATGCCCATCATCAAAACCGTACCATATGTCATTAAAAAAGATGTGACCACTCATTTCTCCAGCCAAGAGGGCATTAGTTTTTCTTAGAGCATTTTTAATATGAAAATGGCCAGTAGGCGACATTGTTGGTTTACCACCATTTTGTTTAATTATATCTGCAAGAGCATTAGAACATTTAACATCAAAAATAATTTCACCACCTTTATTTTTATCTAAAATATCTTTTGCAAATAGCATCATTATTTTATCTGGAAAAACAATCTCTCCCTTTCCAGATATTAGTCCAACTCTATCCCCATCTCCATCAAAAGCAATGCCAAGATCAGCATCCTCTTTTTTTACAGTATTAATTAAATCTTTCAAGTTATCTAATTTTCCTGGATCAGGATGATGATTAGGAAAATTGCCATCAACTTCAGAAAAAAGATTAATTACATTACAACCTAATTTCTTAAATAGCTCAGGAGCTACTACTCCAGCAGCACCATTACCACAATCAATAACAACTTTTAGTTTATTAGGATTATGTAATTTAATCTTATGTGTAACTTCAGTAATATATTGATCAATGATAGAAGTATCGTTAATAATCTGAGCTTTATTATTAATATTTTTGACAGATTTTGTTAGAGAAAGTATTTCAGTACCAGATACAGGTTTATCATTAATTACCATTTTAATCCCGTTATCGTTTTTTGGATTATGACTACCGGTGATCATTACCCCACTTTTCGATTTATTTTTTTTAGCTGCATAATAAAGTATTGGACTAGTAACCAAGCCAATATTTATAACAGTGATACCAGATTCAGATAAAGACTTGCACATTGCTTCTAGCAAAGTTTTGCCAGAAAGCCTTCCATCTCTTCCAACACAAATTTCAGATACACCTTCTTGATTACATTTAGCAGCAATTGCTTGGCCTATTTTTGCAATAGAATTTTCATTTATTTCCCTGGGATATGTCCCACGAATGTCGTACTCCCTAAATATAGACTCATTAAGTTTCATATAGTTCCTTTAGTATTTCCGTCTTGTTTGTCATAATACTGTACCAAATTTAACTGGCAACTAATGTTTTTAAATACTAATAATAAATTTATTTGGAAGAATGGATCATTTGAGAAATGGGAAGAAACTTCTGTACATATCCTTTCACATACTATGCATTATGGGACAGGAGTATTTGAAGGTTTAAGGGCATATAAGACAAATAATGGACCCGCAATATTCAGACTCAAGGATCATACAAATAGATTGTTTGATGCTGCTAGTAAAATCAGTTTAAAAATCCCCTATTCGGCAGAAGAGCTTAACAACGTACAAAAAGAAATTTTTATAAAAAACAATTTAGATGAAGGTTATTTAAGACCAATAGTATTTCTTGGCAGTGAATCACTTGGCATACGCGCAACCGAATTGTCTGTAAATGTTGCAGTTGCTGCCTGGGAATGGCCTTCTTACATGGATCCAGAAGCAAAAGAGAAGGGGATTTCAATTATTAAATCTTCCTATGAACAATACAGCAATCCTCTTCATTCAGGATATAAAATTATTGGTACATACATTAATTCTACAATGGCTCTTCATGAAGCCATCGATAAAGGAGCAGATGAAGCTCTTTTGTTAGATAAAAATGGAAATATCTCTGAGGGTAGCGGTGAAAATATTTTTATTGTCAAAGATAATAAAATATATACACCCAAGAAAGATCACTGCTTAAATGGTATTACTAGACAGTCTGTTATAACAATAGCAAAGGATTATGGTATTAATGTTATAGAGAAAGACATAACTTATGATGAAGCATGTTCAGCGGATGAAACATTTTTTACCGGAACCGCCGTTGAAATTACTCCAATCACTAAGATTGATTCTCATAAGATAGGCGATGGCTTAAGAGGACCAATTACTAAAAAGTTACAAGAGACATATGGGCTTATTGTGTCTGGTCAAAGTAATCAATATAACAATTGGCTTTCATACGTTAATAAGTAACATTTTGAAATCTTTAAATATTTTAATCTTAAGTTATAGAAGTGCTCCATTTGGAGGCGGTCAGGGAATTTATGTAAAAGACTTATCTAAATTACTAACAGACCTAGGTCATAAGGTCACTGTATTTTCAGGACCTCCATATCCAGACTTAGACATAAATGTTAAGTTAATTAAGTCTCCTGGACTAAACTTATTTGAGACTTTTAGCTTTAAAGATCGCTTAAACAAGTTTGTAAGACATAAGAATAAATCTTTTTCAGACATATATGAATTTTTATCTGTGCTTGCTGGAGGCTTTCCTGAGATGAGAACGTTTGGCTTAAGGGCCAAGAAATACCTTTTTAAAAATAAATATGACATTGTTTTTGATAATCAATCTATTAGCTACGCAATGGAGTATATTCAAATCACTAATCCTCTTATAGAGATCATTCATCATCCTATAACTAGAGATTTAAAGCATGAATTAGAAACTAATAATAGCTTAATTTATAGTCTGTCAAGGCTTCGCTGGTATTCGTTTTTAAAAATGCAAAAGAAAGTCGCGCCTCGAATAAAAAATATTGTCACACCCTCAATGAGTTCTAAAAGAGATGCTATTGAAGATTTTAATATTAAAAAAAATAATATTTCAGTAATTCATAATGCGGTAGATACAAATATCTTTAGACCACATCCAGAAGTTAATAAGTCCGCATACAAGATTATTACTACTGCAAGCGCTGATGTGCCTATTAAAGGTCTAGATTATACGATTTATGCTCTAGCCTCATTAATAGATGAATTTAATGATATTGAGTTATTGGTTATTGGTTCTTATAGAGAAGGTGGACATACACAAAGACTTATTAATAAACTCGGCCTTTCAAAAAGAATTTCTTTCAAAACAAATCTAACTAAAGAAGATATTGCTTTAGAATATGCTAAATGCTCAGTTGCAATTGTTAGTTCATTATATGAAGGGTTTGGGTATCCTGTTGCAGAAGCTATGGCATGTTCCGTTCCTTTAATTGCAACAAATGCTGCTTCAATACCTGAGATCACGCATGATTATGCAGAATTAATTCCAGTAAAAGATCATCAAGCAATTGCAAACTCAATAAGAAATATTTTTTTGGAACCTGATATGTATAATATTAGAGCAGAAAATGGTCGCGATCATATAAAAAATAAATTTAACTGGCTTTCAATTGCTAAACAATATGAAAAGCTAATGATTGAGGTTATAAGCAATCATAAAACAATTATAAAAGGCAATAATGCTAACCTTTGATTTTAATAAAATAGAAATTCCCAAAGGCGGAAAAATCTTAGATTTAGGATGCGGAGAAGGGCGACATATTTTTGGCATTATGGATAAATATCCTGATTCATATTGCATCGGATTAGATCTACATGCAGAATCTCTACAGATTGCTCAAGAAGGAGCAGATTATTTTGAATCTATTACTAATGAAGGAGCTGGATTCACAATGGCTTCTGGATATCAAATGCCTTTTGCAGACTCTTCATTTGATATGGTGGTTTGCTCTGAAGTACTAGAACATTTAATAAATTATGAAGATGCTTTAGATGAGATTCAAAGAGTATTAAAGCCTAATGGCTATTTTCTACCGAGCTTTCCCTCTTTTTGGCCAGAAAAAGTTTGTTGGTTCTTATCAGAAGATTATCATAATATGCCTGGAGGCCATGTAAGGATCTTTAGAAAGAAACAAGCTATTAATGTGATTTCAAGCCACGGGTTTAATTTTATTTCACACGAAAGATTTCATGCCCTTCATGCTCCATATTGGTGGTTAAGATGTATGTTTTGGAAAACACAAGAAACAAATAAGCTAGTTACTGCATATAAATCCATATTAGAAAAACAAATACTTCAAAAGCCTTTGTATCTAGATATACTGGATAAAATTTTAAATCCAATACTTGGCAAAAGTATAGCTATGTATTTTCAAAAAAAATAATAATAATGTCTTTGCCTAAAAATAAGTCATTTAAGAATGATGAATACTCTAATATAAAGTTCTATCAGCCAATAGGCCTCTATATTTTAGATTGTCAGTCACCTTTAGGAGCAATTCCGTCTTTAAAAAATGGGAAACTTGATCCCTGGGATCACATAGAGTCAACAATGGGTTTAACAACTCTTGGACATTATGATGCTGCCAAGCTGGGCTTTAATTGGCTTTTTAACAATCAAAATTCTGATGGGAGTTGGTTTAGCGAATTTAAAAATGATCAAGTTATACAAGCCAATAAACAGACGCATTTTTCATGTTACGTAACAGTTGGCTTATTGCACTTTTTCAAGATAACAAAAGATATAGATTTTATTAGATCTAATTGGCAGAAAGCCTCTAAGGCAATTAATTTTTCAATCAACTTACAAAATACAAATGGAACAATTCCTTGGTGCATCAATGAGGATAATATTCCTGATGAAGATTATTTAATAACAGCTTCATCATCTATTCTAAAAAGTTTAGAGTGCGCAATGGCATTGTTTGATATTCTTGAGGACAAAGATAAAGCAAAGCTAGAAAGGTGGGAATTTGCATATAATAAATTAAGACAAGCTATCAGAAATCCAGATGGTTTATTTGACTTAAAGATAAGTAGGAAAAGGTTTTCTATGGATTGGTACTACCCAGTAATTTCTGGAGCTTTCAGTACCTTTGAAAGTAAGGATTTTATTAAAAAAACAGTTAATAAATTTTATATTGAGGGGATTGGTATTAAATGTGTTGAGGAAGAGCCATGGGTAACAGTAGCAGAAACAAATGAATTTGTTATGGCTGCTATTAAAGCAGATCAGCTTGAATTGGCTAAGAAGATATTTTGTGAATCATTAAATATTTCTGATTCTTGCAATATTCCTTATATGGGCTGGCAATACGAAGAAAATATTTTTTGGCCTGATGAAAAACCATCTTGGACAGCAGCAGCTTTAATTTTAGCAGCTGATGCCATTTATACTTTTACAAATGGCAGTGATGTATTTATTAAAAATCAAACTAGGATTTTTTTATCAAACAAGCAATAGTATCTTCTCTCTCAAATAGATCAAATCCTTCACTTAAAGCTCTTTTATAAATTTCGTATGGAGCTTGACCCCCTTCATCTGGATTCTCAAAGATATCATGTATAACTAATGCCCCACCTTTTAGAATAAATGCTTGCCAACTTTCATAATCAAGAGTTGCTGATTCTAGTGAATGACTTCCGTCTATAAAAACTAAGCCAAGATTCTTATTCCATCCTTTTGCTGCTATTGCAGATGTACTAACAATCGGTATTACAGTATCTGTTAAATTATACGCACCAATATTTTTTTTAAATAATGGAAAAGTATTAACCTCGTTTAGTTCATAATCATAGATCTCTTCATCAAAATATTCTTCGTTTAATTGATGCTCTTCAGAGCCTTTATGATGATCAATTGTATAAAGCACTTGATTATTTTTTTTTGCTGCTAATCCTATATATATTGAAGATTTTCCACAAAAACTACCTATCTCTAATAATGGTCCAATTTTTGAAAAATATTCAGCCCAGGACATTAGTGCTTTACCTTCATGATCAGGCATAAAGCCTTTGATATCTGAAATTTTGCCTATATCACTCATTTATAGAAGCTCTCCTTTCCAAGAGTTGATTTAAATCTTCGATGTTGCCATAGGTATTCATCAGGATGGAGTTTAACTTTATTTTCAATATTATTATTAATAGATTGTGAAAAACTCTTTGGCGATGATAAATCACCATTAAAATGCTCTATTGATAAATTTAATTTATTATTTTCCATATAGCTATTCAAGAAATAAACTTTACAACCTGTAGTGTTAACTACCTTATGTGGCGCTGTAATAGTTGCAGCAGGATTGTTAAAAAACTTTAAGATTTCTGATGATTCCATTCCATAGTCTTGATCAATTGCATAGAGAACAGTTTTTCCATTTTTTAACCATCTTATAAATTTAATAGGTTTATTTTTGTCAGCAGACTCTTTAATGCCCTTTAGACGTCCAGATGACTGAATAGAATCAAAGAAATTTGAATTATGTGATCTCTCTACTCCATAAACCTCAATATTCATTCCTAAAATCCTTGCATCCAATTCAAGATGTAAAGAATGCTTAAAGATTAATAAAACACCTTCACCATTATTTTGACATGCTATTAAATTATCTAAACCTTTAATATTATATTTAATAGAATTATTGATCCTTTTGTCAGACCAAAACCATGCCACTCCTGTATTTATAATCGCCATTCCAGAATTTAATATATTTTTTCTATAAATTTTATTTCTCTGTTCTTGATCTAAATCTGTAAAACACAGATCAATATTTTTTGCACTATATGAATTTCGTTTAATGGGCAATATTAGAAAAAGATACCCAATTATGTAACCTATAGGCTTATGCATAAATCTAGGAAAGCTTACAAGAAGTTTCCAGAGAGTTATTATAAATTTTAATAAATTTGTATTCATAGCTAATTAGTACGATGTATTATTACATGTATTAAATTATGAAACTCTTTTTATACAACCTCATACTGTTTGCATTAACTCCATTTTTTGCTTTAAGAATCTTATATAAAAGTTTTTATGATAAAGATTACAGATTAAATTTTTTACAACGTTTTGGAATTTTAAGTTTAAAAAATATTAATGTACCAGACACTAGGATTATCTGGTTCCATGCTGTTAGCTTGGGAGAAGTTATTGCATCTCAGAAAATGATTAAGTCATTAACAAAGAATTACATAATAAATTTAACAGTATCCACACCAACTGGCTTGAGACAAGCTAAAGAGCTATACAGAAATTATGATATCAATATTAGTTATGCTCCTTGGGATTTTTACTATTGCATCAATGCATTTATGAATAATATCAGACCTGATCTGATAATAGTTTTTGAAACAGAGATATGGCCTTCTATGATATACATAGCATCAAAAAATAACATTCCAGTCTTATTATCAAATGGAAGAATGTCGATGAAATCTTATAGCTCATATAAAAAATTTAATTTTTTCTCTAAAGAAATATTTAATAGGCTTAACAAAGTCCTTGCTCAATCAATACCTCATGCAGAAAGATTTAAAGATTTAGGAGTCAAAAGCAGTGCAATTCAAGTTACAGGAACAGTAAAGTTTGATCTTATTCCAGCTGCGGCAAAGAGTAATTCTGATTTAGATAGTTTTGTTAAAACTAAAAATATATTAGCTGTCAGCACACATCATGGAGAAGATGAAATAATACTAAGAGCTTTTTCAGAAGTATTGACACATTTTCCAAATATAAAATTAATTATTGTGCCCAGACATCCTGAAAGAGCAGCAGCAATATTTAAACTTGCTGACAAGAAAGATATTTCTGCTTGTATAGAATCTGAAGGCATTGATACAAAATCCTCTATTTTAATAATAAACTCTATTGGCAAAACATCCGTTTTGTATGAAAGTGCAGAGGCAGTATTCGTTGGCGGAAGTCTGGTTGAAAGAGGCGGACATAATATTATTGAACCAGCTTTTTTTGCATGCCCTATTATCATTGGCCCACATATGTTTAATTTTGAATCTATAGCTGAAGAATTTAGAAATAATGCTTCATGCAAAGTGGTTCATGACTCAAAAAGTTTAGCTAATGAGTTTATAAATTTATTAGCTAATAAGGATGAGGCTCTAATGATGACTGAAGCAGCATCTAAGATTCTTGTTAGAAATAGTGGAGCATCAGATCGACAGCTCTCTGTTATAATGGATTTTCTAGAAGGAGCAAACGAGTGAAATTAGTATCAGCAATCATCAAGCCATTTAAATTAGAAGAAGTAAGATCAGCATTAGATGAAATTGGTGTTTCTGGAATGACTATTTCAGAAGTAAAAGGTTTTGGAAGGCAAAAGGGACACACTGAGTTATATAGAGGAGCAGAGTATGTGATTGACTTTTTGCCTAAAATTAAAATAGAAATTGCAATTACTGATGACATTCTTGATAAAGTAACTGAGGCTATTGCCACAGCAGCATCAAGTGGCAAGATTGGAGATGGAAAAATTTTTATATGCCCTCTAGAGCAAGCGATAAGAATAAGAACAGGTGAAACAGACGAAGAAGCTATTTAATTAAACAAGAGTCTTAAAATAAACAATTCTAAAAAACCAGTTATTTTTTTAATAGGGCCAACAGCCTCTGGCAAGACAGATTTAGCCAAAAGTATATATTCTGAGATTCCAATTGAGATTATTAGTGTTGACTCCGTAATGGTTTATAAAGGCTTTGATGTTGGATCAGCTAAGCCTAAAAAAGAAACTCTAAAGAAATATCCTCACAAACTTGTAGATATTATTACTGCTGAAAATATATATACAGCATCTAATTTTATTTTTGATGCAAAAGAATTAATAGACAAAGCCCATCATGAAAAAAAAATTCCATTACTTGTTGGGGGCTCAATGATGTACTTTCAAAGCCTTCTAAAAGGCTTAGATAAATTACCTGAAAGAAATGAGCAATATAGAGAGCAATTAAAAATCATTCAATCTCAAAAAGGTACATTTGAATTATATAAAGAATTAGAGCTGAAAGATCCAGAGTATGCGAATTCTATTCAAAAAAATGATTCTCAAAGAATAATCAGAGCCTTAGAAATTATTCAAGAGACAAGCAGAACAGCTTCATCGCAATTAGGAAATGCAGATAATAAACTTTTAAAAGAGAGTCATATTATGCAACTAGGGATTTTTCCAATAGAAAGGAGCATACTCCATAAAAGAATTGATAAGAGATTAAAAGAATTATTAAATGATGGATTGATAGATGAAACCAAGAAGATATTAGATGCATATGAAATTAAACAGGATCACCCAGCATTAAAAGCAATCAATTATAAGCAAGCTATAAAATATATAAATAATGACTACAACGAAGATGAACTTTATTTAAAAGCTCTTTTTGCAACTAGACAATTTGCAAAACGTCAGATTACCTGGATGCGTTCATGGGCTGATTTGGAGTTATTTGACTTAAATCAGGAGAAAAAAATAATAAAATACCTAAAAAATTCAAAAGAAATCAAAAGTTTTGTTTAATTATTAAATTTAATACCTAAATAGACTTTATAATATAAAAAAAACATAGGAATATAAAAGTGAACTGGGATAACCAAAACAATAAAGATCCTTGGGGTAACAATAATGATGCTCCGGATTTTGATGAATTAATAAAAAAGTTTTCTGCATTTTTTGGCGGTGGCAATAGTCAGTCAAACGGATCATCTTCAGGTGGCGGATTTAAGATGCCCATGAGAAATATGTTTGGATATGGTTTTTTTGCACTTGCAGTAATATATGCATCTCTTTCTGTATATCAATTAGATTCTTCAGAGCAGGCTGTAGTATTAAGATTTGGAAAATATTATGAGACAACTGATGAAGGTCTTAATTTTATGCTTGCTGGAATCGATGAAAGATATGTTGAGAATGTAACTTTAACTAGAAGATACTCTCAATCAGCTAATATGTTAACTAAGGATGAAAACATAGTTGATGTAACTGTTTCTGCGCAATATAGGATTGCAAACCTTAAAGATTTTGTTCTTAATGTTAAAGACCCTGAATCAAGTTTAAGACAGGCAACAGAAAGCGCATTGAGACATGTGGTGGGTGATAATACTTTAGATCAAACTCTAACAGTTGGCAGACAGGATATCGCGATGCGTGTTGCTGAAAGGCTTCAAAATTATTTAGATATATACAAGACTGGGTTAAATGTTCAGCAAGTTAATATAGAGAAAACTGATCCGCCTGCAGCAGTTAAAGATGCATTTGATGATGTTGTGGCAGCTCGAGAGGATAAAGAAAGGCTTCAAAATGAGGCTGAAAGGTATGCATTATCTATTGTTCCTGAAGCTAGAGGTCAAGCGCAAGCAAGGATCCAAGATGCAGAAGGTTATAAAAAACAAGTAGTAGCAAATGCAGAAGGAGAGGTTGTAAGATTTGATAAGCTTCTAGAAGAATATAGAAAAGCACCCGAAGTCACTAGAGATCGTTTGTATATAGATGCTATGCAGTCTGTATTATCAAATTCAACCAAAATTATGATCGATGTAGAAGGGGGTAATAATCTTTTATACCTGCCACTTGATAAAATTATGGAACAAAATAAAAAAGAGGAAGAAGAATAATGAATAGATCTACAACTATAACTGTTTTAGCTGCATTAATTTTAGGACTCATAATAAATAGTGTATTTATTGTTAATGATAAAGAACATGCAATTGTTTTCCAATTTGGAGAGGCGATAAACCCAAATGTTGATAAGGGATTAAATTTTAAAATTCCAATTATTCAAAATGTTAAAAAGTACGATGCACGTCTTCAGACACTTGATGAAGAACCCGATAGAATTCTTACTGTTGAAAGTAAATACCTGCTTGTGGATTCATTTGTTAAATACAAAATTACCGATGTTTTAACTTTTTATAGAGCAAATAATGGAAGTTTTAATAGTCTTAATAGTTTATTAGCTCAGAGAACTGAGTTTGAATTAAAAAATCAATTTGGTAAAAGAACAGTCACTGAGCTTGTTTCAGGAGAAAGAGATGAGCTAATGAATACCATGAGATCTGGATTAAATGATGTTGTGTCTGATTTAGGAATCGAGATTATTGATTTTAGAGTTAAGCGAATAGATCTCCCATCTAATTTAAGTAATGCTGTATATGAAAGAATGAGAACTGAAAGAAATCGTTTAGCAGAGGAGTTAAGGTCTGAAGGTAAAGAAATTGCTAGAGAGATCAGAGCTATTGCGGATAAAGATAAAGTCGTAATATTAGCTGAAGCTTATAAAACTGCTGAACAAATTCGTGGTGAAGGTGATGCTGAGGCAACAGGAATCTACGCTAACTCATTTTCACAAGACCCTGAATTTTATGAATTTACCAGAAGTATGAAAGCTTATAGCGAAACTTTTCAAGAAAAGTCAGATGTTATGTTAATAGACTCAGACTCTGACTTTTTTAAATATTTAAATCAATCTAAAGAAAATTAAGGCTTAAGCTATGTCATTAAATACCCTTGTTCTTGGACTGCAATGGGGTGATGAAGGCAAAGGAAAGATAGTTGATGCTTTAAGTGAACAAATTCATGCTGTTTGTAGATTTCAAGGCGGTCATAATGCTGGACATACAATTAAAGTAAATGGCCAACAGACAGTTCTTCATTTGTGTCCATCTGGCGCTCTTCATCCTAAGGTTCAGTGTGTAATTGGAAATGGTGTAGTTCTCTCCTTAGAAGCTTTGGCTAAAGAATTAAAAGGTTTAGAAGATCTTGGTGTAACTTTTGAGAATAGAATGCATATAAGCAATGCTTGCTCTTTAATATTACCAAGCCATATTGGTATAGATAAAGCTAGAGATAAAAAAGAATCTATTGGTACAACAGGAAGAGGTATTGGACCTGCTTATGAAGACAAGGTTGCAAGAAGAGCTGTACGCTTTGGTGATCTTGGCGATAGTAAAGTCTTAAAAGAAAAAGTTACAACACTAGTAAATTACCATAATAAAGTTTTAGAAAATTTATATAATGCAGAACCTTTTAGTATTGAAAAGATATTGCTCGAATTAGATAGCTTTAAATACTTATACGATAACTATTCAAGTGATGTCCAAGATATTATCTATAAGTGGAGCAAAGAGGGGCATTCAATATTATTTGAAGGAGCTCAGGGATCTCTCCTTGATATAGATCATGGAACTTATCCATATGTTACTTCATCAAATACTACTGCAGGAGGTGTATCAACTGGTATAGGAGTTGGTCCTAAATTTATTGATAAAATTGTTGGTATCTCTAAAGCATATACAACTCGAGTTGGAGAAGGACCTTTTCTAACAGAATTATTTGATGATAATGCAGAGATGCTTGCAAAAAGAGGCCATGAGTTTGGAGCAACTACAGGCAGGCCTAGAAGGTGTGGATGGCTTGATCTTGTTGCATTAAAAAAAGCAATATTTCTTAATTCTGTAACTGATTTATGTCTTACCAAGTTAGATGTTTTAGATAGTTTTAATTCAATTGATGCATGTATAGAATATGATAATAGCGGGAATCCTGTTTATAAAACTTTTCCTGGATGGATGTCGAAGACAGAGGGCATTAATGATTTTAATAACCTGCCTGAAAATGCAAAAAGTTATATAAGTTTTATTGAAGATTTTATAGGCTGCTCGGCATCTATTATTTCTACTGGACCATCAAGAGAGCAAACTATTTATCTAGATTAATATTCAATTTTGATAATTTATCTAGATAAGCATTTATAAACTTATAAGAGTCAGGGCTTGAAAACTTTCTTGAAAGCCTAATACATTCATCAATAGCTATTTCTTTTGGTAGTTCTTTATTTTCTAGTTCATAAATTCCATAGAATAGTATTGATTTATCAATTAGTTCCATCTCTGAATCTTTAAGACCTAAATCACTATTTAAAATAGAGGAGAAGACATCCTTTCTTTTATTAATTACCGATAGAACTTTTATAAAATTAACAAAATCTACTTTTTTTCCTGAATGCTCATCTTCAAATTGTTTAATAATAGAGTCGACACTTTCATTGTTAAAAAGAAGTTGAAAAATAGCTTGAACTATATATTCTCTAGTTCTTACAGCAACTTTATGCTTAGCTAGATTTTTCATTAATTAGGCTTAAAAGAGCTTTTGAATTATTAGCAGTATTTTTTTCAAGCCTTTCTATGAGCTGTTGCTCATTCTCCACACATAAAACATTATTAATAAAAGCAACATCTGCAAATTCCATACTCAAATCACCAATACATCGAAAAGTTTCATTTGTGACTAGATCATAATGAGATGTATCACCTCTCACAACAATACCCAAAAATAAAACTCCTGAATATTCTGCTGAATTTCTTAAAATTTTACTTTTTGCTAAGGCTGCCAGCTCAAGAGATCCTGGAGCTTTAATAGAATCAATACTAAAACCCATTTCTTGAATAATTTTAGAAGATATCTCAATCATTTTTTTAATATATTCGCTATACCAAGAAGTATGTGCTAATAAAATTTTATTCATTTATAAATCCTGTAATTTCTATGTTAAATCCAGATACGGCATTGTACTTTGTCGGGGTACCTAATACCGTAATCTTTTTTAATTTAAGCGCTCTTAGTATCTGTGATCCGACTCCAATAACTCTTCTATTTCTCTTAGGCTCCACCTCTTTATTATCTAGTAGATTCATCCAATAACTTTTTGCATCCCTATGATTGATTAGTACAAATAGGCCTGCATCTTCTTTTGATATTCTTTCAAGTGATTGGCGAATTGACCAATTTTTCCCTAGCTCTTCAATTCCTAGAGTGTCTTGAAGTATGCTTTGTGTTTGCACCCTTACTAGAGGAGATTCAACTTTCATTAGATCACCTTTGCTTAAAGAAAAATGATATTCGTCATTAACCTTATCTCTCCATACAATTAGATTAAATTTACCAAACTCATTTACAATATTCTTTTCATGAACAGCCTCAACAGTAGAATCTGATGAAAGCCTATAATCAATCAAGTCAGCTATAGTTCCAACTTTGAGACCATGATCATTGCCAAATTTTATCAGGTCATCTCTTCGAGCCATTGTGCCATCATCATTCATAATTTCACATATAACGCCTGCTGATTGAAGTCCTGCAAGTTTTGCAAGATCACAAGCCGCTTCAGTATGTCCTGCTCTGCTAAGAACACCTCCTTCCATAGCTTTAAGAGGGAAGATATGACCTGGTTGAACAATATCTGACGGTTTTGAATTCTTATTTACTGCAGTTTGTATAGTGTGAGATCTATCTGCTGCAGAAATACCAGTTGTTATTCCTTCTGCAGCTTCTATAGAGACTGTAAAAGCAGTTCTATTAGCAGCTCTATTTTTGTGAGTCATCATTGGGAGATCATATTTATCACATAGACTTTGACTCATTGGCAAACATATTAGTCCTTTTCCTTTAGACGCCATAAAGTTAATGATATCTGGAGTGACAAGATCTGCAGCGCAAACCAAATCACCTTCATTTTCTCTTTCTTCATCATCTAAGATAATGACCATCTTGCCATTTTTTATATCTTCTATGATTTCAATAATATTGTCTTTCAGCATTTTTTATATATATTTTTAACGTCTGATTTTATTTTACATGTCGATTCTAATTTAAAACCAAGATTTTCAATAGTGGTATTTTTTGAGAACCAGTTAATTCCATTTTTGCCAAGCGGCTCAGATGATTTATATTCAATTAACTCATCAACAAGACCAGTCTTTAAAAAAGCATTAACTAATCTTGGACCAGCTTCTACAAGAACTGAACAGTGATCCAACTCATAGATAGAATTTATTACTTTAGCAATATTTGTTTCCTTTATTATCGTAACCTCTGCATTCTTGAAGAAGTTACTTTCCATATCAAAATTATTCTTTTTTGAAAGCAGTATTTTTTTAGGTTGATTAACTTCAAAATTTACTCTTGCATTCATCCTTGGATTATCATCAATAACAGTATTCCCTCCTGTAAGAATTGCATCATATAAAGCTCTGACATTTTGCACATCGTCTCTAGATTCTGGGCATGTTATCCAAGTACTACTGCCATCCTTATTATGTGACTTGCCATCTAAAGAGCTGGCAATTTTTACAGCTATATATGGTTTCATTTTTTCATGTTTAAAGAAAAAGAATTTATTTTGTTCTTTTACAAGCTCTTGGCATAAACCCACTTCTACTTTCACATCATTTTTTATTAATAAATCTATACCTTTTCCTGCCACTAATGGGTTTGGATCAAGGGCCCCAATAATTACTTTCTTAATTCCTATTTGAGCTATAGCTTCTGCGCAAGGACCAGTTTTACCAAAATGACTACACGGCTCTAAAGTGCAAACTAATGTTAAATCTTCAAATGAATTAAAAGATTTACCTAATAGCTTTCTTGCATTATTGATTGCATTTATTTCTGCATGATTTTCTCCAAACCTCTCATGAGATCCTTCAGAGATAATGCCTGTTTCTGATACAAGTAGAGCTCCAACAACCGGATTTGGTTTTGCGGTATATTTAAATGCTTCAGCTAATGATATAGCCCTTAGCATATAATCCTCAAAGCTCATTTTTTAGTTGGCTTTCTTTTTTTTGATGAGGATTTGCTTAATGAGTTTATTTCTTCAGAAAAGTCTTTAATATCTTGAAAATCTCTATAGACAGAAGCAAATCTTACATAAGCTACTTGATCTATATCTTTTAATACTTTCATCATGATCTCACCAACTGTGTATGATTTAATTTCTCTCACACCACTTGTTCTTATTTCATTTAAAATCTTTCCAAAGGCAGTATCTATTTCCTCAGTTGATAAAGGTCTTTTTTCAAGAGCCCTTAACATGCCTCGCTTTAACTTAGAGCCATTGAATGGTTGTCTCTCTCCATTATTTTTGATTACCCTGGGCAGTGCTAGATCAGCTGTCTCAAAAGTCGTAAATCTTGAATGACAAACTTCACATTCTCTTCTTCGTCTTATTTGAGAACCATCAGCAACCAACCTTGAATCAACAACTTTAGTATCTTCTGCTTGGCAAAATGGACAAAACATAATTATTTATTATATACAGGAAATTCCTTACACATATTAATTACATTATTTTTAACGTCATTAATAATTTTTTTATCACCATTACATAGAACAACATCACAAATCCAATTACTTATTATCCGAATTTCTTTTTCTTTAAAGCCTCTTGTAGTAACTGCTGGAGTTCCCAATCTAACTCCTGAGGTCACAAATGGAGATTGAGGATCATTTGGAACAGCATTTTTGTTAACAGTAATATTTGCTAACCCTAATGCTGTCTCTGAATCTTTTCCCGTAATGCTTTTATTCCTTAGATCCATTAAGATTATATGGTTATCAGTTTTGCCAGTAACAATATCGATGCCTCTTGATAAAATGACTTCACACATAGTTTTTGCATTATCTAAAACTTGTTGGCTATAAATCTTGAACTCAGGCTCTAATGCTTCTTTAAAACATATAGCCTTAGCTGCAATAACATGCATTAGCGGGCCGCCCTGAGAACCAGGGAAAACAGCTGAATTTAATTTTTTTTCTAATTCAGGATTGCTTTTAGCTAAAATTATTCCTGATCTTGGTCCTCGAAGTGTTTTATGGGTAGTTGAAGTTACAACATCAGCATATGGAATAGGGGAAGGGTATACTCCAGCAGCAACAAGTCCAGATATATGAGCCATATCAACTAATAAATAAGCTTTTACCTCATCTGCAATTTCCCTAAATATAGACCAATCAATTATGCCAGAAAAAGCAGAAAACCCGGCTATTATCAATTTTGGCTTATGCTTATGCGCTAAATCTCTTACTTGATCATAATCAATATCATGCGTTTCAGGATGAAGGCCGTATTGGATTCCCTCATAATTCTTTCCTGAGAAATTTACTTTTGCTCCATGAGTTAAATGACCTCCATGATCAAGACTCATTCCAAGAATTTTTTCATTAGGTTTAAGTAATGCTAGAAAAGCAGCAGCATTGGCAGATGATCCTGAATGGGGCTGCACATTAGCATAATCAGCTTTAAATAACTCTTTAGCTCTTTGTATAGCTAATTCTTCAGCTATATCTACATACTCACATCCTCCATAATATCTTTTAGATGGATAACCTTCAGCATATTTATTTGTAAGGATAGAACCCTGAGCTTCAAGAATTCTATTACTTGCATAATTCTCGGATGCTATAAGTTCTAAATGATCTTCTTGTCTTAATGATTCATTATGAAAAGCATTCCATAAATCTTCATCATATTTCTCAATAGAATCATTATTATTAAATATAGAGTCTCCTCTTGATGACATTTTTTCTCCGATTGAATATGAAAAATTATACTAACTGAACTAAGGTTTTTTATGAATAAATGGCTTAGCTCTATCAGGAAAACATGATACACATATTTCACACTGAATACCAAAACATTCTCTTGCCTGACAATATTCTCGACCCCAAAAAATTATCTGTAAATGTAATTTATTCCATTCTTCTATTGGAAATAATTTTTTTAAATCCTTTTCAGTTTGTAAAACATTCTTGCCCTTTGTAAGTCCCCATCTTTGAGCTAGTCTATGAATATGAGTATCTACTGGAAAAGCAGGGATACCAAAACCCTGAGAAATAACCACAGACGCTGTTTTATGACCAACTCCAGGTAATTTCTCTAATTCTTCAATATCTTTAGGGACTTCTCCATTAAATTTAGAAACCAAGATTTTAGAGAGTTCTAGTATAGCTTTTGATTTTTTAGGGCCAAGACCACAAGGCTTAATAATGTCGTATATTTTTTGTTGTGGAATTTTTGACATTTTTTCAGGCGATGCAGCCATTTTAAAAAGCTTTGGCGTAATTTTATTTACTCTCTCATCAGTACATTGAGCTGAAAGCAGCACTGCTATAAGAAGGGTGTAAACTGAATTGTGATCTAATGGAACAGGAGTTTCTGGATAGTGCTTATCTAAAATTTTTGAGACAAGCTCACTTCTTTCTATTTTTAACATATTTAAAATCTATCATATTGAATTAAGCCTGTAATACAATAACCTTTATATGTTTTTAAATTCAAAAAAAATACAACTTTATCTACATAGGTTACAAGAAAGTTTTCTTGAAGAGAACGAAGAAAATAAAAAGATGCTAGATATTTATTTGAGGTATGTTGAAGGAGATGCAACAGATGAGGATATTGATTATGCAAATAATCAACTTAAACAAAATCTTAAAAGTTTAGGTCTAGGAGTTTTAGTTGTATTGCCATTTAGCCCAATAACTATTCCATATATTTTAAAGAAAACCCAAGAATTCAATATAGATATCATTCCTAATTGGTATAAGGCTTTAAGTCGTGATGAGGATAGTCTAAAATAGCACAGAATTTTTTTTTTGGAGAAAACATGAAAAACGCAGTAATAGTAGATAGCGTAAGAACTGGATTAGCTAAGTCTCACAGAGGTGGGTTTAATATGACCAGACCAGATGACATGCTGTCACATATTATAAATAATCTTTTAGAAAGAAACCCTAATCTTGCCCCTGAGGTTGTCGAAGATGTAATTATGGGTTGCGGTAGTCCTGAAGGAGCTCAAGGACATAATCTCGGAAGGAATGCAGCTGTATTATCAAATTTGCCAATTACTGTTGGCGGAACAACGGTCAATAGATATTGTTCTTCAGGGATGCAGACTATTTCAATGGCAGCATCACAAGTCATGGCAGGTTGTTATGATGCTGTAATTGCAGGCGGTGCTGAAACTATTTCTATGATGGGTGCTCAAAATATGGATAATTTTGTCAACAATAGATTGGCTGCAGAATATCCTGGTATATATCATCCAATGGGTATAACCGCTGAAACAGTTGCCAATAGATACAATATCTCAAGAGAAGCTCAAGATGAATATGCTTTAGAGAGTCAAATGAGAACAGCAGCAGCTCAAGAGGCAGGCTTTTTCAAGGATGAAATAGTTCCTATGGAAACTAAGATGATGCTCATGAATAAGGAAACTGGTGAATCTAAAGAGGTAGAAGTAACTGTTGAGAAAGATGAATGTAATAGACCTACAACTACATTAGAGGGTCTTGCGTCTCTAAAGCCTGTTTTTGATCCAGAAAATGGATCAGTAACTGCTGGAAACTCATCTCAATTATCAGATGGCGCCGCTGTATCATTAATTATGTCTGAAGATAAAGCGCTTGAGTTAGGTTTAAAACCGATAGCATATTTTAGAGGCTTTACAACTATGGGATGTGAACCCGATGAAATGGGTATTGGGCCTGTTTTTTCTGTACCGAAATTGCTAAAGCAAAATGGATTATCTGTTGAAGATATAGATTTATGGGAACTTAACGAAGCTTTTGCGGTTCAGGTTGTATATTGTAGAGATACATTAGGCATACCAATGGAAAAATTAAATGTAAATGGTGGATCAATTTCAATTGGACATCCATTTGGAATGACTGGAGCAAGATGCGTTGGTCATATAACTAGAGAACTTCAAAGATCAGACAAACAATTCGGTGTTGTGACTATGTGTGTTGGAGGCGGTATGGGGGCTTCAGGGTTATTTGAAAGATACCCTAGCTAGTTCTTGTCTTCAGAATTTGAACTGATTGAACTTTTTCAGCATATAGGCGCTGAATTTTATAAACAGAATGGCATAATCACAGGTCCAGGTGATGATTGTGCCATTTTTGATTTAGATACTCCCATTGTTACATCAGTTGATTCATCGGTCATCGATGTCCATTTTCCTTCTAACGCTTCACCTCAAGATATTGGATATAGAGCAGTTGCTGTAGCTCTAAGCGATATTGCTGCGATGGGCTGCAAACCTATAGCATTTAGTTTATCAGTCTCCTCTCAAATTAGTGATGAAATTTGGTATAAGAAATTAGCAGAAGGTATTGAGGATATAGCTAATAAGTTTGAAATATCCCTAATCGGAGGAGATTTAACAAATGGCCCTCTTAATTTAAATGCAATTGTTTATGGAACTCCTTACTCTGAGAAAATATTAATGAGAGATTCAGCTCAAGTAGGAGATCTTATTTGCATTAGTAGTCCAACAGGAAGAGCAAAGAAGGGGTTAGCAGATTGGAATAATATGGAATCTAATTCTAAATATATACAAGATTATTTAAGGCCACTGCCAAAGATCGAGCTGGGTAAAAAAATTGTTAATTTTGCTTCAGCTTGTATAGATACATCTGATGGGCTTTTAGCTGATCTTAAAAAATTACTTAAGGCTTCAAAACAAGGTGCAGTCATAAACTTAGATGATATTCCAATAACAATAGATATTAATGATATCAATGCAGGTGATGACTATGATTTATGTTTTACTGTTCCCAAAAGTAAATTCGATAATACATTTTATAAGATTGGTGAGGTAACAGAAGGCCTTGAAATTAAGTTAACTTCTAATAAAGGTTATGATATTGATATAAATGGATATGAACACTTTTAAAAATAATGAATAATTTCCCAGATCTTAAGAATCCATTTCATTTTATAGCAACCTTAGGTGCTATCGGCAAATTACCATTTGCACCTGGTACATGGGGTTCATTATTTGCTTGTGTGCTGTTTATTATGCTTGCTCATATTGTTATTAATATTGAGATATTTATTGCTATAACTATAATTTTTTCAATCTGGATATGTGAAAAAGCCTCAATTGATTTAATTGAGAAAGATCATAAATCTATAGTTATAGATGAGTTAGCAGGAATGTGGATTGCCCTATATCCAGCAATTTTTTATGATACTCGCGATGAGAGAGTTGTATTTGTGATATTAGCTTTTTTACTTTTTAGATTTTTTGATATTCTTAAGCCATATCCAATTTCATATGTTGATAAAAATATTAAAGGCGGTATAGGTATAGTTTTAGATGATATTATAGCTGGATTCTTTGCTGGACTTACATCAGTTGGCGTAATGATTCTTCTATTTGCATAGATGTTAATCCAACCTCTTTAATCATTTCATCCCTAGAAGCATGCTCGATAAATTTATCAGGTATACCTAGTAATTTAGATTTAATAAGAATATTTTCCTCTGAACAAAATTCTTGAATACTACTTCCTGCGCCACCTGCGACAGAGCCGTCTTCAAGAGAAATAAATAACTTAGCATTAGTTAAATACTTTCTTAAAATATCTTTATCTAGTGGTTTTATAAATCTCATATCTATTAGAGTTAAATTTAAATTTTCTGAGACTTTTCGCGCTTCATGAAGTAATGATCCAAAATTTAAAAAGATCACATCAGCAGAGCCCTCTCTGATTAATCTAGCTTTGCCTATTTCAATCTCAGTCAAACTCTCATCAACTTTAATATTAGGACCAGATCCTCTTGGATATCTAACTGAAGCAGGGCCTTTATGATTATATGCAGTTGATAGCATTATTCTAGTTTCATTCTCATCTGCTGGCGTCATAATAACCATATTTGGAATACATCTAAGATAGACAAGATCATAATTTCCAGAATGAGTTGGACCATCTTCACCAACTAATCCAGCCCTATCTAGAGCAAAAGTTACATCAAGCTGTTGAACTGCTACATCATGAATCAGTTGATCATAGGCTCTTTGAAGAAAAGTTGAATATATTGCAACAATAGGTTTTTTGCCTTCGCAGGCTAATCCAGCAGCTAAAGTAACCGAATGCTGTTCAGCAATTGCTACATCATAATATCTATCTGGAAACTGCTTACTAAACTCAACTAAGCCCGAACCTTCTCGCATTGCAGGAGTAATAGCAATTAAATTAGCATCCTGTTTAGCAGCATCAACAATCCAGTTGCTAAATATATCTTGATACTTAGGAGATTTATTTAATTTTGTATCTTTTGGTTTAATTTTACTTATTGCATGAAAACCAATCCTGTCATCTTCAGCCTGATTTAAACCAGCTCCTTTTTTGGTGATAATATGCAAAAATTGCGGACCTTCAAAATCTTTTAAATTTCCAATAACTTCAAGAAGTTCATCTATATTATGTCCATCAATAGGACCAATGTAATTTAATCCAAGTTCTTCAAATATCATTCCAGGAGCAACCATTGCCTTCATTTGTGTCTCAACTTTTCTTGCAAGGTGATGTGCTTGAGGAAGATTCTTTAGAAAACTAGATCCGCTTTTTCTGATTCCTTTATATAATTTAGAGGCCCAGATTCTAGAAAAGTAATTTGATAGTCCTCCAACATTCTCTGATATCGACATATCATTATCATTCAGAATAATAAGTAAATTTGGTTTTTCATGCCCAGTATGACTTAATCCTTCAAAAGCCATTCCAGCAGTCATAGCTCCATCACCAATAACTGCAATAGTTTTTTTATTTTCTGCATTATCTTTATTTGCTAATGCCATACCTAGAGCAGCGCTAATTGATGTGCTTGAATGCCCAACACCAAACGCATCATAGATACTTTCATTACGAGATGGAAAGGGCGCCAATCCATCTTTTTGTCTAATATTGCTGATTTTATCTTTTCTTCCAGTAAGAATTTTATGAGGATATGCTTGATGCCCTACATCCCATACCAAATTATCTTCAGGAGTATTAAAAAGATAATGCAAGACAATTGTTAGCTCAACAACCCCAAGACCACTTCCTAAATGACCTCCAGATAATCCAACCGTATAAAGTAAATATTCTCTTAATTCGTCAGCCAACTGCTTAAGCTCATGTGATGAAAAAGATCTAAAATCATTAGGATAATTTACCTTATCTAGTAAAGGCGTATTAGGTTTTTCATTAGGTATTTGAGTAAAAATTTTCAATTTAACTTTTCCTATTTACCATAAATTTTGCAAGAGATTTCAAAGGCTCGATCTTATCACGGACTCTCAATTCATCTATAAGATTTATTGATTCATCTAAGAGCTTATTTGCTATCTTTGCAGATTCATCAATACCAACTACCTTTACATAAGTTTGTTTATTATTTTTTTGATCCGACTTAGCTCGTTTTCCTAATTCTGATGTTTCTCCAGTTTCATCAAGGATGTCATCAAAAATTTGAAATGCTAAACCAATTTTAGAGCCAAATTCCAAAAGCATATTTATTTCTGCTTTATTAAGACTAGATTCAATCTGCCCCATTTCAACAGCTGCTTTAATAAGCTTTCCAGTTTTAAGAGTATGTATTTTCTTCATTGATTTTAGATCTATATTTTCTTTAGACTTTTCTGATTCAATATCAAGATGTTGCCCAAGAACCATGCCTTTTGCCCCTGATGCATTTGCAAGTATATTAACTGCTTTTATTTTAGATGCATCATTCATATCTTTGTCTGTTGAGATTATTTCAAAAGCTAAGTCATGTAATGCATCTCCAGCAAGAATAGCATTAGCTTCTCCAAATTTTATATGGCTTGATTCTTTGCCTCTTCTTATATCATCATCATCCATACAAGGAAGATCATCGTGTATTAATGAATATGTATGTATTAACTCAATTGCCGTAGCTAAAGTTATGAGGCTATTTTTTGTTAAATTATTGTTTAATTCTCCTGATGCTAGAACCAAAGCCGGCCTAATTGTTTTACTGTCACTAAGCACAGAATATCTCATAGCTTGATCAATTAAAGAATCAGGACTAATTTCAGCCAATATTTTTTTATGAATAAGTTCTCGTGTTCGAGTTAAGAACTGCTCAGACACTTTACTTATCTTTTAAATCAGTAACAGTTCCGTCTTCAAGTAATTTTTTTACTTTTAACTCGGCATCATTAAGTTGTTTCTGGCAATCTTTCACTAATCTTATGCCTTCTTCAAATGATTGCACTGAGTCTTCAAGACTTATGTCATTATTTTCAAGTTTTGAAACGATGCTTTCAAGTTTTTTTAATGAGGATTCAAAATCTATTTGATCTTTTGTATTTGCCATATTTAATTGTAACTTAGTATTGTTAAAAATTTTATTAGACTTTAACTTTTTCGCTAAATCTTTCTTTATACTTCTCCTGTATTTTATATGGCAAGGCAAGTGCAGCAGGAGTAAATATAAGAGTCAAGAAAGTACTGAATCCTAAACCGAAAACAATTGATAGAGCTAGATTTTGCCACCAATCTACAACTCTAGTACCAATAGATAAATCTCTTCCCAGTAGATCTAAACTAAGACCCATGGCAAGAGGCAACAATCCAAAAATTGTAGTTGCTGAAGTTAGTAAGATAGGCCTTAATCTTTGTTGACATGTTTCCCTAACAAGTTCAAATCTATCTTTTTCAGGTGATTCAAACTTAAGCCTATTGAATGTATCAATTAGTACAATATTATTATTAACAACTATGCCAGCTAGAGTCACTATGGATATACCCGTCATCGTTGAACTAAAGGGCCTATTGGAAATTAAAAGACCTAATAAAACTCCAACAAAAGACATAAATACTGCAGAAAGAATTAATAAAGACTGATAAAAGCTATTAAATTGTGTAAGCAGCAGAATCAGCATTATGAAAATAGCTGTAATGCCTGCCATAACCATAAATTGATTTACCTCTTCAGTCTCTTCTTGCATTCCAGTGAACTCCATGACGACACCTTGTTTGCTAAAGTTTTGAGCATCTATCCATTTCTGCATCTCAGCTACCTTGGCCGCAACTGCAGACTCATCTATTGTTGAAGCACCTATTTCTTGAACATATTGAGCATTTCTTCTGTTGACAGTAGCTCTATTTTCCTTAGGTGAAAGTTTGATAAAAGAACTAACAGGAACTAAACCATTTCTAGTAGTGACATTTAGATTATTAATTCCAGTAATAGTTCTATCTTCGGCTGGAAATCTAACTCTTATTTCTACCTCATCTTTTGAATCATCTGGTCTGAATTCTCCTACTTTAAATCCAGAAGTAAGCATTTGCACAAGAGCTCCTACATCGCCAACATTTACACCTAATTGAGCAGCTTTTTGTTTATCAACCTCAACATTCCATTCAACTCCTGGATATGGTTGGCTTGAAAATATTCCTGTTAAGCCTTTTACCTCATTCCTCATGAACTCTTCAGCAATAAGCGAAGCAGCAATTACATCAGCTTCAATATCACCAGAGATATTCAATTCAATTGGACTATCAAAAGAAGGTCCACCCAGATCAGCAACCGCTTCTACAATTATTCCAGGAATATCTTGAGTAACTTCTGTAACAAGTTGCATAATCTCAAGGCCACTGATGTCCCTTTCTGATGGCGGCACTACTTCTACATAACCACTTCCAATTTTATCACCCCCTGACTCCCACCATGGCGAGCCAGATCTTAGAAAAACGCTTTCTAATTCATCAATTTGGAGGAGTCTTTCTTCAACGGTTTCAATTATTTTTTTTGACTCTAAAGCTGAGAAGTTTCCTCTTCCTCTGATTGTTAATTCTGCTTTAACTGGGTCTACTATGGCAAAATAAACAGTACCTTTCCCATAAAAAGAATAGGTTGTAACAATAGTAAAGAGTACAGCCAAAGTTAAAATAATTGTCTCTCCTGGATTCTTTACAAAGATCTTGGTTAACTTTCCATAATATTCAGATAATTTATCAAATAATGGTTCTCCTGTTTTATCGCTATCTTTTCCAAGCTTTAAACTTGAAGAACTTTGTCCAAAATAAGACCCTAGGACAGGTATCAACACTAAAGAATAAAACAAAGATGAAGCGAGGACTATACTAACTGTGATTGGTAAATAACGCATAAATTGACCTGTATAACCCGGCCAGAATATTAAAGGTATAAAGGCAGCTATAGTTGTTCCTACAGATGCTAAAACAGGAGTAAACATTCTTTTTGATGCAAGTCTATAACCTTCAAGTCTTGAAAGACCTTCGCTGATTTTTCTATCAGCATATTCTGTAACAACTATTGAGCCATCTATAAGCATTCCCATTCCTAGTAATAAGCCCATCATTACAAGAAAGTTCACTTCATATCCCAGGAGGTATAAAGTTAAGTAGGTCATTAAGAAACAAAAGGGTATAGAAAGACCGACAAGCATTGAAACTCTAAAACCCATGCTTGCAACTACAAGAATCATAATCAAAACAACAGCTGAAATGATATTGCCATTTAATTCAGAAACCATCATATTAGCCCAGACAGTATCGTCATTAGTTTTAACAACTGTTAAATTTTTAGGCAATATCTTATTAAATTCTTCTAGCTCTATTTCAATTTTATTTGCAGCATCAATCGCATTTGCTCCTTCTTTTAACATCACCTCCATTGCAACTGCATCAGCTCCATTTACTCTTGCATATGAATTAAAGTCTTTAAATGTTCTTCTAATGCTAGCTACATCACTTAGAGTAACAACCGCATCTTTTGTTACTTTTATAGGGATGCTATAAACATCTTCAGCATTTTCTATTACACTTGGAACTTCAATCATAAAGCTACCAAGCCCTGTATCTTGCTTCCCGCCAGGGATAATTACATTATTATTTGCAACAGAATAATAAAGATCAGTTAATGTAACGCCATAAGCCTCCATTTTAGATTTATTAATAATGCCTTCAAGCACTTCATCGGGTGAACCAATTACTTCGGTTTCCAGGACTTCCTCTATTTTTTCTATCCTGTCTTTTAACTCTCTTGCAAAAAAGACTTTTTGTCTTAATGAACTGGTTCCTATTACGCTAAGACTCATAACTGGAAAATTAGCATTTGAATATTCTCGGATTTGAGGATCTTCTGCTTCTTGTGGGAGATTAAATTTAACTTCTTCTACGGCTTGTTTAGTATCTACTAAAGCTTTATCTATATCATAACCAACTTCAAATTCCATAAAAATTCTAACAAAAGACAAACTACTTGCGGCTGAAATATTTTTGACACCTGAAACATTTTTTAATCTATTTTCAAGGGGCTTAGCAACCAGTCTAGAACCATCAGAAGGCGAAGCACCATCGAGAAAAACCGATACACTTACAAAAGGGAGCTGAATATTTGGTGAAGCGGCTATTGGTATTTCTTGACGCGCATATGAACCTGCAATCAAAATCAACAAAGCGATCATTAAGGTTGTTTTTGCTCTTGATAGAGCAAAATCAATAATCTTTGTCATAACTGACCTTGAGCAATTACTTGAACTTCCTGGCCATCCTCAACAAAGCCCTGTCCCTGAATAATGACATTAGCTCCTTCTGGAATACCGGTTGCTCTTAAACCCTCAGCGGCATCTTGAACAATAATAATCTCATAAAATTCAACTATATTTTGATTGTTAACTATCCTTATACCTAACTTACCATCATCATCAAGAATAAGAATAGATGGTGATATTTTGTGAGCATCAACTTCATCGGTATTAATAATAATGTCTGCTGTAAGACCATCTTTTATAATCCCATTTTTATTTTCAATCTCGACTTCAACTCTAAATGTTTTAGTGGCAGGAGATGCGCTTTTAGAAACAAAACTTAAAATACCAGATACTTTTTGCCCAGTTATTAATTCTATATCTACATCTTGACCAACTTTGACTTGAGCAATACTAATCTCAGGAACCTCAGCAACAAATATAATTGGATCTAACTGAATAATGGTGGCACATATTTGACCTCTTTCTATAAAGTTTCCTGGTTTTACAATACTTTCTATAAATCCGGAGAAGGGCGACTTAACAACAGTTCTATTTACCTCAACAACTCCTAGACTACACAAACCAAAGTCTTTTTTAACAAACTCACCTTGCCTTGCACCAATTGAAACAACTTCTCCAGATGTTTTAGCACGAACATTTACGCGTCTTTCTGAAGTCGCTGTTCCTTTTAATGAAATTTGGGGTTTGTATAATTCAGAATTACTTTTCATAACACCTACAGTTGTATATCCAGAAATAGTTTCTTCATTTATGATCTTTTCTTCTACAAAAGCACCAGATAACATCCAAAACAAAAGTGGCAAAATAATGTATAAAGATATGCGTACGTTTTTTGACATATTATTTCCTAAAATGGGCATGCATTATGCCAATTTCTCACACCCTTTTCAAAGACTAGCTAGAGAAAAGATTAATAGATAATTTTATATTTTGTGTTTATTTCTTAGGCTTTCAAATAATTTTTGGTTAAGAGGTTCTAAATCTTCGGCTGTTTTTTCTTTAGGCACTTTAAATACTATACCATTACCAACTTTTTTAATTAATTCTTCGTAGTTTCTTTTGAATTCATAAAAAATATCTTTACCATCTTTTTCATTTAATAAATTCCATCCTGTTTTTTTACCAGCAAAATATACTATAGGATGTGTCCAGTTATATTCTTTCCTTGGTGAAAATGATTTTCTTGCCTCGACAAAAGCTTCATCTGCACTTGGCAAAGATGTATTCTTTAAAAATTCATTACATATTCTTACTATATCTGTAAGCGTTGGGAGATATGGCTGGGACTGTATAATTTCTTCTGAAGCTTTATTTATAATTTCAATGTCATAACTTTTAAGGCTAGTAGCCCAAAGCTTTTTTCCTTCATTCAGTTTTTCATCAGAACCAAAAACTTTATAAAACTGATAATGGTATGCGAGCTCTAATTTTAGAAATAGAGCATCTATAGCTTCTATAAAATCTTGTAGATTTCTAGAATTTAAATTCTTTTGCCCAGGATTGATCACTTTTCCTCTCTGTAAAACCTTTCGTGAATTTTCCAGGTTCATTAATTCTGTTATCTTCTTTACCATTGTTTGTTACTATATTTAATTCTTTTCTTTTAACGTATTCTATAAATTTAGAATTCCATGATTTAAGTGCGGTGCCATTTTCTTCCCAATAGATTATAAACTCCTTCAGATATTTTAATGCTGTTTCTTTTGTTATTTGAGAAAGACTTAATACTGCATAGACATCTTCATTAGGTGTCCATTTTTTATCTATACAATAGGGCATTCCTTTATTTGAAGAATTTTCCTTAGCCCATTCTCTTCTAATAAAGTCAATAAATAATATATTCCAATTATCTCTTGCTTGATTTCTTTCAACCCAATATATTTTAAATTCCTTAAGCTTTGACTTTGCAAAATCTATTGGAATACCACCCATTTCTATAACCTCAATAGCTTCTTTTTCTGGTAACCAAGTTTGAGATATTTTTATTTTAGACTCTTTTGTATTTTGTTTAGGTGTTTTTAGTTCAAAAGTATTTTTTAAGCTTTCTTTTGTGTCTTGGTTGTTATCAAAGCTAATTAAATTAACTTTTTTTAACTTATCAATACTTTTATTAATTGCATCACTGGTCATAAATGAGCATTCATCAATAGCATGATCAAAAAAGTTTTTTTCTGTAATAGAATTATCAAAATTTTTTAATTGATACAATTCAAGAATTACTGCTGCTTCAATTCCAAGTGTTTCAGCAACCTCTTTTTCAAAGTTAATTTTTTTATCAGACAATTCTTATTAACCCCTACTCTGAGCAACTGCAGCATCAAGATCTTTCAAACAATCTTCAATATCATCAAGATTCATGCATGCATCTGTAATACTTTGACCATAAACTAGATTATCAGAGATTTTTTGATTACCTTCTACCAAATGACTTTCAATCATTACCCCATTTAGGTGCTGATTGCCATTTTTAATTTGATCGCATATGGAAGCAATAACAGAAATTTGATTTTTAAATATTTTTTGGCTATTTCCATGACTAGCATCAACCATGATTGATTCATTAACCTCAGCCTCAGTTAATGCTGTAAGAGTTTCAGCTATTGAATCTGGATCATAATTTGGATTTTTCCCACCTCTTAATATTATATGACTATCAATATTCCCAGAAGTTTTAAAAACTGCTACCTCTCCTTCTTTTGTTGTAGATAAAAATACATGAGGATGATTTGCAGCCTGTATTCCATCAATAGCAACTTTAAGATCGCCATTTGTACCATTTTTAATGCCTATCGGACATGATAAGCCTGATGCTAATTCTCTATGAATTTGACTTTCTGCTGTTCTAGCTCCGATAGCCCCCCAAGAAATTAAATCAGAAACATATTGTGGGCTTATAGGATCTAAATACTCAGTACCAGCAGGCAAACCAAGTTCTGCAATATTAATTAGCAATTCCCGAGCAGTCCTAATACCTTTTGAAATATTAAAGCTACCATCTATATCAGGGTCATTAATTAAACCTTTCCAACCAACAGTTGTTCTAGGTTTTTCAAAATAAACCCTCATAACTATAAGAAGGTTCTTATCAAATCTGTCTTTTGCTTCTTTCAACCATTTAGCATATTCAAGTGCAGATTTTGTATCATGGATTGAACAGGGTCCTGCAACAACTAGCACTCTTTGATCTTTACCATGAAGAATTTGACTTATCTCATTTCTTGTTCCATAAACAAGTCTTGAAATATCATCCGTTATTGGATTTTCATTAATAATGTCAGCTGGAGTAGGAACATCTACTCTATCAATTATTCTTGTATTATCAGTTAAATAGTTCATTTTTCTTTTATTAGAAACCTTATAGTAAATCAGACTAGAGGATTTTAGGAGAACTAGTCCAGTTTTTTTTATTAAATTTACAAAAAAAAATTTATTTCACTAAAAATAAACGTATTTTTAAATTTCTTAACAAAAAAATTAAAATACTATATGTTGTATTAGTAGTCTTCTGACTTTACACTATGTAGTGTTTAATATGGATAGCATACAACAAACGCAATTAGAAATTCCGCTTGTGATGGGTCAACCGTTAGAACAGCTGCCCGATGACCTTTTTATACCTCCAAATGCATTAGAACTCTGTCTTGAAACTTTTTCAGGACCAATGGATTTACTTCTATATCTCATCAAAAAAGAAAATATAGATCTTCTTGAATTAAATGTTGCAGATATTATTAATCAGTATGTTGAATATATAGAACTAATGGATGCTCTTAAATTTGAACTAGCTGCGGAATATCTAGTAATGGCAGCAACTTTAGCAGAAATTAAATCAAGGATGCTACTTCCTAAGCCAGAAAATGAAGAAGATGAGCTAGACCCTAGAACTGAATTAATAAAAAGACTTCAAGAATATCAAAGGTTTAAAACTGCTGCTGAGCAAATGGCGATTCTCCCAAGAGTAGATAGAGATTACTTTGTTGCATCCGCAGGACTGCCAAAATTTGAAGAAAAACAATCATCATTAGACCTTGATGCGAATGATTTAAGAGATATATTTCAAGAAATTATTATAAGACCTGATTTAAAAACAAGTCATCAGATAGCTTTTGAAGAATTATCTACACAGGATAGGATCAGCTTGATTCTTAAGATTCTTTCTAAAAGAAATATCATTGGATTTTATAAAACCTTGCAAAAAAAAGAAGGTAAGCAAGGAGTTGCAGTTGCCTTGTTAGCCTCTTTAGAGCTTGCAAAAGATGGTCTTGTTGAGTTAATTCAAAATGAAGAGAATGAAATTTATATTAAGTCTATATCTAGGAGCTCAAGTTGATAACACAAAAAATAATTAATACTGTAGAAGCATTACTTTTTGGATCAGGAAGACCTCTCAGGTTATCTGAAATAAAAGCTTTATTGGAAATTGACTTAGGTCAGTTAGAGTTATCAGCAATCAAAATGGCTTTAAATGACCTTGAAGAAAGGTATAGGGACTCTTCTCTTGAGCTAAAAGAGGTTGCCTCAGGCTATAGACTTCAAGTTAAACAGGAATATAGTTCTTGCCTCGCTTCTTTATGGATAGATAAATCAAATAAACTTTCCAAATCTCTGATGGAAACAATATCAATCATTGCATACAAGCAACCAGTTACTAGAGGAGACATTGAAGATATTCGAGGAGTTAGCGTTAGTACCTCGACAGTAAGAAATTTACTTGAAAGAGAATGGATTAAGATATCCGGATACAGAGATGTTCCCGGAAGACCAGCTTTATATGCAACAACACCAAATTTTCTAAATGATTTCAATTTGAAGAAGATTTCAGAACTTCCTTCACTTCCAGAAGCAGAAGAAGTAGATGAAGATTTTACTCTTCAAGCTGTTTAATTGCTTATAAATGTCAGTTAGGCTGCAAAAATTTCTTGCATCAGCCGGCCTTGGATCACGAAGAGGTTGCGAAGCATTAATTGAAAAAGGCTTAGTAAAAATTAATGGTAAAGTTGCTGCCCTTGGTTCAACTGTTACTTCAGATGATAGAGTTGAGTACCAGAATAAAATAATTCAATCAAAGGACAATCCTTTAAAAGTTATTGCTCTCAATAAACCTCCTGGAGTTTTATCTTCCAATGCTAGGGAAAAAAAACTTCCAATCGTTTTTGATTTTCTGCCTAAGAATTTTAATCAGAGGGAGTGGATATCTATAGGAAGATTAGACATAAATACTTCTGGATTGATGTTATTTACTAATGATGGTGTATTTGCAAATTATTGTATGCATCCTTCAAACCAATTTGATCGAGAATATTTAGTAAGAGCTTTTGGGGAATTTAGTAAAGATAAAGAGTTAAGAATGAAGCAGGGTATTTCAATTGATGGCGTAATTCATAAATTCAGTGATATTGTTGAGGGAGAAAAAACTGGAGCAAATCAATGGTTCTCAGTTTGCTTAACATCTGGAAAAAATAAAGAGGTAAGAAAACTTTTTGAAGCAGTTGATTTAACAGTAAGCAGACTCAAAAGAGTTCGATATGGCCCAATATTTCTCCCTTCAACACTAGCCGAAGGAAAATTTAGAGAATTAACTGAAAATGAGATAAGCGATATAAAGCAATATGGTAAGTGAAGCAGACAAGGCTTATGAATTCATATTAAAACAATCTATAAAATATAATCATTCTAAATTACATAGATTTATTTCTTCTCACGAAAAAGTTTCATTAAATCAAAATAAAAATCAAACTCTTTCTTTATTTTTAATAAAGACTGTAATTAGCCAACAAGTCTCAACTTCTGCTGCAAAAACAATTTGGAATAGATTTGAAAAAGTTCTTGAATCAAAAAAAGGAAAAAAACTTACAAAAAAAGATATTGCATCCGCTGGCATATCTAATCAAAAATCTGAATATATTCTAGGCATCTTAAATAATAATTTTATTCAATCGACCTCTTTAGATGAATTAAAAGAATATTCATTAGAGGACTTAAATAGGATGCTTCTTGCGATTAAAGGTATTGGGCCATGGACTCTAGGTATTACTAGGATGTTTTATATTTGTGAGAGTGATGTATGGCTGGAGGGCGATCTAGGTATTAAAAAAGCTAGTGAAATCTTTTTACAAGAACTTGATAATGATGATATACGTAATATTTATTCACCTTATAGGACTTTTTTAAGTTTATATCTTTGGAGAGGCTTGGATTCTTTTTAACTATTGTACTTAAAATAATGTTGAGTTGAGTTCTGACTTTCTTCAGAAAAGAACCACAGATAATCACCGAATAATTTATCAGGATCTTTCAAATTATTAGGGTCTTCACCTGGATAAGCTGATGCTCGCATGCTGGTTTTAGTTGCTCCAGGATCATAATTAAATACTTTGATATTAGACGTAGAATCTAGCTCGTCTCTAATTATTTCAGCTAAACCTTTCACTGCAAACTTAGATACTGAATATGCACCCCAATATGCCTTTCCTACCTCGGCAACTCCTGAGGAAGTAAATATAATCCTTCCACTTGGAGCAGCTTTTAATATTGGAATCAACTCTTTATAGATCAAGAAAGAACTATTTAAATTAGTATTTATAATCTCTTTCCATAAACCATCTTCATAATCTTCAATTGAAGTCATTTTACCCAGTTTTGCAGCATTATAAATCAGACCATCTAGGACTCCATATTGATTTACTATTGCTTTTTTTATTTGATGCGCTCCATCAAGATCCAATAAATTCAAATCAGACTCAATTATTAATGGTTTAGTTTTGGTACACGAAATAATTTCATCATAAACCTCATTGAGAGAATCTTCATTCTTGCCAAGCAAAATAATATTTGCACCTATATTGCTAAAGTTTTTTGCTAAAGATTTACCAATACCTCTATTTGCACCAGTAATTAATATAGTTTTACCTTCCATCATTTTTATATTTGGTTTTTTACAAAATCTATAAGCTCTTCAGGCTTATTAATAATATTGCTAGTATATTGATTATTATTAATTGAAAGAGAATATCCATAATAGCAGGCTATAACTTCTAATCCTGCATTTTTACCTGCCAGCATATCTACTGGATGATCTCCAACATATAGACACTCTGTATTTTTAATATTTAGTTCTTTTAATGCTTTTTCAATTCCAATCGGGCTTGGCTTTGACTCTTTTATATCATCTGAACAAACGAGAACTCTAGATCTTTTTAATTCATCAAAATTGTCTATTAAAGGCTCGGCATATTCTCTTGGTTTATTTGTAACAATTCCAAATTGTACTTTTTGGTTATTTAAAAATTTAATGAGATGACTTACCCCATCAAATAAGAAAGAATTCTTTAAGAGATTCTTTTTATACTCAGCCAAAAATTCAATTCTGAGCATATTGAAATCAGGATCGTCTTCATTTATTCCAAATCCTAGAGTAGTAAGTTTTTTAGAGCCATCAGAGACATGTGACCTTATTAACTGATCATCAAGCCTAGGATACTTATGTTTCAATAGAATGTTATTTAGAGATAGAATGAAATCTGGGGCGGTATCAACGAGGGTTCCATCTAAATCAAATAAGATTCCTTTAATTTTTTGGTTTTTTTCCATACATCATATAGTTTACGCCCAAGTCATTATTTAGGTTGGCTTTGTGTGTAATCGGGTTATAAAACATTCCTTTGGTTTCTATGAGATTTATATTGGCAACTCTCATATAGGATGCAAGCTCAGAGGGCTTTATAAATTTTGAGAATTCATGCGTTCCTTTTGGCAATAAATTAAATATATATTCTGCACCAACTATTGCTGTTACCCATGATCGAGGATTTCTATTAATTGTAGATAAGAACAGGCTTCCGCCAGGTTTCAGTAATTTTGAACATGCGCTAATTAATGATTGTGGATCAGGAACATGTTCTATGACCTCGAGACACGTAACAACATCATATTTATCAGACTCTGTTTCCATTAATTCTTCAGCAGTAATTTCAAAATAAGAAATTTTCTTTTTATTTTTTTCAGCATGGTTTTTTGCTATTTTAATACCAGGACCAGCAGCATCTATACCACTTACATTACAGTGATATTCATATAAAGCTTCACACAACAAACCACCGCCACAACCAACATCAAGTATATTTAAATTTTCCAACTCTATTTTCGATGCAATATACTCAGATCTTAATGGATTTATTATATGAAGTGGTTTAAATTCTCCTTGTGGATCCCACCATCTTTGAGCTAGATCAGCAAATTTTTCTACTTCAGAACTATCAATATTTTTTGTCATTTTTAATTATATAAGTCTTAAATTTATTAATTTTGTAGTAAAACTACAATTATTTTCTATCTCTAAACCTGTGTTTTAGATGATTTTACAAACTAATTGACTTTAAATACTATTATGATTAACTTCACTACATAATAATTTAAATTCAATACGTGATTATATCTGCTTTAAAGTCAAATGACTCGAGAGATTCAAGATCTCCTATTCATCCTGACACTGTTTCTGCGTTAACCACTTTAGGCGCTGAAATTCTTTTTGAAAAGGATGTAGGTTTTGGGATATATACTTCGAATGAAGATTTTGTAGCTAAAGGTTTGCAACAGGCTTCTCGAACTGACTGTATTCAAAAATCTGATATGGTTATTTCTTTACAACCTTTGCCTGAAGACGAGATTAAATCAATGAAAAAAGGTTCGACTCTTATAGGCATAATGAATCCTTTTTCTAACCAATCATTAATAGATTTGTGTGCTCAGCAGAATATTAATCTTGTAAGTATGGAATTTATTCCAAGAATTACAAGAGCACAAAAGATGGATGTTTTGAGTTCTCAAGCAAATTTAGCTGGCTATGCAGCCGTAATTGAATCTGCAAACCATCTTTCTAATGCTCTGCCTATGATGATGACCGCAGCTGGAACATTAAAGCCTGCAAAAGTATTTGTTATAGGTGTAGGTGTTGCAGGCCTTCAAGCAATAGCAACTGCTAAAAGATTAGGTGCAAGAGTGGAAGCTTTTGACACCAGAGATGTTGTTGAAGAGCAAGTAAAATCTTTAGGCGCAAAGTTTGTAAAAATAGATCTTGGAGAAACAGGTGAAACAGATCAAGGCTATGCAAAGGAATTAACTTCAGAACAAATTGAAAAACAAAAAGAATTGCAATCTTTGGTGTGCGCCAGATCAGATATAGTTATAACAACTGCACAGTTATTTGGAAGGCCTGCACCTCAAATTATAGATAATAATACTATAAGAAAAATGAAACCTGGAAGCGTCATTTTTGATATGGCTGTAGAGTCAGGTGGCAATGTAGAAGGCTCAGTTGCTGATGAGGTTGTAATAAATAATGGAGTAAAAATAGTGGGAATTTCTAATCTAGCTTCAAAAGTTTCTAGTCATGCATCTTTAGCATTATCAAACAACCTTAATCATTGGATTTGTGACTTTTATAGTAAAGATGACAATAAGATAAATTTTGATTTTGATGATGAAATTATCAAAAGTAGCGTTTTAGTTCATGAAGGTAAAGTTATGAATGAGAGGTTTAAGTAATGGAAACATATATGTTATTAGGTTTTGTATTAATTCTTTCAATTTATCTTGGTCTAGAATTGATATCTAAAGTTCCTAGTACGCTTCATACGCCTTTAATGTCTGGAGCAAATGCAATATCAGGAATAGCATTGGTTGGAGCCCTCGTTTTATCTCAGGATGGAGATTTACAAACAACATTAGCTTTCCTAGCAGTCGTTTTTGCTTCAATCAATGTATTTGGTGGTTATTTGGTTACCAATAGAATGCTTAAGATGTTCAAGAAGAAATAATATGGATATCTTATCAATTAACATTCCAACCATTCAAAATATTACTTACATAATAGCTTCAGTATTATTTATAACAGGTATCAAAATGCTTGGAAAGGAATCCACAGCTGTTAAAGGTAATTTTCTATCTGCTTTAGCTATGTTCATTGCAGTTGCAATAACATGTATTGGGATAGTTAATCCTCTGCTGTTATTTTCAGGAATAATAATTGGAGCAATTGTAGGTTCTATAATAGCTTTAAAAGTTAAAATGACATCAATACCAGAAATGGTTGCATTATTTAATGGCTTTGGAGGCCTAGCAACATTTTTAATTGCATGGTCTGAATTTAATAATAACCCTGAAAGCTTTTTCCAATCTGCACTTGTAATGATTACTCTTGCAATTGGAGGTATTACATTTACAGGCAGCTTGGTTGCATATGGAAAACTATCTGAAAAACTAAAAATTGCCAAAACTTCATTTATTACAAAAATATTTACAACAATTTTTTATATAGCTTTAGCATTTTTATGCTACTCCATCTTTGTTACTCCATTTATTGTTCAAAGTTTTGAATTCTTTACTATTTTAATAATTTTAGTTCTGCTTGGTGGCATAGGTTTTGTACTTCCTATTGGGGGTGGAGACATGCCGGTAGTGATTTCTTTATTAAATTCTTTTTCAGGAATAGCTGCTGCATTTGCAGGTCTACTATTATTTAATAATGTTTTGATAGTGGCTGGTTCATTGGTAGGAGCAAGTGGTCTTATTCTTACTGTAATAATGGCAAAAGCTATGAATCGCTCGATTGGCAATATTCTCTTTGTTGGATATGCTAGTTCAGGAACTTCTGCTACATCTGAAGAGCAAGGAGAAATAAACCCTATCTCTGTATCTGATGCATATTTGATTTTAGAAAATGCAAGTTCAGTCCTTATTGTTCCAGGTTATGGAATGGCTGTTGCTCAGGCTCAACATACAGTCCGAGAGCTAGGTGAATTATTAGAGGAAAATGGAACAGAGGTTAAATATGGCATCCATCCTGTAGCAGGAAGAATGCCCGGACATATGAATGTTCTTTTAGCAGAAGCTAATGTTTCTTATGATGTTTTAGCTGAGCCTGATGATGTAAACCCAACAATGGATGTTGTTGATGTTGCTGTTGTAATTGGAGCGAATGATGTCGTCAATCCCTCTGCAACTGAAGAACCAGGCAGTCCAATATACGGCATGCCTATTATAGAAGTTCATAATGCTAAAACTGTTTTTGTATTAAAACGTTCAATGTCATCTGGCTTTGCAGGTGTTCAAAATCCTTTATTTTTTAAATCTAATACCAGGATGCTTTTTGGAGATGCTAAGGAATCAATTAGCGGCCTAGTATCTGAATTTAAAGACTAAAAAAGCCTGATTTTATGTTAAAATAAAGCTCTAAATAGAGCAGTAATTCTGCTCATAATTTTTACCAAATAAGACCCAAAAATGAGCGATTTTGCAAAAGAAATAATTAACGTAAATATTCAAGATGAATTAAAACAATCATACTTAAGTTACGCATTAAGTGTTATTCACGGTAGAGCGCTTCCTGATATTAGAGATGGCTTAAAACCAGTTCATAGAAGAATACTATTTGCTATGCATGATCTAAAAAATACCTATAACAAGCCTTATAAAAAGTCAGCAAGAGTAGTTGGAGATGTTATAGGTAAATACCATCCACATGGCGATAGTGCAGTTTATGAGGCTATGGTTAGAATGGCACAAGATTTTTCTATGAGGTATATGGTTGTAGAAGGTCAGGGCAATTTTGGATCTATTGACGGTGATCGTCCTGCTGCAATGAGATATACAGAAGTTAGAATGGCTAAAATTACCGATCAAATGCTTGGTGATCTTGAAAAAGATACAGTTTCTTTTTCACCAAACTATGATGGCAGTGAATTTATTCCAGATGTTTTGCCTACCAAGATACCTAATCTTCTTATTAATGGCTCTTCAGGTATTGCTGTTGGTATGGCAACTAACATACCTCCGCACAATCTTACAGAAGTCATTAATGGTTGTTTAAGGCTCTTAAGTAACCCAAAAACTTCAATAGATGAGCTTATTCAAGATATTTCAGGTCCAGATTTTCCTACAGGTGGAACTATTGATGGAAAAGCTGGCATTTACGAAGCCTACAAAACAGGAAGAGGAATAATACACATTAGATCTAATACAACAATTGAAGAAGATAAGAATGGCAAACAATCAATAGTCGTCAATGAAATTCCTTATATGGTTAATAAAGCAAAAATGCTTGAAAAAATTGCTGAACTTGTAAAAGAAAAAAAGATTGAAGGTATAACAGAAATTCGTGATGAGTCTGATAAAGATGGCTTGAGAGTGGTTATTGAGGTTAGAAAGGGAGATTCGGTAGAAGTGCTTGAAAATAATCTATTTTCTCAGACACAACTTGAACAATCCTTTGGCATTAATTTAACTGTTCTTTCAGAGGGCCAACCAAAAGAGGTTAATTTAAAAGAAATTCTTGAAGCCTTTATTGGGCATAGAAAAGATATTATTACAAAGAGAACAATATTTGATCTAAAAAAAGCAAAAGAAAGAGGTCATATTGTTGAAGGTTTGATGGTTGCTATAGCAAATATAGATGAAGTTATAACAATAATAAAAAAATCAAAAGATCCCAAAGTGGCTGCTGCAGCTTTGGTAAAAAAATCATGGAAAGCTGGTCCTGTTGAGGCAATTCTTAAGAAGGTAGGCAAAGATGCTTGTAAGCCATCAAATGTAGGAGCTGAGTATGGATTAAAAGGAAAAAAATATAAACTTTCTCCAGAACAAGCAAAAGCAATTCTTGAATTAAGACTAGGAAGACTAACAGGCTTAGAGCAAGATAATTTAAATGCTGAATTTAATGACATAGTTACAAAGATTTTAGAATTACAAAAAATTCTTGATGATAAGTCTACACTTGAAGCTTTATTAGTTAGCGAGCTTAATGAAATAAAAGATAATTTTGGCGATGAAAGGCGGACATTGATTAATGATACTAGAAGAGGTATCACTAATGAGGATCTCATTCCAGAAGAAACGAGAGTACTCACTATTTCAAGAAGTGGTTATGCTAAGACTCAGCCTTTAGATGAATATCGTGAACAAAAAAGAGGCGGTCAAGGCAAGGCCGCAGCTTCAGTAAAAGAAGAAGATCTGATACAAAACCTTTATGTGTTAAGCAGCCATACTCAAATATTATGTTTTACAACAAAAGGTAAAGTTTTTTGGCTAAAAGTATATGAGATCCCTGTTGCCAGCAGAACATCTAAAGGCAGACCTCTAGTGAATATGCTTAACTTAGATGATGATGAGTCTGTCAGTGAAATACTGCCAGTTGGAGAATTTTCTGATGATAAGTTTATTTTTATGGCTACAAAAAATGGGACAACTAAGAAAACAAATTTAAGCCTCTTTAGCAAGAAATATAAATCAGGTATAAAAGCTATTAATCTTGATGATGATGATCGGCTTATTGGGACTGCAATTACTGATGGAAATCAGCAAATACTTTTAGCTTCTTCAGCAGGCAAATTAATTCGATTTAATGAAGAGCATGTAAGGCATATGGGTAGAACTGCAAGAGGTGTAAGAGGTATGAAGCTAAAGAAAGGTGAAAAAATTATTTCACTAATGATAGCTGACAATACCAAAACAGTATTATGTGTTTCTGAGAATGGCTATGGAAAGAAAACTAACTTAGATGACTTTCCATCACATAATAGAGGTGGTCAAGGAGTTATTTCTATGAAAACAAGTGAAAGAAATGGTGCTATGGTTTCTTCTGCATTAGTTAATGATGACGCAGGCATAATGCTTATTAGTGATAAGGGGACTATGATTAGAACTTCCGTATCTCAAATACCCACTTTAAGTAGAAATACTCAAGGGGTAAAAGTTATTACTCCAAAAGAGGGTGAAAAACTAATCGAGTGTGTAACAATTCCAGATGATGGCGAAGATGATGACGCCAAGGATGGAGCATCTGAATAATGAGAGTCAGAAATTTCTGTGCTGGACCTGCAGCTATACCTGAACCAGTTTTAGAAGAAGTTAGATCAGAATTACTTGAATGGGGTAATGCTGGCATGTCAATTATGGAAATGAGTCATAGGTCCTCGATCTTTGATGAAGTTGCTTCAAATGCTAAACAAGACTTTATTGAGCTTTTGGATATTCCAGACGAATATGATGTTCTATTTCTTCAAGGCGGAGCAACTCATCAGTTTTCCATGGTTCCATTAAACTTCTCATCACAAGAAGATTCAGCAGATTATCTAGTGACTGGAGCATGGTCAAAAAAAGCAATTGTAGAAGGCCAGAAATACTCAAAAATAAATATAGTTGCTTCATCAGAAGCAGACAATTTTACGCATGCTCCAGATTCCAAACTTTGGAATTTAGATTCTAATGCTAAATATTTTCACTATGCTCCTAATGAGACTATTCAAGGCGTAGCAATTCATCAGCCACCAGATATAGATACTCCAATAGTCGCAGATATGTCTTCAGTTATATTGAGTGAACCAATTGATGTGTCAAAATTTAGTTTGATTTATGCAGGAGCTCAAAAAAATATCGGGCCTGCAGGCTTAACTATAGTTATTATCCAAAAAGAAATGTTTGAAAAAGAAAATTCAAGCAATTCAAATATTCTTAGATATAGTCAACATTCTAAGAATAATTCAATGTTAAATACACCCCCAACATTTGCATGGTACATGGCTGGTAAGGTTTTTAAATGGCTAAAATCAGAGGGTGGTCTAGAAGTCATATGTAAGAAGAACCATTTTAAAGCTAATACCCTCTATCAATACATTGATGAATCTAATTTTTTCTCAAATCCAGTAGCTGTTGAAAATAGATCGATTATGAATATACCATTTATTTTGGCCGACAATAATCTTGATTCATTATTTATAGAGCAGGCTGAGCAAAATGGATTACTCAATCTAAAAGGCCATAGATCTTTAGGAGGAATGCGTGCGAGCATATATAATGCCATGCCTATTGAGGGTGTTCATGATCTAATAGAGTTCATGAAAGATTTTGAAAAAACGAATGGTTAAAAAAGTGAGTAAAGAAAACTTAAAAAAATATCGTAACAAAATAGATATTATTGATAATAAGCTGCTTAAATTAATGCAAACTAGGGCAGATCTTGCCTATAAGATTGGACATATTAAGTCTAAACTTAATCCCAACTCATCACTATACAAACCTGATAGAGAAGCAGAAGTATTAAGAAATATACTGAAGGAGAATGAAGGCAAAATATCAGACAACAAGGTAAAAGTTATTTTTAGAGAATTAATTGCAGCCTGCCTGTCATTAGAAGAAGAAATCAAAATTTGTTATTTAGGGCCAGAAGGTACCCATTCTGAGGCTGCATTGATAAATAAATTTGGCTCTTCAGCAATAAGAGTTCCTGCAATTTCAATAGAAGATGTTTTTAGAAAAATCCAAGGTAATGAGGTTTCCCTGGGCATAGTCCCTGTTGAGAACTCATCCGAAGGTGTAATAAATTCAACGCTTAATTCATTAGCGGACCATAATCTAAAGATATGTGGTGAAAGTTATTTTAAGATTCATCACCAGCTTGCATCAGCCAATAAAATAAACTTTAAAAATGCTAAAGTTATTGCTTCTCACCCTCAAGCTATTGGCCAATGCTCCAAATGGATCGAAGCAAATCTTGGTAATATTGAAAGAAAGATTATGAGCAGTTCAGCTGAAGCTGCTAAATTTGCTAAAAACAATAAAAATGCTATCTGTATAGTAAATAATCTTGCTGTAGAGAAATATAAACTTTTTTGCCAAGCAAAAAATATTGAAGATAATCTTAATAATCAAACACGATTTCTGGTTATAGGAACCGAGTCAGTTGGAAAAACAAAAAAAGATAAGACCTCATTTCTAATTCAAACAGAAAATAAACCAGGAGCCTTGCTAAAAATTCTTAAACCATTTGAAAAGAAAAATATTAATTTAAATAAAATAGAAACTAGACCATCTAGAACTTTATCCGAAGCGCATGACTTTTTTATCGATATTGAAGGTCATCAACAAGATAGAAAAATTAAGGCTACTATAGAAGAAATTCAATCAGCAGTCGCCTCTTTAAGAATTCTAGGATCATATCCAGAAGATTCATGAATGATTCGCTAATATCTTTTGTTAATTCTGGTATTGAAAATCTTCAACCCTACGAGCCAGGCAGATCTATAGAGGAGGTTGTTGCAGATTACAATCCTGAAAAAATTGTTAAATTAGCAAGTAACGAAAATCCTTTAGGACCATCACCAAAAGCTAAAAAAATACTAGAATCATTAAATGAAAGTCTGAGCCTTTATCCAAGTAGCGATGCTACAAGTCTGAAGACTAAAATTGCAAAGTTTGAGTCAGTTAACAATAATCAAATTATTATTGGCAATGGCTCTAATGAAGTCTTAGAGCTTGCAGCAAGAGCATTTTTAAATAATTCATCTAGTGCAGTTATGTCTAAGCATGCATTTGCTGTATATAAAATACTTACCCAAGCATGTGGATCTAAAGTAATCGAAGTGCCAATGATTAATTGGACACATAATTTACAGCAATTTAATGATTATTGTGAAGATAAAACTAGAATAATTTTTGTTGCCAATCCTAATAACCCAACTGGTACTTTTAATAGTCATTCTGATTTTAGAGATATGATGCTAGAAATTCCTCAGTCAATTCTTGTTGTCCTAGATCTTGCTTACTATGAGTATGTTGAGGCGGAAGATTACATTAGAACCAATGAGTTATTAGACGAATTTGATAATATTCTTATCACTAAGACTTTTTCTAAAATCCAAGGCCTTGCAAGTTTAAGAATCGGCTATGGTATTGGCAGCAAAGAATTATGTAGTGTTATTAATAAAATTCGCCAACCATTTAATGTAAATCAACTTGCGCAATTAGCTGCAATAGAAGCAATAGATGATATTGATCATATAAAACAAAGCAGGGATTTAAATTCAATAGAAAGAGATAGAATGATGGCAGCTTTAGAATCTGTTGGTATGGAATGTATTAAATCTCAAGGAAATTTTATTTCTTTTAAAGGAGATTTTAACTCAGAAGAAATGTTCCTGTCTCTTATGAAGCTTGGAGTTATAGTCAGACCAATTGATAATTATGAAATGCTAGGATATCTTCGCATGACCATTGGGACACCAGAGGAAAATGATTATTTTTTTAATCATTTTAAAAAATTATTATGAAATCAGTCGCAATTATTGGTCTAGGGTTAATGGGTGGCTCAGTAGCCAAGGCACTTAAAAATAAAAATCCTAATATTTTTATCGAGGCTTTTGATCATAATGAGTCAGCTCTTGATTTAGCTTTGGATGTTGGAATTATTGATCAGAAATTAAGTAATTTAGAACAAATAAATAATTTAGATCAAAATTCGGTCGATATCATTATTATTGCTGTCCCTGTTATTGAGAGTTTGCAAGTTTATGATGCGATAAAGTCATTATTTAATTCAAATATAACCATAACCGATACTGCTAGTGCCAAGCTGCTTATTTCAAATTATTTAGAAGATAAATACTCCTCACCTGCAAATATAATTTTATCTCACCCTATGGCAGGATCACACAATACTGGCGTAGGCTATGCAGATGAGGCTATGTTTAATAATAAGAAGGTTCTTATAACTGAATTAAATAATATCAATGAAGCTTCTGAGCAAAAAGTTAGTGATCTTTGGAAAGGTTTGGGGGCTGAAGTTCATAAAATTGATGCAAAAAAACATGATGAAATTATGTCTTATGCAAGTCATTTGCCACACGTAATATCTTATGCTGTTTTAAGCAGCATAATGACCAATCCTAATAAAAATATTACTACTTTTTCAGCTGGTGGCTTAAAAGATTTTGTCAGAATAGGTGGGTCAGATCCAAAGATGTGGACAGATATTTTCTTAAGTAATAAAGAGAGCATTGTTCAAGCTATTGATGCATATAAAGATAGCCTTGATAATTTAAAAGAGCTTTTTAATGATGGTGATGAAAAAGCTTTACAAGATTTTTTAACATCTATAAAAGAATATAAGAACTCTAAGTTTTGAAATTATTTGCAAAAAATACAGCAAAATTAAATGGAAAGGTTATTTGTCCTGGAGATAAATCTATTTCTCAAAGAGTCCTAATTATTGGTTCGTTAAGCAATCAAAATATTTTAGTTTCAGGATTTTTAGATGGAGAAGATCCCCTATCAACTCTTAGATCTCTTAATCAAATAGGCTCTGATATTTTATTTGAAGAAGGTATTGTAAAAATATCCAGGCGTGATGTTGCTTTCAATAGTCCAGTTACTCCAGTTGATCTAGGTAATTCTGGAACAGGGATGAGATTAATGATGGGCCTAATATGTGGATCAGGTATGCAAGCCTCTCTTATCGGAGATGAGTCTTTAATGAGAAGGCCTATGGACAGAGTTGCTTCCCCTTTGAACCAAATGGGAGCTAATATAGTTACCTCTAACGGAACTCCGCCTGTAATTATAAATAAAACAGATATCATTGAAGGCTTTTCTTATGAGTTACCAGTTGCTAGCGCTCAAGTGAAGTCAGCCATTTTGTTAGCAGGTGTAGCTGCAAATAAGCAAGTTACCGTTATAGAGCCATCTATAACTAGAGATCATACTGAATTAATGTTGCAGTATTTTGGTTTAAATATAGATTCAAAGGTGCATGGAAGTGGCAAAAAGATTACTTTTATTCCTGGCAATAAAATTACAGCTATTGATTATAAGGTTGTTGGTGATTTTTCTTCAGCAGCATTTTTAATTGTTGCTGCACTTATAGCAGATGATGCAGAATTGCATATTAAAAATGTAGGACTTAACCCTACAAGATGTGGGCTTATAAATATACTCATCGAAATGGGTGGAAGTATTGAGATAAAAAATGAAAAAGATTTATGCAATGAAGTTGTTGGAGATATAACTGTTAAATCCTCAAAATTAAAAGGTATAGATGTTAGTGGAAAAATTATTGCAAATATTATTGATGAAATTCCTATTCTGAGTATAGCTGCTGCAGCAGCTTCTGGAGAAACAAATATCTCTGATGCAAAAGAGCTACGAGTAAAAGAATCAGATAGACTTGAAGCTATTAGTAGTGGGCTTTTAGCCTTGGGAGTTGAACATAAATTGTTTGAGGATGGAATTTCTATAACTGGTGGTTTTTTGCAAAAAGATGAATCAATTGAGATCGATTCTTTTGGAGATCACAGGATTGCTATGAGTTTTCTTATCTCAAGCTTATGTATAAAAAATGGAGTAAGTGTTAATGATTGTTCAAATATTTATACTTCATACCCAAACTTTATAGAAACAATGCATAAATTAGGGATGCACATAAATGAAGAATAGAAATGTAATAACTATTGATGGGCCTTCAGCAGCTGGAAAAGGGTCATTGGCTAGAAATTTAGCACTGTATTTAGATTTTGAAATATTAGATAGCGGATCTTTGTATAGAGCATATGCATATTTTTATAACCAAGGCCTTTCAGATATAAAAATAGTTCAAGCAATAAATGAGCTTGTTTTTATTCCTACAAAGGATGATACGAATATCCTTTATCAAAATAATGAAATTACTTCAGATATCAGAAATGAAGAAATTGCTAAAACTGCATCTAGATTAAGTGCTTTAAGTGAAACAAGAGAACTACTTATTGATATTCAAAGAAATTTTATGGAGGGTAAAAATATTATTGCAGACGGCAGAGACATGGGTACTGTAGTTTTTCCTGAAGCAGATTTAAAAATATTCTTAGATGCTTCAGCTAAAGTGAGAGCTGAAAGAAGATATTTAGAGTTGCAGAAACGTGGACAAGAAGTTAATATGCGCGATCTGATAGCAGATATAGAACTACGGGATTTAAAAGATAGAACAAGAACTTTATCACCTTTAATTCCAGCTGATGATTCAATTACTATTGATTCGTCTGAAATGTCTCTTGAAGAAGTACTGAGTTTTACTAAAAGGCTCGCAAAAAAGGAATTGAATAAATGACAGAATCATTTGCTGCTTTACTAGACGAGAGTTTAAGCACACTAGATATGCAGCCTGGATCAATAGTATCTGGAGTTGTTTTAGATGTAGATAAGGACTGGGTAACAGTTCATGTAGGATTAAAATCAGAGGGAGTAGTATCCCTTGATGAATTCAGAAACAATGATGGAGAGCTTGATATTTCAGTTGGAGATGAGGTTGAGGTTGCGCTAGAAGCTGTTGAAGATGGCTATGGTGAGACTAGGATATCAAGAGAAAAAGCTAGAAAGATAGCTACTTGGAAAATGCTTGAAGATGCATTAGAAAGTGGTGAATTTGTAACAGGTAAAATTATCAATCGAGTAAAAGGTGGTTTCTCTGTTGAAGTTGAAGTTGTAAAAGCATTTTTACCAGGATCTTTGGTTGATGTTAGACCAGTTAAAGAAGCTCCTGATCTAGAGAACACCGTTCAAGAGTTCAAAGTTATTAAACTTGATTACAAAAGAAATAATGTTGTTTTATCAAGAAAAGCTGTTCTTGAAAAGAATAATTCAGCTGTAAAAGTCGAGTTGTTAAAAAATCTAGAAGAAGGACAAATAGTTAAAGGCGTTGTTAAAAATATTACCGATTATGGAGCTTTTGTAGATTTAGGCGGCCTTGATGGATTACTTCATATAACAGATATTTCATGGTCTAGAGTTACTAACCCAGCCGAAGTTCTCAATCTAGGCGAAGAAATTGAAGTAAAAATTTTAAGCTTTGATAAAGAAAAGTTAAGAGTATCGCTTGGCTTAAAACAGATTCAAAATGATCCATGGGAAAATGTAGATGGTAATTATGCTGTAGGTGGAATATACGAAGCTAATGTTTCAAATATTACAGATTATGGTTGTTTTGCTCAGCTTGAAGAGGGCATAGAAGGACTTATTCACTTATCAGAACTAGATTGGACAAGTAAGAATATCCATCCTTCTAAAGTAGTTGAGATGGAACAAAAAATTAAAGTAATGATTTTAGAAATAGATTATGATAAAAGAAGAATTTCACTTGGTTTAAAACAAACTAAAGCCAATCCCTGGACTGAGTTTTCTAATAAATATACATTAGGCGACAAAGTAGAAGGCCAAATTAAATCAATTACTGATTTTGGAATCTTTGTTGGCCTCGAGGGTGACATTGATGGTTTGATTCATCTTTCAGATATATCAGATGCAGAAGATCCAAAAGAGGCTTTAGAAGATTACAAAAAAGGTGATAAGCTAAGCTGTGTTGTCTTTGGTGTAGATGCTGAAAGGGAAAGAATTTCTTTAAGGTTAAGTGAGTAACTCTAAAGATAGCTTAAATCGTTCTCACATAGAGTCTAGCTTGATAAAAGAGTTTCCAGATCTTACAAAAGCCCAAATATCCAAATCAATTGATGTAATTATCAATTCTATAGTTGAGTCTGTTGCACAGGATGAAAAGGTTGAAATAAGAGGCTTTGGAACATTTTCAAAAAAATATATTAGACCTAGAAAGTTTATAAATCCAAAAAATAAAGAAGTTTCTTATCTAGGGGAAACAGCAATTATGCACTTTAAACCCTCTAAATCATTACTAGAAAAGTAACTTTTGGTTTAATATTCTAATATTATGAGTAAATCAATCATAGTAGCTATTGATGAGCATGATAAAGCTACATTTAGCAGAATCCTAGACAGCCTAGATCCTAATCTGTGCATGGTTAAAATTGGAAGTGTATCTTTTAATGTACTTGGCCATGACATTATTTATGCAGCAGCAGACAAAGGTTTTGATATTTTTTTAGACCTTAAGCTTCATGACATCCCAAATACAGTAAAAAAATCTATTGAAGGATTATCAACCCTTCCAATACAGATGCTTACTATCCATACATCAGGCGGAAGGCTCATGATGGAATCTGCAATGGAAGCATTAAAAGGAACTGATATAAAAGTTTTTGGAGTTACTGCATTAACAAGTCTATCCGATGCAGATACAAATCAAATTTATCAAAGAACAGCTGTTGATCAAGTTAATGCAATGCTTGATATAGCTGAAGAGGCAAAAATTGATGGAGTTGTATGTTCTCCACACGAACTTGATCTAGTGACCGCAAGAGGATCACTTCTTTCAATCACCCCTGGCATACGTTTGTCAGATTTAAATGATGATCAAACCAGAGTAATGACCCCTAAACAAGCGATAGACCTAGGTGCAAATTATTTAGTTATTGGAAGGCCTATAACAGGTGCTGATAATATTTCAGAAGCATTAAATGCAATCTATCAAAGTATTAATTAATCATGGAAAAGCCAGATAATTATTTTTTTGAAAATGATTTATTAAGATATGAATCTCATCTTAAAGGATTTACTAGTTCAATTTTTAATGAGTTTAATGCAAAATTTGATGAACTTAATGTTGATTCAAAGATAGAAGATCTATTTGCAGGCAAAAATGTTAATTACACTGAAGATCAGGCCGCATGGCACCCACAATATAGAGCAAATACACCCTATTGGCCTTCTAAAGATTTATCTGAATGCTTAAATAAAGGAGTTCTTGATGGGGTCCTTAATATTGTTGTACTTGGTATCGGTGGTTCATTTGAAGGACCAAAGTTACTAATTGAAAGTTTAATTGGACCTAATACAAATTTGAATCATCTGTTTATTACAGGCTCAGATCCTATTGAATTTATAGAGAAAACTTCTAATCTTAAAAAAAATGAGACACTTTTTATAATTTCATCAAAGTCATTCACAACCGATGAAACGCTTGAGACTTTAAAAGATGCAATAAAGTGGTCTGGAGATATGAATAAATTTATTGCAATTACAGCAAATGAATCAAAGGCATCTAAATACAATATTAAGCACATTATAAAATTTGATAAAGAGATTGGAGGTAGATACTCAATATGGTCCGATATCTCAGTTCCTGCTTTTCTTGATTCAAGTTTTGAACCAGATAATTTATTGAAGGGCGGCAATCAAGCAGACCTAGATCTTCAAAATAATAGAGAATATTTAGAGTTTGTTAAAACATTATCTTATAGCGATATTTGGCTAAATAATCTAGAAAATAAAACCTCTAGAGCTGTTTTATCATATAGCTGGAAATTAAGATCCTTTGCTGATTATGTTCAACAACTTGAAATGGAATCACTTGGCAAACAGCCGCATGCAAATTCTGATTTTAAAAAAACAGGACAAATTATTTTTGGAGGGTATGGTCCTACTGCTCAACATTCTTATTTTCAATTACTGCATCAAGGCACTCAAGATATATGTGCAGATATAATTGCAAGTAAAGAGGATTTAAAAAGTTTGGCATATGCCCAGGCTATTACTCAAGCAAAAATTTTATCAAATGGAGCAGAGGACTTATTAAAAGCTGAAGAGAAAATTAACGGCAATATCCCTTTAAACCTTTTTCTACTTAATAAAATTGATGCATACACTTTAGGTTATTTAATAGCCACATGGGAGCATAGAACATACATTACTGCTGCAATGCTGCAAATCAATCCATATGATCAATATGGCGTAAGTGCTGGAAAGATTTATACCAAAAAATATCTTCATGATAATGGAGCTTAATCTAAAAAAAGTTCCTGAAACCCCAGGCGTTTATAAATTCTTTAACAATTCAGAAATTATTTACATAGGCAAAGCAAAAAATCTTAAAAAAAGAGTATCAAGTTATTTTGGTAATGCTCAAAAAGATAGAAAAACTTCTCAAATAAAAAAATTAACAGATCAAATTGAAACTTTTACAACAAAAAATGAAGTAGAGGCTCTTTTATTAGAGCAAATGCTTATTAGAGAAAATAAACCCAAATTTAATATTCTCTTAAGAGATGATAAAACATATCCATATATCTATTTTTCTCTTGATCATGATTTTCCCTCTGTAAGTTTGAAAAGGACTAAACAAGCAGTTGATGAAAAATATTTTGGTCCATTTGTGAGTTCACATGCTGTTAAATCTTCAATAAAGGAAATACAAAAAATATTTAAAATAAGAAACTGTAGTGATAATACCTTTGCATCAAGGACTAGACCATGTATAGAACATCAGATGAAAAGATGCAGTGCCCCATGTGTAAAGAATATTTCAAGCAATGATTATTCCGAAGATATAAGCAGCGCAAAAAGTTATTTAAGTTCATCTGATTCTCAGACTATAGATAGATTAAAAAAAGAAATAGAGGTATCTGTTTCAACATTAGCTTTTGAAAAAGCTGCTGAGATAAGAGATCGTTTAAATAGACTGACTCTTTTGCGAGAAGAGCAATCAGTTACCACCCTTGCAAAAGACTTAGATATATTTTCAGCATATGAAGACAACGGATATCTTGGAGTTTGCATAATAGTTGTAAGAAGAGGAAAAATAAGAGGCACTAAAACAAATCTTATTAAAAAAGGATACTTCAATTCAATAGAGTCAGTTTATCAGGGCGCTATATTAAATTTCTATAATAATAATATTGATATTCCAGATAAAGTTCTTTGCATTAATAAACTTGAATCAAAAGAATTAATTGAGGCAGCTATAAAGAAAAAGCATAGTACTAATATAAAAATTTCATTCACTCCAAGTAAAGACATAAGGCCATTATTTAGCTTATGCAAAATGAATTCTCAACAAGTGATATCTAATCATTTGAGTAAAGAGGATAAATATACTTATGCATTTAAAGAATTAGCAAAAGATCTTGGATTATTTTCCGATATTAATAGGATTGAAACTTTTGATGTGAGTCACTTTTCAGGAGATAGCGCTGTTGCATCATGTGTAGTTTTTTCAAAAACTGGCCCTCTTAAAAAAAGGTACAGACTTTATAATATACCAAAAGAATTTTCTGGTAATGATATTGGCTCATTAGAAAATGTTTTAAATAGAAGATTAAAGTATTTAGATGATAAAGACATTAAGCCTGATTTAATTGTTATTGATGGAGGTAAAACACAGCTAAAATTTACTCGATCAATTATTAAAGCTTCAATTCATAATGATATTAAAGTTATTTCTATAGCTAAAGGGGGCAATAGAGTTAGAGCTACTGAAACAATTTTTTCTGCTAATGGGGTGGTAGAATTTGATAAATATTCAAAATCATATTTATTACTTCAAGAAATGCGAGACGAAGCTCATCGTTTTGCAATTTCAGCACAAAGAAAGAAAAAGAAAAATACCATAAAAAAATCTAAATTAGATCTTGTTCCAGGAGTTGGAAAGGTTCTTAAGAAAAGACTGCTAAACAAATTTAAAAATATAAAATCTATAAGTGATACAAGTATTGAAGATTTAATGACTCTAAAGGGTATTAATGAGAAAATAGCACAAGAAATTAAATCAATATTAAATAAATGATATATTTTATAAATTTGCTAACGCTTTTCAGAATTTTTCTTGCAGCTGTTATTTTTTTGTTATTAACAAGGCCAGATGGATATTTTCTTGCTTTAATTTTGTTTTTCATAGCAGGAACAACTGACTACTTCGATGGTTATTTAGCTAGAAAATATAATTTAACATCTCAAATAGGAGAGATACTAGATCCTATTGCAGATAAAATATTGGTAGTTTTCGTTCTTTTTGGGCTTTCAGTAAATCTTTCAAGTTACTTCATAGCTTTTGTGGCATCTTTAATAATAACGAGAGAAATTTGGGTAGGAGGTCTAAGAGATTTTAACGCAAGACAGAAACGCCCTAATGTTACTAAAGTAACTTTTTTAGCAAAAATTAAAACAACCATTCAACTTTTTACTATAAGTATCTATATGCTGGGTTTAAACTTAAACAATATGCTAGTTATACTCTTGGGCGACATGTTTTTATTTTTAGCACTCTTAATAACTATTTATACTGGATATTTGTATACACATATTACTTTTAAAAATTAATTTTTTACTTTAACAATAAGATGTATACAATACACACTGCAAAATTAGGCTGGATGGCAGAGTGGTTATGCAGCGGCCTGCAAAGCCGTTAACGCCGGTTCGATTCCGGCTTCAGCCTCCATGAAAAAAGAAGTATACTTATTTTTTGTTTACAGTAAGCCCGGGTGGTGGAATTGGTAGACACAAGGGACTTAAAATCCCTCGCCAGCAATGGCGTGCCGGTTCAAGTCCGGCTCCGGGTACCATATTTTTTGTATATGCGCTTATAATGACTATATATATACTAATTAGTTAAATATATGAATACAGAGAGCATAAAACAAGAAATAGACTTTTTTGAGTTATATAAAATATTGATTAAAAAAAAATATTTTATTGCCATAATCACAACTCTATTTGCAGCAGTTTCGATACTTTATTCTTTATCATTGACAAATTACTATCAGTCTTCTGCTGTTATAAAGGTCGCAAACAGCGATAATCCTTCATCAATATCTTCGGCTATTTCTCAGTATAGCGGCCTGGCTTCTATGGCTGGGATATCAGTCCCATCTAGTGGTGCAGACAGCAAAGCAGATATAGTAATAGCAACAATTAAATCTAGAGATTTTTTTAAACACCTTTTATCCTTTGAAAATATGCTTCAAGAGATTCTTGCCGCTGATGGATTTATTCCTAAAACAGGCAAAACTATTTATGACCCCAAATTATTCGATGAAAAAAATAATAAATGGATTAGACCTCCCGATGACTTCAAATCGACTAAACCATCATATCTTGAAGCCCATAAGGAGTATATCGACAATATCTTATCAATATCTCAAGATAAAAAGAGTGGTTTTATTTACATTTCTGCAGAACACCCGTCACCTATATTTGCTAATAAATTATTAACAATAATTATCTATGAAATTAATAAAACAATGAGAACTAAAGAATTAACTAATTCCGATGCAGCGATTAATTATTTAACTAGCCTAAGTTCTTCAACGACCATTAGTGATATCAAACAGTCAATTAATCAAATACTTGAAAATCAGATTCAAACCAAAATGCTAGCAACTGTAAATGAAGATTATATTATCAGTATTGTTGATTCTCCATTTGTACCTGAAAAAAAATCTAAACCTAGCAGGTCTTCTATTGTTATTTTTGGAACACTAATGGGATTTATTATTTCGATCTTAATAGCTCTTGTTAATAATGCCAATATATATAGCAGAATTAGATAAATAATTAACATGGACAAATTGAACATAACAATTGTAGGTATAGGGTATGTTGGAATGTCTCTATCAGTTCTTTTATCTCAAGAGCATAACGTAGTGGCGCATGATATTGATGAAAAGAAAGTATTAAAAGTAAATAATAAGGAATCAACCTGTGCTGACATAGATATTGAAAATTATCTAAAAGAAAAAGAGTTATCTCTTTTTGCAACATTAGATAGCAAAGAGGCTTTTGCAGATGCTCAAATTATAATAATTGCTACTCCAACTGATTACAATACTGATACCAATTACTTTAATACTTCATCTGTTGACTCTGTAGTAGATTCAGCTCTCAAATTTAATAACAATGCACTTATTGTTATTAAGTCTACAATTCCAGTTGGCCATACCGAGAATCTCAGAAAAAAATTTAATACCAATAGAATTATTTTTTCACCAGAATTTTTAAGAGAAGGTCAGGCTCTCAAAGATAATCTTTATCCTTCTCGGATTATTGTTGGAGGTTATGATGAACAAGGAATGCATTTTGCAAATATTCTACTTAAAGCTTCATTGAAAAATGATACTACTCTTTTATTTATGAGTCCTACAGAAGCTGAGGCTACTAAACTATTTTCAAATACATATTTAGCAATGAGGGTTGCTTTTTTTAATGAGCTAGATACTTACGCTATATCTAAAAATCTTGACTCTAAAGATATAATAAATGGCGTATGTCTTGATGAAAGAATTGGAAGTAAATACAATAATCCTTCTTTTGGATATGGAGGATACTGCCTCCCCAAAGACACAAAACAACTTTTATCAAATTATGACAAAGTACCTCAAAATCTAATTAAAGCTATAGTTACTTCAAACGAAACTCGAAAAGATTTTATAGCAAACGATATTATTAAAAATAAGCCTAAAACGGTTGGTATATTCAGACTGGTTATGAAAGGAGCTTCTGACAACTACAGATCTTCTGCAATTCAAGAAATAATAAAAATTATTCTAGACAAAAATATTTCAGTGATAATATATGAGCCTTTATGCAATGAAAATTTTTTTATCGGATGTGAGGTCATTAATAATCTTAATAATTTTAAACTTCAGTCAGATATTATTGTTGCAAATAGAATGAGTAATGAGATAAGCGATTTTTCAAATAAAATTTATTCCAGAGACATATTTAATGAGAATTGATAAAAAAGGAGATATAAATTGAAAGTTTGTTCTGTAATTTTAGCTGGCGGCTCCGGATCAAGATTATGGCCAGCTTCAAGATCAATGAGGCCTAAACAATTTCTTCCAATCTTAAGCGATTTGACCATGCTTCAGTCAACCATTAAAAGGCTAGAACCTCTAAAATTAGATTCATCTATAATTATTTGCAATGAAGAGCATAGATTTTTTGTTGCAGAACAATTAGCACAAATTAACCATACTGCAAATATTATAATTGAGCCAGAAGGAAGAAATACCGCTCCAGCTATAGCCTTAGCTGCTCATGAATGCGATGAGGGCACCTTGATATTAGTCTCTTCAGCTGATCATAATATAAAAGATGAAATTTCATTTACGGACTCTATTAAATCAGCTTATGACTTAGCTAACTCAGGAAAATTTGTTACTTTTGGAATAGTTCCAGATAAACCACATACAGGATATGGTTATATAAAAAAAGGCAAAACTTGTGCACCAGGGTTTAAGGTCGAAGAATTTGTTGAAAAGCCAAATTTAGAAACTGCAAAAGAGTATTTAGATTCAAAGGAATTCTGCTGGAACAGCGGCATTTTTCTCTTTGAATCAAAAAATTATTTAAATGAACTTAAGAGCTTTAGACCAGACATATCAAAAGTCTGTGAGGAAGCAGTGAAAGGAAGAACCTCAGATCATAATTTTACTAGAATTAATGATGAAGTTTTTTTAACATGTCCAAGCGATTCGATTGATTATGCAGTTATGGAAAAGACTAAAAATGCTGTTGTTATTCCTGTAAGTGTGGGTTGGAGCGATATAGGCTCTTGGGCATCTTTGTGGGAAAATAAAATAAAAGATATAGATAATAACTATATTGAAGGTGATGTAATAACTAAACAAGTTAAGGATTCTTTAGTTATATCAGAAGATAGGTTAGTAACCTTATTTGGAGTTGAGGATTTAATTGTTGTTGCAACAAAAGATTCAATTCTTATTACAAGGAAAGACAAATCTGAGGAGGTGAAAGCTATCTCAGAAGAGCTTAAAATTAAAAATAGAACTGAACATCTGCTAAATCGTGAAGTATACAGACCCTGGGGCAAATATGACTCTATTGATAATGGTAACTGCTTTCAGGTAAAAAGAATAACCGTTAAGCCTGGTGAAAAATTAAGCATTCAAAGACATCAATATAGATCAGAGCATTGGATTGTAGTAGAAGGTAGAGCAAGTGTAACGAAGAATGATGAGGTGATAGATCTCGATGCTAATCAATCTACTTATATTCCAGTGGGGATGATACATGCCCTTGAGAATAAAGAAGAAAAAGATTTAGTTCTTATTGAAATACAGACAGGTACTTATTTTGGAGAAGATGATATAGAAAGATTTGAAGATATATATGGAAGAACCTAGTAAAATAAAAGCAACCTTAATTATTTAAATACTTAACTTTGAATTTAATGGAAAAAAATAAAAAAATTTTTGTTGCTGGTCATAATGGTATGGTTGGTTCTGCCATTGTAAGAGAGCTCAAAACCCAAGGTTATTTCAATATTATCACAGCTTCACATTCTGAATTAGATCTTATTAACCAAGAGGCTGTAAAAAATTTTTTTCAAAAAGAAAATCCTGATCAGGTATATCTTGCTGCTGCAATTGCTGGAGGTATTCATGCCAACAACAATCTGCCAGCACAGTTTATATATGAAAATACAATGATACAAAGTAATGTTGTTCATCAGTCTTGGTTAAGCGGAGTAAAAAAACTTTTATTTATGGGCTCAAGTTGTATTTATCCAAAGTTAGCAAACCAACCTATGGCAGAAGATGCTCTTTTAAGTGGTCCTTTAGAATTAAGTAATGAGCCATATGCTGTAGCAAAGATAGCTGGTATCAAGCTTTGTGAAAGCTATAATCGCCAATATGGTGAGAGTTATAAGATAGATTACAGATCTATTATGCCAACAAATCTCTATGGTACTGGCGATAAATATCATCCTGAAAATAGCCATGTAATTCCTGCATTAATAAGACGTTTTCATGAAGCAAAAGTGCAAAATTTACCATATGTAGTAATTTGGGGCACGGGAAAGCCAATGCGCGAATTTTTATATGTCGATGACCTAGCATCTGCATCTGTCCATATTATGAATATTGAACCTAGTCTATATTTTGATAAAGTTGAGCCACAAAAAAGCCATATTAATGTTGGTAGTGGTATTGATATAACAATCAAAGATCTTGCTCACATCATATCTAAGATTGTTGGATTTCAGGGCTATATAGAGTTTGATGAAAGCAAACTTGACGGCACGCCAAGAAAATTAATGGATAGTTCGTTAATTAGATCACTTGGATGGGAGCCCAAAGTAGATTTCACTGATGGTCTTAAATATGCATATGAAGATTTTAAAAAAAATTATACATAAAATAAGAGCTAACAAATATTAACTATTGAGATAAATTATGAGTAGAGAAAAAGTTGCATTAATCACTGGTATTACTGGCCAAGATGGATCATATCTAGCTGAATTTCTTTTAGAAAAGGGTTATTTAGTTCATGGTATTAAGAGAAGAGCCAGCTTATTTAATACTGCTAGGATTGATCACTTATATAAAGATAAGCATGAAGAGGATGTTAAGTTCTTTTTACATCATGGAGACCTCACTGACTCAACTTCTTTGATAAGAATAATTAAAGAAACGCAGCCAGATGAGATATATAACTTAGCAGCCCAATCTCATGTTGCAGTTAGCTTTGAGGAACCAGAGTACACAGCCAATTCTGACGCTTTAGGGTCACTAAGAATTTTAGAGGCTATTAGAATTCTAGAATTAGAAAAGAAAACTAAATTTTATCAAGCTAGTACGAGTGAGTTGTATGGGTTAGTCCAAGAAATTCCTCAGAAAGAGAGCACTCCTTTTTATCCAAGGAGCCCATACGCAGTTGCTAAGATGTATGCATACTGGATAACGATAAATTATAGAGAAGCCTATGGAATTTATGCCTGTAATGGGATTTTATTTAATCATGAAAGTCCTAATAGAGGTGAAACTTTTGTTACTAGAAAAATTACAAGAGCTTTAGCAAGAATTAAGCTTGGCCTTCAAGATGCTCTATATCTTGGTAATATGGATGCATTAAGAGACTGGGGGCATGCAAAAGATTATGTTGAAATGCAATGGCTGATGTTACAGCAAGAAAAGCCTGAGGATTTTGTAATTGCAACTGGTGTTCAGTATTCTGTTCGAGATTTTGTAAATATTGCTGCAAATAAATTAGATATTTTTATTAAATGGGAAGGTGAAGGCGTTAATGAAAAAGGTTACTGGGTAGAGTCACAAGAAAACTCTAAAAGAGTGAGAAATAATCCTATTGTTTTAGTTGATGAAGCTTATTTTAGACCTACTGAGGTTGAAACACTTCTTGGAGATGCCACAAAAGCAAAAGAAAAACTAGGCTGGTCTCCACAAATTTCCTTTAACGAACTTGTATCCGAAATGGTAGAGGAAGATCTTAAAATTGCTCAAAAAGATGAATTGGTAAAAAAACATGGATTCAAGACATTAGATTTCAATGAATAATAACTTCTTTACTTCTTAATTTTAATGAAGAAAAAAGCTCTTTTAATTGGAGGATCAGGTTTTGTTGGGACTCATATGTCTGAAAATCTAAAACAATCTTCTTACAATGTATTAAGTACGGGCAGAGAAGTTGATATAAGAGATCCCGATATAATCCAATCTGTAATTGATGAGTTTCGCCCTGATCTAGTAATTAACTTTGCTGCACTAACAACAGTAAAAGAAACAATGGATGATCCAGTTGGCACTTATAATATTGGTTTTTTTGGAACATATAATATACTAAGTGCCTTAAAAAAAATAAACTTTGTAGGTACTTACTTAAACATTAGTTCAAGTGAAATTTTTGGTTTTCCATCTCAAAAAGAACTCCCGTTATGTGAAGAGTCTCCTAGAAAGCCCATGAGCCCATACTCAGTAACTAAGATTGCTGTTGAGGCTCTATGTTATCAGTGGAGTACCCTTAAGAATTTTAGAATAATTACAGCTCGACCATTTACTCATATTGGCCCTGGGCAAAGCGATCGATTTTCAATATCTGCCTTTGCTAAAAAAATTGTAGAAATAGACCTTGGTTTGCGGGAACCGTCATTAAATGTTGGTAATTTAAATGCGACTCGAGATCTCACAGATGTTAGGGATGTTGTAAGTGCATATTCTAATATAATCGATAAAGGTGTAAGCGGAGAATCCTATAATGTATGTTCAAATAATGAAATTTTGATAAAAGATGTTCTAGATAAAATGCTTTGTTTTTCTAAGGTAGATATAAGAATTATTCAAGATAAAGATTTAATGCGTTCCTCAGAACAATCAAGAATTCAAGGTTGTAATAAAAAATTGAGGCAAATTTCTAATTGGGCACCTGAAATTTCAATTGAGAAAACTCTTAGCGACATATTTTCTTTTTGGCACTCAAAATACTAACAAATAACACTCATAAGTGTTTATAATATAAGCATAAAACTTAAAATTTAATTATAAGAATGCATTTAACTTACAGAAAAACTTGTAGAATTTGTGGTTCAAAATCCTTAACTGAAGTAATTAACTTAGGAGAACAGCATCTTCAAGGTTCATTTCTTAAGCCTGGTAAAGAAGAACCCCCTCTAAGGAGAATATCTTGTCAATTAATGAGATGTGATCCTACACAAGATGAGAATGCCTGTGGACTTCTTCAAGCTCCAGTAACTGTTCCTACTGATATTTTGTACTCAGCATATTGGTACAGATCAGGAACAAATCAAACAATGACTAATCATCTAAAAGAGATTGCTGAGACTGCTCAAAAATTAATTAGTTCTATCGAAGATCAACCTCCTGGCGAAGTATCAGTCTTGGATATTGGTTGTAACGATGGCACGTTATTGAACTTCTATCCAACTTCATATAATAAATTTGGTGTAGACCCTTCTGATATTGCACAAGAAATTGGAGATGAGGTTATAGTAGCTCAAGATACTTTCCCATCAGCTGAATTTAATTCAATGATCGATGAATCACAAAAATTCGATATTATCACCTCAATAGCAATGTTTTATGATTTAGAAAACCCTGTCCATTTTGTAACTGGTATTAAAGAAAGACTAAGCCCTGAAGGTATATGGATTGTAGAAATGTCTTACATGCCAAGCATGTTAAAAATGAATTCATACGACACAATATGTCATGAGCATTTAGAATATTATAGTTTCTCTGTTTTAGAGAATCTAATGAAAAGAGCGGGTTTAAAGGTATTTAAAGTAGGTTTTAACGATATTAACGGTGGAAGTATAAGATGTTATGTAACTCACGAAAAAAACTTTAGCTATAAAAATTCAGAAAATCAGGCCACATTAGCAAAAGTTAGGCAAGAAGAATTTGATCTTAAGTTAGATACCGATATGCCATATAAAGATTTTCAAGACAGGATTAATAAACATAAAGAAGAGCTCCACTCACTTCTTGTTAAAATTAAAAAAGAAGGAAAAACTGTTCACATATATGGAGCCTCTACAAAGGGCAATACAATCTTGCAATGGTGTGATTTAGACAATTCATTAATAGACTATGCTGCTGATAGGAATCCTGATAAAGATGGGGCATTTACTATCGGAACAAATATTCCAATAATTTCTGAAGAAAAGTCTAGAGCCATGAACCCAGATTATTATTTAGTCTTACCCTGGCACTTTCGAGATGAATTTCTTGATCGTGAAAATGAATTCTTAGAAAATGGCGGAGCTTTTATATTTCCTTTACCTGAAGTAGAAATATATAAGAAGTAAATGAACTCCATAATTTTGTGCACTGATGCCTATGGTGGAAGAGGCGGTATTGCTTTATATAATAGAAATTTTATTAGAGCAGTTTCTTCACACCAACAAATTGATAAAGTTAATGTCTTTCCTAGAAAGATTTACTACAGTATGGAAAAAGTTCCTGAAAATGTTGTAAATAATATTTTTGCATCAAAAAATAAATTTACATACATTATCTCGATCTTTCTTCATTGTTTTAAGAGGCAGAATGTTAAAGTAATTTTTTGTACACATATCCACCTCTTACCTGCTGCAATATTTCTAGCTTTTCGTTATCGTTGTGAAGTACGATTGCTTGTTTATGGAAGAGATGCCTGGCAAGAAACAAGGTCAAAAATATCAAATTTTTTTGCAAGACGACTTAAAACCTTTATTTCAATGAGACACTTTACTGCAAGAAAACTTATTGATTGGGCTCAACTGGATAGGGAAATTTCATACTACCATTTACCAAATTGTATTGATCTAAATGCATTTAGTATCAAAGAGCCAGATATAAGCCTTATTAAAAAATATAAACTAGAAAATAAAAAAGTAATTATTACCGCAGGAAGACTGGACAAGGGTGATGATTTAAGAAAAGGCTTTGATGAAGTTATTGAAGCTCTTCCGCTAATAAAAGAGAAAGTTAATAATATTGCCTACTTAATTATCGGTGATGGTGAAGATACTAAAAGATTAGAAAAAAAGGTTTCAGATTTAAAACTTAATGACGTTGTAATTTTTACTGGTTATATAAAAGAGAAAGATAAAGCAGATTATTTTAGATTAGGTGATATTTTTGCAATGCCAGGAAGTAATCCAAATTTTGATAGGTATCCATTCCGTTTTGTATTTCTTGAGGCATTGGCATGTGGCTTGAAAGTCATTGGGTCTGAGCTTACAGATCAGTGGGAAATAGATGATCCAGATTCTAAATTAATTATTCAAGTCAACCCAAAAGATAAATCTGAGATAGCAAATGCAATAACTAAAGAGCTAAACTCAAACATAAAAACTATAGATCCCAGACTTAAAAATTTTAGTTATGAATCTTACAGAAACCATATACACTTTATCATAGATAACCTAGGTCAAAATAATGGATATTAATAATAACATTACAAATATTTCAAGTTGTGATTTATGTGGATCTTTAGAGATGAAAGAAATTACTTCAGGCAATCAAGAGATCTATGAATATTCTATTCCAGTAACCACAGTGCAATGTATTAATTGCAAGTTTCTTTTTCAGCCTCAAAGATATTCAGATGAGCTTTTAGAATTTTTTTATAAACCTGATACTAGTTTTATTTTTGAAGATAATCCAATATCAGGCAATAAAGGTAAAGAAATTGAGGGTAAAGTTTCTGCGGGTTTAAATGCAAGGCAAGCTGTTATAACAAATGCACTTCATAAATTTGAAATAAAAAAGGGCGGAAGGATACTTGATGTTGGTGGCGGAAGGGGAGATATTTGTGCTCATCTTGTTGATGACTACCAAATTGTTGTTAGCGATACAACACCTGTTAAAACAATTAAAAATATAAAAAAAATACCAAAACTATTTTCTTCCGCGGAAGAACATAATTCTTATGATGTTGTTGTTTTAAATCATATTCTTGAACACGTTTTTTCTCCGACTGAGGCCCTGACTTCGGCAAAAGCTTTATTAAAAGAAAATGGTATTATAATAATTGAAGTTCCATTTGAATTATTTACTCCAATTGTTTATAAAAATATTGGTGATTGGCGTCATGTTGTATATTTTTCCGTTAAAAATTTGTATAACTATCTATTAAAAATTGGTTTCCAGGATATCACTGTAAGAATTGAAGATGGACATTATGGTGCAAGAAAGATACCTGTTATTAGAGCTCAAGGTAGAAATATAATTAAAAAAGATAAAATTGATAATATAGATTTTAGAAATACAAATATATCTTTAGTTAAAGATATGCTTTCGATAGCCTCTATAAAATCACTTTTCAGAAGATTCTTGAAATAAATTGATTTTTTCAACAGTAAAGACAAACTTTTCAATACAGTTTTTTACTTTTTTTTCTTCTATATTGATTGCTAGATTTTTAGATCCAGAGGGAAGGGGAGAGCTTGCTCTTATCTTTTTGTATCCTCAAATAGTTTCTAATATTTTGATTTTAGGTTTTGATAAGAGTATTGGTGTAATAGGCGGCACTAATAAAATTTCATACCCAATTTCTACGATTTTTTTTGCTTCATTTATCTTAAGTATTCCTTCCATAATTATTGCCAATAGTCTTATAAATATTTATTTTAATGATCTAAAAATTATCGAACTTTCGACAACGTATCTTTTATATATAACCCCAGCTTATTTTTTTACAATTTCTGTTGGCTATTTAAATGGCATGGGTTATTTTAAAGAATATAACGCTTTAAGGTTAATTTTTTATGTATCAAATTTATTATTGATTATAGTAAGCGGCTTGCTATTTTTTTCGAGTGAAAATTTGATAAATTATTTTGTATATTCAAGTATCTTATCTACGTATGTTGTATTTTTAGTTGCGCTTTATTTCATTATAAGATTACAAGATATTTCTTTAAAATTTAATATCAAGATATTTCTAGAAGACATGTCTAAAATCCTTAAGCTCGCACCAAAATTCTTTTTGATTGCATTTTTTGTTCAATCTTCAGCCTTTGGCTATCAGATTGTTACTAATAGTCTACTAGGTCCAGAAGCATTAGGAATATTAATAATAATGGTTACATATAGCAGACTTGCATCACCAATTGGACAAGCTCTAGCAGCTAACTTCTTTAGGTTCGGAATCATAGAAGAAAATGAAGAAAACTTAGAAAAGATTTTTAGACTTTCACTAATTACATATTTTATTATTTTTTTATTTCTAGCCCTTATATCAAATAGTATGATTACATTGATTTTTGGTGCCTCATATGTGACTTCTGATTCAAGTATTTATATTTTATTACTTTCTTATTTTTTTGCTATCCAAACTGATACTCTCTCGGAATATTTATATGGAAAGAAAATAATATTCGTCGATCTTTTATGTCGCGGAATATATCTTTCTTCATTTATATCAATGTCTTTTTTGCTCAACGTAGATCTCTATCTAAAAGGAATTGTAATAGCTATTTTTATCGGTGAATTTCTTAGATTTGTAGCTCTAATATTTTTCATTGATAAAATAACAAGCTTGAAAATTAAAAATTTGTTTAAGTTAGAAAAAAAAGATTTTTTAGATATATGGCTAACTACCTTAAAACTTTCTAAATTAGTAAGATGAAAAATAATAATATTAATATTTTTCTATCAAGAAAAACATGGAGTAGACCCATTAATTCACTTGAGTTAAAGCATCATGTGTATGACCTATACAATGAAACTTTTAAGGAATATGAAAAGTCATTTTATCCAAAAGAAGAAGAAATCACGTATCTTAAAGGCTTGTATAGATATTTTTTTAAAGCATATTTTTCAAATATGAATATTCTTTGTCCAGATTATCCAATATTACTTGGCCTTTTCACATCTATCTTTCGAATAAAGCCCATAAACATAATGCATACTTGGATAATACCTTTTTATTCAAAGAAAACCTTTTTCCATATGCTTTTTAATATCGTTCTATATTTTGTTTTTATCAGGTCTATTGCAATAATTGTTGCCTCAAAAAATCAATTATTTCTATTAGAGAAAATGAAAATAAAAAAACCTATTTTCTTTTCTCCTGTTTCTGTCGATACAAATTTCTGGTATCCAGATTATGATAATAAAGTTCTTGAGAATTATTCATTAATTAAAGAGAAGTATATTTTAACAGTTGGAGGAAATGATAGAGATGAATTATATGCTGCAAAAGTATCTAAAATATTAAATTTAAAGTATGTAAGATGTGGTTATGATAAACAAATTTTAGATGATGCTTTCGATCTTCTTGTTAAAAATAATTTAGAGCAAAATTCAATATTTATTTATTCACCATCACATGAAGACTTAAGAGTATTATATTCCTGCTCATCTATTTTATGCTTACCAACAATTGTTAATACAAATCCAGCTGGGTTGAGTAGCTTAGTAGAAGGAATGGCCTGTAGCTCAATTGTTGCATTGCCAAAATTAATAAGTGAGGGTTATGTAGTAGATGAAAAGAATGGGCTTGTGCTAGAAGATGACTATGAACTTTTTGCAAAAAAATATCAAAATCTATCTGATAAACACTCAAGTATAAAAAAAAATGCAAGAACTTTCGCAATGGAAAATTTAAATATCAACAAGGTATCTGAAGATTTATATCAAGAGCTTAAACTCAAAGGGATAATAAAATAGGTTTATTTATTATTTTCTTTCCAAAAAGATATGATCTTAGATGGCATCTTATATAGAACCCAAAGCACTAAAAGAATTTTTTTAAATATACCGTAATCTGTCCTAAAAATTCTTAAAAAATTAGGTAAAAATTGAATCTTTTCTATTGGGACATTGATGCCGTGCCACGGTAATCTTATATCATCTTTGTTACTTAAAATTGTTCCGTCATAACCTGCAAATATACAAGTAATATCATTCCCTTCTTTTCTAAGCTCTTCAAGAGTGTTCTTTTTTTCACACACAATGTCGAAAAACTCATTTTTTACAAGAATTAAACTACAATTAGTAACAGCAGCTAAGCTGTAGCCTTTGTCCTGAGATAACTTTAAAATTGCTGCAGCACTTGACCCATGTTTTACATTAAAATCTTTTTTTTGAATATACTCTATAGAATTGGGTATGGTTGGGTTGTACTCAATTGCAATAATTTTTGGCTGGTATTTCTTAAGTCCTTCTAATATGTGATAGTCGACTCCATCAATATCAATTGAAAGAAAATCAAAATCATTTGGTATTGGTGTATTAGCCAGGGTGTTATCAAGTGTATTTTGACCTTCAAAATTAATAAATTTACATATTTTATGCACATTTTCCTGAGGAAAATTTATTTCTAACTCCCTAACTTTTTTCTTATCACCTTCTATTAAGACAGCATTAAAGTTTCTTTCTCTAATTAATCTGCAAGTATTAGATAAATATATTCCATCCCAGGCACCAAATTCAACACACCAATTATCTAACGAAAATTCACTTTCAATTCTATTAAGAATTTCCTCAATAATTCCATCTTCACCATATTGCGAATAAGTATTATCACTGTAAGCTGATAAATCTTTCATTTTTTTATAATATTTTTAGTTTGAAGTCTATTATAACAGATCATGATATTATTAATTAATGTTATGTATTCTAACTAATGAATGATTTTTCAATAATTTCTTTGTCTATTCTGTTAATGACAGTCGTATTTTTGACAGCATATTTTAAAAAGGAAAATTATGACATTCTAGATTTGTATTGTTTTATGATTGCTTTATTTTTTGGAGCATACACCTTAATTGATAGACTGTTTGGTATATATTTTATTTCAGATATATACATATCCACTGTTGTGTACCTGCAGATTTTTCTCACAATCCTTTTACTTTATTGCCTGGTATCATTTTTGCCAAATAGCTTAAAAGAATTTATAAAGTTCAAAAATTTATTAATCTTTTTTTCACGGGTAGATAAAAAGGCCGTCTTGCTTCTTTCTTTTTTATCAATTTCAATTGATTTATATATTTTTGGAACATACGGATTTCTGACTTATGTTGGTGAAGAGCTTGCGCAGCTTGATCTAGGAGTGCCTAATTGGGTTGGACCACTCAAGAGTATTAATTGGAATATTAGATTTTCTTTACTAATGTTAATCATAAATTTTATAAATTATAAAAAAGTAGGCTATTTCTCGATATATACATTAATTATTTTACCAATGCTTGCACTTCAATTTGTTGAGGGCAGAAGAGCTATGATAGAGCTTATTACACTTATTTTTATTTTTTGGACAATTCATAAAAATTCTTCACCATATTTGTTGAGAAGAGCGCCATATGCTCTTTTGATCTTGATAATGCTTTTTTTCGCAAGTAATGTTTTTCAAACATATAGAACTTCTTTATTTTCAATTGAGGGTATTGCTGGTGAAAGCGATCAGGTTGCATCTTTTGGTGAGGCATTAACAAACTCAGACTCGACTATTGAAAATCTTACATTAAGAACTCCTATGTGGAGACTAAACTATGAGATTATGAAGAATCAATTAGATAACCCTTCAGACATTTATTACGGATACATGATGTATAGACAATTTTTAAATACAGTCCCATCTTTTTTACAGAAAAATAAAGAAGTAATTGCTACCGAAGAACTCACTTCTCAAATATATAATATGAGTTCTCTTCAATCAGTAACATTTTCTGATGATTTCCCTACCAACGACTTTGCATCATATCAAACTGACTTTGGGTTTTTCTCAATTATTTTAATTCCATTGGTTTTTATTATTTTGATATTAATTGGATATTTTGCTTATTTCTTTATGAAGAGCAAAATTTTTTCAAGCTTAATAATATTATTAATCATACAATTCTTAATAAAGATCGAAAACGGTTATAACTTGCCAGTATTATTAAGAGATATAATATTAATTGCTGGTATTTATTATTCTTTGGAGTTGTTTAAGAGAATTTATTACGGATTAATTCCAATAAAAGAAAAAAACATTAAAACAGAATATTAATAAATGAAAATCTCAACAGTAGTCCCATCTTATTTTCCAGCAATAGTATATGGCGGACCAATATTTTCAATTCATTCGCTTAATACCGAACTTTCAAAGCTGGATACAGAAGTTTATGTATCGACCAGCAATGCAAACGGAGATGAAAGACTAAACGTCGCAACAAACAAATTTATACATTTTGGTGAAAATTACTTTGTTAAGTACTATAACGATAACATCATTGGAAGATTTTCATTATCATTTATATTTGGAGTATGGAAAGACATTCAATTGTGTGATGTTGTGAGAATAGAAGATATATTTTCTTCTAACATACCTCCTGCCCTCTTGTATGCAAAAATTTTAAATAAACCTATTGTAATATCACCTAGAGGAGTTCTAAGTAAATGGTCCTTGGAACACAAAAATAAAATACTTAAAAAAATATGGCTTACTTTTTTAATAAAGCCTTTCATACGGTTTTCTTGGTGGCATGCTACATGCGAAGCAGAAGCTAAAGATATAATTGAGCTTTATCCTGAAGCAAAAATTAAAATAATTCCTAATGGCATAAATATTCATGAATTTCTGATATCCAATAAATTATCTAGATTAGAATATTTAAAGAAATTTACAAAAAAATCCCACTCACATAAGCATGTAATTACATCTATGGGAAGAATACATGAGAAAAAAGGGTTTGATATTTTAATAACGTCTTTTAATAATTTAGTTTTAGATGGTTTCATTGGCGTGCTTTTGATTGCAGGAAAAGATGACGGCCATCAAGCTTTATTAGAAAAAAAAGTAACTGAATATAAATTAGAAGATAAAGTTTTCTTTGTGGGTGAGCTTTTTGGTAATGATAAAGTTGAATTTCTATCTGGTAGTGATTTATTTGCTCTTCCATCTCACAATGAAAATTTTGGAAATGTATATTTAGAATCATTAGCATGCGGAGTTCCAATAGTTGCATCAACTGAAACCCCTTGGAGTAAAATTGAGAAAGCTGGATGTGGAAGATGGGTGGAAAATTCAGTCTCGTCAACAACAAAAGCAATTAAAGAGATTTTTAAAGAATGTAATGATGAAAGTAAAAAACTTAAGATAACAGAAGCATCTAAAAAATTTGCAACCAGTTATTCATGGCAAACAATTGCAACCAAATTTCGAGACCTTTGTTCAGAAATTATAAAAAGTCATTAAAAATATTTTTATCAAAATTAATTCCTTTTTTACCTATATAATAGATTGTTAGATTAACTATGAAATTAGTATGATTATATTAAAAGGTAAAATTAAAAGAAATCCATTTAAATATGCATATAAAATTTTAATAGATAAAGCATTACACTCTTTTTCTAAATCTCATAATAAAAATAATGTCGGTCAAATCGCTGTTTTTTCTTTTGATCACATTGGATCAGCAATTGCTATAGATGGCGTATATGAAAAAGAATCCTTAGAAATCACTAAGGATTTTCTTACAGAAATAAACATTAACTTTAGGACTAAAGTTTTAGATATTGGAGCAAACATTGGAAATCATTCTATTTTCTTTGCACAGTTCTTTGAAAAAGTTTATGCATTTGAACCCAATCCAAGAACATACGATTTGCTTAAATTTAATTGTGAAAATTCGAACATAGAAACTTTCCAATATGGTTTAAGTGATATTTCTGCTGAACTAGATTTTGAGCAAGATAATAACAATATAGGCAATGCTTATATAACTCAAAGTATGAACCAAGAAAAGCCACTTTCAACAAAGAGTATGCGAGTCAAGGTAAAAAAACTTGATGATGAAGCTGAACTAGATCTCAAGAATGTATCTCTGATTAAAATAGATATTGAAGGACATGAATTAAATGCTCTCAAAGGTGCTGAAAAAACTATAAGAGATAATAGCCCAGTTATATTATTTGAGCAGCACCCATCTGATTTTAAAGATGGCACTAGTGATGTTATAGAATTCTTAAAAAAAGAAAATTATGAATTTTTTGTCATCGAAAATAGATTTCGTTTTGGTAAAAATCCACTAACGAAGATATTTTCTTTGTTGATTAGATTGCTTTTTGGATTTCAAAAAGTTGTTGTTAAATCTAATGGAAATTTTTCAAAAAGGTTATATGAAATGATTATTGCCGTTCATAAAGATAAATCACCATATTAAAACTTGAATAGTATGGATAAACATACAAAGATAATTCTTGATCGTTATTCTGCAGATCAAACAGATGGGATGCCTATCTATGATAAAAACTATTTGATTAATAGATACTTAAATAATGTAATTAATCTAAATGAGCTTAGCAACAAAACCTTGTTTGAAATTGGTGCAGGCTGTTCCCAGTATGCTAATATTTTTTTAGATACCGACTTATCAAAGTATTATGCAAATGATTTGATTGAAAGTAGATTAGAATTATCACGATCTACTGATGAAAGGTATTATGAAATTATTGGAAATTTTTTAAATGTTGAAATTGATAACAAAATAGACTTTGTTTTTGCAAGCCTGACTATGATGTTTGTTGTCCCAATGTTCGATGATTTTATTGAAAAAATTGATAGTATTCTAGAAAAGGATGGCGTTTTTATTAGTTTTGACCCAAATTATCTTTGCCCATTGTCATTTTATAGAAGATTTAAAGATAGAAAAGATAATCCAGCTCGAATCTTTAACCCATTTTCATATTCAAAGCTTTTTATAGATAAAGGTTATAGGCTTGATAAGTTAATCCCTTTCTCTGGGCCTTATCCAACTTTAGGAAATAGCTGGATAACTGGAACTTCCTTTTGTATGAGAGTTACCAAGTTATGATCTCCATAATAATTCTTACGTACAATGATGAAATTCAGATTGAGCAATGTCTAAAATCATTAGATGGATTATCCAATGATATTGTTATTGTCGACTCTTTTAGTAATGATGACACTTTAAAAATATCTAAAAAATATAATGCAAGAGTATTCCAGAATCCATTTATTAATCAAGCAAAACAGTTCAATTGGGCTATAGATAATATTAATCTAAAAAATGAGTGGATACTAAGACTTGACTCTGATGAAATTTTGCCAAAAAAGATTAAAGAAGAAATCTTAGAAAAAACCTCTCAAGACAATGATATTAAAGGTTTCTATCTGAATAGAAGAATGTACTGGATGGGGGTGTGGTTGAAACATGGAAGAATGTATCCTCATTACATTCTTAGATTATTTAAAAAAGGTTTTGCGCGTTATGAAGAGAAGACAGAAGAGCACTTAATAGTTGACGGTAAAGTTGAATTTTTAAAAGGAGATTTTCTTGAAGATAATAAAAAAAATAACTTAGACTACTTTACTGAAAAACATCTTCAAACTGCTAGAGGAGAGCTATATGAGATTCAAACAGCTTCATTAGAATCTAGTGAAGTATCAGTTGAACCAAAAATTTTTGGACATAAGGTTAATCGGACAAGATGGTTAAAAGAAAAAATATATTCAAGGACTCCTCTTTTTACGCGGCCCTTTCTGTACTTTTTCTATAGATATTTTATTTGTTTAGGTTTTTTAGATGGAAAGCCAGGCTTAATTTTTCATGTCTTACAAGCATTTTGGTATAGATTTTATATTGATGCTAAGTATTATGAGTCAAATATACAAGAATACGATAGAACAGATGAGTATAATAACCTCTAAAAACAAGGAGTCATTTGATGAAAGAACTAAAACCATTTTTTTTAGACTTTACTGAAGAAGAGATTAACGATACCCAAGAAAAAATGGGTGAGATACTTCGATCAGGGCAATTAATTCTTGGCAAATACACTGAGGAATTTGAATCGTCTTATGCAAACTATGTTGGCTCTAAACATGCTGTTAGTCTTAATAGCGCTACTTCAGCACTAGAAGTTCTTTGTTTGCTAAAAGATGTTTCTGGTAAAAAGATAGCAGTCCCTTCAAATACAAATTTTGCATCAGTTATTGCAATTCTTAAAGCTGGAGGTCAACCAGTGTATATGGAGATGACCAAGGAATTTTTTGCACCAAATTTAGATATTTTAAAAGAAACTGTTAAAAAACATAATATACAAGGCGTTATGTGGGTTCATATTGGAGGACTTATTGTCCCAGATTTTTTAGAGGTAGCTAGTTTTTGTAAATCAAATGATATTTTTTTAATTGAAGACGCTGCACATGCTCACGGGAGTTGGATTAAAGGTCAATCAGCTGGAAATATAGGCGATGGAGGAGCTTTTTCTTTTTTCCCTACTAAAGTTATGACCACAATGGAGGGAGGTATGATAACTACGAATAGCGAAGATGAAGCAAATCTAGTTAAATCATACAGAAATCAAGGTAAAAGACATGCTGCATTTGGAGGGCTGCATTATGACTATGGAAATAGCTGGCGTTTAAGTGAGATAGCAGCTTATATGGGGATTCTTCAACTATCTAAATTAGATTCAATGGTTTCTAGAAGACAAAATGCAGTAGATATAATATCAACGGAACTAGAAGCAAATAATATTAAATACTGTGACACATCTCATATGGATAAATGCAGCCAATATAAATTTATCATTCCATTATCAGAAGGAAAAAACATAAAAACTATAAAAGATGAACTAGCTGGTAAAGGTATTTTTTGCGGTGGAGGAGTTTATGAAGTGCCTTGCCATCTTCAGCCAGTATTTAAAGATATAGAATACAATTCTGCTGAATTGATAAATACAGAAAAATATTGTCCAAATCATTTATGTCCTCCCGTCACATCTGGAACATCAAGCGAGGATGCTACGCGAATTGCTAATGAATTAGTTAGTCTGCTTAAGTGATGAATAATAAGTATGATTATATAGTCGTAGGTGGTGGAATAGCAGGACTAGCTTCTGCTGAATTACTATCTAGATCTGGACATAAAGTATTGATCATCGAAAAATCTTCAAAGTTATGCCAAGAAGCAAGCGCAAGCCATCATGGCTGGTTTCATTTTGGATCTTTATATTCAATTTTTCCCGACAACCAGACCTTGAGAACCTTAGTTGGAGGTATTGAAGATTTAATTGAAAATTATAGCAACTTTAGCAATATGAATATAAGGATTTCAGATAATGGAAAATTATTATTCCCTGACGAAAGGGACTCTGGGTGGGTAAGAGATGAACCCTTAGAATATATAGTAAGCTCAAGAAATAATCCAGATTTTAATATGTTCACTTTTAATGGATGGATAAATTATGCTAAAAAGATATTTTTCTTATTTACTTGGGAAATTGCTATAAAACAATTTATAAGTCGCCATCAAAGATTTTATAAACATAATTGGCTTAGTGATATACCTGCTTCTCAATGGATACCAAAAGCTGGAATATCTGACTATTCAAAAAAAGTTATTCAAAAACCTAAATATAATGATATTGATTTAGATAAGGACTCTCATTTTAAAGTTTTGGGATATGATAGGCCGATGCGTTCAAACATAATAGTAAGAGATCTAATTCGAAGTTTTCTTGGTTCCGGAGGTGAAATTCTTGTTGATCAAGAGGTAAAGAAAATTGATGGAATCAAAGGAAATAAAAAAATTACTACATCTTCAGGATTAGAGTTTAATGCAGCTACAGTTATTTTATCTTCTGGTAAATGGCTAGCTGATTTGGTAGATGATACCTCTAATGTAAAGGTCATGGCATCTCCTCTTCTTGTTACATATCCAGCAGTAACATCTCATCATTTTGTAAGGATGACACCTTTCATGGATAAGAGTATTAATCATATTCATCATGATATTAATGGTTATACATACTCTGTTATTGGAGGTGGTGATTATGCTGATCCTAATAATGAAAATGATATGCAAAGAACGCTAGATAATCTTAAAGATAAAGCTTCAGATGTTTTTCCTGAATTTAAAAATAGTAAAATTATAAAAAATTATTTTGGTTATAAAACTGAAGTTACCACAAAGCTTAAAGAGAGAAATTATCAATATATTATTAGAGATAATAATAATGGTGAAATTACTTTAGTTCCAGGAAAATTTACACTGGGCTTTAGCTTAGCAACAAATTTATATAAAAAACTACATAACAGAGAGCCCTCACAAGAAATTCAGTTAGCCTCAATTGAAGAAGCATTAATATATGTTGGTGACTCTCATCACGGTAAACTCGTTTTAGATGATATGAATAAAACTATTTGAATCTAGTAACTTATACTATAATCCAACTTTTAAAACTATTTATATAAATGTATATACTTGGAATCAATGCATATCATGGCGATTCATCAGCTGCTCTAATTAAGGATGGTAAAATATTAGCTGCTGCAGAGGAAGAGCGTTTTAGAAGAATTAAGCATTGGGCAGGGTTTCCATCCGAATCAATAAAATATTGTTTAAATGAAGAGGGTATATCTCTTAGTGAAGTCGATCATGTAGCAATAAATCAAGATCCTAAAGCTAATTTATTTAAGAAAATATTATTCAGCATTATGAATAGGCCTGATTTAACATTAATTACAGATAGGATAAAAAATAAAAAAGAAAGATCTGATATAAAAGCAATTTTAAATAAAGAAATAGATATAAATTTCAAAGGTTCCGTTCATAATATTGAGCATCACTTAACTCATCTATCTTCTGCATATCATGTTTCTAATTTTGATGAGGCTATTTCAGTTTCAATTGATGGTATGGGAGACTTTGCAAGTGCAGCTTGGGGCACATGTAAAGGAGATGAGATTAATATAGTCGATAAAGTTTTTTTCCCTCATTCACTTGGTATATTTTATCAAGCGATGACACAATGGTTAGGGTTTCCTCATTATGGTGATGAGTATAAGGTCATGGGCCTAGCACCATATGGCCAACCAAAATATATGAAAGAAATGAGAGATATTGTAAAACTATCAGATGATGGCTCATTTAAATTAAACTTAAAATATTTTAAACATCATAAAGAAAAAATCGCGTATGAATGGGAAGATGGCCAACCTAATTTTCTCCAACTTTATAATGAGTCTTTAAATGGATTATTGGGACCTTCTAGAAAAAAAGATGAAGAGTTGACACAGATGCACAAAGACATAGCAAGATCTGTTCAAACAATGTACGAAGAAGCATTTTTTAACCTATTAAACAAGTTGTATGAAAAGTACCAGATAGACAATTTATGTTTAGCTGGTGGATGTGCTATGAACTCAGTTGCTAATGGTAAAGTCTATAGGAATACTCCTTATAAAAAAGTATATATTCAATCTGCAGCTGGTGATGCTGGAGGAGCAATTGGAGCTGCTTTTGTAACATGGCATAAACTTGGCGGTAAAGATACAAGCTATATGGATCATGCTTATTTAGGTCCTCATTTTTCAAATAGTTATATTGACGAATTATTAAAAACAAATGCAATATCTCTTCAGGAAGAGCATTGTAAAGTAACCTATGAAGAAAATTTAGATAAAATATGTGATGAGACTTCAAATGCAATTATAGATGGAAAAGTTATAGGCTGGTTTCAGGGCAGAATGGAGTGGGGTCCAAGGGCTCTTGGTAATAGATCTATATTGGGTGATCCTAGAAGGCCAGATATGAAAGATATTCTTAATTTAAAAATAAAGCGAAGAGAGTCTTTTAGACCATTTGCGCCATCTATTTTAAGAAATCATGTGGATTCATGGTTCGAAGAAGATGACGATGTTCCTTTTATGATGCAAGTTTTTCAAATTAAAAAAGAAAAGAGAAAATTAATACCTGCTGTCACCCATGCAGATGGGAGCGGTAGGCTTCAAACTGTTACAGAAGAAACAAATTTAGCCTACTATTCTCTAATAAATAAATTTTATTCTAAAACAAATGTGCCAATGCTCTTAAATACCTCTTTTAACGAAAATGAACCAGTAGTATGTAAGCCTGATGAGGCACTTTCGTGTTTTTTAAGAACTAAAATGGATTTCCTAGTTTTAGGTAATTATATTATTAAGAGAAAAGGCTAGACACTGAAAATATCAATTATAACAGCTGTATATAATAGAGAAGAATCTATTAAAAAGTCTATTTCAAGCGTTAAATATCAAACACATAATGAAATAGAACAAGTTTTTGTAGATGGTTTGTCTAGTGATAAAACTTTAGAAATTATAAAAAAAAGTTTATCAGATAAAGACATTCTTATTTCTGAACCTGATGAAGGTATATATGATGCAATCAATAAAGGCATCAAGCAAGCTTCAGGAGATATTATAGGCATACTCCATTCAGATGATAACTTTTATGATGCTAATGTCCTGTCTTCTGTTGCAGAAGTTTTTAAAGACACCAGAATTATCTTTCTTTATAGTGATTTAGAATATATAAATGAAAAAAATCAAGTTGTAAGAAATTGGAAAGCTGAAAATTATGATAATAAAAAATTACTTAAAGGATGGATGCCGCCTCATCCAACTCTTTTTGTAAGAAAAGAGCTTTTTGATATCATTGGCTTATATTCAATGAAATATAATATTTCATCTGATTACGACTTTATAATTAAAGCACTAAAAATTCTAAAAAAAAATCAGATTGCTTATATACCTCACACATTAGTACAAATGAAAACAGGAGGCATAAGCAATAATTCGTTTACAAATATAGCCAAGAAGATGAAAGAAGATTATCAAATTATAAAAAAAAATGATCTTGGAGGCCTTAGAACATTGTTTTTAAAAAATGTATCAAAAATAAGACAATTCACTTTTAAATAAAAAATGATAAATTTATCTAAAATTAATAAATCAATTGAACCATATATAAATTTTAGTGAGTATTATGAACAAGCCCAAAAAAAGAATCAAAAAAATATTGAAGCTATCTCAATAAGTTCATTTAATAAGAGTAAACAAGAAATAGAATCTAGATTGGTCAATTTAAAATATGTTATTAATAATGAATGGATTTTTTTTAGTAATTATCAGAGCCAAAAATCAAAAAGTTTTGAATCTCATTCCCAGATAGCAGCTTTATTTTATTGGAATTCTATTAATGTCCAAATACGAATTAAGGGAAATATTTTTAAAACTAATAAAGAATTTTCAGATAAACATTTTAAAAATAGATTAGCGGGAAAGAATGCCTTGGCAATAAGCTCTAATCAGTCAGAAAAAATTAATTCTTTTTCAGACGTAAAAACTAATTATAAAATAGCCCTCGAAAATAATGATAAGCTATTTCAGAGACCTGATTACTGGGGCGGATACTCATTTATACCTTATTATTTTGAGTTTTGGGAAGGCCATGATTTAAGATTAAATCAAAGAAAGGTTTTTGAAATTATTGATAATAAATGGATTGACTATATTATTCAGCCATAAAAAATTTGCCTAATTAATCAATTAGTTTAAAATCATCTATTGATTATGATCACAAATATTAAAATATATAAAATCAAACCTTTATTTTGTTAATTGTTTCACCTCAAGATTCTTTATAGGTCATCTCCATAGCTTCTTCTAAGAAAAATATTACGCCAATTAATGATAAAGTCAGAGCTTCTGAAGTAATGCTTATTGATCAAAATGGAAATAAGCAAGGCTTGGTAACAATTAATATCGCACTTAATGCTGCCAAAGAAGTATCTCTTGATCTAGTTCAAGTTTCTCCATCTGATGCAGATCCAGTTGTATGTAAATTATTAGATTATGGAAAGCATGTTTTTGAAAAGAAGAAAAGCACTTCTTCATCCAAGATCAAAGTAAAAAGAAACACTGTTAAAGAAATTAAATTTAGACCGTCCACTGACACAGGCGATTATATTATTAAATTAAAAAAGATTAAAAGCTTTATTCTTGACGGAGATAAGACTAAAATAAGCGTCCGTTTTAGAGGTAGAGAAATTCTTAATAGTAATCTTGGATTAGATCTTCTTAATAGAATAAGAGATGAGCTTGTAGAAATAGCTCAAGTTGACCAAGAACCTTCACTAGAAGGCAGACAATTGCTCATGGTATTATCGCCTCTAAAAAAGAAATAAATATAAAGAGATAGTTATGGGATACAAGTTAAAATCGCACTCAGGTGCTGCTAAGCGTTTTAAAAAAACAGGCACTTCTGTAAAAAGCAGAAGCGCTAGTAGAAACCATATACTAACAAAACAGTCTACTAAAAGAAAAAGACACAACAGAGGACTTATTAAGTTAGCTGGAACCACATTACGAATGGTTCAAAAACTTATTAAATAATTATGCCAAGAGTTACCAAATCAGTTACAGCAAAAGCCAAACATAAGAAAGTACTTAGTGCTACTAAGGGTCATTATGGAGCAAGAAGTAGGTTATTTAAGACTGCTAAACAATCAAATATAAAATCTCTACAATACGCATTTAGAGATAGAAAAAATAGAAAAAGAACCTTTAGATCACTGTGGATTGCAAGAATTAATGCAGGCTCTAGAGCTCTAGGAGTATCTTATTCAGTTTTAGTAAATGGTTTAAATAAAAGTAACATTTTACTAGATAGAAAAATTCTATCTGACTTAGCAATAAATGATGCTTCAACATTTGAGAAAATTGTTAAAACAGCAGTAAATTAATTTAAAAATGTCTTCTTTAGACAAAATAAATCCTCCAGCTGTCACTAAAAATGTAGGAACGCTCCATCCTATAAATCAAACTAAAGACTATCTTCTAAATCTTTTAACTCATCTTGGTTTTACAGAAGTTCATGGTCCTGAAATTGAAAGTGAAGATTTTAATTTTGATATGCTTAATATCAAAAAATCACATCCTGCAAGACAGATGCATGACACCTTTTATGTGGAGAATAAAAGTAATGTATTAAGAACCCATACATCACCTGTACAAATTAGGAGTATGCTTGAATCAAAACCACCTATTGCATTTTCATCTGCTGGAAAAGTTTACAGGAAAGATGATGATGCTACTCATTTACCTATGTTTCACCAAGTTGAAGGTATTTATGTTGATGCAGATGTAAATTTTTCAAATTTAAAAGACTTAATTCATCAAATTCTCCATGATTTATTTGGAAAAGATGTTGAGATACGATTTCGTCCTTCATATTTTCCATTTACAGAACCATCAGCAGAAGTTGATATTTTATCTGAAAATGGTAAATGGCTAGAAATTCTAGGTTGCGGAATCGTTAACCCAATAGTATTAAAGAACTGCAATATTGATCCAGAAAAATATAGCGGTCTTGCTTTTGGTCTCGGAGTTGAAAGAATAGCTATGCTCAAATATGGAGTAAATGATATTAGAGAATTTTATAAATCAAATTTAGATTTTTTAGGTCAATTTAAATGAAATTTATATACAAGGATTTATTAAATTTCTTATCTGAAAAACCGTCTATAAAGAATTTATCGGAAAGACTTTTTCAGCTTGGTCATGAGCATGAGATTAATGGTGAAATATTTGATATGGAGTTTACACCAAATAGAGGAGACTGCTTATCATTAATCGGGTTAGCAAGAGATCTCAATGTTTTTTTTGGAAAAGCAAAGCCTTATAAAACCTTTGAGGGAGATATAGAAGAACTTAACCTAGATTTTCAAAATCTCTCACCTGAAGTTTGCCCTAAAATTAGCTTTTTAGAAATCGAAATCGAAGGAAATACAAATGAGTATAAACCATACCTTGAAAATTATTTTTCCTTACTTGGAAATAAGAAAGTAAATTTTTTTACAGATATTTCTAATTATGTTTCTTATGAATTAGGTCAGCCAACTCATTGCTTTGATGCAAAAACCATTAATGATCAATTAATATTTGAAAATAGAATTTGCGAAGGATCTTTTCAAACTTTACTTGGTTCTAATATTAATCTTGCAGGTAATAATTGTATTTTTTCAGTTAATAGTGAAATAGTAAGTCTTGCTGGAGTTATGGGAGGCATCTCAACAGCATGCTCAACAGGCACAAAAAAAGCACTGATCGAGTGTGCTTTTTTTATTCCTGAAGCAATTATTGGAAAAAGTGTTAAATATAACCTTGCTTCTGATGCAGCTCATAAATTTGAAAGAGGTGTTGATATTCAAATACAGGAAAAAGTGCTTAGAAGATTTATTGAAATAGTAAGAGAGCATGCATCCATTAAAAATATTAAAATTCAGTCATTTGATGAAGGCAAAGTTCAGAAATCTAGCATCCCAATTGATGTTAAAAGAATTAATAAAATTTTAGGCATAGACCTTGCAGAAGAAAAGTACGTAGCATATCTGAACAAGCTAGGATTTGGTATTGAAAAAGAAATTATTGTTCCAACTTACAGGCATGATATTGCATCACAAAATGATTTAGCAGAAGAGATAGCAAGAGTAATTGGCTATAACAACATTGATAGCAAGCCTTTAGAAATAGCAAAAAAATTAGATAAAAGTGTAGATGATGTTAATAAATTAAAAAATTATTTAATTAAAAATGGTTTTTCTGAGATTATTAATTTTCCATTTACTGCAAATGAAGAAAAAAAATCTATATCAATTGATAACCCATTAGATACAAACAGAAGAAACCTCAGGACCTCTTTAAAAAATTCTTTATTAGATAACCTTTTATATAATGAAAGAAGACAAAAAGATTCGATAAAATTCTTTGAAATTAGTGATTTGTACACAAAAAGTGACCAAATAAATCAAGAAAAAAAGTTAGGCATCATTATTAGTGGAAGACAAGGCCATAATTATTTAGATTTTTCTAAAAAACTAGACCATGCTTATTTAAGTAATCTTTTAAATCAAGATTCTGATAATTCAGTTCTTACAATTGAAGAAATTTCTAGAACAGAAATAAAAACAAAAAAGAAAGATAAAATTTTTTATTTAGAAATACCGATAGAAAAAATACCTAAACATCTATTCAAATTATCAGAATCAAGTATTGATAGAATTAATTTTATTAAATATCAATCAGTTTCCGAATTTCCTTCTAGTACTAGAGATTTTTCTTTTTCAATATCAGATATTAAGAAATATGATGCTGTAATTGATCATTTGTCAGATCTTAACGATAAAAACCTTAAGGATGCTTTTATTTTTGATTTTTATGAAAATAAAAAACTTAATGAGATTAAAGTTGGCATAAGATTTATCTTTCAATCAACTTTAAATACTTTGTCTGAAGAGGAAATTCAACAAAGTGTCAATAAACTATTAAAACCAATCGTTGATTTAGAAGGCGTCTCTATTCCAGGACTATAGTAAAAATAGTCTACGACACCTTCATTAGTGGACAAATAAATGTAAAATATACTATTAGTTAACTAATTCTCTTATGAAAAATTGTAAAAAATATCTATTTCTAGTTTTCTCTATTTTCTCATTTAATATTTATGGTCAAGCTATTGACCCCTCTATTTTATCTCAATTGAGCACTGAGCAGATTGAGATGGCAAAAGAGGTATATCTAAGTAATAATTCTTCAGATAAATCAGTTGAAGAAGTTGAAGAGTCACAAGTCATCGATGAATCATTGATATCAAAACAATCTACCAAAGATGCAAATAATATTTCTGGTGAAAAATATGGTTATGATTTTTTTTCATCTATGCCAACTTCTCTAATAGCAGTTGGAGATTTGCCTTTACCAAATGATTATAAGATCTCATTAAGAGATCAGTTTACAGTTATTCTATCAGGCACAAAAGATGCTATTTTTAACTTAAATGTTAAGCTAGATGGCACAATTTTATTTCCTGAGCTTGGAGCCATTCCTGTTGCTGGTCTCAGTCTCCAAGAAGTAAAAAACAAACTATCGCAACTTATTGAACAATCTTACATTGGTGTAAATATTGATGTATCAATACAAAATTTAAGTGCAAAAAAAATTACAATAGTTGGTGCAGTACAAACGCCAGGAACTTATCTTGTAAATCCATTTAGCACTATTGTAAGCGCTTTAGCATACTCTGGAGGAATCTCTGAAATAGGCTCTCTTAGAGATATAAAATTAATAAGAAAGAACCAGGAAATTATTTCTTTTGATTTATATGATTTACTTATTAGGGGAGATAGATCTAAAGATCTTACTATTGAGGCAGGCGATACTTTACTAATCAATGCTGCATCTCAGTTTGTTGAAATAACTGGTGCTGTAAAACGACCTGGTATTTATGAAGTCTTAGATGGCGAAACTTTAGAGAGTATAGTAGATTTTGCTCTTGGTTTTACCCAGACAGCAAATAAATCTAATATATCTGTATCATTTTTAGATTTAAACAAAGCTGAGATAGTTAAAAAAAATATAAACAATCTAAATCAAAGTTTAAAAAATGTATTGTCTTTAAACGTTTTTAATTATGTAAATGAAAGCACTGCTGATATTCAAGTTCTTGGTGCAATAGAGCAGCCTGGCTTTTATGATATTAAAAAATATAAAAATTTAGAGGATTTAATAGAAAACTTAAAATTTAAAGATGTATATCCATGGCTGGGGGTTTTAGAGCAATTTGACGAAAATAAGTATATAAAATCTACAGTGTTATTTAGTTTAAATGATCCAAGTACATATAAATCTATAGAGCTTATGCCTAACTCTAAAGTTTATTTTGCAAATATTAATGATAGATCATTTATTACTAGTGAAGAAACAGAAAATTTGATAGCAGAATATGAGTTAGTAATAAATCACAAACAAGGAACTTTTAAATTGCCAGTTTATGGGAAATTTTTTGTTTCTTCTTTTGTAGATTTATTAGGTTTAGACATGAGCGATTCAGACTTGAATGCAACTTATGTTTCTCCTTTTGAAGATATTGTGGTTAATCAAAGTTATAAAGATATGCAATTTACTGCAAAAAAATACAATACTGTATCTTTTAGATCGCCTGAAAATAGCCTTATTGAAGTTTCTATTAGTGGATCAATATCATTCCCAGGTACTTATATATTAAACAATAACTCTACTGTTGAGGATTTATATAAATTAGTTGGTAGCTTTAAAAGTCAAGCCTACTTTGATGGCATTATTCTTACAAGAGAAGCTATAAGAGAAAGACAAATTAAATCATTAGAAAAAGCAAAAGAAGATTTAAATAGCGCGCTTTTAATTAACTCCCTTAATACAGGTGATATTGAAGATATAAGAACTATTCAAGCGCTTTCTACTGAAATTGATCCTAAAAATTTAGGAAGGTTGGCAGGAGATTTTTCACCAAACTCACAAACCTCATTGAATACAGTTTTATTTGATGGAGATTCAATTATAGTGCCCAAGAACCCAAATGCCATTAGTGTCATTGGGGAAGTCTTAAACCCTATAGCATTTGATTTCTCAGAAGGTATATCCGTTAATTCTGCAATTAGTAATGCTGGTGGATATCGAGAATATGCCGATAAAAGAAGAGTATATGTTATTACAGCAAGTGGTATTTCAAAAAAAATAAATAAAAATATTTTTATAGGAAATCTTGATCTTAAGCCTGGAGATACCATAGTTGTACCAAGAAAGATAATTACAAGCAATCCCGCAATAGACGCATTGACTCCTATTACAAATATTTTATCTGATCTAGCTTTTTCTGCAGCTGCTTTGGATAACCTACGCACTAATTAATTTAAGAATTAGATGAGGAAATATATTTCCACATGTTTATTCTTAAGCCTTTTTAGCCAAATACTAGCCTCAGATAGCTTTACCTACAATTCATATAACAATCATGGCGTTATGGGCCTAATTAATATGCCAACTGCAAGATTTTATGATGAGGCATCTCATGGAATTACATTATATGACGGCACTCCTGATCAAAAAATTACTTTAACCTCTTCGCCATACAATTGGTTAGAAGCTTCATTTTTTTATACCAATTTACAAAATAGGCGATATTGCGATGATAAAAATGATCCAGTCTGCTCCCAAGATGCCAAAGACAAAGGTTTTAATTTTAAAATCCGATTAAAAGAAGAAGGCATTTTTCCAGCCATTGCAGTTGGAATTAACGATATTGCAGGGACAGGCTTTTATAGCTCTGAGTATATAGTTGCTAGTTATGGAATAAATAATCTAGATTTTCATTTCGGCTTAGGTTGGGGTGCTCTTAACGGATCCAAAAATAAAATAAATAACCCGCTTGGCTATATTGCTGATAGTTTTAAGGAAAGGCCTACAAATACTGAAGACCAAGGAGGACAGTTTCAAGCTGCAAGATATTTCTCTGGAGAAGAGGCATCTCCTTTTTTTGGAATATCTTATGCCCTTAACAAAAAATTACTTTTAAAAATAGAAAATGACTCTACTTTAACTCCCGGAAAAGTAGGTTATGAGGATCTACAATCTAGCATTTCTTTTGGTATGGATTATAAGATTAATAAAAACTTTTCTATTGGAGTTTCTAAAGAAAGGGATAACTATTTATCTCTTCGATTTGTTTACAAAAATGATCCAGTTGATTCTAAGAGAGAATATATATATGAGTCAGCTGAAGTAAAAAATGATTGGAATAAGTACACTAAATTAAGAGCAAATCTTGAAAATAATGGAATAGGCGTAAATAAAATTATTGAAACCTCTGATGCCATTGGAATTGAATTAACACAATTTTCTCATCCAAATTTAAATGTTATAGAAGAAATTATTTCAATTGCCAAATTGGAATCAGGTATTAAAAAAGATATTAAAAAAGATTTAAGAATTGCAGATCTTCAAGCCTTATCTGAATATGACAAATCATATGAAGCCAATGCAAAGTTAATTTATGAAAGAAAAAGAGAAAGAAGGTTTAACACTAATACAAAATTAACTTTCAGGCCTTTTCTTGCTTCAAGAGAAGAATTTTTTAAGGGAGCTATATTATTAGAAAATAACAGTGAATATATCATTAGAGATAATTTCTTTTTCTCATCAAATTTAAAGTACTCTCTTGCTGATAATCTTGATGATCTTATATATCCACCAGTTGATACCTATCCTGCTCAAGTTAGATCAGATGTGAAAGAGTATTTAAAGAATTTTGATAAAGGAGTGATAGTTGGCAGAGCTCAATTTGACTATCACTTATCTCCAAAGAAAAATAATCATATTATGTTATCAGCTGGAATTTTAGAGGAAATGTTTTCTGGAATTGGTTTTGAGTATTTATATTTTAAAGAAAAAAGCAATTTTGCTATTGGTTTAGAGGTATTTGATGTAGTTAAAAGAGATTATAAAATGAAGATGGGAACACTAGATTATAAAAATACAACAGGATCAGTAAATTTTTATTATAGAAATTTTAATATCATCCCATTTGATGCGAAAATTTCTTACGGAGAATATTTAGCTGGAGATAAGGGAGCCACTTTTGAATTTTCCAGATCTTTTATAAATGGGACTGAATTTGGTGTTTTTGCAACATTTACTGATGTATCGTCTGAACAATTTGGAGAAGGTTCTTTTGATAAAGGTATATACTTTAATATTCCTATTTATGGTAATTTTATTAACTATTCTTGGAGGCCGCTAACTAAAGATCCAGGCGCAAAACTAAACAGAAAGAATTCTTTGCACGATTTATTGATTAAGTTTAGACCTCATAATTCATAAATTTCTCAATATGTTCTAAATTAATACATAATTATTGAGTATATCTAGTAATAAGGCCTAAAAAAGCTATATAATTAGCTTTCAGTAATTGTTTATATTATGTATTATAATTACCTATGATTTTTTAAATTTCTGAAACAACGGTAAAAATATGAAAAAAGAGAGATTTACATTCGGAATAGCGCTTTTCTTAGCTCTGTTTTCTTTTAGTATCTTTGCTCAAGAGAGCAGTGTATCTCAAGAAAAAATTCTTGAAATACAAGACAGAGTGAATGCTATGTCATCGATTCAATTGAGTGAAAGAAGAGCTCAGTTATTACAAGAGGCTGAAGTTCTCCAAGATGAGCAAGCTACAACCCAGAGTCCTGAAAGACTTAAAAGCATTACAAAAAATTTACAAGACATATTTGCCGAGCTTGGAATGATTGAAACAGCAATTGTATCTGTAGGTGGTATAGCAGTATTAGGTTCGGTATTTGATAGCGAATCACGAGATATTACACCTCCTGTTATTACAGTATTAGGTTCAAATCCGGTTACTGTTGAAAGAGGTGATACATATGTTGATGCGGGTGCTACCGCTGATGGTGGAGAATCTGTCTCTACAAACTTAGGTGGGCTTAATACTAATGTTGTAGGCACATATACTATTACTTATTCAGCTAGTGACGCATCTCAAAATACTGGTTATGCAACCAGAACAGTTAATGTTATTGATACTACTAATCCAGTTGTTACTGTAACTGGAGATAATCCAGCAACTGTTGAACTTGGTGATGCTTATAATGATGCTGGAGCTACAACCACTGAAGGCACAGTTTCATCAAGCGGAACTGTTGATACTTCAACTGTTGGATCGTATACCATTACATATAGTGCAACTGATGATTCTGGTAATATTGGAACAGCAACCAGAACAGTTAACGTGGTTGATACTACAGCTCCTGTTGTTACTCCAACTGGAGATAATCCAGCTTCTGCAGAACTAGGAGCTACTTATACTGATGCTGGAGCAACAGCTGCTGATGCTTCTGGAACTGTTAGTGTTATAACTACTGGAACTGTAGATACAGATACTCTTGGTTCATACATCTTAACTTATACATCTACAGATGCTTCTGGTAATGTTGGAACAGCAACGAGAACAGTTAACGTTGTTGATACTACAGCCCCTGTCTTTACTTCATTAGCAGGATGGGTTGTTACTGAGAATCAGACAGGTATTGGAACAGTTACTGCTACTGATATCCAAACAGTGACCTTTAGTGTCTCTGGAAGTGAATTACTTATTACTTCTGATGGAGTTCTAACATTTGTAACCGCTCCTGATTATGAGGCTAAGTCTTTATACACTGCCACTGTTACTGCTACTGATGCTAGCTCTAATGCTGCTACTCAAGATATTGAAATATATGTTGAAGATGTTGGTGGTATTGATGATAATCCTGAAACAGGTACAGGTACAGGTACGGGAACAGGTACAGGTACAGGCACTGGTACAGGCACAGGAACTAATACCACTATTAGATAAAGTTTGATCTCTTACACAAAAAGCGATATCGCTAAAAATATTGCAAATAAGACATCTATATCTAATCAAAAAGCTAAACAACTACTTGATCGATTTATTCAAGTGGTTGTTTCTGGGTCAAAAAAACAGAAGGTAAAAATAAGCGGATTTGGAACTTTTATTAGAAAAAAAACACCAGCAAGAATTGGAAGAAATCCCAAAACAGGCGAAGAGTTTGAAATTTCTGAAAGAACTAAATTAAATCTTATCTTATCAAACAAGATTAAAGAAAAAATCAACTAGAGTTTAAGTGGTCGGGATGGTCGGATTTGAACCGACGACCACTACACCCCCAGCGTAGTGCGCTACCAAGCTGCGCCACATCCCGAATAAATGCATTCTAACCTATCTATTATTTAGATAATGCCTTTTAAATAAAGATTTTATATATAATTAATGTTATGAAAATAATTACTATAAAGTCACCTTCAGGTATATTTTCTGGCAACTGTATTAATAACGTTAATACTTTTTATGGTATTCCTTATGCTGAATCTTGTGCTGAAAAAAACAGATGGCATGCTCCTAAAAAACTAGAATCTAACCATAACCATTTAAAATCAATAAGAGGTTCAAGCGCTTACCAAACAGTACTTAATAAATCCTTTATGTTTGATCCAACACTCCCAGATCCTAGTGAGGATTGTTTAAATTTAAATATTGCATCACCAAAAGATGCTTCAAATTTACCTGTAATGATTTGGATTCATGGAGGAGCATTTTTAACAGGATCAGCAAATGGAGCTCTTTATAGTATGGATACATTAGCTTTAAAAGAAATTATTTTAGTAACTATAAATTACAGATTAGGGCCCCTAGGTTTCTTAAAGCTTGATGAGGTAACCAATGGATTAATTCCGTCAACAGGCAATGAGGGTTTATTAGATCAAAGATTAGCCATCCAATGGGTAAAAGAGAATATAGAAGCTTTTGGCGGTAACCCAGAAAATATAACAATCTTTGGTGAATCAGCTGGTGCATGGAGTTGTGCGCTCCAGGTTGGTATGGGTATTCAAGGAGATTTTCAAAAGGTAATCTGCCAAAGTGGCGGTGGAGATGCCACACGAACCATTGATAGTGCCAATCAGTGGGGAGAAATTTTCATTTCTAAATGCCATGATAATAATATTTCAATTAATGACCTTACTAGCACGCCACCAGAAAAGTTAATTGAAGTAGCTAAATTAATGCGTCATATCGAACTTAGTGATGGGTCATCATGGGTTATGCCTGAAGTTGGATTTGCGCCTGTAGTTGATAATGTGGTGTTAAAAAAAAATTATATTGATAATTTTAAAACTGAAAGTTTTAATTTAATTGCTGGTGTAACACTAGACGAATATAAGCTATGGAGTGCATTTCATCCACTTTATAAGGATTTATCAAGAGAGAATCTTATAAAGAGACTATCAAAAATATTTAAGCATTCAATAGAGGATATTATCGAACTTTACTCTGACTATATAGATGATAATCATTATGGAAATTTACTTTCTTCTATTATGACTGATTTAACTTTTGGCAGTCCTGTTGAGGAGCTTCTTAAAAAAAATAAGAGTTCATATGGATATATTTTTACTCCACAAAGTCCTTTATTAAATGGTGAGCTTGGTGCTTTTCATGCTTCAGAACTACCATATTTATTTGGGGTTCAGAATAATTCAGTTTATAAAAAATGGAGCCCTGATTTTAGAGATCAAACTGCAAAAATAATGCAAGATTCCTGGATAAATTTTGCAAAAAATGGAGATCCTTCTACTAACTATTTTAAATGGGAGCAATTTTCTAATTCTTCAAATTATGCTTTAATTGGAGATTCTATTACAAATATTAATTCACCTTTTAAGGAAAGGTATCAATTGCTTGATCATGCTAAAAATTTCTAAGTATATTCTTATTACCCTCTTTCTATTTGAGAGCTCAGTTTTATTATCTGAGAATATTGTTATCACTACATCAGGAACTGTTGCCGGTTTTGAAAAAGATAAAGTAATGAATTGGCATGACATTCCATATGCAGAACCACCAGTAGGAGAGTTAAGATGGAAGGCTCCTAGATTAATTTTTAATAATAAAAATGAAATTTTGCCAAAAGAAGGAAATTTCTGTGTTCAAGAGCCATATGAAAGAGGTGGCGCTCCTGGAGACGAGATGGTAAGTGGCACAGAAGACTGCTTATATTTAGATATACAAGCTCCAAAGAAATCTAACCAATCAAGACTGCCTGTTATGTTTTGGATTCATGGTGGAGGTAATACATCAGGTCTGAAAGATATATATAATTTTGCAAAATTAGTAAAAAAAGAAGAAGTTATAGTAGTTTCTATCAACTATCGATTAGGTGCATTTGGTTGGTTTACCCATCCGGCTATACAGAGTTTTCAATCTGGTTTAGATAAAACATCAAATTTTGGCACGCTTGATATTATTGCTGCCCTTAGATGGACTCAAGAAAATATAGCTAAATTTGGAGGTGATCCTAACAATGTTACTATTTTTGGAGAATCTGCTGGTGGCCATAATGTCTTAAGTCTATTAGTTTCAAAAGAAGCTAAAGGCTTGTTTCATAAAGCTATTTCTCAATCAGGGTATACAACAACGTATTCGATAGAAGAGGCCTATAAACCTAAAAATCCTTCTAGTACATCAGCAGCTTCAAGTTCAAGCATTTTCTCAAGCCTTCTTAAATCAATTGAATATCCAAAGTTAGAAAATAAGATCAATATTGAGGAGCAAAGGAAGATTCTTAAAGAGGCGGATCCTTATAATTTTTTCTTACTCTATCAAGATAAAAATATAAGAAGTATTCCTCTTATAACAGAAGACGGTATTACTATGCCTCTGGAGGGAATGAAAGCAGCTTTAGGCAATCCTAAACACTTAAATATTGTTCCAACTATTGCTGGATCAAACAAAGATGAGGTTAAGCTATGGTTAGCAGCTGCAGATTATTTTGTAAAATTAGATAAAAGCTTTCTTGGCAATATGATTGGAGTACCTAAACCCGTTCTAAGAGATAAGCAATCATATCAAGCTTTTAATTATTTCAGGGCTTCTGCTTGGCAGCTTAGAGGAGTTATCCAGCCATTATCTTCAATGTATAAAGCAGGCAATAAAGATGTCTATGGATATAGATTTGATTGGGATGATCATAGAAGATATCTTTTTGCTGATTTTGCTGAATTAATTGGTGCTTTTCATGCCTCAGAGATTCCTTTGATATCTGGCAATGATGATATTGTTGGCGATTTTGATTTTATTTTGTATCCAGCAGGGCCTTCAAAAAGATTCACCGAAAAAAATATGATGAAGTTTTGGGCTAATTTTGCAAAAACTGGCATACCCGGAAAATCTAGTAGCAATAAAGAATGGAAATCTTTTATAAATAACAATGAAAAATCGATAATGATTTTGGATAAAAGAAGTGACATGAGAATGAGTAAGTTTAATAAAGATATAAATAGTTTAATCACAGAACTTGAATTAAGCAGCGTAATCAATTCAAGAGAGCAGTGCGCATTATTATTCCAGATAACTACTTTTGTAGGCGAGGATATTTTTGATGATTATCAAGATAGATTAAATGGAGCATGCACCAGAGATCTTGCAAGAGAATTTTTAGATGAAAATAGCGGAGTTATAGATTTCTAAATACTAACTTGATCTTACTTCTTCTTTTACCTTTAGCACTAATGAAGATTTTATTTTAATCAATTCAGCAATTCTACGAATTAGCCTTTCTTCATTAACTTCCAAGATATTATCAGCATAAGCTGTTTCATATAAAAGCTTAATTAATGCAAGTTTTTGCTCTTTAGTGAAATTATTATTTATATCTTCAACAAATTCATAAAAAGAGACGCTATTTCTATTATGCTCTTCAATAATCTCAAATAACTCATCGCTAGATTGAGATAATTTATCTGAAATCCTCAGAAGACCTGATTTAATTCTTTTTAATTCATCATCATCAATATCACCATCTGCAATAGCTACCTCATAAGCTAAAGCATATGCAATGAGCTCAATATCAAAAGTTGCATTTTCAACAACGTCTATCTTTTTATTTTTTTTAAAGAAATTAAACATCTATTACCTCGCGAGATTTACCTCTAATAAATAAATAAAATACTAAATAATAACTAATGGCAAAGATTATAAATGAATAAAAAGAAACATATGTATTGAAATTATTTTCTAGAAATAATGCAAAGGCATTTAGTATCGATGCAAAAGTTAAAATAATAGCTAATGACATTTCAGGACTGAAATACAGCATTAATTTGTGATGAATATGATCTCTTCCTGGAGCAGCCCAACTTAATCCTCTTAAGGTTCTAGATATAATCAGTCCAATGCAATCCAAAAGAGGAATAGCAACAAACCATACAGTAGTTATAGGTGCAATTTCATAAATAGAATTTTGAGAACAATAAATAGCAATCCATGCAACTACAAACCCAATAAAATTAGATCCATGATCTCCAAGAAAAACTGCTCTTTGTTTGCCAATTATCCTAAGATTGAAAACTAAAAAACCAAGCATGGAGCCTATTAAAAGAACTAACATGGAATCAAATATAAAACCTGAAGCGAAGCCAATAAATATCAGCATCATCAGAGCTGAACCAGAACAAAGACCATTGATGCCATCAATCATGTTAAAGGCATTCATAATACCTACGACACAAAAGATTGTTATAGGAATTCCAAAACTACCAAGGTATATTTCTCCAAAACCAAACAAATTACCAAAACTTTCTAAATACACACCAGTCGAATTAATAATGAAGTATGAACAGAGTGCTTGAGTTATAAGCCTAAAAGAGGGCCGGATAGGCTTTATGTCGTCAATTAGAAAGATCAAGATAAGAAAGAAAGAACCAAGAATAAGCATAGATGAAAATACAGGAATAAAGCCATTTAATTCATTCAGATCTATATATAACTTTGCTGATATTAAGAGACTTATAAATATGCTCAACCCGCCAGTTAATGGCGTTGGTCTTTTATGAAATTTTCTACTTCTATCAGGAAGATCAACAAGGATCTTATTTCTTTTAGCAATATTTCTTGCAATATAATTAATGGCTATAGATACAGTCGCACTAATAATGAGATAGTCTATAAGTATGTTAATATTCACAAATAACCTTTTTAATTAATATTCGCTATATGTTAAAGCTACATAATAACTTTTATAAAACTAGAAAACATAATTTAATCAATAAATATGTGTTAATTATATGCATAATTTTTATCAGTTCCAATAACATTGAAGCTCAAAATGAAAAACTATCTTTATTAACCGCACCTGAAGGTTTTTCTATAGAGATATTTGCAGAAGATATTAAATCTCCAAGGCAGATGACTGAAGGTAAGAAATATATTTATACGGCATCAGGACCTATGGGCGAAATTTATGCATTATTAGACGTTGATAATGATAAGAAGATAGATTCAAAGATAACTCTTGCAAAAGGACTTAATAACTCTAGAGGCGTCACTTTTAAAGATGGAGATTTATATTTTGCTGAAGTTGATAAGATCTGGGTTATTAAGAATGTGGAAGAACAATTAGATTTAAATACCTATAAGTTACCAAGGAAAGAACTTATTACAGATAATTTACCCTCTGATGCCTGGCATGGTTGGAAATGGATAAAGCATGGTCCTGATGGGAAACTTTATGTTCCAGTTGGTGCACCCTGCAATATATGTCTAAAAGATGATCCTAGATATGCATCAATAATGAGATTAAATGATGGTAATTGGGAATTTGTTGCTACAGGAGTGAGAAATAGCGTTGGGTTTGATTGGCATCCCGACACAAAGAAACTTTATTTTACAGATAATGGCCGAGACTGGCTTGGTGATGATTCGCCATCATGCGAACTGAATGTTGTAGAGGAAGAAAATAGTTTTTATGGTTTTCCATATGTACATGCTAATGATGTAATGGACCCTGAATATCGAGCTGACAATATAGAGTATGTAAAACCAATTGTTGATCTTGGGCCTCATGTAGCTCCAACTGGTACCGCATTTTATTCTGGTAATGCTTTTCCTAATGAGTATGAAAACACTCTATTTATAACTCTTCATGGATCATGGAATAAAATGGACCATCCTTCTGGTTATACAGTTGTTGCAGTATCAACAGATGAGAATGGATCAGTTACAGGGTATAAAGAATTTATTACGGGATGGCTCCAAGGCAAAAAAGCTTGGGGTAGACCGTCAGCTCCATTTGTTATGTCAGATGGCTCATTATTAATATCTGATGATAAATATAATGTAATTTATAGAGTAACTTATAATTCTGCATCCTGAAATGTCTCTTAGAGTTGGTATAGTTGGTTATGGCGTTGTTGGTAAAACAAGACATAAAGCACTAGATAAACATCCAGATTTTACAGTTGTAGCTATATCGGATATTGCCTTTAAAGATAACAATGAAGTCATAGATGGTATAGAAACTTATACAGATTACATGAGTCTTATAGAATCAGCTGAAGTAGAAGTTCTATTTATAAGCCTCCCCAACAAACTAGCATCTGAGGCAACACTTAGTGGTTTAAAAAAAGGACGCAATGTTTTTTGTGAAAAACCTCCCGCAAGAAGTTTAGCTGAACTATATCCTATAAAAGTTTATCTGGATGAGCATCCAAATTTGAAATTAATGTATGGATTTAACCACAGATTCCATGCGTCTATCATTGATGCAAATAAAATTGTAAGAGCAGGCACTCTAGGAAAGTTATTGAATCTAAGAGGTATATATGGCAAGTCCAATATGATAAGTTTTAACCAAACTGATTGGAGGACTCATAGGGCTGAATCAGGCGGTGGTATATTACTTGATCAAGGAATACATATGCTAGATCTAATGCGATATTTTGCTGGAGATTTTAATGATATTCATTCTTATATCAGCAATAATTATTGGAATTTTGATGTAGAAGATAATGCTTATGTAATGATGAAATCAGATGATGGAGCAGTTGCACAGTTAATGTCTTCAGCTACTCAGTGGGAACATACTTTCAACTTAAATATTACCTTAGAAAAAGGTTCATTAGTTCTAGGGGGACTAAGAACTAGCTCCAAAAGTTATGGTGACGAAACTTTATCTATTATTACTCCTAGCTCAGTTAATAAAAAACCAGAAACAGAACTAAGATCCTATGATGAAGATATTTCTTGGGATGAAGAGATCAAAAGTTTTGCAGGAGTATTATTGAATTCTGATAAAATAGAAAACGGTTCTATTAATGAAGCAATAAAAATAATGGAGCTTATTGAAAAAATATATAAAGCAGATCCTGAATGGAGAGCAAGGTACTATAATGAATCTTGATAACGAGCTTAAATTAGCTAAGCTGGCAGCAAAAAATGCTGGAATTTTTTTAACAAAAGAAAAAGTTTCGCTCTCAAAAACCATTTACTCACAACAAAAAGACATAAAACTAGATGCTGATATTCAAACTGAAGCTTTGATTAAAGATCTATTATCCAAAGATTCTGATTATCCAATTTTAGGCGAGGAATCTGGTCCATCAGTTAAAGATCTAGGGATTACTTATTGGGTTATAGACCCTTTAGATGGAACTGCTAATTATGCTAGAAACATTCCAATATGTTGTGTTTCTATTGCCTTAATTCATGCTGGCGATCCTGTCTTGGGAGTCATTTATGATTTTAATCATGATGATATGTATTCAGGCTCTATAAATCACAAAGCTAAGTTAAATAATAATGAAATAAACGTTTCTGATATATCAGATAAATCTAAAGGAACTTTAGTTACTGGACTTCCTGCAAAAACAGATTTTTCTGATTCTGCAATACAAAAAATGATTGGTGATTTTCAATCTTGGAAAAAAATTAGAATGATTGGCTCTGCTGCAATGGCTGCAGTTTATGTTGCTTCAGGAAAAGCAGATCTCTATAAAGAATATGGTATCTATTTATGGGATATAGCAGCAGGAGCAGCTATTGTGAAAGCAGCAGGGGGCCATATTTCATTACTAAATCACAACGATATACATCAGGTAGATGCATTTTTTTCAAATACTTACTTAGAAAATGAACACGGAAGATAAAGTAGCTATTACATCACGATCTTTTTCTGCAAATACTCAGCTTATCGATGAGTTAAAAACTCGATATAAGAACATCAACTTAAATACCAGCGGGAGAACTTTAGTTGGCGATGATTTACTTAATTTTTTAGAAAATCAAAATAAAGTAATTGTAGGATTAGAAAAATTTGATGAAACTTTAATAAAACAACTTCCTAATTTGAAAGTTATAAGTAAGTTTGGCGTAGGTTTAAATAATATTGATCTAAATATTATGAAAGAAAGGTCTATTGCCTTAGGTTTTAAAGAGGGAACTAATAAACAATCAGTAGCTGAGCTTGCTCTTATGCATATTTTAGTTGCTTTAAGAAAGGTCCCTTCAAGCAAAGAGAATATTTCAAATACGATATGGAGCCAAAAAAAAGGTAATGAGTTATATGGAAAAACTATTGGGATTATTGGTTTTGGAAATATTGGCCAAAAGCTAGCAGCTCTCCTAGAGCCATTCCAATGCAGCATTATTTTTTATGATAAGTTTGTTTTTTGTAAAGAAGACTTACAGTCTAAATTCTCTGATAGGAGAAATAGTTTTATCGATAATCTTGAGCAAAAGTCACTGGATGAGGTTCTTACTGAGGCTGATATAATTTCAATCCACCTTCCTTTATTAAATGAAACAAAGAACTTAATAGAGGCAAATGCATTAGATAAAATGAAGGATAATATTAATATTATCAATACTTCTAGAGGCGGCATAGTAAATGAAAATGCACTTTTTGATTTCTTAACAAAAAATAAAAATGCTTTTGCTGCATTTGACGTCTTTTTAGAGGAACCGGCTTTTAATAACCCATTACTTGCATTAAATAATTTTTATGCAACATCACATTTAGGTAGCATGACAGAGGAAGGGGTTTTAGCTATGGGGCTTGCTGCAATTGATGGACTGGATGAAAACTCTATACCTCTATAAACTTATACTATGAAAGAATCTAATACATCTTTGGGAACTTGGCTTAGTTTATATAATGAAGCTATAGCTGAACTTTTAGTAAATGCTGGATATAAATGGGTCACAGTAGATCTTGAGCATAGCGCTATTACAATTGCAGAAGCTGAAAAACTAATAAGGGTAATAGATTTAGCAGGTGCTAAACCTTTTGTCAGAGTATCAAGCAATGATGCAGTTCAAATTAAAAGAGTGCTTGATGCAGGAGCTAAAGGAATTATTGTTCCAATGGTTTGCTCACCAAGTGATGTAGCAAATGCAATAAGTGCTATCCATTATCCACCAAAAGGCACAAGAGGTATGGGGCTTGCAAGAGCTCAAGGTTATGGTGAATCTGTTGCTAAAGAAAACTATATTCAAAACACATCAAAAGAGATCGACTTATATATTCAGCTTGAATCCAAAGAAGCATTAGAGCATCTTGATGCTATGTTCTCTCAAGATATCAATGGCTATATGATTGGACCTTATGATTTATCTGCATCAATGGGTATACCAGGAGATTTTACTAATCCAGATTTTATTGAAGCTGAGAATTCTATCTTGGAAGTTGCCAAAAAATATAACATTAAAAGAGGCTACCATATAGTTGAACCAGACCTTGAGCAGCTTAACTTGCGTCAGTCTCAAGGCTATAATTTTATAGCATTTAGTGTAGATTTTAGAATGCTTGATGTGATGGCGAGACAACCATTTACTAATGACTAAAATACTTGCAGTAGTTCCTGCAAGAATGAGCTCTTCAAGATTCCCCGGCAAACCTTTAGAAACGATTCATGGTATTCCAATGCTGGCCCATTGTTATTTTCGAGCACTCCAGGCTAAAGAGGTTAGCAAAGTAGTTCTTGCTACTCCAGATGCAGAAATAATAAATTTCGCGCAAGATCATAATATCGAAACAGTTCTAACTTCTGATTCGCATGAGCGCGCAACTGAACGAGCTGAAGAGGTGCTAAAGATTTACGCAGATAAGGACGATCATTATGATTATGTACTTTTACTTCAAGGTGACGAACCGCAAATAGATCCAGATGATATAGATGCTTTAGCTTTAGCTATAAAAACTAGTGATAACTGTGTAGTTAATCTAATTCACCCAATAGAAGGTAATGAATTAAAGGATCCAAGTGTTGTTAAAGCTATACTCGATTTAAATGGGAATATTCTTTATTTTAGCCGAGCTCTAATTCCATATAATACTAATGCCGGCTTTAGGCAATTAGGTATGATAGGTTTTACTTCGCAAATCTTACAAAGATATTGTGAATTAGATGCTGCCCCTTTAGAGATTACTGAATCTATAGATATGATGCGTTTTTTAGAAAATGATATTGCTATAAGCTCTTTGATTACAGATAAAGCCATCATCGGAGTTGATCATCCTGAAGATATACAAAAGGTCGAACAACAAATGCAGGATGATGAATTAATGAAAGAATATAAATTTATCTTTGCTAAAAAGAAGTAATCTGATGCAAGTATTAATTCTCAGCGATCGCATACCCGGGCATTTTAACCAATCCAAGGGTGTTGCAGCTTTGCTTGCAGAAACCATGGAAATCAATGAATCATTGGCGATTATTAATCCAAAAATAAGGCTACTAAGATCACCGATTAAATTAATTGCTAGGTATCTCACTAAAAATCTTTCAACTTTAAAAGCAAAAATAATTATTAGTCTTTTTCAGCCAATAGATTTACAAAAAATAGATCTAATAATTGCCGCGGGAGGCAATACAGCAGCCTTATCTGCAGCTTTGTCCTTTATTGCAGATATTCCCAATATCCAATTGGGCTCTCCAAGAGGAATTCATTCTGATAATTTTAATGCACATCTTACTATTGATAGATATTATGAGACTCCAAATAATATTGTTTTGGATATAACCCCAAACCTATATTCACCTAAAATATGTCAAGAAGCCTCAAATCATAAGGCTAATAAAAATTCGTGTCTTTTATTGGTTGGTGGCAAAGGTATTGGCTACTCTTATGATAATAGTGAATGGGAGCAGCTTATTGCCAATATAATTACTTTTTCTGAAGAAACTAATTCAAAGTTTACAATAGTAACCTCAAGAAGAACTGATCCATTAATTGAATCAATGCTACAAGAAAAATTAGCTAAATACTCTACAGAAGATTCAATTTGGTTTCATGGTGGCGGCACGAATGCTAATTTAGCAGAATTATTTGGAAATTCTGTTCAGATATTTGTTACAGAAGATAGCGCAATGATGATTTCTGAGGCTATAAGTAGTGGTAAGAATGTTACCACTTTGTATCCAAAGTTAATTAAGGCTCCAATTAGATATATGAATCATATGAATAAGTACAAACATCTCAACCTCATAAATAGTCAAAGTATTTCAGAAGAGTTAGAGGAAAGAATAGATGGAGATAATATAGAAAACATAAATCTAATGAGAGAAAAGCTTAGACGCAATATATTAGCAAGGATACAGCCATGAAGGGTTTGGTGTGGTTTAGAAATGACTTAAGAATCGATGATAATCCATCTTTAAGAAAAGCATTTGAAGAGTGTGCTTCTGTAATCGCAATTTATCTTTGGTCTGAAGAGCAAATGCTTGAACATAATGAGGCTAATATAAAGCAAGATTTTATAATTCAAAACTTACATTCACTTAGCTTAGAATTAGAAAAATTTAATGTGCCTCTGCAAATAATTAAAAGCAAGGGATTCCTAGATGCTGATATAAAAATAGAAAATTTTATCCATGAACATGGAAACAATAAGATTTATTTTAATAAAGAGTTTGCACAAGATGAAATAAATCGTGATGCAAAAGTAACCTCTGCTTTAGGCAATATTGGCATTGAGGCTGAAGTGTCTAATGATCAAATAATATATGAGCCGGGCTTTTTAAAGACAGGTCAAGATAAACCCTTTTCTGTTTTTACACCCTTTAAAAGGCGTTGGATAGAAAATTTTGATATGAGCTATCTGGATATTGATTTCTCATATACAAAAAAAGAACAATTATCTCTTAAATCAAATTTAGAAAGTTTTGATTTTGCTTTTACAGCTACTCATAAAGTTGATATGAGCCTTTGGCCAATTGGTGAAGATAATGCCTTAAAAAGGGTAAAATATTTTCTAGAAAATGATGCCGAAGCTTATTCAAAGAATAGAAATGATCCGATTATTGATGGCACTAGCAGAATATCTCCATATCTTGCTTGTGGAATTATTTCTTCAAAAAGATGTATCTTAGAAGGATTAAAGAAAAATAATTATGAATTAAGTGCTGGAAAAATTGGTATTACTAAATGGATTGATGAAATTGTTTGGAGAGAATTTTACAGAAATATAGCGTATTCTTTTCCAAAGGTAAGTAAAGGCCAGCCATTTCAGGACTATACAAGAAATATTCAATGGATATTAGATGAATCCCAGTTAGAGGCATGGAAATCAGGCCAAACTGGCTTTCCACTTATAGATGCAGCCATGAGACAACTTCTTCATGAAGGCTGGATGCATAATAGACTAAGAATGGTTGTAGCAATGTTTTTTACCAAAAATATGTTACATGATTGGCGAGTTGGCGAGGCATATTTTATGCAGAAGCTCATTGATGGTGATTTTGCTTCTAATAATGGCGGTTGGCAGTGGAGCAGTTCAACTGGAACTGACGCTGCACCTTACTTTAGAATTTTCAATCCAATTACTCAATCTAAAAATTTTGATAAGGAGGGATTGTTTATTAAAAAATACGTCCCAGAATTAAAAGATTTAGATAAATCTGTCATTCACGACCCTCCAAATGAGCACAGAAAATATTGCAATTATCCAAATCAAATACTTGATTTAAAAGAATCTAGAATCAGAGCAATTGAGGTTTTCAACCAAGCTAAAAATTCATAATTTTTTTGATAGTCTAGATATTTTTTCTTCTGTATACTTTTCTAATCATATTTAACGAGGGAGAAGAATATGGCAGATTTTCTTAGTGACTTAGAGATAGCTAGCGCAGCTTTAAAAAAAGATATCAAAGAAATTGGTAACTCTTTAGGCATTCCAGAAGAAAGCTTAATTCCATTTGGTAATGATAAGGCAAAAATAACTTACGATTTCATTGATAGCTGCAAAGATAAAGATAATGGGAAGTTAATTTTAGTAACTGCTATATCACCAACTCCAGCAGGAGAAGGAAAGACTACGACGAGTGTTGGTTTGGTCGATGGCCTTTGTTATATTAAAAAAAATGCAATGATTTGTCTTAGGGAGCCCAGCTTAGGTCCTTGTTTTGGTATGAAGGGTGGAGCAGCCGGAGGAGGCTATGCTCAGGTTATTCCTATGACAGATATAAATCTTCATTTCACAGGTGACTTTCATGCTATAGGAGCAGCGCATAATCTTATTTCCGCGGTTATTGATAATCACATTCATTGGGAAAACTCTTTGAATATAGACCCAAGAAGAATTACTTGGAAACGAGTGGTTGATATGAATGATAGATCATTAAGAGATATTACGTGTGGACTTGGTGGAACAGGTAATGGCATCCCAAGACAAAGTGGATTTGATATTACTGTGGCTTCAGAAATAATGGCTGTATTTTGCTTAGCTTCAAGCCTGCAAGATCTTGAGGAAAGAGTTAGTAATATTACTATTGGATATTCTAGAGACTTAGAGCCGGTAACTGTCAAACAGCTTAATGTGCATGGAGCAGTTACAGCTCTGCTTCGAGACTCTTTTCAACCTAACCTTGTTCAAACTTTAGAAAACAATCCAGCATTAATGCATGGTGGTCCTTTTGCAAATATTGCGCATGGTTGCAACTCAGTTATTGCAACCAAAACTGCACTAAAATTGGCTGATTATGTAGTAACTGAAGCAGGTTTTGGAGCTGATTTAGGTGCAGAAAAGTTCTTTGATATTAAATGTCGAAAAGCTGGGCTTTCTCCAGACGGCGTAGTGCTAGTTGCAACAACCAAAGCATTAAAAATGCATGGCGGTGTGTTAAAAGAAGATTTAAAAGCTGAAAATGATGCAGCTATAACAGCTGGCTGTAAAAATCTTGAGAGACATATAAACAATATAGGTCAATTTGGAGTTCCTGTAGTTGTAGCAATTAATGCATATGCTACAGATACCCAAGCAGAACATCAGGCTATTATAGATTTTTGTAAGGACTTAAATGTTGAATGTAGAATCTCATCACATTGGTCTGATGGAGGTAAAGGAGCAGCAAGCCTAGCAGAATATGTAGTCGAGATGGTGGATTCTCAAGAATCAAACTTTAAACCTCTATATTCAGATGAGATGAATCTATGGGATAAGACAAAGTATATAGCGCAAAATATTTATGGCGCTGATAACATTATTGCTGATAAAAAAGTTAGAGACCAATTTGCTCAATTTGATAAAAATGGTTACAGCAACTATCCAATATGTATGGCTAAAACCCAATATAGTTTTTCAACCGACCCTTCTTTAATGGGTGCACCAAGCGGACATGAAGTTCCTATTCGAGAAATTCGTTTATGTTCTGGAGCTGAATTTATAGTAGTTGTCTGCGGAGCCATCATGACAATGCCTGGATTACCAAGGAAGCCTGCTTCAGAAAATATTGGAGTTGATAAAGATAAGAATATCGAAGGTTTATTCTAATTATTTGCTTTATTGCTGAATAGTTTATGAATTATAATTTACAACCGCATAATTAAATCATTAGGAGTTTTAAGAATGAAAGATAAATTAGATTTTTATATAAATGGCGCATGGGTGCAATCAGCATCTAGTGAAAAAATTGAGGTTATTAACCCTGCTAATGAAGAGGTTATCGGACATGTGACTGCTGGTACCAAAGAAGATATAGATATAGCTGTAAATGCAGCGGCAAAAGCATTTGAATCATTTGCTGATAGCTCTAAAGCTGAACGGATAGAACTGTTAAAAAGAGTAATAGCTGAATATGAGAATAGAATGCAAGATTTTATCGATACCATTAGTGAAGAAATGGGAGCTCCAATGTGGTTATCTGGAGCCGCCCAAGCAGCTACAGGACTTAAAAATTTAAAGGAAACTCTTGAAGCATTGGAAGAGTATGAATTTGAGAAACCTGAAGGTTCTTATATTTTAAGAAAAGAGCCAATTGGGGTAGTAGGAATGATTACACCATGGAATTGGCCAATGAATCAGATAACAACCAAAGTTTCTGCTGCTTTAGCTTCAGGTTGTACTATGGTCTTAAAGCCAAGTGAAATATCACCTTATTGTGCTATGTTATTAGCTGAAGTTTTTGATGCTGCTAAAGTTCCTGCTGGAGTATTTAATGTTGTAAATGGTTATGGCCCAACTGTTGGAGCAGCACTATCAGAGCATCCAAAGGTTGATATGATGTCATTTACTGGCTCTACAAGAGCTGGAATAGCTGTTGCTCAAGCATCAGCTGTAACTGTAAAGAGAGTTCAGCAAGAACTTGGCGGCAAGTCTTCAAATATTATTCTCGATGATGTTGCTGATTTAGAAAAATCAGTGAAAGGTGGGGCTGGACATTGTTTTTTAAATTCAGGTCAATCATGTAATGCACCTACTAAAATGCTCGTTTCCGCAGCTAATTATGACAAAGCTGTAGAGATAGCAGCAGCTACTGCCAATGCTACAACTGTTGGAGATCCTAAAGGCGAATTTAGAATAGGCCCAATAGCAAATAAAGCTCAATACGAAAAAGTTGTAAGACTAATAGAGATTGGAATTGAAGAAGGCGCTACTTTAGTTGCTGGGGGGCCAGAAAAACCAGAAGGTTGTGAAAAAGGTTATTACGTTAAACCAACTGTATTTGCCAACGTTACAAATGATATGACAATAGCTAAAGAAGAAATTTTTGGTCCTGTCTTATGTATTCTTAAGTACGAAAGTGAGGATGAAGCAATTCAAATTGCTAATGATACTGAATACGGTCTAGCAGGATATATTCAGGGCGAATTAGGTCATGCTCAAGAGGTGGCTAAAAAAATTAGAGCTGGCCAAATAACTATCAATGGTGGTGCGCGAGGAAGTGCAGCTCCTTTTGGTGGTTATAAAGCTTCAGGCAACGGTAGAGAGCATGGCGTCCATGGTATTGATGAATGCCTTGAAACTAAAGCTGTAATTATACCAGCTAGTTAATCAAGAAGATCAGGCTCTTTTTTGATGATCATATCAAATGCTGGTTGATAACTTGCCCATGCAGCAACATCATTTGCAATAAATTCTCTTGTTTTTATAGCAGTATCATGTGGAATAATAACTGGATTGCCTGCAGCTTCTGCCATTAGTTGAGCTTGGCAACATCTTTCCATCGACATGTAAAACCAAAGAGCTATATCAACCGATGGACCAGTTGTTAGGATTCCATGATTTTGTAAAATAATAACTTTTTTGTCTCCAAGAGCTTTAGCAATTTCATCACCTTCATCAACTTCTTCAACTACTCCAGAAAAATCTTCATACATTCCTTGGTTTTCATAAAAAGCGCAGGCGTCTTGAGAAATAGGATCAAGCAGCTTACCTAATGTAGAAAATGTTCTGCCATAGATTGAATGCGAATGAGCAGCTGCATTTACATCTGGTCTTGCAGCATGCAATCTTGAATGTATAGCAAAAGCTGCAACATTGACATCCTTATCACCTTGAACAACCTTACCATCATGATTGACTAATATAAGATCAGAGACAGAAATTTGAGAGAAGTGAACTCCAAGAGGATTTACCCAAAAATGGTCATGGAATTCAGGATCTCTTAAAGTAATATGTCCAGCAACTCCTTCATTAAAGCCAAAATAAGCAAACATTCTGAATCCAGCAGCTAATTTTTCTAACTGATTTCTTCTGAGTTCAGCAACATTAGCAAATTCTGTCATTTCTAAACCTTTGCCTTTAACAGGAAGCCTGCCATCAGTAGTATCAATTTTTATAGGTGTAACATTTGTCATGATATTTATCCTCTTATTCGTATTGAATGTTAAAATAGGATACCAAATAAAGAGATTATTATGAAATATAGAATTGAGAAAGATAGTCTAGGAGAAGTAAAAGTTCCTCAAAAAGCTTTATGGGGAGCCCAAACGCAAAGAGCGGTAAATAATTTTCCCATTAGCGGAATTAAGATGGATTTTCCTTTTACAAAATCTTTTGTTTCATCTCTAGGCCTAATCAAAGATGCAGCAGCTAAAGCTAATCTAAGATTAAAATTAATCTCTGCAAAAAAATCTAAAGCCATTTCAAGGGCTGCTAAAGAAGTTTGGCAAGAAAAGCATCATCATGAGTTCCCGATTGATGTTTTTCAGACTGGCTCAGGCACTAGTTCTAATATGAATGCTAATGAGGTTATAGCCAATATAGCATCCAAGTTAGTAAAAATTGAAATTAGTCCTAATGATGATGTGAATATGAGTCAAAGCAGTAATGATGTTATTCCTACCGCCATAAAGATAAGCGCGCATATGGATTTATCAAAAAAATTAATGCCAGCTTTAGAGCTTTTAATTAAAACAATTGATGAAAAAGCAAAAACTTTAAAAGGGACTATTAAAACTGGTAGAACGCATTTAATGGATGCAATGCCAATAGATTTTTCAGAGGAATTAAAAGCTTGGTCGAGCCAACTAAACTCCTCAAAAGAAATGCTACAAGTTTTAGAAAAGAAGTTTTTGGAACTGCCACAAGGTGGAACAGCTGTTGGAAGTGGTATCAATGCTCATAAACAGTTTGCTAAGTATTTCACTCAAGAGATGAGCAAGTTATCAGGATCTAAATGTACTGTAAGTAAGAATTTTTATCATGAGCTAAGTGCCCAAGACGCCTCTGTTCAGCTTTCTGGAGAGTTAAAAAATTTAGCAGTTATGCTTATGAAAATTTCTAATGATTTAAGATGGATGAATAGTGGCCCATTAGCAGGCCTATCCGAAATTCAATTAAAAGCATTACAACCAGGAAGCAGCATCATGCCTGGAAAGGTTAATCCTGTTATACCTGAAGCTGTTGCAATGGCTTCAGCAGATGTTATTGGTAATGATGCTTCCATTACAGTTGCTGCACAAGCGGGTAGTTTTCAATTAAATGTAATGTTGCCTGTAATCGCTTACAACCTTTTAAAAAGCATTAATTTATTAGCAGGCGCAATGAATGTATTATCTAAAAAAGCTATTAAGACTTTTAAGGTAAATAATAAAAATCTTGAAGCATCTTTAGCAAAAAATCCCATTTTAGTTACAGCTTTAAATCCTATTATCGGATATGAGAAAGCTGCAGCAATTGCTAAAAAAGCTTATAAAGAAAATAGGCCTATTATTGATGTTGCAGCAGAAGAAACAGATATATCTGTCGCAAGATTAAAAAAACTTCTCGACCCGGCAAAATTATCTAAAGGTGGAATTAGTGGTTGAATTACAAGCTCAATCTTGTGAAGCATGCAAAATTGATGCACCAAGATTAACTGATACAGAAATAACCAATCTTATTAGTGAAATTAATGATTGGGATCTTATACAAGAACCAGTAAAGCAAATAAAAAAAATATTTAGCTTTCCAGATTATCAAAGTGGAGTAAATTTTTTAAATGCTGTCGCAACTATGGCAGATCAAGAAGATCATCATCCAGAATTAGTACTTGAATGGGGAAAGGTAACTGTTATTTGGTGGTCACATAAGATCAAAGGTCTTCATAAAAATGATTTTATTTGCGCTTCAAAGACAGACAATCTTTACCAAAACTAGCAAATAAAATTTTTCTTGCCGGCTTTTTTTTCTTTGTAAACATAAGTTATAATCTCTCATGGACAAAGTAAAACAAAAAGCACTCACATTCGATGATGTTCTATTGGTGCCTAATTTTAGCGATTTCTTACCAAGTGAAGCTTCACTCGAAACTAAATTAACGAAAAATATATCACTTAAGATGCCTTTAGTGTCAGCTGCTATGGATACCGTTACGGAATCTGGGATGGCTATAGCTCTTGCTGAGGCTGGAGGAATTGGTATTATTCACAAAAACTCTTCAATTGAAGAGCAGGCTTCTCAAGTTAGAGCAGTAAAAAAATATGAAAGTGGAGTGGTAAGAGATCCTGTTACCATTCAATCAACCCAAACTATTGCAGATTTAAAACAATTAACTCAAGAACTTAATATTTCTGGCATGCCTGTTGTTGATGGTGATGAGTTAAAAGGTATCGTTACAGGAAGAGACTTTAAATATGCAGATGATATGAAGGCACAAGTCTCTTCAATTATGACTCCAAAAGAAAGATTAATCACAGTTCCTGAGGGCACACCTCAAGATAAAGTTAAAAAACTTATGTATGAGAATAGGATTGAAAAGATTCTTGTTGTGGATTCACCTAATAAGCTTGCTGGTTTAGTTACTATGAAAGATATAGAAAAATCAGCAGAACATCCTGATGCTACTAAAGACCAAGAGGGTCAACTAATGGTAGGCGCTGCTATAGGCACAGGAACAGATACTTTTGAAAGAGCTTCAGAGTTAGTTAAAGCTGGAATTGACCTATTTGTAGTTGATAGCGCTCATGGCCATACTAAAAATGTCTTAAATACAGTAAAAATGATTAAAAAAGAGTTTAAAGACATTGATGTTATTGCTGGAAATGTTGCTACTGCAGAGGGAGCGCTTGCCTTAAAAGATGCTGGCGCTGATGCTGTAAAAGTAGGAATGGGGCCTGGATCTATTTGTACCACAAGAATTATTGCAGGTATTGGTGTGCCACAAATGACAGCAATTATGGATATTAAAAAAGCTCTTAAAGGTCATGATATTTTTATCGTTGCTGATGGTGGTATACGTTTCTCTGGTGATATATCAAAAGCAATTGCTGCTGGTGCTGACTCTGTTATGTTAGGCAGTATTTTTGCTGGGACCGAAGAGGCTCCTGGTGAAGTTGAGTTATTTCAAGGGAGAAGTTTTAAGATATATAGAGGGATGGGCTCCCTAGGAGCTATGGCAGAAAGACAAGATGCAAATAGATATTTTCAAGAAGATGTCGATAGTGAGAAACTAGTTCCAGAAGGAGTTGAAGGCCGAGTTCCTTATAAGGGTTGGGTTGGCAATGTCATCAACCAATTAGTAGGCGGTATTCGTCAAAGTATGGGCTATGTTGGCTGTAAGACTATTAAATTAATGCAAGACCAAAGCCAATTTGTTGAAATTACAAATGCAGGAATGACAGAAAGCCATGTTCATGATGTAATGATTACCAAAGAAGCGCCTAATTATCAGAGAAGTTAAATAGATATAAATGCATAAGCATGAATGATAAAACCAACATATCCTTAGATAATAAAAATATAGATACTATTTTAGTTTTAGATTTTGGTTCTCAATATACCCAACTAATTGCAAGAAGAGTAAGAGAAAGCAATGTCTATTCTGAAATTTTGCCTTGGGATATAGATGAAGAAAAAATAAGAGAGATTAAGCCTAAAGGTATTATTCTATCTGGAGGACCGGAATCTGTTACCCAAAGTCACACACCAAGAATTCCTCAAGTAGCATTTGATCTCAATATTCCTTTGTTAGGAATTTGTTATGGCATGCAAACTTTAGCTGAACAGATGGGAGGACAGGTAATATCATCTGATAATAAAGAATTTGGACATGCAGAAGTGCTATTAAAAGCAGATTCAACCTTATTTAAAGATTTAGAACAAACATTAAATGTTTGGATGAGCCATGGTGATCAGGTTCAAGACTTGCCTGATAATTTTAGTTTAATAGCATCAACTGAATCAGCGCCTATTGCAGCAATGCAACATCAAACTAAACCAATTTTTGCCTTACAGTTTCATCCAGAAGTAACGCATACAGAATATGGCAAAGTTATTTTAGATAATTTTATTTTTAAGGTATGTGAAGCTAGTAATGATTGGAAAATGGATGATCTTATTGAGCAAAGAATTACAGAAATTAAAAATAAAGTAGGAGATAATAAAGTTTTGCTAGGCTTATCAGGAGGAGTTGATTCTTCGGTTACAGCTGCCTTACTTCACCAAGCTATTGGAAAAAAGCTTGTATGTGTATTCGTTGATAATGGATTATTAAGAAAAGGTGAGGCTGACGAGGTTATGCAAACTTTTAAAGAAAATATGAATCTTAATGTCATTAAATCTGATAGTGAGGAAGTCTTTTTAAGGCATTTAAAAGGAGTGGAGGATCCTGAACAAAAGCGTAAGATAATTGGCAGGACTTTTATAGATATTTTTGATGCAGAAGCATTAAAAATAAAAGATGTTGATTTTTTGGCCCAAGGAACGATCTATCCAGATGTCATTGAATCATCAGGCTCAGAATCTAAAGAAGCAAGGGTAATAAAATCACATCATAATGTTGGCGGACTTCCTGAAGAAATGCAGATGGATTTAGTTGAGCCTTTAAGAGATTTATTTAAAGATGAAGTTAGAAAAATGGGCGTTGAGCTTGGCCTAGCTCCAGAAATGTTATACAGACATCCTTTTCCAGGTCCTGGTTTAGGGGTCAGAATTCTTGGTGAAGTAACTAAGGATAAAACTAATGTATTAAAAGAAGCAGACTATATCTTTATAGAAGAATTAAAAAAAGCAGATCTCTACGATAAAGTTAGTCAGGCATTTGCTGTTTACTTACCTGTTAAATCAGTTGGAGTCGTTGGAGATGAAAGGCGTTATGCAGAAGTAATAGCGCTAAGAGCTGTAGAGACTATTGATTTTATGACAGCTAGATGGGCTCATTTGCCATATGATTTCCTTGAACATGTCTCGAACAGAATTGTTAATGAAATAGAAGCAGTTAGCAGAGTTGTTTATGATATTTCTAGTAAACCACCAGCAACTATTGAGTGGGAGTGAAAAAAGTCCCTGAAACCCTTATTATTATAGGGTTTTCGTTTAAAAAAATTTGTCAAACTTAATAAAAAAACTATTTTTTTTAAAACTTTCACAAATTCTTGCAACTATTGAAAGTCATAAGTTTAGATTTAGTTACCCAATTTTAAAGACTTCCTTTGAAATGGAAACTTTGCTAAATCTTTTTTAGACTTCAAGAGATTATTATGGATTTAAATATGTTTTTTTTCTTGACTTAGACTTTACTCTAAGATTTAAAATATACCAAACATTAGGAATTTTTATGAAATTGTCTTATTCTCTGTTAGTAGTAATATTTTTATCTTCTTGCGCAACAACTAGTATTGATCAAAGAGAAATCATTCCAGAACTTTTCGACCCTGAGTTAAAAAAAGGAAAAATTTTTGTTTTTTCTAATCAAGTTGATCCTCTTGCTATGAATATTCGTGTGAATGATGAAGTGCGAAAAATAAAACATACACAAACTCAAATTTTTGACTTAAAAGAAGGACAAAATAGCGTCTTTTCATTTAAGAGTATTGCTGGGAATGAGCAACAGAATTGCGACGATCAGCCTTACACTTTTGATACAAAGACTTTCCCTGAAGTAGAAACTTATTATTTTGTAATACAGCAAGTATTTGATAAAAATAAAATATTAAAAGTTAGGTGTTTTAAAGATTTTCAGGTGAATGAAGATTTTTTTGTTAAACAAATAGAAAATCCTAGATCTGGTAGTAGTGAATTTTTTCAAGACCTAACAGAAGATTTTTTTAGAGAGTTTGTATTTTAATTATTATGCAATATGCATATTCAATATTTATTTCAATGTTTTTGTTTTCGTGCTCAACATTAGAATATGGATTAATGATCGAAAGCGATATTGAAAAAGATGGCAATGCACAAGAAATTTTAGATCAACTTAATGATCTTGAATTAAAAAAGGGAAAAGTTTTTGTTTTTTCTAATAAACAAGACGGATTGTGGCAATTTGTAAGAGTAAACGACGAAGAAAAGCATATGCGAGATCAAGAGGTTCAAGTTTTTGATTTAGTTGACGGAGAAAATAATATATATGCTTTTGGCAGAATTTTCGGTGATGAAGTTAATAACTGCACTGGTAAAGGCTATTCATTTAATACAGAAAATTTTCCTGAATATGAAACTTATTTTTTCATGATAGCAGAACCTGCTGAAAGAGAATTCATTGGTAGGTATTTCAACTGTTATAAAGAAGTTCATCTTACTGAAGAGGGATTCTTTTACATAAAAGATAATCCTAGATCTCGATTTAAATTGGATTGGATTCTCAATCGATAAAAAAAATCATAAAATATTTTAATAATAGATCTAATGATATAAAGTATTAGGCGAAAGGAGATTTTGTTTTGTTAGTAAATGAAGATATTAAATTAGATTATTCTGATGTTTTAATTAGGCCTAAAAGGTCAACAATGAGTTCAAGAGGTGAAGTTAATCTTGAACGAACTCATAGATTCCTGTGGAGCAAAAAGAAGTGGACTGGCGTGCCTATAATGTCAGCTAATATGGATACGGTTGGAACTCCTGCAATGCATAAGGTATTGTCTAAAAGTAATCTTATTACTTGTCCTGCAAGGCATTATCTTAAAGAAAATTCAGAAAAGTTTAAAAAAGGACAAGCAAATATTTGCTGGCTTGGAGGCATAGATGATATTGCAAAATTATCAAAAATGCCATCAGGCTTTATAGGACTTGATGTTGCAAATGGTTATACAATTAAATTTGTCGACGCGGTTAAGAAACTTAGAGATAAATGCCCTAATGCAGTAATTGTAGCTGGCAATGTAGTAACTGCTGATATGACGCAAGAGCTAATTCTTGCAGGTGCTGACATAGTAAAAGTTGGTATTGGTCCTGGTTCAGTTTGCACAACAAGAATTAAAACAGGAATTGGCTATCCTCAACTGAGCGCAGTTATCGAATGTGCTGATGCAGCACATGGTTTAGATGCACATATAATTGCAGATGGCGGCTGCACAAGTTCTGGAGATATTGTAAAAGCATTTGCAGGCGGGGCAGATTTTGTAATGATTGGGGGAATGTTAGCTGGTCATGATGAATGTGAAGGTCAATTAGAAGATGGAGTTATGAAGTTTTATGGAATGGCTTCAGAATCCGCTATGAGTAAGCACGGAAATCATAATAACTATAGAGGCACAGAAGGCAAAACGGTAGAGGTAAAGTATCGCGGAAAAGCAGATGAAACTATTAAAGATATTTTAAGTGGTATTCGATCAGCATGTACATATGTTGGAGCTAATAAATTAAAAACACTTTCTAAATGTACTACTTTTGTTAGAGTCCATAATACTCATAATACTATATTTGGAAATGAGTGAGATATTGGGTAGCTTTAAAGAATGGCATAATTTACTGAATGAATAAAAATTTTTATAAAAATTATTACGATGAATATTTTAGATTAATATATTCTGACGTGCTCGATAAAACTTTTGACGCTTTTAAAGAGCTTGCAATAGGGGTTAAAAACAACAAAAACAAACTTATTTTTGCTGGAAATGGTGCGAGTGCATCTATTTCATCACATGCTGCTGTAGATTTTACAAAACAGGCTGGAGTAAGATCTATTACATTTAATGAAGCTAATATAATCACATGCTTCTCTAATGATTACGGTTATGATAAATGGATAGCAACTGCTTTAGATTTTTATGCAAATGATGGCGATGTGCTTGTATTAATTAGTGTTAGTGGAGAGTCTCCAAGCGTAATTGAGGCGGCACAAAGAGCTAAGGAGACTGGATTAAAGATTGTAACTTTTTCTGGCAGAAGCCCTGAGAACAGTCTAAAGGCATTAGGCGATGTTAATTTCTGGGTCGATAGTAATGCATATAACATTGTTGAGTGTATTCATATGATGTGGATAACAACGGTCATAGATTCTGTTATTGGTAAATCTGAATATGAAGTTTCATAAGATTCAGATTAAATCAATTAATCAGGAGTAATATTTTGTCTCAATGGAATGACTTATCATGGGTTGAAAGTATCCGCACTCCCGGCCTATCAATTTTATTTGAAAATATTTCCTTAGCAGGCTATCCAACTTTTTTAATTTTATTTATTTCTTTTGGATATTATTATTGGTCTCCATCAAGGTTTTCTCGAGTGGCTATGCTGTTATTTATTTCAGGCTTGATAAATGCTTTTTTAAAAGATTTTTATCAAGATCCAAGACCTGCTATTGAATTAATGCTCGATCCAAAAGTGGGTACATCATATGGTTGGCCTAGTGGACACTCTCAAATAGCTGTAACTTTGTGGGGGTTATTAGCTTATGAGTTAAAAGATAAATGGGTATCTATTGGAGCAGTAACTTTAATTTTGCTTATTGCTTTTAGTCGAATGTATCTTGGAGTGCATGATTTAGGTGATGTTATTGCAGGTTTAGGTATCGGAGCTCTCATTTTACTTATTTGGCATTTAGCGGTTATAAATAATATATATGAGAGTTTAAGTGCAAAACTATGGTTACTTGTAATTTTAATATTTCAGTTAATTATTTATTATTTTTATCCATCTCATGAAGGTCATGAGCCGAGCCTATGGTTTTTAGGAGTTATGACTGGCTGGTTTATTGGTCACTCAGATATTAATATTATTTCTAATGCTATTTATAAGTTTTTTATAGCACTAATAAGTATAGTTATTGTTTTCTTAGCAATGGTCTTAATCACTCAATTTGAAAGCAATATAGAGATTACAGGCATTTTAGGAATTATATATAGTTATATATTAGGTTTATTATTTTCAATAATAGTTACTTGGATAATTCCAAGATTCTGGAAACTGGTAAAATTAGCTTCTTAATTAATAAATATTCTTATAATAAAGTATGAGCGATCCATTAAATCTTAAGCAATTTATTAGAACAGTAGAAAACTTTCCAATTGACGGAATTCAATTTAGAGACATAACTAGTCTAATTGAAACCCCTGAAGCATTTGTTAAAACTTGTGCAGAGCTTACAAAAGTCACCAAAGCATTTGGAGCCACTATGATAGCCAGTATAGAAAGTAGAGGCTTTATATTTGCTGGCTCAATTGCCAACGATCTTTCTTTACCCTTTGTCCTTGCAAGAAAGCCTGGCAAGTTACCTAATGAGACTTATAAAAAAAGTTTTGAACTTGAATATGGCAATACTTCAATTGAAATTCAGAAGAATACAAAGATTAGTGAGAATGAAAGGGTGGTAATTGTTGATGATTTGGTCGCAACCGGTGGCACCGCTATAGCATGTTGTGAATTATTTACAGAAAATTTTAATGTTAAAAATTCTAATATATGCGTTTTGGGAGTTATTGATTTGCCTGATCTAGGTGGAAGTAGTTTGATAGAGAGCCAAGGTTATGCAATTCACACATTAGTTTCATATAAGGACTAATAAGCTGAATCTCTATTATGGTAAAAATATAAATTTTGCTAAAAAGATAATTGTCAAAAACCAAGCGCCTGAAGAAATATTTTTTAACTCACCTGTAGAAATCTTCATAACTACATAAGCAATAAAACCAAGAGCAATCCCATTAGCAATTGAAAATGTTAAAGGGATCATTATTATTATAATAAGGGCTGGAAGGAGTTCAGAAAAATCTGACCAATCCAATCCCTCCATATTGCTTAACATTAATATTGCTACATAAATAAGCGCACCAGCTGTAGCATATGCTGGAATTATTGCTGCTAGTGGTGAGAAAAAGATTGCAATTAAGAAAAAAGCTCCAACAAAAACAGCCGTTAGTCCAGTTCTGCCACCAGCTTCAACACCTGCAGAACTTTCAACATAACTTGTTACAGGTGCGCATCCAAAAAAAGAACCAACTACACTTGAACTACTATCCGCTTTTAATGCTCTTTCTAAATTAATTACTTCACCAGTCTCATCTATTAACTTAGCTCTTGAAGCAACACCCATAAGTGTGCCAGCAGTATCAAACAGATTAACAAAGAGGAAAGACATGACTACGCTTATCATTGCCAGATCGAGCGCGCCAAGGATATCTAATTGCATAAAAATTGGTGAAACATCAGGAGGGTATGCTACGAATCCTTGAAATTCTACAAGGTTAAATAAAATACCTAATAAAGTTACTGTTAAGACGCCGATAATAATAGCCCCGGATACTTTGCGTATGGCCAATATAGCAATTAGAAGAAATCCTATTGCTGCTAGCAAAGTCTCGATTTGGAGAAAATTACCTAAACTTAAAAATGTTGCATCATTAGAAACAATAATACCGCCACTTTTAAGACCTATAAAACCAATAAATAGCCCTACACCAGAACCCATAGCAATTCTTAAATTCAGAGGAATGCTATCTAGCATCCACTTTCTTAGCGGAGTAATACTCATGATTACAAATAAAATACCTGCCAAAAATACTGCACCAAGAGCTACCTCCCATGAGTAGCCCATCTCTCCAACTACTGTGTAGGTAAAAAATGCATTCAAGCCCATGCCTGGAGCTAAACCTACTGGCCAATTTGAATATATACCCATAGCAAAGCAAGCTACAGCTGCTGCTATACATGTTCCTACAAAGCTAGCGCCTATATCCATCCCGCTTGCAGCCATCATTTGCGGGTTAACAAAAATTATATAAGCCATAGTTATAAAGGTAGTAAACCCAGCTAAGAATTCTTGTTTAATAGATGTATTATGAGATTCAAGATAAAAGATTTTTTCTAGCATTATTTTCATGAATTTTGATGTAAATATTTTAAATACAATTTAAACTATAACTAGATCGATAACAAAACAATTTTTTACTTTTTTTGGCATATATATTGCATAAATACTAATAATAGTAACTTTTAATCGTTTTAAAATTTTTAAAACTTAATGAATGGGGAATTACAATGAAAATAACATCTTTTTATAAGAATAAAACTTTTATAGCTGTATATACAGTTTTACTTAGTTTTAATCTATTAGCTCAGGATAGCGCTCTAACAATTGAAGAGGTAATTGTTACAGCTGAAAAGCGAAGCGAGAGCTTGCAAGATATCTCTCAAGCTATTACTGCTTTGAGCGATTCTGATATTGAAGATAAAAATATTAATTCATTTGTAGATTTAAGTGCAATTGTTCCAGGGGTGACAGTTGCTAAAAATGAAGGATATAAAACAGTTATTTCAATTCGTGGTGTTGGTAATGAAACCAACCAGAATGCAATCGCTGCACCATCTGTTGCTTTCCATATGGATGGTATTTTTGTGGCATCACCATTTGCATTGCAAACTGATTTTATTGATGTTGAAAGAATAGAAGTTTTAAGAGGACCTCAAGGCACACTTTTTGGGCAAAACTCCACTGGTGGTGCTATTAATGTGATCAGCAAGAAACCATCTACCGATAGTTATAGCGCAAAAGCAGACTTAACACTTGGGAACTATGGGTTAACTAAGTACAGAGTTACTAACAATGTTCCTGTAAGCGAAAAAGTTGCTACAAGATTTTCTTTCTCATCTACTGAAAGAGAGGGTTTTTCAAATAATGTTTTTACCGGGCAAGATTTAGATGATGCAAATAATACAAGTTTAAGAAGTGACTGGCTTATAGATCTTGATGATGCTTCTAGCTTAAGAATTTTTGGACAATATTTTGAAGTTGATAGAAATGGTGCTGCTATTAGAGGTATAGATGATCCAACACCAGGCATGAGGAATTTATCACAAGATACTATTTCAGCTCATGACCTAACATCCTATGTTGTTGCAGCTATTTATGAATCAGATTTAGGCTTTGCAAATTTAAAGGTCATGGCTAGTGCTCAAGAGGATGATATTTCAGTAACTAGGGATAATGATAGACATAATTATGGTGATCCAGTGCTAGTTATTCCAGGACTTGGAGCAGACGCTACTTATCAAAGAGCAGAATTTACTCCTGAAACATCATTAGTTGAGACTAAGACTTTTGAAATAAATCTGGTCTCAAATGAACCCGCCATGAATGGAAAATTAGACTGGACAATTGGTGCTTTTTATATGGAGCATGATATAGAAAATCACATTAGAGGCTATAGAGACAATAATTTAGATGGTGAGATTATGTATGAGTGCAGTAGTCCTCTTGCAAATCCAGCTTCTTGTTATGATCATGATTATGGTATTCCAGGAAGATTTGATGTCTTTGGTGCTGAATGGGATTTTGTAACAGATGCATTTCCAAGTCGAGAGTCCTACTCAATATATGGTCAAACAACATATAGTTTTAGAGATGATCTGCGCCTAGTATCAGGCCTGAGATATTCTGAAGATACGTTTACTACTGATGTAACGAACTTCTTCAATGTTGAAACTTTCCAAGCAGATGGAACTTCTGATAAATGGACAGGAAAAGCAGTTATGGAATTTGATCTTGATGACGATACTATGACTTATTTATCTTTTTCTAGAGGCTTTAAGCCTGGTGGAAGTAATCTTACATTTGGATTTACAGATGATAATGCTCCACCAATGGTATTTCCAACCTTTGAAAGTGAGACACTTAAGTCAATGGAATTTGGTTTTAAAACTGATTTAATGGATGGTGCAGCAAGAGCAAATATAGCTCTTTTCTCCTATACATACGAAAATTTACAATTTCAGGCTACTGACCCTGACCCATATCGAGGTGGTGTTGCAAATATTCCTGAGTCTGAGATGTCTGGATTAGAGGTTGAATTTAGTGCACTTCTTTCTGATTCCTTAAGTGTCGATTTAAATATGGCATTCCTTGATTCAGAAGTAACATCAGATTATGACGTTTTAGATAATGTTGATGCATATCAATATTTCTTTGGTGAAGAAGATCTAAGATATGGGTTAAGAGAAAATGTAAGAGGGAATGAGCTAGCAAAAAGTCCTGACTTTACTGCTGATTTAAGCATGGTTTATGAGACAGAATTATCATCTGGTAGGCTTTTTACAGCTATATTGCAATACGTTCATAGAGGCGAGTTTCAGCAACGCGTTTCAAATAATGCTGCAGTTGATGCAATTGATTCATATGATTTATTAAATTTTACTGCTAGCTTAGATTTTTTAAATGATGATTGGGGAGTAGATTTTAAGATATTAAATGCTACTGATGAAGATGGAGTTAATTCAAGTATGACAGACGTTTTTGGAGTCGCTGCAACTGGATTAGAGCTAATACCTCCTCAACAATATATGGTAAGAATTAGTAGGAATTTTTAAAAGAGCGACAACTTATCACATTCGAGTAGAACGAGATTATGTTATTATCAACGTAATCTCGTTTACACATAGAACACATGGAAAAACAATTTATACAAGCCAAAGAACTGCTAGAAGATTCTTTTAAGCTAGCTTGGCAGGTATATGAAAGTGGCTACCGTCCAAATTATATAATTGGAGTATGGCGTGGCGGCGCTCCTATAGGGATAGCAGTTCAAGAATTTCTTGAAGTTTTGGGAGTTCATTCAGATCATATTGCCATTAGAACTTCTTATTACTCTGGCATTGATCAAAGAAATAAAGAAGTCCAAATCTATGGACTTAATTATGTTATTAGAAAATTAGAATCAGAAGATTCATTGTTAATTGTGGATGATGTTCATGATACGGGAATTTCAGTTCAACAGATTATTACAGATCTTAAAAAGGCTTGTAAAAAAAATACTCCTGAAATTAGAGTAGCTACTCCTTACTTTAAGCCACTTAAAAATAAAACTGATAGAAAACCAGACTATTTTTTGCATGAAACTGATGAGTGGCTTGTATTTCCTCATGAGCTAGAAGGCTTAACGCTTGATGAAATAAAAGCTAATAAGCCAGAATTAAATGCTTTATTAGATAAAATATCTGATCTTATAAAACAGTGAAGGAGTTTGAGACACTTCCAAGTTGGACTTATACAAACGAAACATTTTTTGAGCTTGAGAAAAAAAATCTTTTTTTAAATAATTGGCAATTAATATGTCATGTTTCTAATATTAATGCTCCAGGCGATTATTTCACCTTTGATATTTTTAATGAGCGTTTAATTGCAGTTCGAAATGAAGATAATAAAATAAATGTCTTTCATAATGTGTGTTCTCATCGAGCAACAAAATTACTTGATGATACAAATGGTAATTGCGGTAAGAGGATAAATTGTCCATACCACGCTTGGAGCTACGATTTATCTGGTAATTTAAAAAATGTTCCTCACCAAGAGCAGTTTAAAAACTTTAATAAAGCAGATAATGGACTTAGGCCGGTGGAAATGGAAATATTTCAAGGGTTTATATTTGCAAAAATATTAGCTAACAATATTCCATCGGTAGCTGATCAGTTTAAACCATACCTTAAAGAAATAGAGCCTTATAACTTTGAATCATTGCAACCTCTTGGAAGGGTAACAATGCGTCATAGAGACGTGAATTGGAAACAAATTGCAGATAATTACGTTGATGCTATGCATATTCCTATTGCACATCCTGGCTTATCAGGTCTTGTGGGAAATAGTTATGGAACCGAGGTTAGTAATAATGGCGGCTATATTCATAAGATGTGGGGAGATCTTAATAAAACTAGAAAAAATATTCTTTCCAACACTTTATATAAGAACTTTTTACCAAAAGTTAAAAACCTATCAGCAGATAAACAAATGTATTGGGCTTATTATAGACTTTGGCCTAACTTAGCTTTTGATGTATATCCAGATCAAATGGATTTTATGCAATTTATTCCTATCAGCGCATCCAAAACCATCATAAGAGAAATACCTTTTGCGTTAAAAGATGACAGGAGAGAAATGCAGGCTGCAAGGTATCTAAATTGGAGAATCAATAGACAGGTAAATAGTGAAGATACTCAATTAATAAATTGGGTTCAAGAAGGAATGGAGACATCTGGATTTAATAAAGGCCCTTTAGCTGAAGGTGAGGTGTGTTTAATAGATAGTAATAACAAGATCAGAAAAGCTATCCCTGTAGCAAATAAAGATATTGAACCTTCCGCAAAAGAAATATTATCTATAAACACTGAACTTTTAGAAAGAAATATATCATTAGAAAAAATACAAAAGATCTACTAAGCCTTTAAAAACTTATAACTTTGCTATAATATGCGCGCAATGCATAGATTTAATTTTAAATATCTAGTTATTTTAGGGGGGGTACTATTTGTTACTGCCGTAGCAATAGACCCGCTTCATCATGATATTGAAATTCATGATCATCATGCCTCAGCCGAAGTAGAGTGCCAACTATGTGAAAATGAGCAACTTGATACCGATCAATATAATACTCGTATTCCTCAAGCCCTCTTTTCAAAATTATTAAAAATTGAGATAAATCACAAATTTATCTCACAAATCCTAAAATCCTTTCATTCAAGAGCTCCACCAATAAGTTAAAAATAGAATTTTTTAATTTTTTAATTTTTTAGGAGTTTTTTTATGAAACATATATTTTTAACATTACTAACAGCTAGTGTATTTACAAATTTTCTTCTAGCTCAAGAGATTGATGAAGTTGCAGTAACTTCTTCATTACTAGAATCAAGTGAAATCAATAATCCTTTATATGTAATAGAAGGTGAAGATATTACTGATGGCGCGACTACAAGTTTAGGTGAAGCAGTCGACAGTTATTTAGGAGTTTCCATAGCAGATTATGGTTCTGCTGTAGGACAACCTATTATTCGAGGTATGTCAGGTCCAAGGGTTAAAATCCTTAAAAACGGCATGGTAAATCGTGATGTATCTGGTCTTGGAGTTGATCACCTTAATGATCTTGATCTAAATGATGTCCAGCAAGTTGAGATTGTAAAAGGTCCTTCTTCTTTACTATATGCTAATGGAACCATAGGTGGAATTATTAATGTGGTTGACAATGCAATTGCAGAAGTAGATTTTGCAGGGTCTGAATTTAGTGCTGGTTATGAAACCCAATCAGTTAATGATGGCACTTCTCAGAATTTTAATTATAAAGATAACCTTAATGGCTTTAATGTAACTTTTGGATATCAAAATACTGAACTTGGTAATTATGATATTCCTGAAGGCGCCATAATGCATGAAGAGCATGAAGGCGAAGAGGAAGAGGAGCATGAAGAAGAAAACCTTGGTTATATTAATAACTCTGATTATATGACTGAAGCAACAAAATTTGGCGTGTCAAAAGTTGGAGACTGGGGCTATTTAGGATTTTCAGTTGATAATCTTGAAAGCGTTTATGGTATTCCATTTCACGGTGAAGAGCATGAAGAGCATGAAGGCGAAGAAGAGCATGAAGAAGAAAGAATTTTCTCAACGACAGACTCTGAAAGCTTTACTGTTAAAGGCTCGTTAAATATGAGTGGTGATTTAGTAAATTCAGTTGATTTTACTTTTCGTGATTCAGATTATGTTTTAACTGAAGCTCACGCTGAAGAAGAGCATGATGATCATGGAGATGATGACCATGGAGATGATGATCATGGCGATGATCATGGTGATGATCATGAAGAGCATGCACCGACAAATTTCATGAGCTCGTCAACAGAATATGGAGCAATATTTGATTTATCAAATGATAATATGACTCAAAAAATAGTATTTAATGTTCTTGATGAAGATTCTTCAATTGTAGGCGAGGAAGCTTTTATGAATCCTGCTACTAGTGAAGAATTTACGCTTGGATATTTTATGAGTAAAGATCTTGGTATGTATAACATGGATTTTGGTATGAGAATGGATCAAATTGAAAGATCTGGAAGCGTAACTGATGAAGATCATGGTGATATTGATTATTACAATATAGATGATACTACTAATAGCTTTGCATTAACTCTTGGTAGAAGCTTAAGCGATAATCTAGATATTAATCTTGGTTTTGCCAGTGTAGAAAGACTTCCTTCAGTTATAGAGCTTTTTATGAATGGACCTCATATGGCTACTGGAAGACTCGAAGTTGGCGATCCTAATCTAAGTAGTGAAACATCAAATAATTTTGATATTACTTTTAACTATGAGAATGGAGATTTTTATGCATACGCAAGTTTCTATATTAATGAAGTTGATAATTACATCACATTAATGGATGAACTTGATGGTCATGACGATCATGGAGATGATGATCATGGAGATGACGACCATGGAGATGATGATCATGGAGATGATGATCATGGAGATGACGATCATGGAGATGATCATGACGATCATGGACATGGAAATTTAATTCATGCGAATTATGTTCAAGAAAATGCTGAGTTTGATGGTTATGAAATTGAATTTGGAAGAACTATGAGTCTTGCATCTGGTGAATTAACATATTCATTTGGAAGAGATGAAGTTAATGCTAGATTTTCTGATGGTCATTATGTTCCAAGAATTAATCCAGCAAGAAATGTGTATTCATTATCATATGAACAAAATGATACTGTTTTTAAACTTAATTTAAAAAGTGTTGAAAAGCAGAATGATGTTGGTGAAGGTGAGACAACGACTGATTCTTATAGAATGCTTGATACTAGAGTAACAAAGACATTTAGTGTGAATGATAGAAGTGAGATGAAAGTTACGCTATTTGCAAATAACTTACTTGATGAAATAGCTAGAAATCATTCATCTTTTGTTAAAGATCCAGTTCCATTACCTGGAAGAAACTTTGGTGTTAAATTTAATCTAAGTTTTTAGATTTAACCTTAATAAGTAAATAACAATAGGGAGTGCTAATAGTACTCCCTATTATTTTATAGATCGGTAAAAATATTTATGTCACAATTAAATAATATGTCAGTAAAAACACAATTGAGAACAGATAAATGGGCTATGACTTTGTCCTTTGTTTGTGCACTTCATTGCTTACTAGTACCTTCATTTTTTATTTTAACTTCTGGCTTTTTTGCAATCTCAATAGATAACGAAATTATTCATTATTCTATTTTATTATTTGCTGTTCCAATTAGTTGCTATGCCTTAATTTCTGGTTACAAAAATCACAACACTCTTAAATTTCTAATATCTGGTTTTGGTGGGCTCTTTATGCTTGTTTTTGCAGTAATGTTTAGCGGTATTCTATATGGAGAGTTTGGTGAAAAATCTATTACTTTATTAGGCTCAATTCTAGTTATTTATTCTCACTATAAGAACTATCAAACATGTAAGAGTATAGACTGCTCTTGTCATGAAGAATAAAGACTATTATTCACAAAATTAATCTGTCACCATAGAAGTATGGATATTGATACTTCTTGCTATTCAGATAGTTTTATAGAAAAAATTCTAGCTGAAACACAAACTATTGCAGTTGTAGGGGCTAGCTCTAAGCCGGCACGCGATAGTTATAAGGTTATAGAATCATTGTTAGAGCATGGATATAGAGTATTTCCTGTTAATCCTAATGAAGAAGGAAGTTCAGTTTTAGGATTAAATTTTTATCCTAACTTAAGTTCAATTCAGCAACCAATTGATATGGTTGATGTATTTCGTACATCAGATGCAGTTTTCGAGATTGCTGAAGAAGCAATCAAAATCAAGGCCAAAGTCTTATGGATGCAGCTAGAGATAATTAATAACGATGCGGCAAATCTTGCAGAAGCTGCAGGCATGAAGGTTGTTATGAATAGATGCCCAAAAAAAGAATTCAAAAAATTAAATTGGACTAGTAACAATAATTAGCTTTAAATATTAGATATATGGAAACTAAAAAAATATTACTTAAAGATAAAATTGATAATGGAATTTTACGCCTCACCCTAAATAATCCTAAAAATCAAAATACTTTATCAGAGTTAATGATAGATTTATTAAAGAAAGCATTTTCTGATGCTGCAACAGATCAATCTATTAAAGTAATAATTTTAGCTGCCAATGGTCCTATTTTTTGTGCTGGACATGATTTGAAGGAGATAACTGAAGCAAGAAAATCTCAAGATTCTGGAACAGATTATTTTAAACAATTATTTGATTCTTGCTCTGAGTTAATGCAAATGATTGTTTCTAATCCAAAGCCAGTTATTGCTGAGGTCGATGGTATTGCAACTGCAGCAGGTTGCCAGTTAGTTGCAAGTTGCGATCTTGCTATAGCAACAAATGATAGTAAATTTGCCACGCCTGGAGTAAATATAGGACTATTTTGCTCAACACCCATGGTTGCTTTATCTAGAAATGTTGCTAAAAAGCATGCAATGGAAATGCTTTTAACAGGAGATATGATTGATTCAAAAAATGCTAAGGCAATTGGATTAATTAATAATCACGTTTCAAAGGATCTTTTGATGGAAAAGACTCTGAGTATTGCTAATAAGATTGCAAATAAATCAGCTATGACTGTAAAAATGGGCAAACAAGCATTTTATATTCAATCTGAATTAGAGCTATCAGAAGCTTATAAATATACCTCTAAAATTATGGTTGAAAACATGCTAAAAGAAGATGCAAAAGAAGGTATAGATGCTTTTATAAATAAACGAAATCCTCAATGGACAGATAAATAATTTAATAGGGTGATGAAATGAAGCTTAAATCTGGTGACGATGGTAATATTTTTTATAAATCTTCTAGTCCGTTTGAATTTTATGACATTTTTAATGGATCCTCTAAAAAAGAACAAGAAGTCTTTGGAACTTTAGTTTTTCCTGAGGCTAAGAAAAAAACTTATCCATTGGTTATATGCATGCATGGAAGCATGGGCTGGGCCATGTCATCACATGACCATTCAGTAAATTTTTTAGAGAATGGTTTTGCAATTTTTAAAGTTCAAAGCTTTGAATCAAGAAATGTAACTTCTATTGTTGAGGATCAAGTACAGGTAACAGTTGCAACAGCGCAAACAGATTGTTTTGAGGCATTAAAAATATTATCAAATCATCCTGATATAGAGACTAATAATATTTTTATTGCTGGGTGGAGTTTTGGTGGATCAACAGCAATATATTCTGCATGGGAGCCTATTGCAGAAAAGCTTGCGCCTAATGGAGAAAGATTTAAAGCCTTCTTAGCGTTTTATCCAGGCGCATATATGTGGCCTGAAGAAATGAGATGGAGCAAACAACCAATTCTCAGCCTTATTGGTAAAGATGATGACTATACTCCATCATCTTTAATAGAAGAATTATCACCTGCTATTAATGAAGCAGGAGGAAACAGCTCAATAATTTTGTATGAAGATAGTCATCATAGTTTTGATAGAGTTGACCCCGTTGCTTATTTACCTAATGCGGTAGCACTTAGCAAAAAGCACAGTATTATCAAGAAAGATGGTTCTCAGTATTATGATGGCAAAGATGGAGTAAGGTATGAAATGAATACTGTTGAAGGAAGAATTAAATTGATTCAATCAGGTTTAGCTCCTATAGGAGCCCATCTTGGATGCAATTGGAAAGCAAGAAGAGCATCAATGAAGGATAGCCTAAATTTTTTAAAAGAAAATCTCGACAATTAGTTCTTTGCAGTTGAAGCTAATATAAGCAATCCTGCTGCTACACCTATATTTTTATAAAAATTCTGAGCTTCATGTGACTGCATTACTCCAGATAAATTCCAAAAATCATGAATAAATATATTAATTAACAAAGTAAGAGCAAATAATATCATTGAACTCATTTTTATATACCTATCAAAAATTAACATAGCACCTAAGATTACTTCTATTAATATAGTTAATGGAAGTGCAATTGGGGTTAGCGGAACTCCTTTGGAAGTCAACAGGATAATATTATCTGAGTAAGTAAGTATTTTTCCAAGACCGGGCAAAAGAAAATATATTCCAAGAAGCACTCTGCCAACCACCATCATTAAACTATCAATTTTTTGATTAAGGATCATATTTTTATAATATATTAAAATAACTAAATCTATTAGAATAAAATGAGAAAAGGAAATTTTTTATGAAAATATCAGGAAAAAGAGTTGTTGTCACAGGCGCAGCCAGTGGAATTGGAAAAGCATTAAGTTGTGCTTTTAATGAGGCTGGTGCAAAGTCTGTTGTTTGTGTCGATATAAACCTTGAGGGAGCTCAAGCTACTGCTGATTTAATAAATGGACTAGCTGTTCGAGCAAATGTTGCTAAAGAAAGCGATATTATTAATGTTATTCAAAAAGCTAATGAATTTTCTGGTGGAATAGATATTTTCTGCTCAAATGCTGGTATTGGCGGAGTGCCAGGATTCTTCGAAGCTAAAACAGAGGATTGGCAACAGATATGGGAAATTAATGTTCAATCTCATATCCATGCTGCTAAACACGTCCTGCCGCAAATGCTAGAAAGAGAAGAGGGTTATTTAGTTAACACCTCATCAGCTGCAGGACTTTTAACGCAATTAGGTGCTGCTGGATATGCAGTAACTAAATCTGCAGCTGTAAGTTTTGCTGAATGGATCAAAATAACATACGGAAATAAGGGTATTGGTGTTTCATGCTTATGTCCTCAGGCTGTAAGAACAGCCATGACTGCAGGAGGAGCTGGAGTAGCAGGAGTTGACGGTATGTTAGAACCTGAAGTTGTTGCTGACGATGTTCTTAAGGCAATAGAGGCTGAAACCTTCCTTGTACTTCCTCATAAAGAGGTCGCTGAATATATTATGAGGAAAGGAAATGATAGGGATAGATGGATTGCTGGCATGCAAAGACTTCAAACTCAATTTGAAGATTTTTTAATGCCAGGATCTGAAAAAGAATAAGAAGAATGTCATCCAACAAACATGGCCGCCTAATGATAGACATCGAAAGTGTACTATTATCCGATGAAGATATTAATGTAATTAAAAATCCTCATGTTGGCGGTATTATTCTATTTGAAAGAAATTTTAAATCTCGCGATCAAATTAAAGATTTATGTTCCTCTATTAGAGAAGTAAAAAAAGAGATATTAATTGCTGTTGATCATGAAGGTGGAAGAGTGCAACGCTTTAAAAATGACTTTACGCACATACCTCCAATGCAATCAATTGGCAATATTGCAAAAATTAATCATGATAAAGCAATAAAACTTGCTAATGATATTGGGTGGCTAATTGCATCTGAATTAATTTCGTGCGGTGTAGATATTAGTTTTACACCAGTTCTTGATCTAGATATTGATATGAGTACTATTATAGGAAATAGAGCTTTTAGTGATGACCCTCAAATTGTTATTGATCTTGCTGAATCCTTAATTCTAGGAATGCAAGATGCAGGAATGGCAGCTACAGGCAAACACTTTCCCGGACATGGTGGAGTTAAAGAAGATAGCCATACTCAAACGCCAATAGATTCTAGAGAACTAGAAGAATTATTTAAAGAAGATTTAAAGCCCTATGTAATCCTACAAAATTTACTTGGTGGAGTTATGTCAGCACATTTAACATTCCCAAAAGTAGATAATAATGCTGTTAGTTTTTCATATTTTTGGCTTACGACTATTTTACGTCAACAGTTAGGCTTTGAAGGAGTGGTTTTTAGCGATGATCTTTCGATGAAAGGGGCTGACGTAGCAGGCAATTATTCTGATAAAGCTCAAAAAGCATTAGATGCAGGCTGCGATATGTTATTGGTTTGCAATAACAGAAAAGGCGCTATAGAAGTGTTAGAATATCTAGAAGAAAATCAAATTTCTAAATCCTCTAAAATAATTAATATGCTTAAGACAAAAGAAATAGACTGGAATGATTTAGTAAAAAATAAGAGAAGAGATTCAATTATTTCCAGCCTTGCTGATATGGACCTCGCCTAATGGATTATATACCTTTAGCAGTTCCATTTTTTCTCTTAGCTATTGGAATAGAGTTTTTATATGGCTGGATCAAAAACAAAAATACCTATCGAATAAATGATACCGTCATCAGTATTTTTATGGGCTCTCTTAGTACCGCATCCAAACTAGTTCTTATAGGTGTAGGCGGCGCCATTTTTTATTCTATAGAAACATATTACGCACTGTGGCGAATGAATGATTCTTTAATAATTACATGGATATTTGCTTTTGTTGCTTATGATCTTTGTTATTACTGGTTTCATAGAATTGGCCATGAGCGGCAAATATTTTGGGCTTCTCATGTAGCTCATCATCAAAGTGAAGAATATAATTTATCAACCGCATTAAGACAAACTAGTACCAGTTTTTTATTAAATTGGATTTTTTATGTCCCATTATTTTTAATAGGCGTACCTGCAAAAGTTTTTGTAAGTGTTGCATCAATAAATCTCATCTATCAATTTTGGGTTCATAGTCAACATATTCCAAAATTAGGATGGTATGAACATTTCTTTGTAACTCCTTCAAATCATAGAGTTCATCATGCTACGAATGAGATCTACGTAGACAAAAATTATGGAGGTGTTTTTATTATTTGGGACAGGATTTTTGGAACTTTTAAGGAAGAACAGGAAGAAGAACCTTGTGTTTATGGTATCAGGACCCCTATACGATCATTTAATCCTTTGTGGGCTAATTTACATATTTATACTGGAATCATAAAAGATTTCTTTTATGCAAAAAGAATAAAAGATAAGTTTTATGTTTTTTTTGCTAGAACCGGCTGGCGCCCTGAGGATGTAAAGAAAAAATTTCCACATTCAGAATATAATGCAAAAACCTATAAAAAATACAATCCTAGTGTTAGTAGAGCAATAAGCTCTTATGGATTTTTCCAATTAATAATATTGACAGTTGCTGGTGTTTACATAGTTGAGAATGTAACTCCCAACTATGTATTTAATTTAGTTTATGTTGCAATGCTAGTCTTCACAATGGTTGCAACTTCAAGATGGTTAGAAGGAAGATCTGCACTATTGATGGAAGTTTCTAGATTAATAACCTTAGGAGTTATAGGTATTCTAGGATTTGTGTATATTCAAAATATAGATATTCTTTATCTCTTATCAATCTATATGCTTATAAATATAATTTTCCTACCATTTCTTTCACGATCTTTGGATGAGAAATATAGCCATGGTTAATAATTAAGATGGTGGATTGGTTTCAAGATATAATTATTATGACAAGGTAAAAAATATTATAAAGATTGCTCAATATTAGGGGAAAATATGAAAGAATTTATTAGAATGCTTGGTGAACTCAAGTACATGATTCCTGTTCTTCGCTATCAGTGGCCGCAAGCAGATGAGAATGCTTCTTTAGCTCATTCTTTTCAAGAATCCACAAACAAATTTGGAGAACGCCCATTCGTATATTTCGAAGAAGAAACGTGGACATATTCTGAAGCTAACAAGGCTGCTAATAGTTTTGCTAGATATTTGTCTAGTAATGGAGTTAAGCATGGAGATAAAGTTGTTTTATTTATGGAAAATCGTCCATACTATGCAATCTCATTATTGGCTTTAAACAAGATAGGCGCTATTGGAGTACTTATTAATACTAGCCTTACAGGAGACCCTTTAATTCATTGTATAAATTCATCTAATTCTGTTAAGTGCATAGTTGGTGCTGAGAGAGCTCAACCACTTCAAGAGGTCCTAGAGGACATTAATATTTCTAACAAAGATGACTTTTTGTGGGTTGAAGATACAAATGAATATACATTACCAGAATGGGCAATAAACTTAAAAGCAAATTTAAATTTTGATGATAATGAGAACTTAGATCAAACAAATCAAGTTACTGCTAAAGATGTTGCTTGTTATATATTTACATCAGGAACCACCGGCGTTCCTAAAGCAGCAATTTTGCCTAATGCTAAATTAGTAGCGGCTGCTACAAATATAACAATGGCAGGCTATAGAATTAATCATGAAGATTGTATGTATAACTGTTTACCTTTATACCATTCCACAGGCTTAATGCTTGGCCTATGTGCAGCAATAAATGTTGGCGCGGCTTCATTTATCAAGAGAAAATTTTCAGCATCATCATTTTGGCAAGAGGCAAATAAGTTTAATACAACAGCATTTGTATATATTGGTGAATTATGTAGATATCTTATTAATAAAGAGCCTTCAGAAACAGAACTTAATAATCCAATAGTTAGCATGGTTGGAAATGGTTTAAGGCCTGATGTATGGGATACATTTAAAGAAAGATTCGATATAGATAGAATTATTGAAATCTATGGCGCTAGTGAAGGCAATGCTTTGTTTATGAACCTTTTTAATAAAAATAAAACAATCGGAATGACTAGTGCAGAGGTTGCTTTATTAGAATATGACGTTGCTGAAGATGAAATACTAAAAAATGATGAGGGGTTTTGTAAAAAAATTACCAATCATGATCCCGGCTTGTTAATTGTTGAAATTGGACCAAATGCTGTTTTCAATGGCTATACAGATAAAGAAGCAAGTGAAAAGAAGATTTTAAGGGATGTTTTTAAAGTTGGAGACGCTTGGTTTAATACTGGTGATTTAATTAAAACAGTGGATGTTGGTTTTGCTTTTGGTAAGGAACATTATCAATTTGTTGATAGGGTAGGTGATACATTCAGATGGAGATCTGAGAATGTATCAACTAATGAAGTTGGTGAAATTTTAAATGGCTATAAAGACGTAAATATGGCAAATGTATATGGTGTTAAAGTTCCTGGTTGTGAAGGTAGAGCAGGTATGGCTGCATTTAGTCTAGAAGATTTTGAAGGTTTTAATTGGCTTGAATTTTCTGAATATGTTGAGAATAATCTGCCTAAGTATGCTCGCCCAATATTTATTAGAATTATTCAAGAAATGGACACCACCGGCACATTTAAATTAAAGAAAAATGAACTTCGTGATGATGCTTTTAATATAAATAAAGTTGAGGATAAAGTGTTTTGTTTAAAGCCAAGCTCAAATATATATGAGCGCCTAGATGGTAATTGGTTAGATAAAATAAATTCTGAAGAAGCTGGATACTAATTAAAAAATATTTTTAAGGAGAGTTTTATGAACGATAAAATATTTGATGTTGTTATATATGGCGCTACTGGATTTACTGGCAAGTTAGTAGTTGAATATATGCAGAATAATTATGGGAATGATAATAATATTGCATGGGCTATGGCAGGAAGGAATCATAATAAACTCTGTGAAGTAAGAGATGAGTTAGGGGTTTCAAAAGATGTATCTCTTCTTGTTGCAGATAGCAGCGATATCCAAAGCATTTCAGCAATGGTTAAGCAAACTAAATGTATTTTAACAACTGTAGGACCATATCAATTATATGGATCAGATGTTGTAAGTGAATGTGCTAATAATGGAACTGATTATGTTGATTTATGTGGTGAGCCTGGCTGGATGCATGAACAAATTAATAAGCATTCTGAAGCAGCTAAAAATTCTGGAGCAAGAATAGTCTTCTCATGTGGCTTTGATAGTATCCCATTTGATTTAGGTGTTCTATTTCTTCAAAACGAAGTTATTTCGAGATTGGGAAAAGCAGTTCCAAATATTAGAGGAAGAGTAAGAGCAATGAACGGAGAGTTTTCTGGTGGTACAGCAGCTTCAATGATGGCTACAATGGGAGCCTTAAAAGAAAAACCTGAACTTATTGAAGTTTTAGTTAACCCTTTTTCATTATCTAATGGATTTTCAGGACCCGAACAACCTGTAGACAATAAGCCTATGATTGATGAGAAATTAGGAGTATGGGTTGCACCATTTTTTATGGCACCAATTAACACAAAAAATATTCATCGATCAAATGCGCTAATGGGCCATTTATATGGCGAAGATTTTTGTTATAACGAAATGTGGGTTCAAGGTGCTGGAGAAGAAGGTAAGGCAGCAGCAGAATTAATTTCAAAAATAAATCCATTAGGCGATGCACCCAAGCCTGGAGAGGGTCCTTCAAAAGAATCTAGAGAAAATGGTAATTATGATGTCTTATTTTGTGCAGACATGCCTGATGGGTCTACTCTGAGTGCATCAGTTCAAGGAGATATGGATCCTGGATATGGCTCTACTTCTAAGATGATACTTGAAAGCGCACTTTGCTTAATTCAAGATTGTGAAGATCTCAGTGGAGGCATATATACGCCTGCACCAGCTATGGGTGTTAAATTAATAACAAGACTTGAAGACAGCGCAGGTCTTACTTTTTCTATAGAAGAAGAATAATGATCGAAGAGCATATTAAGCAATGGCATGACTTTACACATGGAAATTTTCCTGGAGGCTTAGACACGCTTCTAGCTGACGACATTATTTTTTATTCACCTGTAGTTTTCACACCTCAAGAAGGTAAAGAGCTTGCTAAATTATATTTAATGGCTGCTGGAAATACTTTTGGTGGAGATGATGCTAAAAAAAATGGTGATATTGAGGATTCAAGTTTTCGTTATACAAAGGAAGTATTAAGTGGAAATCAAGCTATATTAGAGTTTGAAACAAAAATAGAGGGTAAATATGTAAATGGAGTGGATATTATTTCTTTTAATGAAGATGGAAAAATTTCTGAATTTAAAGTGATGATAAGACCATTACAAGCAGTAAATATAATTCACATGCAAATGCAGAAGATGCTTGCAGAATTATCTAATGGATAAAATAAAAATTTACCATAATCCAAGATGCAGTAAGTCTAGAAAAACTCTTCAAATTATTAAGGATAATAATTATTGTCCTGAAATTAAATTATATTTAGAAGAAGCAATCACTGTCGAAGAATTAAAGGGAATTTTAGAAAAGCTAAATCTTGAACCAAGAGACATCATTAGAACAGGCGAAGAAGCTTATAGAATAAATAGCTTAGACGATTTGAAATATTCGAATAATGATTTATTAAATTTTATGGTTGATTTTCCAAAATTGATTGAAAGACCAATTATAATTATGAATAACAAAGCAGTTTTAGGAAGGCCTCCTGAAAATGTATATAAATTATTTAATTAAGTACTAATTTATGACAATAGGATCTAATTTTGAATTGCCATGTGGAGTAACTCTTAAGAATAGATTATGCAAAGCTGCAATGACAGAAGGTATTGCAGATTCTAATAATTTTACAACTCAAAGACATATAAATTTGTATAAGAAATGGTCTGCTGGAGGCGCAGGGATTTTATTAACTGGTAATGTTCAGGTTGATAGAAGATATCTAGAAGGGCCAGGCAATGTTGCTATAGAAAAAAATTCTTATCATGAGCAATATAATTTTTTAAAAAGATGGGCTGAAGCAGGCACAAGCAATAACACCCATCTTTGGATGCAGATTAGTCATGCTGGCAGACAAACACCTGGCGATATAAATGATAGCCCTTTATCACCATCTTCTGTTCAACTTAAGATTCCAGGAGCTTCTTATGGAGTTCCAACTCCAATGTCAGTTGAAGATATTGAAGATGTCATTGAAAGATTTATCTTTGTAGCAAAAATTGCGAAAGAAACCGGATTCACAGGCATTCAATTGCATTCAGCACATGGTTACTTACTTTCCCAATTCTTATCACCAGATATTAATCTGAGAACTGATGAGTGGGGTGGATCAATTGAGAATAGATCGAGACTAATGCTAAGGATTGTAAAAGGTTGTAGAGACGAGTTAGGTAATGATTTTCCAATAGCAGTGAAATTAAATTCTGCAGATTTCCAAAAGGGTGGTTTTAGTAATTCAGATTGTATAAAAGTTGCTAAATTATTAGATGAAGCTGGTGTTGATGTTCTAGAAATTTCGGGGGGAACCTATGAGCAGCCTCGGTTATTAGGATTAGATGATATCAGTGTTAATAAGGAAAGAAGTGAAGTTAGAAGGGATAGCACTATTGCTAGAGAAGCGTATTTTTTAAATTATGCTGAAAAGATTCAAGCAGCAATTAATATGCCACTCATGGTAACTGGAGGCTTTAGAACATCAACGGGTATGAATGCTGCGTTAAACTCCAAAACCTGTGATTTAATTGGAATAGGAAGACCATTATGCGCCCAACCTCTTGTCTTAAATGACTTGCTTTCTGGAAATATTCAAGAGCTACCATCTTTTGAAAAAACGTTGCAAATTGGTAGATGGTGGTTGTCACCAAATAGTCCATTTCTTATTATTCAAGCTCTTAATGCATTCTCTCAACAAGCCTGGTTTTATATTCAAATTAAAAGAATGGCAGATAATCTCGCCCCTAATATCAAGCTTCCAATTTTTAAAGCATATAAAGAAAATAAAAAGCTTGAAAAAGCAATGATAAAGGGATTAAGCTAAGCATTATTTTTTAATAGGAGCTTATAATGACTTCAAATCTTCCTCCGGCTAATATTTCTTTTGGTTCAAGAATTAGAAAATCTCCTTATTATGATTCAACAAGAAAATACGGTGCTAAAAGTTTCACAATTTATAACTATATGTATATGCCAACAAGCTATACAAGCTCAGAAGAAGAGTACGTTAGTCTTACCAATGACGTCACTATGTGGGATGTTGCAGGAGAGCGACAAATAGAGATAAATGGCCCAGATGCATATAATTTTGTAAGAACCCTAACACCAAGAAATCTTGAAAAGTGTGAAATAGGACATTGTTTATATATTCTGCTTACTGGAGAAGATGGCTGCATTATAAATGATGCTGTTTTATTGAGAGTTAAACCAGATCAATTCTGGATTTCTCCTGGAGATAGTGAAGTGCTTTTATGGATTCAAGGAGTTGCTGTTAACTCTGGTATGGAAGTTAATGTTTTTGAACCAGATGTTTCACCTTTACAGATTGGTGGACCAAAAGCTCCTCAATTGATAGAAAAATTATTTGATGAAGATCATAGAGATGTTGGCTTTTATAGAGCTATAGAAACTTCTTTGTTAGGAATTCCTCTAGTTTTAGCAAGAACAGGATGGAGTGGTGAAATTAGTTATGAACTGTATTTACGTAACCACAAGCTTGGCGATCAGCTTTGGGAAATAGTTAGGGAGGCAGGGCAGGAATATAATATTTCTCCTATTGCACCAAATACTATTAGAAGCATAGAAGGTGGATTATTATCATTTAGGTCAGATGTTCTCAAAGAAGATAACCCTTACACTATCGGTCTTGGAAGATTAGTAGATACTAATCAATCTATTGATTTTATTGGTAAATCTGCATTAAAAAAAATAAAAGAAGAAGGCACTAAACGCATGTTAGTTGGAGTAATACTAGATGGCGATCCCATAAAGAATCCTCCAGAACAATTTTGGCCAGTTATAGACCATGATCTCAAGATAGGCCATGTTTCAAGATGTATTTACTCACCAAGACTAAAAAAGAATATTGGATTTGCCAATGTTCCAACTGAGTTTTCTAAAATAGATACAAATTTATCAGTAATATCACCTGAGGGTAAAAGGTCTGCAACTGTTTGTAAGTGGCCTTGGTTTCCAGCTGAAAGAATCAATAAAAAAACTAAATGAATATTAAATCAGGACTTTTTATAATTTTAACTACAACTTTTATTTCTGCAGATAATTTAGTAATAGAAGATTTTGAAAACAACCGTGCTAATTGGGACCCGGTATCAGATCAAGTAATGGGTGGTCTTTCAGAGTTAAAATTTTCTGAATTAACTGATAAATCTATTAGCTTTTATAGGCTTGAAGGAGAGGTTAGTACAAAGAATAATGGTGGTTTTATTCAGTTTCGATCCAGAGTTGAGGCAAAAGATTCTAATTACTCAGGAGTGCGAATTAAAACTAGAGGTAATGGAGAGACATATGAAATTCATCTGCGAACCCCAGCAACTTTTTTACCTTGGCAATACTATAAGGCAACATTTATAGCTGATGAAAATTGGGAAATTATAGACATCCCCTTTAGTGCATTTCAAAGGGTCGGTCCTGCATATGTGCCTCGCAACGTAAAATCATCAAAGATCAACTGGATTGCTATAGTCGCATATGGAAAAGATTTTTATGCTGAAGTAGATTTGGCAAGAATCGAACTTTACTAAAATATTTAATGTTTTCAGAATCTGATTTTGTTTTCATGAGAGAAGCTATTGAGCTGGCAAAAAAAGCAGCATTAAGTGATGAAGTTCCAGTTGGAGCAGTTATTACTTTAGATAACAAAATCATTGGTAGAGGTTTCAATCAAGTTATTTCTAAAAATGACGTAACCGCCCATGCTGAAATTTTAGCTATAAGGGACGCTAGCAAAAATCTTAAAAATTACAGACTAAATAATACATGCATGTACGTTACTCTTGAGCCTTGTCATATGTGTGCTAAAGCCCTCATTGATGCAAGATTATCTAGGCTTGTATATTCATCATTCGAGCCAAAAACTGGCGCCATTCATTCAATAGATCATATCTTTGATAAACCCTTTAATCATAAGATCGACTATCAGCATGGCTTACTAAAGGAAGAGAGCAGTATTATTTTAAAAAATTTCTTTAAATCAAAAAGGCACTAACTTTATATTTCAACCCACACAGGGCAATGATCAGATGGTTTCTCCATAGCTCTTGCAACATGATCAATTCCCACATTCTTTATTGATGAGACTAATTGATTTGAAAGCATTATATGATCAATTCTCAAACCTCTTTGCGGATTATCATCAAACATCCTTGATCTATAATCAAACCAAGAATAAATTGTTGATTCATTTGGATTGATACACCTCCAAGAATCATGAAATCCTAAATTCTTAATACTATTCCACATCTCTCTTTCTTGAGGTTGAAATGAAGTTTTGCCATCCCTTAACCATCGTTTAACATTCTGTTCTCCAATTCCAATATCAATATCTTCAGGAGCTACATTAAAATCACCCATAACAACAATATTAGTTTCTTTTTTTTGAGTTTCGGTTATATGCTTATGCAAATCATCATAATATTTTATTTTCTTGGGAAATTTAGATTCATGATGAATATTCTCCCCTTGGGGGAAATACCCATTCATTATTATAATTTTTGAATCATTAAATTGATAAGTTCCTTGAATAAAACGTTTTTGCTCATCATCATCATCATCAATAAAACCTTTTTGAATAGCTAGGGGCTTATCTTTACTCAATAAAGCTACTCCATAATGACCCTTTTGCCCCCAATATTCTGCATGATATCCAATTTCTTCAATTACCTCCAAAGGGAAATCTGGATCATTCACTTTTGTTTCCTGTAATCCAATTACATCTGGCTTCAATACATCTCTTATGTGTTCTAATTGATGTGGCCTAGCCCTGATGCTATTTATATTAAAGGATACAATTCGCATTTATTAATTAAGTTTTGATATTAGTAATTTATTATTTAAGTATATATAGTCTGCGATTATATTTGCAGTCTCTTGTAATAAATAATCATTTTCTACGTCAATATCTATGTCACTATCATCCTTATTCTTATTAAACTCTTCTAAGTCAGCATAAGCATCAAATGTATCCAAACCATTATTTTCTCTCCGCTCATTTTCAACACTTAGTAACCAATCTTTTCTTTCTTGCTTTTCTTCTTTTCGGTTAACCAAATTCAAACTTAATTCTTTTTTATTTGAAACAACATCATACCTTTGTCTAAGATTTTGCAAATAAGTAAGGTTTGGATCTTCATTTAAACGATTTTTATGAGCCTTTTTAACAGCTAGAAGAATGTCTTCATCTATATTAAATTTTCTATATCTAACTGGTGGAATAGTATCCCATGGTAGCGATAAATGAAGAGAGCTTTCTCCAGTAGTTTCAATATCCCAAGTAGCTGGAAGCTCTATGTCTGGAATTATTCCCTTATTTTGAGTACTTTCTCCAGTAACCCTATAAAACATAGATTCAGTTATTTTAATTTGACCAGAAGATAATTGATCAACCGCCTGAACGGTACCTTTGCCAAAAGTTCTGTGTCCGATAACTAGGCCTCGTTGGTAATCTTGAATTGCTCCAGCAAAGATTTCAGATGCAGAAGCAGAATATCTATCTACAAGAACTGCAACAGGTTTCTTCCAAGCCTGTCTTGCATAATAATCTCCCCAAGAACCAATTTTTCCTGAATTCTGCTTAACTTGCACTGTGGCACCTGAAGATACAAATAAACCGGTAAGTCTATTAGCCTCAAGCAAAGCACCACCTGAGTTACCTCTTAAATCTATAATCACTGCGTCCACAGATTTTTTATTAAACTCCTTTAATATTTTTTTTACATCATTACTGCTGCTTTTATAATCTGGATCCCTATCTCGGTAAGCATCAAAGTCAATATAGAAATTTGGTAGGTCAATAATTCCAATCTTATATTCTTCATTTAATATATTAATAGAGTGTATGGTTGATTTTGCCGCTCGATCTTCCAATTTAATTTCTTCTCTAATGAGGTTAACAATTTTTCTGTTGCTATTATCTTCAGAATCATAAGGTATGAATTCAATATCTAAGCTAGATCCTGATTTTCCTCTAATAAGGTCAACAACTTCATCAACTCTCCAGCCGATTACATCAATAAATTCATCTGAATCTTCTTGTTTAATTCTAGTTATTTTATCTTCTGGATTGATTCTGCCTGATTTTTCAGCTGGCCCACCGGGAACTAAGCTGACAATCTTTGCATAATCATCCTCGGTTGTAAGCAGTGCACCTATACCTTCAAGCTTTAGACTCATATTGAGTTCAAAGTCTTCAGCAGACCTAGGTGAAAAATAAGTTGAATGAGGATCAAACTGACTAGTTAAAGATCTCATAGCAATTGAAAAAATATCTTCATCTTTACGTTGATTAACTCTTCTTATTCTATTGGAATATCTCTTTTTAATATTATCTATAAAATCCTCTTCTACCTCTTCAGCCAATTGAGCTGTCAGCATGTCATTTTTAGTGACTTGCATCCAGACATCTTTAAGGGCTAATTTAGACGGTTTCCATTCATTGTCATCTGGAAATATATCTAAATAATCTTCTTTATTAAAAGTAAATTCTTTTTGTTCTAATAGAGTTAATTGGTATTCTGAAAAATCTATTAATCTATTAAAATAAAGATTAATTATTTTATATGCAGCCTTAATATCAAAGGCATTTTTTGATGAATTAAATATTTTTGCAGAGCTTAAAAAACGGTTTACTTCATATTTTGTAAAATATCTTTTATTTCCATCAAGTTCATCAATTAAATGTTCAATATACTTATAATTAAAATCATTGCTTAGCTCTTGAACATAATGTTCTTTTGTTAATTTATTAAATATTTCCTCACTAAGAGCAATCTTTTTATCATCAGGTACAAAAGCTATATTGCTAGCGTGCAAGCTTTGTGAAATAAGAAGAAGGATCAAAGCCTTAGTCGTCAAATTTATTTTTTTGATGTTCAAATTATTAATTCAATGTATAGTTTTATGATGAATGCACACTATATCGAATTTTTCTTTGATTGTTCAAGTCCTTGGACATATTTATCTTTTAAAGCAATTAATCAGCTAGCAAATGAAAATAATATTGAAGTTGTATATAAGCCGATTTTAGTTGGTGGAATATTCAATACTATAAATCCATCAGTTTATGAGAGTAGGGCAAACCCAGTCCCTGCCAAAGAAAAATATTATTTAGATGATATTCAAAACTGGGCTAATACAAGAAATATTATTATTAATTGGCCAAGCATTTTTCCAGTTAATTCTGTGAAAGCGATGCGAGGTTGTTTATATGCCCAATCTAAAAATATTATTTATGAATATGCGCTAAGTATTTTTGAGGCCTATTGGACACATAACAAAGATATAAGTTCGGATGATGTTTTAGAAGAACTATGCACCGATAATGGTTTGGACTTTTTAGAATTTTCTAAATTTATTAATATGCAATCTACAAAAGATATTTTAATTAAAAATTCAGAAGATCTCATTAACCAAGGCGGATTTGGTTCACCTACTTTTTATTACAAGAATAAGATGTTTTTTGGCAATGATAGAGTGGAATTACTATCAAACTTAATTAAAAAAGAATTAATTTAGAACCCTTGAATTTTGCCAGCCTCATCTCTCACTAATTCTGGAGAGCCTAATAATTGTCTATTCATACCAATTCTCTTAAACCAATAATGCAATCCTAGTAAATCAGTAAAACCCATGCCTCCATGAACTTCGGTTGCTTTTTTGGCAACCATTTTTGTAACCTCTGAGATATGAGACTTTGATTGACATGCAAGAAGTCTTGCCTCTTCAGGTATGTAATCAAAGCAGTGTGCAGCATGCCAAACAATTGCATAACACGGTTCTAGTTCCGCAGTCATTTCTGCACACATATGTTTTACAGCTTGAAACGAGCCTATAACTCTGCCAAATTGTTTTCTTTCTTTTGCATACTCAACTGACTTGTCTATCATAACTTGTGCAGCACCCACACTATCTGCAGCTAACATTATTCTGCCTGCATCAATTGTTTTTTCAATCGCATTATTATTCTTTACAGTATTGTCTAAAATTTCAGCAGTTACATTATTCAACAAAATTTCAACATAACTTCTAGTCTTATCAACTGACGTAAGTTCTATAATTTCAAGACCAGAATCATCTGCATCTACTATAAATATAGTACCTTGATCATCTGAGAGGATAAAATGGGATGCATCGTCTGCATCTATTACAAATAATGCTTTTCCATTAACTTTGTTTCCATTAATTATAAGTTCTGCATCTTCTCGAGCACCTATATATTCAGATAGGCCAACACCAAATTTAACTGTATTTGAGGATATCTTTGTTAAGTAATTTTCTTTTTGTACATCGCTCCCGCCATGCATTATTGCAAGAGGAGCCATCACGTAAGAACCAGTAAATGCTATTGGAGCTACACCTGATCCAAGTCCTTCAGAAACTGCGGCAGCAAATAATAAATCTAATCCTAAGCCGCCATAGTCTTCAGGAATTAATAATGCATTTAATCCAAGATTAGTTAAACCTTGACGTATTTCTTCTTGAATACTGGTATTTTTTTCGGCTGTAATTTGTCTAATTACATCTAATGGTGCCTGATCAACTAAAAACTTTTTAACATTATCTTGAAAAAAAGTTTGCTCTTCTGATAATCCAAAATACATTTTAAACTCCTTGAACTTTAGGTTCTCTTGGGAGACCTAAGCCTCTTTCAGAGATAATATTTTTTTGTATTTGATTGGTTCCGCCACCAATAATAAGCCCTAGGTAGTACATATAAGTAAATTGCCATGAACCACCATCTCTTAAATACGGACTATCCTCGTACAAGGTTCCTAGTTCTCCCATAATATCTATACCCAGACCTTCTAACTCATGCCTTAACTCTGTACCTACTAATTTTTGAATCATTTTTCCAATTTTTACATCCTGTCCTGGATTAAGTTTAGATGAAAGGATTCGAAGTGCATGAGATTGGAATGCCATTATCTTCCCTTGAATTTTTAGTAATCTATCTCTATACACAGGAATTTCTATTAGTTTTTTTCCATCAATAGTTTCTTTTTTCATTCTATTAATTAACATATTTAGTCTATTCATAGTTGCATTTGGATTAGCTAGAGAGCCTCTTTCATGGCCTAAAGTTGCATTTGCAACAGCCCAACCTTCACCTCTTTTACCCACAATATTTTCACCAGGAATTGTTACATCTGTAAAAAATACTTCGTTAAAACCTGCCTGCAGAGTCATGTCAACCAAGGGTCTTATTTCTAGACCAGGAGTATCCATTGGAACAAGTAAATAGCTAATACCTGCATGTTTAGATGCCTCAGGCTCTGTTCTAACTAAACAAAACATCATTTGTGCGTATTGAGCAGTGCTAGTCCATATTTTTTGGCCATTAATTATCCATTTACCATCAATGAGCTCACCTTTGGTTTGCAGGCTTGCAAGGTCACTTCCAGCATTAGGTTCTGAGTAACCTTGACACCAAATCATTTCACCATGAAGTGTAGGTTTTATAAATTTATTTTTTTGTTCTTCGGTACCAAGCTCAAGCAGGGTAGGAACCAACATATCTATTCCTTGTCCACCCATTGGTCCAGGAATACGTTGATTAGAAAATTCAGTAGCCGTTATTCTGCTTTTTATAATATCTGAATCACCACCATATCCCCCATATTCTTTTGGTATCGATCTAGCAAAATAGCCATTTTCTATAAGAATTTTTTGCCAATCTGATCTAGCCATAACAGGACCGCCAGATTTGTTATTTGAAGCTAAAGGAATCTTTGCTGTATCATTAAATTGCACACCTTTATATTTCTTACAAAACTCTTGAACTTCTAATCTGTAATCTTCGTATTGCTTACCGTATTCTAAATCCATAGTTTACTCCTTTGTTCTCTTATCCCAATTAGGCTCTCTTTTTTCTAAAAATGCAGCAATGCCTTCTTTAGCATCGTCCCCCTCAAAACATTTCGCAATTTGCTCTTGTAGATATGGTAAAGCATTGTCAAAACTTATTGAGTCTTGTTTCTCATATGCCTCAAGACCAAATTGCATTGTTTGTGGTGCCAGACTAGCCAACTCTTCAGCAAGATCATTAACTGAATCATCCAACTTACTAACTTCAACTGATTTATTGATTAATCCCCATTTCTCAGCTTTATTTGCATCTATAGGTTGACCACGCATTATAAAATCTAATCCAGCTCTCTTAGGCATCACTCTAAATAATCCAGCCATAACCATAAAGGGCCATAAACCACGTTTAATTTCTGGTGCTGAAAATTGTGCATCTTTTACTGCAACAGCATGAGTAGAATTAGTTACCATCAATAAAGCGCCAGCCAATACAGAACCTTGAATTTTACATATTACTGGCTTATATAAGTGTCTCAGAGCTAGACTAATATCATCAGCGTCTTTAAGCCAGGGGACATTAGATTCTGATTTCTCTCTTCTTAAGTCAGCACCAGCACAAAATATATCACCTGCAGCTGCAATAATAACAACCCTTATCGATCTTTCTTGTTTAGCATAAGCTAAAGCATAATTAATCTCATTCATCATGACATTATTTAGTGCATTCTTTTTTTCTGGCCTGTTTAAAGTAAGAGTAAGTATATTCTTATTAATATCTACTTTTGTTGCTTCAAAATTCAAACCCTCAAGCGACAATTTCTCAGACATAATTATTCTCCTTCAATTATTTCAATAGGTATCTCAACAAATTTAGCTCTGAGATATTCACCTAATGATTTAGCTTGTCCATCTTTTCTATTATTTGAAGATACTCCATCTTCAAGTATTCCATGGATATAAAAATTTAAAGATTTTATATTTGGAAGATCATATCTATCAATATCAAATTTATTAAGATCAGGTAGCAACTCTTTTAATTTTTCTACGGTTAAAAATTCATATAAAAAAGAAAATGCCTTATCTGTTTTTGCCCATACTCCCATATTTGCACATCCTCCTTTATCTCCAGATCTAGCTCCATAAAGTTGACCAAAAGGTATTTCTTTTGTATTTCCCTTTAGCGCTGGTGCTATTTCAATAGGATTCTTTTGGTAAAAGTTTTCTTCAAAGTTAAGCTGACTTGTAGGAATTATCTCAGTAGTATCACCCTTTAGATGAACATATTCTTTTATATGTTTGCTATCCACCAATGCAGGCCAATATACAATAACTGGTCCTGGTTTTTTGCCTCCACCCCCAGAAAAAAAGCCTGGATAATTTGCTAATGATAATTCAATTATTTTTGCACTAAATAATCTTCCAACTAGATCAGGGTTGTTAGATTTGACTGATAAAGATAAAGTTGCCATTGCTTCTTCATTTGAATTTGGGTTCTTTTTATCAGTTCTATGAAGATTTATTGATACTTCATCAAATTGATCTTTTCCACCCACCGAATTAAAGAGGGCATTTGTAAAAGCTTCAGCTTTTTCTTCAATATCTAAACCTGTGAGTACCAGATCCATACCATTTCTATAACCACCAGCTAAATTAATACATGCTTTGTGCGTTGAGGGTGGGGTGCTGCCCCTACATCCAGAAACATAAACCCGATCAGCATCTTCTTGCTCAATTGAAAGAGTATCAAAATGACCAATAACATCAGGATTGATATATGCTGGCGAGCCTATTTCATAAAGCAATTGCGCAGTTACAGTTCCTACAGAAACTAAACCACCTGTGCCCGGGTGTTTTGTAATGGTAAAACTCCCATCATTTTCTATCTCTGCTATAGGATAACCAACATTATCAAAACTAGGAACCTCTTTAAAAAAAGAATAGTTTCCTCCTGTAGCTTGGCAACCGCATTCTATAATATGACCTGCAGCCAAAGCTCCAGCTAGCGCATCATAATCAGTTCTTTGCCAATTAAACTTCCATGCAGCTGGACCTATAACTACAGCTGCATCAGTAACTCTAGGACAAACCACAATATCAGCACCCTTATCAAGGGCTTCCTTAATTCCCCAAGCTCCTAAATAAGCATTTGCTGTTAGGGTTTGATAACCAGATTCTGCTAAAGGGATATTTTTATCAATGTTCTTAAAAACTTCCCCTTGATCGTTTAGGTCAGCAAGTCTTGGCATTAAGTCATCACCATCTATATAGGCAACCTGAAGATCAATTTTTAATTCTCTTAATATTGTTTCGATTTCTGATGCCATTGATGAAGGATTGAGACCACCAGCATTAGTTACTATTTTTATATTCTTATTTTTACAAGATTCAGCCACATCTTTTACTTGTTTGAGGAAAGTTCCCACATATCCTTTATCCTCACCCCTTTGCATTTTTTGGTTAAATAGGATTGTCATAGTCAATTCAGCTAAATAATCACCTGTAAGAACATCTATAGGACCTCCTTCTACCATTTCTTTTGCAGCGGAAAGTTTGTCGCCATAATATCCGCTGCAGTTTGCTATTTTTATTACTTCTTTAGTCATAATCTTTATCTAACTTTATACCATTTAAAATTATTTCAGTAATTGAATTTGCAGATTGTTCAGGCGAGCTAATTAATTTTTTAATATTAGAGTCTTTAGCAAAATCTCTTCCAATACCACCGAGTAGAAGTGCAAATGCTTGAGTATCAATATCTTTAATTTCTTTTTGAATAATAGCAGTATCTAATAATTCTTTTGTATAGGCAGTAATGTAATCTTCATGATAATCAATCATTTCTTTAGACTTATTATTGTTGCCTAAATTTTGAAGATAAACTTTAAATTTTGGACCGACAGCTTGATTTACATGCTGTAAGTATTTTTTTAACTTTTCAATTGGAGACTTTATATCTGCAACTATTTCTAGCGCTTCTTTACCAAGCCGCATCAAAATTCTGTTAACAGTCATTCTGATTAAATGATCTTTACTTGGAGCAATTTCATATAAAGTCCTCAGTGAAACTCTAAGTTTTGCAGCAAGTTGTGACATTGTATGATTAGGAATACCTTTCTCTAACATGAGCTCTAATTTGTCTATAAGCTCTTTATGTTTCTTGGTAAGAGGTTGAACAGATTTTTTAGAAATTAATTGTATTTTGCTAGATGCTTGCATTTCTAATTAGAGTCAATAACCATTAACAAAGCTCCATTTTCAACCTGATCATTATTATTTACATATAATTCACTAATAATTCCATCTTCAGCAGCCTTGATTGAGTGCTCCATCTTCATTGCTTCTAAGATAACCAATGTATCTCCTGTTTTTACTTTAGAGCCTTTTTTAACATTAAGATTGATCACTTTTCCTGGCATAGGTGCAACTAATCCTCCTGCTTGAACCTCTAAACCAGGGACCACAAATCTAGGCATTATCTCTAATAAGACATCGCCAAAAGACATATGAACCAGAACTTTATTTTTGTGAATAGTAACTTTAGAGAATTGACGCCTTCCGTTATATTCCATATCAATTCCATTTTCATAACATTCATGAATGAGCGCAGGTTTAGAATTATTAACAATAAAAGATTTGTCTCTTTGAGCTTTATAAGTAATATTTATTTCATTTTCTTTAAATTGAAATCTTATATTTTGTTTAGGTATTCTGCCATTAGTCCACCCAGATGGAAGATGCCCTAAGACATCATCATTGAATCTATTAAGTTCCTGCATCCAAAGGGCAGCAATGGTAGCTGCATACTCTAGTTCATTTTCATCTAAGGTTAACTCTTTAGGAGGCTTTACTCTATCGATAAAATCGGTAGTAGTGTCTCCATTTAAAAATTCTTGAGTTTTTAATGTAGCAACTAGGAAATCTCTATTTGTAGTTAATCCTCCAATATGAGCTGCTTCTAAAGCTCTAGCTAGTTTTGATGCTGCATCAGTCCTTGTTGCACCATATGAAATAACTTTTGCCAGCATTGGATCAAAGGATGTCCCAACAACTGAACCAGATTCTACTCCAGAATCCCATCTAGCCTCAGCATTTAAGTCTTCTTCAAAAGCTATTAAGGTACCTGTTTCAGGCAGAAAATTATTATTAGGATCTTCTGCATAAAGTCGTGCTTCTATTGAGTGTCCTATCCAATTTATATCTTCTTGTTCATAACCAAGCTCTTCACCTCTTGCTATTCTTAGCTGCTCATAAACTAAATCAATATTTGTAACTTCTTCTGTAACAGGATGCTCAACTTGAAGTCTTGTGTTAACTTCAAGAAACCAAAATTCACCAGTTTTATCATCAAATAAGAATTCAACAGTGCCAGCTGATTGATATTTTATTTTTTTTGCTAATTTAACAGCAGCAAAACCCATTGCTTCTCTAATTTCTGGTGAAACTCTAGGTGAAGGCGACTCCTCTATAATTTTTTGATGTCTTCTTTGAATAGAACATTCTCTTTCACCTAAGTGAACAACGTTACCATGAGCATCTCCTAAAATTTGTATTTCAATATGCCTAGATTTTTCTACATATCTTTCAATAAAAACTCTTTCATCGCCAAATCCTGACTTTGCTTCTCTTTGCGCACTTGCAATAGATTCTTTTAAATCTTCTTTTGCATTAACTATTCGCATGCCTTTTCCACCACCACCAGCAGCTGCTTTTATTAGTAAAGGGTAACCAATTTTTTTTGCTTCTGAAGGTTTTGATGTCATTGGTAGAGTAGGGACATCTGCTTTAGTTGCTAATTCTTTAGCTTTTAATTTATCCCCCATAACTGAAATTACATGAGGACTAGGACCAACCCATATAATTTTCTCTTTAGAAACCTTGCGAGCAAATGAAGCATTTTCTGATAAAAAACCATAACCAGGATGAATTGCTTCAGCACCAGTTTTTTTAGCAGCATTAATAATAATATTGCCATCTAAATAACCACCGTCAGGTAAACGAACTGCCTCATCAGCTGCCATGACAAATGGAGCATTTGCATCAGCATCAACATAAACAGCAACGCACCTTATACCCATTTCATGTGCGGTTTTTATAATCCTTACTGCAATTTCACCTCTATTAGCAATTAATAATGAGTTATAGATCATAATCTGTATACTCCATATTCAGATGCGCCTTCAATAGGTATGTTACTTACCACTGATAAACAAAAACCTAATATAGTCCTTGTATCCCTAGGATCAATGATTCCATCATCAGTTAACATACTGCTGGCAACCAGCGCATGAGACATTTGTTCTGCAGCTGACTCAACCATCTCTCTGATCTGTGCATCAGCTTTCTCATCAAATTTTTCACCAGTCCTTTTGGCTTTTGCCTTTCTTACAATAGACATAACCCTTGCAATTTGCTCTGGCCCCATTACTGCAATTTTTGCTGTTGGCCACAGGAAGGTAAATCTATTGTTATAAGCTCTACCAGACATAGCATAAGTGCCAGCACCATAAGAGGCGCCAACAATAATAGTAATATGAGGAACCATGGAATTTGATACGGAGTTAATTAATTGAGAACCTTTTTTAATTATCGCCTGCCTTTCAAAGTCCTTACCAACTAAAAAACCTGTTACGTTCTGGAGGAAAATAAGGGGAATATTTCTTTTATTACAAAGCTGTATAAAGGTAGCTGCCTTTTCAGCACATTCAGGATATATAGGTCCATTATTACCTACAATCCCAACTTGATAACCATGAACACTTGCCCATCCACATATCATAGTGGGCCCATAAAGCGGTTTAAATTCTTCAAATTGAGAGCCATCTACAAATCTAGCTATTACTTCTCTTATATCAACTGGAGATTTTAGATCTTCACTTATTAAGCCAAGCAGCTCTTCTTGACTATAAACTGGTTCAAGAGACTCTTTTTTTGGAGCATCTCCAGTTTTCTTCCAATTTAGATGAGACACTACCTCTCTACAAATTCTCAAAGCATCCATTTCATCTTCAGCAAGGTAATCAGAAAGGCCAGAAATTTCTGAATGCATTTGTGCTCCACCTAAAGTTTCTGCATCTGATTCTTCACCAGTTGCAGCTTTAACTAAAGGAGGACCAGCTAAAAAAACCTGTGATTGATCTTTTATAAAGATATTATAGTCAGACATTCCTGGTTGATATGCTCCACCTGCTGTAGAGGAACCAAAAACAACAGAGATAACTGGAATTTTTAATTTAGATAATTCAGTCATTTCATAAAAAAATCTACCAGTTGCAGCAAAGTGGGTTTGTTGAATTGTTGGTGCAATTGGAGCTTGACCACTTTTGCCGCCAGTACCCATACTTAAATCACCACCTGCAGACTCCACAAAACTGATAAATGGAATTTTATTTTCTCTCGAAATCTCAATAGCTCTGCGCCATTTTTCTCCAACATAAACAGTCATAGCACCAGCTTTTACAGAAGGATCATTTCCAAAAATAACACACTCAACACCTGAAACCATGCCTATACCAGAAACACAGCCACCACCTACAGTGTAATCAGTTCCATAACCAGCAAAAGGACTTATTTCTAGAAAAGGACTATCATCATCAATCACATTCATTATTCTTTCTCTGATTGGCATTTTGCCTCTTTTAGCCAATCTTTCGTGATGATATGCTCCACCGCCTAACTCAGCTTGATCTAAAAGATCGTCTATAAAATCTAACTTTTCAAGCATCATCGCTTTATTTTTTTGATAGTCTTCAGATCTAGTATCTAAGTTAGTTCGAAGTTGCGGAGCTATATTCTTTGAATGCATACGAAATAATAAATTTTTTATAATATGGTAATATAATATGATTAATATTACCAATTAAAAATAGTATTATTAGTTTTTAAATAATTTGAAATTCAAAAATGACTATAAAGATATACAGCTGTGATGGTTCAAGAGGTATGCGACCTATATGGACTGCAGAAGAAATGGGGCTAAACTATGAAGTAGAAATGATGCCTTTTCCTCCTCGTTTTTTACATAAAGAGTTTATGGATATAAATATTTTAGGAACTATTCCTTATATGATTGATGGCGATGTCCGTATGACAGAGTCAGTTGGAATGAGTCAGTATTTTGTTGAAAAATATGGCCCAACAGATCTTAAGGTAAATATCGATGAGCCTGATTATGGTAATTATTTAAATTGGCTTGCTCATTCGGATGCTACGTTAACTTTCCCTCAAACAGTTGTGCTTAGATATACATTACAAGAGGTAGGAGTTGCTGATAAGGCTGCAGAAGGTTATAGACGTTGGTTTGTTGCTAGATTAAAATTACTTGAACAAACTCTAAATGACAGAGAGTATCTTTGCTCTGATAGATTCACAATAGCTGATATTTGTGTTAGTTATGCTTTGTTTCTTGCAAAATCTCTAGGAATTGATGAAGCTTTTAAGCCTAATATAACCCGTTGGACCAGCATGCTTTTTGAAAGAGATGCATTTAAAAAAGCTAAAAGTTACAAGTGGGAAGGGAATGTATAGTTTGAATATAATTTTTAAATATACTTTTTTAATTTCTTGTTTATTCTTAGGGACTTCATATACTTACGCCTCTGATCAACTTAATAGCACAAATCATATTCAATCTATTGTTCTTGGATCTGGATGTTTTTGGGGAGCTGAAAAAGGTTATGAAGCAATACCAGGAGTTATTGATGCTGTATCAGGGTATGCAGACGGTAGAGGTATTAAACCCACTTATAGAGATATAACACAATTAAGAAATAGACTTAATCCAAATAACTATGCTGAGGTTGTTAAAGTTACTTTTAACTCTCAAGTGTTAAGTTTAGAAAGTTTATTAAAACATTATTTTGAAAGTCATGACCCAACTCAACTTAATAGGCAAGGAAATGACATTGGCACACAATATAGATCAACGATTCTTTATTCAGACAAGAATCAAAAGGAAACAATCCAAGCTACAAAATTAAAATTTCAAGAATTACTTACTAGTGCTGATTATGGTCAAATTGTAACCATAGTTAAAATGCTTGAGAAATTTTATGTCGCAGAGGATTATCATCAAGATTATATTGCTAAAAATCCTAATGGTTACTGTCCGGATCACTCCACAGGCATCAAATTTAGTCCAAATAATCAAATTGCAAAATTAGATAATGCTTTGATTCAACAAGGAAAACAAATTGTTGTAATAGAACCGCAAGGCTTTTGTCCATATTGTGAAAAATTTAAGGAAGATGTTTCAAATAACTATAAAGGCACTATACCCATGTCTTTTCGATTAGCTTCTAATCTTGAGGGTTTAAATATAAAAACACCTACATGGGCTACTCCAACAATACTTTTTTTTGAAGATGGCGAAGAGGTTTTTGGATACCAAGGTTATCTAGAACCAAAAGAATTTTACAAAGTTTTAGGAGCATTTAAATTAGGAAGAAGTGAAGCTTACAATGTCGCTTTCAATGAAGGAACAGATGCAAGATTTTGTAAAGAGTATGAAATTTTTAAAAATACTCCAGATGGAGTTTTTGTAGATAAATTAAGCGGAGCTCATTTGTTTGATACAAGAGATAGATTTAATTCAACATCAGGATGGCTATCATTCACTAGCCCAGTTGCAGGCTCTGTATATGAGCTTGAAGATAATAGCTATGGCATGAGAAGAACAGAGATTCGCTCTTCAAGCTCTGGGATACACCTCGGTCATGTTTTTGATGATGGACCAAATGGTATGCCAAGATATTGCATCAATGCCACTGTATTAGAATTTGTTCTCAGGAAAGATATTTAACTTTTAAAACTCTATATAATGCGCTTATGGATAAGCAGGATAAATTTATAAAAGCTTTACGTAATTTAGCTTACCCTGTATGCATTGTTTCAAATGCAGAAGAGGGTGAAAGTAATGCTATTACTGTTTCCTCTATGACTTCTTTATCTATTGATCCAGCTTCTCTATTAGTTTGTATCAATAAATCTGCAAATATTCACAAAACATTAAAAGTAGATAATTTTGTATATGTAAACTTATTAAGCTCTTCGCAAGAAGAAATTTCTACAATTTGTAGCTCAAGTGATCTTGATGTTAGTAGATTTGATAATGATTTTTGGTCGTATGATGAAAATTTAATTCCTTTCTTAGAAGATTCTCAAGCAATAATTAAATGTAAGATAGAAAAAATTGTTGACTATGCAACCCATTCAATCTTAATACTTTCTATCTTTGATGTTAGATTAAATAGTGAGAATCCTGACCCTTTACTATATTGCAATGGAAGTTATTCAAAACTTTAAGACTAGACAACCTGGTTAGTTTTTATTCATCAAATAATGATGTAATTCTTTCATAGGCAACTATAAATTCTTCCTTAAATTTTTGTACCGTTTGACCTGCAGTTATTGTTTCATTAACTAAACCAATACCCTGACCAACCCAATAAGTTGATAGGTCTTTGGCACCTTCATGACCAATTTCAGCTTGTTTATTCACTATAGCCAAAGCAGGTTCACTTACCATGGTTTGAAGAGGCATTGGAAGGGGCTCTGGTGCTCCTTTAGCTTCCCATGCATCTGTCCATGCTGATTGAAGTTGTCTTGAATGTTTGCCAGTTCTACTTCTTGATCTAACAGTTTGACTAGATGATGCATTAACCATTTTTTCTTTTATAATTTCTGATGTTTCTGCTTCAGTTGTTGGTAGAAATACAGAAGCACACCAGACTCCATCTGCTCCCATAGCCATAACTCCAGCCATTTGCTCGCCAGTTGCTATACCGCCTGCTGCAAGTATAGGAATATCACCATGTTCTTGAATTGCACGTTTTACCTCTGGAACTAGAACCATTGTAGATACGCTTCCACAGTGTCCTCCTCCCTCTGTTCCAGAAACAACAAGTATGTCTACACCAGCTTGCACTTGTTTTATAGCGTGCTCTTTAGCGCCAAGCAAAGCAGCTACTTTTACATCATTTTCTTTTCCCATATCCAACATCCACTTAGGAGGAACTCCTAACGCATTCGCTATCAATTTAATAGGATGTGAGAAAGCTACTTCTAATAGTTTTTGTGCACCATCCTCTTTTAAATTTTTACCAAACCTTGAATCAGAAGCTAATTCAATATTTTTTGCTTCACCACCACCTCTTAAAATTTCACCATCAACATCGTGATCTTTTAAAACGTCAGCTCTAAAATCTCTGTACTCCTGCGGAATCATATTTCGTAAATCCTCTGATGTCATATTTGAGCCTTTGCCTTCAAATTTATTTGGTACTAAAAGATCAACGCCATAAGGTTTTCCATCTATATGCTCATCAATCCATTTAAGATCTTGTTCAAGCATTTCAGGAGTATGTCCAACAGCACCAAGTACTCCCATGCCACCAGCTTTTGAGACTGCAACCACAACATCTCTACAATGACTAAAAGCAACCATTGGGAACTCAATGTTAAACATTTCACATATTGGTGATTTCATAATTTTTTTACCCCTAAATTAAATCTTATTTTTTATATATTTTATTCTATATTAGATTATATAAGTTCTGAAGTTCAAACCTATTTACATTTAAGCATATTATTTATAGTTGTATTAAAATTAGTATATGAAAAATAATGTAACCATCTCAGTTCCAGATATTTGTGATGAGCATCCTAATGCTGTTCAAGTAGGCAATCTGAACTTAACTTCATTCGGAGGTGAAGAGTCTTTTTATGGAAAGATTGAAACCATTTCATGCCCTGACGATAATTCAATCGTTAAAGAATTATTGAATTCACCAGGTAAGAATAGAGTTTTAATCATAGATGCTAAAGGGGTCTCACATGCTTCTATGGTAGGAGATCAGATAGCAACCAAAGCTCTAGAAAATAATTGGAATGGAATTATAGTTGATGGATATGTAAGGGATATAGAAGTCTTAAAAACTATTCCAATTGGTATTTATGCTACAGGGGCTATTCCAAAAAAGACTGATAAAAAGGATTTAGGTAGCTTTGGAGTTGATATTTTTGTTGGAGGAATTTTTATTCAACCGGATAATTGGGTTTATATTGATTCAAATGGTTGGGTAATTTCAAAAAGTGAATTAGTACTTTAGCTCTTCAAATTTTCTATCTTTTATTAACCATAAATCTTCTATCCATAGCTTAAATTCATTTCTATATGAACCATCCTCAAGATAGTTCTTATTCTTTAGACTTTCAGGGATTTGATACTGCTTTACATGAACCTTAACATGCCGCATTTCACCTTTTAAAAATGACCATGCACTTTTTTTATCAGATTTATAGACTATCGTAAAATCAAGTAAATTATCTATTTGGGGCACAGCAGAGAGGGCTGTTGCCATTCCGCCTATTTTAGGCCTTAATAAATTTTTATAGGGCGATGATTGATCACTATGTTTTGTTTTAGTAAATCTAGTTCCTTCAGCATAACTAAAAACTGTCGTTGGTGCTCTATGAAATCTTTTACAGGATTTAATGGTATTTTCATAATCTTTAAATCTCAAACTGGGATTTTTTTCTAATTGTTTTTTTGAATGACGATGTACAAAAGGCATATTTAGTGTTTTATTTGCAAGAAATACAAAAGGAATCCACCATAGCTCTTTTTTCATGAATAATTTTAATAATGGAATTTTATAATTTGTAGCTACAAGAATTATAAATATATCGGCCCAAGAGCTATGATTAGACATAGCAAGATACCAATTATTAGATGATAAATCTTCATTATCTATTAACTGAATTGAATGTCTGCCATGAGTAAATTGCATAATATATTTAAGACCTAAGACAGTAAGCTCACCAATAGTATTTGAAATTTTAGATAGAAAAATTTTAAAACGATTTGTTCTAATAACTATTCGAGGAATATTAACAACTGCTAAAGTGCCGAACCCAATTATCAGCTCAATAATTATTAATGTGAAGGTAAGAATACCAATTAGATTAGTTTTTATAACATTCATATCATACAGCTCTCGATTTAGAGCATCTAATTATAGCAATTTATAATAATTTTATTGTTCTTAAAAATTGCTTAAATTTGCATACCTTTCTTGATGAAAGTTAGCGCCACCAAAAATTACTTCAGCAACTCGAGCTCTTTTCATAAAAAAGCCAATATCGTATTCATCTGTAACGCCAATTCCGCCATGCATTTGAACAGATTCATTTGAAACTAAATATAAAGTTTCTCCAGCAATTGATTTTGCAAGACTAGCCATTCTTTGGAGATCATTATTATTTTCATCTGCTCCTTGCATTGCTGCCATAACTGCAGACTTTGTTAGCTCAATTTCACAGAACATTTCTGCTGCTCTGTGTTGTAGCGCTTGGAAGGTTCCAATATGAACACCAAATTGTTTTCTTTCTTTAAGATAATTAATAGTCATTTCAAAAGCAGCTTCTGAATTTCCAAGCATTTCTGAGGCAAGAGCAATTCTACCTTCATCTAGAATTTTATCGACAGCTTCTCCACCAGATTCTTGATCGCCTAAGATAGCAGTTTTATCTACTGCCACATTATTAAGAACAATATTTGCGTAATTTCTACAATCAGCCATATCAGTTTTTATCACCTCTACACCTTTAGCATTAGCATCTAGAATAAATAATGTTAGTCCTGTATTTTCTCCTTTAGCTCCAGATGTTCTGGCTAAAATAATTAAGACGTCAGCACTAGCACCATCAACAACAAATTTCTTTTTACCATTTAATATCCATTTATCATTAACTAGTTCTGCTTTAGTAATTGTATTAGCTGGAGCATGATGGCTTTCTTCATCAACAGCTATAGCTGTTGTAATTTCACCAGATGCAATTAATGGTAAGTATTTAGATTTTTGATCTTGTGTTCCAAAACTAGTAATAGCAGAAGCTCCAAGAACAGCTGTAGCAAATAGGGGGGATGGAGTTAGTGTCTTGCCTACTTCTTGCATAATGACGCTAATCCCAGCTAAACCAAAGTCTGATCCACCAAATTCTTCAGGTATTAAAATTCCAGACCAGCCTAGATCTACCATCTCTTTCCATATTTCTTTATCCCAATTTAAAGGGTCCTTATTATCTCTTAACCCTCTAAAATGACTTACGGGTGTTTTTTGTTCTGCAAAATCTTTTGCAGAATCTCTGAGCATTTGCTGCTCTTCATTAAGTATCAACTTCATAATATCCCCCGAAATTCAATTATATCTAGCTTGGCAAGCCTAAAACTCTTTTAGAAATTACATTTAATTGCACTTCAGAAGTTCCGCCTTCAATAGAATTACCTTTAGTTCTAAGCCATGCTTTTGTAAGATTTTTTTCGTCTTCATCAAATTCATCGCCATCCCATGCAATACCATGTGAACCCATAGCAGCTATCATCATCTCATGCCTTTTTTTATTATGTTCAGTTCCATAATACTTAAACATTGAGGCTACAGCAGAGGCCTTACCGCCTTCATCACCAGCCCTTTTAAGCGTCAATCCAAAAGCATGTTCTTTCATTTTATGGGTCGTAACGTCCGATCTAAATATACTATTTGCAATTTTTCCATTCTCTTCACCAAAATGCTTTTTAGCAAGAGACACAACATCATTACCTCCACCACCAGCAGCACTAACACCAGCTAAACCAAAGTTAGAAATAAAGTTTCTTTCATGTTGAAGTAATGCTTTAGCAATAGTCCAACCTGCGTTTTCCTCACCAACTAAATTTTCTTTAGGCACTTTCACGTTATCAAAAAATGTTTCACAAAAAGGCGATTTACCACTAATAAGAGTAATTGGCTTTGTGCTAACGCCCTCAGTAGCCATATCAATTAGTAAAAAACTAATACCGCTATGTTTTGGTTCTTGCGGTCCAGTTCTAACAAGAGCAAATATCCAATCTGCCTTATCAGCATAAGAAGTCCATACCTTCTGACCATTTACAAGGTAATGATCTCCCATATCTTCTGCTTTAGTTGATAAACTTGCTAGATCTGACCCAGACCCTGGCTCTGAATAACCTTGACACCATCTAATTTCACCCTTAATAATTCTAGGAATATGTAATCTTTTTTGCTCTTCATTTGCATATTCTAATAGAGCAGGCGCTAGCATCCATATTCCAAAACTTAATAATGCTTGTTTGGCTCCAATGGCAAATAACTCTTCATTTAAAACTTTAGTTTCTTCTCTAGATAAACCACCACCACCATACTCTTTTGGCACAGTAGGCATAGTCCAACCTTTTGCACCCATCTTATCAAGCCATATCTTAGAATCAGGGTTCTTGTAGACTGCATTTCTACCGCCCCACACCTCATCAGTGACTGAGTTTGCATCAGCCTCTGATCCTGATCTCATTGAAGGTGGACAATTTTCTTCTAGCCACGTTTTTACTTCTTTTCTAAAAGATTCCAGTTGTTCCATTGTGTATTTTCCTGCTTAAAAATTAATCAGACTCATATTGTAGAGACAAAAAATTATTTTTCTAGTAAAACTAAGTCTAACTTTTATTAATAAATTTTTATTCTTCATCAAATTAATTATGCTAAATTAGTTTATAAATTAAGCAATTAATTGTTTTAGGGGAGCAAAAATGAAAGCATATCAAGTTATAGAATCTGGGGAGCCACTTCAATTAAATGAATTTGAAACACCTGAACCAAAAGGCACCGAAGTACTTATGAAAACTATTGCATGTGGTGTTTGTCATTCTGATGTTCATATTCATGAAGGAGCTTTTGATTTAGGAGGTGGAAATAAACTTCCTTTACCTCTAGATAAACCATATACATTAGGACATGAAATATTTGGCGAAGTTATTAAATTAGGACCAGATGCATCTGATATAAAAATTGGCGATAAAAGAGTTATTTATCCGTGGATTGGTTGCGGTAAATGTGATGTTTGTAAAGTTGGTGATGAGCATTTATGTGCAGCAGGACCAGTTTTAGGAGTCCAAAAAGGAGGAGGGTTTGGTGATCATGTCTTGGTACCACATTCAAGATATCTTATGGATGCAGGAGATACTCCTGCTCATTTAGCAGGTAGTTATGCTTGCTCAGGATTAACCGCATACACTGCTCTAAAGAAATCTGGCGTTAAAGATAAAGAGAATGCATTAATTATTGTTGGAGCTGGAGGTTTAGGCATGATGGGAATACAAATAGCAAAAGCTGCTTTTAATACAAAACCCATAGTTGTAGATGTTGATGATGAAAAATTAAAATTAGCACTTCAAAATGGCGCATCTCATGTAATAAATTCAAAGCACGAAGATGCTGCTCAACAAATTCAAATGATTACAGGCGGCGCTGAGGCTGTAATTGATTTTGTTGGTTCCGAGCTTTCTACTGAATTTGCAACTGGACTTCTTCGCAAGGGCGGAAAGTATGTTCTTGTTGGTTTGTATGGAGGAGAGCTAAAACAGCCTTTGCCTTTAGTAGTCCTTCTTGAGAGAAATATTCAAGGTTCATATGTTGGCAGTTTGGCTAATATGAAAGAATTAATGGCTCTTGTAAGAGATGGAAAAATTGACCCTATTCCAGTTGAAAAAAGAAAAGCTTCAGAAGCTTCTCAGACTTTACAAGATCTTAAGGATGGAAAAATTATGGGAAGAGCTGCATTAATGCATGACTAAATTGTATCTGAAATTCTTGGAATAATATCTTTAAGTTCTCCATTTATAACTAAATCAGCTATATTATCTAAAGGTGTATTATCTCTATTAAGTATTATTAATTTTGCTCCATGCTCTTTTGCTAATCCTGGTAAATTTGCAACAGGCTGAACACTCAAAGAAGTACCAATTGCTATAAATAAATCACATGCTTGTGATAAAAACATAGATTCAGTGAAGTCAGTTTCATTCATAGGTTGCCCAAAAGATATGGTAGAAACTTTAACGAGTGACCCGCATAAGTCACAGTCAGGTATTTCAATATTATTTTTTATTGCATCGTGAAATATTGATAATTTATGATCTTTATAACAATTCAAGCATGACGCTTTTGTAGCATTTCCATGTATTTCTATAATTTTTTTAGTATCAAGTCCAGTTAATGCATGAAGACCATCTATATTCTGAGTAATTAAATAATTATTTACAGACTTATCAATGAGTTTTTTTACAAAATAATGAGCAACATTAGGCTCAATTAGTGAAAGCTTTTTTTTAAGCTCAATATTTCTTTCCCATGATAATCTTCTTGAATTTTTATCATTTAAAAACTCATTAAACATAATAGGTTTATTTTTGGTCCAAAACCCATCATCACTTCTAAAGTCAGGCAATCCAGATTCAGTGCTAATCCCGGCACCTGTTAGGATTAGTATTTTTTTTGATTTTTCAATTAATTTAAAAAAACTACTAATTTGATTAGTTATATCCATATATTTAAATTCCGATCTATGTGGGAGTATAATGCTTCACTATGTTTAAACATATAGGAATAGTAGTTAAAAAAGATCATAAAGATGGTGATACATCATTGCCAGATTCACTATTGCCTATTCTTGCAAAATATACCTCAGAAATTTTTATTGAAGAGGGTTCTGATATTAAAAACAGTCTTCTAACTGAATTGAAAACAGATGATTTTTTAAAACAAATTGATTTGCTTATAGTTTTTGGTGGCGATGGGACTTTATTAGGTTCTGCAAGAAATATTCTTGAATATGAGACTCCAATATTAGGTATTAATCTCGGTGCAGTTGGTTTTTTAACAGATGTGAACATAGATAATTTTGAATTGATAATTCAAGACATTTTGCAGGGTAATTATGATATTGAAGAAAGATCGCTTGTTTCAGCAAAGTTCTTAGATCAAATCTTATTTGGTTTAAATGAAATAGTCATACACTCAGGATCATATGCTCAACTAATGAGATATCAATTAAGTGTTGATGGGAAGCCAGTATATGAGCAAAGATCAGATGGACTAATAATAGCTTCGCCAACTGGCTCTACTGCATATGCTTTATCTGCTGGAGGCCCAATCATACATCCAAGTTTGGATGTTTGGAGCATAATTCCTATGATGCCACAAAGCCTTTCATCAAGACCTTTCATAATATCTTCAGATCAAAAAATAGAAATAAAGCTTTTAAGCGGCCCATTAAATGATGCAAAGATTTGTGCGGATGGACAAGATGATATATCTGCAAAATATGACACAGTTGTATACATTGAAAAAATGAGCAAAACATTAAAACTAGTTCATCCGAAGAATAATGATTTTTTTGAAGCTTGTAGAGAAAAGCTTGGTTGGAGTTTAGATATTACTAATAATAGTAAAAAGTCTTGAAAGCATTAAATTTTCATATATCTATAATTTTTATAGCAGTATTAATTAGTGTTGTATCAGGTTTTGGCAGTAATTTTGAAATAATTAGCAAGTTATCCTTTCTGGACTTTTATAAATCTGGATCTTATCTTGAGTTTTTAACTTTTAATCAAACATTTCTTGAAAATAATAATTGGTGGAGATTAATTACTCCTATTTTTATGCATTTCTCATTAAGTCATCTAGCTTTTAATGCCTTATGGATTTTTATTTTAGGTTCTAAGATAGAGATACTTGATGGAAGATTTTTGTTTATTAGCCTTGTTATATTTTCTGGCATAACTAGTAATTACGTACAGTACTTGTGGAACGGAGTATCATTATTTGGTGGTCTTTCAGGGGTTGTTTATGGATTATTTGGTTATTGTTATTTAATTGAACTTGACTTAAAACAAGAAAGGTATGGTTTGCCTCCAGCTATTTATATATTTATGCTCGTCTGGTTAATATTAGGATTTTTAGGTATCTTGGAGCTATTTGGTTTTGGATCAATAGCTAACCATGCACACCTAGGGGGGCTTATATCTGGTTTAATCTTTGGTATGCTTACTAAACTTTATAGTAAAAAAAATATATGAAGCCAATTACAAAAGCTATTTTACCTGTTGCAGGGCTTGGAACAAGATTCTTGCCAGCCACCAAGGCAATACCAAAAGAGATGCTGCCTATTATTGATAAGCCATTACTTCAATATGCAGTTGAAGAGGCTATTGATATTGGTATTAAAGAAATCATATTTATTACAAGTCACACTAAAAGAGCAATTGAAAAACACTTTTCAGCTAATTTAGATCTGGAAGCATCTTTAAAGAAAAATGGAAAAGAAAAATATTTAGAAAAAATAAATCCTAAAAAGTTACAAGACATAAAGTTTACTTTTATTGATCAACATGAGCAAAAGGGTTTAGGGCATGCAGTTTCATTAGCTGAAAACTGTTTAGATGAAGATGATGATGCTATAGCAATTCTCCTTCCAGATGATTTATTTATTTCAAATACAAAAAGTTGCCTTCAGGTCTTAGCAGATACATTTATCAAAAACTCATGCTCTGTTGTAGCAATTAATGAAGTTAAGGAGAAAGACCTTTCAAAATATGGAGTAATAAATCCTGAGGAGATTTCAGATGGATTATTTAAAGTAAAAGAAATTATTGAAAAGCCTAGTATTGCAGAAGCTCCCTCTAACTTAGCGGTATGCGGAAGATATATTTTAACAAAATCCATTTTTAATTCTTTAAAATCAATTAATCCTGGCGCCGGAGGAGAATATCAATTAACCGATGCTATAAAAGACCTTTTATATTCCGAAACAATCTTAGCAACTTCTTATGAGGGCATGAAGTTTGATTGCGGAAGTAAGCAGGGCTTTGTAGAGGCTACGATGTATTTAGCTTTAGATGATAATGAGCTTAAGCATGACCTTAAAGAATCTATCAAAAAAATAATAACTTGAAATATTTATTTGCTATTTTAAAACTCTTACCACCTGAGCTATCTCACTTATTAGCTCTTAATGGCTTAAAGCTAATGCATAAATTTGGCTTAATAAATTTTTATAAAAAAGACTTTAACAATAAAGGGAGTTTTACTATAGCTAATATGAGCTTTAATAATAAACTAGGTATTGCTGCAGGCTTAGATAAAAATGGAGACTTCATAGATTCATTAGGTGCATTGGGTTTCGGGTTTATTGAGGTTGGAACTACTACGCCATTGGCACAATTAGGCAATCCTAAACCGAGAATTTTTAGGGCATTTGATGAAAATGCAATTATTAACCGCCTAGGGTTTAACAATAAAGGTGTTGACCATCTTGTTAAAAGGCTCAAATCTAGAAATTACAAAGGAGTTGTAGGCGTAAATATTGGAGCAAATAAAAACTCTAAAGGAGAAAAAAGAATTGAAGATTACGTCGAATGTTATAAAAAAGTTTATGACCTATCTGATTATATTACTATTAATATCTCCTCACCTAACACCCCTGATTTAAGAGATTTACACAATGAAGCAAACATTAATCAACTATTAAGTTCTATTAAAAAAGAGAAAGAAGCTCTTAGGTCTCAAAAGCCAATTTTTTTAAAAATATCACCAGATGAAACAAAAGACACCATAGAGATTATATTAAAGGCAGTTAAAAAATATGAAATAACAGGATTAGTATTAACTAATACCACAATTGATAAAACAAATTTAAGAAATGAGGCTCTCAAATCAGAGGCGGGTGGATTGTCAGGCAAGCCACTTTTTGCGAAGTCTACTGAGACAATAAAAGTTATTAAGAGTCTAGATAATACTATCCCAGTTATTGGAGTTGGCGGCGTTATTGATCATTCGGACTATATTGCTAAGTTTGAAGCAGGAGCTGATTTAGTTCAAATCTACACAGGATTTATTTTAAAAGGACCTAGCATTGTCTCCGAGTTATTAATTCAAGAGTAATTAAATAGATTTGAATTTATTATGGAATATTTTGTAATCATACTAGTTGTAGTTTTCTTTATAGGCTCTGCGAGTTTCATTATTCCTTCAAAAAAAACCCGACAACTTGCTCAACTTAGATTAGATGCAGCTAAGCTTGGATTTAAAATTTCTTCACTTACATATTCAAATATATCTTTTAAAAGCTCGGATTTAAACTTAGCAAGTTATCAAATAAAAAATACATCAATTATCAAAGAAGCTCACTTTTATAGAGACAAAGATCAATTTATTCTGTATTCTCCTTCCAGACTTAAGTACTCAAGTGATTATAAAGTAACTCTTGAAAAGCTTAAAAAATTACCTGAATCTATTATTGAAATAATATTTTCAAATGCAGTAATAGTATTTCTTTGGGACGAAAATTTAGGCATCGAAGAATTAGAAAGAATAAATAGTAATTTAAAAATATTATAAATATAACTTGCCAAATGAAGTATTGAGATGTTATTTATAAAAAAAGGAAAAAAAATTTATTATGGCTAAATCTCTTGTAATTGTTGAATCTCCAGCAAAAGCTAAGACTATATCTAAATATTTAGGTTCTGAGTATATTGTTAAATCAAGCGTAGGCCATATTCGAGATTTACCAAAAGGTAAAACAAAAAGACCTCCAACAAGAAATGTTATTCCAAAAGATATTTCTGCAGAAGAAAAAGCAATATTAAAAAAAATTAACAAAAGAAAGTCTGATGTAAAGCGTTGGGGTATAGATCCTGAAAATGGTTGGAAAGGTGTTTACGAAGTTATACCTGGTAAAGAAAAAGTAGTAAAAGAGCTCAGAGCTGCTGCCAAGAAAGTTGATCACGTCTATTTAGCTACTGACTTAGACAGAGAGGGTGAAGCTATAGCGTGGCATCTTAAAGAAGCCTTAGGACCAAACAAACATGAATTTTCTCGAGTACGTTTTAATCAAATTACAAAAAACTCAATTATAGAGTCCTTTGCTGATCCTAAAGAAATCGATATAGATTTAGTGAATGCGCAACAAGCAAGAAGATTTCTTGATCGGGTTGTTGGTTTTGAGTTATCTCCACTTTTATGGGAAAAAATTGCTAGAAACTTATCAGCTGGTCGAGTCCAATCAGTTGCATTGAGACTGCTTGTTGAGAGAGAGCACCTTATCCAAGCTTTTATTCCTGAAGAATTCTGGGAAGTAAGCATGCTGCTTTTGAGCTCTTCTGATAAAAGTATTAGATTTGCTTTAAATAGAAAAAAATCTGATCCTCTTTTAAAGCAAGATGAGGCTAATAAGATCGAGGCTCTTATTAATAATTCATCTATGGAAATACATGAGGTTTTAAAAAAACCGGTAAAGGTAAAACCAAAAGCACCATTTATTACATCTACATTACAACAAGCAGCCAGTACAAAATTAAGTTTCAATGTCAAAAGAACAATGCGTGTTGCTCAAAAATTATATGAGGCAGGCTTAATCACCTATATGCGAACTGATGCACCAAGTTTGAGCAAAGAATCTATTCTTGATGCAAGAAATTTTATAAATGATAAATTAGGTGAGAAATATCTTACGAATGCACCAAGAATATATTCGAGTACTGAAAATGCTCAAGAAGCACATGAGGCCATTCGCCCAACCAATGCTTTTTTAACTGGTAATCAGCTACTCAATCATTCGGATGAAGAAACAAGATTATATGAACTTATATGGGATCAATATATCGCTTCACAAATGCCAGATGCAGAATACTTATCAACCTCAGTAAAAATAAAGTTAGAAGATTACGTATTTACCGCACGAGGAAGGGAAATAGTCTTTGATGGGTACACTAAGATATCTGGAAATTCATCTAAAGACCCAGATGAGGCAATCTTACCCCCATTGTCTGAGGGTGATATTTTAAAGTTAGAGAATATTAATTTAGAACAAAAATACACTAAGCCTCCTGCAAGATTTTCTGAAGCAGCCTTAGTAAAAGAATTAGAAAAAAAAGGCATTGGAAGACCTTCAACTTATGCAGCAATTATTTCCACAATTCAAGATCGTGGTTATGTTGAAGTAGAAAATAGAAGATTTTTTGTAAAAAAAATAGGACTTATTGTTGCAGATAGATTACTGGAAAGTTTCAGCGATATTATGGATTATGATTTCACTGCAAATTTTGAAAATAAACTTGATAAGGTTGCTGAGGGCGAGCTTGAGTGGAAAGGTGTTTTAGATAGTTTTTATGAGGCTTTTAAGAAAGATCTAAATCAAGCTTTTGCTGAAGACGGTATGAGAAAAAATACTCCAACTCAAACTGAAATTGAATGCCCTAGTTGTGAATCTAACTATATGGTTATAAGAAATTCAGGTACGGGGGTTTTCCTTGGTTGTAATGGGTATAACAATCAAGGAGCTGAAAGGTGTAAAGGAACTTTAAATCTCATTTCAGGTGACGAGGCTATTAGTATTGATGATCAAGATGAAGCTTCTAATCTTATGATTAAAGAGCGTTGCCACTTATGCGGCACTAGCATGGATAATTATTTAATTGATGAAGGTCGTAAATTGCATATTTGTGGCCGTAATCCTGATTGTTCTGGATATAAAATTGAACAGGGAGCTTTTAAAATAAAAGGTTATGATGGCCCGGTCTTGGAATGTCATAAATGCGGTTCTGAAATGCAACTGAATACTGGAAAGTTTGGCAAATATTTTTTATGTTTAAACGATAATTGTGGTGCTACTAGAAACCTTCAAAGAAATGGAGAGCCGAAGCCAATCGTCATGGAACCAATACAAACTGAGATATCATGTGAAAAGTTTGAAGATCATTATTTATTACGCGATAGTATGAAAGGTTTATTTTTAGCTGCAAGTAAATACCCTAAGAATAGAGAAACAAGAGCTCCAAAATTAGAAGAATTTATTTCAATTGTTACCGAAGATAATTTACTTGATGCATGTAGGTATCTTAAAGATCCTAAGAAGCACTTTTATTTATTATCTGGTCCGCTTAATGATGCTGATAAGAATCCATATGTTATAAGATATAACAAAGCTGAGGATATTCATTATCTTGCATCTGAAAAAGATGGTAAAAAAACAAAGTGGACGGCTGTTTATGATGATAATGAATGGAGAGAGCAATTAAAGAAATAACTTCTTCAAAAGAACTTAGCAATCTTTATCAAGATATTGCAAAACAATTACTTCAAGAAACCGCTCTTAAAAATCAAGAATATCTTTTTTTAGCAGCATTAGAAAAAAGCTTAATATTTCTTGCTGATGAAATTTATGAAAAATTTCCAGAACAGGATTCAATAGACATTACCAGTCTTTCACTAGCCGCTAAATGGAAACTATTAAGTAATAATAAAGTTATTGAGAATCTAATTATTCAGGAAACTAATACAAATGGCGTTCTCGATCTAATTGATTTTTATCAATCTGCCTTATTACTGCCAAAGAACAACAATTTAATATCATCAGATAACAATATAAGCTTGAAAAAATTAAATGAGTTACTAGATAAGTCTTATAGATGGTCAGACCTACTTCGCAAAACCTTAGATGAATGTTAAGCTGATCTAATTAGGAGAATAAATGTCAAATTACTTAGAACTTGCTCAATTACCTGATGGAACTATCGTACTCAGAAGGTCGGACGATCATGATAATCCTATTGTTAAAATAGAATTCTCAGGAGAGTCAAAAGATTTTCTACAAGGCCAAGAATTAAATGTTGCCAAAGAGATGATTAGAGCTGGAATTGAAAGTGTTAGTGGTAATGTAACTGACTTTGATGATTTTTTAGAATCTCAAAAAGGCAATTCAATAAAAAAGCCAGTAATTCTCCATTAATTTTCTCTTATAAGACCAATACTTTTACCTTCAATAAAGATCTCAGTATTTCTTAGATCAACTTCAATATCATTAAAATCTTTGTTAGCTGGTTTTAGCTTAATAAGCTCTGGTGATTTACGCTCAAAATATTTGACTGTTACCTCATCTTCAATTCTTGCAATAACTATATCTCCATTTTTAATATCTTGAGTTTTTTTCACAGCAATAAGGTCATCTTCCATAATTCCAGCATCTTTCATACTTAAACCCCTTACTCTTAAAAAGTAATCAAAATTACTGCCAAAAAAATTAGCTGGACAATTTACGGTTTTCTCAATATTTTCACTAGCAAGAGTAGGCGAGCCTGCTGCCACTAAACCAATTATTGGAAATCCATTATCATGATCATTACCATGATTAACTAAAGATATACCCCTTGAGGCTCCACTTTCTATAGTTATATAACCTTTCTTTTCTAGAGCTCGCAGATGAGTTTCTGCTGAATTTGGCGATTTAAAGCCTAATTTCCTACAAATATCCGCTCTTGTTGGAGGAAATCCTGTTTTATTAATGTATTCTTGAATACAATCAAGTACTTTATTTTGTTGGATTGTTATTTCTTTCATAATATTATTAAATAGTACTGAATATTTATACAGTATATTATGTAAACTATACTTTTAGCAAATTTAATTTAAATGAAAAAATCAAAGTTAATAATTGGAATATCCTCAAGAGCATTATTTAATTTAGATGCTAGCCATGAAATTTATTTAAAAGATGGTCTAGATGCTTATCAAAAATATCAAATTGAAAATGAAGACAAGACTTTAGATCCAGGCGAAGCATTTCCTCTTGTTGAAAAAATATTAAATATTAATTCGCATTATCCTGATGGCGATAGGATTGAAGTAATACTTTTATCAAGAAATACATCTGATACAGGTCTTAGAATTAGAAACTCAATTGAAGCACATAACCTTAATATTAGCAGAGCAGCTTTTTGCGGGGGAGAAAGTCCTCATAAGTATGTAAAAGATTTTGGGGTCCACTTATTTTTATCAAGTAGTATTGAGGATGTAAAATTAGCCATTGATAGTCAAGTTGCTGCTGCAACAATAGTTTCTAAAAAATCTTCACGAAAGAAAACTCAGGATGATTATCTCTTAAGAATCGCATTTGATGGTGATGCTGTAATTTTCTCAGATGAATCTGAGAGAATTTACCATGACAAGGGACTTGAGGCTTTTATAGATAACGAGAAGAAGGCTACTAGCATTCTAAAAGCTGGTCCATTTAAAAACTTTATTGTTGAATTAAATAAAATACAAAGCGAGTTTAATATCAATGAATGTCCTATAAGAACTGCTTTGGTTACTGCAAGATCAGCTCCATCTGATAAGAGGGTGATTAAAACACTAAGAGAGTGGGGTGTAAGAATAGATGAATCCCTATTTCTTGGCGGTATGTCTAAAAAGGAATTTTTAAAATCTTTTCAAGCTGATATATTCTTTGATGATCAAGAGAAGAATATAATTAACTCAACTGAAGGAACAGCATCGGGGCATGTCCCTTACGGCATTAAGAATATAAAAGGTTAATATGGAAATAGTTTGTTTAGATATGGAAGGAACTTTAACACCAGAAATCTGGGAACAGGTTGCATCTAATACTGGAATAGAAAGCCTTAATAAAACCACAAGAGATATACCCAACTATAGTGAGCTCATGGATTATCGATTAGATATTATGGATGAACATAAAATTACATTAGCTGATATACAAGAAGCTGTTGATCAATTAGAGTTGTTACCAGGCGCACTAGATTTTTTAAATAACGTAAGGAAGAATTTTCAAATAGTTATTCTGTCAGATACTTTCCATGAATTTGCCAGCCCATTAATGAAAAAGTTAGGTTATCCCTTATTGCTTTGTCATAGTTTGACTGTAAGTAAGGATAATCGTGTTCTTGATTATCACTTAAGAAACAAGGAAGCTAAAAAACAGGCTATTAAAGGTTTTCAAGCTATGGGTTATAGGTGTTTTGCTGCTGGAGATTCTTATAATGATATACAAATGTTTGAAGTCGCAGAAAAAGGATTTTTTATTAATGCTCCAAGCAAAATATCTAATTCATATCCAGAAATAACAGCATTCGATAATTACAATGATTTAGAAAATGCCTTTAAAGAGCATTCTATATTTACATCATGAGTGAACATTTAAAATTAAAGAATTATAAGAGGCCTAAATTAGAGCTTCCAATTAAGAATAAATCTAAACTGCTTTTGCATAGTTGCTGCGCTCCATGTGCAGGTGAAGTTATGGAGGCAGTTGCTGCATCAGATATAGATACAACGGTATATTTTTATAATCCAAATATTCATCCAGTAGCTGAATATGAGCTTAGGAAAGATGAAAATAAAAGGTTTTGCGATAAGCTAGGTTTTGAGTTTATTGATGCTGATTATGATAAAGATAATTGGTTTGAAAGAGTTAAAGGTCTTGAAAATGAACCTGAGCGAGGAAAAAGATGCACTGAATGTTTTGATATGCGATTTGAAAGATCTGCTTTGTATGCTCATGAAAATGATTTTGCTGTCTATGCAACCACCTTGGGAATATCTAGATGGAAGGATATGGACCAGATTAATGCTTCTGGAGATAAGGCTGCTAATAGATATGATGATATTACTTACTGGGATTTTAACTGGAGAAAGCAAGGAGGCGCTTCAAGAATGATTGAAATTTCAAAAGAAGAAAATTTTTATCAACAAGAATATTGTGGATGTGTTTACAGTTTAAGAGATACCAATAAATGGCGTCAGCAAAATAATAAAGATAGAATTATTCGCGGCGTTAAATTTTATTCTTAAGATATATTTGGGAAAGCGTATAGGCATCTTGTACAATAGCGCTACTTTTTATGACCGCTGGAAAAAAATTTAGACAAGCTATTAAGGATAATAATCCTCTTATGATTGTGGGCACTATAAATGCCTATTCAGCTATTCTTGCTGAAAAACAAAATCATAAAGCAATTTATTTATCTGGTGGAGGAGTAGCAGCAGCATCTTATGGAGTTCCAGATCTTGGAATAACTACAATGGATGATGTGCTTATTGATGCAAAAAGAATCACTGCTGCCAGCTCATTGCCACTACTTGTAGATATTGATACTGGTTGGGGCGGCGCTTTTAATATTGCACGTACTATTAAAGAAATGACAAAAGCAGGTGTTGCAGCTGTGCATATGGAAGACCAAGTTTCACAAAAAAGATGTGGTCATAGACCAAACAAGAGCTTAGTTTCAGCCAATGAAATGACTGATAGAATTAAAGCTGCAGTTGATGCAAGAGAGGATGATTCCTTCTTTATTATGGCTCGTACAGATGCTTTTGCTTCAGAGGGGATGCAAGCTGCTATCGATAGATCTTCTTCATATCTTGAAGCTGGTGCTGATGGTATTTTTCTTGAAGCAGTAACAAATATAGAGGACTATAAGGTTTTTAGTTCCCAACTAGATACACTTTTATTAGCAAATATCACCGAGTTTGGGAAAACTCCTTTATTTACAAATAAAGAACTTGCTGCAGCAGGAGTAGATATAAGTTTATATCCCTTATCTGCATTTAGAGCTATGAGTATGGCTGCTGAAAAAGTCTATGAAAGTCTTTTAAAAGAAGGGACTCAGAAGGATGTTTTAGATATAATGCAAACGCGCGAAGAATTATATGAGCGTCTCAATTACCACGAGTTCGAACAAAAATTAGATGAATTATTTTCTGAAGAAGGGGAAAAGTAATGGTTAAAAAATTAGAAGGTGCTGGTCTTAGAGGTCAGGTTGCAGGTGAGACTTCACTATCAACTGTTGGGCAAATAGAAGGCCTGGCATATAGAGGACATAAGATTGAAACCCTTGCTGAAAAAGCTACATTTGAAGAGGTAGCATACTTACTTTTATATAATAAATTACCAAATCAAGTAGAACTTGATGGCTATAAGGCTTTATTAAAAGGCCAAAGAGATTTACCGCAAGCATTAAAAGATGTCCTTCAAAAAATACCTGCTAGCGCACATCCAATGGATGTTATGCGAACAGGAACATCAATGCTAGGCAATCTTGAGCCAGAGGGTGATTTTGAAAATCAACTTAATGCAATCAACAGAATGATAGCAACTATGCCTTCAATAGTTACCTATTGGTATAAGTTTTCTCATGATGGTGAGGATATAGATTTAGTCAATGATGAGGATTCAATGGCTGGACATTTTTTACATGTTTTGCATGGCAAAACTCCTTCTGATCTTCACAGAAGAGTTATGGATGTGTCTTTAGTTTTATATGCTGAACATGAATTTAATGCTTCAACTTTTACTGGCAGAGTCTGTGCATCAACTATGTCAGATATTCATTCATGTGTTGTCGCTGCAATTGGATCACTTCGTGGGCCTTTACATGGTGGCGCTAATGAAAAGGCTATGGAGCTTATTGAAAACTGGACTTCAAGAGAAGAAGCTAAAACTAATATTCTTTCAATGTTAGCAAATAAAGAAAAAATTATGGGCTTTGGTCATGCTGTATATTCAATTCGTGATCCGCGTAATGCTGTTATTAAAGAATATGCAAAAGAGTTATCTTTATTGCATGAAAATGATGATTTATATCAAGTTGCAGAGGAAGTAGAGCAAGTTATGGCTGATGAAAAGAAAATGTTTGCTAATGCAGACTTCTTCCATGCTCCTGCATATTTTTATATGGGCATCCCAACTAAACTCTTTACTCCTATTTTTGTAATGTCACGTGTTTCTGGATGGACGGCACATTGTATGGAACAAAGAGCTAATAATAGAATTATTAGACCAAGTGCAGATTACATTGGGGTTGAAAGTTCTGAATGGGTTGATATTGCAGATAGGTCTTAAACTATGTCATCAAATGTCGATTTAAATGTCAGGCCTGGCTATGATGCTGTTATCTCAGAAATAGCCAATTATGTTACTAATTTTGAAATAGAATCTGAGCTTGCGCTCGATACCGCAAGAAATTGTCTTATAGATACAATTGGTTGCGGTCTTTTAGCTTTAAAATTTCCAGCTTGCACTAAAATGCTGGGTCCGGTAGTTGAGGATACATCTGTGCCTTATGGGGTAAGAGTTCCAGGAACTAACTTTAAGCTTGATCCAGTTAAAGGCGCATTTGATATTGGCTGTATCATAAGATGGCTTGATTATAATGATACTTGGCTTGCTGCTGAGTGGGGACATCCTTCTGATAATCTTGGCGCTATCTTAGCTGTTACAGACTTTATTTCTCAACAAAACATAGCAGAAGGCAAAGCGCCTTTAACTATGAGACATGTTCTTGAGTCGATGATTATGGCTCATGAGATTCAAGGGATTCTTGCTTTAAAGAATAGTTTTAATAAGGTTGGGTTAGATCATGTAGTTTTAGTAAAAGTTGCCTCTACAGCAGTTGTTACCAAATTAATGGGTGGTACTAGAGATCAGATTATGGATGCTGTGAGTCAAGCATGGGTTGATGGCCAAAGTCTTAGAACCTACCGACATGCACCTAATGCTGGCTCAAGAAAAAGTTGGGCTGCAGGTGATGCGACTAGCAGAGCAGTGCGCTTGGCTATGATTACATTATCTGGTGAAATGGGTTATCCGGGAGTTTTATCAGCTCCAGTATGGGGTTTTGAAGATGTATCTTTTGATGGCGAACAATTATCTTTACCACAAGAATTTGCAACTTATGTGATGGAAAATGTGCTGTTTAAAATAAGTTTTCCAGCAGAATTTCATGCACAAACTGCAGTAGAAGCTGCAGTAACTTTACATCCACAAATTAAAGATAAATTAGATGATATTAAAGCTATTGAGATAACTACTCATGAATCAGCAATTAGAATCATTTCTAAAGTTGGTGAATTAAATAACCCTGCAGACAGAGATCACTGTTTGCAGTATATGGTTGCAATTGGACTATTAAAAGGAGATTTAGTTGCTGAAGATTATGAGGATGATGTTGCAGCTGATCCAAGGGTTGATGAACTTAGAGAGAAAATGATTATTAATGAAGATAAAAGATACTCAAGTGAATACCATGAAGCTGATAAACGCTCTATAGCTAATAAAATTCAGATCCATTTCAATGACGGTTCAGCAACTGAAGCTATTGAAGTTGAATATCCAATTGGTCATAAACGTAGAAGAGCAGAAGGCATCCCAGTGCTTGAACAAAAATTTATGAAGAATCTCCAAATTACTTATGATGATCAAAAATGTGATGAAATCTATAAACTTTGCACTGATCAGCAGAAGCTAGAAGAAACTAGTGTAACGAATTTTCAAGAACTTTTTACTTTAAAAACAAATAATTTTTAATTACATATGACAAAAAATATACTTATTATTGGTGCTAGCTCAGATATTGGATTGGAAATATGCAAGCTTGCTAATGCAGATGGTCATAATATTTATGCAACCTCTAGAGATGATGTAAATGCAAATAATTTTGATAATTTTATTCAATTAGATCCTAACAAAAGTCTAGATGTGCTAGACGACATGCCTGAAAATATAGATGGATTGGTGTATTGCCCAGGTACTATCAACCTGAGATCTCTTCAAAGACTTACCTTAGAGGACATAAAAAATGAAATGGAAGTAAATTTTTATGGTGCCTTTAATATTATTAAAAAAGTACTACCTAATTTAAAGAAAAATGATGGTGCATCAGTGGTGTTATTTTCAACAGTTGCAGTTAAGACCGGTATGCCAATGCATTCTTCTATAGCTGCAGCGAAAGGTGCATTAGAAGGTTTAGCAAAAAGCCTAGCAGCTGAATTAGCACCAAGAGTTGCTATAAATTGCGTAGCACCATCTATTGTTGATACTAAACTTGCAGCCAATATTTTATCAACTGATGAGCGTAAGCAGGCATCTGCTGATAGACATCCTTTAAAAACCATAGGATCTATAAATTCAATTGCAAATTCAGCATACTTTTTACTTCAAGCAAAAGAGAATTGGATTTCAGGTCAAATTTTTAGACCTGATGGTGGATTATCTGCTTTAAAATAGGGCTTTATTGCATTTTGGACTATAATCATTGCCATGTCAGGCAATACATTTGGAGAATTGTTTAAAGTTACGTCCTTTGGCGAAAGCCACGGGAAGGCTTTGGGCTGCATAATTGATGGTTGTCCTCCGCAAATTGAGCTTTGCGAAGCTGATATTCAAAGTGAGCTAAACCGCAGAAAACCAGGCCAATCTGACGTTACTACCCAAAGAAAAGAAGATGATGCTGTAGAGATACTCTCAGGAGTGTTTGAAGGAAAAACTACCGGAACGCCTATTAGTTTGATTATTTACAACCAAGATCAAAGATCCAAGGACTATTCAGCTATAAAAGATACTTTTAGACCCAATCATGCTGATATTACTTATCAAGCTAAATATGGTCATAGAGACTATAGAGGTGGTGGCAGATCAAGTGCGCGAGAAACTGCAATGCGCGTTGCCGCAGGAGCTGTTGCTAAAAAATATCTTGAGAGCTTAGGGGTAAAAACTACTGGCTATGTAAGTCAGATTGGTCGTATTAAAGGTGAGACTATCAATCCTAGTGATGCGAATACTAATAAGTACTTCTTTGCTGACACATCCAAATTAGGTGATTTAGATACTATGTTTGCTGAGCTTATAGCAGAAGGTAATTCAGTAGGAGCTAAATTAGGCGTCGCTATACAAAATTGTCCCGTAGGTCTTGGAGCCCCTGTTTTTGATAAGCTAGATGCAGATTTAGCTAAAGCTATGATGAGCATTAATGCTGTTAAATCTGTATCCATTGGCAATACTGATGATATTTTAAATCTAAAAGGCTCTGAAGTAAGAGATGAAATGCGAGCAGATGGTTTTACTTCAAATAATGCAGGTGGAATCCTTGGCGGCATTTCAAATGGCGATACTATTAATATAGATTTTATAATTAAACCAACCTCAAGCATCAAATCAAAAGGTAAAAGCGTTGATACTGATGGTAAAGAAGTTGATATTGAAGTTACCGGTAGACATGATCCTTGTGTTGGTATTCGAGCAGTTCCAATTGCTGAAGCCATGGCTAATTTAGTGATCATGGATCACTTATTACGCAACCGAGCTCAATGTGGAGACATTAAGCAAGAACTCCCATTTACTAAGTAATATGCCAAAGACTTTATACGACAAGCTTTGGAATGAGCATCACATTACTGCCTTAGATTCAGGTGAATCACTACTTTATATAGATAGGCATTATTTACATGAGGTCACTTCACCACAAGCCTTTGAAGGTTTAGCAAAAAAGCATTTAGCACCATGGAGACTCAACGCTAATATCGCCACACCAGATCACAATGTACCTACTGAAAGAGGTGGTGCTTTTAATATGGAGTCAATTGAAGATGAAATTTCAAAGATTCAGGTTATTGAGCTAGATAAGAACTGTAATAGATTTGGTATTAAACAATTTGATATCACCTCGGAAAATCAAGGTATTGTTCATGTTATAGGACCAGAACTGGGTTATACACTACCAGGCATGACGATTGTTTGTGGCGATTCTCATACCTCTACTCATGGAGCCTTTGGTTGCTTGGCTATGGGTATAGGAACTTCTGAGGTTGAGCATGTTTTAGCAACCCAAAGTTTAAAAGTATCAAAGTTAAAAAATATGCATGTTCGTTTTGATGGCAATCCTCAAGCTGGTGTTACTTCCAAAGATATTGTTTTATATTTAATTGGAAAAATTGGTACGGCTGGTGGTAATGGTCATGCAATAGAATTTTCAGGCTCTTATATAGATAGTATTTCCATGGAAGCAAGAATGACTATTTGTAATATGGCAATTGAAGCTGGAGCTAAAGTAGGCTTAATAGCACCAGATGCAACTACTCTCAATTATGTAAAAGAGCATAGTGATCTAGATCCTGACTTACTTAAACAAGCGGAGGCACATTGGGATACCTTAAAAACCGATGAAAAAGCAGTTTTTGATAAAGAAATTATTATTGATATCTCTTCTATTAAATCTCAAGTTACTTGGGGGACCTCTCCTGAAATGGTAGTGGATTTTGATGGCTATATTCCAGATCCAGAACATGTACCAGAGGATAAAAAGAAGAATATTCAACTTGCAAAACAGTATATGGGTATTGCTAAAGATGAAAAGTTAACCGATCTTAAATTTGATAAAGTTTTTATTGGCTCATGCACAAATTCACGTATAGAAGACCTACGAGAGGCAGCAAGTATTGTTGAAGGTAAGCAAGTAGCAGATACTATTATCGAAGCTATAGTTGTTCCAGGTTCCGGCATGGTAAAGCTTCAAGCTGAAGCCGAAGGCTTGGATAAAATCTTTAAAGCAGCTGGATTTATCTGGAGAGATCCAGGATGCTCTATGTGTTTAGGTATGAACCCAGATCAATTAAAGCCTTATGAAAGATGTGCATCTACTTCAAATAGAAATTTTGAAGGTCGTCAAGGTAATCTTGGTAGAACTCATTTAATGAGTCCTATGATGGCAGCTTTAACAGCTATCAATGGCACAGTGAGCAATCCATCATGAAGTTGCAAGGTAACGAGTTACAAATTCAAGGTCTAGTTGCATGTATCGACAGGGATAACATTGATACTGATCAAATCATTCCAACTGAGTATTTAAAGTCGATTAAGAAATTTGGTTTTGAGGATTATTTATTTGATGGATGGAGATATCTTGATGACGGCAGGCTAGGTATTACTAAAGAGGAAAGGCAAATAAATAAAGATTTCATTCTAAATATTTCACCATATGATCAAGCAAGCATCCTTTTAACTAGAGATAACTTTGGCTGTGGCTCTTCGAGAGAACATGCAGTATGGGCACTAAGAGATTTTGGTATAAAAACGGTCATTGCATCATCATTTGGTGATATTTTTTATAATAATTGCTTTAAAAATGGAGTTTTACCAATAAAGTTAAGTAAAAAGCAGATAGAAGAATTATTTTTACATTCATCAGACACTGCCAATGAAATAATAGTCAGCCTTGATGCTAAAAAACTAACCTCAGGTAATATTGATTACTCATTTGAGGTTAAAGATAATTTATTAGAAAGGATCATTCACGGTTTGGATGATGTTGATATAACATTACAAGACAAAGCTATAATTAAAACATTTGAAGACAATAGAATGAAAACAAAACCTTGGATATATGCAAATGACTAAGAAGATTTTGATCCTACCAGGTGATGGAATAGGGCAAGAGGTAACTGCTGCAGCCAAAGAGGTTTTAGATTATTTGACTTCTGAGAATAATTTAGATTTTGCCATTACACATATGGATGTTGGCGGTACGGCATACCAAAATTCTGGTTCACCATTGCCTGATAAAGTTTTATCTGAAGCTAAAGCTTCTGATGCCATATTATTTGGAGCAGTTGGAGCACCGCAATGGGATGATTTGGACTGGGAGCATAGACCAGAACAAGCTTTACTAGGATTAAGAAAAGAATTGGAATTATTTGCTAATTTAAGACCAGCTTTTTTGTTTAATGAATTAGCTTCAGCTTCTCCTATTAAAAATAATATTATTGAGAATCTAGATATTCTTATTGTCAGAGAGCTCACTGGAGGTATTTACTTTGGAGAGCCTCGAGGTTTAATTACAACAGAATCACCCAATTATGCTTTTAATACTATGATCTATAATGAAGATGAAATTAGACGCATTGCTAAAGTAGCATTTGAATCAGCACAAAAGAGAAGTGGAAGACTGTGCTCAGTTGAGAAAGCTAATGTATTAGAGGTATCAAAATTTTGGCGTTCTGTGGTTTCTGATATGGCTAAAGATTATCCTGATGTCGAGCTTTCTCATCAGCTTGCTGATAACACTGCTATGCAGCTAGTTCTTAACCCAAATCAATACGATGTCATAGTTTCAAGTAATCTTTTTGGCGATATACTTTCCGATATAGCTGCAACTTTATCAGGTTCTATCGGCATGCTGCCATCAGCATCCTTAAATAGCACTTCGCAGGGCATGTATGAGCCTTGCCACGGCAGCGCCCCTGATATTGCTGGCCAAAATATTGCAAATCCAATTGCTATGATTGCCTCGCTTGCTATGGCGCTGAAATATTCATTAAATGAAGCAAAGCTAGCTGAGAGAATCGATAATGCTATTAAAACATTTATTAGCAACGGTCATAGAACTAAAGATATAAGCACAGACGATAACTTTTTAAATACAGATCAAGTTGCTCCAATACTTATTGAGATATTAAAAAATGACTAAATCAATCAATCTCGCTTTAGTTGGCGCTTCAGGCGTTGTTGGGACAAAGATTATCCAATTGTTAGAAAAAAAAGGATTAGCAATAGATAACTTTTATCCCCTAGGTAATGCATCAGCAGGGCAAAAGCTAGAGTTTAATAGCTCTGAATATACAATTAATAATATCGATAGTTTTGATCCATCAAAAGCAGATTTAACTATCTTTTCTGCAGGTTCTGAGGTTGCTAAAAAGTATGGTGAAGCTTATGTTGAAGCTGGTAGTTATGTGATCGACTTATCATCTCATTTTAGATATGAAGAGGATGTGCCTTTAGTAATACCTGAGATAAATGGTGCAGAGCTAGAAACTCTTAACGCCCCAAACTTAATAGCAAATCCTAATTGCTCTACTTCACAATTATTAGTTGCTTTAAAGCCTATTCATGATGAGTTAAATATTGAATTTATAAATATTGCCACCTATCAGGCAGTCTCTGGTACTGGTAAGGCTGCAGTAGAAGAATTAAATAATCAAACCTACTTTTCAGAATCAAATCATGAACCTTCAGTTTATCCAAAACCTATTGCTTTTAATGCTATTCCGCAATGTGATATTTTTTTAGACAATAACTTTACCAAAGAAGAAATGAAGCTAGTTTGGGAAACTCATAAAATTTTAGATCCAAATATAGCTGTACAGGCTACATGTGTAAGAGTTCCAGTTTTTAATGGACACTCAGAGGCAGTTTTTTTTAAAACATCTCGTTCAACAAGACGCCAAGATTTATTAGAACTTTTAAAAAATGTCTCAGGTATAAAAGTTTTAGATAATCCAGATTTATTGGAATATCCTACTCCAGTTGAACATGCAAATGATACAGAAGATGTCTATGTTGGCAGAGTGCGTGTACAAGAGCTTGCAAATGAGACATGGGTATCTATGTGGGTAGTGGCAGATAATGTTTATGGAAAAGGTGCTGCGCTAAATGCTGTACAGATTGCGCAAACTTTAGTTAATCTCAGCAAATTCTCATGAAAAGAATCTTAGCTTTATTACTTTCATTTAGCTTTGGCATCCAAGCTGACATAGCTTTATCTTCACCAAAAGTAAGTGTTAATGAACAAGGTCAATTTTTAATTAGATTTAGTGTTAACTCTGATTCTGCTATTAGAAGCAAGGATTTTGTTTTAAACGAATACCAATCAGAGATACCCTTAGAGGATAACTTGATAGCTTTTACACTTTTTGAGGAAGAGGGTGATACTGATAAATTTACTATTGCTCTTGGTAATGATTATCCTGAAGATTATTTTAGCTTTCAACTTGTTATTAAAGATGAGCTTAAAAAGAATGTATTTATATTCTTACCATCTAGATATAAAAGTTTTTCTCGCCAACCTGCTTATGAGGCTCCAAAAGTAACTTTAAATACAAAAATAGCAAGCTCAAGTGCTGATCAATTGATAGAAGAAAGTTTATCTGAATCGATCCAGCTTATAGAAGACGACTTAGTTACTATAGATTCGAGTAGTCAAGATGTTAATGAGCAGGAAGAAGAAGCTATCATAAAAAGTTCTGAAATCACCACTATATGGAGTTTAGCATCATCTATAACCGCAGAAGTTGATGCAGATATTTACCAAGTTATGTGGGCAATTTTTCTTGCAAATGAAGCTGCTTTTATTGATGGAAATATTAATTTAGTTAGAGCTGATATTGATTTAGTAATTCCAGCTGATAGTGTTTTATCAAACATTTCTAGCAGTTTTGCAAAAGATAGTATTCAGGCTATGAATTCTAGCACTCAAAGAATTGGAGTTTCTAAAAATATAAAATCTATCCTAACTTTAACAGCTCCAAAAGATGATATAGAAATAGTGCCGACGACAAGCGAGGTAATTGAAGAAATTATAGAACCCATTATTCAGGAGCCTAAAACTGTAGATTTAGCTAATTTAAATCCTGAGGATTTCATCGAAACCAATTCAAAAACTATTGAGCTAGGTGCAGAAAATGAACCTTTAGAAAAACTTCAGGAAGCTGCTAGTGTTGAATCTAATGCTATTGGAGCTTTAGATTTACTCTTGGTTGGTCTTGCAGCATTAGTTGTTGGATTTGTAATCGCAATTTTTTATATTCAAAGAAATACTAAGACATCTGTAAGCGTTATTGAAGAAGATATTTATGATTTTGATAATCCGGCTGATGAGGGTGGTATTGAAGGTTTACCAAGTGGCTTAAGTGTCAAAAACGATCTAGATACACAGCAGCTAGATTTAGCAATGACTTATGTTGAGATGGGTAACCTAGATGATGCAAAAGCAATTTTAGAAGCATTGGTTAACTCAACTGATGATGATAATTTGAAGGCTGAAGCTGAACTACTGCTTTTAAAAACATAATAAAGTGAGACTTGCTTGCACACTTGAGTACAAAGGTACTAATTATCACGGTTTCCAAGATCAAGCTGATTTACTTACTGTGCAAGGCCAGATCAATAGGGCTTTAAAAAAGATATCCATCGAACCTGAATCATTTAACTATTCTGGGAGAACTGATGCTGGCGTTCATGCATTAGGACAAGTATTTGATTTTGAGACATCCGTAAAAAGAACTCCTGAGGATTGGTTAAATGGTTTAAATTCGAATTTACCAAAAACAATAGCAATTACTAGTATTCAAGAAGTAGAACCTGATTTTCATTCTAGATTTTCAGCTAAAGAAAGGTTTTATTCATATGTTATTTATAATGCAAAAACCAAACCTCTTTTTTTTGATGATTATGTACATTGGGAGAACATACCTTTAGATCTGGAAGTTATGAATGACGCGGCACAAGAATTAATAGGCAAACATGATTTTTCATCTTTTAGAAGCTCAAGTTGTGGTTCTAAAAATCCAATAAAAGACATTAAAACAATATCTTTAGAGCAAAATGGCGCATTTATCATTATGAATATTTCAGCGACAGCTTTTTTGCATAATATGGTAAGAATTATTGCCGGAACCTTAATAAGTATTTCAAAAGGTGAGCTTACAATGACTATGACTGAATTACTTGAAGCTAAAGATAGAAACCTTGCAGGCAAGACAGTATCTGCAAAAGGTTTATTTTTTCTAGGACCGCGTTATGATAAAAGTACTGGTATAAAAAGTCCTTATAGCAACCTTAAATCTAAGTTTAATTTATGAAAGATATCGAAATAAAAATTTGTGGTATTTCAGACATCAATATATTAGACGCGCTTTGTAATATAGAGATAGATTATGCTGGCTTTATTTTTTTTAATAATAGTCCTCGAAATGTGACTGCTAAATTTTTAAATAAAGTAACATCAATTAACTTCAAAAAAATCAGACCAGTGTGTGTTTTTGTTAACCCAAGTGAAGCTGACGTTTATCAAGCTATTTCTTTCTTTGAAAATCCAATATTGCAATTTCATGGTAATGAAACCAAAGACTTTTGTGAATCATTTGGATTTGATTATTGGAAAGCTATTCATATGGAATCTGCAGCATCTTTAGAGCAGATAGATAATTATGACTCAGCTGATGCTTTGTTACTTGAAACTTATAAAGCAGATATTGTGGGTGGCACAGGTGAGGCATTTGATTGGAGCTATATAACAACAGATGTATTAGCTAATAATAATATTGTATTATCTGGTGGAATTAATCTTAAAAATGTTGATAATGCATTAAAGATTAAGCCTTGGTGTCTTGATATTAATTCAGGCGTGGAATCTGAACCAGGGATAAAAGACATAACTTTAATTAACACAATGGTAAATAAAATTACATCATGAGTAATAAAGATAATTATCCAGATATAAATGGATTTTTTGGTGAATACGGCGGCAAGTTCGTTCCAGAAACGCTTATGTATGCTCTTGACGAGCTAGAAACAACTTATCAACAACTTAAAGATAATCCTGAGTTTTTAAAAGAGTTTTATAAAGATCTATCGCACTTTGTTGGAAGGCCTTCACCTCTATATTTTGCTAAGCGTCTGACAGAACATTATGGGTCAGCAAATATATGGCTAAAAAGAGAAGACTTAAATCATACTGGCGCACATAAGATAAATAATACTGTTGGCCAGATTCTACTTGCCAAACATATGGGCAAAAAAAGAATTATTGCTGAGACTGGAGCAGGACAGCATGGAGTTGCTACAGCCACCGTTGCTGCAAGATTAGGACTTGAATGCCATATCTACATGGGATCTGAGGATGTAAGAAGACAGTCACTAAATGTGTATAGAATTAAATTGTTAGGCGCGCATGTGCATCCAGTTGATTCAGGCTCAGCAACTCTTAAAGATGCTCTTAATGAAGCGCTGCGCGATTGGGTAACTAATGTTGATGATACTTATTATATTATTGGAAGCGTTACAGGACCCCATCCATATCCTATGATTGTTAGAGACTTTAATGCAGTAGTAGGTCAAGAAATTATTAAGCAATCGCAAGAATTATTTCAACAGCTACCCGATGCGGTTGTTGCCTGTGTTGGAGGTGGTTCAAATGCTATGGGAGCTTTTTATCCATTTATCAATGAAAAAGACGTGAGATTAATAGGGGTTGAGGCTGGAGGTAAGGGCGTCGAGACAGGTGAACATGCTGCACCATTAAATGACGGTACTCCAGGAGTTTTACATGGAGCAAGAAGTTATTTAATGCAAGATGAAGCAGGACAGGTTAAAGATACTAAGTCTGTTTCTGCTGGATTAGACTACCCTGGTGTAGGTCCTGAACATTCATGGTTAAAAGATACTAACCGTGCTGAATATGTCGCTGTAAGTGATGATGAGGCTCTAGAAGCCTTCCATCAATTAACTGAATTTGAAGGCATCATGCCAGCATTAGAAACAGCGCATGCTTTTGCTTATTTACCTAAATTGTTATCAGAATTAGATAACAAATCTAATATTGTTGTAAATGTTTCTGGCAGAGGGGATAAGGACATCAATACAGTTGCTGAAATAGATGGAATTGAATTTTGAATAAACTTCAAGCTAAATTAACTGAACTCAAAACTAATAATAAAAAAGCCCTAGTTGCCTATTTGGTTGCTGGAGATCCTGATCTTGATTCAACTCTTGAGTTAATGCATTTATTTGTAAAATCAGGTGTTGATATTATAGAAATAGGGGTGCCTTTTACAGATCCAATAGCCGAGGGACCTATTATTCAAAAAGCTCATGATAGAGCACTAAAACTCAATATCTCTTTAGATTTAATTATTGATATGGTTGTAGAATTTAGAAAAACCGATTCTGAAACACCTATAGTATTAATGGGTTATTTAAATACTTTTATTTCTTATTCTAAACTTCTAAATTCATCAGATGAGCTTGGTGTTGATGCAATTTTAGTTGTAGATATTCCTGGTGAGCTAAAATTAACCAACTACGGTATTACTAATTCTAATATTGATACTATTTCTCTCATCTCTCCAACAACTAGCAACGAAAGGATTCAACAAATTACTCAAAATAGCTCAGGGTTTATTTATTACGTAAATCTAAGAGGTGTTACCGGATCATCTAATTTAGATGTAAATGAAATAGAGAAAAATATTAACAAAATTCGTCAATATACAGATATACCCACACTTGCTGGTTTTGGTATTAAGTCACCTGAAGATGCCAAGATTCTTGCAAAGTCTGCTGATGGTGTTATTGTTGGTTCATCTATCGTAGAGATGATTGATAGTGCTAAAACTACAAAAGATTTTAGTGAAATAGAAAACTATTTAAAGGATTTACATAAGGCAATTAATTAAATGAACTGGTTAACAAGACTTATTCCAACAATTGGAATAAACACTGCAACCAAAAAAAGCAAGGTACCAGATGGATTATGGATATCATGCCCTTCATGCGAATCTACTTTATATAAACCTGAATTAGAAAAATCACTCTATGTTTGTCCTAAATGCGATCATCATTTGCGTATTGGCGCTAGAACTAGGCTAGAGCAATTTTTAGATAATGCTGTATATAAAGAAATAGCGGCAGACTTAAAAAGCAAAGATCCTTTAAAATTTAAAGATACTAAATATTACTCATCAAGGGTAAAAGAAGCTATAAAAAATACAGGCGAAAATGAGGCTATTCTAATTGGCCAAGGTCATTTAAAAGATATCCCAGTGGTCGTAGCTGCATTTGAATTTAGGTTTATGGGCGGCTCAATGGGTGGGGTTGTAGGTGAGAAATTTGTTGCAGGTATTAATCAGGCGATTAAAGACAATGTACCTTTTGTATGTTTTTCAACAAGCGGAGGAGCCAGAATGCAAGAGTCTATGATTTCATTAATGCAAATGGGTAAAACTTCAGCAGCTATCCAAAAATTAAAAGCTAAAAGATTACCTTATATCTCCATTATGGTTGATCCTATTTTTGGCGGGGTTTCAGCAAGTTTAGCAATGCTTGGTGATATTAATATAGCTGAGCCTAAAGCTTATGTCGGTTTTGCAGGAAGAAGGGTTATCGAGGATACTGTAAGAGTTGAGCTTCCTGAAGATTTTCAAAAGGCAGAATTTCTGCTTGAACATGGAGCAATTGATATGATTGTGCACAGAAGTAATCTTCGCTCAAAAGTATCGGGACTACTTAAAAAATTATATAAAAAATAATGACTTACGAAAGATTTACAGGCATTTTGTTTTTAACATCAGTTTTGCTCTTCACCTTGCTCTACTTGCTTTCACCCCAACCTAAATACGCAAAACCATTAACAGTTGAAATTCCTGACATTGAGCAGCCAGTTTTTGATACTTCATTAATAGCAGAATCTGTAGAGGATATTGATGCTAGTTTTGAATCTATTGATGTGCCTAAGAATATAGGCAAAGAAGCAGCAGCCATTAAATTAGAAGATTTCTCAATGAGTCTATATAGGATTGGAATCTTCTCATCGTTTGAAAAAGCCTCTGAATTATTACTTAAGATTAATCAAAATGGATACATGGGTGAAATAAAGCCATTAAAAAATGATGCGAGTAAACATGCTGTTTATGTTATTTTCTTTTCAGAAGAGGAAATTAATAAAAATAAGAGTAAAATTGATGCTCTAGCTGGAATTGAAACAGGAGTCATAACACCATGGATGCCTTAGGTTTAAATATTACAGATTGGGCTATTCTAGTTATAGTAATAGCATCAGGTATTATTTCCTTATTTCGCGGTTTTACAAAAGAATTTTTATCATTATTTCTATGGGTTTTTTCATTCTTAGCAGCTATTAGTTTTGAGTATTTAGTTTCTCCTTTTATTGTTGATTACATAGGCAATCCTGAAATATCAAAAATTGGCGCATATATAGTTATTTTTGTTGCATCTATTTTTATAGGCGGCATTGTTATAAATATGATTAGTAAACTTATTAAGTGGTCAGGGGTTTCTGGTTTTGATAAGTTCCTAGGCGTCATCTTTGGAATGATGCGAGGGCTCATTGTTATTTTCGTAATATTTTTATTAATGCCTGCAGGCTTAAAAGATTCAGATTTAATGGGCAATTCAAAAATCTCACCTTTTATTGAAAAAATTGCACCAGAAATAGAAGCATATATTCGTGATTTATTAGATAATGAAGTTCTAGAGGAGGTTGAAGATTTAGTAATACCTCCCCAAGAGGAAGCCTAATGTGTGGAATAATTGGTATATCTGCTGAAGCTAATGTAGCTGGCGATATTTATGACGCTCTTCTCATGCTTCAACATCGCGGTCAAGATTCAGCAGGTATGGTTGTTTGCGATGCTGAAGGTAAACTCAATTCAAGAAAATCTATCGGTTATGTTAGAGATGTTTTTGTTCAAAGACATATGGATAAACTAGTGGGTAACTATGGAGTTGGGCATGTTAGATACCCAACAGCAGGCGGTGCTGGTAAGGAATTTGCACAACCTATGTATGTTAATTCACCATATGGTATAAGTCTGGCACATAACGGTAATCTTACAAACTCAGAATCACTAGCCAATGAATTATTTCATGCTGAGATGCGACACTTAAATACAGACTCTGATTCTGAAGTCTTATTGAATATATTTGCACATGAGCTAGGAAAGCAGCGTGAAATATATCCCGAAGCTAGACATATTTTTAAAGCCATCAAGAAAACACATAGGCGTTGTGATGGTGCTTATGCTGTTATAGGTTTGATCACAGGTTTTGGGTTGGTTGCATTTAGAGATCCCAATGGTATTCGACCTCTGATAATAGGCATCAGAAAAGGTAAAACAAGAGATGAATACATGATTGCCTCAGAAAACGCTGCATTTACCTCATTAGGCTTTGAAACACTAAGAGACATTGAGCCAGGCGAAGCTATTTTTATTGATAACAATGGCACGCTATTTACTCAGCAATGTGCTGAGACTTATCAGCAAAGACCATGTATTTTTGAATATGTTTATTTTTCTAGACCAGACTCAACTTTAGATCAAATTTCAGTGTATAAATCTAGAATGAGAATGGGCAAGAAGCTTGCTAACAAAATAACTAAAATTAGACCTGATCATGATATAGATGTTGTTATTCCAATTCCTGATAGTTCTACAACTGCTGCACTTCAACTAGCTGATGAGTTAAAAATTCCCTACAGAGAGGGTTTTGTTAAGAATAGATATATAGGAAGAACTTTTATCATGCCGCATCAAGAAGAAAGAAAAAAATCAGTTAGAAGAAAATTAAATATTCTTGATCTAGAGTTTAAAAATAAAAATGTATTGTTAGTAGATGATTCAATTGTCAGAGGTACTACTAGTAGGAAGATTATTGAAATGGCTAAGGAGGCGGGCGCTAAAAAAGTTTATTTTGCTTCTGCTGCACCAGCTGTTAAATACCAAAATTTATATGGTATTGATATGCCAGCAACTAAAGAACTTATTGCTTCTAATAAAACTGATGAAGAAGTATGTCAAGAAATTGGTGCTGATTGGTTGATTTACCAAGATCTTGAAGATCTTATTGTTTCAGTCCAAGAGGGCAACCCCAGCATTAAAGAATTTGAATGTTCGGTATTTACTGGTGAATACATAACACATTTAAATGAAGGTTATTTAGAGAATTTAGAAAATACCAGAGACGATGATTCTAAGATAGTAAGAATAGAAGCTAGTCAGAATACTTCTTAAAAAAATTCCAAATTTCTGCACTGGTGTCTATATCCATATTGCTTGAACTAAAATACCACCAACCCAAGGGACTTTCCCAGAAAGTGAATGGCGATTTTAATAATGGCCAATCATGCCCGCCATTTTCAATAACATAAAACCAAACCTCATTGTCAGACATATCTGACCAGTATTTATGAAAAGTAATTGAGCTATCATCATTTGGATTAATGTCACTAAATTTATAGGCATCATAAAGCTCTAAATTATTTTGCTTAACCCAAAAATCAATAATAGTTTGATTATCTGGATAAGGCCCCCAGCCATCCTTATCTGCCATATCTCCATCAAACAAAGTAACATCATCAGCATCACCATGAATTTCAAAAATAGGCATTGGCTTATTTGGCGAACAGTTTTCAATAGTTGTTTGCATCATAGTTCCTGCGATAGGAGCAACTGCAGTAAAAATATCTGAGGCATAGCAGGCTAAAAAGTAACTTAAATCACCACCATTAGACATACCAGTTGCAAAAACATGATCTGAATTTATGTTGTATTCCTCAATCAGATTTGTAACTAGGGTTTTAATAAAATCAAGATCATCAACCTTCGATGAGGCATGAAAGCTATAACCTACATTAAAAAAATTATTACCTCTAAGATCAGTTGTCCCTTGAGGATAAACTACAAGGAATTTTTCTTCATCAGCAATCTTATTCATGCCAGAATAAGCCATAATAATTTCTGCACTTGAAGTATAACCGTGAGCAACAATTACTAAAGGAGCATTTTTTGGTAAACCTTCTGGAACATACAAAAGATAATCTCTTTCTATTCCATTGTGCAGAAGACTTTGTTTAAGACTATTGGGTTGGTTTGAACCTGAGTTTAAAATCCAAAGACTTAATACAAAAATAATAATAAAAGAAACAATAAAAGCTCGCTTCATGTATTAAGAAGGGCTCACAATATTAATTGCTGGAATATCCGCAGAATTAGCACTCGCAACATAAGTATCTATTTCATTAAAGTTAAGATATTTATATAAATCATCTGCTATAGGATTTATTTCTTCCATATACTTTTGATATTCTGCTGGTGTTGGTAATTTACCTAAAATAGCTGCAATAGCTGAAAGTTCAGCAGAGGCTAGGAATACATTTGCTCCATCTCCTAATCTGTTAGGAAAGTTTCGAGTTGATGTTGATACCACAGTCGAATTAGCTAGAACCCTAGCTTGATTTCCCATACATAATGAGCAGCCAGGAATTTCAGTTCTGGCACCAGAGGTTCCAAAGACATTATAAATACCTTCTTCCATAAGCTGCTTTTCATCCATTTTTGTTGGTGGTACAACCCAAAGTCTGGCCTTAGTTCCATTATATTTCTTTAAAAGATGACCAGCAGCTCTAAAATGACCAATATTTGTCATACATGAGCCTATAAAAACCTCTTCAATTTTAGTATCACAAACTTCTGATAAAGGCTTAATATCATCTGGATCATTTGGACAGGCTAAAAGTGGTTCTGTTATTTCATTTAAATCAATTTCAATTATTTCGGCATACTCAGCATCCGCATCTGGTTCAAGTAATTCAGGGTTTCTTATCCATTCTTCCATTGCTTGCGCACGTCTTTCTAAAGTTTTTGGATCACCATAGCCACTTGCAATCATCCATCGCAGCATAACTATATTAGAATTAAGATATTCAATAATCGGTTCTTTGTTTAATCTAACAGTACAACCAGAAGCAGATCTTTCTGCAGACGCATCTGATAGTTCAAAAGCTTGTTCAACTTTCATATCAGGCAATCCTTCTATCTCAAGACATTTGCCTGAGAAGATATTTTTCTTGCCTTCTTTGGCAACTGTTAATAAGCCTTTTTGGATAGCTGCATATGGAATTGCATTTACTAAATCTCTTAAGGTAATTCCAGGTTGCATTTCACCTTTAAATCTTACTAAAACAGATTCAGGCATATCTAAAGGCATAACCCCAAGTGTTGCTGCAAAAGCAACCAAGCCTGATCCAGCAGGGAAGCTTATACCAAGTGGGAAACGTGTATGACTATCACCTCCAGTTCCAACTCCATCGGGTAATAACATTCTATTAAGCCATGAGTGGATAATTCCATCACCTGGTTTCAGGGATACTCCACCTCTATTCATAATAAAATCAGGCAAGTTATGTTGAGTTTCTATATCTACTGGTTTTGGATAGGCAGCTGTATGACAAAAAGACTGCATTACCAGATCAGCAGAAAAACCTAAACATGCTAACTCTTTCAATTCATCTCTTGTCATAGGTCCAGTAGTATCTTGAGAGCCTACTGTGGTCATTCTAGGCTCACAATAAGTTCCAGGCCGAACACCATTAATACCACAAGCTTTACCAACCATTTTTTGTGCCAAGGTATAACCAGCTTTAGAGTTATCAGAATCATCTGGTCGTTGGAATATATGTGTTGGCTCTAAATCTAAAGCTTCTCTAGTTTTGTCAGTTAATTGCCTGCCTATAATTAATGGAATTCGACCATTAGCTCTAACTTCATCAAGCAATACATCTGTCTTTAGCTTAAAAGAAGTTATAACTTCACCTGAGTCAGCATCAGTTATTTGTCCTTTCATAGGTTCTAGAATAATTTCTTGCCCCATTGTTAGCTGTGAGACATCGCATTCAATGGGAAAAGCCCCTGAGTCCTCAAGGGTGTTAAAGAAAATTGGCGCTATTTTGCCACCAAAACAGTAACCACCTTCTTTTTTATTTGGTATGGCAGGAATATCATCACCCATATGCCAAAGAACTGAATTGGTTGCAGATTTTCTTGATGAGCCGGTGCCAACAACATCACCTACAAAAGCTAAAGGATTACCCTTTGCTTTTAATTCTTCAATTGTCTCAAGTGGCTTATCTAAACCTTCACGAGGCATTTTGAACATTGCTAATGCGTGTAAAGGAATATCAGGCCTTGACCAGGCATCAGTAGCAGGAGATAGGTCATCAGTATTTATCTCGCCAGGAACTTTATATACAGTAAGTTTTATTTGTTCAGGAACTTCAGGCTTATCGGTAAACCATTCACCTTCTGCCCATGAATCTATCACCTTCTTAGCATGAGGATTGGTTTTTGCTAACTCAAATACTTCATTAAAAGCATCAAATATTAATAGGGTTTTACTTAAAGCATTTGCAGCTTCATTACCTAACTCTTCAATTGATAAACATGCAATAAGTGGTTGTATATTATATCCACCAAGCATGGTACCTAATATTTGCACTGCCTCTAATTTACTAATATAAGGACTGGAAGCTTTTCCATTAGTAATATCTGCCAAAAAACCAGCCTTAACATAGGCAGACTGATCAACACCTGCAGGCACTCTTTCTTTTAAGAGCTCAAGCAGTAAGTCACTTTCTGCATGATCTTTTTTAAGAAGATCAATGAGTTCAGCTGTCTGTTCAGCATCTAAAGGAAGCGGTGGTATATTTTGAGTAGCTCTTTCAGCTACATGTGATTTGTATTCTTTAAGCATACGAGTCTCCGACGCTATTTTACTCCTCTAATGAAATACTAGCCACTAATCTAGTTAAAAATAAGGTATTATTTAAAAAATATTATGTCTATGTCTCGATCAACAACTCCTTGTCTTGGAATATGCTCCACTACCTATGGTGATAGTGTTTGTAAGGGTTGTAAACGTTTTGTCCATGAAGTAATTGATTGGAACAAGTTTAATTCTAATGAAAAAGAATTGGTAAACACTCGCCTAGAAGAATTTAAGATAATTGTACTTAAAAACCGTTTTTTGGTTTCAGATCAAGATTTGCTTGCTGCAAAACTTAAAGAAAATGCTATTAGGTTTAACAATGCATTAGATCCTTTAACTTGGATTTTTGATTTATTACGCGCATCTGGTACTCAAGAATTAGACCTAGATCAATTTGGTATAAAAACTCTTATAAGTGAAGCACTACCAACAATTAGAGAGCAAATTAACAAAGAATTTCTTGAGCTCTCTGAGGCTCATTACGATAGGTATTTTAAAAGGATTTAATTGCTCTTAGGTGGCCACAAAAACAGCTGCGAGGTATTTTTCATATACTCAACATAATCAGACCTTCTTGCAAGCGATCTATTATCCATCATCTTGCATGTTACCAAGGCAAACATAAGGTACATACTTAAAGGACAGATAAATAACCAACTCGGAGAACTGCCTGCACTTAAAGCCATAAAATATAAACCAAGCCAAAAAGAAACCTCACCTAAATAATTAGGATGACGTGAGTATTTCCATAAGCCTTCGCGCATTGTAGTACCTTTATTATTTGGATTTTTAGCAAATGCATACATCTGTTTATCAGCAATAGTTTCTAATAAAACTGCAAAGACAGTGAAGCTACTTGCAAGATACATTGCTAGATTAACCTCATTGGTTGGTACTGCCAAAACATAATAAATTGGGAGCAATGAAAGATTTACTTGGAATGTTGGAAAAATATGAATACCAAAAAAATCTATAAAGACAACTTTAGCTTTAGAACCTTTTTTTAGATTAACGTAACGGAAATCTTCTTCTATCAAACCTTCCCATTTTTTTGCCCAATTCCATGTGAGCCGAAGTGACCAAAATAATACTGGAATAAGCACCAGTATTATTTTTTCATAGTCTATTGTTATAGATTCTGGCCAAAAGGCTAGATATATTGCAATTGGTGCAGGTGCTACAGACCAAAAAGGGTCATATAAGCTTGAATTTTTATATATAAGACTCCCAGCAAAAACTACACAAGTTGCTGCAAGATGCGCAATAGATACTAGTATCCACTGATGAGTTGCAAGCGTTTGATTGGCTGCATAAATTCCTACAATAAAAGCTATTGTATAGAGCATGAAACAAATTAAGAGCCCTTGATATTTTGCATTCATAGTGAATAGACTTAGTTTAGTTTAGATTAGATTTAACCCCATTTTTACAAGAATAAATATAGAGATAGCCCATGCTAATCCTCTTAATGGTTGCGGCTCATAAGTTGAGCCTTCCGCTGCTGGTTTAAGGCTGATACCACTTATATAAATTACAGCAAAAGCAATCCTTGCAAGTAGCCAATATGCTGCTAGCTGCGTATTAGCTTCAACATTTAAATATATTGAAAGCAGAGCTAGTACAAAAAATACTGGTAGCGATTCTCTGAAGTTGTGAACTGCTTTATTAGTTCTTTCAGAAACATCTCCAGCTGAGCGCCTCAACCATGACTGAAGCACCAGCTGAATTAGATACAGCAAAGCTGTACATAAGATTATTTGAACCACTATTTATTTGGGTTCTCTGTAACTTCTAGTGGCACCATGACATGGACAAAATCATTACCTTCCCACATCACATAAGGTCCGCCTGCATAAGGATCTCTTGGCATATCTTTCATCAAGCTTGCAGGCATTAACATCATTAAATGCGGACCTTCTTGAATCCAAACACCTTTAGATTTATCAGTATTAAAAGGATCATCATTATCAACTGCAACATCACCTTGTAGCATATAAGACATTCCAAAACCTTCTTCTTCAGAATCATATTCTGCTTGCGCCATGTAAGCTGCAAGCCATTTCTGCCAAGCTTTATCAACGCACATAGGGTTTACATTTTCATTAGGCGGTGTTCCTGGCATACAAGTCCAACCATTAGTACCTTCAACCAAGATAGTTCCATCTGAGCTCATGATAGTTGCATCATCACTCACATTAGCTGGAGCAGCAGATTTTGCTATTTTAATAACTTCAGCTTTTGATAATTTATGGCCAGAAGCTCCATGATGCATAGCATTTGCTAATGGTATTAACATTAGACATCCAAAAGTAGTAATTAATAATTTTTTCATTTTTCTCCTCTGAAAATAATGTAATAAGATATTTAATTTAGATGAATCTTGAATTAAATCAAGTATATTTTCTAAATCTAATTTACAAGAGGTATTTCATACCAACTGGTAGTGTATTTTGGCGAGACCATGCTTTGACGCATTGGAGAGTATTGAGATGTATTTTGTGAAGCAAAGTAAATTTGTGTCTCATAAGTATTCATAGCATCAATATACTGCATAAGGTATGAATTATCCTTTGGTGTATTTGAATCTTGAAATAATGATGGTTGCTGGATACCTTCGTGTGAGAACAAGCTAAGTAATACTCCGGCTTTTGCATAGGAATAATTAGCTCTAAATATTGGTTTTAAAGCTATTTTAGCTCCATGTAATATATCTCGAGTATCATTAGTTGGATGAGGGAATTGAAAACTATTAAACCCTCTGTGTTGTGGTTTACTATCATTAAAAGGGCTAGTTCTGACAAAAACTGATACCTGTGAGCATTTTTGTTTTTCTTGTCTTAATTTTTCTGTCGCTCTTACTACAAAGTTGCTCATGATAGGCTGCAGCCTTGATAAATCATCTACTCTTTGTCCAAAACTACGACTAACAATAATTTGTTTTTTTGCTGCAATATCTTTTTCTATATCCAGACACCTTTCGCCACGCAACTCTCGAACAGTGCGTTCCAACACTATGCTAAATTTTTGTCTAATATGCTCAGGACTGCATTGAGCTAAATCTAAAGCTGTAATAATTCCAGCCTTCTGTAAATGTTGATTCAATCTTCTGCCTACACCCCAAACCTCACCAACAGGAGTTAATGATAAAGCTTTTGTAATATCTGCTGTATTAGCAAGTCTTACAACTCCAGTAGCTACATTAAGTTTTTTTACTTGATAGATTGCTACTTTTGTTAAAGTTTTTGTAGGTGCAATACCAACCCGTACCGGCACCCCAGTCCACTGCTTAACAATACTTTTTACATAACAACCAAATTTATATAAATCGAAATTTTTATCTAATCTATCTAAATCCAAGAAGGCTTCATCAATGCTATAGACTTCAACACTTGGAGCAATAGTTTCTAGGACATGCATTACTCGTGCAGACATGTCGCCGTAAAGAGCAAAGTTTGAAGAAAAGACATGACCACCATTTTTTAGATAAGCATCTTTTACCTTGAACCAAGGTACTCCCATACCAATATCCAAAGCCTTCGCTTCTTTGCTTCTAGCAATAACACAACCATCATTATTAGATAAAACTACTAGAGGTTTATTTTTTAAATCAGGACGGAATATTTTTTCACAAGAAGCATAAAAGCTCTCGCAATCAACCAGAGCCAAAGCCATTAGAATTTATTAATTGCTGCTGTGACAGTACCTAATATCTCCAATTCTTGCCCATGATTAATGAATATAGGAGGGTAACTCGGATTGTCTGGCATTAAACACATCTTAGGTTTTAATTTAAGGCGCTTGCAGACAAACTCACCATCGATAGAGGCAACTACAATACTGTCATGAATAGGTTTAATACTACGATCAACCACCAATACTGCTTGATCTGTAATGCCTGAACCTAGCATAGATTGTCCTTGAGCACGTACTAAAAAAGTTGCAGCTCCATTTTTTATCAGATGTTTATTTAGATCTATTGGGCTTTCAATATAGTCGCTTGCAGGGCTGGGGAACCCTGCATGCACTGATTCAAGAAAATAGGGCACAAATATTGCCGGCAGATTTTCTTCAGAAATTTTTCCGATATAACTAACTTTCATAAGGATTTTAAAATACTGTATAAATATACAGTATAATACAAAGTACGACAATCTTTTTATTAATTGCTGGATAATGCTTATATAAGTTTTATATCCATAATTTGTGTAGAATAAAAGCATGTTTAATATATCTAAAGTGCTACCCAAGGTTGCTAACAACGAGCTTGATAGCCCAAAAATTGCTATATGGACTTTTATATTATTTACCGCGCTTATGACTTGGCGTTCTATTATCCATATGTTTTTTGAATCCTTTGGGTTTCAGGACATTGCAAATTTTATGGTTTTAACTGGTGATCCAGATCCCATGCCAGTTATTTATAGATTTTTCTCATTATGGGGCTCAGCTCAGCTTTTGTTCTGCCTTGTTTGCTGGGTTGTGATTTTTAGATATAAATCTTTAATTCCTCTCATGAATATATTTTGGGCAATAGAATGGGGAGCAAGGTTATTTCTCTATCCTTTAATCAGAGAAGATATAGGAGCATACACAACTGATTTAACTCCAGGTGTAGATATGGCGCCATTGGTTTTTATACTTATAGTAGTTATGTTTTTCTTATCAATAGCTAACAGGCAAGGAAAGTAAAGGTGAGAGTCTGGATCGCTTTAGGTGTTATTTATGGTTTATTTTTTACTTGGTATACCGATCTAGGCGGCAAGTTAAGCGATGATGAAATTCAATCATATATAAGCCAGCTTCAAAATAATACAAAACAAGATAATTTATCTAATGAAAGAGCCGAAAGGTTACTTGCTAATATGACAAAGTTCATGGAAGAGGACACGGGCAAGCAATTTCTTATGGTCAACATAATAGATATGTCAGAAAACCCAACTTTTAATGATGGTACCTCATCTAATCAATCAGCAGATGAGCTCATGAATAAGTATATGGAGCATATGTATCCAGAGTTATTTAAGAGAGCATCTCATCCGGTTTATGTAGGGAATGCAATAAGTAACTCAGTAGATATAGTGGGGATTGCTAATGCTGAAGTATGGGAAAGGGCAGTATTAATGAGATATAAAAGTAGAAGGGCTTTCATGGAGATAATAGCTAATCCAGAAATTTTAGGAGAACATAAGTACAAAATTGCCGCTGTAAACAAAACAATAGCTTTCCCAGCAGAATCAGCCATCTTTTTTGGTGATGTAAGATTAATTTTTGGACTTATTTTATTGATTATTGGTTTATTAGTAAGATCTAGGGCTAGGAAATAGAAAATTTTTCTAAATTAAAGTCTTGACCATCAATAGTTAAGAACCACCCATAACTTCCCCAATCTCCAAGCACAACTCTTTTACATGAACCCATATCATGCACATCTGGTCTATGGGTATGCCCATGAATAAAAAGGCCTGGTTTATATTCTTCTATAAAAACATCAACAGAAGCCGGATTTACATCTGTAATAGCATCAGATTTGATAGATGTAGCTGCTTTGCTGTCAGTTCTAAGAGCAGTAGCAATTTGTTTACGCTCATCAAGGTCTTTTTGCATAAAATTAGATTGCCATTGTTCAGTGCGCACTTCATTTCGAAACTTCATATAGCCTTCATCATCAGTACATAAAAAATCGCCATGACTAACTACAACTTTTTGATTATTGATATCAAGAGTATAAGGATCAGGTAGAAGTGTTATGCCAGTTTCTTGTGCAAAAACTTCGCCGATTAAAAAATCTCTATTACCATGTATAAAAAAGGTTTTTGGACCATTGGTAGTGAAATTTAATAATGCAGTTTTAATCTCTTGATACAAAGGTAGATCATCATCATCACCTATCCAGGTTTCAAATAGGTCGCCAAGAATATATAAATGAGTACAAGCATCTTTAGATTCTTCTAAAAATTTAAAAAAGGCTTGTGTAAGTTCGGGATGTTTCTCGCTTAGGTGAAGATCTGAAATAAAGCGTGGCTTCATTCAGATACAGTAACCGACTCAATAGTTACAGGCTCAAGCGGTGCATCTTGATAGCCACCAACTACTCCGGTGGCACTTTCTGCAAGTTGATCAACAACATCCATGCCATCAGTAACTTTACCAAAGACCGCATAACCCCAACCCTGAGCAGTTTCAGCTGTATGATTTAGAAAATCATTATCCTTGTGGTTAATAAAAAACTGACCAGTAGCAGAATGCGGATCCATAGTTCGCGCCATAGCAATAGAACCACGATCATTGGCAAGGCCGTTATTAGCTTCATTTTGTATAGGCGCAGTTCCGCTAGGTTTATTTTGCATATCTTCAGTCAAGCCGCCACCTTGAACCATAAAACCATTAATTAGTCTGTGAAAGATAGTGCCTTCATAGTATCCAGCATTAGCTAGGGCTACAAAATTCGCTACTGTAATAGGGGCTTTATCTTGATCTAGTTCTAGTTGAATAGCACCAATAGTAGTGTTGATGGTTACAGATGTCATAGCATTCTCCTTACTTTGAGATGAAGCATATAATGATGATGAGAATACAAGGCTAAATATAAGGATATTTAATAATTGTATTTTCTTCATGGTATCGCTTTATAGAATATTAATAATGCTTGTATTTTATCATCAAAAGTTATGAATGCGGTTGTAGTTAGAAAAAGCTTCTTGGACTTTTGCTTCTTCTAAGCCAAAATCTTTTAGATCATAGAGATGAGGCTTGTGATCATCTTTCGATTGATTATCAATAAAATTTTGCATTTCATTAAGAGTTGCTTGAGAAAGATCAAAATTAAAATGTTGATAGATATGTTTAATTTGCTCAAGCGGATTTTTTATAAAATCACGATAATCAATATCTATGATTTGTTCTGAGGTTAGATGTTTAGCTCTATCACTTATACTTTTCTCAATGGCATATTGCCAAAAATCAAGCACAGCTGCTCCAATCTTATGCGCATTAGCATGATTGGATAATCCAGAGCGGACGCTCATAGTTAGGCTTGATAATGAGCCAATAGATTTAACTGGATTTCTATGGATATGAATAAATTTAGCTCCAGGATAGGTAGAAACCAATTCAGGAGTATGACTTATATGGCTTGGGTCTTTTAAAAGCCATTTTTCTGGCCTAGCTTGGGTTTCCAGGGCTTGTAAAAAACGTTTATGCCATAAAAATGTATCAGTAAAATCACAGGTCTTTAGATACTCTTCATAACTTGGTGAATTTGCCATACACATAAAAATAAAACTTCTAACATTCATAGTATTTATTAAAGAACACTCTTCTGGCATTTCAGCATGAATGTGATGCATGCCTAGAAGTTCTGGAATAAATTTTCTTGCTAAACTTAATTCTCTATTAGTCTGCTTGATACGCTTTTTAGCTTCTTTACTATTTTTTTCTACTAAAGGAAAAGGTCGAGTTATTTCCCAGAACAATGGTGAGCGGTAACGTGAGTCACAACTCAATAAATCAAATAAAAATGTTGTTCCTGAGCGTGGCAAGCCCATAACAAATAATGGATCAGAAGGCGCTGGCAGTTCCTTGTCTTGGATAAACTCATTGAGCTGAGCTCTGACTTTAAGGCGATTAATAAGTTGATGTCGCACTCCAAGATTTCCAGCTAAGTTTAACCGCGCTTCTTTTTTAAAGGATTCTATTAAGTATTCTAAGGGCTCTAGATAATCATCTTCTCCTAAGCGACCTTCAAGACCTTTGAGGATAGACTTTTTAGATAAACGAAATTGCATTTTATTATTTCCTTATAAGTTATAAGATACTCTGAAATACTAAAATCTACAATTTACACTATGAATATACTTTTTATGTGTGTTGGTAATTCAGCCAGAAGCCAAATAGCTGAAGGTTTAGCTAATGCTATGTTAGGCAGCGAACACCAAATTGAAAGTGCTGGGTCTATACCATCTGGCAAAGTTCATCCTGGTGCTATTAAATGTATGCATGACATTGGTATTGATATCTCTGATCATACTTCAAAATCTATCGATGATCTCGATACAGAATTTATTGAAAATTTAGATTATGTAATTACTTTATGTGCAGAGGAGGTTTGTCCAGTCCTGCCAAGTCAAGCGACTGCTTTGCATTGGCAACATCCTGATCCAGTAAATCCTGCATTTGATAAAAATCAAGAAGCTGAGGCTTTTGAGAATACTCGAGAGAGTATTTTTAAACTCTTAAAGAAATTTATAATTTTAAATACTTAGAATTTAAACCAACCGATTGCATCGTATTCTATGCCAGTAGTTACAAAACCCTGCACAGCCAATAAACAACCGGTAATAATCAAGCCTAAAATAGAACCAATAACCCCATTATTTGCAGCAATGCCAACAATAGTTGTCGGTTTGTATATTAATTCTTTATAGTTAATCGATTCATCTACTTGTTGTAATAAAGCTTTAGCACTTTCAAGATCAGTAATGCGCTCAGCAGAGGCATTTGCAAGCTTAAGCTCCCAAATTTCCTCTTCAATGATAAAAAGCTCATTGCGAACAAAATCTCTATGTTCAGCGCTTAAAGACTGCAATCTAATTGCCATATACATAGCAAGCAAACTAATACCTGAGATAATAGCGATGATAGCTACTATTACAAAAATAGTAGAGATATGATGGCGCATTTCAGTCCATACAATAAGATTCAAAAGACCTACACAAAATAAAGAATAAAAAATCAAGATAGAGGTATAGCCTTCAATTCTAAGATAAAAAGCCTCGCCAAAAGAGCGTAAAACTTTACGCATATTCATCCAGGCAAAAACATTCACTCTTTTTTGTAGATCAAGATATATAGGTTGATTATTTTTACCCTGATCTGATTCAAATAACTCTGTGAATTTAAGACCTGGATACTTAACAAGTTCACCAATTTTTTTTGCAGTCTCATAACGTCGTTCAAAATCAATCGAGCAGACTAATCCAAAGAACAACAGCTGAAAACCTAATAAAAAGCCTAATATAGAGGCTACTGAAATCATTTGCTCTAACCCGGTTACACCAAAAAGACTTGCTCCATAAAAATACCTGACAATAAAAGGTGTAGCTGGAATTAACAGCATAGATGGATACAAGATAAGTCGATATTTTTTAACAAAGTCTTTTTTATAAACCGACATAATGATATTAAATAAGAAGAAGCCTGAGGCCACCTCATTGTCCTTAGTTGCGCTAGTTTTGCCAGGAAATAATGGACTTGAATCTTCGTTTAAAAGGTCTTTGATATTAGTATCATTTAATTCCATTGGAATGCCTTGCAGACAAATATCGTTCTCATCCATAGCACATGTAATCTCATCTTCAATTAAGCCAGGATTATCAGTAGGTTTACTCCAACCTGGACCAATCAGCCTTCTATTGGTTTTATTTTCATCCCAATCTGGTGCAGGTAAACACAAACGCTCCAAGTCTTCTTCTCTAAAGTAAGCATATTTCACAGAAATAATAAGTCTTCTTACAAACAACAAAAGGTAGGCAAGGACAATTTGAAAAGTATCAATGTTTCTTACTAATTCATTATCAGTAAACAGGGCTAAGATTAATGCAGTTGTAAGCAACCAAGATGCTGGATAGGTTACTAGCCATGAGCCAATAATATAAGCCAATGAATGATGTTTGGTTGAAAGCACACATAAACTTCTATTTTGAATGACATGCCAGGCTCTTGCGGGTGTATCCTCAAGCATAAATGCGGCTATAGGTGATATGAGAACCGGTGGTAAATTTTCATATATAAGTGTTTTCCAAAATGCACTCCAGGAAAACTTTACCGGTGTATGAAAACTTTCAGCCTGTTTATTTTTCGAAGCACTTCTTAATTTTGCTGCTTCATAAGAGGAATTTATACCCGAGATAAAATCTTCATCATGCTCAACAGAAGGCTGTCTTAAACTTAAATAAGATTCTGGTATATTTTTATCAATAGTATCTGTCATATTATTTTATCCTTGCTGAACCCCAGTAGTTATAACCAGCAAAACGAGGAGTACTTGGCAAGTACATTTGTTCAAGATTTTCTATCTCAAAACCTGCCGAGGTGATGAGTTCTGGGATATTTCTATTAAGATTACAGCCGCCTGCAATTTTCCCCCAAATAGGATTAATTCTGCCTTGCCATTTAGCAATATTAGAATCAGGCGCTAAACCATGCTCACAGAAAATAAGCTTTCCGCCTGGTTTTAATACTCTGAGCATTTCTCTATTTGCTTCTGCAACCTCTGGAATAGTGCACATGGTGTAGGTAATCAATAAAGTATCTACATGATTATCTGGAAGTGGGATATCCTCAGCTCCACAAAGCATAAAATCAATATTAACCTCATTCTCTTCAGCAACATCTTTAGCAATATTATTGAGCTCTTCTGAGGGATCTAATCCAAGTACCTTATCTATTTTACTCATATCATAAAAAGGAATATTAAGACCAGAGCCAATCCCCACATCAAGAACAACACCTTCTGCTAAAGGGACAACTTTCCTTCTTTGATATTGAATAGGTTTGGAGCCGCATGTGCAATTGAGAACTTTTGGTAAAACATATTTATCATAAAAACCCATAATTCAATCCTCTATCTCTCTTAATGTTTCTTCAATTCCAGTTGAGCCCATGGACATGCCACTAATTCGCATATCACCCAATTCCTCTTGAGCAGACTCACGCATGCCTTTAATTAGTCCAGTTCTGTCAACTGTTAAACCGCCATCAACACAAAGATTGTGTCCAGTAACAAATCTTGACTCGTCAGAGGCTAAAAATAGAGCTGCATATGCAATATCGAGAGGTTGCCCAAGTTCTTCAATAGGTTGAAGTCCTTTAATGCGCTCATCCCAATCTTCAGACAAGCCATTTAGAAGAGGAGTGCTAATAGCTCCTGGAGAAATACTATTTACTCTTATCTTAAATTCACCTAGCTCTAATGCTGTAGTTTGCGATAAATTTATTACCGCAGCTTTAGCAGCTGAATATGCTTGTGGACCTCCACCTCCTGACATTCCAGCAATAGAAGCAGTATTGATAATTGAAGCACCATTAGTATTTTTTTTCATCTCTACTGACGCATGCTTTATACCCATGAAAACTGATTTAAGTAGTATTGCCATAGAATGATCCCACTCATTAGCATCTATATCACCAATAGAACCAAATGCCCCACCAACCCCTGCGTTGTTAAATAAAATATCTAAATGGCCGAATTCACTTATAGCTATATTCACCATATTTACTATATCTGATTCTTTTGCAACATCAGTAGGGATTGAAACCACATTATCTTTATAGCCTTTTTGAACCGCAATATTAAAAGTTTCCTCAAGGGTAGTTTCGTTAATATCAGCAAGTATCACCTGCGCACCTTCTTCTAAAAATAATAAGGAAGTTTCTTTACCTATTCCGCTTCCTGCTCCAGTCACAATAGCAACTTTATTCGATAATCTTTTTTCCATAATTTGTACCCCTTGATAGATTCTATAGAAATAATTAACTCCAAACCATATACTTAATATATATTTTTTGGAGATTTAAGAATGGAAAAAGTTTTAGTTTCAGGTGTATCGGGTTTTATAGGCATGCATTGTGCCAAGCAACTTCTAGATAAAGGATATAAAGTTGTTGGAACGACACGTTCAGCAAGCAAACATGATGAAGTTATGGCAGCTATAGGCCATGAGAATCTTAGTTTGGTGAATGCGGATTTATTATCAGATGAAAACTGGGACTCGGCTATTGAGGGTTGTGATTATGTATTACATGTTGCATCTCCAGTTATGATGGGAGAGCCTGAGAATGAAGATGTTTTGGTGAAACCTGCCAGAGAAGGAACTATGAGAGTAGTTCAATTGGCTGCTAAGCATAAAGTAAAAAGGGTAGTTATAACGTCTTCTGTTGCCGCAGTTTCATATGGACCCCATCATCATAAAAATCATTTTGATGACACAGATTGGTCTGATATAAATGATCCAGGGATTCCTTCTTATAACAAAAGCAAAACAGTGGCTGAAAAAGCTGCTAGGGATTATGTTGCTGGACTCAGTGGTGAAGATAAATTAGAAATTTGTACTATGCATCCAGCATTAGTAGTAGGGCCTTCGTTATCATCTGATATTGGAGAATCCAATATTGTGGTTAAAAGAATGCTTGATGGTTCAACGCCGGGTACTCCAAAGCTTCATATGGGATTTGTTGATGTCAGAGATGTAGCCGAAATGCATGTAGCTGCAATGACAGCAGAAGGCGCAGCAGGACAAAGATTTATTTTGTCTGAGAGTTCAATGTGGATGTCAGAAATGGCAAGAGTTTTAAGAGAAGCAGGATTTGATAAAGCTCCAAAAAGAAATATTCCTAATTTTCTTTTAAAGATTATTGCAATGTTTGATAAAGATCTTGCTGGAACTATTCCGTTGCTTGGGAGGGTCGGCACTTATGATATTTCAAAAACAAAAGATATTTTAGGCTGGCAACCAACCAAAGCTGCAGATGCAATTGTAAACACTGCTGAACATTTAAAAACAAAAGGTTTGATTTAATACAAGAAGAGAAGTGGCTCCCCGAGCAAGGCTCGAACTTGCGACAAATTGATTAACAGTCAACTGCTCTACCAACTGAGCTATCGGGGAACGCGTTGAGCATTATAATTAATTTTTAAGATATTAGTATAGATTTTTATGACAAAAACTTTAAAGGTAATTTCTGACTTTGAGCCAGCTGGCAGTCAGCCAGAGGCTATATCTAGCCTTGTGGAGGGTCTTGATAATGGCTTGCTTCATCAAATCTTACTTGGAGTAACTGGTTCTGGAAAAACTTATACTATGGCTAAAGTGATAGAGCAGACTCAAAGACCAGCTATTGTTATGGTTCATAATAAAACTCTAGCTGCTCAGCTTTACGGTGAGTTTAGAGATTTTTTCCCTAATAATTCTGTTGAGTATTTTGTTTCTTATTATGACTATTATCAACCAGAGGCATATGTACCTACATCTGATACTTATATTGCTAAAGATGCATCTATCAATGAGCATATTGAGCAGATGCGATTATCAGCAACAAAAGCACTTTTAGAAAGAAAGGATACTATTGTAATTGCTACAGTCTCATCGATTTATGGTCTTGGAGCACCAGAATCTTATTTAAAGATGGTAATGCATCTGGATAGAGGTGATATGGTTGATCAAAGAGATCTTCTGAGAAGATTATCAACACTTCAATATACTCGTAATGATTTAGATTTTAGGAGGGCAACATTTAGAGTAAGAGGAGATACTATAGATGTATATCCTGCTGATTCAGATAGTGAAGCTTTAAGGATAGAGCTATTTGGTGATGAGATAGAAAAATTATCCTGGTTTGATCCTTTAACCGGTAGCATTATTAACGAAACTCCCAGAGCAACTATTTTTCCAAAAACTCACTATGTAACACCAAAAGAGACCGTCCTAGGTTGTATTGATGATATTCAGTTAGAACTTAAAGAGCGATTGGCTTATTTAAGATCAATTAATAAGCTGGTTGAAGCCCAAAGGCTTGAAGAAAGAACCCGCTATGATATTGAAATGATGCGTGAACTTGGCTACTGCCAAGGTGTTGAAAATTATTCACGGTATCTTTCAGGCAGAGAACCCGGTCAATCACCACCTTGTCTGTTTGATTATATTCCTAAAGATGCGATTGTATTCATAGACGAATCACATGTGTCTGTTCCGCAAATAGGAGCTATGTACAAAGGCGATAGATCTAGAAAAGAAACTTTGGTTGAGTATGGTTTTCGTTTGCCATCTGCAATGGATAACAGACCTTTAAAATTTGATGAATGGGAGCAACTTGCACCACAGCGTGTTTATGTTTCTGCAACTCCTAGTAAATATGAAATGGAACGTAATGACAATATGGTTGAATTATTGGTTCGACCAACTGGATTAACCGATCCGGATGTAGAAATTAGACCAGCTGGAACTCAAGTGGATGATGTTATTGGCGAGTGTAATGAAAGAGTAAAATTAAAAGAGCGAGTTTTAGTTACAACTTTGACAAAAAGAATGGCTGAAGATCTAACGGATTATCTTAATGAAAATGGTATTAAGGCAAGATATATGCATTCAGATATTGATACAGTTGAAAGAGTTGAGATTATAAGAGATCTGCGTCTTGGAGCATTTGATGTTTTAGTAGGCATTAATTTATTGAGAGAAGGTCTAGATATACCTGAGGTTAGCTTAGTAGCAATATTGGATGCTGATAAAGAGGGTTTTTTAAGATCCGAAACTACTATGATCCAAACTATTGGAAGAGCAGCAAGAAATATTAGAGGTAAAGCTATTTTATATGCTGATAAAATTACAGGCTCTATGCAGCGAGCTATAGATGAGACTGACAGAAGAAGAAAAATTCAAGAAATCTTTAATAAAGAAAATAATATTATTCCAACCTCAATTACAAAAGGCGTTAAAGATATTATGGAGGGAGCTAGAAGCATAAAGGGTAAAGTTAAGAAAAAACCAAAAGACTTACAAAAAGACTTATCTTTTACCATTAAAGAAGATTCTCTTGAGGATTTAACTATAACTATTGAGAAGCTAGAAGAGCAGATGTATGTCTTTGCTAAAGATATGGAGTTTGAAAAGGCTGCTTTATGCAGAGATAAAATTAAATACCTGAGGCGGAAGTTAATTGATTTATAGAATCTTGGCATGAGGCAAGATTCATCAATACCGTATATTCTCTTGTTCTCTCAACAAAATCGATAGCCTGTTGACCGCGTGAATAGCCATCCTGGGCTTTAAAATATAAAGCCTCGCCATCAATAAGAATTAATTCTGCCTTTAAATCATCCCATCTAATTAAGGATGATCCAGTATCAAGTTTAGCTCTGGCATTGTTTATATTAGTTGCTCCTAAATTATAAGTAGCTAAAGCAAAATTTATTTTGTCTGATTCAGTCTGAGCATAATCAATAGATTTAAATATATCAGCTAGATGTCTTGATCCACCAATTACGCTATTGCGAGGATCTATCCTGTTTGAAATACCAAGACTTTTCGCTGTTTGTTGGGTTAACATCATCAGACCCCTAACACCCATGTTTGATTTTGCTCTATAGTCCCACTGAGATTCTTGGAATGATATTGCTGCAAGGAATTCCCATTCCAATTCAGTTAATTCGCCAGCTTCTATAAATAATTCTTTGTATTTTACGAACCGTGTTTTTAAAAGCTCATTAAATTTATTACGTTCAAAATTATTTAAATTTAAATTATTTTCAGCATATTTAGCTACTTGTGCGCATTCGCTAATGATCGGATTTACTTTTGCTTCTTTTGAGCAGCCAGTAATAATAGTTATTATGAAGATAACTAAAAAATATTGAAAGAAATTACGCATTTATATTTTTTTCATAGAAAAGATAACTATAATTAGTGCATACATTATTTCAGACCGGAACAAGTGTCAAAGACTAGTTGCCTAATTCTTCAAGGTAAAAAAAGTTTTTCTATCTCCAAATTGGACCAACTTACGCATGCTTTTAATAAAATTAATGATATTGAAGCTACAATCTCATCTTCTGAAATATATCTAATTGCTAGTGACTCAGACTTAAAAAATGACCTGCAAGATATTATTACACTAGTAAAAGGCTCTGAAAAAATTGATCAATTCTCATTTTTAATCGGACCTAGAGTTGGAACTATAACCCCATGGTCCTCTAAAACAAGTGATATTTTCATTAATGTAGGTATTGATAAAATTACAAGGGTAGAGAGATTTTTTGGATTTCAGATTGAAGGGGTAGATAAGCAGATAAATAATTTAGATCTTTCGATGCTTTTTGATCGGATGACACAAGATGTATATGAATCAATTGATGAATGTTCATCGATTCTAAACCCAAGTACAAAAAGATGTATTAATCATATAGATGTATTAGATAATGGAAAAGAGGCTTTAATAAAAGCAAATATTGATTTTGGTTTTGCCTTAAGTGTTGATGAGATAGATTACTTATTTAATTTTTATTCTACTGAAAATAGAAACCCCACTGATGCAGAGCTGATGATGTTTGCTCAAGCTAATTCAGAGCATTGCCGTCATAAAATTTTTAATGCTAATTGGATAATTGATAATAAAAATACCGACCAATCATTATTTGATCTCATTAAGGCAACTAGTAAAAATTCTCCTAATGGAATTATTTCTGCTTATAAAGATAATGCAGCTGTTACTCAGGGCAAAGAAGTTGAAAGGCTACATCAAGATACAAATAATATTTTCTCTTTTAAGAAAGAATTATTGAATACAACTATTAAAGTTGAAACTCATAACCATCCAACAGCTATCTCTCCTTACCCAGGTGCTGCAACTGGTTCTGGAGGAGAAATTAGAGATGAGGGTGCAACTGGAAGAGGCGCAAGGCCTAAAATTGGCTTAGTTGGGTACAATGTTTCAAATTTAAGAATACCTAATTTATTAAGGGGCTGGGAAGAGGCTGAACATTCTCCAGAGAGAATAGCTACACCCTTAGATATTATGCTAGAAGCGCCCATTGGTGCAGCAGCTTTTAATAATGAATTTGGCAGACCATGTACCTTAGGATATTTCAGATCTTTTGAGACACCTTTTAATCAAAATAATACAGCTTTCGGATACCACAAGCCTATTATGCTTGCTGGAGGAATTGGTGAGATAAGAGATACCAATAATTTTAAATTACAAATTGACGATGGGTATATTGTTGTAGTACTTGGGGGTCCAGCTATGTTGATTGGTCTTGGAGGTGGAGCTGCATCATCTGTATCTTCAGGCGATAGTGATGAGGATTTAGATTTTGCTTCTGTGCAAAGAGACAATGCTGAAATGGAACGAAGGTGCCAAGAAGTTATAAATACTTGCTCATCTATGGATGATAGTTATATAGAGTTTATTCATGATGTAGGAGCCGGAGGGTTATCTAATGCTATACCTGAACTTGCTAAAGATTCTAATTTAGGTGTATTAATTAATCTTGATTCTATTCCTTCCTCAGATGAATCAATGTCACCGATGGAAATATGGTCGAATGAGTCGCAAGAAAGATATGTATTAGCAATTCATCCTGATAACAAAGATGATTTTGTAGCAATATGTGAGCGTGAAAGATGCGCATATGCATTAGTGGGTTACACCACAGCAGAGCAATATGTAAAGCTGTATGACTTTTCTACAGACTCTTACCCCGTTAATGTTCCCTTAAGTATGCTATTTGGTGAATTGCCAATTAACGATATGGTTGTTACTTCTCAAAAAGATAAAAAAAATTCAGTTGAGGTTGAGAGTTTTGAACTGAAAGAATCAATAGATCTTGTTTTAAAGCATCCAACAGTTGCATCGAAATCTTTTTTAATCACTATAGGCGATAGAACTGTTGGCGGCATGACAGCCAGAGATCAATTTGTAGGACCATGGCAAGTTCCAACCTCAAATTTTTCAATGAGCCTTAGATCTTTTACAGATCATTCAGGCGAGGTTGTAACTATTGGAGAAAAGCCAACAATAGCTATTAATAATCCAGCGGCTTCTATGCGGATGGCTATGGCTGAAGCACTCACTAATATGGTATCGGTACCAATTTTAGGAATGGATCAGATTCAAGTTTCTGCAAACTGGATGGCAGCTTCAGGAGAAAATATTGAAGATCTAGCATTGAGATATGGAGTTGAGGCTTTATCAAATTTTGCTGTTGAATTAGGTATATCCATTCCTGTTGGCAAAGATTCATTATCAATGCGAACAAAATGGGAACAAGATAGCAAACAATATACTGTCAAAAGTCCACTTTCAGGAGTTATTACAGCCATGGCACCAGTCATGGATGTTCGAGATGCTGTCACCACATTACTAGATACCAAAATTGATTCAGAATTAATTTTAGTAAAAATTAATAACAAGAATCGCTTAGGAGGATCAATTTTCTCTGAAGTTTACAAGCAAGATATTGATAACACACCAGACATTGATGATGTTTCTAGTTTTATGAAATTGTTTAATAAAACTCAATCACTAATCGCTGATAAAAAAATTCATGCTCTACATGATATTTCTGATGGAGGTTTGATTGTTACTATAAGTGAGTTGGCATTTACAGCAAGACAAGGAATTAATATTGATTTAGATCAAATTATTGAAGTAGGAAATAACCTAAATCAAGTTCTTTTTAATGAGGAGATTGGGCTTATTCTTCAAATTGAAAAATCAAATGTAGATTTAGTTTTAAATCAGTATCTAGATCAAAACTTATTTGCTTGCAGAATTGGAGAAATGAATGCCAAGAAATCAATTAATTTAAGCTTAAATAATAAAGAAATTTTTTCTGAAACAATTATCAATCTTGAAAACTCATGGAGAGAAGTATCCCACGCAATGCAAAGCATTCGAGATAATAAAGAATCTGCTGATTCAGAATTAAGTCTTATAAAGGAAGGATACTCAGGACTTTTTGCTAAAGACTCATTTGTTGATCCTGATGTAAGTAGTTTTAATATTAAATCTACAAAGCCAAAAGTGGCTATTTTAAGAGAGCAAGGTGTTAATGGACAGATGGAGATGGCTGCTGCTTTTCATTTAGCTGGCTTTGAAGCTGAAGATGTACATATGCAAGATTTATTGGATGGATCTAAAAATATTAATAATTTTAATGGCATGGCTGTATGTGGCGGCTTTTCTTATGGAGATGTTTTGGGAGCGGGCGGCGGATGGTCAAAAACAATCTTATATAACTCAAAGATTAAAGATCAATTTAAAGAGTTTTTTCAAAAGGATTCTACTTTTACCCTTGGTGTTTGTAATGGTTGCCAAATGCTATCTAATATAAAATCTATAATACCTGGTGCAGATGCTTGGCCTAGATTTATTAAAAATTACTCTGATCAATTTGAAGCAAGACTTGTTCAAGTTGAAATTAAAAATAGTAACTCAGTATTACTAGACTCAATGAATGGTTGGCAAGTCCCAATTGCATCAGCTCATGGAGAAGGAAGGACGCTATTTAAAAATAATAAACAAGTTCAATCTTTAATATCTTCAAATCAAATTGCTATGCAATTTATTGACTCATCTGGACAGCCTACAGAAAAATATCCCTTAAACCCTAATGGTTCTATTGATGGTATAACTGGAATTACTGCTGCAAAGGGCAGAGTAACCATCATGATGCCGCATCCTGAAAGAGTTTTTAGAGCATCACAATTTTCTTGGAAACCAGATTCATGGAAAGAATTTTCACCATGGATGCAAATTTTTGTAAATGCTAAATTATTTAGCGATGGTTGTTAATTACCAGATAGTAATATCTTCTTCTCTAAAGCTAAAATCCTTATTTTTATTATCTTCAATATAATATTCTAGAGTTTTTTTAACAGTGGGAAATGCTAGCTCGTCCCATAGTATTTCGGATTCACTGAATAATCTAACTTCTTCACTTTCTGATGTTGGGCCATAGTTATCATCTAATAGATCAGCAAGATAAAAAAAATGAATTTGATTTATATGAGGAAGGCTAAACATTGTATAAGGCATAATTATTTTAGCTTTCGAACCAGTCTCTTCTAAAGTTTCTCTTAAAGCTCCAGTACTAACAGTTTCAGCATTTTCCATAAATCCTGCTGGAAGAGTCCAAAAACCTTTACGAGGATGGATATTTCTTTTTGCCATGAGAATTTTATTGTCTCTAATACAAAGTGCACCAACCACCATATTGGGGTTTGTGTAATGAATAGTTCCACAATCCTTGCATATATGACGTTTTAAATTGTCATCTTCAGGAATTTTAAATTCTAGATTCGAACTTCCGCAATTTGAGCAATATTTCAATTTTCTACCTAAAACAAGATTATATAAGTCTAAAAAGTTAAACTTATCGTTATGATCGATAGCATAAAGCAAAAGCTTGCAAAACTAAATCCTACTCAGTCTACTAATTTAAAAAAGGCTGGGGTTTTAATTGCTATTCTTTATTACGGCAGATACAAGACAGCCCCTTCAATCATTTATACACAAAGATCAACCAAGGTATCTACGCATTCTGGAGAGGTAAGTTTTCCTGGTGGAATGATGGAAGATGAAGATCTAGATTTGTACCATACTGCATTAAGAGAGTCACAAGAGGAGATGGCTTTAGATCCAAAGCTAGTGGAGTTATTAGGAAGCTTAAATTTTTTGATATCTAGATTTGATATTGAAGTTAATCCTTATGTAGCAATTATTACAGAGGAGCCAAACTTAACAGCAAATGAGGAGATACAAGAGATATTCGAAGTACCCATAGCCTACTTATTAGATAAAAAAAATATGCAAACTCAGACATTCCAAAGAGATAAAATGCAACTAGAAATGCCTACTTGGTATTATAATGAACAAAAGATATGGGGCTTAACAGCTATGATTACTGCAGATTTGTTAAATACATGTTTTGATGCCGATATATCAACAGGGATTGTAAGATGATTATTGAACTTGAGGGTAAAGTACTTCAAACTGAAAATGAAGATTTTTGGGTAGCACCCGATGCTAATGTTATTGGTGATGTTTATTTAGCCAAGGATGCTAGTGTATGGTTTAACTGCACTATTAGAGGGGATAATGAGCCTATTACTATTGGAGAAGGTTCAAATGTTCAAGATGGAAGTATTATTCATACTGATCCAGGCTTTCCTTGTACAGTTGGTAAATTTGTTACGGTAGGTCATATGGCTATGCTGCATGGTTGTGAAATAGGCGATGGGACCCTTGTTGGCATAGGTTCAGTTATTCTTAATGGAGCAAAAATTGGTAAAAATTGTATTATAGGAGCCAAAGCACTTATAACAGAAAATATGGAAGTGCCAGATGGATCTATGGTTTTAGGTATGCCAGGAAAGATTAAAAAACAGCTTAGTGAAGAAGAGCAAACGATGCCCTCAATCAACGCCCATTATTATATTGAAAACTATAAAAGATATAAAAATATAAAATAATATTCTCAATTATGAATACTAAAGAGTTAAGACAGGCATTTTTAGATTTTTATAAGTCAAAAGATCATACTATTGTCGATTCAAGTTCATTGGTTCCAATGAATGATGAAACTTTGCTATTTACAAATGCTGGTATGGTTCAGTTTAAGGATGTATTTCTTGGGACTGATAAACGTAAATACACAAGAGCTGTCACATCCCAACGATGTATAAGAGCTGGAGGCAAGCATAATGACTTAGAAAATGTTGGCTATACCCTGAGACACCACACATTTTTCGAAATGCTTGGTAATTTTAGTTTTGGTGATTATTTTAAAGAAGAAGCTATTGGATTTGCATGGGAATTTCTTACAGATATTTTAAAAATTCCTGAGGACAAACTTTGGATTTCTGTATATCAAGATGATGACGAGGCTGCAAAAATATGGGAAGAGTCAATCGGCATAAATCCTGCCAGGATAGTTCGCCTAGGCGACGAAGATAATTTTTGGTCAATGGGAGATACGGGCCCCTGCGGTCCTTGCTCAGAGATTTATTATGATCATGGAGATCATATACCTGGAAGCCCTCCAGGGTCTGAAGGTGATGAAGGTGATAGATTTGTAGAGATATGGAATTTGGTCTTTATGCAATTTAATAGAGATAACTCAGGCAATATGACTCAACTTCCAAAACCATCAGTTGATACTGGAATGGGATTAGAAAGAATATCTGCAGTTATGCAGGGAATAAATTCCAACTATGAAACTGATCTTTTTAAAAACCTAATCAAGGCATCAGAAAACTTATTAAAAGAAAAGGGTAATGTATCCCACAAAGTAATAGCTGATCATATTCGCTCTACAAGTTTCCTTATAGCCGACGGTGTGGTTCCAGAGAATGAAGGTAGAGGTTATGTATTAAGAAGGATTTTAAGAAGAGCAATTCGCCATGGTTACACTATGGGCGCTAAAGAGCCCTTTTTAAATAAATTAGTCCCAACACTAGTTGAACTAATGTCAGACGCATACCCTTTATTGAAAGAAAATCAAACATCAATTATTAAGACGATCAATGATGAGGAATTGAAGTTTTTTGAGACCTTAGAGAATGGAATCAAAATTCTTGATGAGGCTATTTTAAAAATTAAAGATAAAACAATTCCAGGTGAAGTTATTTTTAAACTCCATGATACGTTTGGATTTCCATTTGATCTAACTGCAGATATAGCAAGGGAAAATAATTTATTGGTCGACAAAGACGGATTCAATAAATTCATGGCTAAACAAAAACAAACATCGAAAGCAGCAAGCAGCTTTACATCGAAACTTCCTGCCGCACCAGGCATTAAAGAAACAAATTTTCTAGGCTATGACTCTTTAGAAGCTAAAAGTAAAGTTATTGCTTTATGGGAGGGGCTTAAATCAGTAGATATTACTGAGACAACTAATGAAATTTTCTTCTCTACTGAAGAAACTCCATTTTATGCAGAGTCAGGTGGTCAGGTGGGAGATAGAGGTATCTTTTCATCTAAAACTTCTAGTGGTGCTATTATAGATTGTAAGAAACAAGGAAAAGTATTTATTCACAAAGCAATCTTAGATACTGGTCCACTAAGTAAAAATGATGTTATTAATATGAGTGTAGAAAAAGATAAAAGACAAGCTGTTGCTATTCATCATTCAGCTACTCACTTAATGCATGCAGCCCTTAAGGAAATACTTGGTGATCATGTTCAGCAAAAAGGATCATTAGTAGATGAGCATAAACTTAGATTTGATTTTTCACACGACAAACCTTTAACACCAGAAGAGATATCAAAGATAGAAAATATTGTGAACCATGAAATGTTAAATAATCTTGAGGTAACAACTGAAATCATGGATTTAGATAAAGCTATTGAATCTGGAGCTCAAGCTTTATTTGGAGAGAAGTATGATGATGAGGTAAGAGTCCTAAGCATGGGAGCCAAAGCTTTCTCAGTAGAACTTTGTGGAGGCACGCATGTTGATAGAACTGGCGATATGGGTTTATTTATTATAATCAATCAATCTAGCGTCGCATCTGGTATTAGAAGAGTAGAAGCTCTATCTGGAAAGAGGGCGATAGAGTATCTAGAAGAGTTAAGATCAGTAAATAACTCAATTCAACAATTATTAAATTCATCACAAGATGATCTAGAGCAAAAGGTAAAAACTCTCTTAAGTGAAAATAAGAAATTAAAAAAAGGTGGAGTTCGGTCTACATCAATTGATATTGTTAACTCAGAAGTTTACAAAATCGATGATTGGCATTTATTAGTTGAACAAGTCAGTGTAGAAGATAATAAGCTGCTAAGAGGATTAGCAGATAAAAAGAAAGCAGAACTTAAAAGTGGAGTTGCAATCATTATAAATGTAATAGATAACAAGGTAGCTGTAGTCTGTGGCGTTACTGAAGATAGAACTTCAAATATTTCAGCTGGTGATGTTATAAAAGCTCTTACAGAATCTTTAGGCGGAAAAGGTGGAGGTAGACCAGATTTTGCACAAGGAGCTGGCCAAACAAATAATGTTAATGAGTTCGTGACATCTATCACAGATATCGTAAAATCAGTCGCTAAATAATATTAGTCTCATGTCAGAAATAATAGTTCAAAAATTTGGCGGTACCTCTGTTGGCTCAGACGAGCGCATTAATGCTGTTGCTAATATCATCAAAAAGGCAACAAAAGAAAATAAAGTTATTGTAGTTGTTTCTGCAATGAGCGGAGAGACAAATAGATTAATAAAGCTTGCTAAGAGTTTTAGTGATAACCCAAACAGAAGAGAATTTGATGCATTGATTTCAACAGGAGAAAAAGTTAGCGCATCATTACTAGCAATGGCTTTAGAAGCCAATGGGGTAAAAGCTAAATCATTTTCAGCTTCACAAATATCTATGAAGACCACCAATCACCACTCAAAAGCAAGAATTGTTGACGTAGATGGTAAAAAAATACTATCGACTTTAAATGAGGGTATAGTTCCGATTATAACCGGATTTCAAGGTATTACTGAAAGTGGGGATGTTACAACTTTAGGACGCGGCGGCTCTGATACAACTGCTGTAGCAATTGCTGCTCAAGTTGATGCAACTAGATGTGATATTTATACTGATGTCGATGGTGTTTATACTACTGACCCAAGAGTTGTACCCGAGGCAAAAAAGTTAGATTCCATAACTATGGAAGAAATGTTAGAAATGGCTGGACAAGGCGCAAAAGTGGTCCAAATAAGAGCAGTGGAATTTGCTAATAAATACAAAGTCCCTGTAAGGGTGCTCTCAAGTTTTGAAGAGGGTGAAGGTACGCTAATATCTCTAAAGGAGGGTAATATGGAAAATGCATTAATATCTGGAATAGCATTTAAAAAAGATCAAACAAAATTCACATTGCATAGTGTTGCTGATACTCCTGGAATTGCGCATAAGATTCTTGGACCAGTTAATGATAAAGATATTAGTGTTGATGTGATTGTTCAAAATGTAAGTGTTAACGGCAAGACTGATTTTACTTTTACAGTTGATTCAGAAGAAGAGGAAAAAGTAAAATCTATTCTTGAAAACGAGAAGTCTGGATTAGATTATGCAGATTTATTAATTGATGCGAATATTGCTAAAGTCTCAGTTGTTGGGGCTGGGATGAGATCTCATGCAGGTATTGCAAGTAAGGCTTTTGAAGCTTTATCAAGTGAGGGTATTAATATTCAGGTGATAAGTACATCTGAAATAAAACTAACACTTGTTATAGAGGAAAAATACCTAGAACTTGCTGTAAGATCTTTACATAAGGCTTTCAACTTGGAGAAATAATGTACGACTTAATTCTAAAGAATTGCAATATAGTAAATGAAAATACAATTATAGAATCTGATATCGCAATAAAAAATAATAGAATTGAATTAATTGCAAACTCTATAGACTCTGAAGCAAAAAATATTGAGGATGTTCATGGTCGCTTTGTAATACCAGGCCTAATTGATGACCAAGTCCATTTTAGAGAGCCAGGATTGACTCATAAGGGTGATATTGCAACTGAATCTAAAGCTGGTCTTGCAGGGGGTGTTACAAGTTATTTTGAAATGCCCAATGTCAATCCAACCACCACTACTAATGAAAATCTAACTAAAAAATTTGAATTAGCTAGCACCAGATCGCTTTCTAATTATTCTTTTCACCTAGGTGGTAGTAATACAAACATAGAAGAAATAAAGCAAGTTGACATTAATCAAGCAGCAGCTCTTAAAGTTTTTATGGGTGCATCTACTGGTGAGATGTTGGTCGATAGTATAGATGCATTAGACGATATATTTCATTACTCACCATTAACTGTGGTTACTCATTGTGAAGATCCTCAGCGAGTTAAAGATAACGAAAAATTATTTTATGACAAATATGGCAGTGATTTATCAGCTGAACATCATCACCTAATCAGAGATGTTGAAAGTTGTTATTTATCTAGTTCATTAGCAGTTGATTTAGCAAAAAAATATGATGCTAATCTTCATGTTTTTCATTTAACTACTGCAAAGGAAATGGATTTATTTTCTCCTGGACCTGTAGACAGAAAAAAAATTACAGCTGAAGTTTGTGTACATCATATGTACTTTAATGAGTCCTATTATGCTGAATTAGGTAATCAAATTAAATGTAATCCTTCTATCAAAGACGAATCTGACAGACTTGCTCTAATTAAGGCGCTTAAAGAAGATAAAATAGATATTATTGCTTCAGATCATGCTCCTCATACTTGGGATGAAAAGATGATGAAGTATCAAGATGCTCCTGCGGGTTTGCCCTTGGTTCAACATGAACTCCAAATTTTAATGGATTTTTATAATGAAGGCATTTTAAGTCTTGAAACTATTGTTGAGAAAACTAGCCATAATGTTGCTAAAAGATTTCAAGTTAAAGATAGAGGTTATATTCGTGAAGGTTATTATGCTGATTTAGCAATCTTGGATATTGATAAATCTTATACTGTATCTGAAGAAAATATTTTGTATAAATGTGGTTGGTCTCCATTTGCAGGAAAAACATTTAATTCATCAATATATATGACTATTGTTAATGGTCATATAGCTTTTCAAGATAATCAAATCAACCAAGACCTACCTTTTGGAATGCAAGTAGAATTCGATAGATAATTAGATATTTTTTATTTTCAAAGAGTTATAATCATCCATCATTTCGGAGAGTTGGCTGAGTGGTCGAAAGCGCCTCCCTGCTAAGGAGGTATATGGGTAACTGTATCGAGGGTTCGAATCCCTCACTCTCCGCCAGTAATTTATATCTAGTAAATAACTATAATATTTCTTTCATAAAAAGTTTTCTTTGTTATATTTGAATGATAAAAATTTAATTAAAATGGAGAGAATCAAATAATGAATAATTTTAAATACCCATCAATTTTTTCAATTACCGCGATGCTTATAATTGTAGGTTGTTCTAATAATTCGATGGATCAAGAAACTGCAAGCGCTGAAGCAGCGCCTGTTTCATACTATAACCAATTTTTACCTTGTGTAGCTGGGCCTGATGCTTCACCAGAAAATATGAGAAAGTTAATTTCAGAATGGAATCAGCTTGAAGCTATGTCAGCTGACTTGGTATGGGCTGGAGGTTACGCACCTAAGGGTGAAAGTAATGGTCAGGATAATGGTTGGTGGGAACTTCAGTGGACTTCAAAAGAAGCAGCAGATGCTGGCTGGGAAGTATGGATGGCAAGCGAAGAAGCGCAAACTTGGGACATAAAAAATGATCCTATATTAGAATGTGACAATTCTGTTGTATCATCATGGACATTTACTGCACCTGGAGCAGAATCTCCAGATTTTGATTTTAGTTATTTTGCAACTGAAACATATCCATGCAATCTAAATGATGGTAAATCAAGTGAAGATTTAATGGCTGTTGCTCAAAAATATGACAATTGGGTTGCAGAAAATGGGACAGCAGAAGCATATTTTTATGGCATCTATGAAGCTTTAGATGACGATGCTATGTTTGATTTTTTATGGTTAAATTTTCACCAGAGTTTTGATGGTCTAGATGCTGGAAATGCAAATTTTGCTGAAAATGGCGGAGATATGCAAGCAAGCTTTGATGAAGTGGCCACATGCAGAACACCAGATTTATATGATAGCTATGAATTTAGAAATCTAATGTCAGAGGCTTCATAATATAAACGTATCGCTTTTCAACCCATCATTAAATTGATGGGTTGATTTTTTTATCTTAGTCTAGGAATACATCTATATATCTCTATACTATCCTTAATATTTTTTAATATAAAAGGAATTTCTACTTGCATAATCCAAATAATGAATCAAATAGTTTTGATACTATAAAGGATCAAGTTATCAATCTTCTTGATAGCAACAAACAAGAATTTATATACTTAACAGGAGCTGCAGGTACAGGTAAAACAACTCTACTTGAGGCTGTAAAAGCTGAATTAGAAAAAAAAATGATAGTTGTAGCTCCAACAGGCATAGCAGCACTTAATATAGGCGGAACTACGATTAATTCTAGTTTCAGAATTGGCTTTGATACCTTTCCTGAGATTACTAAATCTAAAGATCCTAGGTTCAATAAGCTATTAAAAAAACTTGAAGTTCTTATAATAGATGAAGTATCTATGGTAAGAGCCCCTATGCTGGATGCTATTTCACAAACCTTAAAAATACATAGGGGAAATGATGAGCCTTTTGGTGGTATAAGTGTACTTGCTTGTGGAGATTTATTTCAATTACCACCAGTAGTAAAAGAGTATGAAGAAAAAATTATTTTTGATAAATATGACTCAATATATTTTTTTAGCGCCTATAGCTTTAAGGAGTTTAATAATCCTAAATTTTTTGAATTAATTAAATCATTTAGACAAGAGAATGATGGTGATTTTTATAGGCTTCTTAATAATATACGTTTAGGTGAAGATTTAGAAAATACTATTAATAGCTTTAATAGATCCTGCTTTAATCCAGAGTCTGTAAATGAATCATCCATGATAATTACTTCAAGAAAAAATAGAGCTGAACAAATTAATGATGAAATGCTTCGACAAATTGAAGGCACACAGGTTGTTATTAAGTCGTCAGAGGCTGGTGAATTAAATGATAATGATCTCCCAGCACCTAAAGAGCTAAAAATTAAAGTCGATGCAAAAGTTATGTTTATTAAAAATGACAGTGCAGGGAGATGGGTGAATGGGACTGTAGGCACGGTTACTCAATGCTCTGAAAAAACAAAAAAATATATTAGAGTTAAAGTAGGCAAAGATATTCATAGAGTTGAGAGAGAGGAATGGAATAAAGTTAGGTACATTTATGATGAGGATGATGATGAGATGTTTGAAGAGGTTATTTCCTCCTTTAAACAATTTCCAATAAAGCTTGGATGGGCTGTAACAATTCATAAGGCTCAAGGTCTAACTCTTGAAAGTTGTTCAGTTGATTTAGGCTCAGGTGCATTTGCTACTGGCCAAGCCTATGTTGCACTTAGTAGGTGTAAGACAATAAATACTTTAAACCTTTATCGAGAATTAAGAATAAGTGATGCCATGGTAGATCCTGATATAAAAGATTTCCATTCAGAAAATTTTAATTAAAAAAAGGATAATTTACTTTTAACTTTGTTAAGATTAATTAAAAAAATACAGGTAATAAGAAAATGAGACTGCCTTTTAAAAATAAAGAAGAGACAACCGATGAGTATATTTCAGTTATCAAGGAATTATGTATTATTCAACATGAAGATACTTGGTATAAAGATAAATCACATGCTGTGCTTTACCCTGATCTAGAGGATGCAAAAAAGAAAGTTGCAAAACCGCATTACTGGATACTAAATGCCATAGATGAATATGATGAAGCGGACAACAAAGAACCTGCATTACTAGCTATGGCCCAAGTTGTATTCAATACAAATAATTATTCTGAAAAACTAGTTGCCGAAAATGAAAATATTGAGGCAAAAACCGAATTAGCTCAATCTTTAGCAAATTTTGCAATCAATACTAAAGTTATTGCAGAGCATATGATCAGTATGGATGTGCCTAAATATGCAAGATTAATTATGGATGTAGCAGAAGCCGAAAATCTAATTACCGAATGGCTTAAATAATAATGGTAAATAAGTTTATAGATCCAGAAATCAAAACAATAGATATTACGGATGAACAATTACAAAGAATGAAAGATCTAGCTGATAATCATAATCAACCCCTTGAGGCAGTAATTTTTTTGTTATTGAGCATGGCTTAGTGGCATTAGAGAAAAGTTAATTGGCATCAAAATTCCAAAATCAGGTTTGGGATGAGATTGATAAAATTCCTCATGGCATGACTCTTTCATATAAACAGCTTGCTATAAATATCGGTAAACCAAATGCAGCAAGAGCTGTTGCTAATGCTTGTGGTAAAAATCCAAGACCAATTAAAACGCCATGTCATAGGGTCATTAAATCAGATAATACTATTGGTGGTTATAGTGGAAAGGGTGGCGTTGAAACTAAAAGACGACTCCTTGCAAATGAAGGTATTTTTTTCTAACATAAAGGAGTAACAAATTTTATTAAAAATTATGAATAAATATTCCTTGCTTCTTCTTATGACACTAATTCTACTGCCATATACTTCTGCAGAGTCTGATTCAAATAAAGAAACTGTAGAAAAAAAATCAAGTGTTGGAGTTTTTGGATATTGGAAAAAAGATGATTGTAAAAAAATTAGTGAAACTTCAGGAGCATTGCTTTATTTTGCTGGAATTGAACTTGAAAAAAGTACTAAACAACGTGAGGCTGGTCAACCTTTAAGAGCAGCAGAATCTGCTCAAGCTGCGCAATACTTAGCTGAAATGGCTTCACATTTTGCAAAAAATTTTGAAGCATACTGCAAAAGACCTGCATAAATTCTTAAATATAAAATATTCACTTTAAATCGAGATATAATTATTTTATGAAAAAATTAAGTTTTTTATTAATTGCTTCCTTTTCTTTTCTAACTATTGCTGATGAAGGGCGTTTTGGACGGGAAACTAATGATTATCAATATACCTCTTTAGGGTTTAGTTATATTAGTGCAGAGGATGATGGAATAGCATTAATGGCTTCTTTAGCTCTGCCTGGACCTCTTTATGGGGTTTTTGAAAGAAGGGCTGATGGTGTTGATTTAGATTCTGAAACTTATGACAAAGTAGTGAACTCTTTTAGAGTTGGAGCGCATGCTGGCATAGGAGATATTTTAAATTCTATTTCAACAAAAGGTGTAACGTTTAGCGTAGAAAATTTCTTAGACGTATATGCAGAGGTAGGTGTTAAATCTACTAGTTTAGAAAATGATATTAATAAATTTTCAGAAGATGATACTCAAGCAAACGTTATAGCCGGTGTCAGATTTGGCGATAGCAATGCTTGGGAAGGAAAATTATTTGCTGATTTTTCAAAAGAAACTGAGATACAACAATTCCAGTGTCCTGAAGGAGAGATATGTACGCAAGAAATATCTTTTGTATTAAACGATGAAACAGATAGAAAATTTGGTGCTGAAGCAGTATTTAATATAAGCAAGCATACCGCAATAAACTTTAAAGTTATTTCAAGTGACGTGCTTGATAGTTCATTTGAGTTAGGTTTTAGACTTACCTTTTAAGCTAACTCAATAGCTCTATCTGATACAAAGGCATTATCAATTCGTTCTTGTCCAAATGTAGAGCCTGGTCCATGCCCACAAATAAAATTCATATTATTTCCAAGTGGCCATAATTTTGTAGTAATAGAATTTATCAGATCGTTATAATTACCACCAGGCAAATCAGTTCTTCCTATTGATCCTCTAAACAAAACATCTCCGACTATTGCAAGTTTAGATTCTTGATGCACAAATATAATATGTCCAGGAGTATGACCAGGACAAAAATAGATATCTAAAATTAAATTGCCAACAGTTACCTCATCGCCTTCCTCAAACCAAACATCAGGTACAAATTTTTTAGCAGGTATTCCTAACATTTGGCCTTGTTCTTCAATAGTATCAATTAAAAATTGATCCGCCTTATGAGGCCCCTCTATTTTTATATTAAGTATTGTTGATAGCTCATGTGCTCCGCCAGCATGATCAATATGAGCATGAGTTAATAGAATCTTTTCGGGAATTAGATCGTTTTGTTTTGCTGCCTCAAGTAGAACTTCAATATCACCACCTGGATCAACAAAAGCACATTTTTTAGTTTCATTGCAGAAAATTATAGGGGCATTTTGCTGAAACGGAGTTACTGGATTTATTATCGCTTTTATCTTTGACATTGTTACAATTAAAATACCTATTATTAAAAGGAGCTTTATGCCAATCAAACAAAGCAAAGAAGGACGAATTGCTACTATTAATATTGATTGTCCACCTGTAAATGCAATTGACTCAAACAATTGGCTAAACTTATTTCATATTATAAATGATTTATCTGAAGACCAGTCAGTTAACGTAATTGTTATCACAGCATCTGGTAAGGGTTTTTGTGGTGGAGCAGATAAAAGTGAAACTAGAGATGAGATAGAATCCATTCCTATTTTAATGGATCATTTATGGAAAGCGGCAAGAGCCATACATATGTGTAATGTGCCTGTAATTAGTGCTTGTCATGGGTATGTACTTGGGGCAGGGGCATTTATTCCAGCATCTGGAGATTTTATACTGGCATCAAAAGATGCTTATTTTGGATTTCCAGGTATTAACTTTAAAGTTGTTGTTGGCGGAGCACATATGACAAGATTATTTCCTTTGAATGTTGTCAGAAGAATGATTTTAACAGGCGAGTCTCTAAGCGCAGATGAGGCATTTAAATATGGAGCAATAAATTCTATTCATGACACAAAAAAGGATTTATATAAAGAAGCTTTCAAATTAGCAGAAATAATTGCTAACAAAGATAGAAAATCTCTAGTTTTGGCAAAAAAATCATTAAATTCAACAGAAACTAATGATATTGAATCTGGTTTCAAATCTGAACAATTACTAACTATGAATATTGATAAAGACTAATATGAAAATACTAGTTTCTATTTCCACCGAACAGTATTTTGGTGATCAAATAAAAAAGATTGATCCATCAATAGAGTTAGTAGCTATTCATCCCGACAACAAAGATGAACCTAGTTGGAATCAAGTCCAAGATTGCGATGTATTTTTTTTAACTTATGAATTTATGTTTGCAGCTGCACTGGATGATAGTTTAACGGATCCACTAATTAATCTATGTCAACAAATGCAATTTATTCAAATTGGATATGCTGGAACTGATAGCCCCTTGATACAGAGTATCCTCAAAACAAATGCAAAAGTTACAAATGCTAGTGGTGTTCATGCTATACCAATTGCTAATTATGTATTAGCACAAATGTTGAGGTGGACAAAAAGAATTGATAAGCATATTGAACTGCAAGCAGAGAAGAGTTGGGAAGCATGGGGCGGGGATGGCGAATTAACTTATAAGCATATTTTAATTCTTGGCTATGGCGGTATTGGTCAAGAGGTTGGAAGATTGGCTAAAAATTTTGGTATGCATGTTAGCGCAACTAAAAGATCTCCTCATGATTGCAAATATGCTGATGTAATTAAACATCCCGATAAAACATTTGAGTTATTGCCTAATGCAGATTTTGTAGTTTCTTGCCTACCTGCTGATCATGAAACAGATAATATTATTAATAAAAAAAGTTTAAGCTTAATGAAAGAAACTGCTATGTTGATAAATGTTGGACGCGGAAATGCTGTTAATGAGGAGGATTTGATTGAAGCATTAAATTCAAACTCTATTGCCTGTGCTGCATTGGATACAACTAAGATTGAGCCTTTACCGAATGATTCAGAGTTATGGACAGCAAATAATTGTTTTATCTCTTCACATGATTCTGCGCATTCTTTGCATGCAATATTAAGATTAAATGAGCTATTTTGTAGTAATTTAATAAATTTTATTGATAAAAAGCCTTTAAAAAACTTAATTTGATAGAAATTTCTTTCACTTAAGTGTTATTTAGTCTCATATCAGATAAAATGGCATCAAAAATTACATACCTAAGGAATATACATGACTGATAAGACCAAACCCGCTATAGATGAAGTACTAAAAGCTGTTCGTACCCTTATTTTATGGACTGGTGATAATCCTGATCGTGAGGGCTTAGTAGAAACTCCAAAAAGAGTAGCTAAGGCATATAAAGAATTTTTTTCAGGGTATGAAGATGATCCTATAGAGATTTTAAATAAAACTTTTGAAGAAGTTGAAGGTTATGATGATGCAGTAATTGTTCGAGATATTAGACTTGAGTCTCATTGCGAGCATCATATGGTACCAATTGTAGGAGTTGCTCATGTAGGCTATATTCCTAATAAAAGAGTAGTCGGCATTAGTAAATTAGCTAGACTTGTTGATGCATTTGGTAAAAGACTTCAAACTCAAGAAACAATGACAGCTCAGATTGCTGATACTATTAACGAAGTGCTTAAGCCGAAGGGTGTTGCTGTAGTGATTGATGCTAGTCATGGCTGCATGAGTACTAGAGGGATTCATAAAACTGAGTCTAGTACCATCACATCAAGAATGTTAGGAATTTTTAGAGAAGATAATAAAGCGCGAGAAGAATTTATTAATTTAATTAATTCACCTAAAAAGTTCTAAATGAATAGATCTCTGGAAGATTCCAGTATCAAACCCAAAATACCGATAATTCTTGCATCTGGATCAGAGAGTAGAAAGTTAATGCTTGAAGAGTTTGGATTAGAATTCGATGTTGTCATTTCAGATGTTGATGAAGATGATTTAAAAGAAAAAATATCTAAAGAATCTTTTCAACAACAAGTTATCTATTTAGCAAAAGCAAAAGCTCAAGAAGTTAGCTTCCAATATCCAAATGCAATTGTAATAGGTGGCGACCAAATGTGCGTATTAGATGATGTTATTTTTAATAAACCTGGCGATAAAACAAAAGCAATTAGTAATTTACAATTATTATCTGGAAAAAAACATTTTCAAAATAGCGGGGTGTGTCTTTTTCAAAATAATAAGTGCCTATGGGAGTATTCTGAAATTGTTGAAATGCAAATGCGTGATTTATCTGAGGAGGAAATAGTTGAATATGTTGAGCTTGAAAATCCAATTCATGCAGCTGGAGCATATAAGTATGAATCTCTTGGGCGTAATTTATTTTCTTATGTAAGTGGATCAGCTTTTACGATAAGAGGCATGCCTCTAATACCTTTACTTAATCAATTAAGAGAACTTGATATAATAAATACTAAACCTTTTAGAGATGAGAATAATTAGTGCAGAATTTATATATACATAATACTCTTTTAGGTAAAAAAGAGCAGTTTATTCCACTTGATCAAAATCATATCAAGATATATGCATGCGGCCCTACAGTTTACAATTTTGCTCATATAGGAAATGCCAGGATGGCAGTAGTGTTCGACACCTTTGTAAGGTTACTAAGATTTTTGTATCCAAAAGTAACCTATGTATCAAATATAACTGATATTGACGATAAGATTATCGAAGCTGCCAATCAACAAAAAGTGCCATTTAATGAAATAACAGAAAAGTATGCCGATATTTATAATAAAGATATGGCTAAATTAGGAGTTGCTATACCAGATGTTCAACCAAAGGCAACTGAATATATAAAAGAAATGATTGAATTGATTGTTGATCTTGTTAATAAAGGTCATGCATATGAAAAAGAAGACCATGTATTATTTCATGTTCCGTCATATCCAAACTATGGATTATTATCAAAAAGAAATAGAGAAGAGCAGATTGCAGGCAGCAGGGTAGAGGTAGCACCATTTAAAAAAGATCCTGCAGATTTTGTTCTTTGGAAGCCTAGTTCAGATAACCAGCCTGGGTGGGATTCACCTTGGGGGTATGGAAGACCAGGTTGGCACACTGAATGTTCTGCAATGTCAGAAAAAACCTTAGGTTTACCATTTGATATCCATGGAGGCGGAAGAGATTTACAGTTTCCTCATCATGAGAATGAAATTGCTCAAAGTTGCTGCTCAAGCTCTGATATTAATGATCCAAATTCTTATGCTAATTACTGGATGCATAATGGTTTTGTCACTGTAAATAATGAAAAAATGTCTAAATCTTTAAATAATATTTTATTAGTTGATGATTTAATAAAAGAAACTTCCGGTGAAGTTCTTCGCTTAGCATTGCTATCATCACATTATAGACAAGGGCTTGATTGGAATGACAAGATTTTACATCAGGCAAAAAAATTATTAGATAAGTTATATAGAACTCTATTGGAGCTTGATAACATTGACATATCAAATAATGATATGCAAAAACCACCTAAAGAGATTATTGATGCTCTATGTGATGATCTTAATACTCCTCAGGTTATGTCTGAGCTAAATGTTTTGATTAAAGATCTGACTAAAAAATCAGAAAGTGAAAAAAAAGCTATAAAGAAAAGCTTAATCTCAACAGGTAAGATTCTTGGAATTTTAGAAGAAAATCCTAATGATTGGTTCAAGAAAGGTGCAACTAATTCTGAAAAAGTTGAAGCTTTAATTCAATCTAGAAATAAGGCAAGAGAAGAAAAAAACTTTGACCTTGCTGATTCAATTAGAGAGGAGCTTTTATCAATTGGCGTTGAGATAGAAGACAAGCCATCCGGAACAACTTGGAAAACGCTTTAAGGTTAAAAAAAATGCCAGCTAAGCTGGCATTTTATATTCAAGCAATTTTTAGTAATTATATCTGTAAGCAAATGTAATACTTCTAGGAGGTATCCACTGCATATAATCTCTTGGTCTCCAGCTAGGGGAACTAACTGCATATTTAAAGGCTTCAGTTCTTTCATCAGTTGCATTATCAACTGAAATTTGAATTGAATTATTTTCATCTATTTCCATACCCCAATTAATATTAAGTTTTGAATAATCTGGTGAGAACATATCTTCGCTTTGACCAAATGTTGCAAAACTATCACCATAATATAGATAATCAGCTCTTATAAATGATGACAGACCCATTAAAGGAGAACTATATTCATAAGTAAGACCTATATTGTATTGTTGCTCAACAGTATTAGGTAATCTATCGCCTTTTGAAGCTCCTAAGCTAGGTATATCAGTATTAGTTTCAGCTGTCATAGAACTTCCAGTAAAGTCTAGAAATAGATTATCAGCGAGTGTATATGAGAAATCTAACTCTATCCCTTCTGATGTTGCTTCAGCTCCATTAAAGTAATAGCTCCATCCGCAGGCAGGAGATACGATGATTTGTATATCACTCCAATCAATGTGGAAATATGTAGCATTAATTGAGAATCCATCACCTCTAGCTTTAACACCAAATTCGGTATTTTCAGCTTTATCAGAAGTATATCTTCTATTAAAAGTTGCAGATGCTTCTGGGTCTTCGGAGCAAAAGTATGGAAGAGCAGAGTTATTGCCACCAGATCTATATCCAGCAGAACTTACTGCAAAAAATGTAAGATCTTCATTAGGTGTATATGAGGCAGTAAACTTAGGCCTAGAATCAGATTCAGAGCCAGACTCTTCAGCACAAGAAATGCCATCAGGACCAGTTTGATCAGGGTCATCACAACCATATTCTCCACCATAAAAGACTCCATAATTTTCTGATTTATATCCATCAGAAATCTCGTAGTCCCTAATGCCTGCTGAAAATTCCCAATTCTCTAAGTTATAAGTGATTTGCCCAAATATAGCTTCTTCATCAGCATAACTACCATAGCTATAAAAACCATAGTAAAGTCTTGAATTATCCCATCCTGGGTAGCCAGGATTGTAATCTTGCCAAGGTACATATTCAGTAGGTGGAGATCCAGTCCAGCCCATAATTACATTAGCTATGTAATCATAAGCCTCATCAGTCATCCCAAATTGATCTTGTCTATTTCCAGGTAAACCTCTTTGCTCATCTTTGTAATAACCTACAACCCATTCTATTGTTCCAGGTTTAGAAGCTAATCTTAGTTCAAGTGTGTCTCTTTCATCAGTTGAAACATTGTAGAGAGGGGCGCTATATAGATCATCCATATCAATTCTTCCCCATTCTGTTTTTTCAAACTCATCAATTTCTCTTGAAGAGCTAACCAAAGTGGCAGTAAACATATCAAAATCATAATTGATGGTTGTTACAAACATTTCTGAATCAGTCATACCAATTTCATCTGCTGCATCAGCAAACCATAAAAGCGGATTATAGCCAGATATATCTACACCTAAATAATCAGCAATAGAGGCTACTCTTGAGCAGTTTGGTAATCCATCCCAGTTATACCAATATGATAGATCTGAGGTGCAATTTGGATCATAAATATCTGCTGAACCAGGCTTTGAAGAATTACCAGTTTCTTGAACACCATTATCTTTTCTTGATTTTTCAGAATACCTAAACATAAGACTAAGAGGCCCATCTGCATAACCTAATGTCGCAGTTAACTGCTCATCTCTTTCATCTCCAACTGATTTATTGCCAGTCATAACATTCTGATAGATACCAGGATCAAAAGATGATGTTGAAACAACCCTTAGTGCTGTATTGTCTGATAAAGGAACATTTACCATTGCATTAAGATTTTTTACTGCTTTCGAGGCAAACTTTTTACTTCCTGCAATCATTTCGACAGAGGTATCAAATCCAGATGGATCTGGTTTTTTTGTAATATATCTGAGAGTTCCACCAATAGCATTTGACCCATATAGAGTTCCTTGTGGTCCTCTAAGAAGCTCTATTCGCTCAATATCAAAGATATTAACCAGACTCATATTAACTTCATCAGTGTAAACATTTGTAGTACCTGAATTTCTTTGAGCTGCCGAAGTGTTTAAACCACGAATAATAAAAAAAGCATCGCCACCTGGGGTTGAGACTCCAGCTAATGTTCTTAAATAGTCTTCTGGATTTGAAATACCACGCTCTTCTATATCGACATCAGTTAAAACTGATATATTCATAGGTATTTCTTGAACAGTCTGTTGGCTTTTGTTTGCTGTTACTATAATTTCTTCAACTTCTTGCGCATATGCAAAACCTGAAATAGTTATAAACACTAGAGCAAGGTTGATATTAATTTTTTTCATACGTTTCCCCGTAATAATATATTCTTAAAATATGCATAAAATAACTTATTAATGCAAGCTTTTTTGTATATTGATGCAATATAAATACCAATTATTATCTCCAAACATAAAAAAAGCGCTATATTAAGCGCTTTTTTAAATTAAATTTAGATTATATGAGCTGAAGAGCCATTGCTATTAAAGATCCTAGGGCTCCAAACCATGCTAAAGTTCTAACATAGGCTATTCCTGCCAGATAACATACTCCATGGGCAACTCTGAATACTAACCACCAACATGCTGCATTTGTAACATCAACGCTCATAATCATTGATAACAGCGCAAGAGCTAGAAAGGCAGGTAAGCTTTCCTGAAGATTAGCATAAGCTTTTCTTGATCTTACAAGTAATATAGAATCTGAATCATCGATCACCTCATCTCTATTTGAGATTAAGTAATCCATATTTTTAAGATTTAGCATCATTGGAATAATCCAAATTTGTAGTAGTGCTAAAACTAAAGCTAATATAATATAAGTCCCCATAAAACCTCCGTAATAATTTTATTGATATAGACTAGCAGTGCATATTTACAAATACAAGCATAAATAATTGATATATAGAGTGACTAAAAATTCAAATACAAAATTTCTTTTAAGCTGTTTAGTTGTAATATTAATATGCAGCGGCATAGCTTCATATGTCCAATCAGATTTTGGCAAAGTTTCGGTTAAATCTCTTAAAATTCCAACTCAAAAAGGACAACACTTAGTCTTTGATTTATATAAACCCTATACAGCAACAAAAGAAAATAAAGCACCATTTGTAGTTGTTGTACCTGGTTTTCAAAGATCAAAAGAAGCTCTATCAAATATTGCTATTGAGCTTTCAAGAAGAGGAATGGTTATTGCTCTTATTGATCCATATGCTCAAGGCTTATCAAGTTCTTCAAGAAGCAGAAGGTCAGCAACAACAGAAGGTTATGGAATGTTTTATCTAGTTGATTACGCTTATTCTGGTGAATTTTTAGATTATATAGATGTCAATAGGATTGCATCAACTGGACATTCTATGGGTGGGAATGCTGCTATAAGAGGAGCAAATTATTTTGGTAAAGAAGCTCTTAAAAGCAATACTCTAAGTAAACTTCATTCTGTTTATGTATCTGGGTATGTTTTAACTCTTCAAGATAGAGTTCTAAAAGATATAAGTTCAAATGTTGGAGTTAGCTATGCTTTGTATGATGAAGGTGCTTTTAGAAATGAATTATCTGGTTGGGATGCATCAAACATGGAGATTGCACCAGAATCTTTAAGGGTTATTAATTGGGGTATTAATAAGGGAAGAAAAACACTAACAGAAGTAGAGCTTGGAAAATATTATGGCTCTTTAATGGATCGATCATTGCGAGTTATACATAATGAGGAATTAATTCATCCCTTCCAACCATATAACAACATAGCCACAGCTAATCAAATAGAATATTTTGAAAAAGTTTTTGATCTTAATTCACCAATAGACTCATCAGATCAGATTTGGCAATGGAAAGAATTAATGACATTAATAAATATGATAGTAGCCATGATAATGCTTATTCCATTTTCAAGATTTCTTTTATCACAAAATATTTTTAATACATTAGTAAAGGATGTTCCTAAAGCACTTCCACAACAAAATAAAACTTCTAAAATAATTTTTTGGATCATTTTCTTTTTAGGAGCATTTATTGCGAGCATGTCATATATACCTATGGTTGATGCTGCAAAGGTTATTTTTGCAGATGCCGCGAATAGAGAGTTGACTTGGTTTTATCCTCAACGAATGAATAACTCAGTTATGTTATGGGCCGCATTCAATGGAGTTATAGGACTTATTCTTTTTACAGGCTCTTATCAATTATTTGGAAAAAAACATGGCGTTTCAATTTCATCATGGGGCTTAGAAGCTGATATTAAATACATAGCCAAAACATTTGCGTTAGCGCTTACAGTTTTTGCAAGCTACTACGCATTGTTATTTCTAATCTATTATATTTTTCATGTTGATTATAGATTTTGGTTTATGGGTGTAAGAATATTTCAACCTGAAATGTTATTAGTATTAGCAATGTATGCTCCCATATTTTTTATCTTCTTTTTTTCAAACTCTTTAAGAGTAAATGGAGCTATGAGAATTAAAGGTCAGGCTGAATGGAAATCAATGCTAATTGCCGGAGTAGCAAATTCATTAGGCTTATTTTTAATCATCTTATTACAATATGTAACTTTTGCACTTACTGGGACTGTTTTTTGGACAACCAATTGGTTGAGCGTGAATTTACTCTTTGCTATTGTACCAATGATGTTTGTCTTGCCATATTTCAACAGATATTTTTTTTACATGACTGGGAGAGTTTATTTAGGTCCTATGGTTACGACTTTAGTATTTATAATGATACTTTCAACTAATACTGTTGTGTATTTGCCTATATAATATATCGCTATGAACATTACATTACCAGATGGAAGCATTAGAGAGCTAGCTCAAGGCTCGACCGGGTTAGATTTGGCTAATGACATTGGTCCAGGTCTAGCTAAAGCAGCGGTTGCAGTAGTTGTAAATGGATCACAAATGGACTTGTGTGATCCAATCGAAACTGATTCAGAAGTATCAATTATTACCATTAATTCTAATGATGGGTTAGAAATAATGCGACACACTTTAACTGCACAAGTTTTAGCTAGAGCAATTAAAAATTTATATCCCACTGCAAAGCTAGCAATAGGACCTACTATTGAAGATGGTTTTTATTATGACTTTGCAACTGAAACAGCAATATCATCTGATGATTTGCCAAAGATAGAAAACGAAATGCGAAATATTATTGCATCTGGTGATTTAATTAATAAGTCTTTAAATACTAAAAAAGATGCTATCAAAGCCTTTAAATCAAAGAAAGAGGAATACAAAATAGCTATCATTAATGAGTCTGAACAAGCAGATGATTTTCAGATTTATCAACAAGGAGACTCAGATTTCATTGATCTTTGCAGAGGGCCGCATTTACCCTCTTTAGAACACATTGGGGCATTTAAATTAACTAAGGTTGCAGGGGCTTATTGGCGCGGAAAATCTGAAAATGAGATGCTTACAAGAATCTATGGCACTGCTTGGAATAATGATAAAGATTTAGCAGCTTACCTAAATAGAATGGAAGAGGCTGAAAAAAGAGACCATAGAAAGCTTGGCAAAGAAATGGATCTGTTTCACTTTCAAGATGAGGCACCTGGAATGGTTTTTTGGCATCCAAATGGATGGACTATATATAGAGAGTTACAAAATTTTGTAAGAAAGAGACTTGTTGATAATGGTTATGTTGAAATAAATACTCCTCAAGTTATTGATCGTAAATTATGGGAAGCTTCAGGTCATTGGGATAAATATCGTGAAAATATGTTCATAACTGAAATAGATGAAGAGCATGCTAATGAAAAGAGAATTAATGCTCTTAAGCCTATGAACTGTCCTGGTCATGTGCAGATTTATAATCAAGGAATAAAATCTTATAGAGATCTACCTCTTAAATTTGCTGAATTTGGTTCATGTCATAGATATGAGCCTTCTGGAACTATGCATGGCTTAATGAGGGTTAGAGCTTTTACTCAAGATGATGGCCATATTTTTTGTACAGAGGATCAAATAGAGTCTGAAACAGGCTTATTTATAAAATTTTTATCAAGCGTTTATGCTGATCTTGGATTTAAAAGTTTTGATATTAAACTTTCTACAAGACCACAAATGAGAGTTGGTTCTGATGAAATATGGGATAAGGCTGAACTAGCATTAGAGACTGCAATTAAAAATTTAGGCTATCCATACAAAATTGATGAAGGAGATGGGGCGTTCTATGGTCCTAAATTAGATTTTGTTTTAACTGATGCAATTGGAAGAGATTGGCAGTGTGGAACTTTTCAATTAGATTTTAATTTAGCTGAAAGATTAGATGCTGAATATGTAGGCGAAGATGGAAAGAAACATATTCCAGTAATGATTCATAGAGCAATACTTGGTTCATTTGAAAGATTTATTGGAATATTGATAGAAAACTATGCTGGCAAGTTACCCTTATGGTTAGCACCACGTCAGGTGGTTATAGCATCTATAACCTCTGATGTTAATTCTTATGTTAATGAAGTTGCATCTTTGTTAAAAGAATTGAATGTAAGAGTTGAGACAGACACAAGAAATGAAAAAATTAGCTATAAGGTTAGAGAGCACAGTACATCAAAAGTTCCTGTAATTATGGTAATTGGCAAAAAAGAAATGGAAGAAAGAACTATTTCTATTAGAAGATTAGGAAGCAATGAGAATACTTCCTACTCCCTAAATGATATTGTTGAGCAGATTGCTCAAGAATCTAAAGATTCATCTAACATACAAGAGCTATAGTGATTAAGAGATTTTTTATAGGACTTGTAAAAGGTTATCAATATCTTATATCACCACTGTTAGGGCAAAATTGTCGATATACACCTACTTGTTCTGAATATTCTATTCAAGCAATAGAAAAGTATGGAATTTTTAAAGGTTTTTGGTTAAGTATTAAACGAATTTCTAAATGTCATCCATGGGGTGGCAGTGGTCACGATCCTTTAATATAGCTTTTTAAGCCTATCTTTTAAGCCTATCTTTTATAACTAAAATTTAAATCTAATTTTTATAGGACTATTTGTTGATTTTATGACAGAATAGCCCTAATTTTTCATATAAAAAAGGGGATTACCAAATATGAACATATCACTAAGATATACACTTGGTGCAATAGCATCAGTTTTTTTATTAACACCGACACATCTATTAGCTCAAGAAGTTGAAGAAATTGTCACAACTGCAACTAGAAAATCTGAATCAGTTCAAGATGTTGCTCTTTCAGTCCAAGCTTTAACAGCAGATGCTTTAACATCAGCTCAAGTTACTGAAATGCAAGATTTAGCTGAACTTGTTCCAGGATTCTCATACCAAAGCGTATTAGGTTCAGGAAATTTATATACTATAAGAGGCGCCTCAAGCGCAGCTGTTGGAGCAGGAACAGCTTCCTCTATTCAAACAGCAATTAATGGTCATACAGCTGCAGGATCTGCAATCGGTGAAATTGGATTCTTTGATGTTGAGCAAGTTGATATTCTTGCTGGACCTCAGGGAACTTTATATGGAAGAAATGTTGTAGGTGGTCTTATAAATTTGACCACTGCTAGACCAGAAGATGAAGCTGGCGGATATCTTAATGTAGAAATGGGTAACTATGGATCTGAAAGAGTATCGACAGCTATTAACATGCCATTTGGTGATAATGTTAGAACAAGGCTAGCCTATAGTTCATTTATGAAAGATGGATGGGTTAGAAACATTGGAACTGGTAATGATATTGATGGAAGAGATGCATATGCTGTTAGATTATCAATAGATGTTGATATAGATGAAACCAGCAGCATTCAATTCAATACAGCTGAATATTCTTCAGATGACAATAGAATGAATATTGGCGGACAGTACTGTGAGAGCGATATATTTTATGGTTGTTCACCTTTTACAAAAGGTCAGTTAGGTCAAACAGCTCATGAAGCTGGGACTATTATTGGTTTTATTGATGCATTAACTTTTTTAAGACCATCAGTATCATTTGATTCTTATGCAAATACAGTTAAATTTGGAACATTAGATAGAGTTAATAAAAATCAGGATCCAGACAGACAACACACTTTTCAAAATTCACAAATTGAATATATCAAACAGATTAATGATGTTACTTTAAAGGCTAAATATTCATATTCTGTAAGAGATTATCAACATACAGATGATCAAGACCACTCATTTGCCAGTGAAACATTTGCAACACCTGTAGCAGCTGTTCCAGCATTTGAACTTCAGTATGCATGTTTTAATGCTGCTATGGTTGATCGTGCTGAGTCAGTTGAATGTTCACAAGACTACGATATCAATAGACAGTCTGAAATTAATTTAATCTCTGATTTTGATGGTCCGCATAACTTTACTGCTGGACTATATATGAGACAAAATGATAATGCTAATAATTACATCCTTCAAACAACTGGATACCAAATGCTCAGATCAATGGATCTGCATCCTTACAATAATTCCTTATTTGGCGGAGCTTTAAGTGGCAAAGGTGGTATAGCTTACTGGAGTACTTTTTTTGGTGTATTTGGTGCAGTTGCTCCTTCATTATTAGGAGGTTTGATCGATCTACCGACAGCTCTTTCTCAGATTTCTGCAGGCACTTTAGCTACATGTGCTACTTTTGGTGGATTATGTGATAGAACTTTACCGAATGAATTAGGCGGTCTTATTACCAGTCAAAACTCTGTTATTAAATCAAATGCTCTATTTGGAGAGTATTATTATGATATTAACGATGAGACTAAATTAACATTAGGCCTTAGATATAATGATGATACATATGAGAGTACAATTTTTAGTACTTTAGCTGATGTTACAAATCCTAATTATGTTTATACAGGTCCAGAATATGACAGAAATAATCCAGGCCAAAGTAGAGAGCAGGTTGAAAATAATGCATTAACTTATAAGTTAGCTGTTCAGCACTATCTAAATGATAACAGTATGATCTATGCATTGTATGCAACTGGTCTTAAAGCTGGTGGAACGTCACCTAATGAGTTAGGTGTTCAAATTCCTTATGGAGAAGAAGAGTCAGTAAATACTGAAATTGGAGTAAGAAATATTCTGATGGACGGAAGATTATTATTAAATGCCACATACTTTGAGTTTGATGTAACTAACGGTCAATATGGTCAGCTAGAAAGAGCTGGAGTAGTGAACAGAACTTTTGATTACATGAATAAAGGTCTTGAGGGACAAATGAAGTTTTTCTTAACTGAAAATACTGAAATTGATTTTAATTTCCTTGCTTCAGATTCAGCTATGGGTAACGGCCTTGCAAGAGATCCAAATAATCCAAATGCTGCAACTCAATTATTAGGTTCAGGTTTTGGAAATGCGACTCTAGCTGGTTTTCTTCAGCTAACAGGGATGGATGCAGCTACAGCTGCTGCTACTGCTGCAGGAATTGGCTCTAATTTTGGAACCTTTGCACCTCTTGTCCAATGGGGATTAACAGATGCTGGCATTATTTATAATCTTCAAGGAGATGTTCAAACATTACCAGGTTTATCAAGTGATGTGTACCAACAACTCGAAGGTAATAAAGTGCCTTTAGTTTCTGATTTAGACTATAACTTATCTGTAACACAAAGATTTCCAACTACGGGTGGGGCAACAGATGTTAAATTTACATATGTTCACAAAGGTGAGCGTGAAGGTGATATCTTTAATGGAGAAAGATACCAACTTCCAGAAGCTAAATATATGGATTTATTAGCTACTTATACTCCTTCATCAGAAGACTGGTATGCAGGGGTGTACATTAAGAATATTGCTGACAAAAGATATCAGCATGGTGTTACTGCAAATGGTAACCTAGCAGGTGGTGGTGTTCATATTACTTTTGCTAACCCAAGAACTTATGGAATTCAGTTTGGAATGAGTTTCTAATACAAGAATATTTTAAAAAAGCCCGGCTATTGTCGGGCTTTTTTATGCAAGGTCTTTAATTTTAAGCCTTAAGTCTATATCAATTTTAATGTTGGAACTTTCCTGCATAAGAGCAATTAGATTACTAAGGAAGTCTTCTTGCATTTCCGAAGTCTTTCTAGAGTTCATGTCTATATGACCAAGAATAGTCTCATAAAAAGCGCATATATCCCTAGATTCATTTTCTAAAACCGCAACAACATGAAGTAACTTTTTATTAACATTATGTAATCTGTATCTTGGAACTAACTTTTCTCCCAATAAACATTCTTTAATATAACGATAATTATCTTCAAGAGTAAAAGTTGAAAACCCTATCTCAAAATACTTATCTGTAAAACCCATTTCAACAGAATAAAATTTATCAATACCAAACGATAAAATTTGATTGTAATAAAGTACATTCATATGCCCATTTAGATCGCACATCTCTTGTGTTACTTCAACAGGATCAGCCTTAAAAGGAAAAGCATTATCTAAATTTACCATCATAAGTTTTTTCAATATAAAATTTTAAAAGTATTATAATTAAGTAGTTATTAATTGCTATAACTTTGTAATTTACTAGGAGCATTTTGAAAAACGATAAACCTGATATTGATTTTCTTGAAACTCAAGAATGGATAGAGGCAATTGACTCAGTAATACAAAATGCTGGAACTGAAAGAGCATCATTTCTTTTAACTGAATTAGCAAAAAAACTAACAGCTACGGGTGAAGTTCCAACATACAATCTAACCACCCCTTTTAGAAACACCATTCCAACTAACGAAGAAGCAGCCATGCCTGGCGATTTATTTATGGAAAGAAGAATTAGATCTTTAATTAGATGGAATGCGCTTGTGATGGTTTTGCGAGCTAATAAAGGTGATGATGAACTTGGAGGACATATAGCAACCTTCTCATCATCTGCAACCCTTTACGATGTTGGATTTAATTATTTCTTTCGAGGTTCAGATAAGCAGTTAGAAGACTTGGTCTATTATCAAGGACATTCATCACCAGGTATTTATGCTAGAAGTTTTTTAGAAGGATATTTAAGTGAGAGAGACTTAGATAGTTTTCGAAGAGAAGCAGGAAGTCCAGGATTATCATCCTATCCTCATCCATGGTTGATGCCAGATTATTGGCAGTTTCCCGTTGTCTCAATGGGCTTGGGTCCTATTATGGGTGTTTATCAAGCCCATATTATGAGATATCTTTCTGCTAGAGGTTTAGTTCCTAGAAACGATAGAAAGGTTTGGGTTTTTTGTGGTGACGGTGAGATGGATGAACCTGAATCCAAGGGTTCGATAGGTTTAGCAGGACGTGAAAAATTAGAAAATCTTATTTTTGTTATCAACTGTAACTTACAAAGACTTGACGGCCCTGTAAGAGGTAATGGAAAAATTATTCAAGAATTAGAAACTGAATTTAGAGGCTCAGGATGGAATGTTATAAAGGTAATTTGGGGGAGAAAATGGGACCCACTCTTTGCTAAAGATAAAGAAGGCAAACTTCAAGAGATTATGGATATAGTGGTTGATGGAGAGCTACAAAACTATAAAGCTAAAGGCGGAGCATATACTCGAGAAAACTTTTTTGGGAAAAATCCAGATGTATTAGAAATGGTTGAAGATTTAACTGACGAAGATATTTACAAGTTAAATAGAGGAGGTCATGATCCCTATAAAGTTTATGCCGCTTATCATAAAGCTGTAAATTCATCAGGAGCTCCAACTGTAATACTTGCATTAACTACCAAAGGTTACGGAATTGGTTCAAGAGAAGCAGATAATACTACTCATCAAGTAAAGAAATTATCATTAGATAACATCAAAGCTTTTCGAGATAATTTCGACATACCTGTTAATGATAACGAAATCGAGTCATTGCCATATGTAAGGCCCCCAGAAAATTCGCCAGAAATTTCATATATGAAAAAGACTCGTGAAAACCTAGGTGGCTTTATTCCAAGAAGAAGAAATAAGATCAAGAAATTAAAAATGCCAGATGATAAAAATTTTGAACCTTTAATAAAAGGCATGGGAGATAGAAAAGTCTCTACAACAATGGCAACTGTTAGGCTTATGACAAGTCTTTTAAAAGATTCTAATATTGGAGAACGCGTAGTTCCTATAGTGCCTGATGAAGCTAGAACATTTGGTATGGAAGGCATGTTTAAACAAATAGGCATTTATTCATCTGAAGGACAAAAATATGAGCCTGAAGATGCGGACAAAGTCATGTGGTATAAAGAATCTAAAGAAGGAGTTATGCTTGAAGAGGGTATAACAGAGGCTGGATCTTTCTCTGCTTGGCTTGCCTTAGCTACAGCATATTCTAATTATGACCTTCCTATGATTCCAATATACTTATTTTATTCTATGTTTGGATTCCAACGAGTGCATGATCTTGCATGGGCTGCTGGAGACGCTCAAGCTAAAGGTTTTTTAATTGGGGCAACCTCAGGCAGAACAACGTTAAACGGAGAAGGGCTTCAGCATCAAGATGGTCATAGTCATATTCTCTCCTCAACTATTCCTAACTGTTTATCTTATGATCCAGCATTTGCTTATGAACTAGCAATAATATTTAAAGATGGTATACAAAAAATGTTTGTGGAACAGAAAAATCTTTACTACTACATTACTGTAACTAATGAAAACTATATTCAGCCAGAACAGCCAAAAGGAATCGAAGAGGATGTAATAAAAGGTTTATATAAAGTTAGTGAATCAAAATCTCCTCAACTTCGATTAATAGGCTCAGGCTCTATTTTAAAAGAGTCATTATTAGCTCAAGAGATACTTATTAAATATTCTATAAATGCTGAAGTTTGGAGTGCTACAAGTTTTAATTTATTAAGGAAAGATGGAATGGAGGCTGAGAGATTTAATCAATTAAATCCTCACAAAGAACCTAAATTAACTCATATTGATAAATGTTTTAGTAAAAATGATATCCCTGTAATTGCCTCAACTGACTATATGCGAGCTTATGCTGATCAAATCAGACCTTATATTAAATCTAGATATCTAGTATTAGGAACTGATGGTTTTGGAAGAAGTGATTCAAGAGAGGAGCTTAGAGAATTTTTTGAAATAAGTGCAAATCATATTGTTAGATTATCTGCATATGCACTTTTTCAGGAATCAAAAATCACTAAAGAGTTATTGGACATAATATATAAAGACATGCAAATTGATTCAAATAAACCTAACCCATGGGAGGTTTAATTGACTATTGAGAAGATAAAAATTCCAGATTTAGGTGAAGCAACTGATGTTGAGGTTATTGAAATCTGCGTTAAGCCTGGGGATGTAGTTAATAAAGATGATTCAATTATTGTTTTAGAATCAGAAAAAGCAGCTATGGAAATCCCTGCATCTGTTTCAGGTAAAGTTTTAGATATTAAAGTCAATGATGGCGATACTGTAAGCGAAGGAACTATTTTTCTTGAAATTGAATCTGAAGAAGTATTAAAAGATCCTGAAATTGTAAAAGTAGATGAAGATACAAACCTACAGTCAGAAATTATTAGTGAAACAGAATCTATCCCAGATGAAACAATACAAGAATCTGAAAATAACTCAATTACTGAAATTATCAATAATGTTCAATATACCGATAGCATTTATGCAGGCCCAGCAGTTAGAAAATTAGCAAGAGAGTTTGGAATTAATTTAAATGAAGTGCCGCCTTCTGGCCCAAGAAATAGAATTCTTAAAGAGGATCTTCATAATTTTGTAAAAGCACGATTACAACCTGGAGCTCAATTATCAATCAAGATTCCAGAGATTGATTTTTCAAAATGGGGCTCTATCACAACAGAAGCATTATCAAAATTTCAGAAAACTGCAGCTCAAAATTTACAACAATCATGGCAAAGTATTCCACATGTAACCCAGCATGACGAAGCAAATATTGAAGATTTAATGAATATTAGAACGGTATTGAATAAAAAATCTAACCTTAAAGTATCTCCATTGGCATTTTTTGTAAAAGCAATATCTAAACTTCTTCAAGAGTTTCCTTTAATGAATGCTTCTCTTGATGAGAATACAGAAAATGTAATCATCAAAGACTATATAAACATTGGCATAGCTATTGATACACCCAAAGGTTTAATCGTTCCTAATATTAAGAGTGCAGATAAATTATCTATAGTAGATATATCTAATGAAATAAATCGTATGGCAAAAGCTGCAAAAGAAAGAAAATTAGTTGTAGATGAGTTAAAAGGATCAACTTTTTCAGTATCATCTCTTGGTGCAATAGGTGGTAAGTTTTTTACTCCTATCATTAATCCACCTGAAGTTGCGATACTGGGTATATCTAAAACTTATTCTAAAGTAATCATGAGAGATAAAAATATAAAAGAGATACCAATTCTTCCAATATCTCTTTCTTATGATCATAGATTAATAAATGGAGTTGAAGCAGTAAAATTTACATCAAGATTCTGTGAATTGATGACAGATACGGAGTTTTTTAATTCTCACTATGATTAAATTAATTCTAGCATTTGCTCTAACTTTATCATTTGGCAATATTTATGCTGACTCCTTCTCAATTATGACAATGAATGTCCAAAATCTTTTTGATGCTAAAGATGATTATAAAAAAGACGATAAAGCATACTTACCATTATCAATGAAACAAAATGAAGCTCATCAAAGCTCATGTAAAAAAATTAGAGTAAAGACTTGGAGAAATGAATGCCTATACTTAGATTGGAATGATGAAGCTAAAGATGCAAAGTTAAAAAATATCTTCAATACTATTATTTCATACGAAGAGGTTGGACCTGATATTATTTTTTTTCAAGAGATAGAAAATTTAAATATCCTTAGGCAATTATTTGTTTTGTTAGAGTCATATGGCTATAAGCATTATCAGCTTTTAGAGGGTAATGATTATCGAGGAATTGATAATGCTGTTATCTCTAAATATGAAATCAAGGAATCAAAACTCCATTACATAAAATTTATAGGAAAAAATAGTAAAAAAGACACAAGACCAATCCTAGATATTTTAATTAATATTCAGAATACTAATGTTAGATTTTATGGTGTACATTTTCCAGCCCCTTATTTAGATTATGAAATGCGTGACCAGGCTTTTATTACTTTAAATGAGTTACTTATAAATAATAAAGAGCCTTCAATTGCTCTTGGAGATTTTAATGTAACAAGCGTTGAAGAAACAAAAGAAAATATGTTTAATAAGCATAGTAATTTATGGGAGATAGCACATTTTATTGGTTGTATTGATTGTAAAGGAACTTATTATTATGCACCCGATAATAATTGGTCATTTTTAGATACAATCTTAGCTTCAAAGAATAGAAATATTTCATTAATTCCAGAGACTATTCAGTTGCTAAAAACGCCTATTAATATTGATGATGATAATAAACCACTAAGATTTTCAACAAAAAACTTTAAGGGTGTATCAGACCATATACCACTTGTAGCTAAAGTGAAATTATCTAAAAAAGATTTAGTAGATTAATCTTGTCGCCAGCCTTCTCTATCAAAGATCCTAATATAAGTTAACTGATCATGATCTGAATCATTTATAACTCTACAGTAATCTCCTGATTCAACCAAAATGACATCGCCTGAGGATAATTCATATGAATCTTTATGTTGAACTCCATATGAAGGATTTGATCCATGACCATCTTCATCATTCATGTATTCAACTATTTCCATAGTTCCTCTGCCATTAGTAATGATATATGCGACATCAGAATTAATTAATTTATGCCCAGTTGTTGATTTTGCTGGTTGGATAACAGTTTTACTTGCAATAATCCTTTTAAGAAGATCATTGGTCCAAACAGTATAGTCTTCTGTTTCTTTTTGAGGTGTGCCTCCAACTCGAAAATTTACATATTTCTTTGCCATTATGATTTTTGTCGTTTAATTAATATTAATAATATTATAAAGGTTTGAATTTAACTTGCTATTAATAGTTTCTAGAAAAATATATTTTTAATAATCTAAAATTGTATATAATCCTTTGTATCAAAATTATTTTTAATAAGCAGTAAATCTATTCTTCTAAGTAAAAAATTTTAGATAGCTGTTGTTAATTTTTATTTATTTTAAGGAGAGATGATGAGTAAAACATATGTAAACCCAGAAACAATAGGCCTTCATGCGGGCTGGAGAAAAGATGAGAATACTAATTCAGTAGCAGTTCCAATTCACCAAACGAGTAGTTTTCAGTTTGATGATTGTGATCATGCTGCAAATCTATTTGCATTGTCTGAATTAGGAAATATTTATTCAAGAATTATGAATCCTACATGTGCAGTCTTAGAAGATAGAGTTGCTGCTCTTGAGGGTGGGGTGGGAGCATTAGCAGTTGCTTCTGGACAAGCTGCATCAGCTTATGCAATTCAAAATTTAGCTAAGAATGGAGATAATATAGTTGCATCATCTCATTTATACGGTGGAACATATAATCAGTTTAAAAATGTAATGTCCGATATGGGGATTGAAGTTAGGTTTGTTGACCCTGCTGACCCTCAAAATTTTGCAAATGCAACTGATGACAAGACTAGAGCTTATTATGGAGAGGTTTTACCTAATCCAAGTTTTGAAGTATTTCCAATCTCTGAAGTAGCAGAGTTAGGAAGACCATTAGGTATTCCATTAATTGTTGATAATACAGCAGCTCCAGTTATCTGTAAGCCATTTGAGCATGGCGCTGCGGTATTAATTCATTCAACAACTAAATTTATTGGCGGTCATGGAACTTCTATTGGGGGTATTATTGTAGATAGTGGAAATTTTGATTGGGAGGCATTTCCTGAAAGACAACCAGCATTAAATACACCTGATCCTTCATATGGAGGAGCAATTTGGTCTGAAGCTGTAAAACCGTTAGGTCCTATAGCTTATATTCTTAAAGCAAGAACTACTATTTTAAGAGATATGGGAGCAGCAATGAGCCCATTTAATGCGTTTATGTTCATTCAGGGACTAGAAACATTAGCTTTAAGGATGCGCGAACATTCAAGCAATGCTGAGAAAATAGCTGAATATTTATCTAATCATGATTCTGTTGAAAGAGTTATTTATCCATCAGTCATGGAAGGATATGCAAAAGAAAGAGCAGAAAAATATTTAACTAGAGGCAATGGTGGATTAATGGGTTTTGAGATAAAAGGCGGCATAGATGCTGGAAGGAAATTCATTAATGCTCTTGAAATGGTCTACCATGTAGCCAACATTGGTGATTCTAGAAGTCTTGCTATTCATCCAGGTAGCACAACGCACAGTCAGCTAAATGAAGAAGAGTTACTATCTGCTGGCATAACACCTGGTTTTGTAAGATTATCAATTGGCCTAGAGCATGTTGATGATATTATTGCAGATTATGAGCAAGCATTAGCTCAAATTTAAAACTTTGAGCCAAGAATTAGTAACTTATATAGTTCTTGGCTCACACCAAAAATTAAAGAAGCTTAAAAAATTTAAAATTGATTCCGAAGAAGAGTGCATCTTCTTAAACTTTAAAGATGAATCTTCTATAATATTAGATATTGATTCAGTAATAGCTGACAGTAATGGTTCATTAATAGTTTTGCTGCCTCCAAGCAGTACACCAAAGAAAATTAACAGAGAAACATTAAAAAAAATGGCAATGATTAATTATCCTGTTTGGGGTTGGTTTGATATTTCTAATAAAGAAGACCTTTTGTCATCTAGCCTAAAAAAAATTAATTCAATTTTAAGAACAACACCATCTATTGAGCAAGGGATTTACTTTACAAAAGATTTATATTTTTCTATTGGTGGAGTGGGAGCTTTTAAGGACAATTATTTTTCAGAAATCTCAAAAAGGCTTTATTCAAGATTAGATCCTCAACCGCCTCTTTTGCCCTTAACTTATAGAAGCTCTTCTAAGGTATCATTGCTATAATGTCAAACAGTATCTTATTAAAAGTAGACAACATAGGTTTTTCTATTAACCAAAATCGCTTATTTCACAATCTTTCATTCAATTTAAAAAAAGGTAAAGCACTTCACATAAAAGGCAATAATGGTTCTGGAAAATCAAGCCTCATAAGGATATTGCTTGGCATTACCCCTGCTGGTAAAGGCAGTATTTTATGGAATAAAAATACAGATATATGCTTTCTTGGACACAAAAATGTTCTTAAAAATTACTTAACACTTTCTGATAATTTATATATCCATGGAATTGATTCCAACGAAAGTAAAACTAAGGATATTTTAGCTGATTTAGGTCTTATAAAAAGGCTTGATACTATTGTTGGTAATCTTTCATATGGGCAACAAAAAAAATTAGCGTTAATTAGAATTTTTTTAAATCAAGCAAAAGTAATTATCTTAGATGAGCCATGTGTGGGACTTGATGACTCAACAAGGATATTAACTACTAAATTCTTAAGTAGCGAACTGAAAAAAAATAAATCTATTATTTATACTTCACATATACCTATTGATATTGATAGCGAAACAATAACCCTTGGGGGCAATCAGGTATGAAGTTAATCTTTGTAGAATTTTTTAAATTAAAAATGAAACTTAGAGCTTGGCTTGGCCCTATATTAATATTTTTATTAATAATCATTTCTTTTCCTTTAACAGTAGAGCTATCAAGTGAAGCATTAAATGATGTCTTTTATTCTATTTTATGGATAGCTAGCTTACTTACTATAATGGTTTCAGTAGAAAGCATTTTCCTAGAAGACTATGAGGATGGATATCTTGAATATTTTTACGTAGCCAATAATTCATTATTCTCCTTAATCTTTACTAAGATCTTAATTTATTGGATCTTAATTGGCATACCTATATCATGTTTAGGAACATTTTTTTCTATAAATATGTCAGATGATATTTCCTCTTTAAATATTGCGCTCCCATCATTATTAATTTCCACATACATTTTTATTAATTTATTTGCTTTAGGAAATTCATTGAGCTTGAATAAAGGGTCAGCACTAGGAGCACTTATTACAATACCTTTATTATTTCCAATTTTAATTCTCTTAGGAAAAATAGTGCTAAATGCAAATTTTGGGTTTGAAATATCTAATCTTTTACTATTAATGCTTGGCGTTTTATTGCTTATAATAGTATTTATTCCATTTATAATATCTTTCATTATTAAGACTCATTTGGAATAATTATTAAATTACATAAATTGTGTTAAAGAAACTCTATCATCAATTTGCATCGCCAAAAACTTACATTATTTTAGTTAATAAGATGTATCCTTATATCTTATATTTCTCAGTATTGTTTTATGCATTTGCTTTAGTCTGGGGTCTAGGTTTTGCGCCTGCAGACTATGTTCAAGGAAACTCGTTTAGAATTATATACCTTCATGTGCCTGCTTCATTTCTATCTCAAAGTTTATATATAGTTATGGCAATTGCAGCAGGCATTTTTTTAATTTGGAAGGTTAAATTAGCGGCATATATGATTAAATCAATAGCTCCAGTTGGAGCATTAGTAACTTTTATTGCCTTAATATCTGGCTCAATATGGGGTATTCCTACATGGGGAACATGGTGGCAATGGGATGCTCGAATAACATCAACTTTAATCTTATTTATTATGTATCTTGGATTGATATCCTTGCATAGCTCTTTCACTAATTTTGAAAAAGCTGACAAGTTTATATCTGTACTAGTCTTGATTGGCTTTGTAAATATTCCAATTATTAAGAAATCAGTAGATTGGTGGAGTACCTTGCATCAGCCAGCTTCGATAACGCTTACAAATAAACCATCTATTGATCCGACGATGCTATACCCACTAATTTTTTCCATGATTGGGTTTTCAGGAATCATAGTATCTTTAATTATTTTGTCTTCAAAAGTTCATATTTTTAAGCGTGAAAGTCATAAATCATGGGTTAAAAGAAATGTTTAACTTTGCATTTGATAATTTAAATAGCTTCTTTTATATGGATGGGCACGGTATCTATGTTTGGTCAGTATTTTTTATAGTAATTATTTCAACAAGTCTTATGTTTATTTTTTATAAAAATGAATTAAGAAAGATAAGAAAAAAAATTATTGATGAATAATTTAAGAAGAAAAAGACTACTTTCTGTAGTGGCATTAGTTTTTACTTCTTTTTTAGGAGTGTTTTTAATACTAAAAGCCCTCAACTCTAATTTAGATTATTTTTATACACCATCTGAAATGATTAATATTGAAATTCCAGATAAAAAAAGAGTAAAACTTGGAGGAATGGTCCAAGAAGATTCTGTGAAAAGAAATGGCACGAATATATCTTTTAAAATAACTGATTTTAATCATTCTATTGATGTCTCATACAATGGCGTAGTTCCTGATCTTTTTAAAGAGGGAAGTGGTATTGTTGCTTATGGCTTAATTGTTGATGAAATTTTAATCGCAGAAGATATTTTTGCTAAACATGATGAGAACTATATGCCACCAACTATTGAGATCTCCAAAAAATGATAGGAGAGATATCACATTTTTTTACAATTATTGCGTCGTGTTTATTTTTGTTATCCTTTATTTTTTCAACCCGCACTTACCAGTCAAATCATAATATAGAAATCTTAGTATCGAGAGTATTTAGTTATGGATTTTATTTTATTTTAATCTCATTTCTTTTGTATGTATGGCTTGCAATACAAAGTGACTTTTCAATTAAGTACATAGCACAACATTCGAATAAAGAATTACCAATTTTTTATAAAATTTCTTCAATATGGTCTGCACATGAAGGCTCAATGTTTTTGTGGATATTGTTTTTAGCCTTATGGAGTCAACTTTTCAATATTAATTTATCTAAGAAAAATATATTAAAAGCTCCTGCTATAGGTTTGTTAGCTTTTATTCTTTTTGGCTTTTTAATGTTTCTTTTGTTTACCTCTAATCCTTTTGAGGTAATTTTACCAATTGCGCCAATAAATGGGGCAGATATAAATCCAGTTCTTCAGGATCCAGCTCTAGCAATACATCCACCATTCTTATATCTAGGCTATGTTGGTTTTGTAATTGCGTTTGCATATAACACTGCCTTTTTAATAAAAGGTGATATGGATATAAATTGGGAGAGAGTTGTAAGACCGTGGAGTTTAGCAGCCTGGATTCTTTTAACAATTGGAATTTCTTTAGGAAGTTGGTGGGCTTACTATGAGCTTGGATGGGGCGGTTATTGGTTTTGGGACCCTGTTGAAAATGTTGCCCTTATGCCGTGGCTTGCTGGAACAGCCTTGATCCATTCTTTGTATGTTTCTTCAAGAACTAAAGCATTAAAAAGTTGGACAATATTATTATCAATATCTGTTTTTTCTTTAAGTTTATTTGGAGCCTTTATAGTAAGATCTGGAATAATTGATAGCATCCATTCTTTTGCTAATGATCCTCAGCGAGGATTATATTTATTAGGATTTTCAGCTATATTAATTACCATATCATTAGGCTTTTATGCATATAGATTACCAGTTTTAATTTCAACCAATTTAGTCGCCTCAAAATCTAAAGAAGCCTTTTTATCTATTAATAATATTATCTTTGCTACTTTAATATTTGCAGTCTTCTTGGGAGTTATGTACCCACTTATATTTGATTTTATCTATGGAGAAAGAATTAGCGTAGGACCGCCGTATTACAATACAATATTTGCACCACTTACTTTTCTTGCTTCAATTTTTTTAGTATTTTCAGTTGGCAGTTTATGGAAAAGAAGCTCGCAATTATTTTTTATCAATAGTGCATTATCGGCATCAATTTTATTAGCAACTTTAATTACTTTATATTTAGTTTCTTTATTTAATGATTTTAATTGGTGGTTTGTAGGTGGATTATTTTCAAGCTTTTTAATATTATTTAGGTATCTAATTTTAATTATTTATTCTTTCTATCAAGGAAACTATTTCAACAAAGCTAGTGCAATAGCTCATATAGGCTTAGGCCTGCTAATATTAGCTACAACATTCAATGCAAGTCTAAGTTACGAAAAAGTAATTAATATAAAGCCTGGAGAAACTTATACCGCTGAAGCATATGAATTCACTTTAATAAATTTTGATCTTATTAATGAATCTAATTATGACTCGGTAAGGGCTAAATTTTCAGTCAAAGATATTAATTCTTTAAACAAAGTTTTTTTTCTTTATCCAGAAAAAAGGAAATATTTTATAAGAGGGCAAATCACATCAGAATCCGCTATTAAAATTACACCAACAAAAGATATCTATATGACCCTTGGAGATCAATTAGATAGTGGGTATTGGGTTGTAAATATTCAATACAACTATTTAATTAGATTAATATGGATTGCCGCTGCAGTAATGTGTTTGGGCGCTCTTGTGACATTTACTCAAAGTTATAGTAAAAAATGAAAAATTTAATTAGATCATTAATTATTTTATTGCCATTGTTTGGCATTTACTTTTTTTTTAATATTCTGACTGAAGAAAAGTTTTATCCAGGTGCTGACTTTAGAAGTTTCGAAGTTCCAAATTTTGAATTAAGCGCTCTTGATATAGATGTTAAATATACCTCGGAAGATTTTGATAATGAATTTTTAATGAATGTATGGGCAAGTTGGTGCATTACTTGCAGAGTTGAACATGGATTTTTAATGAAATTAAACAATGATGGATACAATATAGTTGGACTTAATTATAAGGATAATAAATCAGATGCTCTGGGCTGGTTGAAAAAATATACTAATCCTTATAGCTTAAATATTCATGATCCCAAGGGATCTTTGGCATTAGATATGGGAGTTACAGGGGCTCCTGAAACTTTTCTTGTTAAAGATGGTGTTGTTTTAGTTCATTATAGCGGTGAAGTTAATAAGGTAATTTGGGATAATGTATTTGTCCCCATTATTAAAGAAAATAAGATGTTCCAATGATAAAAATATTTTTCATAATAGCTTTAATTATGTGCCCCTATGGATTTTCTTCTGAAGTCTATAAATTTAAATCTGTTAATGATGAGGATAGATTTTATGCACTTATTCATGAAATAAGATGCCCAAAATGCACAAGTGGTTCAATTGCAAGTTCTAATGCACCGGTATCAGAAGATTTAAAAATGAAAATAGCAGAGTTGATTAACCAAGGTTACTCGGACGCAGAAATAAAAGATTATGCCAAAAAAAGGTTTGGAAAAGATATTTTGTATGATCCCGAAAAAAATAGCACAACCTTTGTATTATGGTTTGGCCCATTTATATTCCTAACATTGATTTTATTTGGATTTTTGTTGAGACGAAAATTTAAATGATCATATTTTATATAATCGCATTAGTAGCGCTTATTCCAATAACAATTTATTTATTAGCTCGAGACTCTCAACATAAAGCATTTGTTTTTAGTTTTGCATTTATTCTCATAGGAATCTCTTTACTAGGTTTTACAAGCAAATTTTCATTTTTAGGTTCAGCTCAAGAAGTAATATTAGTTAATGAGTTACAGGAAGCAATGGATGGTAATACTGAATTAAATGCGGATTTTTTTATTAAATTTGATAATCTTATTGAAGATAATAGAAAAAATTCATGGTTAGAGCAGGCTATTCTATATGCCATAGATATAGAAAGTTTAGTAGCAGCAGAACAGCTAATGAAGTTTGCAGAGCCAATATTTGCTAATTCTAATGAACAGGTTAGATTTTATGCAATTTATAGCATTCTTAGAGATAAAAAGTTTCCAGAATATGCTTTAGCAAAAATGGAAATAGATTTTGCCCCTGCTAAAAGTTGCAGAGTTGAAAGAGTTAATTTCAACTTATTTATTGCTAACGGTCCTGCAGTCCCTATTGCAAAATCTATATCAGAAGATCCCAATGTTTTTATGGTAACTCTTTCAAATACAGACTCAATGATTCCTGGATTTGATATAGCGTCTGCGTTAATTAATGAAGAAAAAGTTATTTTAAAAGCAGGATTATTATGCACAGATAGTAGTACTTATTATTCTAATTTTTCATCAAAAATAAATAACATGAATACTGCAATTTTGAAGGTGCAAATTAATGAAAAAGATTGGTCTGCGGACCTACAATAGTTTAATATAAACACTTATATATTTTAGATATCAATGCAGCTTAAACACATCAAATTGGCTGGTTTCAAAAGTTTCGTGGATGCCACGAGAATCTCCTTCCCAACAAATTTAGTTGCTGTTGTTGGGCCAAATGGGTGTGGAAAATCTAATGTTATTGACGCTGTAAAATGGGTTCTTGGGGAGTTGTCTGCAAAGAATCTAAGAGGTGATTCAATGTCTGATGTTATCTTTAATGGATCTGATTTGAGGAAGCCTTCTGGACAATGTAGCATTGAGCTTCTTTTTGATAATTCATCAGCAACTCTTGGCGGTGAATATGCCGCATATAATGAAATCTCTATTAAACGCTCTATGACAAGGGATAGTCAGTCAACTTATTTTATAAATAATACTAAATGTAGACGAAAAGATGTTCAAGACTTATTTTTAGGAACCGGATTAGGGCCAAACAGCTACGCAATTATAGAACAAGGCATGGTTTCCAATCTGGTGACCGCAAAACCAGAAGAACTTAGATTACATATTGAGGAAGCTGCTGGTGTTTCAAAATATAGAGAAAGAAGAAAAGAAACAGAAAGACGTATTAAAAATACCAAGGAAAATCTTGCAAGAGTTAAAGATATAAAAGATGAGATTTCTCGACTTATTAAAAGACTGGAAGGCCAAGCTAAAGCGGCGGAAAAATACAATGAACTTAAAAGACATGAACAAGATACTGAATTAAAAGTATCAATTTTGTTCTCTCTTGAAGCAAAAAATAATAGAGATGCAATACAAAAAAAATTAGATAAAGTTTTAAGAGATCAAACTATCAAAGATGCAGAAACTAAAACTAAGCAAGCACAAATAGATGAGTATAGAACACAACACGAATCTGTAAGAGATTTATATGATGAAGCGCAAAAAAACTTCTATTCTGTTGGAGCAGATATAGCGAAGCATCAGGCAGATCTTCAAAATTTAATTAAATCAGAGCTTACAAATAAGACAGCCTTAGAAAAAGCTAAGAAAAGCTATGATGAGGCCCTTGATAAAGAAAATAATCTTGAAAACCTTAGTCCAAAAGAAAAAGCAATCTATATTTTAGATAATATTATTAATGCTTTACAGTCTTTGGGTAGTAGCGGTAATTCAATTTATAAGGATGCCTTAGAACTTAAAGAGCAACTGAAAAGCATTCTTAATATTGCTTCGGTTCAATCTAAGTCTTTAACTGCAGAATACTTATCTAGACAAGATGATTTAACAATACTAATCAAAGAATCCGAGTCTACAAAGGTAGAATTAGAACAAATAATTTCAGAATTGGTACAAAAAAGTTCAAATGCTGAAACTGCTTTAACAAAGATAAGGCAAGAACAATCAGTAGTTGATGCCGAATTAAGGAAGTTAGAGAATGCTAGATCTATTGCTGAATTAGATCTTCGATCAATTTCTGAAAAGGTAACACAAATAAAGCTTGACCTTAAAACTTATGAAATAAATTTACAGAACTCTAATGAGAGTATAAAAAAATCTGGAATCAATATAGATGATATAAATTATTCAGATTACGAAGATTATGTTTTGAGTGATCTTCAAGAAGAACTTGCAAATATTCAAGCTAAGCTTATTAAGCTAGGTGCAATAAATCTAGCTGCACCTGAAGAAATTGCTGATGAAACTAAAAGAAAAGATAAATTAGAAGATCAATATAATGAACTTACAGACGCGCTTGAAAAATTAACAAATGCCATTAAAAAAATTGATCTCGAAACCAAGACAAGATTCGAAGATAGTTTTAATTCGGTAAACGATAGACTTAAACAAATTTTTCCACTTTTATTTGGTGGAGGTTTTGCAGAATTAAAGCTTGAGGATGATGATGCTTTGAATGGTGGGGTTGTTTTTATGGCAAGACCTCCTGGAAAGAAAAATGCTTCAATATCACAATTATCAGGAGGTGAGAAAGCATTAACAGCTCTTTCTTTAGTTTTTTCTATATTTCAACTTAATCCCGCTCCATTTTGTATGCTTGATGAGGTTGATGCTCCACTTGATGATGTGAACACTCAAAGGCTAATTAATATGGTTGAAGAGATGTCTAAAACAATACAATTCATATTTATTACACATAATAAAGTATCAATGGAACGAAGTGATCATTTAATGGGTATAACAATGCAAGAAGCTGGAGTATCTAGGCTTGTGTCCGTTGATGTAAATCAAGCTTTAGAGATGGCAAATACTGAATAAATGCAAACAAACTCAGATATATATTTAATCGGCCTATCGATAGCTTTATTTATTGTAATTACTTTTTTCTTTCTAAAAAGAATATCTAGTTCAAATGAATTAAAGGTAAAAATAGAGGAAGTAACTGATATTTATGAGCATGAAATTGATAAGCAGGAGGGATTAGCTCAATCTTCTTTTAATTTCTCTGATGAACAAACGAATGAACCTGATTCTAAAGAAGAAAAAGATCAAGAACTAGTAATCTTTAATTTAATATCAGTTGATACATCTAACTATGATATGGATCAACTATTTGGGTTTCTTGCAAACTATCAAACAAAACTTACGAATGGATACTTTTCTTATATGAAAGCGGGAGAAGAGATTTTTAGGATTGCAAATGCCCTCAATCCTGGAACTTTTGAATCTAATGCAAAGACTCATGCGGTTATAATTGTTTCAGATCTTAATAACGTTAATGATGCTACTAATGTAATTAGTTCAATGTTGGATTTCGCAACTCAATTTAGTGAAAATTTTCATGCAAGTATATGTGACAGTAACAGACTCCCATTAACCAAACAAATGATTTCTCATATTGAATCTCAAGCGCAAGAAATAATGCGATTAAAACAACTTCAAAATATTGAAAAAATTGAATTGTGATTACTAATTAATATGAAACCTTGGAAAATAATACAAAAACTCGAGAGTGATAATAGTCGATTATTTAAAGAGGGGGTTATTCAAGAAAATATTCATGATCTTGATTTTCAGGAAGGTTTATCAATGTGCTTAGATGCTTTAGTAACATTTGGTGTAAAACAAGTTCCTAAATCAAATGAAGATGGAAAAGGTTTGAATTGGAAAACTTTTAAAAATGCAGCTCTTGATTTAGTCGAAAGAACCAAAACTGGTCATGCTGCCAGGGATGAGATAATAGACTTAATGTCACAAGCAACCATAGAAGAATGGAATGATTGGTATAGAAGAATTTTAATTAAAGATTTGCGATGTGGTGTAAGTCAAAAAACTGTTAATAATGTTGCTAAGAAGATGGACATAACATTTAGAGTTCCTGTTTTTGCCTGCATGTTATCTCATGATGGCATGAAACATCCCAAGAAAATTAAAGGCAATTGCTTAATAGAATATAAATATGACGGCGTCAGAGTTATTGCTATAACTAAAAATAACAATACAACTCTTTATAGTAGGAATGGCAAAATATTCAGTAATTTTCCTCATATTGAAGAAGCATTAAGCAAATCTGAGTTTAATAATATGGTTTTTGATGGTGAAGTTATGAGTGATGATTTTCAATCACTAATGAAACAGGTTCATAGAAAAACAAATGCAAAAACTGAAGATGCATATTTAGCATTATTCGATATTATTCCTTTAAATGAATTTAATGATGGAAAAAGCATACTTACGACTATTGAAAGAAAAGATCTTTTAGCAAAATTTGCAGAAAAATTTCCTGCATGCATTAAGATAGTAGACTATAAAGTTGTAAATTTTGATGAAAAGAATGGTGAAGATATTTATTCTGCAATGAATAAAAAAGCTTTAGAACAAGGTTTTGAAGGGCTTATGATTAAACCAGAGAATGACTTGTATGAATGTAAGAGAAGCCATGCATGGTTAAAGATGAAGCCTTTTATTGAGGTCACTTTAAAGGTCACAGAAGTTCATGAGGGGACTGGGAGGCATACTGGAAAATTAGGAGCATTTACTGTTGAAGGAAATGATGATGGTAAGTTTTTTTCATTAAATGTTGGCAGTGGTCTTACAGATGAAAACAGAGAAAAATTTTGGACTCAGAAAGAGTCACTTATTGGTCAGTTAATCGAAATAAGAGCAGACGCAGTTACTCAAAGCATGGAAGGAGAAAGTTATAGCTTAAGGTTTCCACGATTTAAAACATTCAGAGGATTTGAACCAGGAGAAAAAATCTAATGAGTAATAGATATGTAAAAATTTTATATCTACTAATTATTACATTCTCTGTACAGTCATGCATGACCACACCCCCAGAAAGTCCTGATAATATTTGTAAAATCTTTAAAGAAAAGAAGAGCTGGTATAAAGCAGCAATTCAAGCAGAGAAAAGATGGAAAATACCGCCTTATGTTTTAATGTCATTTGTTTTTCAGGAATCTAGTTATAGGGCTAATGCCAAGCCAGAAAGAGACAAATTACTTGGTTTTATTCCATGGTTTAGGCCATCATCTGCTAAAGGTTACTCTCAGGCGTTAACTAAAACATGGGATGATTATATGGATGAAACTGGGAACTCTAGAGCAAAAAGAAATAATTTTAAAGACTCAACTGATTTTATAGGCTGGTACGCTAGTAAGGGATATTATCAGGGCTTCGAGAAGACTGATGCTAGGTCTTTATATTTGGCATACCATGAAGGCTACGGAGGCTTTGAAAAAAGAACATATAGAAAAAAACAATGGCTTATTGCTGTATCTGACAGAGTACAAGCAAGGTCATCAATGTATCAGCAGCAATATTGGGGTTGTGCTGAAGATTTAAAGAAAAAGCGTTTCTGGATATTTTAATTAAATTATTTTGATTTCAAAGCCTTGATCAATTAATGTTTCATTAAAGTTCTCGCCAGCTAAAACTGCTTTTTTAGAGTCTTTGCTAAGATATTTAGATACCATTTCTTTTAAATCTTTAACTTTAGTTTCTTTTACTCTTGTTCTAAATTCAAGACGCTCTTCTTGAGTTTTGTTCTTTATTAAATTGATAAAATCATTAGCTGCTTCCCCAGCCGGAGACATTGGCTTATCAATACTAGAAATTACACCTAATATACCTTCTTCTAATTGATTTTCTGAAATATTATCTAAAGCCCATAGTCTCGAGTTAAAAAATTCTGAAAAAGTTTCTTTACATTTTGGATCTCTGTAAGAATAGAACTGAAAAGTTTGTGCAACAGCATCATGAGCAGCTCCAGCACCATATGCGCCGCCTTTTTCACGAATTGCTGAATGCAGATAGCCATTTCTTAATACGGCAGCCAGGACACTTAATTTTGGTGCATCAGGATGCTTACTTCCCACTGTAGGAAAAGCTTCTGCACAGAAGCAAACCTGAGAGCCTGTAATCCAACCAATTGATTTTTCTTGAATAGGGGCTAGAGTTTGAGGTGTAAATTTTATATCAGAATTATATATAGGCACGCCAATATTTAACTGACTTTTATCTAATGATGATGCTATATAAGAATACATAGGGGTGTTAGCAATTTTATTTTGGATTCCTTCCATTAAATCTATGTATTTAATGATATTTTCTTGTTTAGAAAATGAAGCTTTAAGTGATTTAAGGTTTTTAACAAAAGTTAAGCCAGATATCAGCTCATTAGAAGATGCTTTTGTATTAATTTGAGATGCCGCACTGCTCATTGCCAAACTATGACCATTTTGAGTAAGTGATTTCTCGGCAATTGAAGAATTAAATTCTATGATTTCTTTTATCCTTTTTTCATTTTTAAAGTTTGCATTTGACCCAGTTTCTAAGATTAAATCCTGCATAGCATTTGCATTTTTCTCTAAACTTTTACTTGAAATCTTTAAGCCTATCTTATTTGAATCCTTATCATTATCTGGAAGTAAAATAAATGAGGCGCTAATCCCTCCTGTTATAGATGCTTGTTGTCTTTGTATTTCTTCAAATGATTTATTGCTTAGGCCAATTTCTGTAAGGAGATCTCCATATATCCTAGATGCTCCAAATTCCTCAAGGGTTAAATTCTCACAAGGATAAATCAATGTATGATAAACAAGACCATTTGTACCTGTTTTATAAAAATATTCATTATTATCTTTTATAGCTTCAGGAAATCTTCTTGTTAATGGAATATCTTTTACTGTTACTTTTGGCAATATACTTGGATCATCAATAGCATCTTGTCTTTCTTTAAGGTCTTTAGCCTGCTTAATTATTTGGTTTTTTTCTTCATCAGATAATGAATTTGATTGTTTTTTAAGGAATTCATTAATCGCAAACTCTTTTTTTTCATTTAATCCAGTTTCTGGCTTAAGCTCATAATTAAGTCTATGTGGATTATTCAACAAATGTTTCTGGATTAGTTTTTCAATATATTGATTTGTTTTAAGATTTTTTTTCAATTTAATAAAACTATCATCTAAATCTAATATTTCTAAAGGATTATCTCGATGAATACATGCTGGTAAGCAACTTAGCATAAGCTCTAATCCAAAAGGCATCCCGCTTCCTGAAATTTCTCTTTGTTTAATTTCAAGCTGATGCATAGAAGAATCTATAACATTTTTAGATATACCCTCATCAACAAGATTATTTAAAGTATCAAGTATAAGTTTTTCAACCTTTGATTGATTGCCTGCCAACACACCTTCTAAACCTGCCGCGAAGACTATTTCTTTATGACTAGTTTCAATGCCTGTTAATGGTGAAGGCGCAATACCCAGATCTGAATTTTCTAATGCTTTTCTGAGCGGAGAAGCAGAATTATCTAATAGAATATTTGATAAAAGAATTGTTTCAAGTAATTCAATTGGGTCATGGCTTTCATTTAAAAGCCAACTAAGGACAACATGATGATTTTGGTCATCACCAGGAAGTGGATTATAAAAATCCGTTCTTTGAATTGGAGAAGTAATCCTTGTTTCGTTTTTTACTTCAATTTTTTCTGATGATGGTTCAAAGTTTTGAAAAACATTTTTAGCAATAACATTTTGAATATCATCAGGTTTCATATCCCCAAAAGTAAAAAAAGTTGCATTTGATGGGTGATAGTGTTTTTTATGAAAGTTTACTAATTCTTGGTGACTAAGTTCTAATATATCTTCAGGATTCCCTCCGCTATTATATTTATAGGTTGAATCAGGATATAGATGCCTTGACATACCGTGCCATAATTGACTTGGTATGGAACTCATCGCACCCTTCATTTCATTATAAACAACTCCTTTTATTTCAAGCATATTATCTTGATCAAGTTCTAACCGATGACCTTCTTGTGCAAAATCTAGACTATCTAAATTTGGAAAAAAGGCCGAATCTAAATAAACATCAAGGAGATTAAAATAATCTTTTTTATTCATTGTTGCGAAAGGGTAAGCAGTCCAATCACTGGAAGTAAATGCATTCATGAAAGTATTTAATGATCTTCTTATCATCATAAAAAAAGGATCTCTAACAGGAAATTTTTTTGATCCACAAAGAGCTGTATGTTCAAGTATGTGAGCTATGCCTTTTGAGTCTTGAGGCACTGTTCTAAATGCAACCATAAATACATTTTCATTTGATTCCGATGCCAAATGTATATGCTGACAATTAAACTCATCTTCATTGAAAATTTGAGCTTCTAAATTTAATAAGGGGATAAATTTCTTTTTTTCTAAAATGAACATTGGCTAAATATATTTAATTCTTTAAAATAACTATATGAAAAACAAAATAAAACAAAATCTAAAAACATCACTAATTCTTTTTATAGCTCTATTACAAGGCTGCTCAACTCTAGACACTTTTTCTCTTGAGACAGATTCAGTTGCTGGTTTTAATATAAATGATTATAACGAATTCTCACTAAATATGAATAATAGTAATTTAAGTGCAGAAGTAAATCCTATTAAATTTCAAAAACTTGAATCAGCATTATCTGAAGCTATTCAAGAAAGAGGCTTATCGCTTAATCAAGATGCAAATTTAAGCATCGAACTGATAATTGAACCTAAAGAAAAATTAAAACTCGAAGATGATTTTTTATACAGACCATATGGAAGATACTATGGTTATGATAGGTTATCTAGAATGGATAGGTTAGAGTCTATACCTCAATTTATTTTAAGAGTTAATGTAAAAGATACTAATTCTGATAAAATTTTATGGACGGGTCTCACAAAATGGAATAAAAGTTCATCGAAGGACCCGTTAACAGATGATTATCTCCAATTTATTGTAGACAATATCCTTCAATCTATTTAAATCTAAGAGGGCTTATAGCATCTCTTACCTCATTACTAACTGCACTAGGGATATTACATATATCATTCATAATTACTTCTGCAAGCAAAGGAGCTAAACTTAAACCTCTAGAGCCAAGCCCACCAATGGTAAAAATTTTGTTTTTTTCTATATTGCCAGCTATAGGCGTATAGTCTGGTAATGATGCTCTAGTTCCAATCCAGCTTCTTTTTATATTATTTTTAGTTTGATCACTTAATATATGCGAATTTTTTTTTATTATTTCTTCGAAATCTAGAACATTATTTTTAAATAAATTTTCATTGCTATAAATGGATCCTGCCCAATTAATCTTATTATCTTCTGGGAGAACATAGCCATCACCATTAATTGGATATTTAATATTATGTAAGGATTTTTCATTAATTCCAGCTATAGCTCCATATTTTATACCCATCTTAGGCATTAATTTTTTAAGCGAATCACCTGAACAAATTACAAGATGTGAATAATCATCATAATATCTATCATTTTTAAATATTATTTTAATCCTCTTTCCTAAGTGGTATTTTTTAAACTCATGCTCCTTAATGATTTTAATATTGTTTGTATTAAGTAATTTATTATTAAGTTCATTAATGGAGATATTGGCACCATATTTAATGAGAATTCCATCATAATTCTGATTTAAATTATTTTTAGAATTTATTTCTTCAGCTGTTATATTTTGAAATAAGTCATCTCTATTTAATTTGTTTATTCTTTTTATCCAATAATCTCTATCTAAATTGTTATTTAAAAATAATATTCCAGTATTAACAAACGAATCTAATACTTCTGTATAGAACTTATATGAATAAAAATACCCTTGAGTTAACAAGAAGCTTCTAGCATCTGTTCCCAATGAAAATTTTGGATACATTGATGCCATTGGGTTAGCTATTAATTCTTTATTTTTATCAAAGACATCAACCTGAACCCCATATTTTGCAAGCTTAAATGCTAAGCAGCTACCAGCTAAACCGGCACCAATTATTGCAACTTTATCTGGTATCTGGTTTGATTTATGTGACCTAGTATTATTTATATATCTTCCTTGAAGCTTGTGTCGTTTATTCCCAAAACCTTTTACTTTGTAAACTTTAAAATTATTTTTTTCTAAACCTCTTCTAACAAAACCTGCTGAGGTATATGTTCCAAATGTAGAGTCTGTGTTACTTAGAGCGGCAATTTTTGTGAAGATACTATCTGACCACATTGCGGGATTTTTGCTTGGATCAAATCCATCCAAGTACCATGCGTCAATTTTATTATTTTCATTTTTAATTAGAGATTCCAGAGCTTTAGCTGCCTTATCAATAATGAGAGTTAATCTAATTTTATATTTAGGAAAAGATATACGAGTATATCCATTTGTTTCTATTGGGAATGATTTAAGAAACTCTTCTGAAAATTCTTCAAGCTCAGGAAAACTTTCAAATACCTTTTTAAAATCTTTTATCTTTAATGAAAAACAATCAATTGAAATGTAATCTAGCCACATGTCCTTATTTTTTGCGGATTCTTCATGCCATTTTTTAATAGTAATCAAAAAATTTAGTCCAAATCCAAATCCCAATTCGCCAATTGTAAAGTTTTTTGAATTATTATTTTTCCATCTATTTAAAAGATTATTCCCTTGTATAAAAACTTCATCAGTTTCTTCAATGGCATTTGATTGAAAAAATCTATCATCATAATCAATGCTATGCGGCAGATTATTTTTCCATGATAGCTTTCTTGAATTGGTTTTAAGAGGGTGAAGAGTTGTCATATTTTTCTTTTTAATAGCTGTATCAAGGATACTAGTTATTAAATTATAATATTTTTATAATTTAAAAAAACTTTAATTATGAACTTTAAAATTTCTAATTTATTTTTGTTACCTATTTTCTTAATAATACTTTCATGCTCAGATCAAAATATTAGTAGCCCAGAAAAAGAGCCTATATCATCCGTTGAAGAATTAGTTGAACATTCTAAGGAATTTATTCCACAAATATATTCATCTGATAATGGAATTCATATGGCAGTTGGTTATGGTATTGCTAATTCAATAATGGTTGAAGGTGAGGGTGGAAATATTATTATTGATGCAGCAGATAGCATTTACGAAGCTGAAAAAATATATTCAGAATTTAAAAAAATTAATTCTAACCCTATAAAGGCAGTAATTTATACCCATAATCATGGAGATCATACTTTTGGTGCAGCGTTTTATGCCAGCATTTCTGATAAGAAGCCAAAAATTATCGCCCATGAAACCACATCACATTATGTTGAACGTATTTTAGGCATATTAAATCCAATTATTTCTGCAAGAAGTTCTAGAATGTTCGGTACATTTTTACCTGAAGAGCAATTAATAAATGTTGGTATAGGGCCTTTTTTAGGTGTTTCGCAAAGCATACCTGGATACATCAAACCTGATATTACTTTTTCGGATGAGCTTAAATTGACTATAGCTGGAATTAATATAGAGCTCTATCACGCGGTAGGAGAAACCAATGATCAATTATTTGTATGGTTGCCAGATCATAAGGCATTGATGCCAGGCGATAATATTTATAAAACCTTTCCTAACTTATATACAATTAGAGGTACAACCCATAGAGATGTAAAGGGCTGGGTTGAAAGTCTCGATCGCATGAGATCTCTAAAGCCTGAATATTTATTTCCAAGCCATACTAAACCTCTTCGTGGTCCTGAAGTTGCTGAAACTCTCACCATTTATAGAGATGCAATACAGTATGTTCATGATCAGACTGTTAGGTTAATGAACGAAGGTTATTACCCTGATCAGATTATTGAAATGATAGAGCTACCTGAAGAAATAGCTGACTCTCCATTTTTAAAGGAGTTTTATGGAACAGTTAGATGGTCAGTAAAGAGCATCTATAATGGTTATCTAGGTTGGTTTAATGGAAATATTGCTGACTTAGATCCCTTAACAAGAAAAGAGGAGGCTGAAAGATTAGCAACTATGGTTGGTGGTTCTGAAGAACTTTATTTTAAGTTGCAAGATGCTATTTCAAATAATGATATGCAATGGGCACTTCAATTAAGCGATCATTTATTTGCTTTAGAATTTAAAACTAAAGAAGTTAAAGCACTAAGAGCAATAGCTGCAGAATATATAGGCCAACGATCATCAAATCCTAATAAAAGAAATTATCTATTAAGTGCAGCAATAGAGTTAGATCCTGAATTTAAAGCTGAAGAAATTCTTAGAAGTGATGCACAATTGTTGCAACAATTATCAATGGATAATTTTTTCAATATACTTTCAGTAAGATTAAATCCAGAAGCAGTTGACCCCGGAATTTATAGAGCATGCTTTAGTTTTGATTCAGGTATAAAAAGGACAATCACTTTGAGAAACAAAGTTGCTGAAGTCTCTTCATTGACAACAAATTGTGATTTAAATATTGAAGTAGAGGATAATTTGTTTAAAGAAACTTTAGCTGGAATGCAAAATCCAATTCTTAAAGTTGCCTCAGGTGAAATTAATACCAATGGCAAGCAAACAGAATTTCTATTATTTCTTTCTAAGTTTAGGACTTAGTCTAATTAGATCCAGATGGTATATCTTTGTATGCCACTCCCTTATCTGCTCTTGGGTCTTGTGGAAGTCCTAAAACTCTTTCAGCAATAATATTTCTAAGTATTTCATCTGTACCACCCGCAATTCTTAATCCAGGTGAGCCTAGCCATGCTCCTTGAAATCCATGTATTTCAGAGTTATCTGTTTTAAGCATGCCTGCCATATCAAGGGAATCTATACCAAAATTTCCTATTGCTTGTAATTTATTGGCACTTACCACTTTAGTTATCGATGCTTCTGGACCAGGAGTATCGCCTTTAGACAATGCTGACATGGTTCTTAATTTTGTATTTTTAAGACCATTTGCCTGACAGTACCAATCAGCTATAGATTCTCTAACAGCCTTACTTTCTATCAATGGTTCGCCATGATCATCTTGTTTTTTAGCCCACTCAAAAGCTTCTTTTGCATCAGCACCATTTGCATCACCAACTGCCAGCCTTTCATTCATTAATGTTGTAATTGCAACCTTCCAACCGTCTCCAATCTCTCCTAGTCTTTGAGAGTCTGGTATACGCACATCATTAAAGTAAACCTCATTAAATGACGATCCACCCGTTATTTGTTTTATTGGTTTAATGTCTATGCCAGGAGATTTCATATCAACAAAAAAGAAAGTCATACCTTTATGCTTTTCAAGATTAGGGTCATGCCTAACAACCAATATTCCATAATCAGAGAAGTGCGCACCTGAGGTCCATACTTTTTGACCATTAATAATCCAATCATCTCCATCTTTAACTGCTTTACTTCTTAAGCCTGCAACATCTGATCCTGCAGATGGCTCAGAAAATAACTGACACCATATCTCTTTACCTTCTGCCATTGGAGGTAAAAATCTGGCTTTTTGTTCCTCAGATGCATATTGCATCATTACTGGGCCTGCCATACCTAGGCCAATTTCATAAATCCCTCTTGGCGCACTAAATCGAGATTCTTCTTGACCCCAAATAATTCTTTCAATTGGAGTTGCAGCAATTCCTCCATACTCTTTAGGCCAATGCAACATAGCCCATCCTGCATCAAATTTCTTTTTTTGCCATTTTTTTGCAGCTTGCAAGAACGCTTCCTCGCCAACCATGCCATCTTTTTTATCTTTCTCAACATTAATTTTTAATTCAGCATTTTGTTCTAACCAATTTCTACATTTGGCTCTAAACTCTGCTTGCTCTTTAGTATCGTTAAAATCCATTTAATACTCCTTTAATTTGAATTAGCTAAATTCGATTTTTCTAGACCAGTAACTAGTTTTTCTTTCCATGTTGCCAATGAACCAATATTTAAAGATAACAGCTTTGATCTTCTATAAAAAAGATGACAGTCATATTCCCATGTAAATCCATTCCCACCATGAGTTTGTATATTTTCTTTTGAACAAAACTGAAATGCTTCTGTTGAACTTACTCGAGCTGTTGCTGCAGCTACCGAAAGCTCGGCTGAATCTGTTGATAAAGCCCATGCTCCATAATATGAATTAGATTTGGCTAAGGTAATTGAAATATACATATCTGCAAGTTTATGTTTTATAGCTTGATATGAACCAATTGCTCTTCCAAAAGCATATCTTTCTTTAGCATAATTATTAGCCATATCTAATGCTGCTTGAGAGCCACCAATTTGTTCAAAACTAAATAGAACTGCAGCTTGGTTTAGGATTGTTTGCAATAACTCCCATCCATTACCAGCTTCACCTATTAAATCACTTTTAATATCCATAAAATTAATAGAAAAATATCCTCTACTTTCATCAATATTTTCTTGTATCTGTACTTTGCATTCCTGACCATTGAGCTCAACAAGTCTTAATTCAATTCCTGCACTTCCACGACATACAACAACAGCATGTGTTGCAATAGCTGCATCTGGAACTGCTATTTTTGTACCTGATAATTTTTCATCTTTGCACTCGCATTTAATATTATCCTCAGTAGGAGCGAGCAAGTCTTCAGCAACTGCCAATGTTCCAACACATTCACCAGAAACTAATTTAGGCAATAAATCTTTTTTAATATCTTCATTAGCATATTTAATTATAGCTTCTGTAAATAAATACACTGATGATGAAAAAGGCACTGGCGCCAATGCTCTTCCAAGCTCTTCTGCAACTACGCACAGTTCTAGATGTCCTAAACCTAATCCATCATATTTTTCAGGAATTCTAATTCCTGTCCAACCCATAGCAACAATTTTTTTCCACAACTCTTCATCAAGACCGCACTTGTTGTCTAGAACTTCACGATTTCTTTTAAGAGAGTTCTCTTTTTCAAGAAATTTTCGCGCTTCTGATTGAAGAAATTTTTGATCATCTGAAAAATCTAAATTCATATTTTTTTATAGTAATATAATGTTAATAAATGGTAATAGAATATAATTCTAATTACTATTGTTTCTTTAAAAAAGTAATATTAAAACAAAATGTCGAATCAAGATTCAGAACTTAAAGTTAATAAAGAAGACAGCAACTATCTCGGAAAAAAAAAGCAGTCCGGAGGTCTTTTTTTAGGTTTTGTATTTGTTCTTATGCTTTCAGCAATTCTTGGCTTGGCATTATGGGTTAATCAAATTTCAACGACTAATAAGGATATTATCATCGTCTATGAGGATAGAATATCTCTTCTTGAAGAACAACTCAGTATTGTTGATTCAGTTAATGCAGATTCTATGACCGGAGTATCTGCTCAACTTCAATTTTTAGATAAAGAAATTAGAAAACTATGGGATTTGAGTAATAAAAGAAATAAAGTTGATATACAACAATCTATTAAAGATATAGATAGGTTGACATCCGAACTTAACTCTATAAATAATCTTATAAAAAATATGGATATGTCTGTAATTAAAAATGAATCCAAATTGAATGAATTAATAAGTCAATTAAATAATTTATCATCATTAGCTCAATCTCTTTTTGATCTTCAAAAAGATATAAAGTCTATAAAAACTGAAATATTAATAATGGATGAGTCAACGCAGGCTTTAAATAATTATAGAAAACAAAACAATGCAAATATTATTCAATTACAGAATGAAATTCGCTTACTAAGAAACTTAATTAATCTTTCAAAAGATACCACAACAACAATACCATCAGAATAGTTGTATTTAAGCAAAAAGCCTTTAAATAATCTTAAATTATGTATAACTATAAAGCATAAAATAATCATTGAATTGACATTGTTAATAATTCATAGTTTTATAGTCATTTACGAATGAATAAATGGATTTTACAACTCTTTCTTTTCTTAGCTTTTATCCCTCTTGCTATTCTAGTGGGATATGGAGTAATTGTCTTTGCACCGATTTTTTGCTGTTTTAAAGCAATAAATTCATATAGATTTCAAAATTCTAAAGAGATGTACTTTTGGATTGCATTGGGTTTTGTCTCCTTTATTTTGGCTTTAACAATGCTGGGAGTTATTTAATGGATAAATTGAGTAAAATTTTATTAGGATCATATGCTTTCATATTATTAATAATTGGATTTTATTTTCTTTTTAAACCTGATCTATCTTCAACTATATATCCATTTTCAATTAATGATATTGAGACATCAGCTCAATTAAGAGCGGTATTTGGAGGTTCTTTAGTAGCTTTTGGATATTTATTAGTAAGATTCTTGTCATCTTCATCAAATGTAACGGTTTCATCAGTATTAATTTACATAGTTATGTGTATAAACTTTGGCAGGTTTATTAGCTTATTTTATGAAGGATTTTTATCATTTACCTTAATATCATGGGCTGCTGAATTATTACTTCTAATTTTGCTATGGATTGCCCACAAAAATAGGAAAAATAAGATAGACTACTACATGTAAAAAGAAGATCTTTTAAATACATATATTTTTGAGGAATTTTGATGAAAAATAAAAATTTTATAGGAATTTTGTTTTCTATTTTATTTATAGCTGCATGTGGCGGAGGAGGCGGAGGTGGCTCATCAACTCCTTCAACACCATCACCAACTGTAACTATTTCGTCATCTTCCTCATCGGTGATTGTTGGAGAGGTTATAACTCTCACATGGTCTTCTTCTAATGCAACTAGTTGCTCAGCCTCAGGCGCTTGGTCAGGATCAAAAGCTGTAAGCGGAAACGAAGATTTTACAATTGCTAATTCTGGATCTAATAATTTTAGTCTTTCTTGCACTGGAGAGGGTGGAAGTGGATCAGGAAGCGCATCAGTTACAGGCATAGCAAATATTTCAGGTGTTGTTGTTGATGGCTATATAAGAGATGCATCAGTATTTCTTGATGCTAATGCAGACTTTATTTTTGATTCAGAAGAAATATCTACGACAAGCGACTCTAGTGGGTCTTTTATCTTGCCTAATTATGATAATAATGTGGTAGCAATTAATGGTGTAGATGTAGATTCCAATAATGCTTTGACTAATTTTTCTCTAATTCAAGGAGCAAATACCAGCATTGAGTTTAGAGCTATTACTCCTTTAACATCTACAGCTTTTCATTTAGCAGACCCAACATCAATTAATACTAAATTAGGACTCGATGCCTCTATTGATATAAATTCCACAGATCCTGTTGCAAATATTAATCAAGGTAACTCTTATAAATTTTTGTATGAAAAAGGTAATCAAATAACACTTCTTATCTACAGTATGCAATCTGCTATTAATGATATAAATGGATCTCAAAATACTTCCGAACTCTATTTTTCAACATTAGCATCTTTAATAACTTCCCAATATGATGCATCTTCTCAAGCAGTAAATCTTGAATCAAAAACTTTTATTGATGCATATGTTGATTTGGTTTTGGAAAATACATCAGCATCTATCTCAACTACTGATAAACAAAACTTAAAAGATACTTTAAAGTCTATTTTGCCAATAGTTTCAGTTAGAAACGATACTTTAATAACAACAGCTATTACAAATTTTATAACTGGAAAATTTATTACTGATTTTATTGCTATAGCTAAAGGAGAGGCTTCGGAAGCTTTGATAAATAATTATGCAACAAATATCAATGCACTAATTGCAGATGATCAAGGTATAGATTCAAACGATTTAGTTCAGCAAATTTCTCTTGCAGATGACACCTCATCTGTTGATGAAGATGAAAGTGTTACATTTGAGATATTGACTAATGATTCTATTGAGGCTGGATTAGATTATTTTGGTCTTTTTGTTGAATTATCATCTGCGGCATCAGGCACAGCCTCTCTAAATTCTGATTTAACGGTTACTTATGAGCCAAGTCTTAATTTTAATGGCCAAGAGGATTTAATATATACAGTGAATGTAGACGGTACCGTTGCTTCCGGCAATATTGTTATTACAGTTAATCCAGTGAATGATGCTCCAGTAATTGAAGATTTGGCCTCAAGTTTCTCAAAAGAAGAGAATACTACCTCAGTTACAACCGTTACCGTTACTGATGTTGAAGATGATGCAATTGGTTTTTCTTTATCTGGTGAAGATAAAGATTTATTTTCAATAAGTGGAACTGGCGCTATTACTTTTTCATCCAATCCAGATTATGAAAATCCTGCTGATTCAGGACAAGATAATATTTATAATATTAATGTTGAAGCATCTGATGGTAGTGATTCTGTTTCACAGGCAATCACTATTGAAATTTTAGATGTCGAGAATGAAGGAAATCCCATAATCACTGGGTTAGCTTCATCGATTCAAGTTGATGAAAATCAACAATCTATTACTCAATTCTCTGTCTCAGATCCGCAAAATGATAGTATTACCTACTCACTGTCTGGAGCTGATAAAGATTTATTTACATTAGTTTTTGATGGTTCAAATGCTACTTTGACAATGAATGCGGTTGATTATGAAAGTCCTGGAGATGCAGATGCAAATAATATATATACAGCATCAGTTAACTTCAGCGATGATCTAAATACTTCAACTCAAGCAATTGAAGTTTCCATTAATAATATAAATGATAATGATCCAACTTTTGATTCAGGCTTTTCAACTGCTGTAAGTATTAATGAAAATCAAACAAGCGTTACTACCGTTCAGGCCAGTGATGCTGATGGCGATTCGTTAACTTATTTATTGTCTGGTGCTGATAGTTCTGCTTTTTCAATCTCAAGTACTGGTGTTATCTCTATGACAACTAGTCCCGATTATGAGACTAAAAATTCATATAGCTTTAATTTATCAATAAGTGATGGAACTTATGAGGCTGCAGTAGGGATGGCTATTACTATTCTCGATGTTAATGAGGCTCCTGTATTCTTAAACTATACTCCTGGTGTTTTAGCCCAAATTCTAGCTAATGAAAATGTTAGTGATCTAGTCACAATAGAAGCAACTGATGAGGATGGCGATGCTTTATTATTTAATATCTCTGGTACTGATGCATCAGCCTTTAATATAACAAGTTCGGGAATATTAACTCTTGTTAGTAATTTGGATTTTGAAAATCCTTCTGATAATGATTCAGATAATGTTTATACATTAACTGTCACTGTTAGTGATTCAGCTTTAAGTGCATCAATAGATTTCGCACTTACAGTTCAAAATGTAAATGATAACGCACCAGTTATAAGCAATTTACCCTCAAATACTGATGTATCAAATGGCCAAACCTCTGTCGTAACAATAACTGTAACCGATGCTGATAATGATACTGCAGAGTTATCATTAAGCGGAGTCGATGCATCAACTTTAAGCATTTCCTCTGATGGTGCTATTGCTTTTAATTCTAGTCCTAATTTTGCTTCTCCTACAGACTCAAATGGTGATAATATTTATGAATTTACAGTTCATGCAAATGACGTTGTTCATGACGTAACTCAATCAGCAACAGTTACTGTTTTGGAAACCAATGATCCTCCAACATTTACTAACCTAGAATCTTCATATACTGTTGAAGAAAATACAGTTGAGGTTGTTACTGTCGGCGCTTCTGATCCAGATGGGAGTCCTATAACATTCTCGCTATCAGGTGATGATGCATCATCTTTATCAATAAATTCTGATGGTGTTTTGTCATTCTCGGTAACCGCTGATTATGAAAATCCTTCTGACTCTAATTCTAATAATACTTATGATATAAATGTTGTAATTTCAGATGGCACTAATGAAGTTTCGCAAGCTGTAAGCATTTCTGTTACAGAAGTTCCGGAAGCACCAGAATTTGTTGGTCTTCCAGCTGTTTTTAATTTAGAAGAAAATGATAATACCGTAACTACTATTGAAGTTGTTGACCCAGAGGGTGATGATTTTACTTACGAGATGACTGGTCCAGATGCTGATTTGTTTCTTCTTGGCAGTAATGGCTTCTTACGAGTTAATGTAGTAGAGGGATTTGATTATGAAAATCCTACTGATGCCAACGCAGATAACATATATGAGCTAGTTCTTACTGCAACAGAAACCAAATCAGGCGGATTGCAAAGAGTTCAAGATTTTCATATTCAAGTATCCGACTTAAAAGATACATTTACATTGGGTGGAACTATCTTCTCTGGAATTAATACTGTTCTTGATGGTGATGTTGTTATGACAGGCCAAGTTCGCCCTAATCCAAATGGTGAAGATGGTTTTTATGGTTATAGAGATATTCCAAATGATTCTTTATCTGAGGCTCAGGTATTAATAACGCCTACAGATGTCTCTGGATTTATTGGTGATGATATATATCAACAACTTTCTTTTAATTCTGATGGCTCTATTGTTCGAGATGAAAATGGGGATGTAGTTTATACTCCAGTTGACAGACCTGATGATGAGGATTGGTATAAAATTGATCTAGTGCCAAATCTTCAGATAACACTTTCTGTTGAAGATTATCAAGAAACTATCACTGATGATAATGGTAATGAAACCACTGTTACTAATAAAGCTACTTTACTTTTATATAATTCAGCAGGAGGTTTGGCTGATTATCAATATACATCCGGATCAACTGAAGAATATCAAACAATTAATTTACCTGATACAGGTGTTTATTATGCAGTTGTTAAACAAGATATAAACAATACTAAATATGCATTAGCTCTTGGATCAGTAGTTTCTGCTTCCGAAGCTACATTTACATCTTCTAAAGACGCTTATGCAGAAGGCAGAATGATCTCCTATAGAAGATTTAATAAAGATATTAATCCTGAAGATTTTGATAATGTTCTAAATCAGAATATTAGCTTAAATACTAAGCTGCAATTGCTTGATGAGTCTAATTTTATGGGCTTGAAGACGATTGATTTTAATTATTTAGATGAATATTCATCCATATATGGAAATAATACATATCTTGATTCCCCAAGTTTTATTGAATCAGCAACTCCAAATCAAATTAAATACCTTAAACATTGGAGAGTACTTCAGCATTACAGGAAAATTCACCCTAATTTAGACTTAGAGTTTGATTTTAAAGTATATAAATTAGCTGGATTTACTCAAGATGAATATTGGTCTTATCAGTGGGGTCTTCAAAATATTGGATTAGATGTTGTTTTAAATGCAATTGGTCAAGAGACACAAAATGTAGCTGTTGCTGTTATCGATTCAGGTTCGCCTGCAACAACATCAACTGCATGGACAACATCAGCATTTCTTCCTGGAGGTTATGATTTTGCTCCTTTAGATAGTAGTTCTGATGGAGATGGAAATGACCCAGATCCAACTGATCATAGTCCTGTTTCAGGATCTCATGGAACCCATGTTGCTACTACCATAACAGCATTAAATGATGGTAATAATATTAATGGTTTTGGTGTTCATGTTGTGCCATTTAATGTATTTGGAAATAGTGGCGGGGCATATGTTTCTGATACTATTGCTGCAATGTTATATGCCGCAGGTTTGTCTAATGAATCTGGTACTATTTATACAGGCAGTGTTCCCATTAAGGTTGTTAATTTAAGTCTTGGTAGTTCAGGTGGCTCATGTGGTAGCTCATATAGAAATTCTATTCAAGATGTAACTAATGCAGGAATTACAGTTGTTTCATCATCAGGTAATGAGGCTGTAGAGGCTCCTGGTGCCTATGGTTATCCAGCATCATGTGAGAATGTGATATCGGTTGGTGCTGTCGATCCTTTAAATAATAGAGCTTATTATTCTACCTATAACGATATGGTTGATATTGCTGCTCCTGGTGGCACCTCTGGAACTGATGTAAATGGTGATGGCCAAGGTGACGGCATTCTAGCATTTGATGGAAATGAGTCATTGGCAGTCTATCAAGGAACATCAATGGCATCACCCCATGTTGCTGGAGCTATAGCTGTTCTCTACGGCTTAAAGCCTGAATGGACTCCTATTCAAATGGAGGCATTTATTAATAGTGGATATTTAACAGATGATATAGGTGTTGAAGGTAAAGATGATGAATATGGTATTGGAATGCTCAACTTGTCAAAAGGTTTTACAGCATTAATTGATGGAGGTCTTGATTTTACTTATGCAACAATCACACCAGGTTCATTTAATTTTGGTTATACAGATACTGAGAAAGTAATAACTGTTAATAAGATTGGTACAGGTGATATTACTGTAACTGGATTAACTGCATCAAACTCATCATTAATTGATATAGCAGCAGTTGAAGTTGATTCATCAGGTTTTGGAACTTATAAAGTCACATTAACAAGAGGCGATGTGCCAGATGGATCTTATCAAAGCTCATTATCTGCAAGTATAAGTGATGATACTAGTGTTAATGTCACCTTTATTTATTCAGTTGGTGAAGAGAGGCAAAGACCATATATAGGTTATACCTACCTCCTTTTAATTAATGATGATGGTGAAGCTGAAGGAGGTTGGTATGTTGATCTGGGTCCTGAAGGAGTTTCTTTCCAAGTTGAAGATATACCAAATGGAAGTTATTACTGGTTATTCTCTACTGAAATAGATGATGATAATTATGTTGGTTCATATGGTGAAATGGTTGAGACTTATCCAGAGCTATCTTCATCCGCTCAATACTTTGATCTAGTTGACGAAGATATTAACAATTCTGCAGTTTATTTAGCAGTAAGAAAAAGTAGTGGCGGCCTAAGTTCAAGCTCTAAATTGAATGATAAGAAGAAGATAAAAATTAATCTTGATAGCTTAAATCAACCTAGATTAAGAATTATTAAAAATGAAAAAAATAATTAATTAAAAAAATATTTATTTAGCTTATAATTCTGGATCTTTAACTACTTAATTAAATTTTGGGGATGTGGTGGAACTGGTAGACACGCTTGGCTTAGAACCAAGTGCCGCAAGGCGTGGGGGTTCGACTCCCTCCATCCCTACCAAAGTTATATAATTAATAAATGGAAATAGATTTTAGAGCTCTTCAGGTTATAGCAGAGGTTGCATTAGGTATAGTAGGATTCTCTGCAATATTAATAGCCTTAAGTAGATCTAATGAGGGTTTTAGTAAGCCTGATAACTTTAGAATTCAACTCTTAACATTTTCAGCCTTTGGTGCAATGTTTTGTGCGCTTATACCTTTTGCACTATTCAATAGTAACAATATAGAAATAAGTTGGTATGTAATTAGTATTATTTTAGGAATATATTCAGTAATAGGGTTATTGATTTTTCCAAGAAAAGTAATTGTATTAAGAAAAGAAGGTTATGCAGATGTATTTCCACTTAGAATTGTTTTTATTCAGATGGGTATGCTAGCAATAATTTTTATTTTATCTGGATTAATGCTAGTTGATTTTATAGATCAAAAAAATAACGTTTACTTATTTTGTTTAATTTTATTTTTGATACAAAGTACTATTGCATTTATTAGAACAATGTTTGTGAGGGTGGATTAGGCTTATTAGCTAAGTCCTTAGTTATTTTATAACCCTTTAGTTCAATTATTTGTACTATAATTAACTTATGAATAGATTTTTAAACATTACCACTTTTGCTCTTGGATTCTTATTTTTCCTTCAAGGCGTTTTATGGGTATTAAGTCCAGCAGATGCTGCAGATAGTTTAGGTATGACGCTGTTGACTGATAAAGGTTTGAGCACTCAAATTGGAGACTTTACTAGTTTCTTCTTTGTAGTAGGTACTTTTACTCTTATTGGTGCTTATACAAAAGAATCAACATGGTTCTATGCCCCAATTGCTCTACTGGGTTTTGCTGCAATTTTTAGAACCCTTGCTTATCTATTTCATGGCGCTAGTTTTGCTTTAGATACAATCTTAGTTGAGCTACTTGTAGCAGGCTTTTTAGCTTTCGTTGTTTCTAGAAGTTAATAGATAATAAATAGCGTTTAGTTTATTTATTATAATTTTAAGGAATTAATGCATTTCCCATATCGCTTCAGGCTTATATCCCTTTCAACACTTGCTGTATTTATTTGTTATATAGACAGAATCAATATTTCTGTAGCTGCTGTTGAAATACAAGATCAGTTTGGGTGGGATAATACGCAGCTTGGATTAGTATTATCATCATTTTTTATTGGTTATATATTTACACAGTACTTAGGCGGGTTTTTAGCTGATAGATATGGCGGTAAAAAAGTTCTAGGGTATGGTGTTTTATTTTGGTCTCTTTTTACAATTTTGACTCCAGCTGCGGCACACCATAGTTTCTTTTTATTGTTATTTACTAGAGTGCTATTAGGTTTAGGTGAAGGAGTAACATTTCCAGCTTTGCATAGTCTTTATGCAAGATGGGTGCCTTATCAAGAAAGGACTAGAGCTATAGCATTTACTAATAGCGGCATTCCTTTAGGAAGTATATTTGCATATGTTGCAACGCCAATAATTATGATTGTTTATGGATGGGAATGGGCTTTTTATTTATTTGGGGCTATTGGAATAGTTTGGTTTTTCTTTTGGCAGAGAAATATCACCTCATTACCAAATGAGCATCCAGATATTTCTCAGAACGAACTTACTCTGATATTAAAAGAAGCTCCTGCTTCAGAAAAAGCACCTAAACTCCCACCTTTTAAAACTCTTATAAAAAATAGGCCTTTGTGGGCTATTATAGTTGCACATTTTTGTGCCAATTGGCCCTTATTTGTGTTTATATCCTGGTTACCAATCTACCTCAAGGATGGACTTGGAGTAGATTATCAAGATGAAACAGCATTATTTATAACCCTTATATTGATTCCATCTATAGTGTCGGTTATTTTTGTAAATTTAGGAGGCTTCTTATCAGATAACTTTATCAAAAAGGGCTATCATAAATTAAGTGTTCGAAGAATCTGTACAATTATTGGTTTCGGTGGGTCAGCAATATCGCTTGGAATTATTCCTTTATTTGAATCAATAATCGGGGTTATTACAATGCTTTGTATTACAAATATGTGTGCTGGTTTGGGCACTGGAGGTTTTTCAGTAAATCATGCAGATATTGGACCTAAACATACAGGTTCTATTATGGGTATTAGTGCAACTATTGCCACTATACCTGGAATAATTGGAGTAGCTATATCTGGATTTTTGGTAGATTTAACAGGATCTTTTGATAGCATTTTTTATTTAGCTTCTGCGATTGTTTTATTTGGAGGAGCTTTCTATCTTACTTTTGCAAGTGCTTCAAAACAATTTGATTAATTTTTAATTACATATTCTTGAAAATAATTAAATATTTCTTGTTGCTTTCTTTCTCTAGCTGAAGTCCACTCACTGCTTGTTGAAGAATTTAATACTTCTTTTTTTAAGTTTAATATTACAACTCTTGGAACACCTTTTTTACTTTCTATATTAAGATGATTCATTAATTCCATATTTCTATCATATCTACCAATATCTATATGCATTATCTGATAATGTTCTTGTAAGAACTCTTTTATAGCTTGAATCTGTAATGTACCCTCAAGTATTCTACAGTCTGGACACCAATTCCCTCCAAAGATAATTACTGGTTGCAATTCTTTTGCAATTGAATCGTTAATAAACGCATTCAGTTGGACTGAAGTTACTATTTTTTCATTATATGGAAGTGGAAGAGGGATAGTTAAAGTATCTTCTGGAGAAAGCTTTATAAAATCTGCAGACCCATTAATGCTAATAATGAATATTAATAAATTACTTAAATATTTATACATTTATATTAGAATATTTCATAAGCATGTAATATAGCTTATCAAAGATAAAATGGGGAGCTTTCAATGATTTGGATTATTAGATTATTTCTTTTGCTAATGTTTGTGATGTATTTTGGCATTGGTTTATGGGCAATAGCCTCGCCATTATTTTCTGGACTTGATTTAGATTATCCCCCAATAACAGAATATATAGGGCTTAGCATCTCAAGCATGATTGGCTATTCTGAACTTGCTGGAATATATGGGGGTTTAAATCTTGGTGTTGGTATTTTATGTTTTATTGGCATTTTTTCTATAAATTATATGCGGAGAGCTCTTCAGCTTCTTATGTTTCTTACAGGAAGCATAGCTATGGGGAGGATATTATTTAGCATAATACCTTCGACCCCTCCTTTAGTTAACACCTTCTTCTTATTTGAAATAGTAACCTTTGTAATTTGTTTGCTTGTTTTGGTTCTTTTTAAACCTTTAAAGAAGTCCGCCTAAAATACCAATATAAATAATATAACTAAAGACCAGAATGATACCCATTAACCTATAGACGCTTATTGATATATTTTTATAGTTAAAACTTAAAGCTATTATTACAAATATTAATGACAATATAGTCATTACTGTCATGTCTCGAGTTATTATTGATGGGTCAAAGGTTTTAGTAGAGAATAATCCTAAAATTGGCATTACAACAGCTATATTTAATACATTTGAACCTATTATATTTCCAAGTACCATTTGATTTTTTTGTTTCATTAAAGCGCTTATCGTTACTGCAAGTTCAGGAAGGCTAGTACCTATAGCTAGAACAGTAAGACCAATAATCAATTTAGGGATACCTATTATGAGTGCAATTTTTTCACCATTTATTACTGCATAATTCGATCCGATTGTAATACTTAATAAACCAATAATAAGAAAGATAGATAGATTTAAATAGCTTGAATCATTTTGCTCAACGGTGAGCTCATTATTATTTGGTTGTATAGCCATAATATATATAAAATAAGTAAGTACAGCCAAAAGCATTAGCGAATCAAGTTTACTAATAATTAAATCACTCAATGCATAAATAGCAACAAGAACACTCAAGCCAAGTGCAATAAAATTTCTTTTTGATGATGGATTTATTGCTGTTGAGTACCCAATAAGAGAAACTCCAAAAATTAAAGCAATATTAGATATGTTTGATCCAACTATAGTTCCTAGAGCTATCTCTTCTGTATTGTTAACAATTGATGATATGCCTACAAATATTTCAGGGAATGAGGTTCCTAGGGCGATTACACTTAATCCAATAATAAAATCACTTATCCCTAATTTACCAGCCATTGTGGAGGCGCTATCAATAAACCTATTTGCTCCCCAAATAAGAAGCATAAGAGAAAGAATTAACCATAAAATACTAGTAAGTAGCTCCATATGATAATTTTACATCGGAATCAATAATCAAACACTTATATAGATATTTTTCTTTTAAATATGTAATACACCCCTTTTTAAAGAGGATATAATATTGAAAATATAATAATTCTGGGGAGTTTTCGTATGGATTTAAATAATCTATTTAGTATTAAAGGTAAAATTGCAGTTATATCTGGTGGCTCAAGAGGAATAGGTGAAATGATTGCTGCTGGTTTTTTAGCAAATGGTGTAAAAGTTTATATTACTGCAAGAAAAGAGCGAGAGCTTCATTTAAAGGCTGCAGAGCTGTCAAATACATATGGTGGAGAATGCATCTCAATTGCCAGTGACTTGAGTACCAATGATGGTATAAATGCTTTTGCTAATCAAATTAAAGAAAAAGAAGAACATATTGATTTCTTGATTAATAATGCTGGTGCAGCATGGGCAGAGCCTTTTGGAGCTTTTTCTGAAGGTGGATGGGATAAGGTTATGAATCTTAATGTTAAAAGCATCTTCTTTTTAACTCAAGAACTTGCCCCATTATTAAAAGTGAAAGGAACTTCGGATGACCCCTCGAGAGTTATCAATATTGGTTCTATTGATGGAATAAATGTTGCAGCCTTTGAAACTTATTCATACGGCGCATCTAAAGCAGCTGTCCATCATTTAACACGCCAGCTGGCCAAACGACTAATTAATGAAAATATTCTTGTCAATGCTATAGCACCAGGACCATTCCCAAGCAATATGCTCGGAGCAGCAGTTGCACATGACTACACTGAAATAGCAAAAAGAAATCCAAGGAAGAGAGTTGGAACACCTGAAGATATGGCAGGACTAGCAATTTTTTTATGCTCAAGAGCTGGAGCTTATACAGTTGGTGAAACTATTACATGTGACGGAGGGATAGCAAGACTGTCAGGACATGATTTAGGTTAGAAAGATTTATAAACCTCTTGCATTTTTATAAGCTTCTATTAACAGATTTCTCATCCATATATGAGCTCCATCCATATCATCACTTACATGCCAAAATAAGAAGTATTCCATTGTTGGTAGCTCAATAGGTATTTTAACAAAATCTAATTCATGTCTTATAGCAAAACTATGCGTGCAAAAAAGAACAACGTCTGTTGTTTTAACTACTTCAGGTGCTATTAAAAAGTGTTGAGCACGAAGAGCAATATCTCTTTCAAGTCCAAGTTTAGCAAGTTCAATATCTACCATATGCGGACCCTTACGTCTCTGAGATACATTTAAATGTTTTTGGGCGAGTAAATCATTTATTGTTATATCTTTAATTTGAGTCAAAGGGTGGTCTTTTCTATGAGCTACTACAAAATAATCTTCAAAAACTTTACATGACTTTATTTCGTTTGATCTTGGTATAACTGGATCTACAACAAAATCTAATTGATTAGTTGCAAGTGCATGGACTTGATCTCTTCTAGAATAATGAAAACTACCTACCGAGACATTGGGGGCATTAATATCTATTTTTTGCATCAGGTATGGAAGAACTCTACCTTCTGATACGTCCGCAAGCGATATCTTGAAGTTTCTAGAACTTAACAATGGATCAAACTCATCAGGCTCATCAACACTTTGCTGCATAAGCATAAGAGCATTTTGAATATCTGCAATCATATTCTCAGTTTTTTGTGTCGGAATCATCCCAGTGCCTGTTCGCAAGAATAGATCATCATTGAACTTAGTTCTTAGTCTTGAAAGAGCGTTACTTACTGCAGGTTGAGTAATGCCAACAACATCAGCTGCTTTAGTAAGACTGCCTTGTGTATAAATTGCATTCATAATTACAAATAAATTTAGATCAAAGGTGCTTATTTTCATGATTTTTTTAAATCCTAACTAGTATTGATTGTGATGTGAAGTTATGATGTTATAAGTAATAAATCTGTTATTCATGAAACTTATATTACCATATTGGTAATACTTTTGTAGGGAGAAAAAAGATGGAATACGACATCAGTCAAAAAGCACAAGATCTAATTAATAGAGTTCAAGAATTTATAAATAAAGAAGTAGCTCACAATGAAGTTTTGTATCATGAGCAATCTAAAGATGCTGATGGTAATTGGACGATTCCTCCAATTATGGAAGAAATGAAAGCTAAAGCGAAAGCTGCTGGTCTTTGGAATATGTTTTTACCAGAAAGTGAAAATGGTGCTGGCCTTTCTAATCTTGAATATGCTCATTTAGCAGAAGTAATGGGAGCATATGGTATTTCATCAGAGGTATTTAATTGCTCTGCTCCAGATACAGGTAATATGGAAGTTCTTGAAAGATATGGTTCAGAGGAGCACAAAGAGATGTATCTTAAGCCATTATTAAATGGTGAGATTCGCTCTGCATTTGGAATGACTGAACCCGGAGTAGCTTCATCTGATGCTACAAATATTGCATCTTCAGCAGTTCTTGATGGCGATGAATATGTTATTAATGGTGAAAAGTGGTGGACATCAGGGGCAGGCGACCCAAGATGTAAATTTCTTATTTTTATGTGTGTAACTAACCCAGACAATCATAGACATCAAAGACAATCACAAATTCTTGTTCCTATGGATGCTGAAGGAGTTGAAATTATAAAAATGATGCATGTATTTGGTTATGATGATGCGCCTCATGGACATGCACATATGAAATTTACAAATGTTAGAGTCCCAAAAGAGAATCTACTTCTTGGAGAAGGAAGAGGTTTTGAAATAGCACAAGGTAGACTCGGGCCTGGAAGAATTCATCATTGTATGCGAGCAATTGGTTTAGGAGAGAGAGCTTTGGCTATGATGTGTAAACAAAGTTTATCAAGAGTAGCTTTTGGTAAGCCACTAGCTAGACTAGGTGGCAATATGGATATTATTGCAAATTCAAGAATTGAACTAGATCAAGCAAGACTTTTAACCTTAAAGGCTGCTCATATGATGGATACTGTTGGTAATAAGGTTGCAGCCAGTGAGATAGCTCAAATTAAAGTTGTCGCTCCTAATGTTGTATGTGACATATTAGATAGAGCTATTCAAATGCACGGTGGTGCTGGCGTATCACAAGTTTATCCTTTAGCCTCCATGTATGCGCATATGAGAACATTAAGACTTGCTGATGGCCCAGATGAAGTTCATAGAAGAGCAGTTGCTCGACATGAACTTGGTAAATATACTGTTAATGAGGCTGGAAAGGTTGAGTCATCAAATATAGCTAGAAATTAAGATTTAGTGATATCTCATAATAATCTTATTTTTTATGATACCGAGACAACTGGCATTCAAAGAGATTTTAGTCAAATCTTGCAGTGTGGATCAGTATTAACAGATAAAAATTTAAATACATTATCTGAACAAGATATCGGATGTGCACCTTTGCCTTGGATTATTCCAAATCCAAGAGCAATGCTTACAAACAAAAAAATTAATTTATTCAATTCTAATGTCTCTCATTATGAAATGATAAAAGATCTACAAATCCAGTGGAAACAATGGACCTTAGATAATCCTGGCATATTTATTTCTTATAACGGCCATGCTTTTGATGAAGAATTAGTAAGACGACAATTTTTTTGGAATTTATTAGAACCATATGTAACAAATACTAATGGAAACGGCAGATTAGACTTAATGTTGATGATGCATAATGTTGTAAGTTTTTTTCCTGAAGCTATTAATATACCTTTATTTGAAGATGGTCCAAAAATTAGTCTAAAGCTTGAAGATATAGCTAGAGCAAATAATATAAGTGCAGATAGTGCTCATGATGCAATTGCTGATTGTAATCTAATGATAGACGTTATTAAAAAAATTAATCTATCAACTCCAGAGGTTTTTGATTCATTTTTAAAGATATCCACTAAATCAGGTGTGATGGCTTTATTAGAATCTCAAGGCTTTCTTGCCTTGGGCGAGGTATTTAGACGTCAAATATTTAGATATCCTGTTATATTTTGTGGCAGTGATCCATCCAGACCAAATGATATTGTATTCTTTGATTTAAGTTTTGATGACCCTGAAGAGATATTAGAATTAGAGCTTTCTGAAATATTTAAGTTAATTAATTCTGGCGGCCGTGATGGTCCTTTAAAAAAATATAAAATTAATAAAACAATTCCAATATGTCATAGTGATTTACTAACAAATAAAACAATCTTTGATGTAGATTTTAATGAGTTAAATAGAAGAGCTTTATTAGTAAAAAATCATAAAGACTTTCAGACTAAAGTTTCTCAAGCAATGTCAGATAGAATAATGAATTTTCCTGAACCAGAACATATAGAACAAACAATATATTCAGGTGGCTTTCCTTCATACAAAGACAAAGATCTTATGCAGGAATTTCATATTTCAAATGATTTAAATCATAGGGTTAAAATTGCACGAAATTTTGAAGATGAAAGAATAAGAGTTTTTGCAGAAAGAATAATCTGCCAAATATCTTTTGAAAATGCACCTGAAGATTTTCAAAGAAGATATAAGTTACTTTTTGAAGAACGAATTGGTACAAAGGGTCTATGGGGTTATGTAAAATCGTCAATAGATGAGTCAAATAAGTTATTAGAAGAGTATTCTGATAATGAATCAATTACAATTCTAGAAGAAACTTTAAACCATCTAAAAAAAATGCAATCTTTAATTGATGAAACCCAACTTTGATTTTTTAATAAAGTAATGAAAATTCCAAATTTAAAATTTATATTTCTAACAACAATTTTTTTATCAGGATGTGGTGGAGGCGGGGGTTCTACTTCAAATAATGCTCCTGAAACGCCAATTCAGAATCCTTATAATTTAACTTGCAGCAGTTACCAATCAAATACTCAAAAATGCAGTTTTACTCATAATAATATAATAAGAGAATATTATATTTATATTCCATCATCATACACACCGTCTTCAAATGCACCACTGATGTTTGTTTTACATGGTTACGGAAGTTCTGCAACAAATATAATGTTTTATTCAAGCTTTCAAAATTTAGCTGAAGAAGATTCTTATATCATAGTATACCCACAAGGCTCTTTATTAAATGGAGTAACTCACTGGAATGTTGGTGGTTGGACAATAGGAAGTACTGCTAATGATGTAGATTTTATTGAAACTATTATAGAGTTAGTTGATAACGAATATTTTATAAACAATGAACGCATTTACTCAACAGGTATGTCTAATGGTGGATATATGAGTTATCACTTAGCCTGTAATACTAACCTTTTTGCGGCAGTAGCATCAGTTACTGGATCAATGACACCTGAAACATATAATAATTGTAGTCCTACTAATGCTACTTCAATTTTACAAATTCATGGATTGCAAGATTTTACTGTTCCTTATACTGGAGCTCCATGGTCTAAGACTATTCCAGAAGTTATGGGATATTGGAGTGAATATAATAATTGTAATGAAGATCCATTATCCTCAATTACGGATTTATCAGACGGAAGCTATATATATTTTGATTCATACCAGAATTGTTCAAATACAGTTGGTGTTAATCTCATATTGCACAGCACCATGGGCCACACATGGCCAAGTATAAATAACCATAGTATGAGTGCAACAGCAGAAGTTTGGTCGTTTTTTAAAGATTATGATCTTAATGGAAAGATTGATTAAATTAGAATTTACCAATCTCGACATTAATTTTTTTAACACCTTTACTTACTGACTCAGTCAATATAATTGGTAATATGGCATGCAAAAGCCCAACAATTCCTATAAATAATAATTTTATACTTATAACAGATACTCTATAAGCATGAGCAAAATAACCTAAGTTAGCTTTTTTGAGATGCTTTAAATCAAACCACATTAACTGATTCTATATCATAAGAAGTATTTTAAATATACTAAATTAAAACTTAGAAAATATCTGTATAATGCAGTCTCTATTTATAGACCCGTAGCTCAGTTTTGGTTAGAGCGCTGCATTGACATTGCAGAGGTCGATGGTTCGAGTCCATTCGGGTCTACCATTTTTATAGTTGATTTAGGTAATTTGTAAGCCTTTCTTTATTCATAACAAACATACTTTCCATCTGTATGGCAGCAGATTTAACACTCTCAAGATTATTTTTACTGTCTCCAACTTGAATTACACCAACCATTGCCATTACAGCATGCGGAGTACATTGATAAGCATAAATACCTTCTTGATTAAAGGTAACACTAATATCTTTACTTAACTCACTTGACCATGATTGAGCACCTTGAGGAATCATTCCAGGAAGTGAAGCGGAATTATGCGCAGGATCAGTCGAGACAAAATTAACTGTATCACCAATATTTATTTTTAAGACTGCTGGCTCAAAAATCATTACGCCTTCAGCTCCTTGATTTAGCATTTTTACTTCATAGTTTGCAGAGAAGACATTAATGCTAATAGTAAATAGGGAAAGTAAGATATATTTGCTCATAAAATAACTCCAGTTATAACAATTAGAATTGTAACGATTGATAAAAAAAACAAACCTAAAAAAATACCAATAGAAAGTAATTTGATAGGGGATGGCTTAAAATCAGGATCTGTTTTACCTAACCCAAAAAATAATTTTAAGAGCCTAACCAAAAAATAATCCATTAATGTACATGGATGCTAACATAAATCCTAAAACAACAACTTGAATAACTGCTGGAATAACAACGAATAAAACAAGAGGGTCAAATTTCATAGCCATAAAGTAGTCATTTTCTAACCAATCGTGCATTTCTTTTGAAGTAGCTTCTTTTACATCTGTTATCAAGATTTTCTCCTTATTATTGATATGTTGCATCATTATAATTATTTATAATAAATTATCAATAATATTTATATTACTATTTTTAGATATATTTACATAACTGATATGCAGGAGATAACGGTTTAATGAATTAAATGGAAGATCTTTGTGGTTCTAAAATTATTCTTAAGTCCAAACAAATAAAATCATTGGAATTGAGACAATAATTATTAAAATATCTAAAGGTAGACCTAAGCGCCAATAATCTGTAAATTTATAATTACCAGGACCCATAACTACAGTATTGCACTGATGCCCAATTGGAGTTAAAAAAGCACAACTTGCTCCAACAGCTACTACCATTAAAAATGGCTCTACTGCATACCCTAACTCATAAGCTATGCCTGCAGATATTGGGGCCATAATAACTGCCGTAGCAGCATTATTAATTATGTCAGTAGTAGCCATTGTTACAATAAGTATTGTAAAAAGTAGCCAAAATTGACTTAAGTCTCCAGCAAATGCAGAAATATTTGATGAAATAATGTCAGTCAAACCTGTTGTTTGTAATGCTGTACCCACTGGTATCATAGCTGCCAGCATAATAACAATAGGCCAATCAACATCTCTATAGAAATTACTATCAATAATTTTAATACGTGCAAAACCAAGCACACATAACAAGAATGCTGCCGCTGTTGAAAGTATATTAAATGCAACTAAAATAATTGCAGTTATAAAAAAAATTAAACCTTTTAATAGACGACTTCTACTTGGAATTGTTTGCAACTCCCTTTGTCTCAATGGCATTAAACCAAGATGTTTTATTTTATTTGTTACATCCTCTTCATCTAGGTCTCTTATACCCAATAAAAGAACATCACCTGATTTAAATGTTTCTCTGGTAAGTCTTGTTCTATATTTTGCTCCTTTTCTCCACAAGCCCAGGAGATTCAACTCTTCATATGCAAGCTTTAAGAAAAAATCATACTTTCTTCCAATTAGCCTTGAACCCGGTGTAATCATAGCTTCAATTTCTTCAAGATCATCATCATCAAAAGAATGAAGCTCTTTCGGTATAGTTAGATTAAATCTATCTAATATAACTCCAATATCTTCAGGCGGACTTTTAATAACTAAAATTTGATTAGCTTTAATTCTAGTATTGTTTTTAACTTTACTAACGGCTCCTCTTTCATTAACTATTCCAATAATTTCTATATCTTCACCAGCTAATTTTTTAAAAGCTGATAGAGTTCTACCAATAATTTCACTTTCTGGATTAACGCTTACTTCAAATAAGTAACCCTTAAGGTTTATAAGGCTTGTGCCTGATCCTTTCAAATCCCTGAGTTGAATTAGTTTTGTCCCGAGAATACATAAAAATATAAGACTTAATATTGTTATAACTAAACCAACATATGAAAAATCAAAAAAATTAAATCCACTTGATGTTATAGATGCTTTATATTCAGATATGATTATATTAGGAGGAGTTCCTATTGCTGTATTCATACCACCTAAAATACAAGCAAAAGATAGCGGCATTAAAAATTTAGCAGGATGCCATTCTAACCTTTGACAAATATTAAGTGTTATTGGAAGTAAAATAGCTAATGCACCTATATTATTTATAAAAGATGACAAAAAGGCTGCTATAAAAAGTAAAGAGATTAAAAATTGAAGCTCTGTAAATTTTCTTCCTCCTATTATTTTACCTACAAGGCCAGTTAAACCAGAGTTTTTTAAGCCTTGGCTTATTATTAAAACTAAAGCTACTGTAATGACAGCAGGATGAGCAAATCCTAAAAATGCATCAGATGAGGGTATTACTCCAAAAATAACAAGAACTATTAAGGCACCTATAGAAATAGCATCATATCTAAATTTACCCCAGATAAAGAAACCTAGAAGGGCAACAAGGGTAGCTGAAAGAATAAATTGATCACTCATATCACTAATAATGAATTACTTATCTTCTGGAGTGCTCTCTAAATAAAGTGATGTTGATGGGAAAGCAAATTCAGAATTATTTTTTTCAACAATCTTCATAATATTAAATATTAAAGATTCTTTAATATTACAAAAATCAGCAAATCCACAAGGGTCTGAATAACAAACTATCATAATATCTATAGAGCTCGAGCCAAGCTCAATAACTCGCACAACAGGATCTAGATCTCCATCTGAGGCAAAATCATTGCTTTTTACAATATAGTCTTTAATACCAGATCTTATAGATTCAAGTTGCTCTACAGTTGTAGAATAAATTAGATTAATTTTCCAATTAAGTCTTCTGTTAATAATTCCTGCATGATTAATAACCATAACATCAGATAAATCTTTATTAGGAATAATCATAGGTGATGTATCAAATTGCCTAATAACAGTAGACCTAAAGCCTATAGTATCAACAATGCCATGCAGTTTACCGCTAACTTGGATTCTGTCCCCAGGTTGAAATCTATTTTCACCAATAATTAATATCCCAGCAATTAGGTTTTTAAAGAAATCTTGCGCTCCCAAAGCAACTGCTACTGAAAAAAGTCCAAGTCCTGCAACTAACGGACCAATTTGAATACCAAATATATCTAATATAACTCCAAGCCCAATTATCCAAACAATTGCTCTAGAAGCTCTCTCTAGCCACATTTGCATTGATGCTGTTAACCATGAGCTAGTTGATAATGCTTCAAAAATAGGTTTAATGCTATTTGCTAAGGCGCTAAATATTGTGAATACAACAAAAGCTTTAACAATATTTGTTGCAGAATCTCCTACAACTCCTGAAAGAGGAAGAATTAATGTTATAAGATATAAAGCAATAGTTACTGGGACCAATCCAAGTGGTTTTTCTAAAGCAGCTAAAATTTCATCATCTACTTTGGATTCAGTTTTTGAGGCAAGCCTTCCGATTGCATTTATGACCGTCGCTATTATAAAACCTCTTAAAAGGAATGCAGTAAGCAGAATTATTAGTGAAATAATAATATCTGAAAGATTAACCCCATAAAATCCTCTATTCCAAACTTCGCTTAATAAATTAATAAAATTATCCATATATAAATTTTGTAAAAAATATATGTCATTTTAAGGGTATTTTGATGTTTATAGCAAAGTTAGATCCTTTATCTTGCAATATATTTATAAAATCTATCTTTTGAAATATTTCCACCTGATAACATTATCAGTATCTTTTTATTTTTAAATTTAATTTTTTCAGATTTCAAGCATGCTAGTGCAATTGCTCCTGAAGGCTCTAATATGAAATTAAATTGCTCATATGCAAATCTCATAGCTTTAATAATTTCATTATTATCTACAGACAAGCCTTTAACTTTATTTTTATTATTAATTGCAAAAGTTATTTTCCCAGGAACTGGAGACTCTAATGCATCGCATATGCCATGCTCAACATTTTTAATATAAATTCTTTTATTTGCTGCAAAAGATTGCTGATGATCATTCCATGCAGCTGGCTCTGCTGTATAAATTTTACACTTTGGATTATGATTCTTTAAAACTATACTAGTGCCTGCTGCAAGGCCGCCACCACTTGCACAGATTATTGCCGCGTCAAATTTTTTATTATTTTTTTCAGCCTCTATTACCTCCAATGCTGCAGTCCCTTGCCCAGAAATTACATGAATTGAATCAAATGGTTTTATAAGAACCCTATTTTCTTTTAAAGCTATTGTCTCACCAATCTCTTCTCTTATATCTTTTTGACGATCATAAAAAATCACTCTAGCTCCAAGTGCTTTAGTTTTTTTAATTTTAATTTTTGGTGCATCCTTAGGCATAACAATAACTGCAGTTGAATTTAATAATTTTGCAGCATAAGCAATACCCTGAGCATGATTTCCAGATGAGAAAGCTATAACACCATTTTGTAATTGTTTTTTATTAAGAAGTGTCATTGCTGAAAGAGCACCTCTAATTTTAAAAGATCCAGTTTTTTGCAATTGTTCTGGTTTTAAATAGACTTGAGCACCTATTTCTTTATTTAATAATTCACTTGATACAAGCTCAGTTCTATTTAGATATTTATTAATACGATAATATGCATTTTTAATATCATCAAGTTGAGCCTGAGACATTAATTATTTATTACTTAATTTATTCTTTATCCCAATTGGAAGATAGATTAAATAAAAAACACATATTGTTATTAATAATGCTGGAAAAATATGATAAGGAGGCTCAGGAAAGAAATTTAATAAACTATCTCCATCTGGTTTTGCCATCAAGTACCAATAATTAGTAACACCACCAGGATCAATTCCATATGGTGGAAATTCCCCTAAAAGAAGATTAATAACATATATGATAGGCAAAAGAATAAATACAGTGATTAAAATAACCTGATTTGTTTCTTGAAAATTAGGAAGATTACCAAGCGTAAGAATTGCATAAAAAACTGCAATAACTATCATTCCATGGCCCACAAAAAAGAAAATGTAATCAAGATCCATTGCAACAGTTACATCAGGAGTTATAAGCGCCATAGTAGCTCCAGCAATACCCCAAAAATATGCAATATTAAAAAGAATTTTTGGACCTCCTAGCAGGAACCAGGCTAGGATTATTTCAGAAAAGTCACACATATGAAATGGTAAGACTTCCTTCCAATGATATGGATTTTCTAATATAAATAAATCTTTATAGGGACTGGCAATAGCATGGGCTATCAGTAAAAAAGCTAGGACTTTTGTGACTATATCTTTAGTTTTATCACTTGACCTATTGACTGCATATGGAAGACCAATCACCATAGCAAAAATAAGTGCTAGAGAAAACAGATGTATAGTTCCAAATAAAATAAATGGAGATGTTCCCATAAAAATTACCTCTGAAAGTACTAATTTATTTGGTGTATATTAATTTATGATGATTAAAATTGCTACTTTATCAAAGTAAATTAAAGTTGCTTTATAGTAAGTTTATTAATATATCTTCAGTGAGAATTGCGGGAAGTATTACTGTTTCCTCAAGACCAGGTTTCCAATAAAGGTAAAGAGGTACGCCGGTCCTTCCATACTCTTTAAGAACTTTTAAAATATTATCATCACGATTGGTCCAATCAGCTACAATATATTTGATATTATTTTCAGCAAGATATTTTTTAACTACTGGTCTTGATAGAGCAAGCTTATCATTTGCTTGGCATGTAATACACCAAGCAGCAGTAAAGTTAATTAAGTATGCTTGATCTATTTTTTTTAATTCATCTTCAGTATTAACATCCCATCCAACTGAGACTATATCATTAGCAATTTCAGCTTTAGCTGCATTTTCTTTATTAATAAAATTTAGCTCAATTAAAACTATTATTAATCCAAATATGAAGGTTGTTATATGAATATTCTCAGATTTAACTTTCCCAGCAAACCAAAACAAAATAGATATTATTAACATGCAAATAAGCAACGAGATTAATATTTCTATAGACGTCTGAATGCTAAACACCCAAAGCAACCAAAGAGCAGTAGCAAGCATAGGGAAAGCAAAAAATTCTTTCAAAGTGTTCATCCATTCACCAGGTTTGGGAATTTTAGTTATCAATTTAGGAAATGTTGCAAGGATCAAGTAAGGCAATGAAAAACCTATACCTAATGATAAGAAAATAGGCACAGTTATAGATGAAGGTTGAATTAAAGCATATCCAATAGCAGCGCCCATAAAAGGAGCAGTGCAAGGGGATGCAACAATTACAGCGAGAACCCCAGTCATAAAAGAGCTAAGGTATGTTGTGTTATTGGCACCAACAGCTCCAAGCCTTGTCATTGAGGTTCCAATATTTATATCCATCAGTAAAACAAGACCAATTATAAACATAAGAATTGCTAGCAAGGCTACAACTGGAGGAGACTGGAGCTGGAATCCCCATCCAACCATGCTGCCTGTTTTTTGTAAAAAAACTATTGCTAGCGCTATAGCAACAAACGAAGTTATTACACCAAAACAGAAATTTAAAGCATGCAGTCTTACTTTATTAGAGGAACCACCTCCCATAGATACA
>CACEAP010000002.1 GCA_902557645.1 uncultured SAR86 cluster bacterium
GTTTGAACTTGAACTTCTATTGGAACGGCGTCTAAAGCTAATAATGCTGTATGAAGTCCCTGATAACCATTAGATTTAGGAATAGCTATATAGTCTTTAAATCTTTGCTCAATTGGTTTATAGCAATTATGAATTATGCCTAGGCAACGATAGCAATCATCAGCAGAATTAACAATAATTCTAAATGCATACACATCTAAAATTTCTGAGAATGGTTTATGCTTTACTTTTATCTTTCTATATATGCTATAAAGATTTTTTTCTCTACCCTGAACAGTACTTAAAATGCCATTATTTTTTAAATGAGCTTTAATTTCCTTCCTAATTTTATAAATAATTTTCTTTCGGCCGCCGCTTGATTTTTTTATAGCAGACTGGAGCATTTTTGCTCTTAATGGATGAAGGCACTTAAAAGCTCTATCTTCAAGCTCCGCTCTAACATCTTGCATTCCTATTCGAAGTGCTAGTGGCCCAAATATCTCAAGTGTTTCTTTGCATACATATATTTGTTTATATCGTGGCAAATGATTAATAGTTCTCATGTTATGCAGCCTGTCACATAGCTTTACAACAATAACTCGAACATCATTAGCCATAGCTAAAGCCATCTTTTGAAAGTTATTTGCATTCCTTTCAGCTTTATCTTCGAGCTCTATTTTTCCAAGCTTGCTAACGCCATCAACTATATTTGCAATATCCTTATTAAATATTTTTTCTAAATTAATTTTTTGAACATCGCAGTCTTCTAAAACATCATGCATAAAGCCAGCACATATAGAATCTGCATCCATGCCTAACTCTAAAAGAACTTGAGCGACTGCTGTGGGGTGGGAAATATAATCTGATCCGTCTTTCCTTTTTTGACCCTCATGAGCTTGATGAGCAAATGTATAGGCTTTTCGAATTAATCGAATATCTTTTTTACTTAGATATGATTTAGCTTCTATATAGAAGTCTTTTGGAAATTTTAATAAAGATTCAGGACTATCAAAATTGATTAAGTTATTTGGAAGAACTCTATCATTCAAAATAGCTCTCCTTTATATATCACCTAGCTACTTCTGAGTCCTTTTCTTCAGGTGCTGCAAACTCATCTAATAGCACATCTTCTTCTAGGGTTTTATTAAGAGTCTCTCTATCAATTAAACCTTCCTCTATTTCTCTAAGTGCAACGATAGTAGGTTTATCATTATCCCACTCCACCATTGGCTCTCTGCTAGTTGTTGAAAGTTGTCTGGCACGCCCTGCAGCAAGTAAGATTAATTCAAATCTACTTGGAACTTTTTCTAAACAACCTTCTACTGTAATTCTTGCCATAATTTTCTCCTGGGGGCGTATTCTAAAGCTTTTATACCTAATTAGACAATAAATCTTCTAAAACTTCAGAAATATGCTTAGCCTCATTATTTTGCACATTTCTATTTATGATTAAATTGTATAACTCATCTGCTGCCATATCAAAATTATCGTTTAAAACTCTGAAATCATAATCACTTGCACTGTTAAGCTCTTCAATTGCGTTTTTTAATCTTTGATCTATGGCTTCTGGCGCATCTTCATTTCTATTTTCTAATCTTACTTTAAGATCTTTTATGCTTGGGGGTACTATAAAAATAGAAGTATTGAGTATATTTTTCCGTTTTATTTGATGAAAACCTTGCACATCAATATCAAGAATTAAATTAATGCCCTTTGATAACTTGGAATTTACATAATCCTTAAGGGTTCCATATTTATTTCCGTGCACAATTGCAGATTCGATAAAAGCATCCTCTTCTTCAAATGTTGAAAATTTTTCTTGTGATATAAAGAAATAATCTTTGCCCTCTATATCATTTGATCTTGGAGATCTAGTAGTTGCTGATACAGATAATTCTATTAAAAAGCCGGATGCAGAGCCTCTTTTAATTATTTCTTGTATTAAAGATGACTTTCCTGCCCCTGATGGAGCTGAGATTATAAATAATTCTCCTTTATTCATATTATTCAATATTCTGGGCTTGCTCACGCATTTCTTCAACAGTTAGTTTCATTCCTAAAGCTAAATCTTTTAATGTTGGTTTATCTAATTTTACCGATAAAGTGCTAGTCTCTCTAAATAGCTCTTGAAGAATAAAATCGATTTTCTTTCCTTTGGCTTGCTTTAATGCGAGCTCTTTGCTCAAAGCAATCAGATGAAATTCAATGCGTTCTAATTCTTCTGCAACATCGTGCTTAAGAATAAGTATTGCTGCCTCTTGGTGAAGTTTATCAATATCTAAATTAACTTCGAGTTGTTTTACTTTAGCGCTTAATGCTGCAATCCTATTCTTATTAATGGCTGGAATTGCACTTAATAATTTCTTTTTTGTGGTCAGCATCTTTTGAATCTTTTTTTCAAAAACTGCCTGGATTCTCTTACCTTCTTCGAGTCGGTTCTCTTTAAATTCCTTATATGCATTCAAAAAAACTTTCTTTAAGGTTACATCAGATATTTTATTATCTTGACGTGTTTCAAAGATCCCTGGAAAATTTCTTATATCGGATAAAGAAATATTGTCTGAATTAATAATAGAAAAATCCTTTAGGACTTTTTGTAAGTTTTGCATAGATTTACTATTAATTGAGTATGAGTATGTTGGCGAATGATTAAATCCAAACCTAACATCTAAAGCACCTCTTTGAATCTTCTTTTGAAGAGTGCTTCTAATAAAAATATCTAACTTACTATTAAGATCATTTGGTTTAGTAGTAATTTCCATAAACCTATGATTGACAGACTTTATCTCACAAGTAACCTCGCCTGTTTTATCAATGTGCTTATACAAAGCATACCCTGTCATACTATTTAGCATTTCTACATTGTATTTTTTCTAACAAAGAAGTTCTATATAAATTGCTTATTAAAATACAAAACCTAATTCTCTTAATCTCTCACTAGAGATCTTCCTTATCGAGTCATTTGTATTATTAAAATATTTGTTGAAATCTTGAGATCCAATAATATTCATGAAATATTCTTCGTAAGTTATCGAGCTAGACGAGCAATTGAATAAGTGATTATTTAAATATAGCTCTTCTTTTAAAGCAAAAGCTATAATCCTTGCACATTCATCTCTATGTAACCTATTTAAATATTTATTGGATAAATCTCTTTTAATGCCATTAAAATTTTCAACAAAATCTTTTAGCCAATTAGTATTATCATCATACAATCCGCTTAGCCTTAAAATTAAAGAATTGGATTGAAAAAGTGATTGGATATTTTTTTCATATTCTAGGATGATGGATCCGCGATAGTCTGAAGGCTCAGGAGTATTTAACTCTGTCAGCTCCCCTTCTTGATGGGAGCCATAAACTCGGGTTGAAGAAATCCCTATGAAGGATTTAAATTCAATATCTTCCAAAGATTTATTGATGGTTTTAAGAGGTTCGATAAAACCTAACTTATAGCCATTCTCAGAAAAATCGGTTGGCTTTGGAAAAAAAATAACCGAATCAAATTTTTTCTCTGGAGCTTTGAATGGTTCCTGATTTAACCAATCCCACTCTATTAATTTAGTGCCTTTATATTTTTTAGGTGACCTAGTTAATCCATAGATAGCTACATCCTTGTCTAAAAGCTGTGCTTCTAGTCTTTGCGCTAGATCACCAAAACCAATAATTAATATATTCTTTTTCATAATTTAATTTAACAAATGTCTATATTAAAAGTAATATCTAATCGTGGCTAATTTTGATTTAGAAAATATTCCTGGCATTGGGCCCTCTTTAAAAAATAAACTTAATAGTATTGGTATTTTTAATAGTAATGACCTTTGTTTTCACTTGCCTATTAATTATCAAAATAGAACAAAACTTATTCAGTTAAGTAATGCTGAGATAGGTAATGAAATTTTTATTGAATGTAAGGTATCAAGTTGCCAAGTCTTATATCGACCAAGGAAAATGATGATTATCAAAGCTGCAGATCCTTCTAGATCTATTTTAATAAGATTTTTTTATTTTAATCCTGGTCAAGCAAAACAATTTAAAGCTAATAAAATTATAAGATTGTACGGTGTATTAAGAATAGGTAACTATGGATTAGAAATGATACATCCTGAATACGAGATTATAGATAATCCTAATCTACCAACAGAACAATCTTTAACTGCGGTTTACAGAACTACTAAAGGGTTAAGTCAAAATCAGCTTAGAAAATTTATTAAGATTGCAATTAAAAAGTATGATCATAATAATGAGATTGATTTGAAAAAATATGGGCTTGTTTCAAAACTATCTTTGATTAACGCTCTTGGTCATATACATTTCCCTGATCAAAGTATCGCTATTGATGATATTGCCCCTGGAGGACATCATCCAGCTAGACAAAGGTTAATCAAAGAGGAAATGATAGCCTTTCAAGTTGGAATGGCTTCATTAAAAGATAGGCAAGCTCATCTTAAATCACCAGCTCTTGATTGCCAGAGAGGTTGGTATGACAGTGTTCTAAATAATTTTCCTTATAGCCTTACTAAGGCTCAACAGAAAGTTGTTGAGGAGATAAAAAATGATATTAGTAGGACTGCTCCTATGATGAGACTAGTTCAAGGTGATGTTGGTTCTGGTAAGACTATTGTGGCAGCTATTGCTGCAGCTCAGTCTATAGATAATAATTCTCAAGTTGCTTTTATGGCTCCAACTACCTTATTAGCCGAGCAGCATTTCATAAATCTGCAAAACTATTTTCCGGACTATAAGGAGTCCATAGCATTATTAACTGGTGTAACTAAAGCCAAAGAAAAAGTAAAAATTAAAAATGGTCTCAAATCTGGATCTATCAAATTAGTAATTGGGACGCATGCTTTATTCCAAGATGATGTAAGTTTTTTACTTTTAGGTTTAATTGTTATTGATGAACAGCACAGATTTGGAGTTAATCAAAGACTATCTTTAAGATCAAAAAATATTGAAACTGCCCTACTGCCTCACCAACTTACACTAACTGCAACACCAATACCTAGAACAATGGCAATGAGTGTATATGCAAATATGGATATATCAATTATAGATGAATTACCTCCCGGCAGACTTCCAATACAAACTTCAACCTTAAGTCTTAACAAGAAAGACCAGTTAATTGATAGGATTGAAAAAGCTTGCTCTGCGGGAAGCCAAGTTTATTGGGTTTGTGCACTTATAGAAGAATCTGAATTAATGAATGCTAATCCAGTTGAGCAAACATATGAGCAAATTACAAAGAGCATTCCATCGATTAAATGTAGCTTCCTGCATGGCAAAATGAAAGCTGAGGAAAAACTTGAAACCATTGATAATTTTAAAAATGGCAAGGTGCAAGTTTTGGTATCAACAACTGTTATAGAAGTAGGAGTCGATGTACCTAATGCTGATATCATGATTATTGAAAATGCTGAGAGATTTGGTCTAGCTCAGCTTCATCAACTTAGAGGAAGAATCGGAAGAGGCAGTAAGCAAAGTCACTGCATCTTGCTTCACAATGACTCAATAGGCGATATTGCATATCAGAGGATGGATATACTTAAAAATTCTACAGATGGTTTTTATATTGCCGAAAAAGATTTACTAATACGAGGTCCTGGTGAAATTATGGGGTCGCAACAGACTGGAGTAATTCCATTTAAGTATACTGATCTTATGCGAGATAGTGCATATCTCGAGGAAACCAAAGAAATTGCCGAGAAAATTTATAAAGATGATAAAACAAATTCTGATAAATTGATCCAGAGATGGCTCTCTGGATCAATTGAATTTGCAGATGCTTAAAATAATATTCCGTTAAGTGGAAGCAGTGAAGAAATTACAAGACTTACCATAGCCATAACATTAATTAAAATGTTCATTGATGGTCCTGAAGTGTCTTTAAAAGGGTCTCCTACCGTATCTCCAACAACTACTGCTGAATGAGTATCTGAACCTTTGCCGCCTAAGTTACCTTTCTCTACATATTTCTTTGCGTTATCCCATGCGCCGCCTGCATTTGCCATAAATAGAGCTAAAGCCACACAACCTAATAAACCTCCAGCCAACATGCCACCAAGTGCTATAGCGCCTAAACCGAAGCCAACTACTGCCGGCATAGCTACCGCTATAATTCCAGGCAACATCATTTTTTTAAGCGCTGCTTTTGTAGCAATTTCAACACATTTTTCAGAATCAGGATCAGCAGTGCCTTCCATTAAACCTGAAATCTCTTTAAATTGTCTTCTGATTTCATTAATCATTTCGAATGCTGCATCTCCTACAGCCGTCATAGTTATAGATGATATTAAAAATGGAATACATATACCTATAAACATTCCTACAAGAACCATTGGATCAGTTAATGACAGAGCAAAAGCATCGCCATATGCAAATGCAACTTGAGCAGAATATGCTGAAATAATTGCTAAGGCGGCTAAAGCTGCAGCTCCAATAGCAAACCCTTTACCGATTGCTGCAGTAGTATTACCTAGCTCATCTAATGAATCTGTTATGTCTCTTACTTCTTTGCCCATTCCAGACATTTCTGCAATACCTCCAGCATTATCTGCTACAGGACCATATGCATCAATTGCCATAGTAATTCCAACAGTAGAAAGCATTCCAACAGCTGCTATACCTACCCCATAAACACCAACAACCCCAGCTCCACTTGCTAATGAGGTAGAAACAAGAATTATTGTGGCTAAAATTAAAATAGGGATTACTACAGATTGCATTCCAACTGAAAGTCCAGAAATCATAACTGTTGCAGAACCTGTTTCACCAGATTCAGCGATCTTTTTAACAGGAGCGCTGCCTGTATAGTATTCAGTTATTAATCCAATAAGAACTCCACCAACGGCACCTGAGATTACGCACCATAATACAGCCATTGGTATATCCCCCATACTGTTCATTAAAAAATATGCCATCACAATAAATATTGCTGGTGCAAGCAAAGTACCTGATCTTAAAGCGCTGGCTGGCTCTTTAGCAGATCTTAATTTGACTATAAAAATTCCTAATATTGAAGCAACTAAACCAGTTGCAGCAAGACCTAAAGGGAGAAACATTAAACCTGAGTCTTTCATGGTGTATGCAATAGCAATAGAGGCAATCATTGATCCGCAGTAGGATTCAAAAATATCAGATCCCATTCCAGCAACGTCGCCCACATTATCTCCAACATTGTCGGCAATAACCCCTGGATTTCTTGGATCATCTTCTGGTATACCAGCTTCAATCTTTCCAACTAAATCAGCTCCAACATCAGCACTTTTTGTAAAGATGCCTCCTCCAACTCTTGAAAATAAAGCTACAACTGATGCTCCCATTCCAAAACCTTCAAGGGCATGAACATGCGTACCACCATCAGCTGCATAAAAATAATATAAACCACCTAAACCAATTAAACCTAGCGAGGCTACACAAAGGCCCATCACAGATCCTCCGTAGAAAGAAACTGAAAGAGCTGCTGCTGCACCATCTTTTTGCGCTGCAGTTGCTGTTCTAACATTTGCCTTAGTGGCTGCATACATTCCGATAAAACCAGCCAACGATGAGCATGCCGCACCTACCACAACTGCAATAGCAGTTTCTGTACCAAGAAACATTTGAGCTAAAACTACAAGAACCGCAATAAATACTAATAAATATTTATACTCTGTTTTCATAAAAGCTAGAGCGCCAGCATGAATTTGATCGCCAATTTTTTTAACTTTATCTTCTCCATCAGGATATTTCATAACAAGCATGTACACAACGAATGCTGCAATCATGCCAATAAGGCCTAATAGTGGTGGAAATAGTGCTATGTTCATACGAACCCCCGTTTTTTTAAAAATGCATTCTATCAAATAAATCTATAAAAAGACTTATTTTTAACTAATTATCGAATACTGTTTTATCTAGCATCTCTTCTGATTGTGCAACGATACACGCCACCGTAGCATCCCCCGTAACATTTACAGAAGTTCTGATCATATCCAGAATTCTATCAACAGCCAAAATGATACCAATTGCTTCAAGAGGCAATCCAAATTGCTGAAGTATTATTACAAGCGTAATTGTTCCAGCCGAAGGAACTGCAGCTGCACCTATAGATGCAACTACTGCTAGTAAAACAACTTGAACATATTGAAAGATTGATAAATCGATCCCGGACATCTGTGCAATAAAAACTGTAGCCATGCCTTGCATAATTGCTGTTCCATCCATATTAATGGTAGCTCCAACAGGTATAACAAATGAGCCTATATTTTTATTTACTCCAAGATCAGTGGTAACGGTTTTAAGAGTTACTGGAATAGTTGCAGCACTTGATGATGTTGAAAAAGCAAAAATTGCTGTCTCTTTAATTTTCTTAAAGAAGACAATGGGGCTCAAGTTAGTAAATATTTTGAGAAAAATTGAATACGTAACTATTGCATGAAAAATTAGAACTGAGATAAGTAAAACAACATACATGACAGCTTCTTGAAAAATATCTAGGCCATCTGTAATTACAAATTTACCAATTAAACAAAAAACTCCTATTGGAGCATAGGACATTATCATTAAAACTAATTGCATAAATACTGTATTCAATCTTTCAAAAGATTCGCTAAGATTACCAGTTAGATGATTAGTTTTATTTAAAGCTAATCCAAATAAGATACTAAAAAATACAATTGCAAGCATTTGATTATTTGCCATTGCTTCAATTATGTTAGATGGAAAAATATCTAAAATTGTTGAATAAACGCTTTGGCCTTCTGGTAATTTTTCTGGTGCAGCGATATTTGAAGAATAGCCTGCCCCTGGTTTAAATATTGAAGCAACCAATAGCGAGATGCTTACTGCTATAGCAGTAGTCCCAAGATACAGACTTATTGTTTTGATTGTAATATTACCAAGACTGGTCAAGCTGCTTAGTGAAGAAATGCCAGATACGAGCGAAAAGAAGACCAATGGCACTATCAACATTTTAAGAAGATTTATAAAGATTGATCCGCCAAGATTAAAAATATAAACCTGAATGAAATTTTCAATAGAACTTGGGATAATATCTAAATAATATGCAATTGAGCCTAAAACAAAACCAAGAAACATTCCGAGTAAAATATTTCTTGTTAGATTTTTAGGCGTTTCGAGCATTAGATCTCTACCATGTCAAAATCTTCCTTTCCAACACCACATTCTGGACACAGCCAATCTTCAGGAACATCTTCCCAAGCTGTTCCTGGTTCTATACCGTCATCAGGCCAACCTAATTCTTCATCGTATATTAGACCACATACGATACATTCCCATTTTTTAAAATCCATAAAATACTCTTATAAAAATTTATAGCTAGTCTAAATATAAAAAAACTTCCGCGTATAATATCAGATTTACCTATATTAATTAATGAAGCTACAACAAATATCATCTTGGGATTTATTTGATAATATCAAAAATAAATTAAATAGCAGCATAATTAAATCCTGGCTGCTTGAAGATGGTCCGATAACAAAAAGAATAAAATCATCATATGAATTTAAGCTTGAATTAATTCAAGATGAGGTTACTGAAGTCATTGATGCTGATAAAAAATTTCTTAATACTAATTCTAATGAGATAAGAGTTAGAGAGGTTATCTTATTAGGCAATGATAGGCCTTTGGTATATGCTCAAACTCTAATACCAGATACCACAATAGATAAAGGCCTGGCTGAACTTGGAAAAATTGGTAATAAGCCACTTGGGGATATTTTATTTGAAAAAAATATCTTCACAAAAAAAGACGTAGTTTACGCTCAGTTTATTTTTGATAATAATTCTTTTTGGGGAAGAAAAATTAAATATACCGTCAAAAATCAACCCTTTTCAGTTATGGAAGTATTTCTAATTAAATGAATAAGCTAAAATCTATTATTGCTATAACTAGACTTAATAGGCCTATAGGTATTTATTTATTGGTTTACCCTTCCCTAATTGCTTTTATATTTGCAAGTCAATTATTGGCAAACACGGAAATAATGACTCTTCAATCTTTAAATATTTTCCTCTATAAATCTTTTGCAATAATTATTATTGGCTCTGTTTTAGTCAGATCAACTGGTTGTGTGATTAATGATATTTTTGATCGTAAATTTGATAAAGATGTAGAAAGAACCAACGATAGACCTCTTGCAACTGGTGATATGAGTTTAAATGAAGCGCTTTTACTTTTTTTGATTCTGGGAGTATTTTCTTTTCTTCTTTTGCTACAAACAAATCACCAAACTATTTTAATTGGTCTGTTTACCGCTATCATGATTATTTTTTATCCTCTATCTAAAAGATTTATTTTAGGTCCGCAATTCTTCTTAGCATTAACTTTTGGCGCATCAGTACCAATTGTTTTTTCTATCTTAGGTCAATTAAATTATGAAAACTTAACTTCAATACTACTCTTATTTCTATGGAATGCTTGTTGGATAATCTCTTACGATACTATCTATGCTTTAGGAGATGCTAAAGACGATATTAAAATTGGAGTAAATTCTACTGCACTAATGTGGGGCAACAAATCAAAAGATAATATTAAAAATTATCGAACCGTCTCTATATTACTTTTATTATTGTTTGGGGCAATAGAATCCTTTTCATTAGTCTGGTCTATAGGTCTTTTGTTGGTGCTTTATATTTCTAATCAATATCAAAATAATTTAATAGAAAACAAAAATTTTCTTCTGGCCTTTAAGAGTAATAATTATACTGGGCTGGCAATTTTGATGCTTATGATCGTAGAGATTTATATTCTTCCTTTACTTTTTTGATGAGTGTTTTAATTAAACAATCATTTGGAGAAATATCTAAAGAAAATTATCAAAACTTAGATTCAGAAATTGAATCGCCTTTTATGCAATATGATTTTTTATATGCTCTAGAAAAAAGTAAATCAGTCTCTATTGATAATGGATGGGAGCCACTTCATTTTGTGAATGAAGAAAATGGAAACTTAAATGGTTTTATGCCTTTATATAAAAAATATAATAGCGCAGGTGAATTTGTTTTTGATCACTCTTGGTCGCATGCATTAGAGCAAGCTGGTAGGCGGTATTATCCAAAATTATTAAGTGCAATACCCTTTACTCCATGTGCAAGTGAAAAAATTTTAGGAAAAAATAAAGGTATTAAGGACCGAATTATAAAAAACATACAAGATTATATGGCGCTAGAGGCAATAGAAAGTTGGCATGTTTTATTTCCAAATGAAGCTACCTCTAAAATATTGAGTGATTACAATTTTATTGAGAGATTTGGATGCAAATTTATATGGAAAAATAGAAACTTTAAAAATTTTGATAGTTTCTTACAAATATTTACAGCCAGACAGAGAAAAACTATAAAAGCTGAGAGAAAGAAATGCTCAGATGCAAAAGTTAGTTTTCAAATCATTGAAAGTAAAGATATAACATATGCAGATTGGAGTATCTTCTATGAACTTTATTGTCAAACCTATCTTGATAGATGGCAGAAGCCATATCTTGAAAGAGAATTTTTTGATCTCTTAACGCAAGATTCTAGCTCATGCCAGCCTATATTATTTTTTGCACTTCAAAATCATGAAGTTATAGGTGGTTCCTTGTGTTTTAAAAATGAGGACACCCTCTATGGTCGTCATTGGGGCAGTATAAAAAAGATTGATTCTCTTCATTTTGAAACATGCTATTACCAAGGCATAGAATACTGTATAAACAATAAACTAAAATTTTTTGACCCAGGGGTTCAAGGTGAACATAAAATCAGAAGAGGTTTTGAGCCAGAAATAACCTCATCTCTTCATTATTTTTTAAGAAATGATTTAAGAGAGGCTGTAAAAATATTTTGCAATAAAGAAAAGCATGGAATCCTGCAATACAAAAAATCATGTGAAGAATATACTCCTATTAAGAAAGAATATAGAATCGTATTATGAGGAATAGGCATTCTAAGACCGCACACCATATAGCAATATGTGAAGCTAATTATTTAAGATTAGAAAATTTATTAATAAATTTTTTAAATGATAGATATAAATTTGAATTGCATTTAAATGATCTTGATATTCAATATATTTCTTTTCTAATTCTTGAAAGAACAAAACATACCTTGGTAATTGAAGCAAAACAAAATGATATATCATCATCTCTGAATGATTTTGTTATAAGAATAAACGTTTTTATAGATGCTGGTTTGGCAGAGGTTGCTTCATACCAAAGCGAGAAACCATTACCATTCTTTTTCAAAAAATCTTCTATACAGTCCAAAGATGAAAAAGATCAACAAAACAGATTTCTTACAGAATGGTTGGAAAGTATTTTTATTTCGGGAATAGCTCCTAAGTCCGCTATAGAAAAAATATTTGATGATTAAATCGATATTTTATTTCCATGGATTTATGTCTTCTTCAGATTCAACTAAAGCTCAAATATTTAAAGAATATATAGTTAAGAATCACAAAAATATAAAACTATACATACCTAATATTGCTGATAAATTTACAGAAGCAATACCTCAACTTAATAAATTAATAGAAGAATCAAATGCTAATGAAATGGTATTTATGGGAAGCTCTCTTGGTGGATTTTTTGCAACTCATTACGCAGAATGTTTTAAATCAAAAGCGGTTGTTATAAATCCTGCAATTAATCCTTCAGATGGTTTAAAGATATATTTAGGTGATAATGAAAATTATGCAAATGGTAATAAATTTGAACTTACTATAGATGATATTGATGCTATTAAAGCTTTAGAGGTTGATTCTATTAAGAATCCAAAGAATTATCTTTTATTATGTGAATCCGATGATGAGGTCCTGAATTATCTTGATGCAGTTAGATTTTATAAAGCATCATATCAAGATATAAGCTTTGGTGGAGATCACTCTTATAGTCGCTTTAAAGAAAAACTGGAAATTATAAAGAAATTCATTAAAATATAGCATATGCGCAATATAGGTGCATAAATTAATTAATGCACTATAATAATACTTAAAATGCACTAAAAAAGTACTTTTTTTAATATAATTGTGGCACTGTTATTGCATGCTATATGTTAGTTAACTAATTTTAGGAGAAAAAATGTCAGAATTTAAAACATATGAATATGTTTGGTTAGATGGTTATAAACCAGAACCATCAATGCGAAGTAAAGTAAAAGCAACTAAAGCTGATACACCACCTGAATGGTCTTTTGATGGATCATCAACTCAACAAGCAGAAGGCGGAAGTTCAGATTGCTTATTGCTTCCAGTCCAAACATATGTAAATAAGAATGGTCATGATTTAGTAATGACGCAAGTTCAAGCTGCTGATCATACTACTCACCCATCAAATTTTAGAGCAGCAGCTGAAGAAGTTGTTACTGATGAATGGTGGTTTGGTTTCGAGCAGGAGTTCTTTTTTACTGACCCTCAAACAGGAGAGCCTTTAGGCTGGGAAGATGGAGAGCCTAGAGAACAAGGTGATTACTATTGTGGAGTTGGAGCCAGTAATGTTGTTGGTAGAGAAATCTCAGATGTCCATTTAGCGGCATGCCTCGATATGGGTATTGAACTTACAGGTACAAATGCTGAAGTAGCATTAGGACAATGGGAATATCAATGCTTTGGAAAAGGTATTAAAGCTGCAGATGACCTTTGGATAAGCAGATACTTGCTTTATAAGATTGCTGAAGAATTTGGAGTTGGTGTGAATATTCATCCAAAACCAAAGACTGGTGACTGGAATGGTTCTGGTATGCATTGTAATTTCTCAAATGAGGCTATGAGAACTGCAGGTTCAGAAGAGTTATTTTCATCAATGTGTGACAAATTAGGTGAAGTGCATGAAGAAGGTATTGCAGCCTATGGTTCTGATAATGATATGAGGTTAACTGGTTTACATGAAACTCAAAGCATTGATACTTTCTCATACGGAGTTAGTGACAGAGGTGCGAGTATTAGAATTCCAGTATACACAGTTGAGCATGACTGGAATGGCTACTTAGAAGATAGAAGACCTGCTTCAAATGCTGATCCATATAAAATTATTGCTCATATCGTAGGGACATTAACAAAATAAAAATCCAAATTATCGACTCCTCGAAAGAGGAGTCGTATCTACTCCATGGTTGATTTAGAAAAGTTAGATATATCATTACTAAATCATTTAACTACTGAAATTATAGTATTAGATGAATCTAAAAAAGTGTTATGGATTAACGATTCTGCTCAGGCAAATGGTTGGAGTAAGGATTCAAATGATCTTTCTTCTTTTTCAGCAATGTTATCTCCTGATACTGAAGAAGAGATACGAAGAATTATTAATATGGCTATTGATGATCGAAAATCAATTACCAAAAGAGATTTTGAGTTAAAGGCTAACAAAGAAGATTCACGTGAAGTAGATCTTACAGTTTCTTACTCGCCAAAGGACAGTCTAATTATCGTAGAGGTAATGAGTGTTGATAATTTAAATAAAATTATTGACTCCTCAAAATCAGCTTCCTCGCAAAGAATAGCAGCAAACCTTGCACGCACTCTTGCCCACGAAGTAAAGAATCCATTAGCTGGTATTAAAGGGAGTGCGCAAATACTCAGCTCAAAAGCAAAAGATGATTTCTCAGAAAAATTTCTTAAAATTATTATTGAAGAGACTGAAAGATTAAATTCAATTGTATCTAAAATATTAACGCCTCCACAAAAACCAAACATGGAACCATTTAATATTCACTCTGCTCTTGAAAGAGTACACTCCCTTGCATTAGCAGAAGGAATATCAAATGCAAATCTATTAAGAGACTATGATCCTAGCATTCCAGATATTAATGGAGATGAAAATTTATTTATTCATGCAATATTAAATATAGTAAAAAATGCTATACAAGCTATAGATATTAATAATAATGAAGCTTCTATAACTATCTCTTCAAGAGTAGGATACAGTAGACCTATAAACGGGAAAGTCTTCTCAACTATATGTCAAATTGACATAAGTGATACAGGTCCTGGTATACCTGATGAAATCCAAGAACAAGTTTTTTTTCCAATGATGTCCACAAAAGATGATGGATCTGGGTTAGGTCTATCAATTGCTCAAGATATAATAAGGATTCATGGTGGCTCAATAGCATTCTCAAGCAAGCCCGGTAACACAGTTTTCTCTATTTTATTACCACTGCCAATTGTTCAATTAAAGGGGGTAGCGAATGCATAAGATATGGGTAGCTGATGATGATGCAGCCATTCGAACAATCTTAGAAGAAAGCCTAAATACTGCTGGGTTTGAAACTACTATATTTCCTGATGCTGATAGTCTTATAGATAATCTAAATACATCTCAACCTGACCTAGTTATAACAGATATTAAAATGCCCGGAACTCATGGATATGACCTTTTAAAACATTTTAATGATAATTACGAAGATATCCCTGTAATAGTTATGACTGCATTTACTGATATGCAAGCTGCAATTGATTCTTATGGAGGTGGAGCATTTGAATATATGCCTAAACCTTTTGATTTAAATGAAGCAACAGATATTATAAATAGAGCTCTTGAAGGTAAGCCAAAAACTAAAGGCTTAAAAGGCAAGCCTTCTTCTGAAATTATTGGAAATGCTAATTCTATGCAGTTAGTTTTTAGAGCTATAGGAAAGTTATCAAATACAAATGCTACTGTTCTAATCCAAGGAGAGTCTGGAACAGGTAAGGAGCTTATAGCCAAATCACTACATAAAAATAGCCCAAGACATGACATGCCATTCGTTGCTCTTAATATGGCAGATATCCCAAAAGAACTAATTGAATCAGAATTATTTGGCCATGAAAAAGGCGCTTTCACAGGAGCAGTTGAAAAAAGAATTGGTAGGTTTGAGCAAGCAAATGGTGGAACATTATTTCTAGATGAAATTGGAGATATGCCCTTAGAATGTCAAACAAGATTATTAAGAGTCTTATCTAATAAAGAGTTTTATAGAGTAGGTGGTGATAAACCCATTAAAGTAGATGTGAGAATCTTGGCAGCAACACACCAAGACCTTCATAGTTTAGTAAGCTTATCTAAATTTAGAGAGGATCTTTTCTATAGATTAAATGTCATTAGAATTGAGGTTCCAAAACTCAAAGAAAGAATTGATGACATAAAATTACTAGCTACAGCATTTCTAAAGATGCATTCAGACTCCCTAGGTGAAGAATTAAGAGTGCTCAGCAAAGAAGCATTAGAAGTTTTGGAGAAATATAATTGGCCAGGCAATGTAAGGCAATTAGAAAATATTTGTTACTGGTTAACACTTATGTCTCCAACTCAGAATATAAAAGTTGAAGACTTACCAAATGAAATTAAAGATTTTGATAATCTTGAAGATGATCTTCCAACTGATTGGGAAAAAGGATTTTCTATATGGTTAAAGAATTTATCTAATAGCAAGGACTCAAATTTATTAGATATAGTTGGGCCTAAATTAGATAAAATGTTAATAAAAACAGCTTTAGAAAAAACAAATGGTCGTAAAAATGATGCAGCTGTTTTATTGGGCTGGGGAAGAAACACTCTTAGCAAAAAGATTAAAGAATTAGGGCTGTAGTTATTTTGTAATTAAAGGTAGGCCTTCTTGCTGCCAAGTCATAACGCCACCAGTTAGAATATTTATGTTTGTATACTTCATATTCTTCAACTTTTCTCCGATATTTGCTGATTGTCTCCCCATTGCACAAACTAAAATAATTGGTTGAGTTAAGTCAGATGATATTTGATGAGAATGATTATCAAAATTATCAAGAGGCATATTAATAGAATTAGCTATATGACCGACTTCAAATTCTTCTGAAGTCCTTAAATCAATAACTGTTGCTGAGCTTTTATTGGTTAATCTAGTTAAGTCTGCACAAGAAATTTTACTTCCACCTCTATTCATTTCATAGCGAGACCATAAGATAATGGTTAAAAAAAGTGGAAATGATAGATACCAATTGTCTATTAAGAATAAATTGAATTCGAACATAGTGTTATTATCTCTTAAAATAAGTCACTTGTGTTTAATGGAGTAAAGAAATGGGCTTAAAAAGTAATCTTGTTTTAGTGAGGCATGGGCAAAGTGAATGGAATGAAAAAAATCTTTTTACTGGTTGGAAGGACCCAGGATTAACTGAGCTAGGATATGAAGAAGCAAAAAAAGCTGGAGAGCTTATAAAGGCTACTGAAATAATTTTTACGTCTATGTTTACATCAGCGCTAAAAAGGGCTCAATTAACTGGTGAAATAATTTTAAAAGGGATCGGCCAAGTAGAAATTCCTGTTATAAAGGACCAAGCACTTAACGAAAGAGATTATGGAAGCCTATCAGGCCTCAATAAGGACGATGCAAGAGAAAAATGGGGTAATGAGCAAGTTCATATATGGAGAAGATCCTATGATACGCCTCCACCAGATGGAGAAAGTCTTAAGAATACTGCTGAAAGAGTGCTGCCCTACTTCAATGAATTAGTTATGCCTATGATATTTAATGGGGACAATATACTTGTAGCAGCCCATGGGAATTCATTAAGGGCATTAATTATGCAACTAGATAAAATATCTGAAGAAAATATCGTTAAGTTAGAGATACCTACTGGAGCTCCTATACATTATCAATTTGCTGAAGATGGCTCTGTTGCATTAAAGCAAAATCTATATGAATGATTAATCTCCAAAAAAATAATATAGACATTGCCAATTATATTGTTGATTGGTATTTGCATGCAGGTAGGCAAGATTTACCCTGGCGAAATAATATATCGCCATACAGAGTATGGATTTCTGAGATCATGCTGCAACAAACTCAAGTCAAAACTGTAATTCCATATTACAAAAGATTTCTACACAAGTTTCCTACATTGGATAGCTTAATGGTAGCTACCGAAGATGAAATCATAGCACTATGGTCAGGTCTTGGTTTTTATAGAAGAGCGAAGAATATATTTAAGGCAAAAGAAAAAATTAGATTAGAGCTAAATGGCAAATTTCCAAAAGACTTTGAAGAGCTAAAATTATTACCTGGTATTGGTGAATCAACTGCTGGTGCAATAATGTCCATTGCCTATAAAAAATCTTATCCAATTCTTGATGCTAATGTAAAAAGAGTTTTATCTAGATTTGCAAAAGTTAAAGAAACCTCTTTATCAAAGAGAGATAAAAAATTATGGGAAATTTCCAGTAATGTAACCCCAAAATCAGATATATTTGAATATACACAAGGAATCATGGATCTTGGAGCAACAATTTGCACAACTAAAGATCCTGATTGTCTCCAATGTCCATTAAATGAAATATGTGCATCTTCTTATAATGTAAAAGCTCCTAAAAAAATATCTAAAGTTATCAAAATTAAGCCTATTCGAGAATTAGACTTTACTCTTGCTTATACAAATAAGCACATACTATTATTTAAAAGAAATCAGGAAACTTTTTGGGAGGGTTTGTGGCTGCCTTCAGATGATCCAAAGAGTCACAATATATATAATTCAAAATCAATAAAACAGCATAATGTTAATGTGCATCATAAACTAACCCATCTAGATCTAAATCTGAATATAAGTCTATTGAGCTATAATAATATTTTTAAAGTAAAAACAAATGCCGAGCATTGCTGGATAAAGAAAACACAAATTGATTCTTTTGGTATGCCTGCTCCTATTAAAAAGATTATCTCAACATTATGACAAAGACAGTGTTCTGTAAAAAATATCAAGAAAACCTCCCAGCCCTGGAGATGCCCCCAATGCCAGGAGCTAGGGGTCAAGAGTTAATGGATACTGTTTCTAGGAAAGCTTGGGATGAATGGAAGTCACATCAAACAACCTTAATAAATGAAAAGCATCTAGATATGTCTAATCCTGAAAATAGAATGTGGCTTTTAGATCAAATGGAAAATTTCTTTAATAATGAAGATTATGAAAAGCCAGCTGGGTTTAAACCATTAGATTAATTTTTTTGTTCTTTGATAAATAAACTATGGGCTCCAAGAACCTAATGACAATATACATAAACTTGCCTATAATCCACAATTCACTTTAAGCCCAGATAGCTCAGTTGGTAGAGCAAAGGACTGAAAATCCTTGTGTCGGTGGTTCGATCCCACCTCTGGGCACCATCATTTATTAATCAAAGAACAAAATAATAACTAATAAGCATAGGTTTTTACATATTTATGGCCTGTTAAACAGGTATTTTCTGATATAATGTCAATGTGATTGACAATAATTCTGATGAAAATTTCCTTGAATCTAATCTTTTAAGATTATTAACAAAAACATCCCAATGGATGGAGTCTGAGATACATAAATTAAATAAAACTTATAAGCATGAATTCTCAATTGCTGAAATTAAGGTGCTTGATGGTCTTAAAGGTAAACAAAAATCTATTGCAGAGCTTGCTAGAGTTTTACAGATTTCTCGCCAAGCAGTTCATAAGACTATTCATAAACTCAAGGATAAGGGGTATTTAGAATTAGTAATCGATAAAAACAATAAAAAAGACCGAAAAGTAATAATTACTCAGAATGGAAAAAATGAGAGGAATAAAAGACTTGAGGATATAGTTGAAATTGAACAAAAAATTTCTTGGGTTATAGGTGAAAGAAATTTAGATTACGTAAAGGAGATATTACTTGAACATATTAGATATATAAAATCTCAAAATAGTTGAAGAACATGCTTATAAACCTAATAATAAGTTATGCAAAATCTATCTACTTTATATCCTAAAATTAAACCTTATGATTCAGGATTTCTGAATGTTGATGAGCATCAAGTTTATTTTGAGCAATGCGGAAATCCAAATGGAAAACCTGCTGTATTTCTTCATGGGGGCCCTGGCGGCGGAGGCAGTGAAGAAGTTAGAAGATTTTTTAATCCTAATGTTTATCGAATAATAGTATTTGATCAAAGAGGTTGCGGAAGAAGCAAACCTCATGGATGTCTTGAGAATAATACAACCTGGGATCTTGTTTCTGATATTGAGCTTTTAAGAAAAAAACTTGATATAAATAAATGGTTAGTCTTTGGAGGGTCTTGGGGCAGTACTTTATCGCTAGCTTACGCTCAGACTCATCCAGATTCAGTAAGCGAATTAATATTAAGGGGTATATTTCTTTTAAGAGAGGAAGAGCTTAAATGGTTTTATCAAGATGGATCGAGTCGAATATTTCCTGAAGCTTGGCAAGAATTCATAGACATTATTGATGAAGATGAGCGTGATGATTTGATGGGTGCATACCATAGAATATTTAATAGCGATGACACAGCAAAGAAACTTTCTGCAGCAATTGCATGGACAAAATGGGAGGCTTCAACTATTAGTCTTTCCTATAGCCCAACAACTGTAGAGGAGATGTCAAATCCTGAGTTTGCTCTAGCTTTTGCTCTAATAGAAAATCATTATTTTATAAATAAAGGATGGTTTAAAACTGAGAATCAGCTTATTGAAAATATCGAGATAATTCGATCAATACCTTCGGTTATAGTTCAGGGGCGATATGATGCTGTATGTCCAATGAAGACTGCATGGGAATTATCTCAAGCATGGCCAGAAGCAGAAATGATTATAGCCCCAGCATCTGGACATACTGCTTTTGAAAAAGAAATTACTCATGCATTAATATCAGCAACTGACAAATTTGGAAAAAAATAATCTTGACCTCAAGTAAACTCTAAGGAGTATAATTTTTCCATAGCATAAATAGGGGACAGAAATGACAAAAGAAACTTCAAGAGAAATAAGATCTGAGATTACTAGCGAAGGAAAGTTGCATATATCTATTGCAACAGTAGATAAACCGGTACCAAAAGAAGACGAGGTGCTGATTAAGGTTGAAGCAGCACCTATTAATCCTTCTGACCTAGCTCTATTAATTAGTTTTGCATCTGATCCATCAACACTCTCTGTTTCAGGCTCTGGAAATGACACAGTTGCAAGTATGGATATTCATAAAGGATTAATGAAAGCTATGACTCCAAGGCTTGATCAATCAATGCAGGTTGGAAATGAAGGTGCTGGTATTGTCGAAACTGCAGGAGCAAATGCAGAGCATCTAATTGGAAAAACCGTTGGCGTTGCTGGAGGTGCTATGTATTCAGAATATAGATGTGTGCCAGCAATGAATTGCTTAGTTATGGAAGATGGGACTTCTTCTAGAGATGCTGCATCATCATTTGTAAATCCGCTAACTGCACTAGGCTTTATAGAAACAATGAAATTAGAGAATCATACAGCTCTTGTGCATACTGCAGCTGCCTCTAATCTGGGACAAATGCTAGTAAAAATTTGTAAAGATGATTCGGTTCCATTGGTTAATATTGTTAGAAAAGAAGAACATGTTGAATTATTAAAAGATATCGGGGCCGAGTATGTTTGCAATATGAGCTCAGATACCTTTATGGATGACCTCGTGGAGGCAATTGTAGCAACAGGAGCTACTCTTGGTTTTGACGCGACTGGAGGAGGAAATAAAGGTCAATTAGCAGGTCAAATTCTTTCAGCTATGGAAATAGCAGCTAATAAAACTGCTGCAGAGTATAGTCGATATGGGTCTGATACTTATAAGCAAGTATATATTTATGGCGGCCTGGACCCTTCTCCAACTATTCTCAAAAGAGCCTATGGAATGTCATGGGGACTTGGAGGATGGCTTTTAACGCCTATGATTGGGAAGATTGGAATGGAAAGATTTATGGCTATGCGAGAAAGAGTTGCTAAAGAAATCAATACAACTTTTGCTAGTCATTACACTCAAGAGGTTTCCTTTGAAGAAATGCTTCAGCCCGAAGCAATACAAAGCTATGGTAAACAAGCTACAGGGACTAAGTTTTTAGTTACTCCTCACAAGTAATATAGGATTGAATTATGGAAGCTTTTGCAATATTGGGTTTTGTCTTTGGACTAATAGCATTTGTTCGAGTAGAAAAACTAACAAAAACCCTTAAAGAAAAAGACATTCTTGAGAAAAATTACAAGGAAGAGTAAAAAGTTGTGTAAATAGTTACAATATCCCAATATGTTTGAATTTTTCTTGCCTGTTGGGCTTGTAAGCTTGCTTTACTTAGCGATTGGTTCTTTTATTAATAGGAATAACGCTCGTTATCTGCTTGCAGGCTATAACACTATGAGCGAAGAGAAAAGAAAAAAATTTCCAATAGATAGCTACCTTGTCTTTTTTAAAAAATTCTTTAATCGCATGTCAATATTTACATTACTTTCAGCTTTATTTTTTTATTTAATTTTTATAGAACAAACTGCAGTTACTATATGGGCAATCTTTCAAATTATTCCCTATGTATATTTTGTATTTCAAAGTTTAAAATACTAGGCTTATGACTGATATAGATTTATATGCATACGGATTCCCGATCATATTAAGTATGATTGTTGCTGAAGCTATTTATTCAAAAACTCATAATCTATCTTTATATAAATTAAATGACAGCATGGCAGGATTTGGTCTTTTGGCAGGGAACATTTTTGTCAACATTGCTACAAAGGGTGGAATTTTATTTTTTTACTTTTATTTATATGATTTCAGAATAATAACTATCAATGATCTAATGCCAAGTATAGCTGTTTGGGTAATTACATTTATAAGTATAGATTTTGTATATTATTGGTACCACAGATTCTCACATAGGGTTAGATTTATGTGGGCTGTTCATATGAATCATCATTCAAGCGAAGAGATGAATTTTACTGTAGCCCTTCGCCAGGCTTGGTTTGGCCCAATAACTAAAGTGCCATTTTTCTTTATTCTTCCAATTATAGGATTTGATCCTTTTATAACTGCTCTGGCTGGTGTTGCTGCTACCATGTGGGGAGTAACTGGGCATACTCAAGTAATTAAAACATTAGGTCCACTTGAGTATATTTTTGTTACTCCTTCATCGCATAGAGTCCATCACGGCTCCAATCCTGAATATATTGATAAAAATTATGGCAATATGTTTATCATATGGGATAGGTTGTTTGGAACTTTTGCTAAAGAAGATTCTAAAGTTATATTTGGGATAACTAATAATGTTAAAACATTCAATCCTGTAAAAATAACTTTCATGAATTGGCTGCAAATAGTTAAAGACTTTAGCAATTCATCAAATTTTAATGAAAAATTAAAATCAGTATTTGGCCCTCCTGAATGGAATCTAGATAAGAATAAAAGTCTATAGCTGTAAAAAGTGAAATTTTAGCTCCTTAGTGTAGAATTACCCCAAGGGAGAAGCCCATGAATGAAAAAAAAGATCTTTTAAATGATCTTAAAATAGACAGATCAGAAGATAATGAGCCTGGAAGTTCATTTATAAAAAGATCAGGTTTTGTTCTTGTTTCAATTATTATTCTTTTTCTTGTACTCACCCAACTCGGATTTTTGTCCCAAGATGAAATTATTGAAGTTAATGCATATAAAGCGAAATCGGCAAATCAATCAAATAATTCAACATCTAGTGTTCTAGACGCTTCTGGTTATGTTACGGCTAGAATGCAGGCAACTGTTTCTTCAAAAATAACTGGTAAAGTTTTAGAGGTTTATATAGAAGAAGGAATGTTTGTAGAAAAAGATCAAATCCTTGCCCAATTAGATGACAGCACAGTGCAAGCAGAGCTTAAGTTCGCAGAAACTCAACTACAGGAAGCTAGAAGAGTTTTTAATAGAACCCTCGAACTTAGAAAAGATAATCTTGCAAGTCAAGCCTCTCTTGATGCTGCTGAATCTCAGTTAGATGGATTGAAAGCAAGATTAGACATAAGTAAACAAATAGTTTCAGATATGAAGATACGCGCTCCATTTTCAGGAGTTGTTATCAATAAAGCTGCTCAACCAGGTGAAATGATTTCTCCTGTTTCAGCAGGTGGTGGTTTTACGAGAACTGGAATAGGAACTATTGTTGATATGGATTCTTTAGAGGTTGAGGTTGATGTTAATGAATCTTATATAAATAGGGTTCAACCTGGTCAACCAGCTATAACAAATCTAAATGCTTATCCTGAATGGGATATTAATTCTGAAGTAATAGCTATTATTCCTACTGCAGATAGAAATAAAGCAACAGTCAAAGTTAGAATAGGATTATTAGAAAAAGATCAAAGAGTTTTGCCTGATATGGGTGCAAAAGTTTCATTTCTAAAAGAGCAATCTAATACAAAATCAGTTGTTCTTGAAGGAGTAATTGTCCCATCAACATCGGTAATGAAAGAAGGCGCTTCTTCTTTTGTCTTTTTAATTAAAAATGGAATTATAGTCAAAACTAAAGTCCAGGTTGAAAGCACCTCTGCTAATTATGCAAGAATAATAAATGGCATAAAAAATGGAGATAGTGTTGTTATTAATTCAAATAATGGATTACAAGATGGCCAAGAGGTAGTAATTAAGTAAGGAGTCATATGTCAGAAATATTGGTAGACGTTAAAAATCTTTCGAAGGAATATAAAAGAGGTGGCGAAACTCTTGTTGTGCTGGATAATTTAAATCTAGAAATACCTAAACAAGACTATTTAGCTTTAATGGGCCCTTCAGGTTCAGGTAAATCAACTCTATTGAATCTCATAGGTGGACTTGATACACCCTCTAATGGTTCTGTATCAATAAATGGAGAGAGGATTGATAAAATGAATTCAAGACAACTGAGCAACTGGCGTGCAAGTAATGTAGGTTTTATTTTTCAATTCTACAATTTGCTTCCTGTGCTTTCTGCACAAAAAAACATAGAGCTACCTTTGCTTCTAACAAAATTATCAAGCTCGCAAAGAAAAAAACATGTCGAAACAGCCCTAAGTATTGTGGGCTTATCCGATAGAGCTAGTCATAAACCAAATGAGCTCTCAGGCGGCCAACAGCAGAGGGTAGCAATTGCCCGAGCCTTGGTTTCTGATCCTGATATATTGGTATGTGATGAGCCCACAGGAGATTTAGATCGAGATACCGCAACAGAAATCCTTAACTTGTTAAAGAGTCTAAATGAAGATCATGGAAAAACTATACTTATGGTTACGCATGATCCTGCTGCAGCAGAATCTGCAAAAAGATCTCTCCATCTTGATAAAGGTAAACTAATAGCTTAATTGTGTATTGGGTCCTAGTTAAAGCAGGAGTTTTTAGAAAAAAAGTTAGAAGCCTTCTAACAACTTTTTCAGTCATAGTTGCCTTTTTTCTATATGGGCTGCTTCATTCTGCTGATCCATTATTTGATGGTGCTGTTGGTGAAATTAATGCAGAACGTATGATTATGATGCCAAAACATGACATGATGTTTGGCAGAATACCGCAATCACATATTAATTATTTAGAGTCTATTGATAGTGTTACTGATATAGCCTGGATTGATATGCTTTCAATGGATATAAATTCAATGATGGAAAACATTCCCATCTTTGCTATCAGCGATGATTATTTTGAAGTAATGGATAGATTCAAAGCATCTGCGGATGAAAAAGAAGCTTTCTTTTCAAATAGGACAGGTGCTCTAGTTGGCAAAGCGGCTGCTGATATAAAAGGCTGGAAACCAGGAGATCTTATATCGATACCTACTTTTTCTGCAAAAAACGATGGGTCTAATGTATGGGAGTTTTATGTAGAAGGAATATATACAACAAGCCCTGCTGCCGATGAGCTTGGTATTATGGTAAGGCATGAATATGTTGAGGAAGCAAGAGCCAACAATAAAGGAACTGTCTCAATGATTATTTTCAATTTAGATGATCCTACAAAAGCTGACCAAATAAGTAATATTATTGATAATAATTTTAAAAACTCAGCTTATGCAACCTTTACTGGTAATGAGATAACTTTATCTCAAAAGATGTTATCTGATATTGGAAATATAAAACTTATCATCACTTCAATTATTTCAGCCGTATTTTTTACATTGCTTTTGGTTACTGCAAATACTATGAGTCAATCTGTAAGAGAAAGGACAAGTGATATAGCAATACTTAAAAGTCTAGGCTATAAAGATATGCAGATATTCATTTCAATTCTTCTTGAAAGTAATTTTATTATTTTAATCGGTGCTGCTTTTGGCCTTGGATTTACAGTAATGACAGTTCCTCTTATAGATCAGGCTAGCGGAGGTCTGACTGGTGGATTAATAGTTTTTGATATCTTTCAAGTTTTAAGAGGAATTCTGATTGGTGTCCTTATGGCATCATTAGCTGGCATACTTCCAGCTTATCAAGCATACAAATTAAAAGTTGTAGATGCTTTAGCAAAAGGATAGATATGAAATATTGGATTATTATTCTTGCTGCCTTAAATAGAAAAAGATGGCGAACAGGCTTAACAATCTCATCTCTTGTAATTGCTTTTTTATTATTCGGCTTGCTGCGATCTGTTGCCGTAGTCTTTACCGAAGATATTGAGCTATCTGGTGATGATAGATTAGTAGTTGCCTCAAAGTATTCAATAATCGATTCAATGCCAATATCTTATTTACAAAGAATAAAAAGCATTGAAAATGTTGATATAGTTGCTCACCAAGACTGGTTTGGCGGGACTTATATTGATAGAGCTAATTTTTTTCCAAAATGGCCCGTCCCGCCTAAAGATTTTTTAGATATATATCAGGAATTCAATATTAGTAGTGAACAAAAAGAAGCTTTCATCACTACGAGAACTGGAATGATTGCAGGAAAAAAATTAGCTGAAAGATTTAATTGGAAAATTGGAGATCGTATTCCTGTTATTGGTGATATTTACTTTATGAGCAATGGATCTAACCTATGGGAATTTGATTTAGTTGGAATTTTTACTGACATAGAAAATCCTGGAAATGAAGAACAGGTATTTATGAATTATCAATATTTTGATGAAGCAAGAGAGAGTTATACCAAGGGCACTGTGGGTAACTTTATTGTCAAGCTAGATAGTAAAGATGAGGGTGCAAGAGTTGCACAAGAGATTGATGCAATGTTTGCTAATTCAATGGATGAAACAAAAACATATACTGAAAAAGCTTATCAACAAATGTTTGCAAGCCAAATTGGTGATATTGGTTTAATAATGAACTCCATTCTTGCAGCTGTTTTCTTTACCATTCTCTTAGTGACGGGAAATACTATGAGTCAATCTATAAGAGAAAGAACATCTGAGTTAGCTGTATTTAAAACAATTGGTTTTTCAGACATGACAATGCTGATATTAGTTTTAATAGAATCAATGGTCTTATGTCTTATAGGCGCAATATTAGGACTTGGTATTACTGCTGTATTAATGCCAGGGCTTTCAGAATTAATTTCTGTGTCGTTAGGAGAAATATCATTGGACTCTTCTGTAATAATTTCAGGAATTGGGATAGCTATAATTACTGCATTTATATCTGGATTTCCTCCAGCACTTGGTGCTATGAGGTTAAAGGTAGTAGATGCTCTTAGAAAGGACTAGAAAATGAAATGGTTTAGACAAGTATTGGCGGTCACAAACATGAACTTATTGTCTATAAGTCAACGTTTTGGATCTTCGTTGGTGGTAATAATAGGAATTGCAGGCTCTGTTGCTGTTATGGTATCTCTCTTAGCAATGGCTAGCGGATTAGAATCTACAGTAAAGGGAACTGGAGAGGATGATAGAGCTATTATTTTAAGATCAGGTTCTAATTCTGAATTAAGTAGTGTTATCTCTATTGAGGAAGCCAATGTTTTATCAAATGCACCAGGATTGAGACAGTTCGATGAAAAGCCTATGATTTCCTTTGAAGTTTATACTGTTGTTGATCTTATGAAAAAAGGTGCTGAAGATACTTCAAATCTTCCATTAAGAGGTGTTGATGCAATGGGTTTTGCTATAAGACCCGAAACTAAGATAATAAAAGGAAGAAATTTTGAGCCAGGTAAAGCTGAACTAATTGTTGGGAAAGGTGCCTATGATCAGTATCAAGGTGTCGAATTAGGTGACGAAGTTGTTTTTAGGAATAGCACATGGACTATCGTTGGTGTTTTTAGTTCTGATGGAGACGTTCATGAATCAGAGATTTGGGGTGATGTAAAAGTTGCTCAATCTGCATTCCAGCGCGGCGCAACTACATCAAATGCAATAGCAAGGCTTGAATCAACATCAAGCTTCGATACTTTTGCAATTTATGCTGAAAATGATCCAAGATTAGAAGTTAAGGTTGAGAATGAGCTAGATTATTATACTAATCAAGCATCGGGTGTATCCGGTATAATTAATTCTTTTGGGTATCTCGTTGCTGTCATTATGGCCATTGGATCTATCTTTGCAGCTCTTAACTCTATGTATAGCGCAGTTTCTACAAGATTGGTTGAAATTGGGACTTTGAGAGCGGTTGGTTTTAGAGGAAGCTCTATCTTAGCTGCATTAATGATTGAATCAATGATTTTAGCTCTTTCTGGAGGTTTGCTAGGAGCAACTTTAGCTTACCTAGTATTTAATGGATATACAGTATCAACACTTGCTGGTGGCACTTTTAGTCAAACCTCTTTTGATTTTGCTGTTACTAGTGAGATCATTATTCAAGGGCTTATTCTTGCATTAATAGTTGGATTCCTTGGTGGGTTTTTGCCTGCATTAAGAGCAGCAAGGCAAAATATTACTGATGCCTTAAGAGCATTGTAATAGTTTTTAGAATTTACCTCTCTGGAATCTCATACGAATTGAATACACTCTAAGGAGTGCTACAAAAGTTAATATTGCTTGAGTAAAAAGAGAAATCATAATTGTGTTTGTCCAAGACCATTGATCTATAGTTAACCATAATAAAAAAGTCTGAAGTGGGAAATTAATAACACAACCCATAACTACAATTATTATTGCTTCCCTAAAAGCAGTTTTCTCAGTTTTATTCATTGGTAATACCTTCTTTGTAATAATTAATGATTCTTTTTTAAATTCTTACGGCTGTTCCGTATGCCACAACTTCAGAGGCTCCTTTAGCGATAGTGGATGTTTGGAACCTAAAGGCAATGATCGCATTTGCACCCTTAGATTTTGCATCTTCTATCATTCTTGCATATGCATCATCTCTTGCCCTTTGAAGCAACTTAGAATAACCCACTAACTCGCCTCCAACTATACTTTTAAGACCTGCAAAAATATCACTACCAACATTTCTTGATTTAACAATACTTCCTGCAGCCAACCCTAAGTATTCTTGAATAGGCTTACCTTCAATGTCGTTTGATGAAACAACTAAAATATCTTGATTCATAATATTTCTCTTTTTACTATAGCAATATATTATATAAATAATGAAAGAATTAATAGAAGCAAAATTTTCAATTGGGAATGTAATTAAGCATAAGTTTCTTGATTTTAGAGGAGTTATTTTTGACTTAGATCCTGAGTTCAACAATACAGAAGAATGGTATCAAGCTATTCCTGAAACAATGCGACCCTCTAAAGACCAGCCTTTTTATCATGTATTAGCAGAGAATAAAGAGATCTTTTACATTGCGTATGTTTCTGAGCAAAATCTTTTATTAGAAAATCTAAATAAGCCTGCAAATCATCCAGATATCTCTACCATATTCTCTCATTTTGAAAATGGCAATCACGTGCCGGCCTCTAGAGCTAAAAATTAAATTTCTATATCAAAATGCGCTAGCTGAACTGAGGCAGCAAATACCTCTATAGCTTTTTGTAATTCTTCTGCTTCTACAAATGTTGGTGCAATACGTATAACGCTATCATTAGGATCATATCCATATGGAAATGTAGCTCCAGCAGGTGTTATTAGAACTCCAGCATTCTTGCATAATTCAACTACTTTGGTTGCTATAGGTTTTGAAGTTGTATAAGTAATGAAGTACCCACCAGTTGGATTTGAAAAGTTACCACATTCTGATGGAATATTCTTAAGTACAGTTGATGTTAATTTAAATTTTGGCTCAATAATTTCAGCATGATTTTTCATATGAGCAATAATATTTTCTTTATTTTTAAAAAAATTTACATGCCGCATTTGATTAACTTTATCTGGGCATATGACCATTGATGTTCTAATTTCTTTTAATAAAAATAAAGATTTATCTCCAGCTGCACAAAATGCAAGGCCGCCCCCTCCAAATGTGACCTTTGAAAAAGATGTCAGGACTAGCGTCTGATCTTTTACATTTGCCTTATCGGCTAATGACCATATTGATGATTGCTCAGGAGCATTAGGCAAATCATGAATAAGGTATGCATTGTCAAATAAAAATACCAAATCACTTGAATATTTAGAGCAGATTTCAAACATACTTAAAATATTCTTATCAGAATAAATGTCACCTGAAGGATTTGAATGTCTTGGAACACAAATTATTCCAACAACATTTTGATTTTGAGACAAAACGTCTTTTAAGGTACCTAGATCAACTCCATCGCCAATTAAAGGGACTGATAACATTTCAATGCCAAGTTCATCTAACATCCTAAAATGCCTATCAAATCCCGGGGTTGGACAAATAAATTTAGGTTTTTCTATTTCTTTCCAAGGCTTGTTATTTAAACCATAAAGGTAATTAGCTAGAAGATACTGATAACTCAATAACAAACTTGATTGTTCGGCTGCTATGGTATTTTCTATCGGAGCTTCAAGCAATTCAGCTCCTAATTTTCTTGCCTCATTAATACCAAAAGGTTCGCCATAGTTCCTAATGTCAGCTCCACTTTGTGTATGAGTTTCAATATCTATGCTTAATAAATCATTTGAGAGATCTAATTGAGAAGAGCTGGGCTTGCCTCTAGTTAAATCAATCTTAAGATCTTCATTCTTAAGACTTTTGTATTGAGAAAGGATAACTTCGTGCATAATATAGATGTATTTTATAGGAAAAATTTACGAGTGGTAGCAACATTAATAATCTTAGTAATCTTGTTGATTTTAATGATTGGCTGTCTTTCATATTTTTTGTGGGGATTTCTTTCAAAATCTGAAGAAGAAAAACAAAAACAGCAACTCAGTTTTTTAGAAAACTATGCAAATGAGATGCTTTTGAAAAAAGGTAAATCTTTATCTGATTCAAATATCAATGAACTTAATAAAACTTTAACTCCTTTTACTGAAAAATTTCAGCGCGAATTAGATTTGCTTAAAAATCAAATTGAAAAACAAAATAAAGAAGCAACTGAAACTAGAGTGACCTTAAAGGCGCATATGGATGATCTTTTAGATGCTACTCAAACTATGCAAGAAGATGCTCAAAATCTAACAAAGGCGTTAAAAGGTGATTCTAAGACTCAGGGTTTATGGGGTGAAGAAGTATTAAAGAAAACTTTAGAAAATTCTGGTCTGATTGAAGGAGAGCATTATGATCTTCAAAAGGGATTTAAATCAAAAGACGGTGATACATTAATTCCTGATGCAATTATTTATCTTCCTGAAAATAAAAATATTATTGTTGATTCTAAAGTCTCGCTTTCTGCTTATGAGCGTTTTGTTAATTCTGAGGATGAAGAAACTATGGCTAAGAATCTGAAAGATCACATAACCTCATTAAAAAATCATATGAAAGAGCTTAAAGGTAAGTATTCTAATATTGAAGGAATAGAAACGCCTGAGTTTACTTTCATTTTTATTCCAATCGAATCAGCCCTTTCGGCAGCAATAAGTAGCGAGTGGGACATACAAAAAGAAGCCCAATACAATCAAATCGCTTTCACTAGTCCTTTAAACCTAATAGGAGCCCTGAGAATAACTTATACATTATGGAGAATGGATAAAGCTAATGAGAATGCAATAAAGATAGTAGAAAGAGCGGGAATGATTTATGACAAATTCAATGGTTTTAACTCAGACCTAGTAGATGTTGGGGATCATATAGATAAAGCTAAAAAATCATTTAATACTGCTCAATCAAAGCTTACATCTGGGAATGGTAATTTATTATCTCAAATAGAAAAGCTAAAAAAACTTGGTGCTAAAACAACCAAATCTATAGAAAAACCAAAATCAGACTGATATGGAGCATTTAAAAATTTGGAAATATTTATCAATTCCTTGGATAGTCGCTTCCCTTTTATTTTTTATAACTTTTCTTATTTTAGCTTTTTTCCAAGAAGTTTCTGATATCTTTCTTACTTCTAGTCTCATATTTAGATTATTAATTAATACAATATCATTAACCATATTGGTGGGATTTTTTACATTTATAATAGCTGCACCTTTTGCATTGTTAACAAGCTTATATAAATTTCCTGGGCATAGATTTTTTAGCTGGTCCCTAAGTCTACCGCTGGTTTTCCCCGCATATATTTATGCTTTTATCTTTGTTGGAGGTCTTGAATATTCAGGGCCAATAGCAACCTGGCTAAGAGAATTTAACATCATTATGCCTTCTATAAGAAATATCCTAGGAGCATCTTTAATAATGTCTCTCTCGCTCTATCCATATATCTTTCTTCTGATGAAAGCTCAAATTAGGCATACAGGAATTCCTATCTTTAAAGCTGCTAAGACTCTAGGAAAGTCAGATATAACAGTTATAAAAACTATCTTACTGCCTTCATTAAAGCCTTCTATTATTGCCGGTATGATTTTAGCTATGCTTGAAACGCTTGCTGATTTTGGTGGAGTTTCTACCCTTAGAATTGAAACTTTTACTGTAGCTATTTATAACGCTTGGTTTGGATATCAAGATTATTATAGTGGAGCAAGACTAGCAGGTATTTTATTTATATTTGTTATGCTATTGGTATTGTTAAGTAAGAATTTAACTGACTCAAGAAAAATTGGATCTATATCAAATGACATCTTTGAAAAAATATCCTTAAGAAGATCAACAGGTTTTTTATGCTCATTTCTATGCTTATTTCTGCTATTGATATCTTTTGTGTTTCCACTAATTCAGTTAATAATTTGGAGTGATTTAAGTATTACTTTTTTTTCAAGTAAGAATATTACTTTATTCTTAAATTCAGGCTTCCTAGGATTGATTTCAGCTTTGATTATTTGTTTTATTGCTTTAGCTTTGTCACTTGCATATATAGGCTCTAGCAAGATGAAGGGTTTTATTTCGGCCTCTTCAATGGGATATGCAATGCCTGGATCAGTTATAGCTGTTGGTCTATTAATAGTTATCAATGAAATTTTTGGTATTTCAATAACATCTTTGGGAATGCTTGGATTAATAATAGCTCTATCGATTAGATTTATTACTCCGGCATTTCAATATCTTGTTTCTGCATCTAAGAATATATCTGAATCAAATATCAAAGCTATAACTACGCTTCCTAATAACCCTTTAAAAGCTTTTAGATCTCTTTATTTTCCAGCATTAAAACCTGCTTTATTCGTTGCATTTTTAGTTGTATTTATTGAAGTTGTAAAAGAGCAGCCTGCAACTTTAATTTTAAGGCCAGTTGGTTTTGAAACTCTTTCTTCTAAAATTTATAACTTTACTAGTGAGGGTCAGTGGGAGTTAGCTGCAAATCCAAGTTTATTGTTAGTCCTACTCAGTTTTATTTTGGTATATTTTTTAAATAAAAAATTAGATGGCGATAAATAAAACTAGATTGTATAAACAACACATTGAGCATAATGCAAAGATGGTAGATTTTAGTGGTTGGAATATGCCAATAAATTATGGATCTCAAATTAATGAACATAAAATTGTAAGATCTAGCGCTGGAATTTTTGATGTCTCTCACATGACAGTTTTTGATCTCTTTGGATCTGAGCAAGAAGCATTTCTAAGAAAACTCTTGCCCAACGACATAGGTAAAATTATTAATAATCAAAAAGGTTTATATAGCCCATTGTTGGATGAGTCTGGAGGTATTTTAGATGACTTGATTGTTTATAACATGGGCAATAATTTTAGAATAATCTCTAATTGTGCAACCTCTGCTCAGAATCATGAATGGTTTATTAAGCAATCTAGTAAATTTGATGTTGCTGTGTCTTTTAATGAAGATGTTTCTATTATTGCGGTTCAAGGGCCTGAATCAGTTAAGAAGTTAAATAAGATTGGTTTTAACGATATTAATAATCTATCTAATTTCGACATCAAATGTGATGCATCTGTAATGATTGCAAAGACTGGATATACTGGTGAAGAAGGTTTTGAGATCATTGTAAATAACTCTGAAGTTATTTCATTATGGAAAAAGTTAATCGACGTTGGCGCTTCACCAATTGGTCTTGGTGCAAGAGACACTCTAAGACTTGAAGCTGGACTAAATCTTTATGGTGTTGATATGGATCAAACAAATAACCCTTATGAATCAAATCTATCATGGACAATTGATTTAAATGATACTGATAGAGATTTCATAGGCAAAAAAGCCTTATCATTAATTGATAAAAATATATCTAAAGAATTAAAGGGGGTTATTCTTAAAGAAAGGAGCATCCTCAGATCTGGTCAAGTAATTAGTCATGAGAATGGAACTGGTGAAATTTTGAGTGGGACTTTCTCGCCAACATTAGGATATAGTATTGGTATGGCAAGATTAGATAAAGGTCATAACAATAAAGGGAAGGTTCAAATAAGAAATAAAGAATTTAATATTGAGATAATTTCCCTACCATTTCTTAGAAAAGGTAAAATAAAAGTATGAATGAAATACCTGGTGATCTAAAATTTAAAAAATCACATGAATGGGTTAGAGTTGAAACAGACGGCTCAGTAACAATAGGAATATCTGATCATGCGCAAAATCTGTTAGGTGATATTGTCTTTGTTGAACTGCCTGAGATAGGAGCTCAGATGAGTACGGAAGATGAAGTTGCTATAGTCGAGTCTGTTAAAGCTGCATCGGATGTTTATTCTCCTATTTCTGGTGAAATTATAGAAGTAAATGAAGTCTTATTAGATAATCCTGAGATTATAAATGAATCCCCTTATCATGAGGGATGGTTTTATAAACTTCAGCCTAGTGATTCTGAAGAAATAAATGAATTGCTTTCACCCGAGCAGTACGGTGATATTTGCGAGGAATAATCTATTCCTTATATTCCAATTCTTGGATGATGTTAGATAATGTCAAAAAAAATAGATCGAAGTAAGACGCAAGCTAAAAATTATGATTCTTTTGCTAGAAGGCATATAGGCACATCGGAAGAGACGTCTTTAAAAATGCTTAATGATTTAGGTTTTAACTCAATGGATAATTTTATTCAATCAATTGTCCCAGAAAGTATTTATAGCAATAAAGATCTTAAAATTGATGGTGGTCTTTCTGAAGAAGCTGCTTTAAGACATATAAAAAAAATTAGTAAGAAAAATCATCTCTTTAAGTCCTATATTGGACAAGGCTTTTACAACTCTATAACACCTTCTCCTATTCAAAAAAATGTATTTGAAAATCCAGGCTGGTATACATCTTATACCCCATATCAACCAGAGATTGCTCAAGGAAGACTTGAAGCTTTAATAAATTATCAAACAATGGTTGCTGATCTCACTGGAATGGAAATTGCCAATGCTTCTTTACTTGATGAGCCTACAGCTGCCGCAGAGGCAATGACTCTAACAAAAAGACTTAGCAAATCTAAATCAGATGTATTTTTAGTAGATGAAAATTGTTTTTCTCAAACTCAGCATATTATCAAAACAAGGGCCAAGCCTCTTGGTATAGAAATAAAAGTATTGGAAGCAAAAAATATGCTTGATCAAGAGTGTTTTGGTGCATTTTTACAATATCCTGATACTAATGGTGTTATTAATAATTATTCACATCTTGTAGAAGGTCTCCATAAAAAAAAGGCTTTAGCTATTTTTGCAACAGATTTACTTGCTTTGACTTTATTAAGGCCTCCAGGTGATTATGGTGCAGATATTGTCATAGGATCTTCGCAGAGATTTGGTATACCTTTAGGTTTTGGCGGTCCTCATGCAGCCTTTATAGCAACTAAAGACTCATATAAAAGATCTTTACCAGGAAGAATTGTTGGAGCTTCAATAGATGCACATGGCAAAACTGCATACAGGCTTGCCCTCCAAACAAGAGAACAGCATATTAGAAGAGAAAAGGCTACTAGTAATATCTGTACCTCCCAAGCTCTCTTGGCAATTATGGCAGGATTTTATGCTGTGTATCATGGCCCTGAAGGCCTTAAATCAATAGCTTTAAGAGTTCATAGCTATACAGTAACTTTAAAAGAAATACTTGAAAAAAATGGTATAGAAATACAATCCTCATCATTTTTTGACACACTCGTTATTCACTCAGGCGATAAAACTAAAGACTTTATAAAAAGAGCTAAGGTTAAAAAAATAAATCTAAGAATCATTAATAAAACTTCATTAGGAATTTCCATGGATGAGAGCGTATCTTTTGAAGATTTAAAAGAAATAGTAGAGATCTTTTGTGAAGATAATGAATTAATAGTGCCTAATGAAACTTTATCCTCTATCTCTATGGATGTTAGGAGAACTTCTAATTACTTAACTCATAGTATATTTAATAGTTACCATTCTGAAACAGAATTGATGAGATACATTAAAAAATTATGTAATAAAGATATTGCACTAGACACTTCTATGATTCCTCTGGGTTCATGCACAATGAAACTTAATTCAGCTTCAGAAATGGAACCTGTCAGTTGGCCTGAATTCTCTGCTATACACCCTTTGGCTCCAACTAATCAGATAGAAGGCTATTTAAAGCTAGTTAGTGAGCTTGAACAAATGCTAAAAGTTATTACTGGTTATTCTGCGATCTCGTTACAGCCAAATGCTGGATCTCAAGGAGAATATGCTGGTCTTCTAGCAATAGATGCCTATCACAAGAAAAACGGAGAGAACCAAAGAAATATATGCCTCATTCCAAGATCAGCCCATGGAACAAATCCTGCATCAGCTCAAATGGTTGGACTTAAGGTTGTTCCAATTGAATGTAATAAAGAAGGAAATATTTCTATCAAAGATCTCAAAGAAAAAATTAAATTGCATAAAGAAAACCTATCAGCAATTATGATCACTTATCCCTCTACTCATGGAGTATTTGAGTCTACTATCATTGAAGTTTGCGATATTATTCACGATGCTGGTGGTTTAGTTTATATAGATGGAGCTAATCTTAATGCAATGGTGGGAATATGTTATCCAGGTGCATTTGGTGGTGATGTATCTCATTTAAACCTTCATAAAACTTTTTGCATTCCACATGGTGGAGGTGGTCCAGGTGTTGGGCCAATTGGAGTTGTAGATAAGCTAAAAGATTTTATTCCAGGCTTTCATGAAAATCCTAATAATAATATTGGGCCTGTTTCAGGTTCAAATTATGGCAGCGCAAGCATCCTGCCTATAAGCTGGATGTACATTAAAATGATGGGGTCAAAAGGCCTCAAAAAAGCTACAGAGAGCGCAATACTTAATGCTAATTATATTGCTTATAGATTAGAAGGCCATTATAAAGTTCTTTATAAAGGTCAGAATGGTCTTGTTGCTCATGAATGCATTATTGATGTTAGATCTTTTAAAGACTCTGCAAATATTGAAGTAGAAGATATTGCTAAAAGGCTTATTGATTATGGATTCCATGCGCCAACAATGTCTTGGCCAGTAGCTGGCACTTTAATGATTGAGCCAACTGAAAGTGAATCAAAAGATGAAATTGATCGTTTCTGTGATGCAATGATCAATATAAAAAGAGAAATTCAGGATATTGAAAATGGTGATCTTGATATCACAGATAATATGCTAAAAAATGCTCCGCACACTGCGGAAGAAGTGTCTAAAGATGAATGGGATCATAGCTATACCAGGTCAAGAGCTGCTTATCCATTAGAGGTCTTAAAAGAAAATAAATTCTGGCCACCTATAGGCAGAGTTAATAATGTGTACGGTGATAAGAACTTAATGTGTAGCTGCCCTTCTATGGACGAATTCTAATGAATCGGTAGCTCTATTATCTCCCAGTCAGATTCCCAGCATATAGCTCTTAATTGTTCGTCAGGGTTTACGCCAATTGGATTTGAAACAGCAGAAAGGAGTGGTAAATCATTAATTGAATCTGAATAAAAAGTAGTATTTTCAAAGTTTCTAAATCCATGCTTATTCATCCACTCTTTTACTTTATTAAGCTTCCCAGATCCTAAAGCAGATTCACCAACAATATTACCAGTATATTTACCATCTATAATTTCAACCTCAGTAGCTATAATATTTTTGAAGCCAAGTCTTTCTGCAATTGGCTTTACAATTACAGAATTAGTTGCAGAAGCTAAGAGCATAAAATCATTATCATGAGAGTGTTCATGGAGAAGTCTTAATGCATATATGTTGATCATAGGCTCAATAATAGAATTTAAAAATTCTACTAAAAGTTTCTCAAGTTGGTCTGGAGTTTTACCACTAAATGTTGATAAAACAAATAATGCCCATTCATGATAATCTAATTTACCAAGATAATATTGTTCATAAAAATAATCATTTTTCTTTGAATATTCCTCATAATTAACATTGCCTGAATCAATCATAAATTTAATCCATGAATAATCAGAATCTCCATTAAGAATGGTATTATCTAGATCAAATATTATTAATTTATCATTCATATAAACTTTACCTTACTATGATTAATGAACCAGGATATAGATTGAACGTAGGCCTTATAGTTATTAATCATAAGGGTAAATTATTACTTTGCAAAAGAAAAAATTCTAATAATTGGCAATTCCCTCAAGGTGGTATTGATCATAATGAAAAACCCAGAGATGCAGCAATAAGAGAGCTTTATGAAGAGGTTGGAATTAAAAGTAATGAAATCAAAGAAATTGCAATATCTGATAAATGGTATAAATATGATCTACCTGAAGGAACTATAAAGAAAAATTTCTTTAATAATAGATTTAAAGGTCAAAAACAAAAATGGTTTATGTTTGAATTAATAAAAGAAGCTAAGATTGATTTTACTATTGATATTAATCCAGAGTTTGATGAGTTTATTTGGTGCTCTTACTGGTATCCTCTTTCAATAATAGTAGAATTTAAAAAAGAGGTATATCGATCAGTTCTCAATGAATTTTGTATGGCTTTTATAAAAAGGAATTTATAAATGGGTATAGAGATATTAGTTTTTCTTTTAGTAGGAATTTTTGCAGGAACTTTGGCGGGTATGTTTGGGATAGGTGGAGGAGTGATAATTGTTCCAGCTTTAATCGCTATATTTTCATATCTAGAGTTTCACGAAAACATAATTGTTCATCTAGCTATTGGAACTTCTTTGGCGAGTATATTCTTTACAGGACTTGCCTCGGCATACTCTCACAATAGCAAAAAAGGAATTATCTGGGAGGCCTTCTACCCATTAGCGATAGGTATTTTTGTGGGTGCTATTGGAGGTGCTATTATCGCCAATAATATTTCTGGTAGTACTTTAAGATCTATTGTTGGAATATTTTTATTGATCTTGGCTATTCAATTAATTATTAATCGTAAACTTAAAGAATATAAGAATAATGAGAATTATCTTTTATCTATTTTGTCTGGAAGTGGGATTGGAGCTGCGTCAGCAATAGTAGGTATTGGAGGAGGAAGTTTTTCAGTCCCGTATCTCAGAACTTTTGGGTATGAAATGAAATTATGCATTGGTACTTCAGCTGCTTGCGGGGTTCCAATAGCACTATTTGGATCTTTAGGTTATCTTTTTACAGGCTTCGATAAAATAAACTTACCAGAAATGTCTATTGGGTATATCTATATACCAGCTGTATTGGGCATTGCTGTTACTAGTATTCTTTCAGCAAATATCGGTGTGAGGATTACACATGCACTTAGTGATATGACATTAAAAATTCTATTTTCTGTGTTCCTTATGGTTGGTGCATTGTATATGCTAGCAATATGATTATTGAGCTTTCAGATTTTTTTAACAATCCAAGCTTAATCTCTTTGGGCCCGTTAAAAATCCAATACTATGCGGTTACTTGGGTTCTCTCAGCATACTTGATTTATTTATTTCTTAAAGCTCACCCTATTCCAAAAGAATTAGGTTTATCAACAGATCAGATTAATGATTTGGTTTTTCTTTATGGCTTAATTTTCGGAGCTATGTTTGGGGGTAGAGTTGGCTATATGGTTTTTTATGGCACTGATCAATTAATGAATAATCCTCTTTCATTATTCTTTATATGGGAAGGTGGTCTGAGTTTTCATGGTGGTCTTGCTGGTGTTATTTTAAGCTCTATAGTTTTCTCTAATAAACTAAAGATCAGTTTCTTTAGGCTTACAGATGCTATTACATTAGCTATGCCTATTGGATTAGGCTTGGTGAGGATAGGTAATTTTTTAAATGGAGAATTGTACGGGCGAGCAACTTCAGGAGATTGGGGTTTTATATTCCCAAATGATCCATTTGGGCTACCTCGACATCCATCGCAATTATATGAGAGTTTGCTCGAAGGAGTTGTCTTGTTTTTAATCTTATCTATTATTCATACTAAAACTAAAAAGACTGGAATTATTTCTGCATCATTTTTAATTTTATATGGCTTAATGAGATTTTTTATTGAGTTTTTTAGACAGCCGGATGCACATCTTGGCTTTGTTGCTTTAGAATGGTTAAGCATGGGTCAGTTGCTATGTTTGCCAATGATCTTTGCTGGGTTTCTATTACTAATTTATTTTTTACGAAAAGCATGAAAGCATATTTAGATTTACTTGCACATATTCTTGAGCATGGAGAAGAAAGAGAGGATAGAACAAATACTGGTACACTTTCCTCATTTGGACACCAATTAAAATTTGATCTAAATGATGGATTTCCAGCTGTAACAACTAAATCTCTTGCTTGGAAAGGAGTAGTATCAGAACTTTTATGGTTCTTAGAAGGTTCGGATGATGAAAGAAGGCTAGCAGAAATAAGATTTGGAAAAAATAGAGAGGATCTAAAAGATCTAGAGAAGTTTTCAACTATCTGGACAGATAATGCAGATAATCAAGGAAAAGATCTTGGCTATCAAAATAATGCAGTTAAAAAAATTCTTGGTCCTGTTTATGGTGTTCAGTGGAGAAATTGGGGTGATATTGATCAAATTAAAATTTTAATTACAGGGATAAAGTCTAATCCTTTTGGAAGAAGGCATATCTTAAGTGCATGGAATGTAGCCGAGCTTGATAAAATGGCGTTACCTCCATGTCATGTCATGTCGCAATATTATGTTACTAAGAATGGTTCACTAAGTTGTCATATGTATCAAAGAAGTGCTGATATGTTTTTAGGCGTTCCTTTTAATATTGCTAGTTATGCCTTACTCGTTTCAATTCTTGCAAAAATATGTGGTCTTAGGCCTGGAACTTTTACTCATTCTTTTGGTGATGCGCATATTTATAAAAATAGCATTGCGCAAGTTAAAGAACAATTAACAAGAAAGCCTATGAAATTACCAAACTTAAAATTTCCTGATATCTCATCTCTAGAAGAATTAAATTCTCTTAGTGTGGACGATTTTTTGCTTGAGAACTATGAACATCATCCTGCTATCAAAGCAAAAATGGCTATCTAGTATATGCAACTAATAATCTCACATGTCGTAGCTATGTCTAATAATCAAGTAATTGGTATCAATAATGATTTACCATGGAGCTTAAAGGATGATTTAGCTCATTTTAAAAAATATACAACTGGCAAAATAATAATTATGGGCAGAAAAACATTTGAATCTATCGGAAGACCATTGCCTAATAGAGATAATTTTGTAATTTCTTCAACATTAAATTCAGTAGATGGAGTATCTATATTTCCTAGTCTTGATGATGCCTTAGCAGCAGCTAATGCACAAAATACTCATGACGAAATTGCAATAATAGGTGGAGGGTATTTATTTAGAGATTCTATTAATATCTTTAATAAACTAGTGCTGACTCGTGTAAATTGCTCTATTGAAGGCGATGTGTTCTATCCTGAGATTGATTTCAACAGATGGAAATTAGAAGGAAAAGAAGATTTCTTTAAAAATGATGATAATCAATATGATTTTTCTATAGAAACCTATAGTAAATTATGATTGCTGGATATAGTCTCTTCTTAACTGTATATTTTTAATTCTAATTTCTTCGTTTTCAGTGTATTTAATCCAGCTATTAGCTGTTTTCTTGATTTTCTTGTCTTTATCTCTTGCCGCCATCCTAAATTGTTTTTTAGCTTCTTCAAAATTTTTCAATTCAAATTGTGCTTGCCCTAGTGTTAGATGTGCTTGAGATATTTTTTTTAGCTTTCCTTTTTTAATGCCCTTTTGGATTGCATCTACAGCTTCATTTAACTTATCTTCTACTAAGTAAAGATTGCCTAGCAGGATATAGTTCTCACCTTCTTCAGAAATTTTAGCGGCCCTTTCTAATACCGGTATAGCTTTATCTATCTCTTGCGCCATTCTCCATGAATCTGCAAGCAATTTAAGATTTTTTTCCGAGTCTTTGACTACTGGCTTTAATTCTTCTTTCTTAGTCTTCTCATTAGTGACAAGAACTTCTTTCTTTTGTCCACTGACGATAACAGAGGCGGCTTGATAAGGATTGCCATTCATTAGTAATAATTGCGCAAGCGTTAAGTACTCGCCCTCTTTATCTAGATAATTACTCATGTAGGCAGCATTGAGAGTGACCATATAGTCCTTCTCTCTTTCAAGGGCTCCATAAGCTTGTCCTAGTTGAAGGAAATAGCGTTTCTTTGGATAAAGGTTAACTAAAATTTCATAAATATCTAGTTGTTTTAATATTGTTTCTTTCTCACCGAGTTCTTTTTTTAACTCTTCATAGGAAGCAGCTAATGTGACATACCAATTTTCTTTTGGTTTATACCCCTCTAGTTCTGCAAGGTCTATAGCAGTAATGAATGCATCACGAGACTTTCTATAATCTTCAACTTGAAAATATGCAGTTCCTAATAATGACCAGGATTGAGCTGTTACTGTTTCAACTTCATCCATCCATATTAGAATTAATTCAATGCCTCTTCGATAGTCCTCTTCAATCAAATGTAATGTTGCTAAAGTCAGCAGCGTGCCATTTCTAAGTGGCAAGGTTACTTCTTCCTCATTTATAACCTTGGTATAAGCATCAATTGCCAAAGAGTAATCTGCATCTTCTGAATTTTTTTTATCAGCTTCCTCAGTATAGTAAATATAACCCCAATAGTTCCAGAGTATGGATCTATCATAACTTTTCATGTCTTGAGCTTTAGATCTCATTTCTAGAAGAATTTTCTTAGCAGTAACGTAATCTGGATCAGGTTCTTCTGTAGGAATCATCTGACCAAATGTTTCTGATTTCTTATTCTTATCCTCAACCTCAACAATTTTTACCCGTTCAAGAGCTTCTGTAACTTTTGCGATTTTTTTTGCAGTAGCAGTTTGAAGCACTCGTGCTTTTTTATATGTGGTTTGTTTTTTTGGCTTGCTTGATTCATTTGATTGCGCGAAGGATTCAATAGGTGTAAATATAAAAATTGTCGCTAAAACAACACATAGTCTGGTTAACTTGAATTTTGTTATTTTAATCTTCATCTAGCATCTCATATCTAAATCTGTATAAAACATTGTCCACCTTTACAGGATTTCCATCAACAATTTTAGGTTTGTATTTTAATTTTGCAGAAGCTCTAATTGAAGAGTTATTAAAGATAGAGCAATCTCTCATAACCACATTAGGATCATTAACATCTCCGCACTTACCCTCTACAACAACTGGGTTCTCTGCTGTGCCTTGCTCAGTGATTGTAAATGAAATGATTGCATAACCTTCCGTACCTCTTTCTTGAGCTCTTCTAGGATATTGGGGCTGAACTGCAAATAAAGGCATATACTCACCATCTTTAAAGAAAGATCCTCCAGCTTGAATATTAGCCTTTGGCTTTGCAATAGTCACATCAACTCCAGTAAGGGGTTGAAGTTCTACCTCGGGCTGAGCAATATCATCTGGCTGTTCTTCTGGCTCATCAGGCTTTTCAACTTCTTGTAATAAAGTATCAATATCTCTATCTGGCATAACAATATCTACAAGTTTCACTGATTTATCCTCTTTTATACCACTGTCGCCAAGAGATATTAAAAGGACCATAATGAAAAATAACCCAAACCCAACAATAGCTGCTAAAACACCGCCTGAAATATATTTAGTCTTAGATAAAAAAGATAGTGAATCTGAAAGATCTGGCTTAAATGGTATTTGGTTTTTAGCTGTTTTCGAAGCCATGTTAAGAAACTATTTGGGTTCTGATGCAAGTGAGATAGCAGAAACGCCAGCTTCTCTTGCTCCATCCATAACTTTAATAATTGTATCGGCTACTGCTTTCTCATCAGCTTGAATCACTACAGAGCCTTGAGGATTATCGGCAAGCATTTTAACAACATTTGCCTTTACTTGTCTTACATCTATTCTTCTGCCATCCATCCATACTTCACCAGTTGGTCCCACAGCAATAAGAATAGCAGCATTCTCTTGAGTCTCTGCAGTATCAGAATCTGGTCTATTAATTTCTAAACCAGGTTCTTTGATAAAGTTTGCAGTAACAATAAAGAATATAAGCATAATAAATACAACATCCAACATGGGTGTCATATTAATTTCACTTTCTTCTTCTTTTACCGCGCTTGCTATTGAACCTCTTCTCACAATTATCTCCTAATATCTTTTAATAACATCATTTAACATCTGCTCTCTCTTAACGCTAGCGCTAGTTAAATAAATTGTTGCAAATACTCCAGATAGTGCAACGACCATTCCTGCCATAGTTGGGAGCGTTGCTTTAGAAACTCCCCCTGCCATAGATCTAGCATCGCCGCCACCATTAAAAGCCATAACTTGAAAAACCTCTATCATCCCAGTTACAGTTCCTAAAAGACCAAATAATGGTGCTACAGCAACACAACATTGAATAAGTGAAAGATTTCTATTAATTTCTACTTTGGCTTGGGACATGTATTTTTCACGAATTTGTAGGGCATACCAAGAGGTCTTATCTTCTCTTGACTCCCATTTTTGAACTAATCCGGAAATGTATTCATCATAACCTTGAGCATAGTAAAAAATTCTCTCAAAAATCATAGTCCACATAAATAGAACTAATATAGCAATGCCCCACAAGACATCTCCACCTTGTTCCATAAAGTCCCTTATAGAGACAAATGCTTCACTTATTTCATACATAAATAAAACTTAACTACTTTCTGAATGCTCAGCTAGTATCCCTGTACTTTGTTCCTCTAATATACTGATAATTCCTTTAGATGAAGATGCAGTAAAGGAATGAAGAAGTGTTGTTGGAATAGCTACCAATAAACCTAGAACAGTTGTAACTAGGGCTTGAGATATACCACCAGCCATTAATTTTGGATCGCCTGTTCCATATAATGTGATTTGTTGGAAAGTTACGATCATTCCAGTAACTGTTCCTAATAAACCTGCTAATGGAGCAACCACTGAGATTATCCTAACAACACTTATGCCTCTTTCTATAGATGGTCTTTCAGCCATGATCGCTTCTGCTAAACGTAATTCAAGAGTATCTATATCTTTCTTGAAGTTATCTTGTCCTACTTTAAGAACTCTGCCTAATGGATTACCTAAGTCAGCTGTTTTAGACTTTGTTTGCTTATTAACAGCAATACCAACCATGTATAAGCTGTAGAGCTTCCAAAATGCTATGGCAACACCAATAATACCAACAACAATAATTGCATAACCAACCTCTCTACCTTGAGCAGCTCTTTCTGCAAGAGATGGGGTTTGAATTAAATTAGCTAACAAACTACCGCCAGTAGGGCCAGTTGGATCGACACCAAATTTAACTTGATCGCCGCCTTCTGCATTTCCTAAATTCTTAGCGCTCTTTGTATATCTCCCAGCTGGTTGTCTTGGAAGAAAAGCATATTGTCCTTTTGATGATGCAAATTCTAAATACTTACCATCACAAACAGCATTAAATAAACCCACACGTGTTACTTCACAATCGCTTGTTTCACCATCAACATCTATTACAGTAGTATTAAATTTAACAACATTGCCACCTGCAACCATTTCATTTTGGATTTCATACCAAAGTCGCTCAATCTCTCTAATAGTTGGTAATTCAGTTGTCTCAGACATCTTTCCAGTTAGCTCATTTAAAAAAGCAACTCTTTCTAAGCCAAATTCTGCAGAGGTTAATGAATTAGCAAACATAGAAGAAGACTCACCTGCTGAGCTTTGTAAATGACCAAATAACTCTACCAATGAACCTAATTCTTTTTTATAAGCTTCTTCTTTAACTCTTAAAATTTCTTGATTTGCTTTGTATTCTGCTTCTAATTTGTCTGCAATTCTTTCTTGTCTTGCAAGTTCTCTCTTTTCTGCAGCTAAAATACTAGCTTGTTTATTTTTATCAGCTAAAAATACAGCTTCCCGTCTAGCGTTTTCAGCCTGCTCTTTTACTTTACCTTCTTTAACAAGAGCTAAAAGTGCTTCAACAGTAGTAGGCTCTTGATCAACAACCTCATCTGCATCTTGAGATAATGCTGGATTGGCAAAGGTAACAATTACTAAAAAGTAAAATAAATTTAAATATTTCATTAGCTTTGCTCCTTAACAACTACTGGCAACATTAGCATATCTGTTGGAGCTAATTTTTTTGCCATTCTGATTCCATCTCGAATAGCGGTTCTATATCCACTATCTAATTCGACCCAGTCATTAGTTTTTTTGTCCCAAATACCGCTAGTCCTTTCATCTTTGGTTTGATAAAACATGCCAATTCTTCCAACAACTAAAACATTAGCAACAATCTCTTGGCCATCAATAACAATAGGTGATTCAAAAGCGTCTATCTTTCTGCCGTATTCACTTTCAATATTGTAGGCTTCTAGTATCTGCCTAACTTGCTCTGAAGCTGTAACTTTAGGATTTGATAAAGAGCTTCTAACTAGATCAAGTCTTTGCTTCCTTTCTTCAAGATGAAAGGGAATATCTAAATCAACAAACTTTTCAAGCCCCTCTAACATTCTTTGTGCTAGCGGCGGTATTTGTCTTTGCATTACAACAACTTGAGTTAACTGATCATCTAGCTTATCCATTAGCTCTAATTGAGCCTGAATTTGGATTCTTTTTTGCTCGTTATATATCTTAAGTCCCTCTACTTGCTTAGAGACGACTTTCCATTCATTAATTATCTTGTCAGTTTGTTTTTCTGTGCTGTCAATCTTGTCTTGAGATATAGCAGATTCATTTGAGTTATCTCTTCCAACCTCTAACACCAATTCCATTTCTGTAGCATTAATTACAAAAGGCATTATCAAAGCAAGAGACATTATTATGGCTCGTAATTTCAACATATTTAGTTGCTCCCTATTACTTTATAGTTACATCTAAAATAACTACTTTTAAAGTTTAGACATTCTAACAAGTTAGTATTAAATTTAACAAATTTATTTATTGAGATTAGTCTCACTTTCTTGCAAATTGATAAAAAAAGTTTACCAAAATTTAATCATAACTGTGGGTGTATTTTTCATATAAGCGATATAATCTGGGTCTTCTCCCCATTTTTTCTTACCTATACCCTCAAGCATCCTAACTCCACTAATCTTTACAAGTAATAGATATGTCCAGATTGGAGATATTAGAGTTAAAAATTCTAGGCCTGACAATGAAGAAAATGACATAACGGCAACACCAGTCCATAAAGTAATCTCACCAAAATAATTTGGGTGCCTAGATCGGCTCCATAGGCCACTAGTTATAAATTTATCTCTATTTTCAGGAACTGCTCTAAAGATTGTTTTTTGACGATCAGCAATTATTTCTATAGCAAGCCCGCCAATAAACATTAATAAACCTGTATAAAAAATAGGATTAATGATGATACCTGTTTCGCTTGCTATTGCGGTTATGGCGCATAAAGAACAAAGTGCAACCCAAGTTCCTTGGATAGTCCATGCCATAAAGAACTGAGCTATATCAGGTTTTATGGTTGTAAATCGCTTATCTTTTCCATCCTTAGCTATTCTTAAGAATAAAAAAGATCCTAAACGAACTGCCCATAAAATAACTAAAATTGAAATTGTTATTGAGCCCCAATTAATATCGCCTGTTGTTGTTAAGTATATACAATATGCGAATACACTAGAGTAAGTAAGACTGCCAGTTAAATCATAAAATTTTTCTGTTTGAAGTATATAAGCTGGGACAAAAGCAACCCATTGAATTATATAGATAAATAAGACTACATTTTGGACAACTTCATTGCCAATAGCTAAGCTAATTCCATAAGGAATAACAAAACCAATAACTGCAAAAGCTAGATAAATTAATGATTGCATAATTTACTCCCAACCGCATGAGCGGCCTTTATTTTCTTCTTCAAGCCAATCTTGAAGAGGTTTATAATAATTTAAAATTGATCGTCCACTTAAAACTCTATCTCCTGTTAAAGCTTCAAATGCATCTTGCCATGGCTTGCTCTGTCCAAGAGCCAACATATTTCTAATCTTAATTCCTACTTCAGGATTATTATATATTGAACATTCATGCAGAGGACCTTCAAAATCCATTTCATTACATAGCGCTTCATGAAATTGATATTGCATAATTTTTGCTAAATAGTATCTAGTATATGGAGTATTTCCAGGAATATGATATTTGGCACCAGGATCAAAATATTCTTCACCTCTTGGCATTGGCGATGTTATACCTTGATATTTCTCTCTTAACTCCCACCAACTAGAATTTAGATTATCTTCTGATATCTCACCAGTAAAGACTCCTGATCTCCACTTATCAAGCATTAGAGTCCATGGAAGAGAAACTACACCATCTAAAGCTTGCTTCATTAGAAGTGCTATAGGGTCTTTTTCAGCAGCTTCTGCCTCTGCCTCAGTAACAAAACCAATCTGAGTAAGATAATCAGGCGTAATTGATAAAGATAATAGATCGCCTACAGCTTCATGAAAACCATCGTTTGCACCACTTCTATAAACTGATGGGAGGTGATTATATGCCTGATAGTAAAATATATGACCTAGTTCATGATGAATTACTACAAAATCTTCTGCATTTTTTTCAATACACATTTTAATTCTAATGTCTTTGGTTGCTGGATCTAGATCCCATGCTGATGCATGACATACAACATTTCTATCTTGAGGTTTAACAAATAATGATCGCTCCCAAAAAGTATCTGGTAATGGCTCAAACCCTAAGGATAAGAAGAAATCTTCTGCTATTTCAACCATTTCAATTTCAGTTAATTCTTTATCTAAAATAATTGAAGTCAAATCTATTGATTCAGTATTTGGATCTTCTTCAAACACAATATCATAAATATTTGCCCAAGATTGTCCCCACATATTCCCTAATATATGTGCAGGAAGCATACCTTCGGCAGGTACTACATCATCACCATATTCTTCATTAAGCTCAGCTCTTACATGGCATTGCAAAGCATCATACAAAGGTTTCACCTCTTCCCAGACTCTATCGGTGTCAGCAAGAAAATCTTCTGCTGGCATGTCATATTTACTAAACCATAAATCTGTTAATCCATCATACCCAAGATCTTTAGCGCCAAGTTCTCCTATTTCAACCATACGCAAGTACTTATCTTTCATAGGCTTGCCAATTTCTCGCCAACCTGTCCATGCCTTTAAAAGCTCATCAGGATTTCTTGAAAAATCTATTATTTGCTCAAAAGCTTCAAGATCATAACAATCATCTTCGCTAAAACAGTGTTTTCCTGAACCATACATTGCGCCTAATTCGGATTCTATATTTGCTAATTCTCCAGCAAGCGCATCATCTAGCGGCGCTGGCATCACAAAACCACCTTTTATAAGATCTAATTTTCTTCTCATGTCCTCTGGAAGATCTAAATGATCAAATGTTGCAGCTTCATTTGCCCTTTGAACAGACATAAGAGAGTAGCGTTTACCATAATCAGCAACTATCTTTTGTGAATCGTAAGTTATAAAATTAGAACTAATCCAATATGCAGAAGAAATAACTGGACCAAGGGCTTTATCCTCTTGCTCTACTTTCTCTAAAAAAGACTCTGCATCAGATATAGTTTTAACTTTAGGATCATTTGTAGAACAGGAAACAGTAATAAAAATTGTTATAACTAAGATAAATAATTTGTTCATTTGATAATCACCCCTTTAAAATAGACTTATAGTATATTATGAAAATTTCAACAAACCAGTTTAAAAACGGAACTAAATTATTATTAGATGGAGCTCCTTGCTCTATTATTGATCATGAGTTCCATAAACCTGGCAAAGGCCAAGCTGTAATGCGAGTAAAATACAGAAACTTGTTAACAGGTAATGTTATTGATAAAACTTTTAAGTCTGGGGAAAGTGTTGAGGCTGCGGACATAAATCATAGAGAAATGGATTTTCTATATTCTGATGGAGAGATATGGAATTTTATGGATCCTGATAATTTTGATCAATTAGAAGTGGGCTCTGAGTTAATGGTTGATGCTAAAAAGTGGCTGGTAGGACAAGAAAGATGTGAGATTGTCTTATGGAATGATCAACCAATCAGCGTTGAGGCTCCAGTATTTGTAAATCTTGTAATAAAAAATTCTGAACCAGGTGTTAAGGGTGATACTGTTTCAGGAGCAACAAAAGTAGCTGAACTTGAAACCGGTGTAAGTATTCATGTTCCACTGTTTGTTAATGAAGGAGAGACTATAAAAGTAGATACTCGTTCAGAGAGCTATGTAAGTAGAGTTTAATGATGATAACTTTTTTTGATAAGCATATTTGTAACTATCTAGATAATGAAAGTGGTTATGATGAATCTGATATTAAGCTAATTAAAGAAAAATATAAAACTGAAATAACAGATGATTTATCTAAGGGTCATATAACAACAAATGTTGGGCTGGTTGCTGGGAGTATTCTTGAAGAAAATCCAAAAAACTTAGCTAAAAATATTAAATCTTATTTAATAAGTCTAAGTGAAATAGATAATATAGAAATTGCGGGTCCAGGCTTCTTAAATATTTTCTTGGATAGGTCTTATTTTGCAAATGTTATTGATGATTCTTTAAAATTAGGCCGAGACTTCGGCTCTTCACAAAATGGTAATGGTAAAAAAATTCAAATTGAGTTTGTTTCAGCAAACCCAACAGGACCCCTTCATGTTGGGCATGGAAGAGGAGCTGCCTTTGGCGATGCTATAGGAAAAATACTGCAAGCGAATGGTTACTTGGTTTCTAAAGAGTACTATATTAATGATGCGGGCAGACAAATTGATATCCTTACAGTAAGTGTCCTGCTCCGACTATACGATTGTTTTAATGATAAAGAGTTCCCTGATAGTGGCTATAAAGGCAAATACATAATTGAAATTGCAAAAGAGCTCAACTCAGAAAAGAAACTTTCAAATGAAGAAATAAAAGAAATCATAACTAATCTTCCAAGTGATTCTGAAGAAGAAATTGATCTACTAATAAGAGAATTCAAAGCAAAAGATTCTATTTTATGGAGCAGGACAAAACAGGAATCTCTAAAAGTTGTTTTAAAGAGTATTAAAGAGGACCTTAAAGATTTTAAAGTTGAATTTGATGAGTGGTATTTTGAATCTAGTTTAGGGACTCTTCAAGAAAAAGATTCTAAAATTTCCTCTGCAATACAAGAATTGCAAAAGAAAGAATTAGCATATAAAAAAAATGGGGCTCTTTGGTTAAAAACCAATCATGCTGGAGACGATAAAGACAGAGTCTTAATTAGAGAGGATGGGAGAGCTACATATTTTGCTTCAGATGTTGCTTATCATAAACATAAAGTTGATAGAGGTTTTGATAAGCTTATAAATGTATGGGGATCTGATCATCATGGCTATATAAAAAGAATTGAAGCTTCTCTTGAAGGTTTAGGATTCTCCAAAGAAAAACTATTTGTTCAATTAGTTCAATTTGCTAATTTATTTCAAGGTGGAAAAAGACTAAAGATGTCTACAAGAAGTGGAAGCTTTTACACACTTAAAGATCTTATTAAAGAAATTGGTGTCGATGCGGCAAGATTTTATTATTTATCCAAACAAGCTGATCAACATCTTGATTTTGATATTGATTTAGCGAAATCAGAGAACAAAGAAAATTTAATTTTTTATATTCAGTATGCTCATGCAAGAATAAGCTCTATTCAAAGTAAATATCTTTCCAAAAATAAAATTTTACCCAAAAATCATCTTTCAATACTAGATGGATCCTATTTGGCTTGTGATCAACTAATTCATGAATCTTCAAAATTTCCAGGGGTTGTTCAAAGAGCTGCGGATACTCTTCAGCCACACTTGATAGTATTTTATTTAAGAGATTTAGCTCAAATGCTACATAGTTTTTATAATGACCACCCTATTTTAAAAGAATCAAAAGAAAATCAAGCTTCAATAATACGAAGTTTATCCATAGTCCAGCTTGTTATTTCAAATGGATTAAATCTTTTAGGAATAAAAGCATTAGATAAAATGTAGTTAAGATATGAAAGATTTTGCTCAAAGGGTTAATAAGAAAAAGGGGAAGAATAAAAGTAACAAAGCTATCTTTAGATCTAAAAATAGACAAAAGCCAGTCTTTAAAACAGGGATTATAACTTCTCTTTTTATTGCTTCATTTATAGTTATTTCAATATCTTTTTATTTATTTGATACAAACTTAGAAATATTCAAACCAAGCCCAATTTCAGAAAATAACGTTTCAATAACCTTTCCAGAAAAACTTAAAGACCAAACAGTGTTAATTGAAATTGAAGAAGTAATTAACAAATCAAATTGTGAATACCTTCTTCAGGTTGAGGCTTATGGTAAAGAAAAATTTGCATCTGAAATGTTATATAAACTTAATAGTATGGATTTAGAACCATTTATTGAAAAAATAGATTCTATTGATAGAGTTTTATTTGGAATAATGCTTGGTCCTTATAAGAATAAATCCGAAGTAAATAACGCAAGAGAGGTTATTGTTAGAATTGGTCTCTCGCCTATCGTAAAAACAAAATGCATGATTCAGTAAACGATAATCTTCAATCTTTTCAAAGGATCTTTCTAGGGGCTTGCTCAGAATCAGATGTTAAACCAAAAAATATCTCTATAGTTGCAGTATCTAAGAAAAAAGACATATCTTTAATAAGAGCTGTTTATGAAAATGGCTTTAGGGATTTCGGAGAAAACTTTGCTCAAGAATTATCTGAAAAATCAAACCAATTAAAAGACTTAAATATCGTATGGCACTATATTGGTCCTATTCAATCAAATAAAGTTAAATTAGTTGCGGCTCATGCTAATTGGGTACACTCAATAGATAGAGAAAAGATTATTTCAAAGTTGAACTCTTATTGTTCTGAAATCCAAAAAGTTATGAATGTATGTGTTCAGGTTAATATAGATAATGAAGCATCAAAATCTGGGATACATCCAGATGAATTATTAAAATACTCATCACTTGTAGATAAACAAAGCCATTTAAACTTAAAAGGCATGATGGTTCTTCCAAAAATAACAAGCGATCAAACAGAAAATGAGAATGTAATGAAAAAATGTTTTGCACTTCATGCCAACTTAAAATTGGCATACCCCAATGCTAAAACCTTATCCATGGGAACAACTTCTGATTTTGAATCAGCAATTAAATGTGGTTCTAATATGATAAGAATTGGCGAGTCTATTTTTGGTAAAAGGCAATGAATCAGATCATATTTTACGGTTGTGGCAATATTAGCCAAACGATTATTAAAGGTTTGATTTTAGATGGTTTCGCTAAAAAAAATATTCTTTATATTGATAGAAATCCTCTAAATAAAAAAAAATTATCTCAATATGGCATCAAATCTGCAGATAAAAGTGAATTAACTACTACTAAAAATCTTATAATTCTTGCTGTAAAGCCAAAAGACACTCTTGCTGCCTGTAAAGAAATTTCGGCTGTTATTTCAGCGCCACAGTTAATAAGTTTAGTAGCTGGCATTAAGATTAAAAGCCTTAAAAAGAGCTTTTCTTCAAAAGCTAGCATTGTTAGAGCTATGCCAACTTCTGCATCAACATATAAAAAAGGAATAACAGCAATATATGGAGAGCGAAATTCTGAAGAATTGATACTAAATACAAAAAAACTTTTCTCTCGAGTAGGAATAAGCATTCTTCTTCAAGAAGAAGTGGAAATGAACAATTTCACTGGTCTTATAGGAAGTGGCCCTGCTTATTTCTTTTATTTACTAAAAATCTACAATGAACATTTACTAAACTTATGTGGTGGCAAGCAAAGAGATGTTGATGCAATTATCGTTAATTTCTTAGAGGGTATCTCATCATCAATATCAGATGGAATTGATTTAGATATGGCAATTGATTTAATTGCCTCAAAAAAAGGAACAACAGAAGCTGGAATTAATTCTTTAAAAGATAATAATGTACTTCAATTATTTGAAAAAGGCATAATAAGTGCCATAAACAGATCAAAGGAAATAAGTAATGAATATAAATAAAAGAGGTTTTTTAATATGGCTTCTATAACAGCACTTTTAATAGGCTCCTTAAGCTATGCTTTTATTATCTTATTGGTATTAAGATTTTTAAGAGTTAATTACTATAATCCTGTTGTTAAGAGTTTTGTCAGGCTGCTGAGTCCACTTGCAAGTATTTTTACATTCATTGCAGGTGATTTAGTTGGCATATTCTTAGCAGCTGTTGTTTTCAAATTTATTAGTTTTTATATCATGGCTGGATCTGCATACGGATTATTTGATCTCATGATATATGCGCTCTTCAATATATTTTCTAGTATTAGCCAAATTTTATTATTTGCTGTTATAGGTGGAGTTATCTTGAGCTGGGTTTCAGCTGGAAATCCTCATCCACTACTTCAACTTATTGAAGAAATTTCTGACAAAATCTTGTCGCCTATTAGAAACTTCATTCCCTCTATGGGGGGATTAGATTTCTCTCCATTGTTGGTTTTAATAATCTTAAATCAGATAGATGTTCTTTTAAGCTCAATAGTAAGAGCCTTATTATGAAAACTGAAACTACAAATTATCATTTTAATTCAGGAATAACGCTTGAGTCTGGAGAGTCTCTGTCAGCATTTGATCTTGTAGTTGAAACTTATGGGGAATTAAATGCTGATAAATCGAATGCAATATTAGTCTGTCATGCTTTTTCTGGAAGTCATAATGCTGCAGGTGAGTCAGATACCGATGGTAAATTGGGTTGGTGGGATGAGATAGTAGGACCTAATAAAGCTATAGATACAAATAAATTTTTTGTTGTATCTCCAAATAATTTAGGTAGTTGTTTTGGCTCAACAGGGCCAACTTCAATTTGCCCAAAAACAAATGAGATATATGGAAAAGATTTTCCAGACATTTCGGTGCTTGATTGGGTTAATTCGCAAGAAATGTTGCTGAATAAATTAGGTATTAGCTCTTGGGCCTGTGTTTTAGGTGGAAGCTTAGGAGGCATGCAAGCATTGCAATGGGCGATTACTTATCCAGATAAAATAAAAAGAGCCGGTGTTATTGCTGCGGCTGCAAAGGCAAGTTCTCAGAATATTGCTTTAAACGAGGTAAGTAGAGAATCTATAAGAAAAGATATAAATTTTTATGAAGGCGATTATCTGAAAAAAGGTGCATTTCCAAAAAGTGGTCTAAAAGCAGCTAGGATGTTAGCACATATAACCTATCTTTCTGAGGACAACATGAATAAAAGATTTGGAAGAAGAATGCAAGATGCTGATTCAAAAGTAGATGAATCTGTAGATTATCAAGTAGAAAACTACCTTCAGTATAAAGGTCAAAAGTTCTCAGAAACTTTCGATGCTAATACCTATATATTAATGACTAAAGCAATGGATGGATTTGACCCTGCTAAAGACTTTAATAATAAATTAGAAGAAGCTTTAAAAAATGTAAAAGCAAAGCTATTAATTATTGGATTTAAAACTGACTGGTTATTCCCTCCTGAGAGAGGAAAAGAAATACAATTGGCAGCTATGCAATCAGAGATATCCTCTTCTTATCTTGAGCTGGATGGAAAGCAGGGTCATGACAGTTTTTTATTTAAATCTAAGAGGTATGAAGATAATATTAAGGCCTTCTTGAGTAGTTAAATGAATAATCCAATTACAAATATCATTACAAAATGGATAGAGGATAACAGTAGAGTTATTGATTTTGGTTGTGGTGATGGATCCTTACTTACTGAGCTTAGAGATAATAAACATATTCTAGGTTATGGGATTGAAATTGATCCAGATGGAATAAATGAATGCTTAAAAAATAATATTTCTGTTGTTGAAAAAGATATCGATGACGGGATTGATGAATTTGTAAATTGTAATTTTGATGTTGCAGTAATGGCTAGCTCAATTCAGTGTCTAAAAGAGCCAAATATTGCACTAAAGAAAATCTTAAATCTATCTAATAAATGTATCGTAACTATTCCTAACCTAGGCTATTGGAGATGCAGGCTTGCTCTATTGCTTGGCAGGATGCCGGTTACTCCAAGTTTACCTTCAAGTTGGTATGGCACAGAGAATATCCATTTATGCACTATTAAAGATTTTGAAGACCTCTGTAAAGAGGAAGATTTTATAATTGAAGAAAATATGCATTTAAATAAAAAAAGACAGGTTAGCTCATTAGCTAAATTGATGCCTAATTTATTATCATGTGAAGGAGTGTATTTACTTGCAAGAAAATAAGAAGATTCTTTTAGCGACTTCAAATCAAGGGAAAATAAAAGAGTTTAAAAAAATATTTTCTAACTTCCATTTAATCTCTCAAGATGAGTTGGGTATAACTGAGCCTATTGAAGATGGTCTTACATTTATTGAAAATGCTCTTATTAAAGCTAGAAATGGTGCAAATAAATCTGGGGTATACACCATTGCAGATGATTCAGGAATTGTAGTTCCTGCATTAGATTTTGCCCCAGGAATATATTCAGCAAGATACGCTGGCAAAAATGCTAGTGATTTAGATAATAGAAATAAGATTATCTCAGAACTGAAGAAGCATAATTTAACTTCTTCGCATGCATATTATGTTTGTGTGCTAGTAGGGGTGCATTCAAAAGATGACCCAATGCCAATAGTTGCAAGTGGTGAAATTCATGGAGAGATTTCAATTGAAAGTTCTGGTGAAGGAGGATTTGGTTATGACAAAATTTTCTATCCTTCTGGGTATAGCTTTTCTATGGCAACTATGGATCCTGAAGAAAAGAATAAAATTAGTCACAGAGCAATTGCAGCAAATCTTTTCTTAAAGCAGCTTGAAAATCTTAAATCCAACTAGGATTCCTTTATCTTTATATATACACCTCCCATGGTGTGAAAAAAGATGTCCATATTGCGACTTTAATATTGAAATTAATAAGCAAGAAGGAGACGAAGAGGCCTTAATCAATGCAATTTTAAGTGACCTAGATAATTCAAAAGACTACATAAATAATAGAAAGTTTATCTCTATATACTTTGGAGGAGGCACTCCATCATTAGTTTCTATAAAAGTTATTAGGCGGCTTATCACTAAGCTTAAAAATGACTTACTTATTCACAGAGATTGCGAAATAAATTTTGAGCTCAATCCAAAAGAAGTGAACGAAAAATATATCAATGGCTTGATAGCAGCTGGTATCAATAGAATTTCAATAGGTATCCAAAGCTTTGATCAAGCAACACTTTCTAGTCTTGAAAGAAATCATAATGAGAACGATTCTTTAAAAGCGATAGAAATTATTTCTGCTATAGATTCAATAAATACAACTATTGATCTGATATATGGGGTTATGGGTCAAACTTTAGATTCTCTAAAAAAAGATATAGAGATCTTTTGTAACTATTCAATTGACCACTTATCGCTATATCAATTAACTATTGAACCAAATACTATTTTTTATAAGAAAAAATTACTTTTACCTGAAGAAAAATTAATTGCGGATATGGAAAAAGCTGCTAAAAATATATTGAATTCAAATCAATTTCATCAATATGAAGTTTCTTCTTGGTCAAAAAAAAATAAATATAGTAATCATAATTTGAATTATTGGATGTATGGCGACTATTTAGGTGTCGGACCTGGAGCTCATAGCAAAATTACTATAAATGAAAGCATTAAGCGTATGATTAAACTGAAAGCTGTGCAATCGTATATAGATAATCCTATTAAAACTAAAGATTTATTTATCAATTCTGAAACTTATGATCTTGATTTAGCAATGAATCTTTTAAGAATTAAGCAAGGGGTTTCTTTCAAAGAAATAGAAGAAAAAGGTGTCTATATTTCAGATACATTTATGGATAAAAGACTAGAAGGTATTGAGAAAGGCTTGCTTGATAAAGAAGGTGTAAAAGCTACTAGTATTGGATATAAATTTTTAAACGATACTATAAATTTATTTAGTTAACTTTTTTAAATTAAAGGTATATATATCTCTGCCCTCTTCTTTCGCTCTTTGCTGGAATTTAGTTAAATCTGAATTTTCATATTTAGAATTTTGAAGTTCCTTATAACCGTCTGATATAGCAATAACATCTTCAATTGATTCCGCATAATTCTCCCAATCAGTTGATATAAATAATTCGCCGTTAAGTTTGATTGTGGGATGTATTAACTCTAAAAAATCAGATTGTATTAATCTTCTTTTGTGGTGTCTTGCTTTTGGCCATGGATCTGGGCAGATAATTAAAACATTATCAAAAACTGGTTCCTTTATATCTTCTATTAATAGCCTAATGTCGCCCTTATGAATCCTAATATTATTTATATTGCGTTCTTGTATTTCTCCAATAAGGTAACCTATGCCAGCTAAATATACTTCGGAACCTATAAACAATGTATCTGGGGACTGCTCAGCTAAAAATATTAGGTTTTCACCGTTGCCAAAACCAATTTCTAAGATAGTTTTTGAAAATAAAGAACTGCTTGTATAAAGCTCATCATAATTACGAATGCGAAATTCTTCCAGTGAAGTTAAGTTTTTTTCTTGGTATTTGGTGATCCTTCCTCGTCTTTTAACAAAGGATGGTAAAAACTTATAGCGCATTTTATCTTATAAGCGATAATTTCTATGCGGCATCAGACATAAATGCCTTAAGTTTTTTTAATGCTCCATTTTCTATTTGTCTGACCCTTTCTGCAGAAATATCATATTCGGCTGCTAGGTCATGAAGAGTTACTTTATCTTCGGATAGGAATCTTCTTTGGATAATATCTTTACTCCTGTCATCAAGCGTTTTGATTGCTTCGCTTAATTCAGCTAGATTTAATTCTTGTAATTGGCTGCTTTCAACTAAAGAAGCTGGATCAGATCTCTTATCTTCTAAATATTGAGAAGGTGACATCGTCTCATCTTCAGAATCACCACCAATTGGCGCGTCAAAGGCTGCATCGGTAGAAGATAGTCTATTTTCCATGTGTAAAACATCTTTAAGCTCTACATTTAAATCTTTTGCAATTTTCTCGGCTTCTTCTTTAGTTAACCACTCTAAGCCTTTCTTTTTGCTTCTAAGATTAAAGAATAGTTTCCTTTGAGCTTTGGTTGTAGCAATCTTAACTAATCTCCAATTTCTTAAAATATATTCATGAATTTCAGCCTTAATCCAGTGCACTGCGAAGGACACAACTTTAACTCCTCTATGAGGATCAAACTTATCAACAGCTTTCATGAGACCAACATTACCCTCTTGGATAATATCAGCAAGGGGAAGCCCATAGCCTTGATATGATCTAGCTATGTGAACAACAAATCGTAAATGATGAATAACTAGCTGCCTTGCAGCATCTAAATCATCTGCTTCATATAATTTTAAGGCGAGCTCCTGCTCCTGTTCTTTTGTGAGAATAGGTATTGAATGCACGCATGCTAGGTAGGATTCTATATCCTTACCCGGCGTAGTTAACTGAATTGGCTGTAATTCTGTTCCCATATATAAAATATTTATAATTAAATATATTAATAATTAATATATTTAGATTAATTATACCAATTTTTTATAAAATTCGCTTATTAGAGGTAAAAATTGCTCTTTTAGATCCTCATCACGGAAAGCAACGAAGGCTGGATTTAAAATAGATTCTGGTTTTGAATACTCTAAAGGCTCTCCTGAAAGCATTTGACAAACATGCCCGCCTTTTTCAAGCAAGCAAGCGTTGCCTGCAGCAATATCCCATTCAGATGTGGGGCCAAACCTTGGATATATATCCGCCTCATTATCAGCAAGTGCACATAATTTAAGAGAACTACCCTTTGCAACCAGGGTAAAAGCAATATCTTTGCTAGACAGAAGATCTAAAAACCTTTTATCTGTTTCTGTTTGATGATTCTTGCTCATTACTATTCTTAATGAGTTATTTAATGGTCGATTGCCAATATCTAAATCTAAATTATTAAAAATAGAACCGGACCATACTTTAGATGTTGATGGCGCGCAGATAATTCCAAAAATGGACTTAGAGTCTTTAATTAAAGCAATATTTACCGTAAAGTTGCCATCTTTATTTATAAAACCTTTAGTTCCATCAAGAGGATCGACCAACCAATATGGACCGACTGGCTGTAAAATATCAGGATTAAAGGTTTCTTCTGAAATAATGGGAAGATCAGGCGTTATAGCACTCAATGATTTTAAAATAATATTATTGGCTAAATTATCTGCTTTAGTCACAGGAGACCCATCATCTTTAATTTCTGTATCAAAAGAATCTGAATCGTATACTTCCATAATTACTTTTGAAGCATCCATTACTGTTTCTTTTAAAGATGGGAGAATATTATTAATGAAGTCCTGGTCAATGATCATGCTTAAGTTAAGGTTTTAAGTTTTTTATTCTTAATTCTGTAGCAATAGTTTCATCCGTAGGATAGTCAAAATCATATATAGCAGCTTCCCAACCCCCATACATAGGGTTAGTGATCATAAACCATTTAGTACCCCACATATCTTTGTACTTTAGAGCTAATAATTTTCTTTCGTTTGGTTCCAAAGCTGTTTCAGCTCTTGGTAAAAAATCATTTAATTGATCCCCAACAATCATGATAATCCTATAATCATTTGCTATGAGACTTCTTCTTTTAGTTTTATCTGAACCCCACCCTGATTCTCCCTTCATCATCAAAACATCTCTATCAGTGTCTAAAGGCAAGCCTAATTCAAGCATATTTTTTCGCGTTGCTTCTTCAAGTTCTGCAACTCTATTAGTTACATAAAATATTTTTACTCCCTTTGATTGAGCCTGCAATAAAAAGTCCTTAACCCCTGCTACTGCGGGAGCTTCACCTTCATTTCCCCAGTCTATCCATCCATTAGGGTATGACAGACCAGTTAGAATAGTTCTAGCTTGAAATGCTGAGTTATCTAAAACAGTCTCATCGATATCTAAAATGATAGCAGGCGGTTTGTCTGCATAATTATCTTTTTGTTCAACAGCGGCAATCCACTCTTTATTATTAATGGCTTGTTCTAATTGAGAAGTGGCTGATGTGAAAGTTTGAATGTTATTTGCTACAAATTCGGTAGAAGTTTGAGTATATAAAACTCCCAATAATGATTGTTTTTGAAACTCATTATTATTTGAATCAATACTGCATCCACTTAGTATTGTTAATAGAAAAACTAAATATAATGACTGACGTGCTTTCATGAGTTAGTCAGATTATAATGCTTTTAAAACATTTAAAGTAAAAATATGAACTTAGAACTTATAGAAAATTTAAAGCAAATTGAGAACGGCTTGGTAAAGCTTAGTAAAGATAGAAAGGTCGTATTGCCGCATCATAAGACATTTGAACTAGTTGAACAGATGCGAGAATCAGTTAAAAAATCATTGGAGATTTTAAACAATGAGTAAATATAAATGTTTTGAGCTTAAAGTTGCTAATAATGTTGCTAATTTGGTCTTATCTCGTCCCGATGAGCTTAATACTATGACAAGAGATTTTTGGGTTGAGCTTCCTGAAGTACTAGATGAAATTAATAGAAATTCTGAAATAAGAGCGGTTATTTTATCTTCTTCTGGTAAACACTTTTGTGCTGGCATGGACTTAAATGCATTTTCAAATGGAGTTGAAAATATCCCTGATGATAAGAAACCAGATCATGCAAGAGTTGGGGAAGCTTTGTACAGAGTTGCAAAAGAATTACAAGGATACATTAGCACTTTAGAAAAAATCCGAGCGCCTGTCATTGCTGCTGTGCAAGGCGGCTGTGTTGGAGGTGCTTTAGACTTAATAACAGCTTGTGATATCCGATTAGCTTCTAAAGAAGCTTTCTTTTGCATACAAGAAATTAATATAGGTATGGCAGCAGATGTAGGTACATTACAAAGATTGCCTAGAATTATTCCAGATTCAAAAATGCGAGAAATGGCTTATACCGGTAGAAAAATGCTTGCCGATGAAGCAAAAGAATCCGGATTAGTAAGCAATGTATATGAATCTCAAGAAGATATGCTTAAAGCAGCTAATGAGCTAGCTGAAGATATTGCAACTAAATCACCTGTTGCAATTTATGGTCTTAAAGCGTTAATGAACTATTCAAGGGATCATTCTATCGATGATAGTTTAGACTTTAATGCTCTATGGAGTGGAGCTATGTTAAGTCAAAAGGATATGGCTGAAGCTATGACTGCCCAAATGGAAAAACGAGATGCCGCTTTTAATAAAATGGTAGACGTTAAGAAATTTAACGAAAAGTAGTTAAGATTTTCTTAAGAAAACTGGATTATCCGCAGTTGATTCAGCCTTAGAATATTTATAACCATCTAAATCAAAATTTATTAGGTCTTTTGTTTTTTTAACCCTATTTTGGATAATCCATCTTGCCATCAACCCTCTGGCTTTCTTTGCATAAAAACTAATAATTTTATATTGACCATTTTTATAATCTTTAAATACTGGGGAAATAACTTCTGCATCATTTTCTATGTCGCCAAGTGCTTTAAAGTACTCTACAGAAGCTAAATTTATAATTACTTTAGAATCTTTCAGAATTCCATCTCTAATATTATTGCCCCAAAATTCATACAAATTACTAGTATTGCTAACTTTTAACTTAGTGCCCATCTCAAGCCGATATGGATTAATAACATCTAATGGTTTTAAGGATCCATAAAGACCAGACAAAATACGCAAATGTTTTTGAGCAAAATTCATATCCCCTTTAGTAAAATCTTCAGCATTCAAGCCTTGATAAACGTCACCCTTAAAAACTAAAAGTGCAGGCTTTGAGGTATTACTTTCTTTTTTGGATGCTTTCCAGTTTTGATATCTATCAAAATTAAGCGTAGCTAATTTATCACTTAACCCCATTAAAGATGCTATATCTTTTGGTTCTTTTGTTTTTAAAGTTTTTATTAACTTACTTGATTGATTCAAAAATTGAGGCACTGTATATTTCTCATTTGCTGGAATTGAGTAATCTAGTGTTTTTGCAGGTGAAAGAACTATAATCATGTAAACAATTCTAACGAAATCTTGAAGAGACTTCTAATGAAAATTATAGAAAAGTATATAAATCTAATAGGTAAATGTATTTCTTACCTAATTCCAGTGATAACTATGCTTATGGTTGTAATAATTGTAAGCCGTTATTTTTTTGGAACAGGAAGAACTGACTTACAAGAGTTGGTTATGTATTTTCATTCACTTATCTTTCTAGGCTGTGCTGGATACGTCTTTAATCAAGATGAGCATGTTCGAGTAGATATATTTTATCGTGATGCTGCAGATAAATATAAAGATATTGTAAATCTAGTATGTGGAATAATTTTCTTATTGCCAGTATGTGTAATAATTACCATCTATAGTTTTGATCTGATAAATATGTCTTGGGACATTAAAGAGACCTCAACTGAACCTGGCGGGCTTAAATATGTATATATTCAGAAAACGTTTATATATCTGTTTCCGTTAACCCTTATAGGCGCTTTTTTATATAAAGCTTCCCGCATCTTATGGAAATAATTCCTTTATTATTATTGGTGCTTATCTGCTGCACTTTATTGCTAGGCTATCCCGTTGCAATGACTCTTGCAGGGGTTTCGATCCTTTTTGCATTGGTCTGTATACCTGTTGGAATATTTGATCCAAATATATTTAAAAGTATTCCTCTTAGGATTTTCGGCATTATGAATAATGTTACCTTGCTTGCCGTGCCATTATTTATTTTTATGGGCACCATTCTAGAAAGGTCCGGTATAGCTGCAAGAATGTTAAAGAATATGGCATCAGCTTTTAAAAATATAAAAGGTGGCTTAAGTATTTCAATTATTGTGGTTGGGGCTCTTCTTGCAGCAAGTACAGGAATAGTTGGTGCAACAGTTGTAACTATGGGGCTTATGTCACTGCCAGTATTAATTCAGCAAGGTTATAAAAAAGATTTTTCTTCAGGTTTAATTGCAGCTACAGGAACTTTAGGACAAATAATTCCACCCTCGATTGCATTGGTTCTTCTAGGAGATGTAATGTCCAATGCCTATCAAAGGGCTCAGAACAATATGGGAATCTTTTCACAAAAAACTGTGACTGTGGGAGATCTTTTTGTTGGAGCAATTGTTCCAGGATTGCTTATCTGTGGTTCTTATTTGATCTATACCATTTATCAAAATAGCAAAAACTCAAATATACAGTTCCTTCCTAACTCTGAACTACCAAAAAGTGTTGAAATAGTAAAAACACTGGCCCTTCCTTTGATACTTATCTTTTTGGTACTTGGTTCTATTATTGCTGGAATAGCTACCCCCACTGAAGCTGCCGCGATTGGAGCCACAGGCGCAATGATTATTGCTCTAATAAATGGAAAGCTCACCTTAAGTTTCTTAAAAGAAACTAGCGAAAAAACTGCAATTGTCTCTACAATGATTTTTACTATTTTAATAGGTGCTTCAATTTTCTCTTTAATTTTTAGAGGTGTGGGTGGAGATGATTTGATAGAGCTTATATTTAGTTCTATTCCTGGTGGTCCTTATACAGCTCTAATATTTGTTCTCGTCCTAGTCTTCTTGCTTGGCTTTATTTTAGACTTTATTGAAATTTGCTACGTAATTGTTCCTCTTGTAGCCCCGCCATTATTAATGATGGGTTTTGATCCAGTATGGCTTGCAATACTTTTAGCTATAAACTTACAAACATCTTTTTTGACTCCACCTTTTGGATTTTCTTTGTTTTATCTTAGAGGAGTTGCGGATACTAGCATTAAGACCCTTGAAATATATAAAGGCGTTATACCATTTATTCTCATTCAACTATTTATACTTATAATGGTTTTAATATTTCCAATTATTGTCTTATGAAAAATTTAGGTCTTCTTATTATCTGCATACTAATCACTGCATGTGGTAAAGATGTAATTAATGAAAAATCTTCATTCAATATTTTTGAAAAACAAAGCATAAAATTTAAAGCCTCCTCTGAAGATACTGATAATCAAATTATTACATTAGGCTCTGGAAGATTAGTTTTAAAGAAAGTTATATTACCCTTAGAAAATGATTACCTTAATGCTAATGCAAAGATAACACTTGTTTCAACTGGTGATCCTTGGGATAAATCAGGATCTTTTTTTATGATCCCTGCTCAATCAGATTACTTAATGCAAGACTTAGCAAATGATAATGCTGAATTTCCTGGCATAAAAAAATTTGCAAATCAGAAAAAAGCATTCTATCCGCCTTTAGAACTTTTAAGATTCATAACACCTTTTGGAGTTGGTTATTTTAATACTCAAGAATGTTGTGAAAAATTAAAGCCTGTTTATATTGCAAGATGGGAGGATGACATAAGTTGGAATGAAGATATATCTCATTTATTACCTGTACTAAAAGGTGAAATCTTATTTGGAGTTTTTATAGATACTTGGTCTGACAAAGGTTGGGAAATAGAGGTATCTATAGAATTTTCTGAGCCCGGTTATTATAAAAAACCTAAAAGTCAGAACATTGTTTCATTGATTAACACAACGCCATTTGCACCTGGGCAAAATGGTTATGATCAATTTGATGCAAAGCCTTTAACAGCCTCATTTGAATTGGAAGAAGATGCTGACGAGGTAATGCTTTACTATCTTACGACTGGTCATGGAGGGCATGGGACTGGAGATGAATTTGTTAAAAAAACCAATGTCATAAGTTTGAACAATCAAGTTATTAAAGAATTTATTCCATGGAGAGATGATTGCGCGTCATTTAGGAGATTCAATCCAAGCTCTGGTGTTTGGACGGAAACTACTAAATGGAAAGGCGAAGAAATAGAGGAGCGAATCGCATCTTCAGATTATTCTAGGTCTGGCTGGTGTCCTGGAAGTAAAGTCACTCCTAAAAAGATTAGTTTAGGCAAGCTCGCTAAAGGAAGGCATGAGGTAACTGTTTATATTCCAAATGCACAAATAACTACTGAGACAGAATTCAACTTTTGGAATGTTGCAGCTTATATAGTGTATTGAGCTCCAAAAATAGCTACAAATTAATCTAAACTTAATATAAATCTAAAGGGTTTGATCCGAATCTATTTTCTCCTTCATCTCCTTTCTTACAATACCAATACAACAGAGGAAGTATGCCAATAATTGTAAATATAATTAAGTACCACCATCCTGATTTATTTGTATCGTGAAGCCTTCTTACAACCAAAGCTAAGGATGCTATTGTCAAAAATAACGAAAATATCACTATCAATAGTAGTACTATTATTGCAACTATTGATCCTGATAGGCCTAAAAAGAGTGTAAGAATGTTTGTAAAAATACTTGTCAAAGCGACAAAGAGAGTAGCCCACCAATATTCAGACCTAGAGCTTCTTCCATTAAAATCTTTCCATCTCGCAAAAAAACTACTAACAGCTTGTGAGAAATTCATTGTTTCCTTAAGTTATGTGAATGTAGATTGAATACTAACAGTAATATGTGTTTTTTTAAACTACATTAGGTAACTCATGTTATCTAATAAATAACTTTTTCCTTTCTTTTTCTCTTATGTATAAAACAAACGAATGAAAGTAATATTGATACAAATAAAATATAGTCGGTGTTTATATATTCTTTTTATAAATGACAAGCCTTAATTTGATACTATTTATGAATGAAAAATAAACTATTAGCTCTTCTTTTTACTTTTATAATTTCTAATCCAGTGCTCGCTGCTGCAATCACCGAGGAAGAAGTAGTCAATTCAATTAATAAATTCTTCAATGGCCTTAATATAAAAAACTATAAAGATGATTCATTGGATGCTCTTGTCACCGATGATTTTATAATCTTTGAACTTGCTAATAGCTATACATTAGATGAGTTTAAAGACTTTATAGAGTCGGCTGGTTTTTTAGATTGGGTATCAACAGACTGGAATTTAACAGACTTTACGATATCTATTGATAATAACTCAGCGCACGCAAGTTATCTGAATACTGGAGTATTTGTATATGCAGATCCAGAAAACAAAGATCAATTGCTCAAAGAAGATATAAAATGGTTGGAGAGTGTCTATCTTGTAAAAGATAATGGGAAACTTAAATTAAAGTTCTTACAATCTGATGATATTAAAAGAACTATTAAACCTTTTACTAACTAACTTCTTTAATAAAGTCAGCTGTTTGTTTAATACCTCCGATTGGGAAGAAGTGAACCTGCTCAATATTTAATTCAGGATCTTGTTTCTTGTGTTCTGCCAAGCCTTTTAATATTTCAGTGGGTTTATAAGGTAACAAGAGTTTGGTGATATCTTTAGCTCTTTTTGTAAGTACCTTCATTGAAGGACCTATTCCACATTCAATAGAAAATTTAAGAAGGGTTTGGAGTTTTGCAGGTCCTGCAATGCCTATATGAATAGGTATATCGATGCCATTATTCTTAATATTAGTTGCCCATTTAGACACAGCATCAGCATCAAAACAAAATTGAGTCGCGATTGCCATTTGGGCATCAGTTCTCTTAGAAAATTCTTGTTTCCACGATAAAGCATTCGAAACATTTTTACTTCCACCATCAGGATCAATATCTTTGCTACCTTCTGGATGGCCTGCAACATGCAATCTTTTAAAACCTGCTTGATCAAATAATCCTGTTTCAATTAGTTGCATAGAAGAATCAAACTCACCCAATACATCAGAAGATCCTCCTGCTAGCAAAAGCGCTTGATCTACATTAGCTTCATTTTTATACATAGATATCCATTCAGCTAACATAGCTTTATTCTTAATAATTCTAGCTGGGATATGCGGCATTACGCTGAAACCTTCTTCATTAATCCTCTTTGCAGTAGCTACCATTGTTTTAATGTCTTCTTTTTCTGAAAGATGTGCAATGTAAACCCTAGTGCCACTTGGAAGTATTTCAGCAAAACTTTCAACTTTTGCGGCTGAATTAGGAACAACTTCTATTGAAAAACCTTCGATAAAATTTTTAACCAAAGTATCGGTCATTTTATTAAACTGCCTTACCTAAGCCGGCGTTATTCTTATCTAATACTCTTTCAGCTCTATAACTAGATCTTACCATTGGGCCAGAAACGACTTCTAGAAAACCTTTTTCTATCCCAATTTCTCTATAGCGATCGAATTCTTCCGGCGTTACCCACCTTTCAACAGGAAGATGATTTAATGTTGGTCTTAAATACTGACCAAGGGTTAGAATATCTACATTGTTTTCAATAAGATCATCCATTGTTTTTTCTATTTCATCATCTGTCTCACCTAAGCCAAGTATTAAACTAGTTTTTGTTAAAACAGAGGGATTGATTTTTTTTGATTCAGCTAAAACATTTAGTGTTTGTTGATAGCCTGCTCTGATATCTCTTACTGGATGCGTCAAGCGCTCAACTGTTTCCATATTTTGGGCAAATACTTCTATTCCAGAATTAACAATAGTTTCAATTGATGAGAATATGCCTTTAAAATCTGGTGTTAAAGCCTCGACAGCTGTATTTGGATTCCTTGCCTTAATTGCCTTAACTGTATCAGCATAATGCTTGGCTCCACCATCTTCTAGATCATCTCTATTAACTGAGGTAAGAACTACATATTTTAAATCCATTACCGAGACTGCTTTGGCAGTGTTTTGAGGTTCATCATGATCAAGCCAACCTTTTGGATTGCCAGTATCTACCGAACAAAATTTACATGCCCTAGTGCATACTGAGCCCATTAACATAAATGTAGCTGTTCCATTTGACCAGCATTCTGAAATATTCGGGCACATACTTTCTTCGCAAACAGTATTCAGACGCTTCTCTACAACTTGTTCTTTAACTTTATTATATCGAGGATCGAATGTAGCTTTAACTCTTATCCAGTCTGGTTTTCTTGTATTTGGAATATGCGAGAACTCATTAGCTTTCTGGCCATTCTTAACAGCCTTAATACCATCTCGATTTACAATTTTTACTGTTGGAATAAGTTCCATGATTACAATTTTTTACCTAGCATCTCTATTGCTAATGATTCAACACTTTTGATGTCTATGATATCAATAAAATCTTTCATTTGCGTCACTTTTAAACCCTCATAGCCACATGGATTTATTTGATTAAAGGGCTCTGTATCCATATCCACATTCAAGCTTATCCCATGATAAGTTTTTCCTCGAGATATTCTAAGGCCTATAGAAGCAATTTTCTTTTCATCTACATAGACACCCGGAGCACCACCAATAATGTTAGTTTCAATATCATAATGTTTTAATAGGTCTTGAATAAAATTCTCTAAATTCTTAACTAAAGCTTTTGGCCCCCATCCTAGTCTTTTTATATCTAATAGAAAATATAAAACTAGCTGGCCTGGACCATGATAAGTAACTTCTCCTCCTCTATCGCTTTGAATAATAGGTATTTCTTTAGCATCGAGAATATGCTCCTTGCTGGCAGCAGTCCCAAGGGTAAATACTGATGAGTGTTGGAGCAGCCAAACTTGATCTTCAAAACCTTCCTGCGCTATGTGGCTTTTCATAGCAGCAAAAGAGTCTTCATAGTCAACTAAACCAAGCGACTTAAAAGTTATATTATTTCCCACTAATTGTTTCGAGCCTCAATAAAAGCATCCTCAGAAATTGCATGGTAAGCAGAGACTTCTTCATGAAAATCTTTATACGATTGATAGACTTTATTTATAGTTGGATCATTAGCAGCATTTTCTTCAAGGATCTGATTAGCGATAATCTTGAATTCTTCAATTACATCCTCAGGTAATTTTCTTAAATCTACTCCATAGATATCTATCAATTCTCTTAAGGCTCTGTTGTTTCTTGCAGTATATTCATCCAAAGTATCTTGATTAACTGCTTTTGCTGCTGTCTCGATAATAACTTGTAAGTGTTTTGGAAGAGATTCCCAAGCATCCTTGTTGATTATTAGCTCTAACATTGAGCCTGGCTCATGCCAGCCAGGATAATAATAATATTTTGCAGCTTGCTGGAAGCCAAAAGTTAAATCATTGTATGGACCAACCCATTCAGTTGCATCAATTACTCCGGTTTGTAGAGCAGTAAAAAGTTCGCCTGCAGGAAGCGTAACTGGAATACCTCCAGCTCTTTTAAAGACTTCGCCACCAACTCCTGGTATGCGCATCTTTAATCCCTTAATATCATCTAATGAATTAATCTCTTTATTAAACCAGCCAAACATTTGTGTTCCTGTATTGCCACCTGGCATAGGATAAAGATTAAATGGTTCGTAAATTTCTCTCCATATTTCGAGGCCGCCGCCTCTATAAACCCACGCATTTATTTCATCAGAGGTAAATCCAAACGGGACACCTGAGAAAAATTGAGCTGCTGGAACCTTTCCCTTCCAAAAATAACTGCCGCTATGACCCATTTGATGAGAGCCGCTTGAAACTGCATCAAAAACACCGAATGCAGGAACCTGTTCACCAGCTCCATAAACAGTTATTTTCATTTGGCCGTTGCTCATTTCTTCAACTAATTGCGCTATTTTTTCAGGCGCCATGCCTAAGCCTGGATAATTTTTTGGCCATGCAGTAACTAAACGCCAATTATATGTCTGACTATAAATAGAATCTTCTTCATTGTTCTGCACTATTTCATTTGAACAAGAAGATATAAAGAAGATGCCAAAAATAAATAGGTATTTATATTTCATTATATTTTCTCAAGTTTAGCAAAAGATAAAACCAACCATTTAGTTCCAGAGCCATCAAAATTTATTTGAACTCTTGCAGCCTCACCTGTCCCTTCATAATTAAGCACTATGCCCTCTCCAAAAGAAGGGTGCAAGACCTTTTGGCCTAATGCATAACCAATTTCATCCTCAACTTTATATTTTGTTTCTTTTGCAGATGCAAAATCTCGCCTAGTGTAAGCAGTTGTTGTTTGAGCTCGTGGCCTTATTTCATCCATAAAATTTGTAGGTATCTCTTTTATAAACCTTGAAGGAGGATTAAATGTATCTGCGCCATGTAATCTTCTTGACTCCGCATAAGTAATATAAAGCTTTTGCATTGCTCTTGTTATTCCCACATAGCAAAGTCGCCTCTCCTCTTCTAATTGTGAAATGCTGTCCATTGACCTTCCATGCGGAAAGAGGCTCTCTTCTAGACCAGTCATAATTACTAATTTAAACTCTAAGCCTTTAGCTGAATGCAGTGTCATTAATTGAGCAGCATCATCATGCTCACTTGCCTGCCTGTCTCCAGAATCTAATGAAATCATATCAAGATAATCTTCTGCTATTTCAATATTTTTCTTTGAATCAGCAACACTTTGTTCAAAGTTTTTAGTTGCAGATATTAATTCTTCTAAGTTTTCTGTTCGGGTTTTTCCTTTCTCACCAGGCTCTTTGCCATGATAAGCATAGAGTCCAGAGGTCTGAATAATATATTCCATCAATTCAGATAGCGTATTTGTTTCAGCTATCTCACGACAAGTGTTTATAAGTTCAAGATAAGATCTAAGACCGCTGCCGCCTCTGCCAGAAATAACTCCTTCATCTAAAAGTTTTGCTGAAGATTTAATGTATGAAATATTAAATTTCTTTGCAGCGCTTCTAATTTTATTTAATGTCTTCTCACCAACACCTCGAGTTGGATTTGAAATTGATCTCTCAAAAGCTGGATTATCAGAATGATTAAAGATAATTTTAAGATAGCTAATAGCATTTTTAATTTCTAATCTTTCATAAAATCTTTGCCCGCCATAAATTCTGTATGGAATTGAGGATCTCAGCAGAGCTTCTTCTAGTGCTCGAGATTGTGCATTAGATCGGTATAAAACAGCAGCATCTTCATATAGCTCGCCTTTGTTCATCCATTCTTTTAAAATATCTGCTGTAAAGCGAGCTTCGTCTTGTTCGTTATAAGCCTGATATAAAACAATATTTTCGCCTTCAAGTTGCTCAGTCCAAAGATTTTTGCCTAATCTATCATTATTGTTCTCTATAAGTGCATTAGCTGCTGAGAGGATCACGTTAGTAGATCTATAGTTTTGCTCCAACCTAATAGTTTCTGAGCCTTTAAAAGTTTTGGTAAAAGTAGCAACGTTTTCAACTTTTGCGCCTCTCCAACCATAAATTGATTGATCATCATCACCAACAGCAGTTATAGATGCATCTTTTGAGGATATTTCTAATAACCATTTATATTGAATTGAGTTAGTATCTTGAAACTCATCTATCAGAACCGTTTTAAATCTTGTATGAAAATAAGATCTTACAACTCCATTTTTTTTAATTACCTCATAAGATTTTAATAATAATTCACCAAAATCTAGTAAGTTATCTTGAATACAAACTTCTTCATATTGCTTATATATATTTTTTATTGTCTCTTTAAAAAAATCTCCGTTATCTTTGACTTTAGATGACCTTAAACCATCATCTTTCCATGCATTAATTTGCCATTGGCTCTGCCTTGAAGGCCAAGCAGCCTCATCTAAATTGAGCTCTTTTGAAATACGCTTAATTATTCTTAACTGATCATCAGAATCCAAAATGGTAAAACCACTAGCTAAATCTGCTTCTTTATTAAAACGTTTAAGCAATCTATGTGATAGACCATGAAAAGTTCCACACCACAAATCTATAGCAGGGGATTGAAGCAATTCTTCAATTCTTGATCGCATTTCTGAAGCAGCTTTATTAGTAAAAGTAACTGCCATGATTGAAGATGGACTCTTCCTTAAAGCTTCAACCTGCCAAGCTACTTTATGAACCAGTACCCTTGTTTTTCCTGAACCAGCACCAGCTAATACCATAAGATGTTGTTTTTCAGATGTTACAGCCTGTCGTTGCTCATCGTTCAGATTGTCTAGTATGTAAGATACATCCATTTAGGTATTCATTTTTTTGCTTAGGAAGGATATTCTAACCCTATGCCAACAAAATTATTGCGTCAGATCAAAAATACTCTCCCTGAATTAAGGAAATCGGAGAAGATTGTTGCTGAATATATACTAAATGATCCTAAATCTGTAATAACTCTTAAAACTGCCGAAGCTTCATCATTAATGGGTATAAGCGAACCTACGCTAATTAGATTTTGCAAAGCAATGGGATTTTCAGGTTATCAAGAAATGAAAATCAATCTATCACAGCAACTTGCTGCTGATGATTATTTTGAGATATATGAAATCTACCCTGATGATTCTATTCACGATTTATGTGAAAAAGTTTTTGATACTGCTGTTAGTGAAATTCTAAATGTTAGATCACAAATTGATCAATCAATATTAGAGCAAGCAATCCAGACTCTAGCAAAAGCAAGACGAGTAGAGTTTTATGCATTTGGGGGTTCAGCTCCAGTGGCCATGGATGGGCAACATAAATTCTTTAGATTAAAAATACCATCTTCATGTATTTCGGATCCTCATATTCAATTTATGTCAGCTAACTCTTTAAATAAAGAAGATGTCGTGGTTGCTATTTCACAATCTGGAACTACTTCAGCTCTTGTAGATAGTGTTAAAACCGTAAGAGAGTCAGGTGTAAAAGTAATTGGCATCATGCCTGGTAATACTCCATTGGCAAATATATGTGATTTATCCTTAACGATTAATGTTGGAAGCAATGATAGATTAACCATGCCGCTTACTTCAAGATTAGCTTATACGGCTGTTATTGATGTTTTAACTATGGGGGTTGCCCAATTAAGACCAGAGGCTCAAGATCATCTCTATAATATAGCTGATAGTCAAAGATCTTTAAAAATTGATAATTGAGGAAGCATAATGAATAGAGTCTTAAAACATCTAGGATCAAAATACCCGATTGTTCAAGCTCCAATGGGATGGATTGCACGTAGTCAACTTGCTTCAGCTGTATCAAATGCAGGAGGTTTTGGAATTATTGAGACTTCCTCTGGTGAGGTTGAGAATTGTAAAGAAGAAATTAAAAAAATGGCTGAGCTTACTGATAAGCCTTTTGGAATAAATTTACCTTTATTGTTTCTAAGAGATGACAGTATGGTCAATTTTATTGTTGAGCATGGTATTAAATTTGTAACAACCTCAGCTGGTGATCCTGCAAAATATATTGGTATCCTTAAGGATGCTGGCATCACTGTTTATCATGCTGTTCCAAATGTAGCAGGTGCTATGAAAGCTATTGCAGCTGGTGTGGATGGCTTGGTGGTTGAGGGCACTGAAGGCGGAGGCTTTAAAGGTGCTGAAGAAATTGGACTTCTTGTTTTAATCCAAGCAATAAGAAGGCAATCAGATATACCTATTATTGCTGCTGGAGGAATTGTTGATGGTAAAGGCATGGCAGCAGTTTTCGCAGCTGGAGCTGAGGGTATTCAAATGGGTACAAGATTTGTTTCAAGTAAAGAAAGTCCTGTTCATGATAATTTTAAAAATAAAATTATTGATTCTGATGAAGTAGGAACATGGATTTTAAATAAGAAATCAAAACCTTGCATAAGAGCTTTAAAATCAGAAATGACAAGCAAAATTCATGAAGATGGAATCATGGATATGACGGCTTTGGCTAATATTAAGGAGCTTTATTTTGGAGGAGATATGGAAGCAGCTCCAGCATTATCGGGTCAATCAGTAGGTCTTATTGATGCTGTCAAATCAGTAGATACTATAATTAAGGAAACGATTAATGAGTTTAATGAAACATGCTTAAAGCTTTCTAAGGAGAAATTTGATGAGTAAAGAAACAAGAGATTTTTTTAAAACCTATACTGACTTTGTAACTAAGGTTACTAGTGACCCAAGTTTAGATTTAGATTCACTTAAAGAACGTTTTGATGAAATAGAGGCAGACTCTCCAATTAAAACTCCAAGATTACTGACTGCTGCACTTGGTCTTGGAAGTGAAACTGGTGAGTTTGTAGAAATTGTTAAAAAGATGTTTTTACAAGGCAAGCCAGCCTCAGAAGATAATATCTTTCATATGAAACGAGAACTAGGTGACATTATGTGGTACTGGGCTACGGCTTGTGTTTCTCTTGGATTAGATCCATATGAGGTAATTAGTGAGAACCAGAAAAAATTAGAAGCAAGATATGGCGAAAAGTTTGAAGTTGATCGAAGTGAAATAAGAAAAGACGGTGATTTATAAACCTTTGATGGAAGATAAGAAAAAAAAACCAAAAGAAGATGTTCCATCAGCAGTTGATGACTGTGCTGATGTAACTTCAAAACATGATCGATTTAAAAAGGATTCAGATAAGCCTAGGTTCCCGCCAATAGATTACGAGAAACCCCCACATTTTTAAACTAGACTATATGGTCTTTTCTTTCTTTTTTTGCTGTTCTGGTTATACCTTCTTTAGAGGTATATTCTCTAGTGATTCCTTTAGAACCAGCTTTGTCTTTATTTGACATGTTTAGCAAAACTACAATTGCCACTAAAGCTGCTATTACTATTATTGTTAATATTAAATTACTCATTCTATAGCCTCTGTTATCCTGTAAAAAAACTCATTTGGTGAAAAAGAGGTGCCTATAAATGCACCTACGCCTCTAGGGGTGGTTGATACCCAATTTGAAAAGGACAGATTATTTGCAACTAGTTTCATTTTCCTTTCACTAGAAATATTCAAGACTGGTTCATACAAACTTGATCTAACAACTACAATATTTCTATTAAAATCAATCATAATATATTGGCCATCATACCCAATTGTTGAAGTAATCCAATCTGCATTTGGACAATTATTATTTTCATCTAATGGGCTTGCGCATAGATTCCAAAATTGAAGTCCGTAACTATTTAGACCTGCAATTGAACTTACATAAGACCCATAACTTAGAACATCATTTTCCCAGACTCCTCCTAGTAGCAGCATATGGCCAAATTTTGCATAATCTCTTGCTGTTGAATCAAGACAACAATAGGCTAGATAATTACCATTAGATTGGCCTTCGTCCACATAGTCTTTCCACCAAATTGCATTTATGCCTATTTTTGAAAATAACTGATAATCTGCATATGTTTGAAGATCTTGTCCTGTTGCTCTAAAAAGAATCTCTCCAAGTACCTGGGTGTCGCAGTTTGAGTATTTAAAATCTCCCCTGTTATAAATTATAGTATCTGAGTACCAGGGTTGTATGATGCCGCTTTCTGCAAGCTCTCTATGAATACATTTTGTTAACTGATCATCTGAAAAAACTAAATCTCCGCCTGAAGATGAATCTGAAGTATTATTACAATTATCTAATTCACCCAAATCGTCATCAAAGCACATAGGATAAAGTCCAGACCTCATATCTAAAATATTTTTTATAGTTATTGATGATCTTTCATCATTTGCCCATTCTTGAATAAAAAGGGATGCTGAGTCATTTATAGATGAAATAAGATTATTTTCTACAGCAATACCAATTAAAAAACTAACAAATGATTTTGCAGATGACCAAGAGGTAACATAACTATCTGAAGTTTTGTTACCAAATAATTCCTCTAATCGAGATGAATCTAGGCTCGTTATATTGCTTAGAGTAGTTTTTTCTCCAGGTAAAATACCCCTGTATCGCTCATAAACTAATTTACCGTCTTTAATCACAACAGCTGCCTGTGTATAAGCTCCATCCTGAAATGCATAATCAAAAGCTTGATCAAGTTTTGAGCTAGACATACCAACACTTTCAGGAGTAACCACATCCCATACTAATGGATGAGAAGGAAATTGATTTGGTTCTTCTTGTTGATCAGGGGTAGACGAACTTCCACCTCCTCCACATGAAGCTAAAAAAAATATTACAACTAGATAAAAAAAATTTTTATAAGCTTTCATCCTTTAAATCAACATTACTTATGAAGATTTCCTAATGAATTCTTGAGTAGCTTCTTCATATTCTGATTGAATTCTATCAACTAACTCTTGGACGGGTGGTGAATCTATTATCCCGCCTATGCCTTGACCAGATCCCCATATATCTTTCCATGCTTTTGCATCAGTATTTCCACCTGAGCCAAAATTCATTGAGCTTTTGTCTGCCTCAGGAAGATTGTTAGAATCTAAACCGGCTTTATCTATAGAAGGTTTTAGATAGTTTCCATGAACACCAGTAAATAAAGAAGAGTAAACAATATCATTTGCTGCGCTTTCTTCTAACATTTTTTTATAACCAGGATCAGCATTGGCTTCTTCTGTTGCAATAAATCTAGTACCCATATAAGCAAGATCTGCTCCTAGGGCTAATGATGATGCAACTGAATAACCATCACCAATAGATCCTGAAAGAATTATAGTTCCATCAAACCATTCTTTAACTTCTCTAACTAAAGCAAATGGAGATAAGGCTCCCGCATGACCGCCAGCGCCAGCACAAACTAAAATTAAACCATCAACACCTTGCTCAGCTGCTTTTTTTGCATGCCTAACATTAATTACATCATGAAATACTAAACCTCCATAACTATGAGCAGCATCTACTAGCTCAGCTGGAGGTCTTAATGAAGTAATGATTATCGGCGCTTCTTGTTTTACGCAAGTTTCCATATCAGCCATAAGCCTGTCATTTGATGCATGACATATTTGATTTACAGCAAAAGGCGCAACCTTTTTATCCGGATTAGCGGCCTGAAATTCAGCAAGTTCTGTCTTAATTCTAATAATCCATTCCTCTAGAACATTTTGCGGTCTTGCATTAAGAGCGGGAAAAGACCCAACAATGCCAGCTTTGCATTGAGCAATAACAAGCTCAGGTCCTGAGACTAGAAATAATGGTGATCCTATTACAGGAATGGATAAGTTTTCTTCTAATATTTTTGGTAATGCCATATTTAAATAAGAGTTATTTATTAACAGCGCTATTCTAACTCAATCTTATGTATGAATTTGTAATTTTTTCTTTAAAGATTTTATCTCATCAGATTGTTGAACAATTTTAGTTTTAAAGAACAATTCATGATTCTTTTCCAATAATTCTAGATTGTACAAATAATTAACCATCATCCCTTTTGATTGTAGGATGCCTTTTTTTGATAAATCTGCATTCAAATTAATCTTTTCTAAAATAGCTCCATTACCCAAATGAAATCTAGCAACTGGATCATTGGGTAGCTTGTCTTCACGCTCTGATACAGTTAAATATAAAAGTGCTTCTGCCGTTAAGCTATCATCATCAATATTCTGATCTTTGACTTTACTTTCAAGCCACCTAACAAAACCTGGAACTGGAGATAAAGTAACAAACTTTTCTATAGTATCGACTTCTTGTTTTAATTTGTGGGCGACTTGTTTAATTAAAAAGTTTCCAAAAGAAATTCCAGAAAGACCATCCTGGCAATTTGAAATAGAGTAAAAAACTGCAGTATTGATATCTTTATAATTAACAATTTCTCTGTCAATTTTAATTACTTCATTGATTGATTCGGGCGTATTAGTACAAAGTGCAACCTCAACAAAGATTAGTGGCTCATCCGGTATTAAAGGATGAAAAAAGGCAAAACATCTTCTATCATCAGGAGCTAATCTAGCACGCAAATCATCCCATGAATTTATCTCATGAACAGCCTCATATTCAATAATCTTTTCAAGTATATTTGCAGGTGTAGACCAGTCTATTTTTTCTAGAACTAAAAATGAAGGATTAAACCAACCTTTAAAAAGACTCAATAAACTAGAATTAAAAAAAGCAATTTCAGGGTTGTCTCTTACTAAAACTCTAATTCTTTCTCTAAGACGAACTAGCTTTACAGTGCCATCTTGGGTTGTATTGAGCCTTCTAAAAAGCTCTACCCACAATGGCTCAGACGCTTTAGTTACTTTTTCTAAATTTGTTTGAGTTTTTTCTTTTGAATAACCAACTGTAGCTTTTGATAATGCTCCAGGATCTATATCGTATTTAGTGGATAATTTTTGTAAAAAAGTTATTAAATCTTGATCATTTAAAGCCTCTATTAAATTAAGGAGGTGTTCCGCATAAACTAATGAGGATACTTCTCCACTTGTGGACATTACAGCCTCTAAAGCTTTATCTATATCCTTATGTAAGACACCGAATTCCTCACCACCAAATAAACCCTTCTTGAGAGGGCTTCTCATAATTGAAGAAATTATGTTTTGAAAAAAACTCATTATTATTTAAGCATATGTTCTGTTGTTTCCCATAATTTAGTAGCTTCATCGGTATCTATAGCCCAATCTGCTACACCAATATACCTTTTCATGGATTCATCAACCTCTTCTTTTAAAACGGCGACATCACAATTCTCGCAAAAAACACCACCAATGTCATCAAGCTTTGGGTTTGTTGCCGCCCACAAGGTTGTAGTTGCGCCTTGCTCTGGTGTTTTAAAGTTAGCTGCTGCCATATCTGACAATGATCCATCCTCTTTCATCCAGCCTAAAGCTACCATCTCCTCATTTTCTAAGTGTCTTTGAAGAGGTGTCATTATTCCACCAGGATGCACGCTATAACCTCTCACACCCTTGTCTTTCATTAATCTGTCAAACTCTATAGCTATTAAAGAAGATGCTGTTTTTGATTGTCCATAAGCAACCCATTTATCATATGGGGTATTTTCAAAATGAATATCATCCCACAATATGCCTGTAAGAGAATGAGCTGATGAAGAAAGACTTACAAAGCGAGACCCTTCACTCTTCGCCATTAATTCCATAAGACCTTTTGTTAATACAAAATGACCAATTTGATTAACGCCAAATTGCCTTTCCCAGCCATTTCCAACTCTACCCTCAGGGCAAGCCATAACTCCAGCATTATTTATTAATAAATCTAAAGATAAGCCACCTTCAATGTAATTATTAACAAAATTTTGAACGCTGCTTACGTCTGCTAAATCCATCTCAACAATATTCTCATTTGAAATAATGCCGTCCAATGCCTTTGAAGCAATATCTCGCCTTCTTGCTGGAACTACGACATTGGCACCACAATTCGTCAATGCCCTTGTTGTTTCAAGCCCAATGCCTGAATAACCTCCAGTAACAATTACATTTTTATTCTGTAATTCTATTCCTTCTAAAATTTGAGCAGGTTCTGATCTGGCTTTAAAATTAGATCCTACAGGTCTTTGGTTTTCTGAAATCATTTTATTTCCCCTAGTTATTTTATTTAAATGGAATGGTTATTTTACTCTTAGTATTATTCTTAAGTTCTGTCTTATCAAAAAAAGTTGGTTTCATCTTTTCTTCAGCAAACATCTTGACTTGATCATCATAATGAGGGGATTTAGTATCTTGGGTCGCGCTTCCATATTGATGAATACTCTTACTTTCTTGTTTACCAGAAGAATCCCAAGATAATGCTACTACCAAGCCGTCGCCTGCAACAGCTTTCAAAGTGCCGTCATCTTGTAGTCTTCCATAGATGGCTCTTAAAGTATCTGGGCCTCCCTGAATAGGCAAAGCCAAGTCTCCTCTAACTAGGAAATTAACTTCTGACCACATTGGATCAATACGACCAAATGCGCTTTCTATTTTTTTAATGCAATCAAGGAATATACCTTCCGAATTAGGTGCTTCTATCCTATTCATAAAAGAGCGCCACTCTTCAGATAAAACACAGACTCCTAATGGCGCTGCTCTGTTATCATAATCTGTTTTTAAATCCCATCCTCTTAAAAGCTCTTGAGCGTCTAATAATTTTTTATCATTAAAATCCTCTTCTAGAACTTCATAGAGATATTTGATGGATCTTGATTCTCTTGAATAAGCATTATCAAATTTTGCAGCAAGCAAGTCACCTTCACTAAATTTCTTATCATTATCAAATATTTCTATAACCCTATAAGCTCTATTAGTCATTTTAGTTTCAATGCCAAGCGTCTTAGCATAGTCACTTCTTTTTAGGTTATCTGTAATCGCTGAGGCTCTAAAAGGGTCCTGATTTGCGCTGGCAACCCAACCTGAGTTTGGATTAACCAATAGAGGTATCTCCTCAAAAGGGGTTATTTGATCCCAAATTAAAGAAGACTTGGTTCCATCTACTGGCAATGACCAATCATAATTTTTATTTCTAATAGGTCCGGCAGTATTATGAAGTAACATAATATTATCCTCATTGTCTGCATAAACAGCGTTAAATGAGATTATTGCTCTCATCTTCATGGCATTTAACCACTCATCTTTAGTCTTGGCTTTATTCATTCTAAACCATTGATCAGCTTGTCTAATTTCATTCATGCCGGCAAACTTAAGTGCATAGGAGCCTGATTCAGTTTCAAGAACTAATCCATGTTTAGTAAATTTAGCTTCTCTAGTAAAGGTCCACCTAATGGGGCCAAATATCTTTACCGGTAATTTAATTTCTTTAGTCTTAAAATCTTCCCAATTCCCATCTAAGAAATATTGATTCTCATTTTTTGGATTTAATTTAAGCTTAAATGAATCTGTTAGATCTGGTTGATTCACAGTCATTCCCCATCCTAAATTTTCATTAAAACCAACAAAAATAAAAGGAGCTCCTGGAAATAAACCACCCATCATATTCCAGCCCTCATCACTTGAAATATGAGCTTCATACCATGCAACAGGACCATCTAAAGGCTGATGAGAGTTTATTATTAGACGTGTTTTGCCATCTGAAGTTTTATTTGAATTAAGCGCAAAGGCATTTGAACCTGCTACAAGATTTGCAACTGCTAATGATTCGCCTCCTTTGTCTAATTCTGCAGACTCAACTTCTTTAGGCATGCTCATAAGCTCTTGGATAGCATTATCGATTTGTGCAAAGAAAATATTTTGTATTGCAAAGCTCGATACAAGATCTATTTTATTTACTGGATAATATTTTTTCGTCTCTCGATCTAAGTTTAATGATAGCCAGTAATTTAATCCTGCTACAAACCCATCGATAACATCTCTAACTTCTTTAGATAAATCCTCATCATATCTTTCTTCAACGAGCTCTCTTATGGCTAAAGCTTTAATAAGATAATCTGCTATTGCGCCATCTCTGCCATTTTTTAAGCCTGATCCTGCTCTGGCCAAATCTATTGTTGATAAAATATTCTTTATATCATCTTCTGCCTGAGCATAAGCAAGACCAAAAGCCGCATCAGCATCTCGTTCACCATGAACATGAGGTACTCCATAAATATCTCTAGTAATTGTTGCGCTGTATTGAGGTGATCCTTCGTTTGCTGATAACGTTAGAAAGAATCCAAAAATAAAAATAATCGAAAAGATGTACTTAGAATTTTGCAGCATTATATTTTCCTTAAACTTGAGAAGTTTTAATTATAAACCCTAAGATATATCAATGGGCAAAAGGTCATTAAGCTCTCTTAATGCATTGCTTGCATCGGTGACCTTGATAGTATGCATTCCAAGGGCTCTTGCCGGCTTCAAGTTAATCCCAAGATCATCTAAAAAAACTACCTCATTAGGTCTTACGTTGGCTTCCTCTAATGCAAGTTGATAAAAGTCAGGGTCTGGTTTTCTTACATTCTGCTCACTTGAAGCTATAACAAAATCAAATAAACTCATAACTTCATCATTCTTACCTGCAATGGAAACATTTTCATCACTAAGTTCCTCATTAGGTGAACTTATATTATTTGTTAGGCATGCTTGAATGAGTTGTCCTTTAATTTTTTTTAAAGCGCCTATCATCTCCGGTCTCAATTGGCCTTGAAGCAGGCTTATTACTTCTATACCAGGAATTGGATAGCCTAGTTTGCTGCTTTCAGCAAGAAATAAATCATTAAATTTTAAAATATCAATTTCATTCCTTTCAAGTTTTGCCCAAGCGTTATTGTCAGGATTTGTTGCATTTACTTGTCTTATAAAATCTTTCGCTAAATTATTTTCTTTCTCATAGATATTAAAAGAATCAAAAGGACTAGTAGTGATGACTCCACCAAAGTCCCAAAAAACTGCTTTTATGTCTTGCATCTTTTATTTAATTTATAAACTATTTGCCAGCTCTATTTTGCTTTCTATCATCTTTAGACTTTGTTTACTTTCACTTAAGTCTGAAAGTATCTTGGTTCTGTGAAGCTCAAGAATTGATAAAATACGTTCGGTATTTTTTTCGGGATTCTTTAAAGCTAATTTACTTAGCTCTTTAATCTGATCCAAAGGCATTCCTGTTTTAGTTAAGCACTTGATGAAAATTAAAGCACTTAAATCTGTATCTTTATATGTCCTATGTCCCTTTGCATCTTTTGGAATAATAAGCAATTCAATTTTTTCATAATAACGCAAAGTATGTTTTGAAAGCCCGACTTTGTTAGAAACTTCTGTAATATTGAACATAATTTATTTTACTAGCCCCATAGAAACTAATTGCTCTGTTGCCTCAATTGCTGAGTCTTCTGCTGATATATATTCCCAGTCAAAAAGAGCTTTTGCCTTTGATTTATCAGTGTTAACTTCTTTACCTAGGCTGTTAACAACGCCGCCCAGCTCTTTAATAAATAAAGACATTATTCTGACTAAAAGATTCGGCATCTCTCTTGTTGGTGCTTTTTTAAATCCTGCTGTATTAAGGACCCTACTCATTTCTACAAAGAACATCTCTTTATCGCTAACAATAATTCTTTCATTATTTGTAGCTGCAGATTTCATTGAAAAAATATGCGCCTTAGCTACATCCCTAACATCAACGAAACCCATATGAGTTCTAGGACAGGCAGGTATCGAGCCACCGGCTAGTTTGACTAACAAATCATTTGAAGTACCAATATCACTAGTTAACATTGGTCCAGTTACAGCAACTGGGTTAATTACAGTGAAATCAAATTTTTCATCATCCGAAAGAGTATTTACATAATCCCATGCTGCTTTTTCTGCCAAAGTTTTACTCTTTGCATAAGGGGTAATGCCTGGGCCAGTATTAGACCAATCATTCTCATCAAAAACTTTTTGTTCTTTATGACCATAAGCTACAGCTGCAACAGATGAGGTTAATACAACCTTTTTAACTTTATTTGTCTTGCAAGCTTTAAGCACTCTAAGCGTGCCTTCTACTGCAGGCTTTATTAAAACATTTTCATCACTTGGAACTTCTAAAATAAAAGGAGATGCAACGTGTAATACATAGTCACACCCCTCAACTGCCTCATTCCATCCTTCATCTTTTAATAAATCTGCCATAACAATTTCAAGATTATTAGAATTTGATGAATTCTTTGACATTGAATCAAGAATCTCTTGTTTCTTAGATTCAGATCTTACGGTGCTTTTAACTTCATATCCTTTATCAAGAAGTTGTTGAACGCAATGAAGCGCTATAAATCCTGAGCCACCTGTTACTAAAACCTTTTCCATATAAACATCTCCTTAAAATATTTGATATTAATTTTTAAAATTATATTAATTAGAGTGAACTCTAAGTCAAGCCTAATTATACGCAAAATATAAACTCTCGTAGCACTTTTTCTAGATTCTCGTATAATCGTCCCTTTTTAATAATTATCCCCTGTAATGTCAGTAGAAAATCTTCGAAATATAGCAATTATTGCCCATGTGGATCACGGCAAAACTACTTTGGTCGATAAGTTGCTCCAACAATCTGGGACATTGGATAGAAAGAATATGGATTCTGAGAGAATCATGGATTCAAATGACCAAGAAAAAGAAAGAGGCATTACTATTCTTGCAAAAAATACTTCAATTATTTGGGAAAATCATTTAATTAATATTGTTGATACCCCTGGTCATGCTGACTTTGGAGGAGAAGTAGAAAGAGCCCTATCGATGGTAGATTCAGTATTGCTTTTAGTGGATGCTGTTGATGGTCCTATGCCTCAAACTAGATTCGTAACCCAAAAGGCTTTTGAGAAAGGGCTTAAACCAATAGTTGTTATTAATAAAGTGGATAGGGATGATGCTAGGCCTCATTGGGTGCTAGATCAAGTATTTGATCTCTTTGATAGGCTTGGTGCAACAGATGAACAGTTAGACTTTCCAGTTATATATGCTTCTGCTATTCAAGGTATAGCTGGTTTAGAACCAGATCAAATGACTGCGGATATGAAGCCATTACTTCAAATGATTTTAGAAAAAGTTCCTGCTCCTAAAGTAAATATTGATGGCCCTCTTCAATTACAAATAAGTGCTCTTGATAGTAATAGTTACGTGGGTGTTATTGGAATTGGGAGAATAAAAAGAGGAATTATTAAACCAAATGATCAAGTTGTTGTTATAGATAGGGAAGGTAAAACAAGAAAAGCAAAAATTCTTCAAGTCATGGGACATGAAGGTCTGGAAAGAGTTGAGGTTACAGAGGCGCAGGCTGGCGCAATTGTATGTATAACTGGAGTAGATAAATTAAATATCTCAGATACTTTATGTCATCCTGATGCTATTGAAGCCTTGCCGGCTCTTTCAGTAGATGAGCCAACGGTTCGAATGACATTTCAAGTAAATGATTCACCTTTTGCGGGGCTTGAAGGTAAATTTGTTACTTCAAGAAATATTAAAGAAAGGCTAGATAAAGAGCTGATTTCTAATGTTGCACTTAGAGTCGAGCAAGGTGATAGCCCGGATAAATTTATCGTTTCTGGAAGAGGTGAGCTTCATCTGTCTGTGTTAATTGAAACTATGCGAAGAGAGGGTTTTGAGCTTGCAATAGCAAAACCACAGGTAATCCAAAAAGAAGTTGATGGTGAGATTCATGAGCCTTATGAAATGATAGTTATTGATATAGAAGAGCAGCATCAAGGCGCTATCATGGAAGAGTTTGGTCCTAGAAAGGCTGAACTAAAAAATCTTGAGCCTGATGGTAAAGGTCGAGTAAAGCTTGAATTTATGGCCCCATCTAGGGGAATAATAGGTTTTAGATCGCAATTTCTTACCATCACAAGCGGAACCGGAATAATGACCAGTGTATTTGATCATTATGGTCCTGCTAAGGCTGGTGAGTTAGCTAAAAGAAATAATGGGGTTATGTATTCGATGATGGCTGGCAAAACATTGGCCTACTCATTATTTAATTTACAAAATCGAGGAAAGCTTTTTGTTGGTCATGCGCTGGATGTCTATGTAGGTCAAATTGTTGGCTTGCATTCAAGGAGTAATGATTTGCCTGTAAATCCTACTAAAGCAAAACAATTAACTAATATACGTGCGGCTGGCACAGATGAGAACTTAATTTTAGTGCCACATATAAAACATACACTAGAACAAGCATTAGAATTTATTGAAGACGACGAACTCGTTGAAGTAACTCCAGCTTCTATTAGAATGCGGAAAAAGTCTATCTAAGCTTTCTAAGCTTAAGATCCTTTCTTAAGGCAACACAGCAATTAATTAACCAGTATAAATTAGCAAATACGAAGACATAAAGCCCAACATATAGCTGTACTAAAATAGCTAAGAAGCTTCCAGTAGACATGGCACCGTAACCAATTATTCGCTTATTTACTTTCTTTGAGATCATAAGCGGTGCAGCTAAAACTGTTCCAAAAAATACACTACCAATCTGTAAAATAGTCAAAGAATCCACTTATCTTCCTAAAAAAAACAAGCCATTATCTGCTCTTTTTTTTAAAAGTAAATACTTTTTTTCACTATTTTTTCTGTCCCTTAAGAAGGTTAAATTTTGATTAAGATTTATATAAAGTTGATAATGATTTCATGAAAGATTTTTCTTCTTATATAGGCATCATTGGTGGCGGAATTGCTGGCCTTACAGCAGGATGTATTCTTAAATCTCATGGCATTAATACCATTATTTTTGAAAGATCAGAACATATAAGTGAGTATGGTGCTGGTATTTCTATTTCAGCAAATGGTTTAAAAGTATTTGATGAAATAGGAATAACAAATATTCTAGCTGACTCTAGCTTTACTCCATCCGAAACAAACTTTCAGTATTTAGATTCAATACTCAAAAAGCTTGATATTAAATCTCTTATTACCTCAAGTAGAAAAGAAGTATTGCATGTATTATTTTCAGAGTATTCGAGACTTGGCGGTGAAATACTATATGCCCACGAGCATGTAAATATCGATATAAATTCTTGTAAAATAACTTTTTCAAATAATGCCAAATATAAAGTTAGTCACATACTTGCATGTGATGGCATTAGATCAAAAGTACGAGACATGTATTTTCCAGCATCTGGCAAACCTCTTTATAGTGGTTATAGTGCCTGGCGAGGTATTGGCAGATCAGATTCAAAAACTATTCAATTTCATTTTGGCCCAGGAGCGCACATTGTTACTTACCCTATTAACAAAACCGGCAGATCAAGCTTTGTGGGTATTATTAAAAATAAAGAGGTATATGAAGACTCTTGGAAAGTAAAAGGTTCTAAAGAAGCCATGCTAAATGATTTCCAATCCTTTAATACAGATATTTTTAATATGATTGATTCAAGCGAAGATATATATAAATGGGGAATATTTATAAGACCGCCATTAAAATCCATGTATGTTCAGAATATAACTCTAATAGGAGATGCAGCTCATCCAATGGTCCCCTTTTTGGGTCAAGGTGCTTGTATGGCAATTGAAGATGCCTATACATTTGCAACTCTTGCAGCCACATTAGATTGTGATTTTAATAAAGTGCAGACTCTCTATCAAAAGATAAGATCAAAGCGCAATAATCATGTTCAAGCGACATCTATGCTGCAAGGAAAGCTGAATCACATTAAAAACCCTCTTGGTATATATATGAGGAATCTAATACTTAAATATACTCCTGTTGTTAATATGCGAACAAAGAAGATCTGGGGTTATGATGCTGTAAAGGAGGTTAAAAAAGCTTTAAGTAGATTATCCTAATAAACCCAAGCAAATAAAATAAATACCCTATTGGAATAAGTGCAAATGGCTCTATTAAAAAGCCATCTGTATCTATGCCACTTCCAACAATTAGATAGCCTAAATGACAGCATACACCTATAAAAATTAAAGCCATCTGGTTATTCTTGAAGAAAATTCATAACCTTTAGAGAAATATATGCTCCTAATAATTGGGCGCAAATAAAAGGCAAAATATAATTAGGATCAATTCCTGTAAAAGTATTACTAAATCCTCTTGCAAGAGTTACGGCAGGATTTGCAAATGAAGTTGAAGAAGTAAACCAATATCCAGCAGAGATGTACAAACCAACCGCTGGTGCAATCGCAAGCATGCTAATTCTTCTTACCCCTAAAATAGTCATAATTAATCCAAATGTTGCTATTAATTCTGCTAAATATATATTTGTTCCGCCTCGAACATTTTCAGAAATTTGAATAGCCTCCAGTCCAAACATCACATTGGCCAATATAACTCCTAGCAATCCACCAAGGATCTGAAAACATATATAAGATAAAGACTCTTGCATAGAAATCTCGCCCTTGAAAAACATTACAAGAGTAACTGCTGGATTGAAATGAGCTCCAGATATAGTAATAAATATCAATATTAATGCTGTCAAGCCAGCTCCTGTTGCAATGGTGTTTGCTAAAAGAACATTAAGTTCATTGCTTGAAAGGTTTTCAGCCATTATGCCTGATCCCACTACAATCATTACAAGAAAACAGGTGCCAATAAATTCAGCAAGACTTTTTTTCAATATATCTTTATTCATAGGGTTAATGTTTTAATCTTTTTTTAAATATACAACACTATTATATGAGAATTCATTTGTGCCACATTCTGTAAAGCCCAATTTTCTATGAAATTTTAATGATGGTTCATTAAGAGGCCTGGTATTCACTTCACAAACAACAGGTAAACCAAGTTCATTGGCTTTATTAAATACCTGCTCATAAATCTTCTTACCTATGCCTTGATGCCTGTATGTATCTTTTATTGCTATTCTATCTATATATAAAAATTTACTAATGCTCTCACTAAAAAATTTATAGTTTAATGAACCATAAGCTGATTTATCCCTAAAACATACTATATAGCCTATAACTTCATCATCTATTTTAGCTATTAAGTTATAGCTACTCATGTGAAGAAGTTTTTGAAATTCTGAAATATTAGCTATTGATCCAACCTCTGGTACGTTCGCTTGATTGAGATTATAAATACTATCTAAATCTGCTTTACTCAGATCCTCTGCAAATAAAGCAATAGTAAAATCTTTCATCTGCTATTACTTTTTAGTTTCGATATTTAATTGGCCTTTTAGTCCTGCTGCTCTGTGTTTGGCACTCTCTTGGTAGTCAGGATCTAGGATCATATCAAGCATTGCTTTTTTATTAGGGTAGCGTGCAATTGCAACCATATCCCAAAGCTCCTCAACTTCTCCAAGCATTAAGCGACTTACTTCTCCTACAAAAATCGTCTCAGCTCCAACTTTACTAAGATGATCTACTACTTCTGTTGCATAAATTCTATAAGCCTCTGCGCCTGAAAGATTAGTCTCCCTGCCATCTTCATATTCTGCTTTATCTTTAAATTTCAATAAATTTACCATCTCTATAGGAGACTCTGTATCACCCTCAAGAAAGCCTTGCATTTGTTGCTCATTTGGCTCTATTGCATTTTTTACTTCCATAATTACTCCAGTATTATTTCGCACCCAGTGCCGTTGAGAAATGTCTTGACTCTGGTTTTGTTATTTTCACTTAAGGTATTAAATTCTGCTTTAATCCACTTTAAACATTTAGCCTGATAAGGAAATGCTTTTTGTTTCCAAACAGATCCATCAATTTCAGTCTCCCATGTTTCATCGCCTTCCATAATTGCATTTGCATTTGCTAGTAATGCTGGGACATACATTTTGCCAAACTCTTTCATAATTTCTTTTAGAGTTGAAGGACTATCTTCAAGGGAGGTCCAGCTGCTATTAACAACATCATGACCTGATAAATCAGCCATCACATCAACCCAAGCAACAAGCCTTCTTGAGGTTGCGTATGCAATTTCTCTAGATGTTGGATCAAAACCAATCAACTGGGTTAACTGACCATAAATAGCAAAATCTGCAGAAGAAGGTTTATCGCCAAAAAGGAATTGGCTTTTTGATAAATGATCATCCATTAGTTTTACAAATCTTCGATAACTGGTATCGATTAGGTCAGCTGTTGTTGCATTTGAGCCAACTACCCATAATCTTCCTATTTGTCTTTCAGCAATACCTTTTTTAAATTCCTGTAATAAGTCTTCAGGGGCATTTATTGCAAAATCTACTAATGGAAGAATGGTTCCAGCATTATCAGCATCTTCTTCAAAGTGCCACCTGTAGTGGAACATATATTTAGTTACCCACTCATCTCCAAAATCTTCTAATAAGTAATTTATAAAAGAAAGAGCAGGGTCTTCAGGTAATAATTTTCGGGCCGGATACTCTTTTTCTAATCTTCTGATAATTGGAGTAGAGTCAGTGGTTGGTTGTAATTCACCACTTTCATCTCTTAAAAGAATAGTTGGAAGTAGGACAGGCTTTGGCGGCTCTATATTTAATTTATGTAATCTTCCAACAACATTACCCATAAAAGCTTCATAAGCAATATGCTTATATCTAAAAACAGAAATCATCTTCTGCGTATATGGTGATGGAGTAGCTCCAAAGATTTGTATCTTTTCGACATCCTTCAAAACTATTGTCCTAAAGTTATGGCTTTTTGAAATGCTGGTCTAGCTTCGATTTTAGCCACATAATTTTTTATATGTTCCATTTCATCTGCAACGCACCCTAATCTGTTTGCCATGAAACATGAATGTCCCAGCATTAGATCAGCGGCTGAAAAATCACCGATTAAATAATCTTTATCAGCAAGATTTTCATTTACTGGAGCTAATGATTTGGTTATTAAGTTTTGAGCTTGTTTTAAAACATTTTCATCTCTTCTGTCAGGCGGTAATAAGATTGTTTGCACTACTACTTGATTCATGGGAGGCATCACCATACCTTCACAATAATGGAACCATTGTAAATAATATGGAAACATCGGCGAATCTGAACTAGGTTTTAAGCCGCCATCTTTATGTCTCTCTAGGATGTATTGAATAATTGCGCCTGACTCAAAAATAGAAATATCGCCGTCTTCTAGAACTGGCACTCTGCCAAGGGCATGTCTTGATCTATGCTCAGGGGATTTCAAGCCCTCTTTAGTAAATGGCATGATATTAACTTCATATTCTAAGCCTAACTCCTCGAGTAGCCAGATAACTCGACCAGCTCTAGTGCCAGCAACAAAATGAACTTTTAACATATCTCTTCCCTCCTATTTTTGAAGATTTTTTTGAGCCCTTTCTATAAATTCTTTGGTTTTTGCTTCATCGCCTAAAACTTTATCTATTTTTATAGGAACTTTTATTCCCTCTAGCATTCCAGGTTTCTTATACATAGCATCATTCCATCTTGCTAAGTGTTCTAAGCCATCAGCAGAGATTCCAGACCATTTGTGGGTTCTCGTCCAACACCAATTTGCAATATCAGCAATTGAATATTCATCAGCCAGCCACTCGCTTTGCGCTAAGCGTGTATCTAATACTTCAAAAAGTCTTCTGCCTTCATTTTGGTAACGATCAATTGCAGGCTGAATCTTTTCAGGAAAGTAGCGAAAAAATACATTTGCTTGGCCCATCATTGGTCCTATATTGCCCATCTGAAACATAAGCCACTGAATAACGTCAGACCGGCCTTTGCCTTGTGATGGCATCAGCATTCCAGTTTTATCAGCTAAATAAATCATAATTGCGCCAGATTCAAATATTGATAAATCATCATTATCTCTATCAACAATGGCTGGAATTCTCCCATTTGCACTTATAGCTAGAAATTCTGGAGTATGCTGCTCTCCTTCTGACAAATTAATTAAATGCGCTTTATAGTCAAGGCCCATAGCCTCAAGAGTACAAGAAACTTTATGTCCGTTAGGGGTAGGTGCTGTATATAAATCTATCATCTTATTATTTTATAAAATCTATTAACAAATTTGAAAGTTCTTTTGCCCTGGTCCATTGAAAAAAATGCCCGCCTCCAATATGGGGTGCACTTTTAGCATTAGGACACATTGCAAGAACATCGGCTTCTATTCCATTTGTAACTGGATCATCACCAGCAAAAACACTTAAAAATGGCTTACTCCATGTGAAGAAAAATTCTCTAGCTTTCTTTTGTTCATCTGTTGATTTATCTGGTGTCATTGGTACCTGGCTAGGCATAGCCCTTGTACCCATCATATAACTAGGATCTGGGAATGGAGCATCATAAGCTTTTGCTAAATTTGATTTAAATGGAAAATATTTTTTTAGCCCCAAGCGAACAAATAAATAATAAGAAAGTTTTTTGAAAGTAGACATTTTTTCCATACTTTGCGACATCATAAATCCATGAGGCAAATCAGCGTTATCCCAACAAAACTTTTGCCAATACATAAATTTTAATCCTGGATGAGACCTCCCCTTATCCATCTGTCTTATTTCGCGCATCATACTAAATGGAGTTAGTTTTATTTTGCTGCTTCTAAATTCCTTTATTTGATTTAGAACTTCTTGTGGCATCTCAGGATTATATGGAAGCCCAGTATTGCCAACAGCAACTTTAACAAATCTGTCAGGCTCATTTGCAACCACTCTTAAACCAATAAGTCCGCCCCAGTCTTGTCCAAAAAAAGTCACATTTTTAAAATTGTTAGCTATAAGCCACTTCGTCATCCAATCAACCTGATTTTCATAGCTATAGTCTTGTCTGCTAGCGGGCTTGTCAGATTTACCATAACCGGGCAGGTCCGGAGCAATAACTCTTATACCAGCATTTACTAAAAAAGGTAGCATTCTGATGTAAAGGTAACTCCATACTGGTTGGCCATGCATAGCTAATAAAATTGGACCATCCTTAGGACCTTCATCGATATGATGAATTCTCAGCTCTGAACCATCGGTAGTTGCAATGTTTGTATAAACAGGCTTAAAAGGATAATCCTTTAATCTTTCAAATTGTGAATCTGGTGTTCTTAATATTTTCATATAAAAATTAATTTTATTGTCATATGGTTTTCCATAATATTAATAAGTAGGCCTTTTGTTGCTTTCTTAATTATCTTTTATCTTATCAATAAATCTAATCATTTAGCTTATAATAATTCTAATGGTGTTGCGACATCATTAGGGGGAATAAAAATGTCAAAAGCTTCAGGTCACTGCGATCCAAAATTTTCAGCTATATCAGATATTTTTTCTACAGCAATTGAGTCTAACTTTGAAACCGGAGCTGCTGTAGCAATAGAATATAAAGGTGAAATGGTTGTTGATATGTATGGCGGCCATAAAGATGCTCAAAGAACTAAGTCTTGGGACAAAGATACAATGGTTAATGTCTTCTCTGTCACTAAAGGTGTAACAGCTACTTGTATTGCTAGGCTTATTGATCAGGGCAAACTTGATGTTGATAAAAAAGTTACTGATTACTGGCCCGAATATGGCTGTAACGGCAAAGAGGATACAAAAGTTAGTGATTTTTTATGTCACAGATCTAATAATTTCGGTTTTCAAGACGGTATGCCAAATGGCAGCTGGCAAGATTGGGATTTATTTACAAAAATCTTAGAACAACAGCAGCCTTTTAAAGAGCCAGGCAGCTCACAAGGTTACCATGCATTAACTATGGGTTGGCTTGTAGGTGAAATTATTAAAAGAGTTGATGGAAGAGATACTGGGACCTATTTCCAAGAAGAAATTGCTGATCCTCTTAATATAGATTTTAAAATCGGACTTCAAGAAGAGGATTTTGCTAGATGTGCAGATATGTTGATGCTTGATACTTCTGATGGCAAGTCTCCTCTTGAGATGATCAAATATGTTCCAAACATTTTTCTTTCAAAGCCGCTTCGTAATATGAAGGAATCAATAAAAGGTGGGGATTTTAAAATAGCCTTCCAATCCAGAGATGGTGATGATAAAAATTATGTTAATGAGGCTGATTGGCGTAAAGCACAAATACCATCAGCAAACGGCCACGGCACTGCCAGAGGTCTTGCTAAGTTATATGGAATTTTGAGCACTGGTTGTGAAAGAGAAGGTTATAGAATCATGAAACCTGAAACTTTAGATTATGCTACTAAAGTATATTCAGCCGGACCAGACTCAGTCCTTTTTGGAACAAATATTACTTTTGGTTTGGGGTATGAGTTAGGTAAAGAAATGACCTTGATTGGTAACTTATCTCCAAGATTTCAAAATTCTATGTTTGGCCATGCAGGCGTTGGAGGTGCTGTTGCATTTGGAGATGCCAGTAAAGAGATAGGCTTTGCATTTATATGTAATGAAATGCATCCATATAAAAGTCTTTATAAGTCTGCAAATGATCTAACAAAAGCTTTATATGACTATTTAGGTTAATAAACTTTGACTTAGACTAAGGTCTAATAGCTATAATGTGTTTTTATAGGGAAATTCAAAAAATCTAGGAGTGCTGTATGCCAGAAATGTCGCCTTTTGGTTGGTTCCATACAATCATGGGAATTGTTGCTTTGCTTAGTGGAGGTTATTCAATAATAAAATACAAGATTATAGAATCTAAAAATACCTCAGCAAAAATTTTTCTTTCAACAACAGTTATAACTGCTGTCTCAGCACTAATGATATATAAGCAAGGCGGATTTGGGATTGCTCATTTATTAGCTGTAATTACCTTATTGGCTGTAGTTGTTGGAATTATTAATGAAAAAAGGTTGATATTTGGTTGGCTCTGTCCTTATTTCCAAGCATTAAGCTTTTCATCATTGTTTCTGTTTCATATGATTCCTGCCATAACAGATTTTCTTAGAAGATTGCCTGTGAATGATCCTTTTGCAAAAAGTTTTGAAGATCCACTAATTTTAAAATTTTATTTAGCCTTTTTTATAATTTATTTCATTGGAATTATTTCCCAAATGCGTTGGATAAAAAATAATCAAGTTTACTAGGAGTAATAAATGTTAGAAATATATGAATCAGCTCTTATAGGCCTTTGGCTTACTTTAAGTACGATAATAATCCAGGCTTTTGTTCTTGTTAGAGTTCATAGGCGTCAAAAAGGCTATAAAGTTGGGGTGATAGATCCATCACTTGGCCAGGAATCATTATTCTTTAGGGCTTATAGAACTTTTTGGAATTCTATTGAGAATATCATTCCTTTATTTGGCATGGCAGTGCTGGCAATGATGGCAGGCTATGATCCGCGTAAGTTATCTATAATAGTTTGGATTTATGCTATCACTAGAATCATTCATATGATCCTGTACTATCAAATAGCTACAGATAAAAACCCAAGTATAAGAAGTTTGTTCTGGGCAACAGGCTTGTTTGCTAATGTTTATTTAATGGTGGATCTTGGGATCTTTTTATTATCCTAACTTAGTTTAATTGAGTCGCCTGCTTGATGGTGGATTTTTATTTCTGATTCAATCTTTGTTTTATTTAATGGCTTAGTAAGAAGAAACTTGCTTATTAAGCCCGTTGTTTTCTCTGGGTTTGATCCAGTAATGAATAAATTCTTGGCTCCTAAAAGATTACATGCTTCTAATGTTCTTTTTGAATCCATTCCAAGCCGCAGAAAACCAAATAGTTTAACCTCTTCAGCTGTAAGAATTACAGTATCAGCCTTTATATTGTTTGCTTTCAAAAAGCTTGATCTTGCTATATGTCCTTCATGAAAAATTTTGTTACCTAAATTGTCTTCTACAAGCAGCGCAAAAGTAAACGGATGATATGGGAAGCCAGTTTTGATAGGCTTAATGTGCATAGAGCAAATCTCAATACCTTCTACTCCTAGAATGTAAATTGAGTTTTTTACTCCAGCTTTAACAAGCATTTTTCTAATTAATTTAGAGGTATAAATCTCTACATCTTTTGAAAAGGACTTGATAGATTCGATATGTAAATGATCTTCAAAAGGGGCTGTAATTATAATGGCTTTAATATCTTTATATTCGTCATCAGTTAGTGTGCTTATTTCCGCTTTTCTTCTTTGAATAAATATAGAGCCATCTGGCTGAAGTTGCTTACTGAGCCAAGGATCTATTAGTATGCCCTTGCCTTCATTTTCAACAAGCCAAGTCTGATAATTATCAACTTTCAATAATTTCATAATTATTACGAATTATAGTCAAAAAGATTCATTTAGCTTATAGATATGATATTTTTCTGCTTTAAAGTTAAACTAATTAAATAAATTTTGCATTAGGGAGCATAATTTGAATTACAAAAAAACCAAGCTAAGTATTTCTGTACCAAAACAATTTATTGCGCAAAGAAATAGATTCTTTTCATTTGTAGGAACTTCCATATTATGGATTACTGGCTGGAAGGTTAAAGGCGCAATACCAGATATGAAGAAACTATTAGTTATTATTGCTCCTCATACATCTAACTGGGATTTTGTGTATGGAATGTCTCTAGTTTTAAGTCTAAAAATCAAAATATATTGGCTTGGTAAACATACTATCTTTAAAAAAGGTTTTAGAAGGCTGTTAAAGAATTTAGGCGGCATACCTGTGAATAGACAAGATTCTAAAAATATTATCAGCGACGTTATTGATATTTCGAAGCGAGAAGGTGGAATTCTTATTGGCCTTTCGCCAGAAGGCACTAGAAAGAAAGCTGAAAAATGGAAGTCAGGATTTTTAAGAATGGCACAATCTATGGACTGCCCCATTCTTCTTGCAACGATTGACTATCCATCTAAAGAAATTAGCTTTAGAGAACTGTTTTATCCAACTGGGGATAATCAAAGAGATATAGAGCACTTAAAAAAATATTACAAAGATTTTATAGGCAAGATTCCAGAATATTTCTAATATTATTTTGGTATGCCCGATCTAAGAGCTATATCGTGAATAGTATCTCCTTCTACTGAAAATTTTGCTTGATCAAATGAAGGAGCGGACATTCTGCCCATTGCATTATTTGAAAATCCATATTGCTCTTTAGGTATGCCTATAAAATTCTTATCCATTTTATTATTAGCATTAATATCTAAAAATGCTGCTATAGCATACTCGCCATCTGGTACTTCTGCTCTTATTTCAAAGACGTCTTTTAGCTCAGTTTCTACTACTGCCCCGCGACATGAATCCTCTTCAGATTCATTTTCAACTGAGTTCTCAAAACCTGCAGCACTATTACAAATAGTTAAAAAAAGTACTCCTGATTTTTCTTGATTTGAGATATTAATTGTCAATTTTGCAGCTGTAAGCTGTTGCGGCATAAAAAAACAGATGCAGAAGATTGCGCCAGTTATTACTATTCTCATCTTGGTATCCTATACATAGCACATATTTTATTTCCAGATGGATCGTTTAGATATGCTAAATATAGTTGAACTCCGCCGCCCTCCCTAATACCAGGTGGATCACATAACTCAGGATTTATGCCTCCAGCTTTAATGCCAGCCGCATACCATTCATCAATCATTTCGGTACTTGAAGCATTAAAACCTATGGTTGTTCCATTCCCATGAGTTGCTGCCTGATTATTAATAGGCTCTTTAAGCAGAAAACTATTCTTGTTATTAACAAAATAGATATAACTTTTTTTACCATCCGTATCGAGAGTTAATTTTCCTAACCTAGTTCCAAGAACAGGCATTATCTTGTCATAAAATTCTCGTGACTCCTCAATATCAATTGCTCCAAGCATTACGTGACTAAACATTCTTTCTCCTTTATTTAATTATCCTATTATGTGTTTTAGTGCTTACAAAATAAAGCTACATTCTTCATAGGTATTTCAAGTTGCCAATTATTTTGATCTGCTATTATCTCCAAAGTCCGTTCAGCATAAAAAACAACATGAGTTGGATCTCTTCTGTAATACCAATTGTTAAATAGGCTATCTTCTGTTAAAAAAGTTGTCATAACTCCCAGCCATCCTCCAGGCATTAAAAGAGAGTCTAGTGTCTTAAATTCTTTTCTTGGATTGAAAAAATGCTCAGCTGTCTCTGTACAAGTGATAAAGTTGTATTTTTTTTTGAAAATATCTTTATTTGGATAAAAGAATGGGTCATAGAGATCAATGCTAAAACCATCAGCTTTAAGCATCTCAGCTAAAGCAGGCCCGTGACCACAGCCAAAATCAAGACCTTTATCATAAATTTTGAGTTTAGCTTTTAAGGGTTTGGATAATTTAGCTAAAAATTCTAAGTAGCCTGGTTCGCCTATTTCATTTTGATGTTCTAGATATCTATCTTTTTCATGTGATTCATCTAAGTAATGGGACTGATCTAAAAATTTGGCTAAGCAATGAGAACACTTCCAATAAGTTTTTTTATCAGTTGTATAAAAAATATCAGTTTTCTTACTTTTGCATACGATACACTTCATACTATTTTGCTTTTGCGCTCAACATGAGATTGCGTCTATTGGCATAAAGTTATCAGCTGATAGTCAATTGCCTTGCTGCTTTATTTACGAGGCGGCATACCATGAACCATGGTAATGGATTTGGTATCTGCGCCAGCTCGTCTGTGTTCAGATAAAGCTTGATACTCTGGATCATTAAACCATGCTTCTGCTGCTGCTTCTGAAGGGAATTGAAAAATGATCATCCTGCCTGCTCTTGGTTCTGAGCCTTCTAGATGTTTAGTGCTATCATCAAAGGTAATAAAAGAGCCGCCATGTTTTTTGAGAATAGGAAAAAATCCTTTTTCATAGGTCCTATATTCAGAGGGATCTTCATTGGTAACAAGATTTGCAATCATATAAACGGGTACATCTGACATAATTTCTCCTTTATTTTTATATTTTATTAATCCATTGTGCCACAGCTTGGCTTATTTCAATTGGCGAGTCTTCTTGAATAAAGTGAAGTCCTTTGACTGTTATTTCTTGTTGATTTGGCCAACTTCTGCAAAATTCTCTTTGGCGTCCTGTAAGAATGGAGCCAGGTTCTGCATTTATAAACAATTTAGGTATATTGCTGCTTCTCATAAAAGCCCCATACTCATTTACTAAGTTAACAATGTCCTCTGGTTCACCCTCTATGGGTATCTGCCTGGGCCAATTTAATAGCGGTTGTCTGTCATCTTGTTCTATATGGGGAGCTCGGTAAGCATTCATTTCTTCATCAGTAAGTTTACGCATTACTGAAGCCGGAAGGACTGCTTCAATAAACATATTACGATTAAGAATAAGATCCTCGCCTTTTTCAGAACGAAATCCTTTAAAAATCCCTGCCGCTTCAGCATGCCAATCATCCCAGCTCATTGGTTTAACTATTGCTTCCATATATGCAACTCCTTTTACCTCAGCTGCATGTCGCATTGCCCACATAAAACCTATGCTACTTCCCCAGTCATGGATAACCAAAGTGACATTTTTATCTGCCTCAATTGTTTTAAGTAATCCTTCTACATATGCATATGCAACCTCTAGGGTATATCTTTCTGGACCATCGCTAGCAGGCAGCTTTTCAGAATCACCTTGCCCAATCAAATCTGGAGCAATAACTCTGCCTAACGTGCTTAACTCAGGAATTATATTTCTCCATAAAAAAGACGATGTAGGGTTGCCGTGCAGCAGAACTATTGGGTCTCCATTACCTTCCTCTACATAAGCTATTTGTTTACCATTTACCTTAGTAAACTTTTTTTCATATTTCATATTTCCGCTGATCATAATTTGCTTCCTCTAAATATTATAAAGACCTGATCTTTTTAATAAAGTTTGCTTCTAAGGTATTTTTAGAAATGCATATTCTTTGTGGCAAAGCTCCCTCTGCAGGATTTGCTACCCAAATAACTGCAGGTTCATTTGTATCAAAATTCCAAGTTGTTCCACTTTCTAGAGAGGTAAAAGTAAAGTCTGTATTTATTTTGATATTAGATGTGGCTGAGTTAACTTCCTTTAACTCTATATAAACTTTTGCTGTTAAAGAGGATTCAAAAATTCTGTGAATGTAATCTACATAAATCTCATCATTCATCATTCCGCAATCTATATATTTTGATACCTCAGGCAATACTAACTCAGCAACAATTAGGCCATTTTGCTCTTTAACAATTTTATTAGTATTGTTTTGAGTTAGTAAAATAAGTTCAGGCCAAATTGTATTAAAATTCTTATCAAGGGTAACAGTATTTTCTTTAATAGGCCCTTCTAGTGGCGGGTAATACTTGTTTTGTTCCAACTCATTACATGCTGATAAACAAATAAGTAAAAGCATCCATTTGTGTCTATATATCATAAGTGGTTACTAAGCTTCAGCTTCTAATAAGATATTATTGGATACTGCAAAAGCGGTCCTTTTTAATAACCAAGTTTTTTCAACGTGCCTTGTTTCCAATACCCCATAATAATGGGGGAATTTGCCAGAGCGTTTTTCTGAATCAGGCACTTCGTATATTAAGTTATCTTTTAAAGATTTAGATAATATTCTTAATAACATCACCTCTTGATCGTTTGAAAAATATAGAGCTAGCGTTGCTGAGAGTTGTTTTGCAGTTGATAAATGAATGAAGCCATCTTTCTTGTCAAGCTCGGTAACTATTCTATTTGTTGTTTTAGCTTCTTTCCATTCACTAAGTGAGAGGATTTTATAAATATATTTAATTCTTGAGTCCATTTAAATCAAATTGTTTAAGAAAGCTCCATATGGTCTGAGAAGTATCAAAGCTTCCAGATCCATCTTTATCGCCCTCATCCCATTCATGTCCTTGATTAAACATTATCCAGTAATTTATCTCTGTATTATTAGAACAATTGGTCCATTTTTTTAGAGCACCGATAACCTCTTGATCATTATCATAAACAGGCTCTTCAGAAAAAGTACTGCACTGATTGTAGTCCTGCCAATATGAAATAACGCCAGCCGTGTTGCCATTATCTTCAAGCGGTCTGTAGTAATCTGCTCCAGTGATAAAAATAACATCATCTTGTTGCCCATGAATGTGGGCTAGTGGTGTTGGATGAATTGGACTACAAGTATCGTAAGTAGAATTCCCCATCAGTCCTGCAACTGGAGCTATAGCTGCTACCTTAGCACTTAAATTACATGCCAAATGATAAGTCATAAATCCTCCATTTGAGAAGCCTGATACATAAACTTCATTTAACTGAACATTGTAGTTATCACCAGTCCAATCAATAATACTTTCAATAAAGGCTACGTCGTCAATTCCACCTTCTTCATGATTCCACCCTGTCGTTCCTTTATCTTCATAAATAGCCCCCTGAGGATATATCAATATGAAGGTATCATCGTCTGCATGCTCCTTAAAACCAGAATATTGCATATTATATTCAGCATAATCACCGCCACCATGCAAACTAAATAGTATAGGAACCGGGGTTATATATTCAGAATAAGTGCTTGGTACATATATATAGAACTCTCTAGTTATGCCACCTATTGTGAAAGAGCAATACTGTGTATTCTCTATTGAAGAATAATCTGAACATGAAGGAACAGATGAATTTGGAGTAGGGTCAGGATCAGGCTGATCTGGTTCTGATGTGCTGCCGCCTCCGCCACCACCGCATGAAGAAATAATAAATAAGGCTAATAAATAGCTAAGATAATAATAATTTTTCATTTTCTAAAAAGGTCCTTATCAGCAGTTAGCCTGCTTGTTCCGAGTATATAAAAATAAATTAAAGAAAGTATTTTACTGTAAAAAAAATAAATAATTTCTATTATTGTGTTTTTTTATTTAGTATAAATACTCTATAAATAAATTTTCTAAGGAGATATCTATGAGATTTCTATTATTAATGCTTTTTTCTATTACTGCCTTTGCTGATGACCATGCTTCATCTACAGATTTCTCAAATTGTGAAGGAAAATTTGTAAATTATTATGTTGCAAAACTAACCCCAACTGGAAGTGTTGAAGGTATGGTGGAGGCAACAAAAATGCATCAAAAATTTTATGATGATAGGGGCGCAAAAGTAAAAGTTTATCCAGCATTGCAATATATGAGAAATGAAGATGGTGGAACAAAAGAAGATCTACATAGGACTTCAACAATGGTTATCTGGGAAAGCATACAAGCATGGAATAAATGGCGTGATGACTTTAATGCGCTTTCAGATGCTGAGAGAGAAGCTCAACAAATAGACTATGATGCTTTTGTTGCAAAATATAATGAGAACACTGAGGTTGTCGGCCAAAGAAGATGGTGCATGCTCTAATTATTTTATATCCATTGATCATTGAGTGCGGTTAAGTCGCTTTCAATATCTCCAGTATTAGCAACACCTTTTGGTTCAACTAGCATAATCTTTGCCTCTTCTTTGGCGTAAGGTCTATGTTTCTTACCTTTAGGTACAACAATCATTTCTCCTGCATCTAGTTTCACAGTTTCATCTTCAAATTCAATATTAATTGTGCCTTCTATAACTATGAATACTTCATCGGTATCACTATGTTGATGCCATATGAAATCATCTTTTATTTTTGCTAGCTTGAATTGATAATCATTCATTTCAGCAATTACTTTGGGTGACCATAAATCATTAAACTTTTTATATTTCGATTGCAGATTTATTTTTTTCATTTACCAAGGTGCTCAATTAATAAAGTGGGTACATTGTGCGTATGCGACTTGATAGTTGCTACAAGTGTATTTTCTTTTATGCCTTTTTGGACAGGGGTGATATTTACTCCCTCTTTAATGAGCCTTTGATATGCATCTTCAATATTCCTAACTTCCCAAGCTAGGCCCCATAATTTATCATTTGCCGGTTCTTCATCCTTGCTTTCTATGACTTCTATAGTTGTTTTATTAAGCCTAAAAAATAACATTCTTTTTTTCCAATGTTCTATAAACTTATCTAAAGCTAATCTTATTTTAAAAACATCCTGATATACATTAATAAAGCCATCTGCATCATTGGTATTAATGACAACATGGTCTAACTTATTTATAGATGAAGCCTGATACTTTGAAATAGGAAGCTCTCCTTCAGTGTGTTGAATAATAAAAGAAAATAATCCTCTGGTGAGCTCAGGAGGCAAGAAGAGATTTTGCCATCTTCTAATTGCCTGATTACCTAAATTACTACCCTCCCCATCAGATATATCTCCAACTAGGTATCCAGCTGAGCCTATTGAAGCATGAGCTTCTTTAAGATTATTTGTTCCTAAAACTATTCCAGTAAGGCCTTCACCATCCTGATCGATGGCATTATCTACTAATGCTGCGCCAAGCCCATCACCATTACTGGCTAATAATTCAAAGTAAGTATTCTCAAAGTTAAAAATTGAGTTAATTGTTCCTAATTCTTTATGTTCACCTCGCCATACAGGAGGCATTCCAAATATCTTTGAGTAGTTTTTTTCTGCCTCATCTAGGTCTTTAACAGCAATAATTAAATGATCTAATGAGTTAATCATTATAAGTATTTCTTAAAAATTCAGATATTTCCATCTGAATAACTTTATCTTGATCATCAGAAAAAGAATAGTGGCCGCCGTTTTTAATAGTTAACAATTGATGTTTGTCTTTTAATATTTTGTCTAATCGAATTGCTTGGTCATATGGAACCCAAGAATCTTTAGTTCCGTGAATAGTTAACACTCTTGGTGGATTTGAGCCTACTAAATAAATAGGCGATAGTTTTTTTGACATATTTTCTAGATCTAATTTTTCTGGAAGCCATGTTTTAATATAATTCGAGGCCGAAAAGAATTTATTTTCATCAAGAAAATTTGAATTTTCTTCTAAATCTGTAATGCCAAAAAGATTTATAACTGCTTTTGGTAATATTGATGCTTTGCAAGAATTATCAAGATTATAATTATTAGAAAAGCCTACCATTAAAGCAAGATGCCCTCCTGCACTTGCTCCAGCCACAACAACATCATTAACAGACAAATTTCTTAAAGTTGCATCATCAACAATCTTTTTATACGCGCATATTACATCATCTACTGCCTTGGGGGCTGTCTCCTCTCCGGTTCTGTAACCTATCATGTAAACATTTAAATCTTCATGCTCTATAAAATGATTATGAAATCTTTTAATCCATCTCTCTGAGCGTTTATCTCCAAAAAGCCAGCCGCCTCCATGAATCCATATTAGAACTTTATCTGATGAGCCTTTATAAAAATCAATTCTTTGTTTTTCATAACTTCCATATGAGATTTCAATTGGGTATAAGCTTTCGTCTGAAAATGCTACAAGAGGTAATAGCAGTATAAGTCCAAAGAAGTTTTTCATAAAAGTATTTTATGGCAGGATTCTAAGTTACCAAAGCTTCAACAATAGCTTTTCACTATTGCATAATAAATAACTAATAGAATTTATAAATTTTTAACTTTCTACTTTGAGCAACAAGTGCACTCGCAGCAACTACAACAATCACACATTCTAATAGTATAAACCATATAATCTTGAAATTATCTACAATGTAACCTTTACTTCTCATATAGAACATGATAAGTTTGCGTTACATTTAACAAAGGAGTTTTAAAATGGAAGGAATAGCACTTTTAATACCAATAATAGCTGTCTGCATACCAATAGCAGCATTTATCTTTGTTTATTATTCAGATAAAGATAAAAATAGAACTGTTCTAGAAATATCTAAAAATTTAGATGATCCATCAAAAGTTGATGAATTGATGGCTGTTTTGGGTGCAAAAAAGCAAGAGCCGCTGGATTATAGAAGAAATGGCGTTGTAACAATGTTTACAGGATTGGGCTTATTCTTGTTTGGAGTATTTTTTCTTGGATCTATTCTAAAAGGAGCAGGAGCACTGGTTGGAGCTATTGGTATCGGCATGCTTATTGCCGGCTATCTATACCCAAATACTAGCGGTGAAATCAATCAAGCAGTAGATGCATTTGAAAAAAAATAAGGCAGTTTTATGAAAAAATATATAAAAGTACATTCAAATATAGTTGGAGTTGCAATTGGCTTTTTAAGCTTCTATATCTTTTCGTATTGGACAAATATATCTTGGATGATTAGTTTTATGGTTGCCTTTGCTTTTGGCTATCTTGTAAGCAAAGCGGATTTCTTCGCAGGCAAAATATCTCAAGATGATATTGATGAGATTGAGGCAAGAAAAATTTCTGACACAATAAATAATTTTGAGGAAAATGGGTAAGCATCATCGGAATCTCTTAAATAATTTAGAAGATCTTAGGAAGAGGGCTGGTTTGACTCAACAAGAATTATCTGAAAGTGCTGAGGTATCAAGAAAAAGCATCAATGCAATTGAGAATGGTATATATGTTCCTTCTACTGTCCTTGCTTTAAAAATTTCTAAAACTTTGAGTTGTTCAGTTGAAGACTTATTTAAGCTGCCCTAGGTAATTAATTTCTTTAGTATTGCCCTCTATAAATATTCACGACAGTGACCCCTATAACAATCAAAAATAAACCGCTAATTGTCTGCCAGTTGAGTGTTTGTTTATAAATAATAGCGCTTAGCAATGCTACTGAAAAAACGCCCAGCCCAGCCCAGGATGCATAGATAATTGCAAGTGGTAGTTTTTGAGATAGTAGTGCTAAAAGATAGAAAGATGACCCATAAGAAATTAGTAAAATAGTAGTCGGCAATAATTTTGAAAAATTTTGTGATGCGGGCAAAAGCATTGTTCCAAGAACTTCACATGCAATAGCAGCAAAAAGCATTATGTATATATTCATGTTACTTGCTCATAATTGCTTCCAAAGATAATAATTATGCTTCTTTATTTGGATTCCATATCACCAAGTTTTTACTTTTGAGTCTATTTACAACTAGCTTATATCTTGATTGTTCTTCCTTCCATTCCTTTAACCATTTCTCACCATCTCTTTCTGCATCAACAAAGATTGCATTAGTGAATGCTAAAGGTAATAGTATTGAAACGTGAATAACTATACTTGCAACTGTGTTGTAGTTAAAGAATCCTAAATAATTTGCTGCCAAGAATCCAAAAAATACGCTCCATATAGTGAACAAAACTAACATAAAGTAAGTTTGCAGACTAGGATCGGGTATATACTTTAGCGGGTTATATCTCACGTCCATTACTCTTCTCCACCCGCTAACGAGTCCCATTACAGTTCTTCTGAACAGGCTTGGTTTTTTCATATTTGGTTCAATCATCTCTTTTTCCTGTTAAATCTAATAAATTCTTTAATGACATGCATACCAACTGATAGCCATGTCACAATAACTAAACTCCAAAATAAAATCTCAATCATTTGAACTCTCGATCTTGATATATGAAAGATTATAATTAACTTTCTAAAAGATAAAATAAAAATTTAACTTTTAACTATATTAAGTTATCAGCTTAGGTATTATTCCTAGTTGAGCAAGAATCCCAAAGATAATTAATAATATAATACTAGAGATTATTTTAAGATTCTTCTCTTGAATCCATTCAAATGATTTCTCTATAAATATTCTTATCCATTCATCAACTTCACCCATCCATTTAATAGCTTTTCTTGTCCATGTGTCAGTCATGTCAATTAATAACAAAGACAATGCAGCAATGATAAGCCACACAAAGCCATTAAGAGTCATGTCTATAATCCAACCGACTGCTATCCAGTTTATTTCCATTATTGGATTATGGCATAAGTTAAGTAATGATCTTCCCCTTTTAAAAAGGAATGTATCCGATCTTTATATTGAATACTATTGGGAATTAGTCCAAATTCACCTAGTTGATTAAGCTGTCTTTTTTTATTAATCTTTATAACTTAATATATTACTTATGAATACACCCAAAATAGTTAAATCATCTGCAGCAGATTTAGAGCCAGTGAAGGCAGTCCTTACGTTAGGCTTTTCGTCTGATGCTTTATTAAGATGGGTCTTCCCTGATCCATCTTCTTACCTTAAATGCTTCGATGTTTGGATGGAAGAGTTTTCAAAAATAGCTTTTGAAAATAACATTGTTTACTCAGAAGAAAATCTATTCGGCTCATCTCTTTGGCATCCTCCTGGAGTTGAGTTTGATAATTCAGTTCTGGAATCAACATTTGAATATATTCCTGAAGATCGAGTAGAGGTTGTTATTAAATTTTTTGAAGAATTTGAAAAATACCATCCAGATGATGCTTGGTATCTACCATTTATTGCTGTTGACCCCTCACAACAAAGAAAAGGTATAGGGTCTTTTTTATTAAAAGAAGCCCTTAAAATGATCGATGAGAAAGGTGATAGAGCATATCTAGAGGCATCCAATGAAACAAATAAAGCTTTGTATGAAAGACATGGTTTTGTAGAAATTGGAAGGGTGCAATTTGAGGATTCTCCACCAGCATTTCCGATGATAAGAGAGTCAAGTAAGTAATTATTCTCCCTTATTCCTCATTACTTCATCCTTACTTTTTTATAAAAGAGGATTCCTGCCCCATTTATTTTCATCTTCCTTTGATGGTTGCATTAATAAAATGAAAATTACAAACATCCCAATAATAGTGAAATAAGATAATTGCCACCATCCTGAGATGCCTCTGTCTTGTAGTCTTCTGGAGGTTACAGATATAGAAGGAAATAAAATAATTGCATTAAATATTAAGGTTAATGGTCCAACAGGATTTCGTACACTTTGCCATTCTTTATCTTTAAACTCCATTCCGTATGAAAATATAGTTGGAAAACCTTCAATGGATGCATAAAGAATTGCTTCGATAAAACTAATCAAAAAACCTGCAATAAATAATGCTAAGCAAAAATACCAGAACTCACTTCTACATGCCCTTCCACTGAAATTATTCCAATTATTAAAAACTGATACGCATGCATCTTTTATGCTCATAATTTTTTTAATTATTTATTGTGAAATCAAATTATATACTTTAGAAAAACACATATAGGTTTTTTAAGGTGCTAATGTATATAAGATTTGTATATTTCTTTATCGGTAGAAACTATTCCACTGTGACGGATTGTTTTCGTCGTGTCGTGATCATGTTAACGCTCGTAACCCATTGCATCGAACTCGATCCTGCAGTTCTTATATATTTGGTCCTTTACTTTCTGCGACAACAGCTCGGATGCAGGCCTTCTGTTAGTTCGGAATTTGTGTTTGGTTTGTGGATAGTGCGCGACAATATCAAATTCAAGCCTGTCGCCGAGGGTCGTGAGGTCTTCCTGCATATTGTCAAAATTGACAATGAAATCGACAATAGGTTTTTCTCCGTCTGAATAGATTGGGTAACTGACGTAATACTTCTTCTTCAGAACACGCTCAAGCTCCTTGTCAAAACTCCAGTTCTTTTTTCCGCGCGCATGATAATAGATATGTGATACAACCTTTTCGTACGGATGCCTTTCGATCGAAAAAGTGAAGTAATCATCGTAAGTTTTTTTGCCGACGTACTCGCGAATCGCAACAGCCGGCATATGATTGAAAAACTTGCCACGGCGTCTGGCGCGTAAAAATTTCATCTTGCGTGCCTTTATCATATCGCGATATCGCTGCTCTCCAAGACCGCCGTAGTTCTGAGGTAACGTGCCGCCCATGTCCAGCCTGACGAGTTCGTCTTCAAACGATATTGGAGTGATGATGTCATCGGGACCACAGACTTGGCTCAGACTAACCTCCATGCTTGTGCCCGAGGTTTTACGGGTCTTTACGAAAATAAACTTCTTTGCATGGCTAACGATCATTGGTTGCTCTGCTGATTCGACTAAGTCCTTTCTTGCGCCGATAGATAGCTATTTTTCTCGAAGCATCAATGGATTGCGAAATTCTCTGCCAAAAACGTTTTTTCTCCGGATACCGACTGTTAGATTTATCCGGTAAAACGCCGTCCAGAACAACTTCCCAATCCGGCGATGATTCGTATCCACAGCCGATCAGATCTGGTGTCATTGTGCCGTGGATTGCCTGCTGTTGAACGATGCGACCGAGATGTTTTCGCCAGACACCGACACTGGTCGGTCCAATAGGACGGACGCCACGCATTGCAACCTTTGACTTTTCAGACACTTGCGCGTGTTCATGGTACTCAGAAAATTTGTGTTGTTTCTCAAGCCATGGAAATTTTGCAGTGATTTGGCTTTGTGTGGCGTCAGGGTTATTTACGAAATCCTCGTACCGGATATTGAGAAAACGATCGTGGCCGAACAATGGGCGTGCACAGGCATGCAATTCACGCCAAAGCCTAATGTTCGAGTAGTACATATCCTCGCTCTTACCGTGCCGGCTAACGATGACATCACGCGGATCGCGCGTTACGTAAATGACATAGAGATTAGGATCGTCGATGACTCCTGGCATGTACAACGTATCTTTGGGTCGTTTCGTGATAACCACATCATTGTTTTTTGCGGTTACGAGGTGAAAGCGAATCTCATGATCATAATGCTTGTTTGTCCGAAAACAGGTGACCATCGCCTCGTGCAAGAGAGTGGTACCGGATCGCGGCGAGCAGGCAACAATGTGAATGTGCTTAAACATACGTCAACTCCCTAGTGCGCCGTCGAGGGCCGAATACTTCTTTTGTAAATAATCGGAGATATAAGTTTGTTCTACTCGACAGTAACTGACTATTTTTAAACAGTGATTTAATTCTAACACTATTTATTCTTTTGATTTTTCAGCATCATAAAAAATTACATCATGCCCTTTTTTTTCAAGGCATTTCTCAAGACCAGAATATTCTCTAAACTCCTTTGTTGCATTTGTAACAAAAATTGTTGAACCTCCTAAGACACCTCCCACAGTTCCTGCTGCAACATAAATAGGCGCAAAAACTCCACTTGCAGTGGCAATTGTATAAAGTCCGCCTAATGCTAAATAAGATCCAAAACCAATACCAACTTTTGAAGATCTATTTGCTCTATTGTTAGATGTTTTTATACATTCATCTAACTCATTCTCAAAAGCATATAGATCTGTATCAGATGACCTTTTTACATGTACAGGCGTATTGACTAACTGTAAGTACTCTTCAGCATCAGGTTTTACATTGATAGTATTGGAAACGCATGAGGATAAAACAAATAGTAATAGAAAAAAAAATAAACCCTTAGTTTGCATAGTTTTCTACTTCTAAATCACTGTTTAAAATTACTCCACCGTCACTGAGTGTTTTGGAACAGTGCATTAGTCCTCTTTGTATTCCTGTTCGAGAATTCCTTTGTCCTGGAGTTTTTTCGAAAGTTTTTCCACTGGAACCAATGCTATGACCCACATTGCAACGAGGAGTCCTATTACTATTATCCATTCCATAATTTTTCCTTGTTAAAGCACTGTTCGAAATTACTCCACCGTAACGGAGTAAGTGAACCTCAACTTTTAATCTCCACTATTTCTGCGATGTTTTAATATATATTTATTCAGCATAATAAACCCGCCTAAAAAGTCATAAAATATCTATAACTTCGCCTGTATCCCTGTATATTGCTCTTACTTTTTTCCCTTCGTTTTGCATTTTTTTTATTTGTAATTCTTGGCTAATATAATTATGGTCTGGGGTATCTCCATTAAGAACATCGCTCCAATAATTACTATTATAAACTTGTATCTTCCACGGTCGACGAACAGGAGGAGTCCACTTATTTCTCTTTCGAGAGTTACTTGAATCAGAGCTACTTGAATCAGAGCTGCTTGAATCAGGGCTACTTGAATCAAAACTAAGATCTGATCCTGCTTCCGTTAACCCTCCTAGGATTTTTAAAAAAGGCCAAATTCCTAAATAGTAAAGAAAAAGAAAGCTATACTTCATTGGCCACCAAATAGTGATCATAAAGAACCAATAAACTATTTTTGTAAAGATGCTATCTTTAGCGACCTGTTTAAAGTCATCTATCTTTTGCTTAATTTCATTAATCTTGTTAGTAATAAGATCAATATTTTTTTTGATATTTTTAAAAAACTCCATATTCTCCTCCTTTAGGGTTTTAATGCTAAACCTTCTATAGCCCCTTATAAATATACATTAGGAGTCACATTAAGTCATGCCAACCCCTTATGGCTTCCGCTAACACGAAAAAATAGGTGAAATTTTTAAGGTAATTTTTACCGGGAGTTCTTTTTATTAATTTATGAAACAACCGCAGAATGCGGGATTAAAACGAAAGTTGACGTTGGCTTACTCCACCGTCATTGAGTGTTTTCGTTTGCAGAATAAATTTCTTATAAAAAGTAATATATTTTTTATCCATTTAATTTATTTCTGTTTTTGGGCAAACATAATATTAAAGTGATGATAAATGAAATTATGGAAATTGGCATAGTAAATGCTAAGACATACATGGTTGTCTCAACCAATTCTGTTGCCGTTCCATCAATCACATCAACAAATCTCCATGCCCAACTCCTATAGTGAAGACAGAATGCAAACCCCCAAGCACCGCACAAAATACCTATAGCATTTGAATCCTTGATAGTTAGATATCCTGCAGTTATTAGTAAGGCAACTGCGATAAGGTCAGGCAAATATCCAGCAATAGTTTGTCCGAACTTTATCGTAAATAAAGTCTCAAGTGTAAAGTGAACAAGGGCAATAAAAATAGTGAAGATAGAAAATTTATAAAGAAATGCTTTCATGTCCTATGGATTAATTCGGCAAACGAAACTACTCCACCGTTACTGACTTAGCTAGATTTCTGGGTTGGTCAATATCAGTGCCTCTAAGCAAGGCTACTTCGTAGGAAAGGATTTGAAGAGGAATGGTGTAAACAATTGGTGTTAACAAGAAGTCACATTGTGGCATGGTTATTAAAGCGCCTTCATTTACATCTATGCTGACAGATGGGTCGGCAAATACATATAAAGTCCCGCCTCTAGCTTTTACTTCTTCAAGGTTAGATACAAGTTTTTCTGCAATCTCGCTTTCTGGGGCTAAAGCTACTACTGGCATATCTTCATCAATTAGCGCTAAAGGACCATGCTTAAGTTCCCCAGCTGGATATGCCTCAGCATGAATGTAAGAAATCTCTTTTAATTTAAGTGCGCCCTCTTTGGCAATGGGATAAAAAATACCACGCCCTAAAAACAATGCATTATCTTTACTAGCTAAATTTGGTGAAATTTTAAGAATCTCATCTTTTAGCTCTAAAGTCTTAGTTATTACATCAGGCAATGATCTGAGCCCTTTTACAATTCGGCCACGAAGTCTGGGATTAAGATCTCGGCTTTTGGCTAGCGCAAGGGTTAGTAACATTAAACCGGCAAGTTGTGTAGTAAAAGCTTTGGTAGAGGCAACTCCTATCTCGGGACCAGCATTAGTAAAAAGCGCAAAATCTGATTCTCTAGCTAGAGCGCTAGTTGGCACATTACAAATAGTTACTGAGCCTAAATAATCTTTTTCATTGGCATATCTTAAAGCGGCTAATGTATCAGCAGTCTCACCTGATTGGGAGATGGTTATTAATAGAGAATTCTTATCAACGTGAGGATTTTTATATCTATACTCGCTTGCATAATCGATTTGGCACGGCAGTTCAGCAATTGCAGAGAGCCAATTAGCAGTCACCCTGCCAGCATGTAAACTAGTGCCACAGGCCACTATTTGAATACGTTTTACTTTTGCAAAGAGCTCAGTAGAACCAAGGCCAAAAATATTATCTAAAACATCATCACTAGTTACTCTGCCATCAACAGTGTTAAGCACCGCTTGAGGTTGCTCGTATATCTCTTTTTCCATAAAGTGCTTATAGTCGCCTTTGGATGTTGCTTGATTTGAAATGTCTATGTTAGTTATGTCCCGTGTTACTGTATTTTGGTCTTTGTCTCGTATCTCATATGCCTCAGCAGATATTTCAGCAACATCGCCATCTTCAAGAAAAATAAATTCATTAGTTAACTGGCCAATAGCAAGAGGATCAGAGGCAGCAAAAATTTCATCTGTACCTAAACCAATTAATAATGGCGACTTATTCCTGGCAACAACTAACTTTTGATCATCAGCCAAATCAATGGCAGCAATTGCATAGGCGCCTTCTAATTTAGCTTTTGCTAAAAACATTGCATCTAACATTGAACTACCTTGGTTAAGATATAAGTCTAATAAATGTGCAATGAGCTCAGAGTCTGTTTGCGATGAAAATTCGTAACCATCTTCAATTAAAGACTCTCTTAGTTCAACATAATTTTCAATTATGCCATTATGGACAATGTAAACCTTGTCTTGAGATTTATGAGGATGCGCATTAGACTCTGATGGCTCGCCATGAGTAGCCCATCTAGTATGTGCTATACCTAATTTACTTTTAGGTTTTTCGGCAATCATCTTATCTTCAAGCAATTGTACTTTGCCAAGCGTTCGTAAGTGCGCAATAGAATCGTGTTGGTGAAGAGCTATGCCAGCTGAGTCATAGCCACGATATTCCATTTTATGAAGGCCTTGAACTAAAAGTTTGCCAACATTTCTAGTAGAAGCTGCGGCTATAATCCCACACATTATTTTTTATCCTTAGAATAGCCTTCTTTAATTACCTGCTTGCCCCTGCCAACAGCTAACGCATTATCAGGAACGTCTTTAGTTATTACTGAGCCAGCTCCAACATATGCATTCTTGCCGATCTCAACTGGAGCAACCAATGATGAGTTGGTGCCAATAAAACTATCCTCACCAACAGAGGTCTTATGTTTATTTTTACCATCATAATTACAAGTAATGGTGCCGGCACCAATGTTGGTATTATCCCCAATCTCTGCATCTCCTAAATAGGTAAAATGATTAGCTTTGGCGCCTTTGCCAAGAATAGTCTTTTTTGTTTCGACAAAATTGCCGACTTTAGCTGCATCTTCAATAACGCTGCCTTCTCTAAGACGCGCATAAGGCCCAATATTACAGTTAGCTCCAACTTGTGCATTGCATAGATGCGAGAAAGGTTCAATTCTGGTGTTATCACCAATGACAACATTCTTTAGATAATTATTAGCACCAATTGAAACATTGTTTCCTAGCTCTATTTTGCCTTCAAGAATAACATTCACATCTAGTTCACAATCACTGCCTGCAGTGACATCTCCCCTCACATCGGTTCTAGCCTTATCAGCTAAAGTAATTCCTTGTTCTAACAAATCTTCTGCATTCATGTCTCTTAAAATAGTCTCCAAAGCCTCTAGTTCTTTTTTGCTATTAGCGCCTCTAACTTCATCATTATTAGCTTTAATAGGTTTTATTTTAATACCTTTTGCCGAAATAATCTTTACTAAGTCAGTTAGGTAGAATTCTTTAGCTGCATTTTCATTAGTTATTTCTTGCAAACCAGCTATTAATAACTCTTGATCAATGCATAAGATGCCGGTAAATATTTCCTTTATAGCTCTCTGAGTATTAGTTGCATCCTTTTCTTCGACAATAGCCAGAGCTGTATTTGCATTATCGGTTATTACTCTGCCATAACCATGAGGCTCATCAAGTTCGGTTGTTAAAATACTAAAGCCCTGGTCAGCTTCGGCAATTAAAGTATTAAGGGACTCTGAGGAAACCAAGGGCACATCGCCATAGAGAACTAGCACTTTTTCGCCTGCTGTTGTTTTACTTAGAGCGCTTTTTACTGCATCAGCTGTTCCGAGCTGCTCTTCTTGGATGACTGTATTGGCATTGTTGGAAATCGAGTTTAAGTGTTTTAAGACGCTTTCTTTTTGATGACCAAGGACAACTGTAGCTTTTGAATTTAATTTTTCAACTTTATTTAAAACTCTCTGCAGCATAGACATGCCGCCAATGGTTTGTAAGACCTTAGCTCTATTAGATTTCATTCTGGAACCGGCTCCAGCTGCAAGAATAATAGTATGTATATTCACAATTTTTTAAAGTTAAAGACTAACCTTAAATGTTTTTGCGAAGTTTTTGAATAGTTTTAAGTCTAGCGACTGCTTCAGCAAGCTGGGCTGCGGCTTTTGTATAGTCAATAGTTGACTGCTGATCGGCTAAAGTCTGCTCTGCTGCTTCTTTTGCTTTAAGGGCTTCTGACTCATCCAAGGAGTCAGCTCTTTCAGCAGTATCAGACAGGATGGTAACCATGTCCGGCTGTACTTCAACAAAACCACCTGAGCAAAAAAAGGTTTCTTCTTGATCGCCATTTTGTACCCTGACTGGTCCTGGAGCTAATCCGGTTAATAGTGGAGTATGGCCTGGGGCAATACCAAGCTCGCCTAGTGATCCAGTAGCAAAAACCATAGAAGCTTCGCCTGAATAAATTTCCTCACTTGAGGACACTATGTTGATCTTAATATTGCTCATAAAATTATAAAGTTTTACCTTTTTCTACAGCCTCTTCTATGGTGCCTACCATATAGAAAGCCTGCTCTGGCAAGCTGTCATAATCACCTGCTAGAATTCCTTTAAATGCCTTAATGGTATCCTCCAACGAGACGTATTTTCCTGGTGTACCAGTAAAAATCTCTGCTACGGTAAATGGTTGTGATAGAAATCTTTGGACCTTACGTGCTCTGGCAACCAGCTCTTTATCTTCTTCAGATAATTCATCCATACCCAAAATAGCGATGATATCTTTTAACTCATTATATCTTTGCAAAACCTGTTGAACTCCCTGAGCAACATCGTAGTGCTCTTGACCAACTGTAAATGGCTCAAGTTGTCTGCTGTTAGAATCAAGCGGGTCAACAGCCGGATATATTCCCAGCTCAGAAATAGATCTTGATAAAACAACTGTTGCATCCAAGTGAGCAAAAGTTGTTGCTGGAGAAGGGTCTGTTAAGTCATCAGCTGGAACATATACAGCTTGGATAGATGTTATAGAGCCAGCTTTAGTAGAGGTGATTCGCTCCTGCAAAGCTCCCATTTCTTCAGCCAAAGTTGGTTGATAACCTACAGCAGACGGCATCCTGCCAAGCAAAGCTGATACCTCAACCCCAGCAAGAGTATATCGATAAATATTATCAATAAACAAAAGCACGTCTCTACCCTCATCTCTAAATTTTTCAGCCATTGTTAAGCCTGTAAGCGCTACTCTAAGTCTGTTTCCAGGAGGCTCGTTCATCTGGCCATAAACCATGGCTACTTTGGACTCTAATGGTTTTTCAACATTAACAACTCCAGATTCCTGCATTTCATAGTAGAAATCATTACCCTCTCGAGTTCTCTCACCAACACCTGCAAAGACTGATAAGCCTGAATGCTCGGTAGCAATATTATTAATAAGCTCCATCATGTTAACTGTCTTACCAACGCCAGCTCCTCCAAATAAACCTATTTTTCCACCTTTAGCAAAAGGGCACATAAGGTCAATAACCTTAATGCCGGTCTCAAGCAGTTCGTTTGATGCTGATAATTCTGTATAAGTAGGGGGTTTTCTATGAATAGGCATCTTTTCTTTTTCACCTATGTCGCCCCTTTCATCAATAGGATTGCCTAATACATCCATAATCCTTCCCAGGGTCTCTTCGCCAACTGGCACAGAAATAGGTGCATTGGTTCTAGTAACCGCCAATCCTCTTTTTAGACCTTCGGTAACACCCATTGCAATGGCTCTAACAACACCATCACCTAGTTGCTGCTGAACTTCTAAAACAGTCCCAGTGTCATCGATGGTTAATGCTTCATATACTTTAGGAACATTACTCTTTTCGAACTCAACGTCGATAACCGCTCCTATGATTTGTGTAATTAAACCGTTGCTCATAATTTTCTCCTTAAACTGCTGATGCTCCGCCAACTATCTCTGAGAGCTCTTGAGTGATGGCTGCCTGTCTTACATTGTTATATAAAAGTTCTAGTTCTTTGATTAGATCGCCAGCGTTATCTGTAGCATTCTTCATAGCTATCATTTTTGCTGCTTGTTCGCATGCGTTATTTTCTACCACTGCTTGATAGATCAATGATTCGATGTATCTTGTTAGTAATCCTTCTAATAAATCTTTTGCTTCAGGCTCATAGATGTAATCCCAGTGCGCAGGTGTTAAGTTGTCCTGCTCCACTGGCGGTAAGGGTATAAGCTGTTGAACTGTTGGTTGTTGTGTCATGGTATTAACAAAAATATTTGAGCAAAGATAAGCTTGATCAATATCCCCATTTTTATGAAGATCGAGCACAACTTTTGTTAAACCAATTAAGTCATCAGGATTTGGTTTATCACCTAATTTTTCTGCTTTAGCGACAACTTCGCCGCCAACGCTTTTAAAGAAAGCTGCAGCTTTTGAGCCTATAAGCGCAAAGCATGACTCTATTTCCTCTTCATTTAGCTCTGCTGATTTAGCAATAACGCTTTTAAATAAATTAATATTAAGCCCGCCACATAAACCCTTATCAGATGAAACAATTATAAAACATGCTTTTTTTGGTTTTCTTTCTTCATAAAAAGGATGGGAGTATTCAGAACTTGAGGTTGCAATGTGGGCTATAACATCTTTAATTTTTTCAGAGTATGGTCGTCCCTCTAACATTCCATCTTGAGTCTTTTTCATTTTGCTCGCAGCGACTAACTCCATAGCAGAAGTAATCTTTTGAGTACCTTTGATACTTGCAATCTGATTTCTTACTTCTTTTGTATTAGCCATCGTTTAAATAATTAAAATGTTTGTGTTTTCTTAAAAGATTCAACTAATTCAGTAAATTGTTTTTCAATATCATCATCCCAATCACCGGTATCATTAATTTGCTTTTCTAGGTCGCCTTTTTCTGCTGTTAAATAATCATGTAACGCCTTTTCAAAGTCTAATATTTTTTCAACTTCAACATCAGCCAAATAACCCCTATCAGCTGCGAATAAACTTAAGGCTTGTTGGGCAACTGACATTGGAGCAAATTGTTTTTGCTTTAATAACTCTGTAAAAGCTTTTCCGTTTGCTAGTTGTTGTTTGGTTGCATCATCAAGATCGGAAGCAAACTGTGAAAAAGCAGCAAGTTCACGATATTGGGCAAGCGCTGTTCTAACTCCTCCAGCTAATTTCTTCATAATTTTTGTTTGGGCTGAGCCTCCAACCCTGGACACAGATAAACCTGCATTAATAGCAGGACGAATGCCTGAATTAAATAATTCTGTTTCTAAATATATTTGACCATCTGTGATTGAAATTACATTTGTAGGCACAAAAGCGGATACGTCACCTGCTTGTGTTTCAATAATAGGCAGTGCTGTTAAAGATCCAGTTTTGCCTTTTACCTTTCCACCTGTTGCTTGTTCTACATAATCTGCACTTACTCTAGCAGCTCTTTCAAGCAGTCTTGAATGGAGATAAAAAACGTCGCCTGGATATGCTTCTCTTCCCGGAGGGCGTTTTAATAAAAGCGATACCTGTCTATATGCAACAGCCTGTTTGGACAAATCATCATAAACAATAAGGGCGTCTTCACCCTTATCTCTGAAATATTCTCCCATTGAGCATCCTGCATAAGCTGATAAATATTGCATTGGCGCTGGATCAGACGCAGAGGCTGAAACTACTGTTGTATGTTCCATAGCTCCATACTCTTCAAGCTTTTTAACAACATTAGCAACCGTGGATTGCTTTTGACCTATCGCAACATAAATACATTTAACCCCTGTGCCTTTTTGGTTAATAATTGCATCAATAGCAACTGCGGTTTTGCCAGTTTGTCTATCGCCAATAATCAGCTCCCTTTGACCTCTTCCGATTGGCACCATCGCATCAATAGCTTTTAGACCAATTTGAACTGGCTGATCAACTGATTGCCGAGCAATAACACCTGGGGCAACAACTTCAACGGGTGCAGTTGCCTCTGCCTTAATTTCACCCTTACCATCAATAGGCGCTCCAAGTGTGTTTACTACTCTTCCCAGCAGAGCCTCTCCAACTGGGACTTCAAGGATTTTTCCTGTACATACAGCTTTTTGACCCTCAATAAGCTCAAGGTAATCACCTAGAACAACTGCTCCAACCGAATCTTGCTCTAAATTAAGCGCTAGCCCTAGAGTTCCATTTTCAAATTCTATTAATTCTCCATACATAACATCGCCCATGCCATGTATTCGCACAATGCCGTCAGAGATGCTTACAATAATTCCTTCATTCTTTCTTTCTGCAGATAAATCCAAGCCTGCTATTTTGTCTTTTAGTACGCTTGAGATTTCTGATGGATTTAATTGGCTCATATTTTCACCTTAAAAATTTAATTGATTTACTAGTTTTTTTACTCTGCCTTTTATGGAAAGATCTAGAGTTTCATCACCAACCTTTAAGAACATGCCTCCCATTATTGTCGCATCCTCTTTAAAGTTTATGTTTGCACTTGCACCATGCAAGTCTTGAAGTTTTTTAATAATAATATTCTTAGATTCATCACTGGGATTTGATACAACTACAACCTCTATCGAACTCTGGTCTTTATGCTCTTGAAGTAATTGTTGATATATTTCAGATATAGCTTGAAGGAGATTTAATCTGCCATTTTCTGCCAATACGTCTATAAGACGCTTTGCTAAGGCCGTCAGCTCTGAATCAAAAATATTTATTAGCTTTGAAGCTGTTTCTTTTTTTGAAAGCTCAGGATTCTCAATAATTTTTTCTATTTGCTCTGTTTGAATTGCTGCACCTAAAAGACTTAATTCACTTGCAACAGAGTCTACCTCGTTGGCCTCTAGGGCTGCAGAAAATATGGCTTTTGCATATGGTCTAGCTAATGAGGTAAGTTCAATCATTCTTTATAGTTCCGCTGCTGCTTTTTTAAGAAGTTCGTCGTGCTTCTCAGATGAGATTTCTTGATCCAGAATTTTTTGTGTTGTATCAATAATGATCTCAGACATTTTAGATTTGAGCTCTTCTTTTGCTTTGTTTGTCTCGTTCTCTATTGTTTTGGCTGCTGCTGCTAGTATTTTTTCAGCCTCGTCTTGAGCTTTTGATTTAGCATCGCCCACTATTTGAGAGGATCTTTGATTGGCTTTGTCAATTAGCTCGGCAGCCTCAGCCTTAGCTTTATCAAGCTCTTGATTAAATGCTAATTGAGCCTCCTCTAATGAATCATCTGCTTTTTTTGCTGCCTCTAGTCCATCAGAAATCTTTTTTTCTCTTTCTTGCATAACTGCTAAAATTGGTGGATATATATACCTCCAACAAATAGCAACAAAAACGATCATAACAATCGCTTGAGCAAGTAAGGTTGCGTTTATATTCATACTTAGGTCTTATTAGATTGCAAAAAGCATGTACATGCCAAGACCAACCCCAATCATAGGCACCGCATCAGTTAAACCCATCATTAAAAAGAATCGACCTTGTAGAAACGGCGCTAATTCTGGCTGTCTTGCGATCCCTTCAATAAATTTACTGCCTAAAATTCCTACACCAACCCCAGCCCCAATAGCTGAAAGGCCCATGGTGATTCCTGCTGCTAATACTTCAATACCTTCCATTTTCTTTCTCCTTTAAGTTGAGGATTAATGCTCCTCTGTTTCATGCGCCATTGCTAAATAAGCAATAGTTAACGCCATAAATATAAATGCCTGCAATGCCACAATTAGTATGTGAAAAAGCGCCCAAATTAGATGCAAACCAAACCCAAGCATGCCTACTGGTATGCTACTAAAAAATAGCATCAATGCAATCAAAATAAATATCATCTCGCCTGCATATAAATTACCAAAAAGCCTAAGACCTAGTGAAATTGGTTTTGCTATAAAATTAACCATCTCTAAAATAAAGTTAACTGGCATTAACCACTTCCCAAAAGGATGCAGTGTTAATTCGGCTATAAAGTTCTTGAACCCTTTTACAGTAATACTGTAATAAATAGTTAAGATAAAAACAGCAAATGCCATTCCAAGTGTTATGTTGGGATCGGTTGTGGGCACAACCTTAAAGTAAAATGAGTCTGGGCTTGTAATCCACGCCACCCCACTTCCGTCTGCCCCAGATCCCGCGACAGCATAAGCAATATGACCAGCTAAAACCGGCAAAAAGTCAACTGGCACAAGGTCCATTAGGTTCATTAACAAAATCCAAACAAATACCGTTAGTGCTAGGGGTGCTATTAGAGTATTTTTTACTGAGCCAAATAAGGACTGGACATTATCTTCAACAAACTCTATACACATTTCAATAAAATTTTGCATTCCTGTTGGGGGTGAGCTGGCGCTTATGTTTTTCGGCATAGCTGTTTTAAAGATAACTATAAAAAGAGCTCCAAGGAATATTGACCAAAAAAGAGAGTCAACATGAAATGCCCAAAAACCCATTTGTTCAACTTTATAAGGGTCGCACGTCCAGCCTTCCGGAGTTTTGCCACAGGTTAGGTTTGTTAAGTGGTGACTAATATATGACTCTGTAGTCATTACATCTTTAGCCATTATCTAACTGCCTTATTCTTCGAGCTGAATAGCATAGGACTCAAAGTAATATTGATTAAAATAAATGAAAACATTGCATAAACAAATGCATCGATCAGATATACCGCTGTTAAGTATAAAAATACCACAAACAAAACCCATTTAATTGACCAGCTATATGCAACATTCAAACCATAGTCAGATATTCTTCCACCAATCATATAAGCCAAAGCTAAAGAAAATAAATAAGCTATGGGAGCAATGATAAATAAATTATTAGAAAATGAGCCTGTTATTGCCAGCGCTATAAAAACAATAATTATTAGATTTTTGTTGTTTAAAAGTGTGTTGAGAGAACTGTTCAAAAGATTCGTATTTTTTTTATGTATTGGCGGGAATTATAAAAAGATAACGCTTGAAGAACAAGCTATTTAGATCTTTAAATTAGACTAATTTACTAATAATATTTTCTAGCTCTTCTGGTGTTGAATAATGTATTGTTACTTTGCCGCTTTTTTTGTTTTTAGCTTCTATCTCTATCTTGTGACCAAACCCTTCTGACATATCTTGTTCTATGTTTAAAACATCTTTTGGTTTTATTTTTGGCGAATTTTTAGTGGTTTTTTTTGCAGTTAGTTTTTGAGCCTCTCTAACTGTAAAACCCGAATCAACAATTTGTTTAGCAAGGTTAGCTGCTTTGCTTGGATCAAGCGAAACTAGCAACTTAGCATGGCCTTTTTCTAAAGCGCCTTGGGACAAGAGCTCTAAAACAGATTGTGGTAGTGTTAAAAGTCTTAATGAGTTGGCAATTGTGCTTCTAGCTTTTCCGGTTGCGCTTGCTACAGCTTCTTGGGTTAATCCAAATTCGCGCTTTAGCCTATCGTATCCGCGCGCCTCTTCAACAGAATTCAAATCTTCTCTTTGTAAGTTTTCAATTAATGCTGCCTCAAGTGCGTTTTGGTCTTCTTTTTGATCAATTAAACAAGGAATAGACTGAAGCCCAGCTATTTTTGAGGCTCTAAGCCTTCTCTCTCCAGCAATAACCTCAAAAGTGTTAAGCCCAACCTCTCTAACCAAAATGGGTGATAAAACTCCATGTTTTTTTATAGAGCTAGCAAGTTCAGATATTTTTTCATTGTTAAAGTCTTGTCTTGGTTGGAACCTTCCAGGGGTGATGTCTGATACTGGTATTTCTTTTACCGACCTTAAAGCTTCGCCTTTTGTTTCTCCCAATAAAGCCTCCAAACCTCTATTTAAAGCTTTTTTATCTGGCACTCTCAACCCTCCTAATAACCTCACCTGCAAGAGCAAGGTAAGCTTTTGCTCCGTAAGAGTTTGGCATGTATTGCAGGGCGGCAACCCCATGACTTGGCGCCTCAGCAAGTTTCACGTTTCTTGGAATTATTGTATTAAATAAAATGCTTGGAAAATGCTCTTCCAACTCCTCTGAAACCTCTTTAGCTAGATTATTTCTCATATCAACCATAGTTCTTATGATACCCAAAACCCTGTTAGATGAAAGGTTTTTGCCGGCGAGGGACTCTATGGTGCTCATTAACCCAGATATCCCTTCTAGAGAATAATATTCACACTGAAGAGGTATAAGGGTGCCTGATGCCGCCAAAAGTGCCTCTACTGTAAGTTGATTAAGTGTTGGGGGTGTGTCGATAATTGTATAGTCAAACTCTTCGGTAATGTTTGTAATTATTTTGGTTAAAAATTGTTGCTGGTTTTTGTTTCTAATACCCACCTCTAAAGCTAATAGATCGGGGCCGCCTGGGAGTATTTTGTAGCCACTTGAGCTTTTATAAATACTGTTGTTAATGGACACATTATCAAAGAATATTTCATATAGGGTATTTGGTGAGTCTTCGGTGATTCCAGCAGCGGTGGTTGCGTTGCCTTGTGGGTCTAAGTCTATTAGCAAAACTCTTCTTTTTGTGGCGGAAAGGCTTGCCGCTAAATTTACCGCTGTTGTGGTTTTTCCTACGCCGCCTTTTTGGTTGGCTATGGCAATTATTTTATTCAACTTTTTTATTACTAATTAAAAGAATATGTCTTTCTTTATTTTTGTTATCTAGTTTGATTATTTCATATTTGTGTTGATTTTTGTTTATAGTTTTTAGTTCTTCTAAAATTTTTTTCTCTTTTCCTTTTAATAAAACATATCTTCCGTTCGGCTTTAAAAGGTGGTCGCATGTTTTTATTATCTTGCTTGTGCTTGCGAAAGCGCGTGCTGTGATGATGTCAAACTTACCTATTTGGGATTTGTTTGTTATATATTTTTCAACAACTTCAGTGTTTTTTAGTCCTAGCTGTTTAATTGTTTTTTTTATAAAGTATGTTTTTTTTCTATTTGACTCTGCGAGTGTCACTTTGATGTCGGGGCGTGTTATTGCTATAACCGTGCCTGGCAGGCCTGCCCCTGTACCAATATCTAAAAGGGTTTTTATATTTGTTAGGTATTTAAGGGTGGTGAGGCTTTCTTTGACATCTGTTTCATATATGTCTTCTGGGGAAGTTCTTACAAACAGGTTGTGTGTTTTATTGTATTCAAACGCAAGGTTTATAAACTGTTTTATTTTATTTGCTTGGTCTTTTGTTGGTGTGTTTGTGTTAGGCATTAACCGCCTTGAGTTCGGTCTTTTTTATGTGTACTAATATTAGGTTTATGGCTGCTGGTGTTACGCCTTCAAGCCTTGAGGCTGCGCCAATGGTTGTAGGTTTTGCGTTTATAAGTTTTTCTTTAACCTCGTTGGAGAGGCCAGAAATGTTGTTGTAAATAATGTGTGTGGGGATTTTTTTGGTGTTTTGTTTTTTATTTTTTTCAATTTCTCTTTTTTGTTTTTCAATATAGCCGCTGTATTTTGTTTCAAGCATTGCCCTTTCAAGAAGGTGTGTTTCTTTTTTGGTTGTTTTGGAGATTTTTATTATGTTTTCTTTACAAACGTCTGTTCTTTTTAAGATTTTTAAAATACTGGTTTTTTCATGAAGTTTTATTTTTTCATTTTTAGAGTTTGTGAATGATTGTATTTTTATGTTTTTTATTTTTTTATCAAAAAAGTTTATGTATGTTTTTTCTTTAGCGCTAAACTCTTGTGCTCTTTTTTTATCAATTAAGCCAAAGGCGTGTGCTTTTTTTATTAATCTTTGCTCGGCGTTGTTTTGACTCAGCATTAGCCTATGTTCGGCTCTGCTGGTAAACATTCTATAGGGCTCTGTCACCCCTTGTGTTGTTAGGTCGTCTATTAAAACCCCTATATAAGCCTCACTCCTTTCTAAGATTAAGTTTTTTTGCTTTTTTATTGCGCAAGCTGCGTTAGCTCCAGCTATTAAGCCTTGTGCTGCAGCCTCTTCATAGCCTGTTGTTCCATTAATTTGCCCTGCTAGATAAAAGTTGTTTAAAAATTTTGTTTCTAGTGTTGGTTTTAGTGATCTAGGGTCTATAAAATCGTATTCTACCGCGTAACCGTATTCGGTTATTTTAGATTTTTCCATGCCGGGAATAGAGCAAATAAACTCCTCTTGTGCTTCCTGAGGCAGGCTTGTTGAAATGCCGTTTGGGTATACTAGGTCTTTATTAATACCTTCTGGTTCAATAAAAATTTGGTGGCTGTTTTTGTCACCGAATTTAAAAACTTTATCTTCAATAGAGGGGCAATATCTTGGGCCTATGCCTGAAATGTTACCAGAGTACATTGCTGATAAGTGTATGTTTTTTTTAATTATGTCGTGGGTTTTTTTGTTGGTTCTGGTGATAAAACATGAGACTTGTTGTAGGTGTTTTTCTTGTTGTCTTGATATAGCCATCCATGGTGTTGGTGTTTCCCCTTTTTGCTCCTCCATAACATCAAGATCCAAACTAGACATTTTTATTCTTGCTGGTGTGCCTGTTTTTAATCTACCCATCGGTAACTTTAGATCGTATAGTTTTTTAGATAAGGGTATAGCGGAAGCTTCTCCTGTTCGTCCGCCTATAATTTTTTCTTGCCCTGTATACATAACACCATTTAAAAAAGTTCCTGTGGTTAGTATTGTTTTTTTTCCTTTAACTTCTGTTGTGTTATTTATAACTACGCCATAAACCTCTTTAGCGTCTGCTATTAAATCAGTTACTTCACCTTCTATAATATCTATATTGGTTTTTTTAATAATTTCCTGGATTGCTTTTTTATAAAGCCCTCTATCGCATTGAACTCTTAGAGCTTGAACCGCATCACCCTTTCTGGTGTTTAAAGTTCTGTATTGAATACCAGAAGCGTCTGTTGCTTGAGCCATCACACCACCCATAGCATCTATCTCTCTAACTAGGTGCGATTTACCTAGCCCGCCAATTGCTGGGTTGCAGGACATTTGGCCAATTGTGGTTTTTGAAAAAGAAATTAAAACACAAGACAGTCCAGATCTGAAGGCTGCGTGTGCAGCCTCAACACCAGCATGTCCTCCACCAACCACAACTATGTCATAACCTTTTTTCATAAACTTATTAAGAGTAACTTAAGTATTATTATACTTATAGTTATGTTTATTAGTATCTAGGTTTTCTGTGTATAAAGCTTTAAAAAGCCAAAAACTAAGCAAAAAAACCTGTATAAAAACCTGTTTAAAAAAACTTAACACATAACGAAAAAGATATTTAAAAACTGTTAACAAAAAACCATTATTCTTTTGATAACAACTTACCAACATTCAAATAACATTATTTACCAATACAAAAATCATTAAAAATATCACCCAAAAGCGAGTCCGCTGTTTTAACCCCAACCACCTCATCTAAATCAGCCCGAGCTAATCTTAAATCTTCTGCAGCAAGGTCCAAATCCTCACCCTTTTTTAGTTTTAACATAGAGCTCTCAAGAGAATTTAAACATCTATCAAAAAGTCGAACATGCCGCATGCGAGCAAAGTATTTTTGATCTCCAGGCCCCTTTTCTTCAAGCAGTTTTGAGAGGGAATCCTTAAACTCCACAATACCAGCACCAGTTTTAGCTGAAAGCAGAAAATCAAAACCCTTAACATCCTCAAAATCACCAAGATCAGATTTGTTCAAAACCGCAACAAACAACTTGTCACCCACCAAAGAAACAACCTCACTCAAACGCGCCCTATTTCCATCATCAAACACCCCAACCACAACATCAGCCTCTTTAATTTTCTTAAGAGCCAAAGTTATACCGCTTTTCTCTATTATGTTTGTTGTCTTTCTTAACCCAGCAGTATCAACAACCCCAAAAGACAGATTGTTATAAAAAACCTCTGATTCAATTAAGTCTCTAGTTGTACCGGGGGAGCTAGACACTAAAGCTCTATCAGAACCTAAAAGCCTATTGAACAAAGACGACTTACCTGAGTTTGGAGGACCCACAAACATAACCATTTTCTTTGAGTCAGACTCACCAGATACATAACACTTACTAATAAAGCCCCCAAAATCAGCGCACAAACAACTCAAAGAGTCTAAAACACCACCCTCTTTAATAAAATCATAATCTTCATCAGAAAAATCAATAGAACCCTCAACATGTTTCCGCAAAACATCAATCTTTTCAGAGAAATCAAACACCTCAGCAGAAAAACCCCCAACTAAAGAATTTGTAGAAGCCTCCAATGCACGCTTGTTGGAGGCGTTAATAACATCAACAACGCTTTCCGCCTCACTTAAAGAAAGCTTATTATTTAAAAAAGCACGCTTTGTAAACTCTCCAGGACCCGCCTCATTAAAACCTTGCTCTTGAAGAAGTTCAACAACAGAACCCATAACAGCAAGACCCCCATGAGCATAAATCTCAAAAGAGTCTTCGCCAGTGTAACTGTTAGCACCTTCAAAAAAAACAATACCAACACTGTCAACCAAAGCGCCTTGTGACACCAAAAGACGATTATAAAAAACCCTTGGCTTAACAAGGGGAGCATTACAAATATCCTTTAAACAATCCAAACAACCTTCACCAGAAACCCTAAAAACGCACAAAGCAGACCTAGAGGCTGGCGTAGCTAATGCAAAAACAACTGACAAAACTATGAATCTGTAAGCTTAGCGCCAACAGTTTTATAGATCAAAACCTGCTGCAGATATGTAACTAAAGAGTTGGTTACAGAGTATAAAACCAAACCAGAAGGTAAAAATATAAAAAACAAAGAGAACATAACAGGCATAAACTTCATAACAGCAGCTTGAGTGGGGTCTTGTCCAGGCATTGGCGGTGCAAGTTTTTGCGTCATAAACATTATCAAAGCCATTAAAATTGGCAATATAAATAAAGGGTCGGGCGCAGAAAGGTCTTGAAGCCACAAACCCAAAGGAGCATGTCTTAACTCAACAGTTTCACGTAGAGCAAAAAACAAAGCAATAAAAAAAGGAAACTGAGGAAGCATCGGCAAACAACCACCAAGCGGGTTGATGCCTTTTTTGCCATAAAAAGCCATGGTTTCTGTTTGCATTTTTTGAGGGTCGCTTTTGTACCTCTCTCTTATATCTTGAACCTCATCTTGATATAAACGCATTTTAGCAACAGACCTAAAACCCTTTGAAGAAAGCGGCCAAAAAACAATTTTAATTATAAAAGTAAGCAGAATTATTGAAACACCCCAATTGCCAACTAGGCTGTTTATTTGTGCCAACAACCACACCATTGGCTGAGCTAGAAACCAAAACCAACCCATATCAATTGAAAGCTCAAGGTCGCTTACACCCTCTTTATTGGCAAGCATATCGCGAGTTTTAGGCCCAATAAAAACCCTATGTTCAAAACTATTTAAAACCTCAAAGTTTTCAATATCAGGCTCAACAAAATACCCCATAGAATAAAGACCAGCGCTCTTGGCGGGGTTGGCAAAATATGTATACTCAAACCTATCCGAACCCAAAAGAGCGGCCATAAAATATTTTTGTATAAAAGCAACCCAGCCTCCAGCTTGTCTGTAATTTTGAGCAACATCCAAAGACCCAAGCCTAGTATTTAGATAGGGGTCCTCATTAGTATTAAAAGCGACACCTCTGTATGATGCGTTTGCAAAAAGCCCAGTTGGCATATCTATTGGTAAAGCGTCATTTCTATATAAAGCAACATAAGGTTTGTATGAAACACCTGACGTATTTTCATCTAAAATATTAATCTCATAAGGGGTTTCTGAAAGAGAGATTGTTTTACGCGCACCAAACTCTTTAGACTCAAGAACAACCTTACTCTCTGACTCACTGACAATTGCGTAAGGAAAAGGGGTGTTTTTATTTAAACCATTAAAACCGCTTTTTATATAATATTTAAGACCAACATCACCACCCTCATCAAAACCTAAAACCCTTACACCGCGACTTGATCCCGGATAAACAGGATATTTTTTTAAACGCGACTCAACAATGTTTCCATTCTTATTATTTATCTCAATCTTTAACAAATCATTTTCTAAAACCGAGATATTTCCAACCCCCTCTAGTTCAACAGCTGCCCTAGCCTCCTCTACATCAAGGTTCTGCTCTTGTTGGATCTGGCCCCATTGGAAAAATAAAACATAAGACAAAGATAAAACAACCGCCATGTATATATATCTTGGATTCATAAAAAACTTATTAAATTATTTATCATGATTTTACAGCCTTACATATCTCAAAAGAAGCCTCTTTATAACTTAATGATAAAAAAGGTGTGAAAACCATAACAACAAAAATAACATCGTTCTGATAGAGGTTGTTTTTTTGAAAAATATTTTTTATTTGTCTTTTTATTTTATTCCTATTTACTGCAAGTTTAAAAAGCTTTTTGGGTGTAGATACCCTCAACCCAGGTTCTGATGATTTAACAGCAAACACCCTTATACTTTTAGAACTAAAAATAGGTTTAGAAAGTTTTTGGAGAACCAAGTTTTTTATGCAGAAAGGACCTTTCTACCCTTTTTTCTTCTATTAGACAGCACAGCCCTTCCAGCTTTAGTAGCCATACGAGCTCTAAATCCATGCGTTCTACTTCTTTTAAGAGTGCTGGGTTGAAATGTTCTTTTCATATCTGTCCTATAAAAATTGGTTGTGCATTATAGCGCAAAATTTACAAAAACAACCCAATATATAAATAAAATGTGCTACTTTATTTATATACAAGTTATCCACAAGAAATACTAACACTTATCCTGTAGATATCTTGTTAATTTTTGTTAGACTAACAAATCTAATTAAGGAGATGAGTTTGGAATTTTGGTCAAAATTTACTGAAAAACTTGAAAGCAAACTAACACAAGAGGAGTTTAATACTTGGGTTAGGCCTTTAAAAGGGAGTTTAAATGATAAAACTCTTGAAATAACAGCACCAAATGATTTTGTTTTAAATTATGTAATGCAAAATCTATCAGACGAAATAACAAATACGGTTAATAAAGAAATAAAAGGCAACATAAGTCTAATTTATAAAACTCTTGATAAAGAGACGTTTGTTGATAAATATCAATCAAAACAAACAAAACCCCAAACAAAGCTTGTAGAATCATATATTTTCGATAGTTTTGTGGAGGGGAAATCCAACCATGTCGCTTTAGCAGCTGCAAAGCAGGTTGCATCTAACCCAAGCGGGGACTATAACCCATTGTTTATATATGGAGGTGTTGGCCTTGGAAAAACTCACTTAATGCACGCTGTAGGCAATGAAATTCTTCGGGAAAGTCCAGATAAAAGAATAGTTTATGTTCATTCGGAAAAGTTTGTTTCCGATATGGTAAAAGCGTTACAACTTGGTGCAATGAATGAATTCAAGTCTTTTTATAGAAATGCCGATGCTTTATTAATTGATGATATACAGTTTTTTGCGGGCAAAGAGCAGTCCCAGGAAGAGTTCTTTCATACCTTTAACGCTTTATTAGACCAAAACAATCAAATGATATTAACTTGTGATAAGTATCCAAAAGAAATTGACGGTCTGGAAGATAGGCTTAAATCAAGGCTGGGTTGGGGTCTTCCTGTGGTTATTGATCCGCCTGAGCTTGAAACAAGGGCGGCGGTACTGTTAAAAAAAGCAAGTATTATGGGAGTTAATTTGCCAGAAGATTGCGCTATTTATATTGCTCAAAGGATTAGATCCAATATAAGGGAGTTAGAAGGAGCTCTTAAAAGGGTTTCAGCAAATGCTAAGTTTACAAACAAACCAATAGACTTAGCTTTAGTAAAAGATGCCCTTAAAGATTTATTTGTTATATCAGCCAAAATGGTTAGTATTGAAAATATACAAAAAACAGTTTCAGAATACTATAATATAAAACTTTCTGACCTTTTATCAAAAAGAAGGAGCAGGTCAATAACTCGCCCAAGACAGCTTGCAATGGCGCTAACAAAAGAGCTCACCAACCACAGTCTCCCAGAAATTGGCGAAGCTTTTAATGGAAGAGACCATACAACAGTTCTCCATGCTTGCAAAAAAATTGCCGAGTTAAGAAAAGAAGACCCTTCACAAGAAGAGGATTATAGGAATTTAAATAGAGCATTAACCAACTAATTAATATGGATTTTTATATTCAAAAACAAGACATTGTAAAAGCATTATCTTTAACCCTGGGCGTTGTTGAGAAAAGACAAACACTCCCAATTCTATCTAATGTTTTAATTGAAGTAGATGAGTCATCTATGCAGCTAACTGCTACAGATTTAGAATCTCAAATTTCCACCAGTTCCAGCATTGGTAATTTTGTGAGTGGGGGCAAAACTACAGCACCAGCAAAAAAACTAAGTGAGTTGTGCCGGCTTCTTCCAGATGATTCAGAAATTCATATTTCTCTGGATGGCGATAAGTTAATAGTTGAAGCGGGTACTGGAAAATATAATCTCAAAACGCTTCCTAGTGACGGTTTTCCTGTGTTTGAAGATGAATCAGATGGTCAAGCAATAAAGATAGACTCACAAAAATTAAAAAATCTAATTAACAAAACTTCATTTGCAATGGGCAATCAGGACTGGAGGCACTATCTTAATGGTTTATTTATAACAATAGAAGAATCTGACATCCTAGCAGTAGCCTCAGATGCCCACAGGCTTGCAATAGCATCATCAGACCTAGACGTTAAAGCAGACAATAACATAAGCGGAATAATACCAAGAAAATCTATTAATGAGATTGCTAAGTTAGTTGGCGAGGTTGAGGGCGTTGTTGAAATTAATTTAAGTAATAATTCAATAAAAACAAGCACACCAATAGCCTCCTTTGTAAGTAAGTTGATAGAGGGAAAATTCCCTGATTATGAACAAGTCATACCATCAGGAGATAGTTCTGTGCTAAAAGTTTCAACTAAGCAGTTTTCAGAAACCTTGAGCAGGGTTAGTGTTCTTTCAAGTGACAAGTATAGGGGAGTTAGGATGGTAACTTCTGACAAGGGTGTTATGATCTCAGCCAACAACCCAGACCAAGAAGAGGGCGAAGAATTTTTTAGCGCATCATATGGGGGAGAGAATTTAGATATAGCCTTTAATGTAAATTACTTTCAGGAAATACTATCAACAATAGATGATGATGAATGTGAGATTCATTTTTTTGGAGCTGACAAGAGCTGCTTAATTACCACTCCAAAAAATCACCAACTTAAATATGTTGTAATGCCTTTACTTATATAGTGGCATTAAGCTCAATTACTCTTAAAAATTTTAGATGTTTTAGCCTTACCAAGGTTGATTTAGCTGATGGAGCAAATTTTTTTTATGGCAAGAATGGTTGTGGTAAAACAACTATACTAGAAGCCATATATTTGGCTTGCAGCGGACGCTCATTCAAGAGCAGTAATATTGAGTCAGCTATAACACTCAATCAAGAAAGCTTTCACCTACAAGGCTTTGACAAAGATTCAGGGTTTATTATTGAAGCTTACAAAGAAAGAAAAAAATCTATTCAGCTAAAACTTAATAATAAGAAGATAACAATAAGTGAAGCAGCAAAAGCTTTCCCAGCAACAATAATCGACAATAAAACATTTTCATTTACAGAGGCATCGCCAGGCTTTAGAAGAAAAATACTTGATAGAGCAATTTTCTTAAGTGATGCTGCCTATTCAACTGCGTGGTTTTCATATTACAGAACTCTAAAACAAAGAAACAAAGTTTTAAAAGATAGAGACCTGAATGAGCTAGACATATGGAGTAATAAGCTATCTGTTTTAGGCACAATCCTCTCAGACAAAAGAGAACATTTTTTTAATCAAACTAAAAATTCATATGACAACATAGTTCAAAGTTTAGGATTAACCTCTGAAAAAAAATTTATTAAAGATTTAAGTTTTGAGTATTACAAAGGATGGGAGGATGGGGTTAGTCTTGAACAAACTTTTGAGCTTGAAAAAGATAACGATATTAGAAGAAGGGTCACAACCAAAGGCCCTCACAAGTCTGATATAAAAGTTTTCATAAGCAATGCTGAAGCAAAAGAAATATTGTCTAGAGGCGAACAAAAATTATTATCTATTATATGGCTTTGCGCCCAACATGAGACTTTAAGATCTTTATATAGGATCAAACCAACACTACTTATCGATGATGTAAAATCAGAGCTTGATAATAGTACTTTTAATATATTTATTTCTCTTTTGAAGCTTACTCAAAATCAAATCATTTTTTCAAACATTGAAGACCAAATTAATAGTAAAATAGAGGCTGAATTAATTACTATAAAAAAGTTCCACGTGGAACAACTAAGCTAGAAATAAAATGCCAAAAAAAGAAGACAAAGCAAAGTACGATTCATCAAATATTCAAGTTTTAAAGGGTTTAGAGGCTGTAAAGAAAAGGCCTGGAATGTATATAGGCGATACAGATGACGGGTCTGGATTACATCATATGGTTTTTGAAGTTTTAGATAATTGTATTGATGAGGCTATGGCAGGCCATTGTAGCGATATTAATGTAATTATTAATAAAAATGGCTCGGTAACAGTTAAGGATGATGGGAGGGGCATCCCGGTAGATGTTCACAAAAAAGAAGGAATTTCAGCCGCTGAATTAATCCTTACAACACTACACTCTGGTGGCAAGTTTGATGATAATTCTTATAAGGTGTCCGGGGGCCTTCATGGTGTTGGAGTTTCAGTTGTAAACGCCCTATCAAAAGACCTAACTTTAAAGGTATGGAGAGATGGCGGTGAATTTATTCAAAAATATAAGGAAGGCAAAGCTATAGCAAAACTAAAGAAGGTTAAAGCATCTAAACTAACCGGAACTGAAATAACCTTTATGCCATCTGATAAAATTTTTACTTCAGTCAACTTTGAAACAGATAAGATACATAAAAGAATTCAAGAGCTATCTTTTTTAAATGCAGGCGTTTCAATTAACGTAACTGATGCAAGAACTGGCAAATCTAAAAAATTTAAGAATAATGGTGGTCTTTCCAGCTATGTCACACATTTACGCGGCAAAAAACAAACAGTTTCAGATGTATTTGAATGCTCATCGCAACATAATGATGTTGGTGTTGAGATAGCCTTACAGTGGACTGACTCATATTCAGAAAATGTATTATGTTATACAAACAATATCCCCCAAAAAGATGGCGGCACTCATTTAGCAGGATTTAGAGGCAGTTTAACAAGAGTACTTAAAGCTTTTATCAAAAAGGAAAATAATAAGAAAATACCTTCAGATCTTCTTGGAGAAGATGTTAGAGAGGGTTTAATTGCTATTGTCTCAGTTAAAGTACCAGACCCAAAGTTTTCTTCTCAAACAAAAGAAAAATTAGTTTCTTCAGAGGTTGAAAGTGTTGTAAGCACAGTATTCAGCAAATATTTTAATGAATATCTTTTAGAGAATCCCAAAGACGCCCTTAACATATTCTCAAAAGTTGCAGAGGCAGCGCTTGCAAGAGAGGCAGCTAGAAAAGCTAGAGAGATGACGCGAAGAAAAGGAGTTTTAGAAATAGCGGGATTGCCAGGCAAGTTGGCAGATTGTCAAGAAAAAGACCCTGCGCTGTCTGAAATATATATTGTTGAGGGAGATTCAGCTGGAGGATCAGCAAAACAGGGCAGAAATAGAAAAAATCAAGCAATCTTGCCACTAAAGGGAAAGATTATAAATGTAGAAAAAGCCAGAATTGATAAAGTTTTAGGGTCCCAAGAAGTAGGCACCCTTATTAAAGCTTTGGGTTGTGGTATTGGCGAAGAATTTGATATAGAAAAGCTCAGATATCATAGAATAATAATCATGACCGATGCTGATGTTGATGGTTCTCACATCCGTACTCTACTTTTAACTCTTTTCTATAGACAATTTTATGATATTTTAGATAGAGGCCATGTGTATATAGCTCTACCGCCTCTATATAAGATCACCAAGGGCAAACAACACGAATATGTTTCTGATGAATCTGAAAAAGACGCTGTTATTAAAAGAATGTCAGAAGGCGGTACTAGAGGCCTTGAAGTTCAGAGATATAAAGGGCTAGGAGAGATGAATCCAGATCAGTTATGGACTACTACCATGGAGCCAGAAAATAGAAAAATGATGCAAGTTACTATCAATGATGCAACAGAGGCAGATCAACAGTTTGAAATACTCATGGGAGATCAGGTAGAGCCAAGAAGAGAGTTTATAGACAACAACGCTTTATCAGTATCTAATTTAGATATTTAATTCATCTTTCTATATTCATCTTTCATCCACAGTCTAACCTCATCAGTTAATTTTTTTGGATTATTGCCATGAAATAGGGGGCCTATGGTTACTTTGATGGTTCCAGGATGCTTAATAAACTGCTTATTTTTCCAGTATTTTCCTGAATTATGACAAATTGGAAGTATTGGAATATTATTCTTTGTTGCTAAAAGACCACAACTATTTCCAAATGGAGCAATTCCTATATCAGGTTTTATTCTTGTTCCTTCTGGAAAAATTAATACTGAAAAATTAGCTTTTATTCTAGCATTTGCTTGATTTATAACTTTTTTAAGGCTTTGTAGTTTATTTTTTCTATTTATTGGAATAGGACTCATAAAAGCAAGAGCCCAGCCAAAAAATGGAATAAGTAATAATTCTTGTTTAATTATGCTTGAAATAGGATGAGTTACTGTCTGAAGATATAATGATTCCCATTGCCCTTGATGATTAGCTACAAGAATAACAGGGCGTTCTGGTATATTTTCTTCACCACGCACCTCCCAAGCTATGCCACAGATCGCTTTTAAGCAATATAATACAGCCACAATCCAAACAGATGCTATTTTTGATAATTTTTTTGAGGACAAGAAGGGATAGGCAAGTATTATGATGGCGCTAACAAAAGGGAGACTGCTATAAAAGAGTAAATTGAAGAGTAAACTCCGCAAGAAACTCATATTTTAGACATTATAAATATCTCATCACCTAGTTATTAGACATTTGTTGCTTTATTAAGCATTTTTTGTAAGTTTTCTTTTACTTCTTTTATTGAAACTCTTTTTTGCTCCATTGTGTCTCTATCCCTTAGAGTAACAGTGCCATCTTCTAATGAGTCAAAATCAACAGTTATGCAAAATGGAGTTCCAACTTCATCATGCCTTCTATAGCTTTTGCCAATATTTCCTGAATTTTCAAGCAATATGCGCCCAAGTCTCAAATTCTGTAGCTCAGATTTAATTTTAGCAGCCAAACTAACCAAACCTTCATGATTTCTTTTTAAGGGTATTACAGCTGCTTTTATTGGAGAAAGATGTGGTTTAAGACCTAATACAACCCTCTCTTTCCCACCTTCAAGCGATTCAACTTTATATGCCTCATTAAGTATAGCTAAAACACCTCTATCAACACCTGCTGAGGGCTCGATTACATAAGGAACTTTCCATTTATTTGAATCAAGGTCTTGCATCGCCAGCTTGGCATTTGAAGCTTTATTTTCAATAACCTTAGCTTTTATATTTAGCTCTGCTTGATTTTTGCTATGTGATCCGAGATCAAAGTCAGTTCTGTTAGCTATACCCTCCAACTCTTCTAAACCATGAGGAAATTTATACATAATATCCACTGTTGCCTTAGAATAATGTGCTAACTCATCACTAGGGACGTGGTATAACTCTATAGCATTCCTCTTTACTCCTTGCTCCTCCCACCAATCTAATCTTAATTCCACCCAGCTCTTGTGCCAATCTTCATCAGAGCCTGCTTCACAAAAAAACTCTAATTCCATTTGCTCAAACTCACGCACTCTGAAAATAAAATTTCTTGGAGTTATTTCATTTCTAAAAGCCTTGCCAATTTGTGCTATACCAAAAGGAAGTTTTCTTGCAGTTGAGTCAACAACATTTTTAAAGTTTGTGAATATGTTCTGAGCAGTTTCAGGCCTAAGATAAGCAAAAGATTTATCATCTTCGATCGGGCCTACATTTGTTTTGAACATTAAGTTAAACTGCCTGGGCTCAGTTAAGTCTTCTGGTTTACAGTGTTCAGGCACTTGATCTACTCTGAATCTTAAATTGCAAGACTTACAGTCGACCATTGGGTCTGAAAAAGTATCTTCATGACCAGAATGTTTTAATACATTTGGAGCAGTTAAAATAGAAGCATCCAGCCCCTCAACATCATCTCTGTCATAAACCATAGATGCCCACCAAGACTGTTTTAGATTATTTTTTAGCTCAACGCCCAGCGGACCATAATCATATAGACCCTGCATGCCTCCATAAATTTCATTAGATTGAAAAATGAAGCCCCTTCTTTTACAAAGTGCTACAAGTTCTTCCATTGTTTTAGCAGCCAAATCTTTTCCTTATATTTATAAAACTGATCAAGATTATAGATCTCAGTATATTACTGTAAAATAACAATTATATATTTAAAAACAGTTTTTTTTAATTAAACATGTAATGCGATTAATACTATTTCTATTTTCTATCCTGCCATTAAAGCTAGGCAAGGCATTAATTAGACAAACTATGAGAATTTTTCCAATAACGTTTTTAGATTCTTATAAAACTACTCTAATAAATATAAATATTTGTTTTAAGCATCTATCCGTGGCTGAGAAAGAATTGCTTGCAAGAAATAGCCTAATAGAGTCAATTTGTGGCCTATATGAAACATTTTATGCTCTTTCTAGATCAACAAAGACTATCTCGAAGAACATTAAAAGAATTGATAATAAATATTTATTAGCAAGCAACACTAGAGCTAATAATGGACTCATAATTTCAGGCATACACAACAGAAGTGTTGATGTTGCTCTTCAATGGGTGAATGGACAAGCCCCAACGGTTGGGCTTTATAAACCACCCAAAATTAAGCTGCTAGATGTTTATGTCAAAAAACATAGAGAACAAAATAACAATAAAGTTTTTACAACAAGCTTTAAAGGTGTAAAAGAGTTATTTAAAGCTATTAATAAAAATGAAATAGTTATTATGGCTTCTGATCAAGTGCCAAAAGATGGAATGGGCGAATATGCTAAGTTTTTTAATAGAGAGGCATATACAACAACCCTAATAACATCTTTAGCAAATAAAACAGGAAAACCTCTTATATATATAGCTCTGCTAGGAACAAAAGATAATGAAATTAAAATAGTTTTCAAAGATGCTCCAGAGATAAAAACTGTTGAATCAATGAACTCTACTATGGCTGAAATAATAAAGATTAATCCTCAAGATTATTCTTGGGAATACAAAAGATTTAAAAAGCCGCCTAAAGGTATAGAAAATCCTTATAGGAATTAACGCCTCCAAAATAAAGGCATAAATAGAACCAAGACAGTGAATATTTCTAGTCTTCCAAGAATCATGCCAAAAGCTAAAACCCCTTTACCAATTGAAGTTACAGAAGAGTAATTGCTGGAGACCTCTCCCAGTCCAGGCCCTAAATTATTAAGGCATGCACCAATAGCAGAAAATGCCGTAGTAAAATCAAGCCCAGTAGCTAATAAAGCAAATAGCAGAAGCATAAAGCTAATTACATAAATGGAGAAGAAGCCCCAAACAGATTCTGCTACTGAGCTATCAACTACCTTTGTTCCAATTTTTACTGAAACAACAGCATTAGGATGTATTATTTTAATAAGCTGTTTTTTTGCATGATTAAGCATAATAAGAATCCGCCAAGACTTTATACCTCCACCAACTGAGCCAGAGCAGCCTCCTATAAAAGCGCCAATTAAAAGCAAAAAACCTATAACAGTTGGCCAAGCTGAATAATCTGTTGTTGTAAAACCAGTTGTTGATACTATTGAAACAACTTGAAACAAGATATTTCTTTGAGACTCAAAACTCCCTAAATCAATAAAAAGAATAATAGAGCTCACAAAAAATATTAACCCCATTATGCTAATAAAAAATTTGAACTCTGGATCATAAAAATATCTCAAAGCTCTTCCTTTAAATATTGCAGAATAATGAAGTGCAAAGCTAGACGCAGAAACAATCATAAAAAAAACGCAAACCATTTCAATACTCAGACTATTAAAGTGACCAATGCTTTCGTCGTAGGTAGAAAAACCACCGATTGATACTGTGCTTAAGCTATGAGCTATCGCATCAAAGGTATTCATACCAGCTAGCCAATACAAAGCTGCGCATAAAACAGTAAGGCCAAAATATATTATCCATAACGCTTTAGCGGTTTCTGTTATTCTGGGAGTAAGCTTTTGATCATTCATAGCCCCAGGAATATCAGCTTTATATAATTGCCCTCCACCTATACCTAAAATTGGCATTACAGCTATAGCTAAAACTATTAACCCCATGCCACCCATCCATTGCAGAAGCTGCCTATAAATTAATAATGACTCATCTAATGATGAAATATTTGTAATAACTGTTGCGCCTGTTGTAGTAATGCCTGACATTGCTTCAAAAAAAGAGTCTATTGGGGTCATGCCGCTAAGAAAGAAAGGTATGGATCCTGCCAGCGCAAGAACCAACCAAAAAAGAGTAATTATTATAAAACCATCATTAGTATTTAATTCTTGCTTATGACCTTTAGAAAAATACCAAAAACTTAAACCAAGAAAAGCAACAACAAGAAATGTAGTAATAAAAATATTAAGACTAGTATCCTTATATAAAAGAGAAACTCCTATTGGAATCATAAATGAAACACTGAATAGAACTAACAAGATACCAAAAAGATTTAAAATAGCTTTTAGATTCATTAGCTTTTAGTAAATAACTTTTCTACCTCTTTTACCTTGTCTTTATTTGATAAGAAAATAATCAAATGATCCTCAATACAAAGTTCTATACTTGAAGAAGGCATTACCACAACCCCCTTCCTAACTATTGCTCCAATCGAAGCCTCTTCTGGCATAGGTAAACTTTTTATAGGCTTTCCAAAGTAGTCGCTTGTGTACTCATTTGCATGGACAATGCCTTCTATTGCTTCTGCGCCAGAGTGCATTTTTAGAATTACATCCTGAGCAACATCACTTTCTCTTAGGTGCTGGAGGACTGATGAAACAGTTAATCTATGCGGAGCTATACAGCTATCAACAAATCCGGGTAATATATTTACATAAGAAGGGTTATTAAGGATAACCATTGTTTTGGTAGCCCCCAGCTTCTTAGCTAACAATGATGCCATGATATTAGCTTCATCGTCATTTGTTAATGAGCAGAATACATCAACTTGTGAAATATTTTCACTCTTAAGAAGCTCTTGATCAGCACCTTTTCCTCTTAAAACAATTGTTTTTTCTAATGATCTTGATATTTCTTCACATCTTTCTTCATTAGGCTCAATTATTTTTACTTTGTATGAGTCTTCTAGTTGTTTTGCTAAGTTAAATCCAATTTTTCCACCGCCTATAATCATAACTCTTGAATAAGCTTCTTGCTCAAGCCGCATTTCATTAACAACAGCATCTACATTTTCACTTGCTGTAACAAAATAGACCTCATCACCTTCTTTTACAATAGTATCCCCATCAGGAATAAACGGTTTTCCTTTTCTATAGATCGTAGGAATATAGCTATCAACCCCTGGCATATCATCTTCAATAGTTCGCAAGGCCTTATCAACTAATTTACCTGTTTTTTTAACTTTTACCGAAACCAGTTTAACCCTCCCATCTGCAAACTCTTCAATTTGCTCAGCCCCCGGATGATCAATAAGTTCTTTTAAGTGTGAAGTTACTTCATTTTCAGGACTAATAGGAATATCTATAATATTTGCGCCAAATGAATCAAGACAGTCCAAGTACGTACTGTCTTTAAACCTACAAATAGTTTTTTTAACTGAAAATTTATTTTTAGCAATCTGACAGGCAGCTATATTTACCTCATCATTATTTGTTACTGCAAGAAGAATAGTTTCTTCATCGGCACCAGCTTTTTTAAAAGTTGAAGGATGAGCCGCATGGCCAATAATAGCGGCAATATCTAATCTATCTTGAAGCTCATCAACCTTATTTTTGTTAAGGTCGACAATAGAAATATCATAGCCATCCTGAGACAAATTTCTTGCCAAACTCTCTCCAACTTTACCTGCACCCAAAATAATAACTTTCATAGCCTCTTAAATTAAACCTCTTTTGACACAATTAAAACCCCTATTGGAATTTTTACGATTTAAGAAAAAAATCAGAATAGGAGTTATTTGCATCTTGAGCGCTAATAATTTTCTTATTAGGAAATTGTAAGTGAGTGATTACTATTGCTGTATCACCTGTTTTTATAGCAATACCATTGCTATCAAAATTAATAATTTCCCCATTAAGCCCACTCCGAACATCTTTTAATTCATACATTCCATGAATTTTAATTACTGTATCTTTGTATAAAAAATATGAGTCTGGCCATCCTTTATATGCCTTAAATTTATTAATAATGTTATTTGAACTATCATTAAAATCTACCTTTCCATCAGACTTATTAATTTTAATACAGTAGGATGCATCTTCATGATTCTGCTTTTTTAGGTTAAAACTGTTTTCATTTATACTTTTTAAAATATCTCCAATATTGTTAGCAGCTAGATTTGACAGTTTATTTTCTAGGGTGATCTTGTCATCAGTTTCTTTAATATCTAAAACTAGTTTTTTAATAAGATCACCTTCATCCATCTTTTCATTCATTTTAATAAAACTTATTCCAGTTTTAGAATCACCATTAATTAATGAAGTTTGTATAGGTGATGCGCCTCTATATTTTGGGAGCAAAGAATAATGAATATTAATACTCATTTTATTAGGAACTTTTAACATCCAGGCAGGCAATATTTTTCCATATGCAGAAACAACAAGAAAGTCTATATCTATACTCTCAACTTCTTGTCTGAATGCACCATCATTTAAGTCCAATGGTTTTAGTGTATTAAGGCCAAGATTTAGCGCTACTGTTGAGACTTCACTCAAATCAACAGATTTACCCCTTTTTTTTCTTTTGTCAGGCTGTGAAATCACTAGCGGTATACTAAAGCCAGCTTTATATAGTTTTTCCAGTATATTTGCAGATATCTGTGGACTTCCAACAAAAACAATATTCATCTTACTTTAAAATCCATTAATTTCTCTTATATTCGTCTAAGTTCTTATAAAAGTAGCTAAAATATATATTAAATTACCTAGTTGCTCTATTTTTAAGCCTTGATCGCTTAAGAGGGCTTAGGTAATCAACCAATAATTTTCCTTCAAGATGATCTATTTCATGTTGAATGCATACAGCAAGAAGGCCTTCTGGGTTAGATTTATGTTGTTTGCCTTTTAAATCTGACCAATGAAGCTCTATTTTGTCTGGACGGGAAACCTCAACACTTGCGCCTGGTATTGATAAACAGCCTTCTTCGCATGGAACTAGACTTTTGTTGTCTAATATTTTTACTTCTGGATTAACAAATATTAAAGGAGTGTCTCTGTCATCGCTTATATCTATAACAACCAGACGTATATGCACATCAACCTGAGTAGCAGCAAGCCCAATACCGTTTTCGGCATACATAGTTTCAAGCATATCTGTAGATAAATTATCTAGACTTTTGTCGAATATTTCCACTTCTTTTGCTACAGTTCTTAGGCGAGGATCAGGATATTTAAGTATTTTTAGAATAGACATATTGCTATATTATAATCTCTTAATCTATAATCTGCATAATTTAATAAAATAAGGAATATATGGCAGAAAATAATGTCGATGTAGCGGTTTTAATGGGTTCAGACTCAGATTTGCCTATTGTTAACGAAGTTTTTAAGATTTTTGATGATTTTGGCGTTAAATATTCAAAAAGTGTCTTATCTGCCCATAGAACTCCTCACCAAGTGATAGAGCTTATTAAAAAATCAGAATCTAATGGCTGCAAGCTATTTATTGCAGCAGCTGGCATGGCAGCTCACCTTGCTGGAGCAGTCGCAGCACACAGTTTAAAGCCTGTAATTGGTATACCGATTGAGTCTGGTGGTTTAGGAGGATTAGATTCTCTATTGTCTACTGCTCAAATGCCTCCAGGAATCCCAGTTGCAACTGTTGCAGTTGGAAAAGCTGGAGCAAAAAACAGCGCAATATTGGCTATCCAAATGCTAGCCATATCAGATCAAGCGCTTGCAGAAAAAATGCGTAACTATAGACAAAATATGACAAATGAAGTCTTGGAAAAAAATAAGAAGTTAAATTCATAATCTGTGTTAGATCTTTTAACTCAGACAGATGCTTCTGAGTGGCTAAAAAAAGGAAATATTTTAATATATCCTACTGAAGGTGTATGGGGAATTGGTTGTGATGCACTCAATGAAAAATCAGTATCAAGGGTGTACCAGCTTAAAAAAAGGCCACTTGATAAAAGCCTTATAATTTTATGCAACAATATTAATGTTATGAAAAAATTCTTAATGCCTTTATCAAAAAAAGAGTTAAATTTTATCGATGAAATGGATGGCGATCCTGTTACTTTTTTATACAAATATAACCCATTAAATACACCAAGTCATTTACAAAATAAATCTGGCAAGCTAGCTATAAGAGTAAGTACTTACTACCATATTACTCCATTATTAAAAGCATTTAATGGTCCTATAACCTCTACATCTGCTAATATCTCAGGACAAAAAATTTTATCAAATATTGATGAAATAATAAAAGATTTTGACTTTGAAGATGTTGCATTTTATAACAAGCCACTAGGCCAATTAAATAAATCAACCCCTATAATAGATTTATATACAAAGGAGATTATTCGACCATAATGATTATGACTTTTGACGACCAATTTTCTAAGATTCAATCGCAAATTATCGAAAAATATTGCAACCTTGAATCAAGTAAATCATGTGTTATCTCAGATGATAATTGGGTCCGCAAAGAGGGTGGCGGCGGAAGAACATTCATAATTGAAAAAGGAAAATTTTTTGATAAAGCAGCTATTAATTTTTCATCAATATCTGGGAAAAAATTGCCAAAATCTGCACTAGATTATTTTGAGAAAAATAATGCAAATTCATATCAAGCAATGGGGGTTTCAGTAATAACCCATCCCAAGAACCCTTTTATACCTACAAGTCATATGAATGTAAGATTATTCTTATTATTAAATAAGAATAAAGAAGTAATTAATTGGTGGGTAGGAGGCGGGTATGACCTTACGCCTTATTTTGCATATGAGAAAGACTGCATATTTTGGCACAAAGCAGCCAAAACCAATCTAGATGCCTTTAACAAAGGTTTTTATAAGAAATTTGCTAGTAATTGTGATGAATACTTCTATTTACCCCACAGAGACGAAAAAAGAGGTATAGGAGGCATATTTTTTGATAATTTCAATGATTTACCTATTGATAAATCTTTAGAAATGCTTGAGAGCGTTGCAAACACATATCTAAAAAGCTATTTAAAGATAATAAAACTAAGACAAAATCGAAGTTTTTCCGCATCAAATAAAGCTTTTCAGGAATATAGAAGAGGAAGATATGCGGAGTTTAACCTTTTATATGATAGAGGCACCTCATTTGGGCTTCAATCTGGAGGAAGAATAGAGTCCATTCTTGCATCTTTGCCACCAATGACCTCATGGATTTACAAAAAAGACAATAAATTTAAAAAATATGAGGAAAATCTTCTATTTATCCTCAAAAAGAGGTGGAGAGGTTAAAATCCTAGAATAATGTCAAAAATATACAAATTAGGAGTCATTGGAGATCCAATTGATCACTCATTATCCCCTTTTATACATTCAAGGTTTGGCAGACAGGAAAATATAAGTTTAGATTATAGAGCCTATAAAGTAAGCAATATTGACCTAAATAGCTTCATAGATGAATTTTTTTCATCCAAATCTGCAAAAGGATTAAATATTACTCTGCCACATAAAAAAAATGCAGTAGCTGCTGTTGATAAATTATCAGAAGAAGCATCTTTTTTAGAAGCAATTAATACTATTAATCAAAAATCTACAATGCTTTATGGGCATTCAACAGATGGAGATGGATTAATTAAAGACTTAAATGAGAAAAATATTAATATTAAAGATAAAAGAATTCTGATTATTGGTGCAGGCGCAGCAATTGAAAGCGTACTTTACAAAATCATTAATGCAAAGCCAGCGACCCTTACAATTCTTAATCGAACAATAGAGAGAGCGGAAATACTGCAAGTAAAATATCGATCAATGATAAACATCTCAATCAGAGCCGAATCAAGTTTCTATGATCTTGTTATTAATGGATCATCCGCAGGATTAACAGGCGAATTTAGCCCGCCTGATGAAACCCTTTTTAACAAAGATACAATTTTTTATGATTTAAACTATTCCCTTAATGGAACGAGCTTCTGTAACTGGGCTGAGAACATATCTGAAAATTCTTATGACGGAACCGGAATGCTCATTGCTCAAGCCGCCTTATCTTTTTATGAGTGGTTTGGAGTAATGCCGGATACAAAAAAAATTGCTAATGAGATAAGTGATCTTTAATGACAAAAAAATTTACTCAATTTATTGCTGGAGCTATATGTCCAAGCTGTTCAGAAAAAGATTCTATAGCAATTCACAAAGATAATGATGAGATTTATTGTGTAAAATGCTCTTATAAAGAGTATCGACCTGGGTCAAAAAAAGACCCTGTTAAAAGTGTAAAATCAAGAGCAGTTAATGTGGTAGATATAACCAATTTTAATGCTATTAAAAAGTAGTAATTTCACTGCAAAAATTATAGAATACACGCAAAATTAGCTGTAAAAAAAACATTACTTTTAACGGCATCAAAAAAGTTCTATAAAAACTAGTTATAAGGGATATACATGACTAATGTTAGAAATCTAATTTGTACATTTAAAACACAATTTATAGTTATAGCATTTGCACTTTCAAGCCAACTATCGGCTGAATGGGATGCATTAAATATGACTAAAGGCGCTACCGAAATAAGTAGAGAAGTCTATGACCTTCATATGCTTATTTTTTGGATATGTGTAGCTATTGGAGTTTTGGTTTTTGGAGTAATGTTTTATTCCATGTACGCCTATACTAAAAAGAAAAATCCCGTTGCTGCCACATTTCATGAAAGCACTAAAGTAGAAATTGCATGGACGATAATTCCTTTTCTAATTCTCATTGCAATGGCAGTGCCTGCATCTAAGACTCTTCAAACAATGTACAACGACGAAGCTGGTGATATTAATATTCAAGTAGTGGGCTACCAATGGAAATGGCAATACAGATACTTAGAAGATGATGTCAATTTTTTTGCAAATCTAACAACTGATTTAGACGAAATTTATAATAAAGTCCCTAAAGGTGAAAACTACTTAGAAGAAGTTGATGAAATGGTCGTAATACCAGTTGGGAAAAAAGTAAGATTTTTAATAACAGCCAATGATGTTATTCATTCTTGGTGGGTTCCAGCGTTTGCTATTAAGCAAGATGCAATACCAGGATTCATAAATACCGCTTGGACAATTGTTGAAGAGCCAGGAATATATAGAGGAAAATGTACTGAGCTATGTGGTAAGAATCATGGCTTTATGCCCATAGTTGTTAAAGCAGTTGAACAAAATGAATATGATTCATGGATAGCAGAAAAACAAGCTGCAGCAATTGCAATGGCAGAATTAACAGAAAAAGATTGGACTGCTGAAGAATTAGTTGCTCGCGGAGAAGCTTTATATACAACTAATTGTGTTGCTTGTCATCAAGTGAATGGACAAGGAATAACTGGAATTTTTCCTGCTTTAGCTGGAAGTGAAATAGTAATGAATGACAAAGCAAGAAATATTGAAATTTTGATGGAGGGCGTGCAAGGAGCAGCCATGAATTCATTTAGTTATCTTTCAGAAGTTGAAATGGCTTCTGTGATAACTTACACAAGACAATCTTGGGGTAATGCGCAAAATGGCGATGGAGAAATAGTCGCACCTAAGGATATTGTTGAATATAAGAAAAATAAAATTTAATACTTAAAGAGGGTATATATGAGTGCTGTAATTGAAAATCACCATAATGAACATGATCACCATGGTCCAGCTAAGGGACTTAAAAGATGGTTTTATACAACTAATCATAAAGATATAGGAACTTTATATTTATGGTTTAGTTTTGCTATGTTCTTAATCGGTGGCGCTATGGCGATGATTATAAGAGCTGAACTTTTTCAGCCAGGCATGCAAATAGTTGAACCTGAGTTTTACAATCAAATGATAACTCTTCATGGATTAATTATGATTTTCGGTGGAGTAATGCCGGCCTTTGTTGGTCTTGCAAACTGGCTGGTGCCAATGATGATTGGCGCACCAGATATGGCGTTACCAAGAATGAATAACTTAAGTTTTTGGATTCTTCCTTTTGCATTCTTTGTTTTATTATCATCTTTATTTATGGAAGGCGGAGCACCTAATTTTGGTTGGACTTTTTACGCTCCTTTATCAACCACCTATGCACCTCCAAGCACCACATTCTTTATTTTCTCTGTTCATATCATGGGAGCTTCTTCAATAATGGGCTCTATAAATGTTATCGTTACCATCATGAATATGAGAGCTCCTGGAATGGGCCTCATGAAAATGCCTTTATTTGTATGGTCATGGTTAATAACTGCATACTTGTTAATAGCGGTAATGCCTGTCTTGGCAGGAGCAGTAACTATGATGTTAATGGATATACATTTTGGCACTAGTTTTTTTAACGCAGCAGGCGGTGGAGACCCAGTTCTATTCCAGCATATTTTCTGGTTTTTTGGACATCCAGAAGTATATATTATGATTTTACCTGCTTTTGGAATTGTTTCTCACATCATTGAAACTTTCTCAAGAAAACAGTTGTTTGGATATTCTTCTATGGTTTGGGCAATGTTGTCTATAGCAATATTATCATTTGTAGTTTGGGCTCATCACATGTTTACAGTAGGAATGCCTTTAGCGGCAGAGTTATTTTTCATGTGGTCAACTATGCTTATAGCTGTTCCAACTGGTGTTAAGGTTTTTAATTGGATTGCTACAATGTTCAAAGGCTCAATAACATTCGAAACTCCTATGTTATTTGCTTGCGCATTTGTTGTGCTTTTCACTCTTGGTGGATTCTCAGGCTTAATGCTTGCTATCACCCCAGCTGACTTTCAATATCATGATACTTATTTTGTTGTTGCACACTTCCATTACGTTTTAGTTCCAGGAGCTATATTCTCAATTATGGCTGCGGTTTATTATTGGATACCTAAGTGGACCGGTAATATGTACGATGAAAGATTAGGCAGACTGCATTTTTGGCTATCATTTATTGGTGTAAATGTTACATTTTTCCCACAGCACTTTATTGGTTTAGCAGGAATGCCAAGAAGAGTTCCTGACTATGCATTGCAATTTGCAGATTGGAATATGGTTTCTACCGCAGGAGCATTTCTCTTTGGATTTTCCCAGGTATTTTTCCTATTCATTGTTGTCAAAACAGTAATGGGAGGCAAACAAGCAACCGATCAAGTCTGGGAAGGAGCCAGAGGTCTTGAATGGACTGTTGATTCGCCAGCTCCTTATCATACATTTAGTGTACCTCCCAAAGTAAGTTAAAAATGGGAAGCAAAAAAAAGACAATTCTAAAACTTTCAGGTGCTGTCGCTGCAATGTATCTTTTTTCTTTTTTGCTTGTGCCTCTGTATGATGTTTTTTGTGATATAACTGGATTAAATGGAAAAGTTGCGCAAACAACAAACGCAGAATCTTCGATATCAATCGAAGGTAGAGAAATAGGGCTTCAATTTATTTCTCATAACAACGCTGGGATGCCGTGGACATTTAAGCCCTCTAAAGAGGTTTCAAAAATAAAAACTGGAACTATGTATGAAGCAACTTTTTATGCAAAAAATACTACTAACAAAATGATGGTAGGAAGAGCAGTTAATAGTGTTGCTCCAACAAATGCAAAGGACTATATAAAGAAAATAGAGTGCTTTTGTTTTGCTGAGGGCATTGAGCTTATGCCCGGCGAAGAAGTATTGTTGCCTATCAAAATGGTGGTTGATAACGAGCTGCCTAAAAATATTAAAAACATTGTGCTTTCTTATACTATTTTTGATAGCAATTTAGAAAATAATATAATTATGGATCACGATAGTGATCATGCGGGGTCATAAAATATGAGCGGTGGAAACTATTACGTACCTGATTCCAGTAGGTACCCAATTTTTGCAGCAACGTCATTGTTCTTTTTGGTCATGGGCGCTGGCGGAACAATAAATGGAACAGATAACGGTACAACAGTTTTATATCTAGGATTTATTTGTATGACTTTAACCATGTTCTTTTGGTTCAGAACAGTGGTGCAAGAGCATCTCGCTGGATTGGACAGCGCACAATTAAAGAAATCATATGTTTTTGGAATGGCTTGGTTTATTTTTTCTGAAGTAATGTTTTTTGCTGCATTTTTTGGAGCACTATTTTACGTTCGTACTTTTGCAGTCCCATGGTTAGCAGGCGAAGGAGAAAAAGGCGCTCCTATAGAATTTGTTCAAGAGATGGGTGTAGATTTTTGGACAGGATTTGAAAATACCTGGCCTGTTATAGCAACCCCTGATAATGGTTCGGAATATGAAATAGCTGACAAGACCATGGCATTTCCAGGCTGGTCGAATGTGCTTGCATGGCTACCATTGTGGAATACAATTATTCTTTTAAGCTCAAGTGTTACAGTCCATTTTGCCCACTTAGGTTTAAAAAATGGGAGTAGAAAATCTTTTAACAGATGGTTAGGAGCAACTGTTGGATTGGCAGTTATTTTTTTAGGTTTACAAGCTGCAGAATACTATGAAGCATATGCTCATTATGGCTTAACTCTTAATTCAGGCATATATGGATCAACATTTTTTATGTTAACTGGTTTTCATGGTTTTCATGTTTTTCTAGGTTGTTGTATGTTGTCAGTAATGTTAGTTAGATCAGTGTTTTTTAATCACTTTGAAACTCATGACCACTTTGGATTTGAAGCTGCATCTTGGTATTGGCATTTTGTTGATGTTGTGTGGGTGATGTTATTTTTCTTTGTTTATATAATCTAATTTACTTGGTCCCAGGGCACACTATTTCCTAGTTGACCTGTATAAAGGCCATAAGTAATTAGAATTATTAAAACAACACCGAGACTAACTCTCATACCCAAACCATAAACAGTTCTCTTGCTTTGGGTTTGCCCTTGATCTTTCAATAAAAAGAACAGGCTTCCACCTAAACTTAAGAGAATTAAAGCGATTACAATGAATATTGCTGTTTTTAATAACATATTACAGGTATTGTAAAACATAGTATTTTTTTTAGATATGATTAAACAAAAATCTTTTAACCCCGGAACAAAGGTAACAATTTTCTTTATGTTTTTTTCTATATTATTTTTTTTCTTAGGACTATGGCAGATTGAGAGAGGGCAGAATAAACAAGAGGTTATAGATTTATTTGACTCTTCTATAAAAGCAAAACCCTCAGCACTTAATGAAGAATCTCATAAATGGCAAAGGGTATATGTAAATGGGAGTTTTGACGAGTCTCAACAAATATTAATCGACAATGTCATTTATCGAGGAAGAGTAGGCTTTAAAGTTTTTACTCCTTTAAGCATTCAAAACGAAGCACGATTATTGTTAGTTGATAGAGGCTGGATTGCAAAAGGATCTCTGAGAGAAGACATACCAGATATTTCTATTGGAAATAGCTTTAATGAACTAAGCGGGTTATTGGTGCAGCCAGAGCTTGGATTTGTCTTATCTGACGACCTAATATCAAAGTTATGGCCTAAAATAAGCCAGACACAATCTTTAGATTATCTTGCAAAAGCATATAAAGTTGAGCTATATCCATTTATTCTTGTTGCCGAACCAACTTACAAAGATTCATTAACTTATATGGAAGTAATACCTACTAACATGTTGCCAGTAAAACATTATGGATATGCATTACAGTGGTTTACCATGTTTCTTGTTTTATGTGGGATGTATATATATTTTGGACTAAAAAATAAAACTTATGAAAAATAAAATAGCACTTCTTTTTATATTATTGACACCAATATTTATTGTTGCACTTTCATCTATCTATTTCACAATGGGATATGCGCCAGAAGGAACTAAGAATGAAGGAGTCTTTTTTAATGAATATGTTGATGTATCAGATATGGAAATTTATGACGGTAATGCCAAAATAGAATTCCAAGACGGCAAGTGGGTTCTTGGTGTTTATATTACAGACGCAATAAAAGCAGAAAATTCTTTGTATCTTATGCGGCAATTAAATGTTGCTTTAAATAGAGATATTTTCAGAATTAAAAGAGCTGCATTCTTTAGCGATGCTTATGAAAATGATATGACACAAGAGGTAAAGAAGGAGTATCCAAGAATAGAAATATATGAAGATTTAAATAACGCACTCTTTGATGTCTTACAAACTAACTCTGTCTTAGATTTTCAGCTTAATAATCCAATTTTTGTAATAGATCCATACGGAAGAGTTGTTATGTATTTTGATCCAAATCTTGATCCTAAAAAGATTCTCAAAGATTTAAAGGTGTTAATTTAATGATAGCTATTAGAAACTTATCTTTGTTTGGCGTTTTATTTGGTTTTGTAGTTGTTGCTCTTGGAGCTTGGACTAGATTAGTTGATGCAGGGTTGGGCTGTCCAGATTGGCCTGGATGTTATGGATTTGTAGTTTTTCCTACAAGCGAGGCCGACGTGGTAATTGCTGAAGCTAGATTCCCACAATTCCCATATGATATTAATAAAGCTATTCCTGAAGTGGTTCATAGGTATTTTGCAGCCACCCTAGGCCTGGTTGCAATAGCATTGTCTTATATTTCATTTAAACAAAGAGAAGATATTAATATCAGGTATTGGTGTTTAGGCTTGCTTGTTTTTATATGTTGTCAGGGACTATTTGGATATTTAACAGTAAGTTTAAAATTATTGCCGATAATAGTTACGGGACATCTTTTTGGAGGTTTTATTACAGTTTCTTTGTTCTTTTTTATTTTTGTAAGAGCTGGAAATTTTGATTTACTTGATAGCTTTAACATACAAGGGCTTAAATATATTGCTTTAACTTGCTTATTCCTTTTACTAATACAAATATTTTTGGGTGCTTGGACTAGTACAAATTATGCTTCGCTTGCATGCCCAGATTTTCCTACATGTCAGGGCTCTTTTTCACCAGAAATGGACTTTAAGAAAGGATTTAGTTTTGATCAAGAAGTTGGGCCAAACTACCTATATGGTCTCTTAGATAATCCTTCAAGAGTAGCCATTCATTACTCGCATAGAGTTACTGCACTTATTTTAACTTTTGCCTATCTTATTCTTATATCAAGGCTATGGTTTACAGCTGCTGCACCGCTGGCATCAACTGTTGGAGTAATCTTATTAACTCAAATATCTTTGGGAATTATGAATGTTGTATACGTGCTTCCGTTATATATTGCTATAGCTCATAATTTAGTAGCGGCAATGCTTTTAATCTCTACCTTAATGATTAATTATTTAGCCTGGAAAAAATGAGCCTTATTAAGAATTATTACGAACTCTGCAAACCAAATGTTGTTTTAATGATGTTGTTATGCGCCTTGGTTGGAATAATTCTTGCCAGTGATACATTGCTACCTCTTATTGAGATTCTAGTACCCTTAGTTGGAATAGGTTTATGCTCAGGCTCAGCAGCAGCTATAAATCAAATTATAGATAGAGAAGCAGATGCTGAAATGGCAAGGACAGACAAAAGACCAATACCCCAAGGAGAGATTTCTGTAACAAACGCTTCAATTTTTGCATTTGTTATAGGCTTGTTAGGTGTTTTAATTCTTGTATATTTTGTTAACAGTCTAACTGCAATTCTCACTATTTTTGCCTTAGGCGGTTATGCATTTATTTATACAATTTTTCTCAAGCGAGCAACACCACAAAATATTGTAATTGGTGGTCTTGCAGGCGCAGCACCGCCACTTCTAGGCTGGGCCTCAGTAACAAACACCATTGAACCAAATGCCTTGATTTTGGTGCTTATAATATTTATTTGGACCCCACCTCATTTTTGGGCGCTTGCAATATACAGAAAAGATGATTACGCAAAACAATCAATTCCCATGTTGCCTGTAACGCATGGAGTTGCTTTTACAAAGCTGCAGATAGTTCTGTATACAATTATTTTATTTTTGGTTAGTCTATTCCCGTATATTGTTCTTATGTCAGGAGCCGTATACCTTATATCAGCAATCATTCTAAGCTCTTTGTTTCTTTTTTATTCTATAAGACTGTATCTGAGTGATGATGATAAATATGCAATGCAAACTTTTTGGTATTCTATTTACTATATCTTTTTAATCTTTATCGCTCTTATTATCGACCATTTTATTTATATATAAATGCAAAAAAACATAAAATTAAATATAGCGCTTATAGTTTTATTTATTTGTGTAGTATTAACGTTATTTATAAATAATTTAACCACCCCTCGACCGCTTTCAAATCAAGAACTTTTGGTAAATGGATTATTTCTTTTTCAAGAGCCCAAAGAAATTTCGGACTTTGTTTTTGATACAAGTAATGGAGAAAAATTTACAAAGGATGATTTAATGGGCAAGTGGTCATTGTTATATTTTGGTTTTTCTAGATGTCCAGATGAATGTCCAGTTGCAATGTATGAAATATCAAAATTAATTAATGTATTGAGGGAAAAAGAATATTATTTGGAAGATAAGCAATGGGTATTAATTACTATAGATCCAGAAAGAGATTCTCCAGAAATTATAGATAATTATGCAAAAGGGTTCGATGCTGATTTTATAGGCCTAAGTTCAAGTAGGCCCATGCTATTAAACCTTTCAACACAACTAGCTGTGAACAATAAAATGCCACCAATGAACAATGATATGAAAAGTCATGAACATCTTGATGACCATGTAAATAATATTATTCTTATAAATCCTGAGGGCAGGTTTGTTGGATTTTTTAGACCACCTTTTGATATATCCAGGTTATCACTGACCTATCAATCAATTACTCAAGCTAATTAGTTTAGGGCGACTCAGGTAAATTTTCGTAATTCAGATCATTGTATGGATTTTGAGCTGCAATCGCATCTGGATGAACTACAGAAATATCTATATCGCTTCCATAATCCCCTGTTATAAATCCTTGGAAAGTTCCCCTAGGAGCAATGTAAATAGTAGCAAATCTTCCATTTTTTGCATAAACCAAGGTAACTTCTTCACCAACCTTAGATGATATAAGCTGCCATCCAGTAGTTAAAGTTTCTGTTCCATAAAAGATTAAGTTTTCAGCTGGACTAAAGCCAGATGTTAATATAATTCTTCCAGATATAGCCTCTCCGGTACCCAATAATACAGTAGGGGCTTTTATAATTTCAGCATCAGAAGGAAGCGGAAAATCCTCTAGTAAATAGGCTATCACTTTTCTTTGGTTAGCCTGATACTCGTCAGTTACAAGAGCACAGCCGGAAAATAATATAGTTGAAAAAAGAAGGGCAAGTAAAGTTTTGTTTTTCATTTATAGATTATGACAAAAGAATTATGATTTTTCATCAATATTTACATATTTATAATAACTTTTCCCTTAGCTTTTCTGTTGGCAAGATGAGTAAAAGCGTCAGCGGAGTCAGCTAATGAGTATTTTTGTGATACTTCAGGATTTATTTTGCCTGCAGCATGAAGACTGAAAAGCTCGTCAAAGTTTTTTTTATTTTCATCCGGGAATTGACCAACCCATGCGCCCCAAAAAACACCAACAATTTGGCATCCCTTTAATAAAGTAATATTTAGAGGTATTTTTGGTATTTGTCCAGCAGCAAAACCAATTACTAGGTATCGGCCTTCCCATGCAGTTGCTCGAAGACAAGGCTCAGAATAACTATCGCCCACAGGATCATAAACTACGTTTGCCCCCAAGCCGCCAGTTAATTCTTTAATCTTATTTGATAATTCTTTTTGTTGATCTCTATCAAGATCTCCTGATGGGTATATAAAGCCCTCATCCGCACCATGTGCCATGCACATATCAATCTTATCTTGTGTTGATGCGGCTGCAATAACTTTTGCACCCATAGCTTTCCCTAGTTCAATAGTTGCTAAGCCAACTCCTCCTGAAGCGCCCAAAACAAGCAACGTTTCTCCTGGCTGAAGATTTGCCCTTTGTTTTAGCGCATATAAGCTTGTTCCATACGTCATTGATAATGCTGCAGCAGAATCAAAATCCATAGAATCTGGGATTGCCATGCAACTAGCTTCCGCAGCTAAAATCTTTTCTGCAAAAGCTCCGACGCCGGTCATTGCAAATACTTTATCCCCAACTTTAAATTTAGAGACGCCTTCCCCCACCTCAGATACAATCCCTGCAGATTCTCCTCCTGGAGTAAAAGGCATAGGAGGTTGGAATTGATATAGCCCTTGAATCATTAAGACATCAGGAAAGTTTATACTCCCAGACTTCACATCTACAACAACATGACCGGGTATTACTTCAGGGGCTTCAATTTCATTAATTTGAAGTTTATCAGGACCACCTAATTCTACACATTGTAAAGCTTTCATTCTCTCTCCTATATCTGCGAGTTATATTTTTTTACATAAGCCTCTATATCTTTATTGGGGCTACTTTCTATTTCCTCAAATTCTTTCAATGATCTTTCTCTTTCAGCATTAAGATAATCTAAATCCAATCTATTATTTTGCCTCAATTCTTTTGTATTTTGGATACTTTTTGCAAGAGCAACTTCATGAAAGCTCGAATCTTGATCAATCTTTTTTAAAAGTGCGGAACTTTTATGCTCATCATTAATAATATTTTTAAGTGCATTAGAGTAAATTTCATTATCAGCATCTAAACTTTTTGCTAACAAACTAAGTTCATTAACCAGTTCTGTCAGAGCGTCTCCAGTTTTCATCATGGTATTTTTGTAGAAAATCATCGTAGAGTTATTTTGTCCTGAAGCAACCATATCAGTATGATTTTTTTGAAGTTTTTCATTTTCTTCATTGGTTAGTTCTGGGCTATGACTCACAAAACAATGAATTAGAAATAAGTCTAATAGATGCATTTGATTTTTTGATATACCAACCAAATCATCAGGATTAACATCCACCCCTCTGATTTCTACATACTCTATACCATGATCGTTTAATGAATTAGCTGGTCTTTGCCCAATCTTTGAAGTTCTTTTAGGTCTTATGGTGTCATAAAGCTCATTCTCAATCTGAATAATTCCATCTGATATCTGTTGCCGTTCGCCTTCATCATCATAAAGACCAAGATTAGTGAAATTTTTATAAGGAGTTTTAATGCCTCTTTTTACAGAATTAATGAATCCATTTAATGTGTTATATCGAATGCCTAATGAGCTTTGTATAGGACTTTGATATCCAATGTTACTCATTCTCAAAGAGGTGGCATTTTCTAAGAAAACGTCTTCTTTCCCAAGTTCTTTAAGGTGATGATTTCTCCCAGCAACATATGTTTTATCTGCAACTGGTGAAGCTCCTAATTGATTTAAGATAAACCAAAAATTCCTTTTAAAATTTCTGATCAATCCTAAATATAAGCTATCTACCATAGCTTGGGAATAATTTTCGCCAAATAAGGCAACATAACTTTTATCATCAATTGAAAAATTATAATGAATGCCTGAAACACATTGCATAATAGATCCATATCTAACTTTGAGACCTTTTCTATATATATGTTTAAGCATTCCTGAATCATTTGATCCATATTCTGCAATATTTATATCTGCTTCATCTGTTATTTTGCAAGGCATCGAATAAGCCCATAAGCATTCATTTTTATCAATATTATGTGCGGTAAAAACATGCAAATCCTCAAGACATGAATATAAAGAATCTACACTACCAAATTTTGGGGTTACCAGCTCTATTAGTGATTCAGCAAAATCTGTAGTTATATAGGAATTAGTAAGAGGGGATCCTAAGCCTGATGGATGCGGTAGTTTAGAGAGGGATCCATTTGTTGTAACCCTTAATGTTTCTCGTTCAACACCTCTATTAAAACCAAGGGTTTTTAAAGAATTATTTTTATTCCATTTGCTTAGCTGGGCAGCAAAACTATCATCAAACATTAAAAACCTGGGCCAGCTTTTACTATTCCATCACTTACATCAAAGTTTTTAAAATTTTTATTAAACTCATTAACTACTTTGCTTAAAGTTTTCTTATAAGATTCTTTATCTTCCCAGGTTTTTATTGGATTAAGAAGGTTACTATCAACACCATCAACTTTAAGAGGCACATCTAGATTGAGCCCAGGAATGCTTTCAGTTTCAGCTCCTTCAAGCTCTCCATTTTGAATAGCATTTACAATTCTTCTTGTAGTTGGAATATCAAAACGTTTACCAACTCCATGAGATCCACCTGTCCATCCAGTATTAACAAGATAAACTTTTGAGCCAAATGCTTCAACTCTTTTCATAAGCAACTCTGCATAAACGCCTGCAGGCCTTGGAAAGAATGGAGCACCGAAGCATGTAGAGAAAGTAGACTCAATAGTTGATGTAGATCCAACTTCAGTAGATCCAACTTTTGCTGTGTAGCCACTTAGAAAGTGATATGCAGCAGCTTCTTTTGAAAGGATAGATACAGGAGGAATAACCCCAGTAAGATCACATGTTAGAAAGATGACTGAATCTGGTTCACCAGCAGCATTTTCTGGGACGGCATCTTGAATAAACTCTCTTGGATAACAACATCTGCCATTTTGGGTAAGGGAAACATCAGAGTAATCAGGCTTTCCATATTCATCAAGAACGACATTTTCTAATATGCTTCCACTTTTTATTGCATTCCAGATCACCGGCTCATTTTCTTCTGAAAGATCGATTGTTTTCGCATAGCAACCACCTTCAAAATTAAAAACAGAACCTTCTCCCCATCCATGTTCGTCATCACCTATTAGTGAGCATGACGGGTCTGCTGATAAGGTTGTTTTTCCTGTTCCAGATAAACCAAAAAATAGAGCCACTTTGCCATCAGAGTTAACATTTGCAGAACAGTGCATAGGTAATACGTCTTTTTCAGGCATTAGAAAATTCTGAATACTAAACATAGATTTTTTCATCTCACCAGCATATTTCATACCAGCTAAAATGACCTTCCTTCTAGCAAAGTTGATTATTACGCAACCCTCTGAATTGGTTTCGTCTTCATCTGGCGAGCATTTAAAGCTTGCTGCGCTCATAATTTCCCATTCTTTTTTAGCAGCATGATTATATGTATCAGGCATTATAAAAATTAACTTTGAAAATAAACTATGCCAAGCAGTTTCGGTTGTCACTTTAACAGGCAAATAGTGCTCTGAATGCGCACCAACATGAACTTTGGTTAGGTATCTGTCCTTCTCTGCTAAGTAGCTTTCCACTTTATCCCACAATGCATCAAATGCATCCGAGCTAAAAGGCTTATTTACATCACCCCAATCTATTAAATCTTGAGTGCCAGGCTCTTTAACAATAAATCTATCATTGGGACTTCTGCCTGTTCTTTCACCAGTAACTGCAGTAAGAGCTCCGTTATCTGCAAGTACAGCTTCATTATTGTTAATAGCTTTATCTATTAATTCGTTATTTGAAAGCTCTAAGACTTTAGAAGCTGTTGATTCCGCATTCATCTATCTATATACCAATTTTTATAATATTTTGTAGTGAAGTTAATATTAATAGGTTTTAAAAGTCAATAATAGCGCTTTTCTTTGTTAATACAGCTTTAAATAGAATGTATTCCTGTAGTTTTACTACTTAATTAGTTTATTTTTAACCTTATATAAGCTAGATACAAGATAAATAATAAAGAAAATTAGTCCCCATTCAGCAAAATTAAATACAAACCTCCAACTTTCTTCAGCACAAGTTGGGCCGCCTTTATATGCATTTGCCAAGCCTCCAAAGAGACCAAAATATTCAATTTGTGTTTGCAAAGGCATATCGCAACCCATTGGCAGCATTGCTATTTCTTCAGGACTTAAATTTTGTAGATATATTAATTTTTGCGAAATAATAATGCCGTAAACTGCAGCAGCGGCAATTAATAACTTATTAACTATATCTAGTCTTTTTACAAGTAGATCTATTAATGAAATGATTGCAATAACTCCAAAAATATATCTTGTTAATATACATAGAGGGCATGCTCTAAGATTTAGCACATTATCTAGCAAGATGGCTATAAGAATAATAGAAGTTGCACCAACAAAAGAAGCAATCTCGAAGTAGTTTGAGTATATATTTTTAATCAGTTTAATAATTTTCTTAAACATATTTTGTTTATATATCCCTTCTTTTATAGCGATTAAAAAAAACCAATGACATAATAGATTTTAACTTAACTATATATGAAAAACAGAATATTTATTATCGATGGCTCATCCTATTTATATAGGGCTTATCATGCTATGCCGCCCTTAACAACTTCAAGCGGCAAGCCTACAGGCGCAGTAAAGGGTGTTACAAACATGCTAATGAATTTAAAAAAGGAGAGCGAAGGTTCTCCAATAGTTGTAGTTTTTGACGCTAAGGGCAAGAATTTTAGGCATGATATTTTTGAAGAATATAAATCAAATCGCCCGCCAATGCCTGAAGATTTAAGAGAGCAATTAAAGCCAGTAAAAGATATATGTAAGGCAATAGGTTTCCCACTACTTGAAGTAGAAGGTGTCGAGGCTGATGATGTAATTGCAACTTTAGTAACTGTTGCAAGAGATAAAGATTTTACATGTGTAGTCTCAAGTCTTGATAAAGATCTGATGCAGCTTGTTAGAGATCCTGACACAACTTTAATGAATACCATGACCCATAAGACTTTTAATGAAGAGAAAGTTTTTGAAAAGTTTGGAGTTAAACCAACACAAATAAGAGACATGTTAGCACTGGTAGGAGATTCATCTGACAATATACCAGGCGTTCCAAAAGTGGGACAAAAAACTGCTGCCAAATGGCTTAATGAGTTTAATGATATTGAAAATATTAAATTAAATGCTGAATCTTTTCCTGGAGTAGTCGGCAATAATTTAAGAGAGTTTTTGCCTAATTTAGATAGAAATATTGATCTTGTTTCCTTAAAAACAGATATAAAGCTCGAGATAGCCTTTGAAGATTTACTTACGCTAAATGCTGATGAAGAGGCTCTTGAGAAGATTTATACAGAGCTAGAATTTAAACCGTTAAAAAATAATCCAGTTAAAAAAACTCCTGAAGCTTTGGCAGAAGCTAATAGCAAGTATGAAACAATTTATGAAGAGCAACAGTTAAAAGAATGGGCAAAAAAACTAGATGATTGTGAAGCTTTCACAATAGACACAGAGACCTCATCTCTAGACACAGTCTCAGCTAATTTGCTTGGAATTTCATTATCTGTTGAAGAAGAAAAGGGTTGTTATATTCCAATTGGGCATGACTATGAAGATGCACCAAAACAATTATCTATTGACTCAGTTGTAAAAATTATTGGTAGTTCAATAGTTGTAAATCAAGATAAAGCAGTTGGTCAAAATCTTAAGTTCGATATACCTATTTTAGATAGGCATGGAATAAAACTCACATCATTTCTTGCAGATACCATGTTGATGTCTTATGTATTAAATAGCACTGCCACAAGGCATAGCATGGATAGAATGGCAGAATACTATTTGCAGCTATCGACAATTAAATATACAGACATAACAGGAACAGCATCTAAGCAAATCAATTTCTCTAAAGTTGATATTCCAACAGCAACAAATTATGCAGCTGAAGATGCAGACATTACTTTAAGACTCTATAACCATTTAAAAATCCTCCTAAAAGGGCAAAATAGCCAACTAAATTTATTACAAGAAATAGAATACCCTCTTGTTTTAGCACTTGTTAGGACTGAAACCAATGGTGCAAAAATTGATAAAGCAAAACTTGCTGCACATTCTAAAGAACTTGGCGAAAAGATAGACAAGTTAACACAGCAAGCACACAAACTTGGGGGACAAGAATTCAACTTAGATTCTCCCAAACAGCTTTTAGAAATTTTATATGAGAAACAAGGACTTCCGGTATTACAAAAGACACCAAAAGGCCAGCCTTCTACTAATGAAGCTACATTACAAAGATTAGCTGAAGAGTACGATCTGCCAAAAATTATCTTAGAGTATAGGACTTTAGCAAAATTAAAATCCACATACACCGATAGTCTTATAGCAATGGAGAATCCAATTACTAATAGGATTCATACGTCTTATCATCAAGCGGTAACCTCAACTGGCAGACTTTCATCAACAGAGCCTAATTTACAGAATATACCTATTAAAACTGCTGAGGGGAGAAGAATAAGAGAGGCTTTTGTACCTGAAAAGGGCAATGTACTAATCTCTGCAGATTATTCGCAAATTGAGTTAAGAATAATGGCGCACCTATCAGGCGACAAAAATTTAACTAATGCCTTTAATAATAATTTAGATGTTCATTCAGCAACCGCAGCAGAAATTTTTGGAGTTGATATCAATAAAGTAGATTCAGACCAAAGAAGAAGCGCTAAAGCAATTAACTTTGGACTTATGTATGGTATGTCCGCTTTTGGTCTTACACGACAGCTTGATATCACAAGAGCAGAAGCACAATCTTATTTAGACACTTACTTTGAACGTTACACAGGTGTTAGAGATTATATGGATAATGTCAGGGCAGAAGCCAAGAAAGATCTATATGTTCAGACCATCATGGGCAGAAGACTTTATGTTAATGAGATAAATGCAGCGAACGGCCTTAGAAGACAGGCAGCTGAAAGAGCGGCCATTAATGCCCCACTGCAGGGTTCAGCAGCAGATATTATTAAAAAAGCTATGTTAGATGTCGATGCCTGGATAGCAGATGAGGCTTCAGATACAACCAAAATGATTATGCAGGTTCATGATGAATTGATTCTTGAGGTAAAGAAATCAGAATCTGAAGATGTTCTAAATAAAGTAAAAGAAATTATGGAAGCAGCAGTTGATCTAAATATTCCTTTAATCGTAGAAGCATCCATCGGTTTAAATTGGAATGAAGCCCACTAAGGCACAATGAACAAAAACTTTTGATTAGTAGGAAAGAAGTAGCTTGCTTAGTTTTATAAAGCCAACTATATCCTTGGAAGATACTGCATAAGTATCAATACCACCCAAGTCTTTTGATACCTTTGCTACTGCTTGAGCTACTTTATTTTTTGATAATTTATCACTTTTAGTCAAAACAGGAATACAGTCTACTTCAGATTTCATGCATAGATTTATTAGATCAATATCAGTATCTTTTAATGGATGACGAATATCCATAAACAATAAAACAGCTTTAAAAGATTGCCTCATATTAAAGTACTGACTTAATAGCGGACCCCAATCTTTTTTTCTTGAATGTCCAGATTTTGCATAACCATAGCCAGGTAGATCAACTAGTTTGAGGTCTTCATTTACTTTAAAGTAATTTACTTCGGTTGTTCTTCCTGGAGTCTTACTTATACGCGCTAATTTTTTATTTTCTGTTAAAGCATTGAGTGCGCTTGATTTCCCAGCATTAGATCTTCCAGCCAAAAGTATCTCAGTTCCAGTATCCTCAGGCAGGTTTTTATACTGAGTTACTCCCATCATGAATTCAGTATTTTTAAAAAGGTTTTGCATTTAATCGTTTATCTAAGTCCCAGCTATGTTTATAATACCCACTCTAAGGAATCTCAAACAAATGTCTATAAGAATATTATTTGTAACAGTATTTATTTTTAGTATAAATGCTTTTACAGCTGAAAAAGAAATGCCTAGCACCTTCAAAGATGGTGATGCATCTAAAGGCTCAAACCTTATTGCATCTTGCGCTGCCTGTCATGGAGCAGATGGAAATAGTATAAGCTCAGATTGGCCAAAGCTCGCAGGTCAGAACCAAAGATATTTATTGGAGCAACTGCAGTATTTTAAAAGTGGTGAGCGTGTGAATATTCTTATGTCGAGTGTTCTGCCAATTCTTAACTCTTATACAGACCAAGATCTTTTAGATATAGCAGCATTTTATTCATCGCAAATTCAGACTAATGGCCAAGCTGAAGATGATGCAGAATTACTAGCAGTTGGAGAAGCTTTATACCGAAGCGGAGATATGAAGAAGGCTATTCCTGCTTGCACTGCATGTCATTCAGTCAATGGTAAAGGGAATGAATTAGCTGGCTTCCCATCTGTTGCGGGCCAACAAAAAGCTTACTTAGTCTCAACATTAAAAGCATATAGATCTATGGAAAGAGATGCAGGTGATTATGCTTTAGTGATGCAGGCTGTTTCTCAAAACCTAAGCGACTATGAAATAGAAGCTTTAGCAAACTATATGCATGGATTATATGAATAAAAATTATAAATACTTACTTCTTTGTGTCTTCGGATACACATTAATAGCCTTTTCTGCAAATTTACAAGCAGACTACAAGTTAGGCAAAGACTATCGTTTAATCGATGACCCATTGCCTGTAAGACAAGATGGAATGGTTGAGGTTACTTATGCATTTTGGTATGGGTGTAATCATTGTTTTTCATTTGATTCTACAATTAACAATTGGAAGAGCTCTCAGCCTGATTATATTAAATTTGCAAAGATGCCAATTACTTGGGGACAAATCCATCAATTGCATGCAGCTTTATACTACTCGATTGAAGCTTTGAAGTTAGATGCAGGTTCTCATACAGCAGTTTTTACAACTATACATAGAGAAAATAATTTTCTTGCAAGTGAAAATGCCGTTGTTAAATTCTTAGCAAAATTAGGAGCTGATGAAGTGAAGTCTAAACAGTATTTAAACTCTTTTGCTATAAAGCAAAAAGTAAGTAGAGCTATTCAGGTGTCTCGACAGATTAAAATAACTAGCACACCAATGCTCATCGTTGATGGTAAATATATTATTGAATCTAAGCCAGACAGACAAGAAACTTTAAAAGTTCTTGATTATGTTGTTGAGTTACAAAAGACCAGTTCTTAAGAGGTTATTAATTAATGAAACGAAATATTTTATTCTTGATCTTGCCATTGTGTTTCTTATTTTTATTTAACGGCAAAAAATATGATGATGCTGTAATTGAAAGGATTCAGGTTCCTGTAAAGATATGCCTTGAAGGTCAAGCCTGTGGACAAAGCACAACATCAACGCAAATGTCTTCAGCAAATACCACAGCAGTTAAAAAAGTTGAATTATCAGAAGGCTCTGAACATGTTGTTAAAATGTTAAATATGGGAGAAGGTGGTGCAATGATTTTTGAGCCAGCCGTCCTAAAAGTTTCAAAGGGTGACACAATTCATTTTAAAGCAACCGACCCCTCTCACAATGCCGAGACTTTACCAAGCATGATTCCTGATGGCGCGGAAGGTTGGATGGGAGCTTTGAATGAAGATATTTCAGTCACTATAGATACCGAAGGTGTTTTTGTTTACCAATGTAGTCCTCATGCAATGCTTGCAATGGTCGGAGTTATTCAGGTGGGCGAAGCTGTAAATCTTGATGCTGTTAAAGAGGCTGCTCAAAATATGAAGTCCACCTTCGTTAGCAATTCTGACAGATTAAATAATTATTTAGCGCAACTATAATTTTTTTTCTAACTCATCTATTCTTGCTTCAAGCTTAGTAGCAATATTTTTAAGCGCGTTATATTTAGACTGCGAAACAAAACCTGCAGCATTTAAAGCTTCTTCAACTTTAGGTTCAATATGCTCTTTTAAAAAAGCAGGGCCCTCAGAAGGAAGCAATGACGAAAGATTTTTTAGGTCTTGTTCAAGGATATTTATAATCGCATTTAACACTTTATCTTCTTTCATGTGCTCAACTCTTCTATTTTTTGATAATTATACCAATCTGAAAAAGTAGTTGGTTGGTTATAGTTTTGAGCCCACTCGGCAGCATCCTTATTAAACCAGACTGCATGCATGCCTGCATTTAACGCTCCAGTTACGTCATTAATCTGATGATCTCCTACATGTATAACTTCTTGAGGGAGCAGCTTAGAGTTGCTTAGAGCTTTCTTAAAATGACCTTCCTCAGGTTTATTGCTTTTTACATCAGCAGAAGATATAGAAAAGTTAAAATATTTATCAATACCCAATCTCTTTATGTCAGCATTTCCATTTGTTAATACTCCAAGTTCATATTTTGTAGACAAAGCCTCTAAAGCATCAATTACTCCGTCATAAAACACAACTTCATGTCTTTTATTTAAGAAGAAATCAAATGCTTGGTTAACAAGATCTTCTAATTCTTTAGAATTAGAAATAATTGGACTCAGTTTAACTCTAAAAATCTCTCGTCGTAATTTTCCTAGATCCCAATTTAGAGATTGATCATTTTTAGCAAGTTGATTTCGTAATTCAAGGAATGATTGTAAAGTTCCCCATTCTATTTCTCCAACTTTTTCTTCTAACCACTTTCTTGTGGTCATTTCTGCATTAATGATTACAGGGCCAATATCCCAAAAAGTATCATCTAAATCAAAAGTTATTAATTGAACTTTGCTCATATTTTTTTTGCCTTAGGATGCGCTTCATCATATATCTTTACAAGATGTTGGTAATCTAATTTAGTATATATTTGAGTAGTTGATAAAGAACTATGCCCTAATAGTTCCTGAATTGTTCTTAGATCACCTCCAGATTCAAGCATGTGAGTGGCAAAACTATGTCTTAACATATGAGGATAAACAGGCGGCAGGCCTTGTTTAAGCGCTAATCTTTTAAGCCTTAGCTGAATACTTCGCGTTGTAATTCTGCCACCTTTAAGATTAACAAAAAGCGCATCTGAAATTATATGAATTTTTTGTCTTTCTATAAGCCAATTTTGAATAGCTTGTTTTGCAAAACGACCAATAGGAACAAGTCGTGTTTTTGATCCTTTCCCAAGCACTCTTAAAAACTGCATATCTTCTTCAAAATCATTAAGATTAACTGCAGAGGTTTCAGACACCCTAAGACCTGATGAATACATTAATTCAATTATTGCTAGGTCTCTTATTTCTAAATTATTTGATGGCTTAAAGTTCATAAGAACCTCAACATCTTCAGGCGAAAGAACATCAGGCAAATGCTTTGCTGCTTTAGGTCCAGAAATTAGATCAAAAGGAGAAGATTCTATAATTTGATTTTTTAATAAAAATTTGAAAAATCCTTTAGCTGAAGATAAATGTCTCTGAATACTCTTTGGATTATTGTTTGCTGCAAAAAGATTGCCTATCCAGCTGGAACATACAGATTCTGTAGTTTCAGAATAAGAGGTAATACCAAGTTCTTGTAAATATTTCACTAGCTTGAGAAGATCTCTTTTATATGACTCAACAGTATTAGAAGAAAGATTTCTAACCGAAGCTATGTATATTAAATAGGCCTCAAGATCAGTTTCTATGAAATAGCTTGAATTACTCATGTGAGGCTAGAGAAGACAGCCTTGTCTCAAGAACATCTCTTACATATTCAATAAATGTTGTATCTTCATCGCCTAGATATTTAGTTCTGTCTTTACTACCTAATTGCAAAAGGCCAATTTTTCCGCCATAAACTAGCACAGCAATTACTGCCGAACTAATTTCTTTGTCCTCAAAAAGGATAGACAATTTTGCTGAAGAAAAACTTCCACAATGCACAGCTCCCTTATGCAAAGATAGATCAGTCTTATCTTCAATTGCTGAGACCTCAGAATTATCAAAGAATTTTAGAGTGCATACATCAACACCAAAATTATCCTTAAATTCTTTTTCAATTCGATTGATTACGTCTTCTTCATCACTAGCTTCTTGTATAGATAGAGTTAAATTTTTTGATTTAATAAATAAATCCTCATTAACTTTAGCTTCCTCAACAAATGAAGTTAATAGCTCTATTAAAGTATTATGCTCTTCTCTTAGCCTTTTAATTTGTCTTTCCAATAATGATGAGGCATTTCCAGAATCATGCTTAAAATTTAATTCAGTTAATAAGGCTTCTCTAGAAACAAAAAAATCAGGATTATCTAATAGGAATATTTCAACATCTTTGGCATCAATAGATTTACTCATTTATAACTCCATCAAAATCTAATTTAGTAGGACCACGCATGATTAGTTTATCATTTGCATTGAAGAAGTTAAGAAAGCCTCCTTCAGAGTTAACTTTTAATGATTCCTTATTTTTAGTTTCAAGAAAGGCAATAGATGCTGCAGCAGAGCCACATGAAAGTGTTTTACCAACCCCATTTTCAAATGTAGACATCACAACCTCTTTGTTTTTAATTGTGTATATTGAAATATTCATTTGATAAGGCCTAACAAGAGCCCTTATTTCCTCATATAAATCATTCAAATTTAATTCATTTATATCTTTGACCTTTATACATAAATGAAGGTTACCAGAATCCACCATAAAAAAAGGCTGCTTAATAAAACTCTTTAATGAGTCTTCAAGAGTTAAATCTTCATAGTAATTTGGTAAGTTTATAGATACTTCTATTAAGTTTTTTTCAGCTGGTTTCACAGCCGATACCTGATTTGTTGTTTCAATCATCATTTCTTTTCTAGGCGCTAAATTTTTCATCCAGATGTAATCGCTGGCACATCTTACTCCATTAAGGCACATAAGGGCTTCACCACCATCTGCATTGTAGAATTTCACAAAAAAATCATTTTGATAAGTCTTTGGAGCTGAGATTAGTATCAATTGATCAAAACCAATACCCTTTTTTCTGCAGGCAATTTTTTGAATAAAATCTTTTTTTAAATTAATAGCGGATTCAATAGAATTAATTATTACAAAATCGTTTCCATTGCCATTCATCTTTGAATAATTAATCATGCAATTTTTTTCTACAAGCTTCCAAGAATGTTTAATAGATTAATAGGCCCTTTGACTCCACAAGCGCTAAGGACAATTAAAATAAAAAATATATTGACTAAGTTCTTAAATTTTTTCATAGAGCTTATTATGATTAATAAACCCTATGATTGTAAGATGATAACTTTTAATATTTGTAGGTTTCTTCCTTAAATGGACCATCTTTTGGCACATTAATATAGTCAGCTTGATTTTGAGTAAGTTGAGTCATCACTCCGCCAAAACCTGCAACCATTAGGGAAGCAACCTCTTCATCTAATTTTTTAGGAAGGATTTCCACACTTATCATCTCAGCCTTTGTTTCTTCATCATTAATATTTGCAAAACCTTGCTTATATAAGTGAATTTGAGCCAGAACCTGGTTGGCAAAAGAGCCATCCATAATTCTGCTAGGATGCCCTGTAGCATTTCCAAGATTAACCAGTCTTCCTTCAGCAAGTAAGATAATATAATTTTTACTAGTCAAGTCTGGTGTTTGTTCAGGAGTGGTATCTCTAAAGATTCTATGAACTTGCGGCTTAATTTCATCCCAATACCACTTATCTCTCATATAAGCAGTATCAATTTCGTTATCAAAATGGCCAATATTACAAACTACAGCAGTATTTTTTAAAGTGCTAAGCATCGCTGAGTCACAAACATTAACGTTCCCTGTTGTTGTTACAATAAGATCAGTGTCTTGCATAACATTTAAATTAATATCCTCATCTTTCCTTGTAACTACGCCATCTTTATAACAAGAAACTACCTGAAATCCATCCATACATGCTTGCATTGCACAGATAGGATCTGATTCAACTACACTTACAATCATTCCTTCTTGAGCTAAACTAGCAGCAGAGCCTTTTCCAACATCACCATAACCAATAACTAGGCCTTTTTTACCAGAAAGAAGCATATCAGTACCTCTTTTTAAAGCATCATTAAGACTATGACGACAGCCATATTTATTATCATTTTTAGCTTTTGTGACAGCATCATTGACATTGATTGCAGGAATTTTTAACTCACCTTTTTGAAGCATCTCTTTTAATCTATGCACTCCAGTTGTGGTTTCTTCCGAAACGCCATGAATTTTATCAAGCATATCAGGAAATTTATCATGAACCATAGCTGTCAGATCACTACCATCATCTAATATCATATTTGCATCCCAGGGAGCACCATCTTTACAAATGGTTTGTTCTATACACCATTCAAATTCTTCTTCAGTTTCACCTTTCCATGCAAAAGTTGGAACACCTCTTGCTGCCATTGCTGCTGCAGCATGATCTTGAGTTGAAAATATATTACATGATGACCATCTTAGCTCTGCGCCAAGATCAATTAATGTTTCCATTAAAACAGCTGTTTGAATAGTCATATGGATACAGCCCATAATCTTAGCTCCAGCCAAAGGTTGTTCAGCCCGGTATTTTTCTCTTAAAGCCATTAAAGCTGGCATTTCATTCTCAGCAAGAGAAATTTCTCTTCTGCCGAATTCTGCAAGATTAATATCTGCTACTTTATAGTCATTTTCCATTTTATTTCCTTAATTTAAGATTAATTTTATTGTGATATTTCTGATGCTTTATCAGTATTTTCCCATGAAAGATCTATATCTGATCTGCCAAAGTGCCCATAAGCAGCTGTTGGAAGATATATAGGCCTCTTTAGATCAAGCATATTGATAAGACTTTTTGGTCTAAGATCAAATTCTTCTTCTACAATTTTTACTATAGCCTCTTTAGAGATTTTCTCGCTATTAAAAGTCTCAACATGAATTGACGTTGGCTTTGCAACACCAATAGCATATGAAACTTGGATTTCGCAATAATCAGCAAGGCCAGCAGCTACTATATTTTTAGCTACATATCTTGAAGCATAGGCTGCAGATCTATCAACTTTTGATGGGTCTTTCCCTGAAAAAGCTCCACCACCATGCCTTGCCATACCCCCATAAGTATCCACAATTATTTTTCTTCCAGTTAGACCACAATCGCCAACAGGACCGCCAATTACAAATTTGCCAGTTGGATTTATATATATGTTAGTAGAATCTAGCAGCCACTCTTCGGGAACTATTGGTTTAATAATCTTATCCATTACTTCAGCCTTAATCTCATCCTGTGAAACATCTTCATCATGTTGAGTGGATAAAACTACAGCAGATAAACCCTCTATAGTTTTACCATCATCAGAATAGATCACGCTTACTTGGCTTTTTGCATCAGGTCTTAACCATTTAAGCTCACCACTTTTCATTACGTCAGCTTGTTTTTTAACCAATCTATGAGAAAGATCAATAGGCAATGGCATTAAAGATTCTGTTTCAGTACAAGCATATCCAAACATTAGACCCTGATCACCTGCACCTTGCTCGAGGTTCTCTCCTTCTCCCTCAGTGACTCCTTGAGAAATATCTGGAGATTGCTCAAATACAAGATTAGTAAACTCACAAGTATCTCCATTAAAACCATATTCATCGGTGTTATAGCCGATATCATTAATTGTTTTTCGTACCACAGGCTCTAAATCTGGACTAGCAAGTGAAGTTATCTCTCCAGCAATATAGACCATATTATTTTTTATCATGGTTTCGCAGGCTACTCTACTATTTGGATCTTCTGCTAAGTAAGCATCAAGAACTGCATCAGATATTTGATCACAAACTTTATCTGGGTGACCACCAGAAACTGATTCAGACGTAAAAATATAACTCATTTCTTTTCTCCCAATAATTCAAAAAAACTGTGAGAAAAAATATTTTTTTAAGTGAAATCACTCTATAAGAGTAAAAAACTCACAAGGAGTATCTTTATATCAAAAAAGTCTATATTTAGCTATTATTTTTATAAGTAAAATATTATTATTCTTAAAACTACTTCGGAAATAATATTGAACCAATCTGAATCAATAAATGCCTTAAGATTTCTATCAATGGATGCTGTCCAAAAAGCCAATTCTGGACATCCGGGAATGCCGATGGGTATGGCAGAAATAGCCACAGCTCTTTGGAAAAATCATTTAAATCATAACCCAAGCAACCCTCGTTGGTTTAATAGAGATAGATTTGTCCTATCAAATGGGCATGGCTCAATGCTTTTGTATAGTCTTCTTCATCTAACTGGCTACAACATGACAATTGATGATTTGAAGGATTTTAGGAAACTGAAATCTAAAACGCCAGGCCATCCTGAATATGACATAGATTATGGTATTGAGACAACAACTGGACCTCTAGGTCAGGGTATTGCAAATGCAGTAGGCATGGCAATTGCTGAAAAGCGATTGGCTGCAGAATTTAACTCACAAGATATTAAGCCTGTAGACCACTATACGTATGCATTTTTAGGAGATGGTTGTCTTATGGAAGGTATATCACATGAAGCCTGTTCTTTTGCTGGAACCCATGAGCTTGGAAAGTTAATTTGTTTTTATGATCAAAATGGCATCTCTATTGATGGGGAAATTGATAATTGGTTTACAGATAATTCTGAAAAGAGGTTCGATAGTTATGGCTGGCAAACAATATCAGTAGATGGCCATGACATTGATGCTGTAGATCAGGCAATTAAATCTGCAAAAGAAGACAAAACTAAGCCGACCATGATTTTTTGTAGAACCACTATTGGATTTGGTTCACCTAATAAAGCAGGAACTAGTGATGTTCATGGAGCAGCACTTGGAGATGAAGAAATAGCTAAGACAAGAGAAGCTCTAGGGTGGCAACATGAACCATTTGTCATTCCAGATTCAATATATAAATTTTGGAACGCCACAGAAGAAGGAATAGAAAAGAATAAAAATTGGGATTCAGTGATGCAGTCATTAAATGAATCCAGCCCAGAAAAACATCAAGAATTAACAAGAAGAATAGCAGGCGATAAGCCTGAAGATTTTTCAAATAAATATAAAGATTTTCTTCAACAATGTGACGCAGAGAATAAATCGATGGCAACTAGGAAAGCCTCTCAAGTATGCTTAGACTTTTTTGTTAAAGAAATGCCAGAACTACTGGGTGGTTCAGCTGACTTAACTCCTTCAAATAATACTTTTTCAAAAGCAAGCTCAACATTTTTTAATGATAATCCTTCAGGAAATCATATTAACTACGGAGTAAGAGAATTTGGAATGTCGGCGATTATGAATGGCATGGTTCTTCATGGAGGAGTGAAGCCATATGGAGCAACCTTCTTAGTCTTTACTGATTATGCTAGAAATGCAGTTAGGTTATCTGCATTAATGGGCCTGCCAAATATTTTTGTATATACCCATGATTCAATAGCTTTAGGAGAAGATGGCCCAACACATCAGCCGGTTGAGCATTTAGTTACTCTTAGATCAACCCCTAATTTGAATAATTGGAGGCCTGCAGACCTAGTAGAAACTGCTGTTGCATGGGAGAATGCAGCTACTTCAAAGACGACTCCAACCTGTTTAATTTTTTCTAGACAAGGTACTTCTGCAATAACAAGAGATAAAGATCAAATCGAAAGCATTTCAAATGGCGGCTACCTTCTTGAAAGTAATTCTCAAGCACAATTGACTTTAGTTGCCTCAGGAAGTGAAGTTCAAATGATGTTAGACGCTGCAATTAAGTTAAAAGAAGTAGGAATCATTGCCAATGTTGCATCAATCCCATGCCTAGATATTTTCTTAAATACATCTAAAGAGTATCAATCCTCTGTCATTCAAGACAATTTACCAACTCTTGTTGCTGAATTAGCACATCCAAATTCTTGGTATAGATTATTAAACAAAAATGACAAAGTATTAGGAATCGAAACTTTTGGCGAGTCCGCACCAGCCAGTATCTTATTAGAGCATTTTGGCTTTAATGTCGAAAATGTAGTTAAGACCGCCAAGTCTTTAATCGATGAATAATTTATCTGATTTAGATCTAAAAAATAAAAGATTACTTATAAGAGCTGATATGAATGTTCCAATTCAAAATGGAACCGTAAAAGACAACACAAGGATATTAGCATCATTACCAACTATAGAGATGTGCCTTGAAGCAGGGGCAAAAGTTTTATTGATATCCCATCTTGGTCGCCCTATAGAAGGAAATCCAGAAAAGATATTTTCTTTGCAACCTGTTGCAGAAGCATTATCTAAAATTATCAATGAACCTGTAGAGTTAGTTTCAGAAATATCTTCATCTAAATTATTTAATTCATCCTCAAAGATACAGATGCTAGAAAATATAAGATTTTTTAAAGGGGAAAAGGCTAATAGTGAATTGCTAGGAAAACAGCTTGCTGATTTATGTGATATTTATGTTTTCGATGCTTTTGGAACCTCACATAGAGAACAAGCATCCACGCATTCAGCTATAACTCAGTCAAATCAAGCCTGTTCAGGGTTATTATTAAATAAAGAAATTGAGGCATTAACAAAAGCATTAAATAACTATAAAAAACCTTACACCGCAGTTATTGGTGGTGCAAAAGTTTCAACTAAGCTTGAACTCATAACTAATATCAATAAAAAAGCTGATCACATAATTGTTGGGGGCGGTATTGCAAATACATTTATAAAAGCTGCTGGATATGAGATAGGCCAATCTTTATATGAAGAATCAATGATAGATCTTGCAAAGAGAATTTTAGATGACGGCAAAATTATTTTACCTGACATATTAATAACATCTCTTACATTTGAGGGAGAAGCAGTTAAAGAGAAAAATATTAATGAGGTTACTGAAGATGAGATGATCTTAGATCAATTTTTAACACCTGCGATGCAAGATGTTATAGCATTATCAAATACCATTTTATGGAATGGCCCATTAGGCGTTTTTGAGAATCAACTATTTGAAATTGGAACAAAAGAGCTCTCAAAAGCAATAGCAAAATCTAGCGCTTTTTCTTTAGCTGGTGGCGGAGAGACTATATCAGCAATTAATAAATTTATTGATCCGGATGATGTATCATATTGCTCTACAGGTGGAGGTGCTTTTTTAGAATTTATGGAAGGCAAAGAGTTGCCATCGCTACAAGCATTGAGATCTAAGAATTAAACAAGGAGAGAAAAAAAGATGTCATTAAACACATTAGAAGAAATAGCTGCTTATATTGTCTCAGAGGGCAAAGGCATTCTTGCAGCAGATGAGAGCAATCCAACATGTGGAAAAAGGTTTGATTCAATTGGAGTTGAGTCAACAGAAAATAATAGAAGAGATTATCGTGAAATGCTTTTTAGATCCAAAGGAATGAAAGGAAATATTGGCGGAGTTATCTTATTTGATGAGACCATTAGACAGAATGCAAAAGACGGCACACCTTTGATCAATATTATTGAAGATCAAGGCGCCCTTCCAGGCATTAAAGTAGATAAAGGCTTGCAACCAATTGGAGATTCAGAAGAAACAGTTACTGTAGGTTTAGAGGGCCTAGATGAAAGATTAAAAGAATATGCGGCCATGGGAGCAAAGTTCACTAAATGGAGAGCTGTAATAAAAATAGGGGATGGAATACCATCTCAAGAATGTATCGATGCAAATATGAAAGCTTTAGCTGATTATGCAAAATTAGTTCAAGATAATGGCATGGTGCCTATGGTTGAACCAGAAGTCCTAATGGATGGAGGACATTCAATTGATGATTGCTATGAAGCAACAGAAAGATCTTTACAATCTTTATTTACCCACCTGATAGCTAATGAGGTCAACATAAAAGGAACTATACTAAAGCCTAATATGGTAACTTCAGGATCGACTGCAGAGAAGCAAGCCGGGGTTCAAGAAGTTGCAGAAAAAACAGTAGACTGTTTATTAAAAAATGTTCCGGCAAGTCTTCCTGGCATAACTTTTTTATCAGGAGGCCAATCTGATATTCATGCCACAGCACATTTAGATGCTATGAATAAATTAGGCGGCTTATTATGGAAAGTTAGTTTTTCATATGGAAGAGCTCTTCAGGCTGCAGCATTAAAAGCCTGGAAGGGGAAACCAGAAAATATGTTTATTTCTCAAGATGCCCTATCACACAGAGCGTTAATGAATAAATTAGCTTCGCAAGGAGAATGGGATTCAAGTTTAGAAGACCAATAAAAATTTGTTAGCAATAGTCCAGAGAGTTTCTTCAGCAGAGGTTTCTGTAAAAGGCTTGGTTCATTCTTTCATTAACAAAGGGATTGTTATTTTTATCTGTATTGAAACTACAGACACAATTCATAATGTTAAAAAAATGAAAGAAAAAATACATACGTTTAAGATTTTAGATGAAGGCGATAAAACTATGTCTTCATCATTAAAAAATATAAATGAAGACATTATGATTATAAGTCAATTTACTTTAGCAGCTATAACCTCAAAAGGCTCCAAGGCTAGTTTCCATAAATCTGCTAAACCTATAGATGCGAAGTTATTGTATGATGAATTTGTTAACGAATTTAAAAAAGAGAAGAACAAAATTGTTGAAGGGGTTTTCGGGGAATATATGGATGTAAGTTTAACCAATAAAGGCCCTATTACTTTTAATTTCAAAGTTTAAAAATATGAAAATAAAAAATATATCTGTCTTTTGTGGAGCTCATGAAGGTAAAAATCCTATATATGCACAAGAAGCTAAGAACATAGCATCATTGATCGCAAAAGAAGGGATCAATGTTGTTTTTGGAGGAGGCAATGTTGGTTTAATGAAAGTAGTTTCTGATACTGCTCTTGATAATGGTGTTGATGCTTTGGGTATCTCTCTAAAGTCCTTATATGAGCTAGAACTCTCAAACCCAAGATTGAAAGAGGTGGTAGTTGCAGATACCTTGCTAGAAAGGAAAGATTTTTTTATGAAAAGATCCGATGCCTTTATTGTACTGCCTGGAGGAGTCGGTTCATTGGACGAACTTGCAGAAATTATGGCAAGCAATCAGCTTGGGATAATTAATAAACCAATCGGCATATTAAATACAGCTGGTTATTACGATAACCTTATAGCATGGATGCAAAAAGCAGTTGATGAAGGCTTTATCTCTGATGCAAATTATAATGAGTTAATCATTAGTGATTCATGCGAAGTTCTTATTGAAAAGATTATCAATCAGACAAGGCCAAGTGATGATGATTGGACAAATCGACTTGGGCTATAGAAAACTATTTATTTTTAGATAATAAAAGCCCAATCTCAAAAAGTAACCACATGGGTATGGCTAAAAAAAGCTGAGAGAAAATATCTGGCGGCGTCAAAAACATAGCTAATATAAAAAACATCACAATTATATATGGACGAGATCCAGCAAGAGTCTCTTTTTTTACAATATTTGAATTTATCAGCAGGAAGGTTGCTACCGGTATCTCAAATGAAATTCCAAAAGCAAATATTAGCTTAATAAAGAATCCAAAGTATTGATTAATATCTGTCATAACCTGGATAGACTCAGGAGCTGCAGCAATAAAGAAGCTAAATATAATAGGAGCAACTATAAAATAGGCAAAAGATATTCCTAAAACAAATAAAATAACCGTAGATAGCATTAAAGGCGCAATAAACTGCTTTTCATTTTCAAATAAACCGGGCGCCATAAATATCCATATTTGATAAAACATATATGGAATAGTTAAAAGTATAGCCACAAAGATGGTTAATTTAATTGGGACCATAAATGGAGTACTTACCTCAGTTGCTATCATTGTGCTGCCAGCAGGCAACGCATTTATGAGTGGACTTGATACAAATGAATATATTTCAGCTGCAAATGGAAGTCCTATAATTGTTAAAATTGCAAGTAATCCTAGGACCCTTAAGAGTCTGGTTCGTAATTCAACAAAATGACTTGTTATAGAGTCTTCATTCATTATCTTTTTTGTTTTCAAAGAGCTCAGATTGCTCTAATTCTTCCATGCGAAGCTCATTATATATATCTTGTTTGATATCTTTAGTATCCAGCTCTTTTTCAATCGCGGTTTGAAAGCTTGTTAAGTTTTGTTGTAATTTTTTATATTGCTTAATAACAAATTTAATAACAACAGGAAGTTGCTTTGGACCAATTATAACTAGACCAAGTGAAAGGATAAGTAGAATTTCAAAGAAGCCTATCTGAAACAATTTTTATGAGTCTTTATTATCAGATTCTTGTTCGGCCTCTTCTTCATTAAGCCCTTTTTTAAAACCTTTTACAGCCCCTCCTAAGTCAGAGCCAATATTTTTCAATTTTCGAGTTCCAAATATTAATGCCACTATTACTAGAACAATTAATAATTCTTGCCATCCAAATCCCATAAATATCCTCCAATGAGAAACTAGTTTAACCTTTACTAAGCCAAACTTAAAATATTTGCATTGCTAAAATAACTACAACCCCGATTGCAATTATCCTAACAATAAACTTTTCCTTAGAAAGTTGTTCTTTTAGTGCATTTATCTTCATGCTGCTTGAGTTTTTATTTTTTGAGTAGCCCCTTAGTTCATCTAAGACCTCGTAGACTAGATTTGGCATTTCAGATGTTTTTAAAAGAATCTCATCTTTATTCTCTAATATAAAATCTTTTAGTTTAAGGGGATTAAATTGCTCCATTAGCCATTTATCTAAATAAGGTTCTGCAATTCCCCAGAAATCTAATTCTGGATAAATTTGTCTTCCCATGCCTTCTATATGTATTAAAGTTTTTTGCAGCAGTACAAGAGATGGCTGTAGAGATAATCCAAATCTTCTTGTGCTCTGAAAAAGATATAGCAGAAGTTTGCCAAACTCTATTTCTGATAATGGTTTTTCAAATATTGGCTCACAACAAGCTCTCAAAGTATTTTCTAATTCAAGAATATTTGTTTCAGGTTCCACCCATTGTGAGTTAATAAATAGTTGGGCTAAAGCTTTATAATTTTGTTTTAAAACAGCTTGCAACATTCTAGCCAGAGCATATCTTTCTTCATTAGATAATGAGCCGGTAATTGCACAATCTATTGCTATATAGCCAGGAGATTCAGGATGCTCTTTTGATACAAATATATTTCCTGGATGCATATCAGCATGAAAAAAATTATCTCGAAAAACCTGGTCTAGAAAAATAGTTACACCATTTTCTGCTAATAATTTTTTATCTATCTTGTTAGCTTCTATTTCACTAATATCAGTGCATGGAATACCATCTATCTTTTCAAGAGTAAAAACATTTGATGTGGTTAAGTCCCAGTAAACTTCTGGGATATATAGTCTTTTAGAATTAGAAAAATTTTTTCGAGTAAGATTTGTATTTGCAGCCTCCAGCTTAAGATCTAATTCTTTAAAAATAGTTTCCTCGTAATTTTGAATAACCTCTTTTGGCTTCAATCTATAACTATCTTTATATATAACTTCAAACACAGAAGCAGCACCCTTAAGAAGCCTTACATTTCTTTTAACACTTTTCTTAATACCAGGCCTTAAAATTTTTATTACAACTTCCTTATTTGAATTTTTAATTTTTGCTGTATGAACTTGTGCCAATGATGCTGCTGCAATTGGCTCATCTGCAAAATCATCAAATAAATCATTTAAACTGCCACCTAATTCCTTTTCAATTAATTTTTTAGCTATCTGTGAGTCAAAGTTTTTACATTGATCTGTAAGTATTTGAAGGTCCTTTGCAACTGCAACATCAAGGATATCTGTTCTAGTTGATAAGAGTTGACCAAATTTAATGAATACAGGACCTTGAGATTCTATTAAGGCTACTAGTCTTTGCCCCTCTCTTAAATTATGAAATTTAAAATAAAATGGGTTTAGATACTTAAGCGCATTAAGAAGAGGATTCGAACTATTTTCGAGAGGTATACTCAAAAGCCCGTACCTTGCCGAGCTAAATAGCAAACCAAAACTCCCAAATATTAATGTTATAAAGTTCATTTATTTCTCATTTGCAAAAGCTTCCAACCTGTCAAGTCGAATACTTAAAGATCTTAATTGCTTCGAAAGATTATCTTCATTAATTGTATCATCGGATGACTTATTCATTTTGCCATCAACTAAATAGGATAAAGCTCCCGGCAAATGCCCAAAGTTTCTTTCAATCAGAATTGGCAAATCAATATGAGCGCCTTTAAGCATATTTATAAAAACAAAAGCTCTCTCTTCATCCCCTTTTATATGCTTTCTATCAACGGATCCAGTTTTGATATATTTCAAAATCTCTAAAGTGCCAATATCAATAGAAAATTCAGTATTGCTATGTTCTGCAAAATCAATATTAACGCCATCATCGTTTATTTGAATAAATAAGGCATCTAGAAAATCAACTTTTATACTAAATGATATTGGAGATAAAGTATTAATCTTATTTTGGAGATCTGGTGAAGAGCTCACAAGATCCTTTACAAATTTTTTAAGAGAAGATCTAGTTGTATTACTTATACCCAACATGTATAGCCACAATTCCATTTAAAAGGTTATAAAACTTACAATCTTGAAAACCATTTTCTATAATCAATTTTTTTAGATTCTCTTGATCTGGATGCATTCTTATAGATTCAGCTAGATATTGGTAGCTATCACTATCGTTTGCTAACAATGCTCCTAGCTTTGGAAGGATATTAAATGAATACCAATCATAAACTTTACTAAATAATAGATTATTGGGCTTTGAAAACTCTAGGATAAGCAACCTGCCATTTTTTTTAAGACACCTTCGCATCTCTTTAAGTCCAGCCGACTTATCTGTAAAATTTCTGAGACCAAAACCAATGGTAATAACGTCAAATGCAGCATCATTAAATGGAATGGCCTCACCACTTAATTGACAAAAATGGGTATTATTTGAGAAACCTTCATCAATAGATCTCTCTCTGCCAAGCGAAAGCATTTCATTATTAATATCTGATACGTAAATCTCTGAGGATGGAAATTGTTTAGAAATTAATTTTGCAATATCTCCAGTTCCTGCTGCAATATCAAGCACAACATCGTTATCTTTAATCCCAGCTATTTCAACTAATACGCGTTTCCATAGCCTATGAAGACCTATAGACATTGCATCATTCATAACGTCATAACTATTAGCAACAGATGTAAAAACACCACCAACGTGCTTAGCTTTTTCTTTTACGTTTACCTCTTTAAAGCCAAAGTGAGTTTTCTTATTCATCTGATATCTGCTCAAGGAATTTTATAAAATTATTGTATCTACTTTTATGTATTTCTCCATCATTAACCTTCAGAATTACATTACAACCCTCATCACTCTTATGACTACAGTTTGAGAACTTACATAATTTAGCTGATTGAGAAATTTCAACAAATCCGCTGGTAATTTCTTCACTAGATAAGCTCTCTATTGATATATCCCTTACTCCAGGCGAGTCAATTATCTCAAGACCATTTGAGAGTGAATAAAGACTTGATATAGAAGTAGTATGACCACCTTGATTATTAGACAAAGATTTTGTCTTTATATCTTTGCCAGTAAGTTTTGAGGTTAAAGTAGACTTACCAGCGCCAGAATTACCCACGAATATTGTGCATTTATTCTCTAGATATTTTTGGAGACTGTCTATACCATCCCCCCTCTTTGCAGATACATCAAATACTTTAATATCTAAATCTTTATAAATTTTTAATTTTTGTGCATATTCAGCATCAATATCAATATCAATTTTATTATTAATAATAAAGGGCTTAATGTTTGATGCTAAAGCAGAAACAATCCATTTATCTATAAATCCAGAAGAAGTTTTAGGATTTTGTACTAGTAATATACCAACGTGACTAATATTTGCAGCAATAGCCTTAGAGTTCCTTAATCCTTTTTTATTAAGCTTAGAAAGTCTTTTAGCTCTTGAGGTTATAATAATTGAATTAAGATCATTATCGTTTTGGTATTCTAAGAACACATTATCACCAACAACAATATCTTGCTTTCCTAATATTGAACATGGCAATTTTTGACCATTAATATCAACTAAACAGCTATTTGAATAGAATTCTATTACTCTACCAGTTTGAACTTTTCCCATATAAAGCACAAAATACACTATAGGACAGAATATAAAAAGTTATGAAGACCCAACAATCAAAAGAAAACTTAGTTTGGATCGATCTAGAAATGACAGGATTAGATCCAGAAAGAGAAAGAATTATTGAAATTGCAACTTTAATAACTGATTCTCAGCTCAACTATGTTGCCGAGGGCCCAAATTTTATTATTAAACAACCTCAGGACTTTCTTGACGGAATGGATGAATGGAATCAAAAGCAACATGGTAATTCCGGCTTAATAGATTCTGTTAAAAAGAGTAACATCACACAACAAGTTGCTGAACTTGAAACTTTAGAATTTATTGCAAAATATGTTCCTGAGAAACATTCGCCTATGTGCGGTAATACCGTGTCACATGATAGAAGATTTCTTGCAAAATATATGCCTACCCTTGAGGCTTATTTTAATTATCGTCATATAGATGTATCCACTGTCAAAGAATTAGCAACTAGGTGGATTAATGAAGCCCAAGTTTATGAGAAAAAAGGCGCTCATAGAGCAATGGGAGACATAAAAGAATCTGTGGAAGAATTAAGATTCTATAAAAATTTAATTTTTAATGAAGAAGAGCTATTTTAATTTATTCATTCTTATTTGCGGGTTGGATATTTAAAGGGAAAGGGCTAACAGAGCTTTTATTTTCCTTAATTTTAGCTTCCCCAGATTCAATCACTTCATCAATCCTAATAATTGCATTTATTGGTATATAGCTTCTTTCAACTTTATTGAATTCATTTTTTAGCTTTTCAGCAGTAGGATCTACAACTAGTTGTTTATCTTTTTTAAATATATAATCTTCTACCTCTATGAAACCATACATATCACTTTGATAAATTTGCTTAGCAAAAACCTCATATATTTCGTTGAGTTGCATGAAGATTATTTTATAAGATGTTTTTTTATTCATAATTATTAATATGGGTACTAAACTTTATATTAAAACCTTTGGCTGTCAAATGAATGAGTATGATTCACAAAAAACTGTGGAGATACTTCAAAATAAAAAAGATATGGAGGTTACTGCTAATGCAGAAGAAGCAGATATCATCCTTCTTAATACTTGCTCAATAAGAGAAAAAGCTGAAGATAAAGTTTACTCAGAGCTAGGAAGGCTTAATAAGTTAAAGATTAAAAATCCTAATATCAAGATTGGTGTTGGCGGCTGTGTTGCAACCCAGGAGGGCTCTAACATCACGAAGCGAGCTCCTTATGTTGACTTAATATATGGACCCCAAACTCTTCACAAGGTTTCAGATTTGCTTGATGAGGATGATAAGTTAAAAGCTATAGATATTACGTTTCCAATTGAGGAGAAGTTTGACTCTTTGCCAGAGCCAACTGCAACTAGTCCGTCTAGTTTCGTTGCAATCATGGAAGGCTGCTCTAAATATTGTTCTTTTTGTGTTGTTCCCTATACAAGAGGAGATGAAGTTAGCAGAAAAGCACAACAAATCTTTGATGAAATAGCCCGGCTTGTAGAACAAGGTTCATCTGAGATTGTCTTTGTTGGCCAGAATGTTAATTCTTATAAACAAGTTCATGAAGGAAGAACCTTAAGGCTTTCAGACCTTATAGATATAGCAAGCAATATAAATGGGGTTGAAAGAATTAGGTACACAACATCACATCCACTGGATATGACAAATGACTTAATTGAAATATATGGATCTGTACCCCAATTAGCCAATCAACTTCATCTTCCAGTTCAATCAGGTTCAGATAGAATACTTAAAGCAATGAAACGTAATTACACAGCAGATTCATACAGGGAGATCATTAAAAAAGTTAAAAAGATTAGGCCAACTATTAAAGTAACATCTGACTTTATAGTTGGCTTCCCTGGCGAAACTCATGATGAGTTTTTAGAGACTATGCAATTAATAGAAGATATTCAGTTTGATTCATCATTTAGTTTTATATATTCACCTAGGCCTGGAACCCCAGCTTCTGTCCTTAAAGATGATGTTACAAAGGATGAGAAAAAGAATAGGCTAAGCTTACTTCAAGGCAGATTAAATGAAATTCAAAGAGGTTTTAGCAAAGAGATGATTGGAAGCATTCAAAGATGTTTAGTAACTGGCATTTCAAAAAAACGGCTAGATCAACTTCAAGCCAGAACAGAATGCAACAGGGTTATAAACTTCCCCTTTCAAAATATTGGATTTATAGGTAAATTAGTAGATATAAAAGTTGAGGAAGCATTGGCGTATTCATTATTAGGAACATTACATAACAACAAGGAATTAATTTAGTTAATAAATGCATAGAGCTCACGATTCCTTAAAAAATATCTTCTTAGAACCTTCGGATGCAAAAAGATTAGCAATCTTCGCAGGAGAATTAAACGGCAATATTAAGTTAATAGAAAAAAGTTTTAATGTAAAAATTTATCACAATGGTAATAAACTAAATATTAAAGGTACTGACAAAAATTCAGATAAAGCTGCTAATGCCCTTCTAGATTTATATAAACAAACCCAAGAAAATAATGAAATTACCAAAGAATCTATTCATTTATGTATCCAAGAACACATGAATCATCCAACTACTAACTCAATTTCTCTTAAAGAAGTAAAGAGCTCTTATCAAATACAAACGCCAAAAAAGAAAATTACTCCGAGAGGTAAAAATCAAGAAGATTATCTTAATAACATAGAGTTAAATGAGCTTAATTTTGGAGTTGGGCCAGCAGGTACCGGTAAAACATATTTAGCTGTGGCAGCTGCTGTGAATGCCTTAATGAATGATCGAGTCCAGAAGATTGTTTTAATTCGTCCAGCGGTTGAGGCTGGTGAAAAATTAGGATTTTTGCCAGGAGATTTAGCGCAAAAAGTAGACCCTTATTTAAAGCCTTTATATGACGCATTATATGAAATGTTAGGAGTAGACAAGGTACAAAAGTTAGTTGAAAGGGATATTATCGAAGTTGCCCCTCTAGCCTATCTTAGAGGCAGAACCTTAAATAATGCATTTATTATTATGGATGAAAGCCAAAATACTACTATAGATCAGATGAAAATGTTCTTAACAAGGATGGGTTATGGCTCATATGCTGTTGTTAATGGAGATTTAACCCAAATAGACTTGCCCAGTAACTTAACCTCAGGTTTAAGTAATGTTCTAGAGGTTTTATCGAAGACAGAGAATATTGGGGTAACGAAATTTAATTCTCATGATGTTGTAAGACATCCATTGGTAAAAAAAATAATAGATGCTTATGAAACTTTTAAAGGTATCAAAACATAGTGACTATTAATTTAAGTAGCGATGATGATTATTATTTATCAGATAAATTAGTCAATAATCTAAATAAGATGTTTAAACATATTTCAAGCAAAGAGGGGCTAGAAGATAACAATGTGAATCTAAGATTTATCTCCTCAAAGGAAATGAAAGAATTAAATTCTCATTACAGAGGAATTAATAAAGATACAAATGTCCTCTCTTTTGAAAATCAAGATTTATCTAAGGATCATACAAAGAATATTGGAGATATAGCTATTTCTTATCGTTATGTTAAAAATGAAGCAATAACTCAGGAAAAAAATCTAGATGATCATATTATGCATATGTTTACTCACGGAATTTTACATATCTTGGGTTATGATCATAATAATCACCATAAAGCAAATGATATGGAATCAAAAGAGATTGAATTTTTATCAAAGTTCAATATCATTAACCCTTATACACTATGAACGAAAAAACAGAACCTGACTCGGGAAACTCATCTGCTGGATTATTTTCCAGGCTAAAGAAATACCTTAGAAACCCCTTTTTTATTAAAACTACATCTGTTGCTGAAGTATCTGAATTTTTAGAAAATGCCAGACAATCAAATGTTATTGATAAAGAAGCGCAGATAATGGCAAATAAAGCCTTAAGGTTAGGCGATACTTCTGTTAAAGAAATTATGGTTCCCAAGGTTGAAATGATTACTGTTGCTATTGATGAGCCAGCAACCTCATATATTGAAAGAATTATCCAGTCAGGTCACTCAAGATATCCTGTTTTAGGGAAAGGGATGGATGAAGTGAGCGGGATATTGCTTGCTAAAGACCTTTTACCCATACTATCTTCTGGACAAACCGAATTTAATATCGAAGATATGCTTAGAAAGGCAAATGTAGTTCCTGAGACAAAGAAAGCAGACTCTTTGTTAGAAGAATTTAAACAAGATAGATCCCACTTAGCCATAGTTGTTGATGAATATGGAGCTATATCAGGTTTAGTAACTATTGAAGATATTCTTGAAGAATTAGTTGGTGAAATAGAAGATGAGCATGACATTGAAGACGAAGAGTTAATTCAAATAACTGAGAAGGAATTCATTGCTGATGCTAAATTAGACATAGAATCATTTGAAGAGCATTTTGATCTAAGCGTGGGAGATTTAGACGTTGAAACTATTGGTGGACTTATGATTAGCAAGCTTGGAGTATTACCTAAAATCAATGATGAAATCACTTTAGGGAATATGAAATTAAAAGTTGTAGCAGCTGATAAAAGGAAGATAAAGAAAATTGGTATTAGCATCTCTTCTGGATAAATCCAAACAGTTTTTATTATTCTTAATTCCTTTTATATTTGGAATATTAGGAGTATTCGCATTTGCGCCCTTTTCAATAAAGTTCTTAATTATTCCATCATATAGTTACCTTATTCACTTAGTTTTTTTTACTTCTGATAATGGCTTTATTAAGAAATTAATCTTATGGACATTGGGGCACTGGGGTATAGGAGTATCATGGATAATAGTAAGTGTTTACTATTATGGAAACATAGGATATACAGCATCTGCAATAGTTTACTTAATATTTTTAAGTTTAATACTTATGTTTGCTGTTGCTCCTTTAAGGCTCTTTAAAATTCATGAAAAATATAATCTCAGTTTATATTCATTAGCCTATATAGCATCAGCACTTATTCTAATTGAACTTACAAGAGATTTCTTCTTTAAAGGCTTTCCTTGGCTCGTTCCTGGTACAACAGGCATAGACACCCTCCTCTCAAAAGCTTTGCCAATATTTGGTGTTTCAAGCGCCTCTTTTATTATCTATTTTGTGGCTGCTTATATTGCAGGTTATTGGAATATATCAAAAAGCAAATCAGTGCTTATATTGTTAATATCATCTTTGTTATTTCTTCCATTTAATTTAAAAAATACAATAAATCCAGAAGATGCATTAAAAATAAAAATAGTGCAGCCTTCAATAGATATTAAAATTAAACAAAGTATTGATAAAAGATACCTTATAAAAAAAGAACTTGTAAATTTATCAAAAGAAGATTGGAATAATCCAGAGTTATTAATTTGGCCTGAAGCCGAACTACCTTTTACTTACAAAAGTAGAGAATATTTCGAATTAAAAGAATTATTTTCAGAATCAACTGAGTTAGTAACTGGAATATGGCATTTTGAGGGAAATTTACTCTTTAATTCGTTTGTTAACATAAAAAATGATGAAATCTACAAAAAACAACATTTAGTGCCTTTTGGAGAGTATATTCCTTTAAAAGCAATACTCAATCCAATACTAAGTTACTTTGGAGCTCCAATATCAGATATAACACCCGGTAGAAGCAACCAGGAACCTATTTCGATTGGCAAAGATATAAAATTAGCACCATTAATATGTTATGACATTGTTTTTGCTAATGATGTAAGAAAAGCGGTCAAAAGTTCTAATTTAATTGTAAATATAAGTAATGACTCTTGGTTTGGAAGATCTTTAGGGCCATATCAACACTTAGAAATTTCAAGAATTAGAGCTTTAGAGAATAATAAATGGTTAGTAAGAGCTACAAATGATGGATTTTCAGCTATTATTGATAATAAAGGAACAATTGTTGATTTAATGGGTAAAGGTCAAAAGGGGTCCATAAATTCTATTATATATGCAAAAAATACAACACCAATATATGCATTATTTGGTTATTATGTGCCATACTCTATGGCAATACTTTATTTACTTTTAACAATAGGAAGGTTTATATGGTTAAAAATACGGCCTTAACATTAATAGCCTGCTTTTTTTCATTAAACAGTTATTCTGAAACTCTAATAAGGGTTGATATTAGTGAACAAAGACTTTATTTAATTAAAAATCAGCAAATCTTAGTAAGTTATCCAATATCATCATCATCATATGGTGAAGGACAAACAGAAAACTCATATAAAACGCCATTAGGCATGCATAAAATCAAAGAGATGATAGGAAGCAATGCTCCTAAAGACACTATTTTTATTTCAAGAATAAATACAAAAAGAACTGCAAAAATTATTAAACTGCCAAATGATACAAAAGATGATTTTGTAACATCCAGGATTATGTGGCTAGAAGGTCAAGAAGATGGATTTAATAAGGGCAAGGGCATAGATTCATATGATAGGTATATTTATATTCATGGAACACAAGAGGAGGGCCTTATAGGCTCGAAAGCCTCACATGGCTGCATTAGAATGTTCAACAATGATGTTATTGAATTATATAAAATGGTTAAAGAAGGGACAAAAGTTCTAATTGTTGTTTAAATTTGTCCCTACCAGATAAAATTTATAGATTTCCGGCTACCGAAGACTCAGAAAAGCTCAATTTTTCTTTTCTTTCTTCTTTTGAAGGCGCATCACCAAATTTACCATCTACCTCGGCAAGCTTTGTAATAAGGCCTGCAGGCTTAAATACATCACTTTTAGTCATTTCATGATATATATTCAGCTTTTTTAGGACTTCAGCCATACCCATAGCATTTGCATGATGCATAGGTCCGCCTCTCCATATAGGAAAGCCATAACCATTTATATAAACAACATCTAAATCAGCTGCTCTTTGCCCAACACCTTCTTCAATAATATCTGCACCTTCATTAATAAGTGCAAGAATACACCTATCAACAATTTCCTCATCTGATATTTCACGTCTTTCAATGCCATTTTCAGCAGAAACAGCCTTATATATCTCTTCATTCTCTGGGGCTGGGTTAGGAGCTCTTGAGCCTTCACTATAATTATAAAAACCTTTACCATTCTTTTGACCAAATCTATCTTGTTCACATAACTGGTCTCCTATTTTTGAAGGCAGAGCTGCTTCTGCGCCGCTTAGCTTTCTAGCTCTCCAACCTAAATCTAGACCAACTAAATCTAACATTCTGAAGGGTCCCATATTCATTCCAAAATTCTCCAAAGCTTGATCAACTTGATGGGGAAGGGCACCTTCTAAAAGTAGCATATTTGCTTGTGCTGTATAACCAAACAACATTCTATTTCCTATAAAGCCTGGAGCATTAAGAGAAACAACTGCAGCCTTTTTTAATTTCTTACCTACAGCCATAACAGTTGCCAAAGTTTCATCAGATGATTTAGATCCTCTCACAACTTCAAGCAATCTCATAATATTTGCTGGACTAAAAAAGTGAGTACCCACTACCAGCTCAGGTCTTTTTGTTACTGCAGCTATAGAATCTACATTTAAACCAGAAGTATTACTAGCAAGTATGGCATCATCTTTTACAACTTCATCTAAGGTCTTAAATATTTTCTCTTTTAGATCTAGATTCTCATAAACAGCTTCAATAACAATGTCACAATCAGCAACATCGTTATAATCCAAACTAGAAGAAATTAAACCAAATACACCTTCTTTCATTTCTTGATTCATTCTTCCTCTATCAACCATAAATTGATAGTTTTTTTCTATAACTGAAACACCTCTTTTGAGGTTATCTTCATCTTGGTCAATTATATGAACTGGGATACCTGCATTGGCAAAGCACATTGCAATTCCACCTCCCATAGTTCCGGAGCCAATAATTCCAGCCTTCTTAATATCTTTTATTGGAGTTTCTCTAGGAACATCAGATATCTTTGAAGCAGCCCTTTCACCAAAGAAAATATGTATCATTGCTTCTCTTTGCGGATTAACCAAGCATTCAATAAAATAATCACTTTCTTTTTTCATACCTTCATCAAAATCATCAAGGTTTATTGCAGCTTCTACACACTTAATGATTTGACCTGGTGCAAATTGACCTTTTCTTGATTTTGCTGCCATAGCCTTTGCTTCTAGGAGAATATTGTCTGAACCGCGGGCTTCTAGAACCTTTTCATTTAAATCTCTTACTTTTGGATGATCTTTAGACTCAGAACTGACTTTTTTAATAAAACTAACTGAATCATTAATTAAATCATCAGAAATTTCATCAATAATACCCATATCTAAAGCTTTTTTAGCTTTTACATGCATCCCTGTAAGCATCATTTTTAATGCTTCTGCAGGACCAACAAGTCTTGGAAGCCTTTGAGTCCCACCAGCACCTGGTAAAAGACCCAAATTGACCTCTGGGAGGCCAACAAAAGCTGCAGGACCAGCAATTCTATAATTACAAACTAAAGCGGTTTCTAAGCCCCCACCTAGCGCTGAACCGTTTATAGCTGCAACTACAGGCTTTGAGCAGAATTCTAGACTTTTAAATGCTTCGTCTAGGCCTGGACCATCAGGAGATTTACCAAATTCAGATATATCTGCGCCTGCAATAAAAGATCTACCGGCACCCGTAAGAACAACGCCGATTATATCGCCATCTTCTTCAGCTTTTTTTATATTATCAACCAATCCAGCCCTTACCCCGTCACTAAGGGGATTTACTGGTGGATTATCTACAGTTAGTATCGCAACACCATCTTTTACTTCGTAATGTACTGTTCCTTTCAATTTTTTCTCCGTTAAAGCTTAGAAAATGCATTATACATAAAAAATAATGATTTTATTTTATAAAAAGTATTGATATATAATTATAAGTATGCATAATAACACTTGTCAGCAACTCTCTCCCCCTATTTAGATAGCTGACATCCTCTGGAATTATATGGAGGGCCTCGCCCTCCATTCTTTCATTAAAAGGTTTTAATATGAAAAAACATGTTGATAATTTAGAAGTTTTTGTTTTAGTGTCGCTATTTCTAAGCTCTATATACGCAATAACACCAATACTATAGTATTATTCCATTATGAAACTCACCATGCTGTTGCTAATAGCAATAACTTCAATGGCTTCGTCTGCTTGTTCAAATCTATTAGATTCTGAATTAAAGGTTCTAGATTCCTCAAAGAAGATGAATATGTGCACATATGAAGGAAGTGTAATTTTAGTTGTAAATGTTGCAAGCAAATGCGGTTACACATATCAATATGAAACCCTCCAGGGTTTATATGACAAGTATAAAGATGATGGTCTTGTTGTGGTTGGAATTCCTTCAAGAGATTTTAGACAAGAATATTCTGAAGAGGCATCAGTAGCAGAGTTCTGTTCAACAGAATATGGTGTAGATTTTCCAATGTTTGCGACTACAAAGGTAAGAGGCAGCAAAGCACATCCTTTTTATAAGAAGCTTGCAGCAGAATCTGGTATGGTTCCAAATTGGAATTTTAATAAATACCTTATTGATAGATCTGGAAAAGTTTATAAAGGCTATAGAGCAAAAGTAAAACCAGATTCAGAATTGCTAACAAGCGCTATAGAAAAACTTCTTTAAACTTTACTAACCAATACCTTGGTTGGTTTATTTATACTAAAAACTCCATTATCTACAACACCTGCTATTGAGTTTAATTTTTTTTCTATCTCTAATGGGTTCGATAAATCTAAACCTGTAACATCCAGAATTTCATTATCTTGGTCAGTTCTAGTTCCAACTCTTAATTTAGGCACTCCTCCAAGAGAAACAATTTTCCTAGCAACTAAACTTCTTGACTCTGGTATAACTTCTATTGGTAAAGGGAAACTTCCAAGCTCATTTACTAATTTTGATTTATCAACTATACAAACAAAATCTTTTGCAGCTGCAGCAACTATCTTCTCTCTTGTATGCGCGGCACCGCCTCCTTTAATAAGATTATTATTTTTATCAACCTCATCTGCACCATCTATATAAAAGTCAATTCCGTTTACATCATTTAAACTAAAGACTTCAATGCCTTTAGATTTTAAAAGTTTAGAAGATGCATTTGAGCTCGAAACTGCCCCTTTAAACAAATGAGAACTCTCTCCTAGTTCATCTATAAAACAATTAACAGTTGACCCTGTGCCAATGCCTATGATCATCGATGATGTTAGTTTATCTCGAATAAATTCCATAGCTTGTTTAGCAACATTGATTTTTGAGGCACTCATGAATGTATAATACTAGAAATTTAATAAGACTATTACTTTGAGACTAAAAATTAATAAAACAGGAAGCTTTAAGTTTTCCAAGAAATATCTAAAACTTATTAGCGATGCTAATGTATATGATGTTGCAACAAAGACGCCAATTACTTATGCAACAAATATGTCTGCAAAGGCAAATAATGAAGTTTTTCTTAAAAGGGAAGATCTGCAACCCGTGTTTTCTTTTAAAAACCGAGGCGCATATAACAAAATTATTAGCTTAACTCCTAGTCAAAAGAAGAAAGGAGTCATAGCAGCTTCGGCAGGAAATCATGCACAGGGAGTTGCCTTTGCATGTAATAAATTAAAAATTCCATGCTTAATTGTCATGCCAATAACAACTCCAGATATAAAAATTAGATCAGTAAAGAATTTTGGCGCTAAGATTATTTTAGAGGGCGATAGCTTTAATCAGGCAGTAAAAGCTGCATTAAAGATCGCAAAAACTAAGACTATAGAATTTATTCATCCCTTTGATGATCAATATACTATTGCTGGTCAAGGAACTATTGGTAAAGAAATTCTAGAATATGATAAAAATTATGATGCAATTTTTTTACCAGTAGGCGGGGGAGGTCTTTTAGCTGGAGTTTCTGCATGGATAGCCCAGAACAACAAGAGAACTAAAATATATGGCGTTGAAGTTGAAGACTCAGCTTGTTTACTTGAAGCTATAAAATTTGATAAGAGGGTTAGATTAAGAGAGGTAGGACTCTTTGCAGATGGCGTTGCTGTTGAACAAGTAGGTAAAAATAATTTTGATGTTATAAAGGAATGTGTTGATGGAGTAATAACTGTAAGTGTTGATGAGGTATGCGCAGCAGTAAAGGATATTTTTGAGGATACAAGAGTACTTTCTGAACCAGCAGGCGCTTTAGCACTAGCCGGACTAAAAAAATATAGTAAAAAGATTAAAAACAAAAGATTATTAGCTATAAGTAGTGGAGCTAATGTTAACTTTGAAAGGCTAAGCTACATTGTAGAAAGGTCTGAGCTTGGAGAAAATAGAGAAAAAATATTAAGTATTCAAATCCCAGAGAAACCAGGAAGCTTCTTAAGATTGTGTAGAATTTTTGGCAAAGCTCAAATAACTGAATTTAATTATCGAATGTCTGATGATATAAAAGCTTTTGTTTTAGTTGGCATTAAGACTAAAACAGAGGAGTCATTTAAAACATTAAAAGATAAGTTAAAGAAATCAAAATTTAAGTTTAATGATTTAACAAAAAATGAAATATCTAATGATCATCTTCGTCATATGGTTGGAGGAAGAAATAATAGCAATTCAACTAATTCTTCAGAAAGAATATTTAGAAGTGAGTTTCCGCAAAAACCTGATGCCCTTATAAATTTCCTTAGGGATTTTGGAACAAATTGGAATATATCTTTATTTCATTACAGAAATTTAGGTGCTGCATTTGCAAAAGTGCTTATAGGAATTCAAGATAATAACAAAAGCAGTAAAAAACTTGAGGCGCATTTAAAAAGCTCAGAGTATAATTTTGTTGAGGAAACTTCTAATAACGCTTATCAAGATTTTTTAAGATAATTAAATATTAAAATCTTAGTCTCAGTTTAATAGCAAATATCTTACCAGATGGGTTATTCCATGAATCTTCAATTATTGAAGAGCTATCAGAATCAATATTTTCCTCATAAATGCTCCCGCCTTGACTATATACAATATAAAGATTTGATAGAGGCGCTAGCTCATATTTATACCTAATTTGAAAAGCAGCTTCACCCACATTAAAAGAATTAACGATTTTATCACTTTGCGTTAGGTACCCATTTTCGTCTGATATCAAACTGACTGGGTTAATAGCATTTAATGCAACAAATTGACCTTTAAGCCTTATCTCATGCTTATTCCCTTTAAAATAATTAAGATTAAAAGATAAAAATTTCTCAGTAGCGTCGTATGCAGCAAGATGATTAGCATCTATCCATTTTAACCATTCTTTTTGATCTCTTAGATTAAAACCCAATCTCATTGTTAAGAAATCTTTTGGAAAGAAATAATATGCTGCTTCAGCCCATGTTTTTTTATATCCCTTAGATTCCCATGAATTATTTTTACTACCTCGCTCAAAATTTAATTTTGCTCCTATGGCAAAATTAGAAAAATTCTTAGAATCATAGCTGCCACCAAAATTATATCTAGCAGGTCTTTTTACAAAAGGCGATAAAATATTCTTCCTTGTAATAGTTGTATTTTTTCCAGATGATTTGAACGTAGTCCAAAAATTAAATGTATTTGTATCTTTTAACTCTATTTCAATTTTAGGATTTATAAAGTTCTCAATCGTGTTACTTTTTGTATCGCTTTGATGCCCATATCTAATTGAGTATTCAATATTTTTTAATTTTGAATCATTAGCAAAATATCTATCAAATGAAGATCGGCCACCAAATGAAACCCAGTCATTTTTTTGAAGATAGCCCATATCACTAATATCTAGATCATCGCCATAATAGTGAAACCCAAGGTTGTGACTATCATCTTTAGTTGGTTTATACCTCATACTCCCCTTAAAACCTATAGAATTTTTATCGTCTGCATCTGCATGAAGCAATATAGAAGAAACTCTAAGTTTATTATTAACAATATGGTCATAATCAAAGGCATTAACTATAGCTGTTCGATCTATAATAGGATCATCGGTGTAAGTAACCATATAACCAAGAGTTCTATTATTATTTTCACTTTTAACCCTTCCCGCATAATAGGATCTGCCTAATGAAAACTCTTCATCTTGTTCACTTGCAGTGAAAAATCCATATTCAGTTCCTCCTTCCTTTTGTGTGTATCTTATTGCATAGTCAAGGTCAGAATATTCTTGCTTTGAATCATTACATAATTCCTCATTTGAAGATGAACTGCAGTCATATGAAGGCCTTGATCCAATTCTTCTTGTGTGCATTACCTTTAATCTATCTCTATCAGTAATATCAAAGATAGTCTGATTTTCATTGAAGAAAGCTCTTTTTTCTCCATAAAGAGTTTCTTCAGCAGAAAAGTTCACAACAACATCATCACTTTCCACTTGTCCAAAGTCTGGATTTACCGTTGCATTTATTTGTTTTCCTGTCCCAGTGTTATAGAAGATCTCAACACCAATTTTATTAATTTCATTATTTGTAACAGAATCTTTTGCTGCAACAACATAAGGGAAGTAATTAATATTCTTTTTAGCTGGATAGCTTTCTATTTCATACTCATCAAGCTGATACATATATTTGTCTCTTTCAGGATGTGTTTTTGCTGTACCAATTAGATTTCCATCAAAAGCTGTGTATCTAAATGCACCAAATTTTATTTTTCGTTTTCCTGTAATTGGGATCATGTTACCTATTGACCAAGGAATAAAAATCTCTGAAACCCAATTTTCTTTATTTATTTTTGTATAACCAATCCAGTCTCCATTCCAGTCATAACTTTGGTCATTTCCATTTCTTATAGTTGAATCTAATAATGAGTTACCTAATGAAAGCATAAATGTATATGCAGTATTTCCATCACCATCGAAATCTACAACAAATGCATTTCTGTCAGTTTTAGTATTCCACTCATCTCGGACATGCTTGTATGAACCCATTGATTGAGGATCCTGAGTATTTGTAAAACCAACATAGATACCATTTTCATTTGTAAATATTTTTACATTTGTTTTTTTTTGTGAAATTTCTAATGTATAGGGATACACATTGTAAAATGTTGCGATTGTATGAGCCTCTTTCCACTCCGGTTCATCAAGAACCCCATCAATATTTAGAGAATATGATTCAAACGATAGAAGAAGTAATAAAGTTATGTAAGAGTTTTTCAAATAAATATTTCCTTGGCACTAATTCTAGCTGTTTATATTAATTTTTCTATCCATAAATTTAATCAATAAGAAATAATATCTTTTTCTGTAAATACTAAATCGAACTTCACATCGTGATTTTCTCCAAAAATATTTTTTATTATTTGAAAATGGTAGCCTAGGCCTATTATCTTTGGTTTTTCTAGATTATTAATATATTGCAAAGCTCTATCATAATACCCACCACCATAGCCAAGTCTATTTCCATACCGATCAACACCAATAAGAGGTAAAATTATTAGATCAAAATTCTGAGGCAATAATTTATCTTCTTGAACTGATTCTGGAATATTAAATTTATTTAAAACAAGATCATCACCATCAATATATTTATTAAAGCAGAGTGTATTACCACGCAATATTTTTGGTATATAAACCTCTTTTTTATTGCTCAATAATTCTTCTCTTAAAATATTAGTCCTTACTTCACTTCTAAAAGGCATATAAACAAGAACGTTATAATGTTCGACAGAATTTATATAGTTAATGCATCTTAATTGAATATTCGCTGATTTCTTTATGATTTCACTCTCAGACATTAAAGACAATTGATGTTTAAGAGATTTTCTAAATTTAGTTTTTATCATAAAGATTCAGCGAATCCACAAACCACTTCACCGCTATGTGCTATACCTGAACCGAAAGGACAGGTGGTGAACTTCTTATCGAATCAGGCTTCCCTTTTATAAAGGTAATGCTCAACAACGACATTGGATTATCACCGGATAATTTAATATCGGTTCAAAATTAATTAACACATTGGCAAATGAACCAGAATGTAAACTTATAATAAATAAATATAAGCTTTATGGAAAGCAGAAAATTATTTTTCTAGAACTTCTTCAATGTCTCGCAACATTATTTGAAGTTTATGAGCATCTTCCGGACTTGATGCTGATGAAGAATTATTTTGTAGAAATTTATTAGCAAGGTTGAGTCCAGCAAGGATCAAGGCGTTACTTTTATTTTCAATGCCATTTAACTCAGTATTTAATAATTCAGCTGCATTTAATAAAGCAGGTTTTTCCTCTGCAGGGCAGGAAAGACTAATATCTCTTCCAAATATTTTTAATGAAACTACTTCTAAATCACTCATCTTTTCCTTTTTCAGCCTTTAATTCAGACAATTCTTCTGTTAGCAAATCGATTTTTTTTGTAAATTTAAATTTTAAAGATTTCCAGTCTCTTTCTTTTTTAATGTAGGAATCAATGATTCCTTTTTGCTCTTCAAATCTATTAATAAGTTTATTGACCTTAATATTTAAGTCAGACAAAACTGTATTTTTTTCAGGCTCACTCATGTTTTTTAGTTTAAAACGACCAACAGTAGTTGGGAAGTTTAATTTAAAAGAGTAAAATTACACTTATGATGAAAGTATATCAAAAAAGAAGACATATTTTAGGCAATCTACTGCCCAAGGATAGTGCAATTATTATTCCTGGCGCTGATCTAAAGTATAGAAATTCAGATTCGTCTTATAACTTTAGGCAGGATAGTAATTTTTATTATTTGTCTGGTTTCAGTGAGGCAGGTTCAACTATGCTCATAGTAAACTCTAATGGGAAAGTTTCTTCTTCTATATTCGTTCCTAAAAAAGATAAGTTAAAGGAAATTTGGGATGGCTTTAGACAAGGGCCTGAAGGCGCAAAAGAAAACTTTTTATTTGATAATTCATTTAATAATGATCAAATTGATTCTGAACTTCCAGATTTAATAAAGGGTATGGATAAGGTTTTTTATCCATTTGGAAAGAAAGATGGCTTTGATCAACTGGTTATAAATTGGAACAAAACAGTTTCAAATATAAAAGGTAGACATAACAAACCTATAGATATTGCAGATGGATCCTCTTTAATTGGAAATTTAAGATTAATCAAAGATGATGAAGAAATTTCAATAATTAAGAAAGCTTGTGAAATTTCAGCAGATGCTCATATTGAAGCAATGAAGGCAGTTAAGCCTGGAATGAATGAGCAGTCTATAGAGGCTTTATATTTATACGAGTTTGCAAAGCAGGGCGGAAGATTCCCAGCATACACGCCTATAGTTGCTGGTGGGGATAACGCATGCGTGCTTCATTATGTTGATAATAATAAAGATCTCAATAATTCAGATTTATTGCTAGTTGACGCTGGTTGTGAATATGAAATGTATGCTTCTGATATTACAAGAACATTTCCTGTAAGTGGCAAGTTTTCTGCTGAGCAGCTTGCTATATATAATATAGTTTTAAATGCACTTCATACAGCCATAGAGATGGTCAAAGTTGGAAAGAGTGTAATGGATCCACAAATCGCTTCTGAAAGAGCTATCACTCAAGGCTTGGTTGATCTTGGGATCCTCAATGGCGATGTCGATGAATTGCATAAAGAAGGTGCATTTAAAGATTTTTATATGCATAAATTTGGACACTGGATGGGTTTAGATGTCCACGATGCTGGAGATTATATGGAAGACGGTGAGTACATGAAATTTAAGGCTGGGATGATAACAACAGTAGAGCCAGGAATTTATATAAGCAATGATGCAGATGTCGATAAAAAATGGCAAGGTATTGGCATTAGAATAGAAGACGATATTCTTGTTACCAAATCAGGAAATATAAATTTAACTGAAAAAGTTCCATCTGATCCAAGTGAAATAGAAGCCTTAATGGCTTAGCAAAATTATGAACAATCCTGTCGTAATTTCAGGTGGAGGCATTATAGGCTGCTATATTCACGCAAGATTAAAACAGGCTGGTGTTGATTCAATAATTATTGAGCGAAATAAAAAGCTCAAAGCTAATTTAGAAAATATTCGAACCATTTCTCTCAATCCGAATACTCTAAAACTTCTTTCAGATATAGGGATGAATCTAGAGTTAGCAAATGTTAATTTAATTAAAGTAGCAGATGGAAATGGCTCTGGAAAAATTGAATTTTCTGCAAAAGACATTGGTGAAGAGTCACTTGCTTATGTAATTATGTTCAATGACTTATTGATAAAAATGCAACAATTAGCAGAATCCTCAATTCATTTTGAAAATGAAATTTCTTCTATAGAAGCCTTTGAGGATTTATCCAAAATAACTTTAGCCGATAAAACACTATTAGATACTCCGCTATTAATTGGTTCAGATGGACGAAATTCTCCGGTAGCAAGACTATCAAATTTTATATCTCGTAAAGAAGATTATGATCAAACAGCATTTACTTTTTTAGTTGAAGATAAATCAGACAAGGATACATCAACAGCACATCAATTATTCACAGATAAGGGAATTTTTGCTTTAATGCCAGTTAATTCTTCGAATAAAAATATATTCTCAGTTGTATGGTCTGTTTCAAACAAAATACTAGACTCCTCACCACAGAATTTTGTTAGCAGTAATATTAGACTCATTGAATCTATGCTGGATTCAAAATTTATAATAAAGTCAGAGATCGTAAGCTTTCCACTTTCTTCCCATCATCTTAAATCTTATATGAAAGAAGGAGTTGTTGTAGTAGGAGATGCAGCACATTCACTGCATCCACTGGCAGGTCAGGGCATTAATTTAGGTTTCTCTGATGCAGATATATTATGTGAAGAGCTTATATCAGCATATAAAAAGGGCTATTCAATTAATTCATATAGAGTTCTTAAAAGCTATGAATTAAGAAGAAAATCAATGAATGAGATTATGCTGAAAGCAATGGATGGTTTTGTAAGTCTATTTGGTTCTAGCAATATATACATAAGAATTTTAAGAAATTTTGGGCTAACTTTTTTTAATAAGACTTTATTTATTAAGGCTTTTTTTATTAACCATGCATCCGGAAATCATAAACTATAAATGTTAAGTTGCTTTTTAAATGAGAATCATTATCATTTGAGATCTAATTAATTTAAGCCTTTAAATGCAATTTATAAAATTATTATTAATATCAACAATATTAGTTTCTTGTAATAATGAAACAAATCTAGAACCATTAACAATTTATACTTCAAGACAACCTCAACTTATAGAACCACTTCTTGAAGAATATAAAGAGAAAACTGGTATTGAGGTTAGACTGTTATCCGGGAAAGCTCCTCAACTCATGGAGAGGATTTTAGTTGAAGGAGATAAAACTCAGGCAGACATATTTATGACAGTTGATGCTGGAGTTTTATGGCAAGCAGGAGAAAAGGGAATTTTTGAATCCGTAGATTCACTAATCTTAAAAAGAAATATTCCTCAACATCTTCGCGATCCAAGCGGTAAATGGTTTGGATTGTCAAAAAGAGCTAGAACGATTATCTATTCAGCAGATTCTGTATCTAGCGCAGATCTATCCTCATATGAAGATTTAGCTTACCCCCTTTGGAATAATAAACTATGTCTTCGGACTTCAACAAAAGTTTATAGCAGGTCATTAATGGCAAGCATGATAGATTCCATGGGATACGAAAAAACTAAAATGATTGTAAGAGGGTGGGTAAATAATCTTGCTACAGAGGTGTTCTCAAGTGACACACAAGTTTTAAAAGCTGTCTCTGCTGGTCAATGTGGAGTGACTATTGTAAATACATATTATTTAGCAAGATTAGCAGATGATCCTGCATACTCAAATCTTAGATTGCATTGGGCAAATCAAGAAAATAGAGGAACCCATGTAAATATTTCAGGAGCAGGAGTAACTAGATTTTCTAAAAATAAAGCTGAGGCAATAAAGTTACTTGAATGGCTTTCATCTGCTGATGCTCAAGAGACTTATGCTGGCGCTAATAAAGAATTCCCAGTCATGCCTGGTATTAAAGTGGGCAAACCTCTAGAAAGCTGGGGACCATTTAAAGAAGATCTTATTTCAGTAGAAAAACTAGGCTCATTACAAAAAGACGCAGTGCTTTTAGCTCAAGAAGTTGGATACAAATAAAGATTTAATTTAACTAGATTTTTTCGCCACGAGCGCGAATTTCTTTTAATACTTCGCTAATGCCTTTTTTATCTATAATACGCATTCCTTTTGCAGAAACCTTTAGATTAACGAATCTATTTTCTGATTCAACCCAGAATTTATGTGTATGAAGGTTTGGAAAAAACTTTCTTTTAGTCCTATTATTAGCATGAGAAACGTTATTCCCAGACTGTGGTATCTTACCTGTTACTTGACATATTTTACTCATAGAACCGCGATTTTATAGAACAGAAGAGAACATAGCAATACTAATAACAATTTATATGAAGCATTTAATATTAATTCGGCACGCAAAATCTAGTTGGAATAATACCTATCTCACAGATTTTGAAAGACCTTTAGCAAAAAGAGGGATAAAAGACGCATTATTAATGGAGAAATTTTTTTTTAATACAGGCTTTGAACCTGATTTAATTTTATGCAGCCCTGCTAATAGAACGCAACAGACTTACGATATTATTTTTAGTAATACTTATAGAAGTACAACCATATTTAAAAATGGTTTATATCATGCAGGGAATACTGAGTTAATTAATATCATTAAAGCTAATCCTAAGAAAATAAATACTTTGGTTATAATTGGGCATAATCCATCGCTACATAATTTACTCAGACGATTAACAAAAAAAGATTTCAGAAATTTTGCAACATCTGCAATAGCTTGCTTGCAAATAGATTTAGAATGGGAGAAAGTAGAAGATGCAAATACAGAGCTAATTTTTTTTAAAAAACCTAGAGACTTAAAATCTTGATAGATATAAAAGTAAAAATACTAAATTCAAGAATTGGTAAAGAAATAAACCTTCCTGAATATAAAACCATTGGCTCAGCAGGCATGGATGTAAGGGCCTGTTTAGAGGACTCGATAACCTTAACACCAGGCTCCACAGTGCTAATACCATTGGGATTTGCAATGCACATTAAAGACGTCGATGTCACAGCTTTAATTATCCCTAGATCAGGCTTGGGATCAAAGCATGGTATTGTTTTGGGCAATTTAGTTGGTCTTATAGATTCAGATTATCAGGGTGAACTAATGGTTCCAGCTTGGAATAGATCACAAGAAGATTTCACCATTTCTTCAGGTGACAGAATAGCGCAAATGGTAATAGTGCCTGTTATTCAAGCAAATTTTAATATTGTTGATGATTTTGAAAAAACAGAAAGAGGAGAAGGGGGGTTTGGGAGTTCAGGTATAAAGTGAAATTATTTCTTTTTACCAAATCTCTCTTCAAACCGCTGAACTCTTCCACCAGTATCAATGATTTTTTGTTTACCAGTGTAAAAAGGATGAGAAGCAGAGGATATTTCAACAGTGTAATAGGGATAAGTTTTACCATCTTCCCATTTTTTGGTTTTATCTGTCTGAAGTGTTGAACGAATAATGAAATACTTATCTACACCAATATCATGGAATAAAACTTCGCGGTATTCTGGATGTATATCGTTTTTCATAATAAAACCTAAATTTGGATGAGAACTATAACAAATAAGTCGATCTTTTCAATTAAAACATGAATATTTTTTATTATGATGTGGCAATACCTATTCCTGTAAGGGAAACTTTCACATATGAATGTAAAGAAAGTATTCAAGTTGGATCAAGGGTTTTAGTAGAATTTAGGAAGAAAAAAGTAGTTGGCCATATTGCTAAAGAGGTCTTAAAGAAACCTAATTTTCGCACTATTCAGATATCTGAAATCTTAGATGAAGAGCCTATTTTTAATTCAAATGATATAGAGATTTTATTCTGGTTAGCAGATTATTATCAACACCCAATAGGAGAAGTTTTTGATACTTTTTGCCCACCTATCTTACGCAAGCCAGTTAAAAGAAATATTCATTCTAGAAATATTCAACCCGAATACAAAACTTTTTCTAATGATAAAAAAATTACATTAAATAAAGAGCAAACAGAGTCTTTAAGGATACTAAATAAATTAGATGGATTTGATCCTTGTTTGCTTTATGGGGTAACAGGATCAGGAAAAACAGAAATTTATTTGAGATTAACCGATACCTACTTATCTCAAGGAAAATCAGTTTTAATTCTTGTTCCTGAGATTTCTTTGACCCCCCAGCTTGAAGATAGATTTATTAGTAGGTTTGGAGACAATATTGGAATCTATCATTCAAGAAAGACAGCAAAGCAAAGGTATGACATTTGGGAAAGATCAAAGAGTGGCGAGCTTAAAATAGTTATTGGAACTAGGTCTGCAGTTTTATGCCCTCTAAATAAATTAGGAGTGATTATAGTAGATGAAGAACATGACCAATCCTATAAACAGCATGAAGGCTTTAGATTTTCAGCCAGAGATCTAGGTATTAAAAGGGCTCAAGTAGAGGGCATCCCAATAGTATTAGGCACAGCAACGCCATCTCTTCAGACCTTGAGATTAGTACAAGAAAAAAAATATAAAGAGACCAAACTTTTAAAAAGAGCAAATGGATCCAAGCCTCCTGGGTTTATAACCTTAGACATAAATGATTCACAGCTAGAATCAGGTATAGCAAAAGAATCACTTGATGCAATTACAAATACGTTAAAAGAAAATAAACAGGTTCTTATATTTATCAATAGAAGAGGCTTTTCTCCACTTTATGAATGTAGTAGTTGCAGATGGACAGCTGAATGTTCTTCTTGCGATGCTCGCCTAGTATTTCATCATGGGTTAAATAGATTGATATGCCATAGATGTGATTCTGCATATGGAATACCCAACAAATGCCCAGCATGCAATAGTTCTTCCTTAAATCTTCAAGGATCAGGTACAGAAAGAATAGAATTATTTCTTGAAAACTATTTTAAAGGCACAACTATTATTCGTTTAGATCATGATACCACTAAGAAAAAAGGCTCATTAAAACAAATCCTTGAGATGGTTCATAAATCTGAATCAGCTATTTTAGTAGGAACCCAAATGCTTGCTAAGGGGCACGATTTTCCAAGAGTTGAGCTTGGCATAATATTAAATTGTGATTCTGGCATTACTAGTCCGGACATAAATAGTTTAGAAAAAATATCTCAGTTATTAATTCAAGTTTCTGGTCGAGTCGGAAGAAAGGAAAATAACGGCAAAGTGATTATTCAAACTAGGTATCCTGAAGATAAGAATTTGTTAGAGTTAAAATCTGGTGATTATCTTAATTTTGCATTAAATAATCTTAAACAAAAAAAAGAGCTTTGCCATCCACCATATTCTGCAATAGCCTTACTAAGAACAACATCACCTTTAGCAAAAAATAATATTAATTTTCTAAATCAGGCTAGCAATAGCATTAAATTAAAATCAGATATGTCAATAATTGGGCCAATTCCATCTATTATTGCAAAAAGCAGAGGAAATTTTAGACATCATTCAATCATTCAGGCCTCATCTAAAATAGATTTAAATAAACTTATTAAAAATATTATTTTTTTAGCAGGTTCATGGAAAGAAACTAAAAAAGTTAAATGGTATTTTGATATTGACCCTATCGACTTTAACTAAATCTTTATCTTTATTGTCTGGCCTGGATAAATAGTATTATTTTCTAGATTATTAATTCTTGATATTTGATCAATTGTTACACCAAATCTAATAGCAATTTCTGATAACACATCACCTCTTTGAATTTCATAACTTAGGTGATTGGGATTATTATCTATATAGGTTCCAACAATAGGATTTTCTTGAAAATAATTATGAATTCCAAGAAATATTGATCTTGCAATCATTCTTCTTCCTGGTTTTCCTTTTAGCCTATTTGCATCTTCAGGGTTAGTAATAAAACCAGACTCAACAAGAACAGATGGTATATCAATAGATTTAAGAACTCTGAAATCAGCAAATTCGACATTTTGCTTATGAATTTTAGTAAAAGGATCTCTTTTAAGTTGTTCTAAAATCTTTGTTCCCAAAATCTTGCTTTGATTTATCTTATTTTTATAGGTTTCTGGATATGTTTTTCTTGCCATATCTTCATCAAAATCACTAGGCAGTAAGTTTTTGATATCAGCTTGAATGCGTTTTCTTTGCTTGTCTGAAAGATTTCTTGCGATTGTGCTTGAGGCTTCGTCTGACCAGATAAAAACAGAAGCACCTTTTACTGATGAAAGCCTAAAACCATCTGCATGAATTGAAATAAAAATATCTGCCCCATACTTTCTAGCATTTTGATATCTATCATTTAAATTAATGGTTTCATCCCCGTCTCTTATCATCAATGGTTTATAGCCTTTAGTATCTCTTAGAGTCCTTTCTAACTCTTTTGATATAAGCAGGGTTACATCTTTTTCTAAAATATTATTTGGCCCAACTGCACCCGGATATTTACCTCCATGGCCAGCATCAATAGCAACAATAATGTCTCTGGTACTTTTTTTAAGATTTTTATCTTTTTTAAGTGATAAATTAAGAAGTACTCCATTTTTAGTTTGTTCTTGAGTAGGTTTTTGCCAATAGATTGATTCATATAAATCAAGAACTATTTTTGAAGAGGTACCATCTTGATTAGTGCGGATTTTCTTTATTGGATAATTCTGACGAGTTTCCGATTCTTCAAACAATTCAGAATCTTTAATATCGATTACAAGTCTTGATGGCTCGTTTAAAGCATAAGAATTAATTAATGCAACTTTATCAAGCTTGAAATTAATGCTTATTTCGCCAGATGGTAACTCTTGTATTGAGGAAAATTTAACTAAATTTGCGCTAGATGATTCAATACAAATAAAAAAAATGCTGTATATAAAAATTAGTTTTTTCATTTTTTATAAATTTTAACTTCTTAAGTTTTCTAGTAGGATTGTATCGCCTATTAATTCAATTTTCCTACTATTATGTTGATGCGACATTTCTATTTTCATGTTGCATAATCTTTTTCCTTGCAGTTTTTCAGGCCATTCTATAAAAATTAGTTTTTTATTTTTGTGCTCCCTGTTGAGTTCAAGCATATCAATATCTTCATCTACTTCAGTTCTATATAAATCAATATGAAGAACAAGAAATTGATTAAGTTCATATTCTTCACAAATAGTATATGTAGGGCTTTTAACAGAGCCATGCCAGCCCAGAGCACTTAAAATACCTCTAACTAATGTAGTTTTGCCAGCTCCAAGGTCTCCTTGCAGATGAAATTCTAGTGAAGCATTATCAGATTCATTTATGATTTTGGCTAATTTTGCTCCAAACTCTAATGTAGCTTTCTCGTCTTTGAGAGTATATTCAATCATCTTTTTTATTTAAAGTTTTTCTTATGTACGGTATTAATTCTGAAGCAGCAAGTCCATTCATCCCATTTTCTAACTTAAACTGAGAGCCAGCTTTCCCATGGGCTGCTACTGCTAATAAACAAGCATTTAATGATGAAAGTCCTTGTGATATAAGACCTCCAATAAGACCCACTAGAATATCTCCTGTACCTCCAGTTGCGAGCTCAGGACCTCCTTCTTCACAAATATAAAGTTCTTCTTTATTTGCAATAATTGTTCCATAACCCTTAAGCGCAACTGTTGCGGAATACATTTCTACTAATTTTTTTGCAGAATTAACTCGATCCTGTTGAACCTCTTTTATTGAAGTATTTAATAAATCTGCAGCTTCGCCAGGATGAGGCGTCAGAATAATAGGACTGTCATTATTTTCTAAACAATTATTATTTTTAGCCAAGTATCTAAGAGCGCCCGCATCTAAAATAATAGATCCGTTAATTTTTGCAGAATAGTTTATAAGTAACTCAATAATGCCTTTTGACCAATTACTATCAGTTAACCCAGGACCACAAACAAAAGTATTATTATCCGGATCAAGCTTAAATCCATTTGGTCTCTCGCAGCCTATTGTCATAATTTCAGGATTACGTATCAGTGAGGCTTTTACATGGAGAGGCTGTGTAATAAGCGAAACTAAGCCAGAGCCTGATTTTAAGCTCATTTCAGCTGCCATTATTGCGGCTCCACCCATTTTTATATCCCCACCAAATATTACAGTCTTACCATGGTTTCCTTTATGGCTATCATTCAATCTTCTGGGTGTTAAGTCTTTTACATCCTCGAAGTTATAAGAAATTGCGAGAGCTTTGCTTTGAGTTTGCATATCTAAATCTAGGTTATCAAAATATAGTTTGCCAGATGAGATTTTACCCTCATTAAGACTTAATCCAACTTTCCTTCCAACAAAACTTATTGTTTTCTTTGCATTAACATGTGTGCCATATGAAATTCCTAAATCAGGATCAATGCCTGATGGTAAATCAATTGAAAAAATTTCATCAAAGTTATTCATCTTATTTATAAGCATAGAAATACTAGGACTGACGGAGCCTTTTAAACTGGTGCCAAAAATAGCATCAATTATTGCTACATTCTTTTGATTGTTATCTAAAACAGATGGTTCATGAATAAGGTTTGCGTTAAACGCAATATTAAAAGCATTTTTACACAATAAGCTTTTTTCTTTATTTTTTATAGCATCAATGATTTTCACATCAAAACCCATCTTGGATAGATTGATTCCTATATAGTATCCATCGCCGCCATTGTTTCCAGGACCGCATACACATATAAATTTTTTGTAGCTGGTGTTCTTTGCAATAAAATTTGTAGCAACTTTTGCAGCCTTAAGCATCAGTTGCTTATCTGAATTACCCTGATGGAAATATTCAGCTTCATATAGTTTTACTTCATCACTAAGGAATAATGGTTTCAAAGATTAATCTAAAGTAAAAGATGCCAGTCTGTTAGAGTGAAATGATCCTATATATATAGTCTCATTAATAGGATAAGCAGTAGTAGGGAAACCAAATACTGTTTCTTGGAATCTATATAAATTCTTTCTTTCAAGCGAAACCCTATCAATTTCATGAATTGAGAAAGGCAAAGAACAATTAATGCTTTCACTTTCAGCGCAAGGCATTGCATCTAAGGTTTCATGATCAAGCGAAGTAAGCCAGATTGAATCATCTGTTATGACCATATTGTCTGGAGAATTAATTCTATAAGTCCCAATAATTTGGTTATTAATAAGATCAACGACTTCTAATTTATCTCCTAGATTATGATTTATATATAAAAGCTCATTAGTTTCATCAAGGCCTATACCATTAGGCTGGCTTCCATCCGAATTCGGCACTTTAGTGAAAGACATCTTGTCCCATTTTACAACATAACCAGTTGCATACTTGAATAATGCTGCACTTAACCATTCATTTATAGTTATGATCCTTTTATACATATGACTTGCATAAAAGGTTCCATCTCTTCTTAAACTTAGATCATTAAAATAGTTATGCTCGGGCGTATTTACACAACCTCTCCAGGTCATTTCCCATTTAGAATCATTTTTATTTAATTCAAAGAATTCAATTGATTCAAATGGATAATGATTTACAAATCCAACTTGAATAGAACCATCAACTCGAGTAACTAGATCAATCCCATGAGGTCCAAACCCATCATCTGGAGTCCTTGTGCATTTAGGATCTCCCCAGGTATTATTTGAAAATATTATTTTTGGATCTATTCTCTTGTTATCTTTAAGCCTTAAAAGCGCAAAAGATCCTTGTCCATCTTTTTCTTCATACGGCTTTATACCACCAAATTCAGATAGTAATAAAAATTCATTATCTGGGAGGAGGGCTATATCTTCAGGGTTAGTAAATTCGCAATATATAGTTATCAATTGATCTGATACACAATCATCTATATTTTTAAGAGGACCAAGATAATCTCGTGAAACCATAAGTAAAGCAAGGCCTAAAAAAAATACGCTCAGAGTAATAGAGAATTTATAGTAGTTATTGGAGAATATTTCGGCAAATTTATAAACTAGATTTTCAAAAAATATAGCAACAAGACCTCTTAAAATTGAAATTACACCAAAGACAAATATAGTATTTTTCCATATTCTATCTGACCAAGAAAAATCAACAACGTAAAGTAATAGCCCCCCAATAATTAGAGCTAATAATCCTATTAATTTTAAGTTTATTTTTTTATCAAGAAATAACTGGAATCCAATGAGTATTAATTTCTTTGAGAAAGGTAATATGACAGCAAATAATAAAAAAATAATTGCTAAAATTTCATTCATTACTTATTTTCCCATTTAGATATAGTTGATTTAATTATAGCAACTATTTCAAGAGGCTTATCTAAAGGAACATGATGAGCAGCGCCTGGAACTTCAACGAAGTCCATAACTTTCTCAAACTCTTTTTCCATAAAAGTTAGTATCTTTGATCCTAGCAACATACTATTGCCGCCATAAATATAAAGGGCAGAACATTGAATATTAAACTTATATTCTGAAAGGCGACCAAGCTTCCAAAATAAAGTATCATCAAATTTCCATCGCCAACCTTTATTAGTTTGATAAATAGAATGCTCAGCAATGTATCTTAAATACCAATCATTTTCACATTCTTGAGCAGGCATTAATCTAAATCTATTGATAATAGATTCTTTATCCTCATAGTATTTAATCATTCTCAGCGGCCCAGTGCTCTTATGCTTTGCATAATCATAATCAGGTGGTCTAATTGGTGTATCTATCATAACAAGATAATCTACTATTCTTGGATGTTCACTGGCAACAAAACCAGCCACATGGCCACCAAGAGAATGACCAACAAAGATTATATTTTTATCTAATTCTAATAATTCTTCATGATTTAAAATATCAATAATAGCTTTGGCAAAGCATTCAAAACTATAGTTTTCCCTATGAGCTGAATCCCCCATTCCAGGAAGATCAATTGCAATAACATAAGAATCTTTTGAAAATTGCGGAGCTATTGGATCCCACCACCGCATATGCGCTCCAGTTCCATGAATAAAGAATAAAATATTTTTATGTTTCTTATTTCCCCATGTCTGATAACTAATAACATGATCCGCCGAAGTGATTTTTTTCTTTTTTACCTGACTTTCTATAGATTTGAAAAACCATTCAGGCGCATTAGAAATATCATTTTTGAGATTGTCAGTAACTTTCATTGCACGTATTCTAAGCTATTAAATATAATTAATTAAATATATGAGTAATGAAATAATAACTCCAGCAGCAACTGTTCTTGTAATTAGGGATGGGGAAAAGGGTATAGAGGTATTTATGGTCGAAAGATCTAATAAACCCCCTTTTGGTAATTTATTTGTTTTTCCTGGCGGTAAGATTGATGAAAGTGATTCAGATTCTAGAGCACATTCATTATGTAAGAGTATTTCAGACGAAGCTGCATCAACTCTTTTAGGCATAAACAATAATGGACTTAGTTATTGGATAGCATGCGTTAGAGAGTGCTTTGAGGAGGTTGGAATATTACTAGCAGAAAAAAAAGATGGCTCAAAATTAAACCTAAATGGAAGCGAGAAGAGCAAGTATCAGCAATATAGAAAAGATCTTTTAGAAGGAAAAATTACTTTTTATGATATTTGTGAGCTGGAAGGGCTTGAGCTATTAACAGAAAATATTGCGCCCTTTTCTCATTGGATCACTCCAGCATTAGAGGTAAAAAGATTTGATACAAGATTTTTTATAGCGTGTTTGCCAGATAATCAAACAGGCATACATGATGGCAATGAATTAGTTAATAGTTTATGGATATCTCCAGAAGATGCTATAAAAAAGGCTTATGCTGGAGAGATGAATATGATAATGCCAACAATTAAGAATCTTGAGCAATGCATTGGTTATAGCTCAATTCATGAGTTATTAATACATCAACAAGAATTAACAAATGAAGACATACCGCCAATACTTCCAAAGTTTTTTAAAGAGAATGGTAATTGGGTAGGACTTTTGCCTGGTGATGAGGGTTATGATAATCACTAATGATTAAATTAATAAAAAAAATAACTGCTCCAAATGGAGGAGTCTTTACAGGAGAGGGTACAAATACTTATTTAATTGGGCATAAAGATATTACCGTTGTAGATCCAGGGCCAAATATAGCAAGTCATCTAGACGCCATCATAAAACAAGGTGACAATAATATTAAACGGATCATTGTCACACATACACATAAAGATCATTCTCCTGGCGCCAGACCTTTAGCAAAACAATTAAATGTGCCTGTGATGGGTTGCTATGCTAAATTTGATATGTCTATTCAAGATGAAACATTTAAGCCTGATACAATTCTTGAGGATAAACAATTAATTAATACCAGTGAATATACCCTTGAAGTAATTCACACCCCTGGACATGCCTCAAATCATTTATGTTTTCTTCTTCAAGAAGAAGAATGTTTATTAACTGGAGATCATATTATGAATGGTTCAACAGTAGTAATTGCTCCACCCGATGGAAGCATGACAGAATATTTAGATTCATTAAAAAAGCTAGAGCATTTTAAAATAAAATTTTTAGCTCCAGGGCATGGTGATTATCTCGATAATCCAAAAATGGTTATAGAGTGGATTATTAACCATAGACTTACTAGAGAAGACAAAGTTCTTCAATCAATGCAAAAATTAATTGAGACCTCAATAGAGGATCTACTGCTGGAAGTTTATGATGATGTTGATCCAAAACTTCATCCCATCGCGTTATGGAGTTTAGAAGCTCATTTAATAAGGCTGCAAGAAAGAAATTTAGTATCAAAAAAAGAAGCTAATTGGAAAATAAATGACTAATTATCACTCTATCTCTTTTTTGCAATTATAGTATTTTGTTTCAATACTAGTATTAGAGGAAATACTAGCTAAATTTAATTCACAATTAAATTCCTCAAATTCTATATCTGAATTTAATTCAATCTGGTCATCTAGTTTTTCTTCATCAAGAATAAAGCGTTTTTTATCTTTATTGATATCGTCAATAGCATTATCTAAGACTACAGAATCCATACAATCAAAATAATCATAATGTTCGACTATTGGGCTCATCTCATCCCCCCTAACTCTTGGTTTATTAGCTCCATTAGTCGCTTGGAAACACTTTGCTGAACGTGCTTCATAAGATACTTTATTAATTATTGGTATATCTGAATTTTCTGGACCAAAGCTCTTGCTTGATGCGCAACTAGTTATAAAAACAAGCGTTAAAAATAAAAATTTATTTTTCATAAATTTCTCTTGATGCAATTAAGTCTTTTACAACACTTGGATCAGCTAATGTTGATGTATCTCCAAGATTAGCAAAATCTCCATCTGCAATTTTTCTTAATATTCGTCGCATAATCTTTCCAGACCTTGTTTTTGGAAGACCTGGTGCCCATTGAATTATATCTGGTTTTGCTATTGGACTAATCTCATTTGATACAAATAATTTTAATTCATCTTTTAATGTTTCTTCATAAGATTTGCCTGACATTAAAGTTATATATGCATATATTCCTTGACCTTTAATAGGATGCTCAAAACCTACAACAGCTGCTTCTGCTACATTTTCATGCAATACAAGAGCACTCTCAATTTCAGCAGTACCTAGTCGATGCCCTGAAACATTTAATACATCATCCACTCTGCCAGTTATCCATAGATAACCATCAGAGTCTCTTCTCGCTCCATCACCAGTAAAATACATTCCATCAAATTGAGAAAAATATGTATCAAGCATTCTTTTATGATCACCATAAACACTCCTTATCTGACTTGGCCACGATTGTGTAATAACTAAATTACCTGAATTTTCTCCATCAAGCATTCCTCCTTCTGTATCTATCAATTCTGGCTTAACACCAAAAAATGGAAAAGTTGCAGAGCCAGGTTTTACTGGCGTTATTCCTGCAATAGGTGATATGAGAACAGAACCTGTTTCTGTCTGCCACCAAGTATCAATAATATGACACTTGTTATTACCAACAACTGTGAAATACCACTCCCATGCTTCTGGATTGATTGGCTCACCAACTGTTCCAAGAATTCTCAATGAGCTTCTATCAGTTTTCTTAACAGGAGCATCGCCCATAGACATTAATGCCCTTATTGCAGTTGGCGCAGTGTAAAAGATATTAATGTTATGTTTATCACATACTTCCCAGCATCTTGAGGCATCTGGATATGTTGGCACGCCCTCAAACATCAAACTTGTTGCCCCATTTGATAGAGGGCCATAAATAATATAAGTGTGACCAGTTATCCAACCTACATCAGCTGTGCACCAATAATTATCATCAGGTTCAAACCCAAATAAATACTTAAATGAAATATGTGCACCTAATAAATATCCAGCAGTAGTATGCATAACACCCTTAGGCTTTCCTGTAGAGCCAGAAGTATACAAAATAAATAATGGATCTTCTGAATTCATTGGTTCTGGTTCACACACATTTTTTTGGCAATCAACAATATCGTGATACCAAATATCAATATCATTATCCCAATTAATATCACCACCGGTTCTTTTGATAACTAGATTAGTTTTTATTTCAGGACATTTTTTGATTGCTATATCAACATTATTTTTAAGAGGGACTTTTTTTCCGCCTCTATAACCTTCATCAGCTGTAATTACTAATGTGCAATTAGCATCAATTATTCTGTCTTTTAATGCTTCAGGTGAAAAGCCACCAAATACTACAGAATGTATAGCGCCAATTCTTGCACAGGCAAGCATCGCATATGAAGCCTCAAGAATCATAGGCATATATATACAAACTCTTGAACCTTTTGAAACACCTAGTTTTTTCAAGGCATTAGCTAGCTTGCATACTTCGTCATGCAGTTCCTGATAGGTTATTGAAGTAGATTCATTTGGATTGTCACCCTCCCAAATTAATGCAGTCTTATGAGCATTTTTTTGTAAGTGCCTATCAATACAATTTACAGAAAGATTCAACTTGCCACCATCAAACCATCTAGTGTTAGCAAAATCCCCATTATGAACTTTAGTGAATGGCTCCATCCAAAGTAAATCCTTATTTGCCATGTCACCGAAAAATTTTTCGGGATTTAAAATTGACTCTTCATACATAGATTTGTATTCATCAAAATCTTTAATGTAGGGATTTGTAATATTATCCTGGGGTTTGTAGATTTTATCTTCCATAAAATTATGTTGATTGCTTAATCAAACTTTCTTAGATTATAGATGGCTGGGGGTTTATAAACTTTTTGCCCTTTGGATCAGACATTATTTGAGTAACCAACATTTCAAAGTCATTATCATTAGATTCAAGATTTATGTCAGCTGCATTAACGATCAATAAAGGAGATGATTCATAGTAAAGAAAGAAACGCGAGTAGGCGTCATTCAGTTTTTCTAAATATTCTGAAGTAAGGAACTGTTCATTGGGATTACCTCTTTTCGATATTCTATCCAATAAAACATCAACAGGAGCTTGCAAATATATGACTAAATCTGGAGTTGGAGCATCAATTGTAAGGTGATCATATATTTTGTTATATAAGTCCATTTCTTCATTAGAAAGAGTCACCTCTGCAAATAATCTATCTTTTTGAATTAAAAAATCTGCAACCCTTACAGTTTCAAATAGACTCCTTTGTTTTAATTCCTCAATTTGTTGCATTCTCTGGAACAAAAAAAATAATTGAGTTGCTAGGGCAGACTGACTTGGATTTTTATAAAAATTGTTTAAGAATGGATTTTCTGAGGGCTTTTCTAAAAAAGTATCATAATTGAAGTTTGCAGCAATTTTATTTGCAAGAGTTGTTTTGCCGACACCTATAGGGCCTTCAATTGCAATATATTTTGGAAGTGGTGTTTCCTTGATAGCCAGTTTCATTTAAAAAACAATATTTTTTTATTAAGATTATATTAACTCTCCTAAGAAACCAAATTTTTTCTCAGATTCCTTTTCTCTTTGACTGCGTAATTTAGCTATAGCTAACTCTCTTTCGTTAAAATTTTGTTTTTGAAATTTAGTCCACCAATCACCAATATCTGTCTTTTCATCTGCAGCAGCCTCCCTTATCAATAAGAAGTCATAGGCTGCTCTAAATCTTGGATGTTTTACAAGTTTATGTGGATATTTTCCTAATCTACTTTCTAGCTTAAGTTGAAGTACCCAGATATCTTTAATATAAGATTGAAATTTTCTTGGTATGGCAGTTAATTGATGTTGATCTTTTAATATGCCATCCATAGACCTAAAAAATTTCCTAATATTTAATTCATTGTTTTTAGAGCATGTTTTCATAAGTACTGGCCACAACAATGCAGCCATTAGAAAACCTGGCGTTATAGATTGATTATTTTTTACTCTTTTATCAGTGTTGATCAATGCTTCTAATATTACTTGTTTTGAAAAATTTTCATGATTATGATTTGAAGAAATTAGATATTGCATTAAACCAAATGAATCTAGTTTTTTAAAATTTTTTTCAGCATATCCATTTAAAAATATTTTACAAAATTCATCAAAAAGTCTTGCATTTGATACATCGCTAAGAAGATGACCTTTATCATAAATAGCTTCTTTAACTTTATTCTCTATTTTAAATTCTAGTTTTGAACTAAATCTTACAGCTCTTAATGCCCTAACTGGGTCCTCTTCAAATCTACCCTGAGGATCTCCAATTGATACTAATATTTTTTTATTTATATGTTTTAAGCCTGCATGAAAATCTTGTATTTTTTCTGAAATTGGGCAGTAGTATAGAGCATTTACAGTAAAGTCTCTTCTGTGACAATCTTGCTGTATGGTCCCCCAAGTATTATCTCTTAGAATTTTTCCATTATTATCTTTGATCAAAGAATCAGAGCTATTATTTTTAATTTTTCCAGCTCTAAATGTTGCAACTTCTATTAATTCTGATCTATTAAAAACGTGCACTAGTTTAAATCTTTTACCAATTATCCTAGATGCTTTAAATAGACTTCTCACTTGTTCTGGAGTTGCATTAGTAGCTATATCAAAGTCTTTAGGATTTATTCCTGTTAAAGCATCACGAATACATCCACCAACTAAATATGCTTCAAAATTATTATCTTGGAGAGTTTGTACTATTGATATAGCAAAACTGCTAAATTTACTAGATTCTATCAAAAGAGTATGGGTCTAATTTAATTATACGATCTATTTTTTTATGAATTTTAATTCTGTTTCCCAGTTTTTTTTATTTTCTTCATAATAGTCTGTTCCTTCCTGAGCTAAAAGGATTCTACCACCATCCATATCAATTCTTACACTATCGGTAGTGATAACTCCACCATAACGATCATGGAATACTCCAACAATATTACCAGTTTTGTCTTCACTGTGAAGATATTTGATTAGCTCTATTAATTCTTCTTTCTTCATTAAGAAATTTTGAGCACTAGCCGCTTAATTGCTTCTCTTTAATCTCGTCAAGCGTTTTACAGTCTATGCAATGTGTAGCTGTTGGCCTTGCTTCCAATCGTTTGATCCCAATGTTAACACCACAAGATTCGCAATACCCATAATCATCTTGCTTTATTAACTCAATAGAAGATGCAATTTTATTTATAAGTTTTCTTTCTCTATCTCTAGTTCTCAATTCAAATGCAAATTCTTCTTCTTGAGAAGCTCTATCAAGATCGTCAGCAGGCTTTTCACCTTTATCTTTAAGATGCTCAAATGTTTTCTGCATTTCTTCTCTTAGATCATCTCTCCAATTCACAAGAATCTCGGTAAAATGCCTCTTCATGGCTGCACTCATATATTTCTCTTTTGCTTTAGGCTTATAGGCAGCAGGCTTTTTTGCAGTTTTAGCTTTTTTTAATGGCACAACTTTTTTCTTAGCAACAATTTTCTTAACAAGCTTCTTAGCTACAGTTTTCTTGACAACTTTTTTAGCTGTAGGTTTTTTTACTACTTTTTTTGCTACCGCTTTCTTGGTAACTTTTTTGGCTTTATTCGTTGCTTTAGTCGTTTTTTTTGCAGTCAATTTAGGTTTTTTGTCTGATTTTGCTTTAGTCATTAAAGAAAATGTAAAATTTTAGAGGATGCAAGTTATCAGAAAGTTGATAGATTTACTAGTATTTTTGTATATTATTTTTAACTTCTTTGTATCCCTCAAGAGATAATCTAGGTCCAAATGTTTCAACTATTTTTGATGCAGCATAATTAGAAAATTTAGCACAAGACTCTAAAGGGATGTTTTGAAGATATGCATACATAAATGAACCAGCAAACATATCCCCAGCACCATTAGTATCTAATGGTTCAATATTAACTCCTGACACAATATTGCTATTATTTTCATTAACAACAATGCAGCCCTCGGATCCAGTTGTTATTAAAGAAATAAATGATTTTTGTTTCAAATAATCAATTGCTTTATCAAGCTCGCTCTCTCCAGAAAAAGCTTGAGCTTCATCATCATTTCCAAAGACCATATCGATACCATAAGATTCAATTTTTTCAAATTTATCTCTAAATCCATTTACAATTCCAGGATCAGATAATGACAATGCTTTTAAAATATTTTTATCTTTTAAAAAATCCAGTACCTTGATAACAGCATTAAAATTTTCATCACTTGTAACCATGTAACCTTCGATATAAAAAATTTTTGAATTGGCAATAGCTTCAAGATCTAGGTCATTTGCATTCATATATGCGCTTACACCTAACATACTTACCATTGTTCTTTTTGCATCCGGAGTAACAAGGATTAGGCATTTTCCTGTCGGTAAGTCTAATTCTTCTTCGCTATAGCCTTTGTGATAAACATTAGCTTTTTTAAGACTATCTAGATACCTGACTCCATCATCATCCTGTGAAACTCTACAGACATGATGACATGCTGCTCCATAACTTGATGCCGCCACCAATGAGTTTGTTGCAGAACCTCCACAATCTGAAATTGATTCTATGCCTAGTTCTTCTAATTTTTTGGTAATTGTATTCTGCTCCTCAGCAGAAACGAGAGTCATCTGATCAGCTTCTAGCCCAACAGAATCTAAAAACTCATAAGAAACCATAAATTGAGTATCAACCAAGGCATTGCCTAGCGCGCAAATATCGTATTTCATTTATAAACCTTCCTTAATTATAATTCCAACTTTTTCTACAACTGTATTTAAAATATTTTCATCATGCTTGGTGGATATAAATCCTGCCTCATATTTGGAGGGAGCAAAATATATACCATTAGCTATACAAGCATTTAGAAAACTTTTAAATATATTATCATCTGTTGCAACAACATCATCAAAATTATTTGGCATACTCTTAGCAAAGAAAAATCCAAACATTCCACCCATCTGATTTTTTACGAAATCAATATTATGCATATCCATTATGGCCGCTATTCTATCTAATAGATGTGATGCTTTCATTTCTAGACTTTTATATGGATCTGTTTTTATAAGCTCTGATAATAATGCTTCGCCAGCCGCCATTGCTAATGGGTTACCAGATAGGGTACCAGCTTGATATATTGGTCCCTCAGGAGCCAATTGATCCATTAGATCAGCTTTGCCACCAAAAGCCCCAACGGGAAGGCCTGCACCTATTACTTTTCCAAGTGCAGTAAGATCTGGTTGAACATTATATAATTCTTGGGCTCCACCGAGAGCAACTCTAAATCCACTCATAACTTCATCAAAAATAAGTATAGAATTATTTTTTTCAGACACTTCTTTTAGTAATTGTAAAAAAGATTTATCAGCAGGAATAAAACCCATATTCCCAGCAACTGGTTCAATAATAATAGCTGCTAGATCATCTTTTATCTCATCATATACTCTTAAAAAATGATCTTTATCATTATAAGGACAACTAATAGTTAGTGAGGCTAAGTCTTTGGGCACTCCTGGTGAATCAGGCAATCCAAAAGTTGACACACCGGAACCAGCTTTTACAAGTAAAGAGTCTACATGCCCATGATAACAACCAGTAAATTTTATAATTTTATTTTTGCCTGTAAATCCTCTAGCTAAACGTATGCAGCTCATAGTTGCTTCAGTTCCAGAATTAACCATTCTAATTTTTTCTATCGATGGAACACATTGCTTTATCAATTTTGCAACACTTGATTCTAATTTTGTTGGAGCGCCATAACTAGTTCCAGATTCAATTTGTTTTTTAACGGCAGCAACAACTTTAGGGTTTGTATGACCCATAATCATTGGACCCCAAGAGCCAATAAAGTCTATATATTCGTTATCATCCTCATCATATAAGAATGCTCCATTAGCACTTTTAAAAAAAATGGGGGACCCTCCAATATTTTTAAAAGCCCTTACAGGAGAATTAACACCACCCGGCATTAATCTTTGAGCTTCTTTATATAGTTCTTTAGAGGTATTAGTTTTTTTCAATTTTTTATAATTATTTGATTTGCAAATATTTCCACTTTTTTCCAATCTGTAAATTCATAGACACCTGATAGGTCCGTTGGGCCATTTGTAAGCCACATTATAAATCTAATCATATATTTATCTATAAACTTATACTTTTGGTAATCAATCTTCCCAGCAAAAACTCCAAGATTAGAAGGTTGCCATTTTGATAATGCCAGAAACTTATGCATATATGGATTAGTATCCGCACTATCTTTTTCTGATTTTCTAGCAACTGCGTTTACAGAAAAGAAGGCGCTATCTTTCATTTCTAATATTGATAAGTTTTCATTAATAAATCTATAGAGTTCTGGTTTATGCTTTCCATAACGAATACTTGCTCCAACAACCAATTGATCATATAGATTTATGTCCAATTGCTTTACCTCATCAAGAGATACAACCTGGACTTGATTATGCTCTTTTATTCTCGAAGCAATTTCTTTACATATTTTTATGGTTTGACCATCAGTTGATGAGTATATTATTAGAGTTGAGATCATTTATTAATTTAATTTTTAAGATCTATTTTAGCCTTTCCTATAAAATTATTCAGATCAATTTAAAAATTTAGAAAAATATTATTAGCAATCTGTTAAAATCTTTTTTTAAAAAGATTATGACAACAGAGAACATTATAAAATCATTAAATCTCACCGATTCAGCAGCTCATAGGATTGCATCGGTAATAAGCTCTGAAAAGAAATCTCAGTTCAGAGTTTATGTTACTGGAGGAGGCTGCTCAGGTTTCCAATATGGATTTAAATTTGATGATGAAATAGCTTTTGATGACGAAGTTATAGATTACAAAGATTTTTCTGTACTTCTTGATTCATTATCTTATCCGTATTTATATGGATCAACTTTAGATTATGTTGAGGATCTATCGGGTGCAAAATTTGTTATAAATAACCCTAATGCAAAGACAACTTGCGGATGTGGAGAATCTTTTACTATATAGTTTTTGAAACAGAGCCTAATAAAGCTTTGATTACCCTATTATTTTTAAGCCTAACATCTGATGGAATATTATTAATTCTTCTATAAGCCAACCAACCAAAAGCCATTGATTCAATTGCCTGTGGGTTCAACCCTAATGCAGTTGTTGAATTAATCTCAGTATCTAAATGATAAGAAAGCCTTTTCATAAGTGTTTTATTATTGCTTCCACCTCCACATACATAGACGTTTTTAACATCATGACCAGCTTTCTTTATAGCATTCGAGATACTTATAGCAGTAAGTTCTGTTAGCGTAGCCAATACATCCTTTTTATCTTGCTTGAGGAGATTTTTAGGTATGAAATTAAAATTAAATAGCTCTTTGCCTGTTGATTTAATGCCTTTTCGTTTAAAAAAAGGTTTAGAAAGCATTTTTTTCAACTCTTTATCTAATATATTCCCTTTTTGAGCAATAGCACCATTCCTATCAAAATTTAATCCAAGAACATTTAAGCAATAAGCATCCATTAAAGCATTTCCAGGGCCTGTATCCGTTCCGAAATAAGAACCATCACTTTTAATAAAAGTATAATTTGATATTCCGCCTATATTAATAATAACTCTAGAAACTTTTTTTGATCTAAAAAGCTGTGCATGAAATTCTGGAACAAGTGGGGCGCCTTCTCCTCCTTTAGCAATATGCATATTTCTAAAATCACTTATAACTGTTGTACCTGTCTGGGCGGAAATTATATTCGGATCTCCAATTTGCATAGAAAAATTATTTTTTATATTTGGTTCATGTCTTATAGTCTGACCTGAAATACCAACATAAATATCTTCAGGGTTTTTTAGTACATTTTTATTAATAATTCTTGATACTGCTTTTGAAAATATTAAACCAACTTTTTTATCTAGTTCCCCAAGATCAGACAATGATGCAGCATTATTGTTGATGGTTTTGCTAATTTCGTCACTTAAATTTTTTGGGATTTTTACTGAATCAAATGCATCAAGATTGATGTTTCTTTTTGTAATGCTTACTAATGAAACATCAACAGCATCATGACTTGTTCCACTCATTGCACCTATGTATAGCTTTGTTTTAGTTGGCATTTGGACTCAAATTATTAAATCTTTCTATTAGCTTATTATTTTCAGCCAATAATGCAAAAAAGTTTTCTCTTTGCTCTTCGGGAACAGGCATAGCCGAGGGAAGCTTCACCCTAACAGGGTCAGTTCTTTTATTGCCAACCTTAAACTCATAATGAAGATGCGTACCTGTTGCTGCACCAGAATCACCAACATAGCCTATTGTTTGCCCTTGGTTAACTTTAGATCCTACTTTTAATTTCTTATTAAAGCTTTCCATATGAGCATATAGAGTTGAGATGCCTCCACCATGCTTAATTTGAATAGTTCTTCCATATCCAGATTTTGTTCCGATAAATTTTATAACACCATCTCCTGAAGCCATGATCGGAGTATTTCTTACCGCAGCATAGTCAACACCATTATGAGCTTTAATCTTATGCAAGATAGGGTGCATTCTATTTGGATTAAAGTGCGAACTTATATAAGCAAAGTCTAATGGGGCTCTAAGAAAAGCCTTTTTAATATTATTGCCATCGCCATCATAATATTCTTTACCATTTTCTGGATTAATAAATCTATAGGCATCATAGGTTTTACCTTGGTTTACAAATTCAGCAAAAACAATATCACCATTTTTAGCAATTTCACCTTCTGCATAAACCGTCTCATATATTAGTTTAAATGTATCACCTTTTCTTATATCAAAAATAAAATCAATATCCCAACCAAATAAGTATGCTAGATCCATTATGACACTCTCAGGAATATCTGCTTTGAGACCTGCTTCATAAAATGATGAATTTATTATCCCGCTTTTAAAACTAGTAACTATTTCAGGTTTTTTTACTAAATCTTTTATAGAGACATCATCATCAATACTAATTATTAGTGAGTTAATGTTATCTTTTATTATTTCAATCTCAGTAATCTGATCATTGAGATAGCTAAAGCGCATTTTATTTCCAGGCCTTATGTTTCTTAATGACCCATTTTTATCTTGTCTAAATATTTTATAAGCTGTATTTAAAGGCATTTTAAATTCTTCAAAGATAATGGATAAGTTTTCACCTTCTTTAACTGTATAGAAATCATAAGATACAGAATCAGGAGAGGTATTAACTATTTCTTCTGACTCAAAGATATCTTCAACTGGCAACTCTGGATTATTTTTTATATCAAGATTTACAAGGAGTATAAAAGATACAAGAATTAAAAAGACCCCCAAAACGTAGTTCAATGATACCTTCTTAAAACCAATCATATTTATTCTTCTTCTAGATTAAGTAACTCAGTATTGCCACCAAATGCTACAGTATTTTTAGAGACAACCCTTTCATTAATAAATTGCATTAAATAATTAGGACCCCCAGCTTTTAAACCACAACCAGAAAGACCTTCTCCTCCAAATGGTTGCACTCCTACAACAGCTCCGACCATATCTCGATTTATATATGAGTTACCAGCGGAGATAATAGAAGAAATTTCATCATGTTTTGACTCTACTCGAGAATGCACTCCAAGTGTAAGGCCAAAATTCTTATCATCAATCTCTTTTAAATCTTTACCTAATGTCCCAGAGTTATATTTATATATATGTAGAATTGGACCAAATTGTTCTTCATTAATATCATCCAATGAATTTAATTCAATTAAACAAGGTGAAATAATATTTTTCTCAGGTATGTGATTATGAGATTGGTATATCCTTGTATTTTCTTTTAATGCATCTATATATTTAATAAGTTTTAGATAGGCATCCCTATTAATTATAGGACTAACATCAGTTTCAAAGCTATCAGGAGAATCAAGAACCATTTCTTTCATGGCACCAGTTAATATCTCCCACATCTCTTCATATATTTCTTCTTGAACTAAAATAAGCCTCAAAGCAGAGCACCTTTGTCCGGCTGAATTGAATGCAGATCTTATAACATCATCTGTTACTTGCTCTAAAAGAGCGCTTGAATCAACAATCATTGCATTTAAGCCACCTGTCTCAGCAATAATTGGAGTAATTGGACCTTCTTTTTTAGCTAAATTCCTATTAATTTCTTTAGCTGTTCTATGAGATCCAGTAAAACTCACACCATTAATAAAGTTAAGCATACTTAAGGCATTGCCTTGATCTGCTCCACCAATTACTAACAAAAGTGCTTCCCTAGGAATACCAGCTTTATAGAACAACTCTATTACTTTAAAGCCAATTAAAGACGAAAGCTCTGAAGGTTTTGCAATAACATTGTTACCAGTAATCAGAGCAGCACTAATTTGACCTATTAAAATTGCTGCAGGGAAATTCCATGGACTGATACATAAAAATGTACCTTTAGGGTGGTACGTAAGCTCATTTAGCTCTCCAGTAGGGCCTTTTAATTCTATTGGGTTAGATTGAAGTTTGATACCCTCATTAGAATAGAACCTTAAAAAATCTTCTGCTTCTCTTAATTCATCCCATGCGTCATGAATAGTTTTACCTGTCTCGTGTATTAATAAATAAAGCAGCTGTCCTGAATTCTTTTGAAGAAGATCAGCTACCTTATTTAAAATTTTTGCTCTATGGTTAATATTTATCTTAGCCCATGCATCATTCATTAATGGAGAGATTGTTTCTGTTCTAATATGTTTAGGATCATCAAATTTAAAACTTCCAATCAAATGCCCGTCACATAAAGATCTCACTTCATTTTCAATTATCGGCCTATTTAAAGAAGAGATAGCATCTATTTTACTCCCATCAAACTTGCTAAGTTTTGATTTCAATTCATCAATATTTTCTTGTTCTGTTAGATCTAGACCTGGAGAGTTTTTTCTATCTTCAAACATATTTTTTGGCAGCTTTATATTGAATAAATTATCATCCTTTAATTTTGATTCTATTACTTTAGCAGGATTTTCAGCTAATTTTTTAGCATCCACCTCTGAGTCCAATAATCTATTAATAAAAGAACTATTAGCTCCATTTTCTAATAATCTTCTTACTAAATATGGAAGTAAGTCTTTATATGCGCCTATCGGAGCATAGATACTAACTTTTGGAAGTTCTTCACAGACTTTAGCAGCAGAATCATATAACAATTCACCCATTCCAAATAACCTTTGAAATTCGTATTTTTTGTCGCAACCCATTTTATGAATTGAGGCAATAGTATGTGCATTATGGGTAGCAAATTTTGGATATATTTTATTAATTTCAAATATTTTTCTTGCAGCATGCAAGAAGCTAAGATCTGTGAGACTTTTATTTGTATAGACTGAGTAATCTGGATGAGATTTTATTTGTGATTGCTTAATCTCATAGTCCCAATAGGCGCCCTTTACTAATCTAATATGAATAGGCGCTCTCTTTTTTAGAATATTTTCTATCCAATCAATTAAATCAAGAGATCTTTTGCCATAGGCTTGAACAGCCATACCAAGGTTTTCCCATTCCCTATATTTTTTATTAAGCAGAATATCGCTTAATAAGTCTAAGCTAACTGATAATCTATCTTGCTCTTCAGCATCAATAGTTACTTCAACATTTTTTTGAAAAGCATGCTCTATAAGGGCTTCAAATTTAGGCTTAAGGTTTTTTGTAATGTGTGTTTGATGAAGTAATTCATATTTTGGGCTTAAAGCAGATATTTTTATGGATACACCATTGTTTGTTTTGTATAAAGTATTTATTTTACTTACATTATCTATAGCATCTTTATAGGCATCAAAATAATTAATTGCCTGAGCTTCTGTTCTGGCTGCTTCTCCAAGCATATCGAAAGAATATGAATTATCTTCAATATTTTTTATTTTTTTAATTTCTTCAAAGTCTCTTCCCATTACGAATTCACCACTAAGAATCTTCATTGCCATCATGATTGCTTCACGTATAGGGATTTCTCCTGATTTCTTTGTTAAATCATTTAGCCACTTAAGTGGATTCTCAGAGAGCTCATTTGACGGTTTAATAATTTTCCCTGCTAATAACAATCCCCAAGTAGATGCATTTACAAGCAGGCTATCTGCTTTATTTATATGATCAGCCCATGATCCAGCTGAAAGTTTCTCTGAAATTAATATATTTCTAGTGTGACTATCAGGTATTCTGAGCAAGGATTCTGCTAAACACATCAAAGCAACGCCTTCATTATTTGATAAACCATATTCACTGAGAAAAGCATCTAGTTGCGTCCGCTCATTTCTTCTTTCTCTGCAAAGCTCAATTATTTTAATAGCATTAGCTTCTATGGAGCTCTTATTAAGAAAATCGCTATCCTTAACTAACTCATTAGCAAGAACTTCTTCTGAGAAAAATTTTTTTTCAATAAGGGGCATTTGTATTATTTTAAGCTTATAGCTTAAAGTATCAATATCTCATGAGCCTTTAACAAATAAGAATTTGCTATCTAAAACAGGGTAATTTTCTAAATCTCTTAATAATATTATGTTAGTCTAGCAATATATGAATGAGGCATTGAAACTTATTAAGCGTGGTACTGATGAGATTCTTACTGAAGCTGATCTTCAAAAGAAATTAGATTCAGGTAAGCAGCTTATTATTAAAGCTGGATTTGATCCTACTGCGCCTGATCTTCATCTTGGGCATACAGTTTTATTAAATAAATTAAGGCATTTTCAAGAGCTTGGTCATAAAGTTGTTTTTCTTATTGGAGATTTCACTGGCCAAATTGGTGATCCGTCTGGAAAGAATAAAACTAGGCCAACTCTAGATGCAGATCAATTAGCAGAAAATTCAAAAACCTATCAATCACAAGTCTTTAAAATATTAAAAAAAGATTTAACAGAGATAAGGTTTAATTCTGAATGGTGTAATAATCTTGGTGCTAATGGGATTATAGAGCTTGCATCAAAATACAATGTTGCCCGAATGCTTGAAAGAGATGATTTTAATAAACGATATAGTTCTAATCAAAGTATTGCAGTGCATGAATTCTTATATCCATTAATACAAGGATATGATTCTGTAGAGCTTCAGGCTGACGTTGAATGTGGTGGAACAGATCAAAAATTTAATTTACTAGTAGGCAGAGAGCTGCAAAGGTCATATGATCAAGAGCCTCAAGTTGTTCTCACTGTTCCAATTCTTGAAGGCCTAGATGGAACAAATAAGATGTCAAAATCCTTAAATAATTATATTGGCGTTAATGAAGATCCAGATGAGATGTTCGGTAAGATTATGTCGATATCAGATGATTTAATGTGGCGCTGGTTTGAGTTATTAAGTTTTATAACAGAAGAAGAAATTATTAACTTAAAGAATGATATGGATGCAGGCAAAAATCCCAGAGATATAAAATTTATTTTAGCCGAAGAGCTTGTTGATAGGTTTCATAACGATGGTGATGGTAAAGCTTGCAAAGAAGCATTTTTGCAAAGGTTTCAAAAAGGATTAATGCCTGATGATATTTCAAGTATTTCTATAGACATAGAAGGGGAAAGTATACCTTTAGTTAATTTATTAAAGACCTCTGAAATGGTTTCTAGTACCTCAGAAGCAGCAAGGCTTATAAAGCAGGGTGGAGTCAAGATAGATTCTGAAAAAGTAGAGAATCCTAAGCTAAATATTAAAAAAGGCAGCGAGGCTATTTATCAAGTTGGCAAAAGAAAGTTTTTAAAAATAAAGGTTTAGATATGAGAAATATATTGCAAATGTTCACGCTAATTATTTTAATTAGCTGTAGTCAAGAAGAAACTCTTAGCATAGATGTTCCTACAAGCACTCTTGAAAAGAATATGTTAGAGGGCGAAATATTTCTTCAATCAAACCTATCGCAGAATAGAGTAATTGAAGTTGAGCCAGGCTTACAATACCAAGTGCTTAATAATGGAGATGATGGAGCTATGAAGCCCAAATCCTCAGACAAAATAACTGCTCATTTTCATGGAACACTTCTTGATGGAACTGTTTTTTGGAGTTCTGTAGAAATGAACGATCCTTTGATAATCAAACCATCACAACTAATTCCAGGCTGCCAGAAGATTTTACCCCTTATGAAAATAGGAGATAAATGGAAGGTATTTATTCATCCTGATATGGCATATGGAGAAGAGGGAAGACCCACCATTCCTCCGAATTCTGTTTTAACTTTTGATATTGAGCTCTTAGCAATAAATTAATAGATCATCTACTCTTCTTCAACAGCCTGCTCAGATATTTCTTGCCTTAATTTAATTTTTGCTAAGCTCATCTTATCTTTTAAGCTCATGATGTAAGCAGATATAGCTAAAAGTAAAATACCTGATGCTTCAAAAATTATATTTAAACCATCAAAATCTTTAGTTTCAATAACAATCATTCTGGTTAATGCAGTAATAGCAATAATAATCGGGAGTGTTACAGGAATACGCTTATCTCTATAAAAAATGCCCACCATTCCCAAGACTTCTGCATAGATAAATAATAGAAAAAGATCACTTAAATCAACCACTTTTACCATAATCAATCTATCTATTTCTATTCCTGCTGCAAAAAGAGTTGCCAAAGCAATCGTAGCTAAAATAACTCCTTCACTAAACCATATAAATTTCTGTAACCACTCAACATTATTTTTCATAGCTCTATTAAAAACAAAAATGCTTAAGGTAACAAGTTTTATTTTTTTTGATTGCTTAAATGGTGGGTCTGGGTGGACTCGAACCACCGACCTCACCCTTATCAGGGGTGCGCTCTAACCAAGCTGAGCTACAGACCCATTATTGAATGCATCAGCATGTAATGGAAGGAGGATTATAAATACTTTTAGGATTCATGTCTTCTCATCCTTGATTTTTTTATATTAAGCTAGATTTCTTTGATTTACGAAAACTATTTATTGAAAATGGCATGCTCAGTAAATAAGCAATAGCTAATACAGAAATAACAATCCATAAAAAATTTATTAACAATAGCACTAGAGTAAAGAAAAGAATAAGAATTCTAAAAGATTGAGCTCTCTCCAATTGAAATGAAGAATTTTTGAGGGAATATGTAGGAATGTTACTTATTAATAAAAAAGCAATTGTAAGAGTATAAAAAGCAAGTAAGTTTTGATAGTTAGTCCACCAATCAAAACCAATAAAAGAGTGGGTAACGGGTATCAAAATTAAGATTGCTCCAGCTGGAGTGGGGACTCCTTTAAAAAAAATATTCAGCTTAGGTGCTAAATCTGAATTATTAATATTGAAAAGAGCTAATCTTAAACAAGAAAAAACAATATAAAGCAAAAGAGATAACCAGCTAATTAAACCCATATCACTCATTAAGCACATATATAATAATAAACTTGGCGCTATACCAAAGTTTACAAAATCTGCCAAAGAGTCTAGTTGTGCTCCCAATTCTGAATGTGCTTTTAATAGCGATGCCATCATTCCATCAAGCAGATCACAAACTGCAGCAATAAGAATACATATCAAGCTAGCTTGATATTGACCTTCAAGCGCGAAGCGCATGGAAGTTATTCCAAAACATAGCCCTGAAATTGTTACTAAATTTGGAATTAAATTTCGTATTGCTGGCTTTTTCATACTCTAACTTAAAGATGCAAGTACTGACTCTCCCGCCACAACTCTTTGATTTAATTCACAATCAACTTTAGAATTGATGGGAAGATAAACATCAACCCTCGAGCCAAACCTAATCAATCCAAACCTCTCACCAGCACTAAGCGCATGGCCGTTTCCTATAAAACTTAAAATTCTTCTAGCGATTAAGCCTGCAATTTGAACAACAACTATATGAATATTTTCTTTGGTTTGAATAACTACAGCATTTCTTTCATTTTTTTCACTTGCCTTATCCAAACTTGCATTGAAAAAACTTCCTTTTGTATAGGCAATTTTTTTAACTCTACCTTCAATCGGACTCCTGTTAACATGAACATTAAAAACGTTCATGAAAACACATATTCTTTTCATCAAAATAGGTTCTAATTCAGATTCTAATGGTGGCAAGGATTCATCAATCAAACAAATAACTCCATCTGCAGGACTATATATAGCATCTGATTTAGAAGGCGTAGTCCTCTCAGGGTCTCTAAAAAACCAAATGATAAATAAAGTTATAAGGTAACCAAGAATTGCCACAGGAAGCCAAATAAAAAGGAATAAAGTAGAAATAAGTATAGAAATTAAAGCAAATTTCCAGCCTTCAGGATGAATAAATGAGGAAATATTTTTTACTGAAAACATATCTCTTTTTAGATCTCACCCTTATCTCTCATATCTTTACGAATTTTTGTGGCGCTAATATTAGTAATAGAATCATCGAATGTTTCTTCCTCAAATATATAGCCAACACCTCTACCATAAGTAATATTTACAATATTAGGCACTAGCATGATTTCATATTCTATACCTTTTTGATAACCATCCTTTGAAAGACCAGTCTCGATATTTTTACAAACCTGATCCCAATCAAATGGGTTATCTTCCTGACCATCCCCTCCAGAAGCGCCCTGGACATCTCTTACTTGTATAACGACTTGACCGGTTTTAGCAATACATCTTTTAAATAATTCTTGATGACCTTGGTGCCAGGGCTGCCACCTACCAAGCATTTGAACTGTTGGTTTTTTCCAATCAAACATTATCTAAAATTGCAGTAGCAACATCTTCATGATTATGATCATTCCATTCTGTAATATGGAAGTCTACTTTTTGAGGATCTTGAAATAATTTATTGGTATCTTCGTATCTACCTTCCTTTATTGTATCCATCCAGATAACAATATCAGCATTAAAATTTTGTCTTGTTTCTCTAGTTGGACATACAAAATCACAAACAACATTTCTACCATGAGACTTTTCAAAGTCAGCAAAACTGCGCATTCGAAGAGATTGTCTTTTCCTACCCTCTTCAGAAAAGTCCCAATCATTTGCCATTTCTCTTAATTTGTCGGCGTTATACCAAGCGGCGCTTAAAAGAGGCACCAATCTTTCAGTTAGATATGTTTTGCCACTTCCAGGTAGGCCCATTACTAAGACTTTCATATATAAAATTCTAACTTAACATTGTTAGACATTAGTCTCCTCAGAACTTTTTAGAGATTTATACAAACTAAAATATACATAGGAGAGGGGGAATATAAATATGTATTCAACCATGCCTGCCAAAATGCTTTGTAGAAGAGATAAATCAGGAAACGCTCCAACAACAACCAGCCCCGAGACAGATGCAAGAATAAAGAATGTAAGTGTTAATACGAATAAAATTGTTCCATGCTCATCTGTTGCTTCCCATGAAGCAGAAATTGACTCACTAACACTTTTATTTTCAAGCATAAGATATGAAATTGTTAGCCCAAGTCTTCCAGCTATATAGAATGCTGGCAGGATCAGCATAAAAAACCCAAAGAATATAGCAATATTACATAATATGCTGGCACCAAGGATAGGAAAAAATTTTCTAAAGCCAATAAAAAGTGCATCAAATGGTTTCATAGCCTTATTAATGGTTATGGCATTAAACGCTACATATATTCCTCCAATAAATGACATACTCAAAATTATTGAGATAAATGCTAACAAAGTAATAGGTAGCGCATTGGCAGTAAAATATTCAGTTAAATCATCAATATTGCCACTTTCTAAGAGGATTGATGCCGAACTTAAATAGTAAGCAGTCATTACCTCAAATAGAAAAACAGGAAATGCCATAACGGCAAGAAATTGCCAGTGCTGAAATGCAAATTGCCAAGCTGATTTAAATTGGTTCATAATAGTTAAAAATTTATATAAAAAATTATGAGAAACATTATAGTCTACGGTATTTTTTTTGTCCTCTTAAGCTGCTCAAATGAGAAAGTAAAGAGTACTTCTTTATTGGATTACCCTTTAACAAAAACAGTGCCTTATGTTGAAACAATTCATGGAACAGAAATATCTGATCCATATAGATGGTTAGAAGATTTTACGAGCGAAGATGCAAAAGCATGGGTGACAAGACAAAATGCTTTTACAAAAAATTTTATAACAGAATCTGAAATAAAAACTGCTATTAGAGAAGACCTATCTAAGATATGGGTTAGTGACTCAATCAGTACGCCCTTTAAAAGAAAAGATAAAACCTTTTATTATTTCAATAATGGTAATTGGCAACAAAGTAAATTAATGATGAAAGCTTGTGATGATTGTGATGAAGAAGTGCTTATCGACCCTAATCTCTTTTCTGAAGATGGCACTGTCTCATTAGGCAATATAAGTATCAGTCCAAATGCTAAATTTATTGCATATTCTATTTCAGACGGAGGATCAGACTGGAGAAGCTGGAAAGTTATGGAAATAGATTCTAAGAAGCAGCTTGAAGACACTATATTGTGGTCAAAATTTTCTGGTGCTGTTTGGGAGAATGATAATTCAGGATTTTACTATCAAAAATATGATGAGCCCAAGGGCGAGGCTCTTCTGGAAGTTAATGAAGCTCCACAGCTTTATTTTCATTCTATTGGAACCAAGCAAACTGAAGATAAACTCATATATCAAAATCTAGACAAACCTAGATGGGGATTTGGGATTACTGTAGTTAAAGATACTGCTTATAAAATACTATCAATTAGCGAGGGGACTGATGAAAGAAATAGGATATATATTAAATTAGATTCAGAAAGTGATTTTGTGCCTGTAATAGATGAACTTAAAGGTGCATATAGCTTTATATCAGCTCAAAAAAATACATTGTGGTTTTACACAACTGAAAATGCTCCTAATGGCAAAATTGTTAAATTAGAAATTAATAAAGACAAAAGCATGATTTGGTCAGATGTTATCTCTGAAACACAAGACTCTATTAGAAGTGTAAATGTAATAAATAACTCTTTTGCAGTAATTTATCTTGAAGATACACTCTCATCAGTATCTTTTTTTGAACTCAATGGAAAATTTAGCCACAAACTAAAAGGCAGTTTTAAAGGCAGTATCAGTGGTTTTGGTGGAAATATAGAAGATACAGAAACATATTTTAGTTTTACAAATTTCACAACACCGTCTCAAATATACAAGATAAATTTAATTAAAAATTCAACTGAATTATTTTGGGAAGAAAATCTGTCGGATTTTAAAAGTACCGATTACATTTCAGAATTAAGATTTTATAGATCTAAAGATGGAACTAGAATACCGCTTCATGTAAGTTATAAAAAAGATACTGAATTAAATATAAATACTCCAATATTGTTGTATGGCTATGGAGGCTTCAATATTTCAATATTACCTCGATTCTCAAAAAGTTATTTGGCATGGATGAATCAAGGCGGAGTTGTTGCCGTAGCAAATCTTAGAGGTGGTGGAGAATATGGAGAGGCATGGCATGCTGATGGGATGCTTTATAATAAACAGAATGTATTTGATGATTTTGCTTTTGCTGCAAAATATCTACATAAGTCTAAATTAGGGTCTCCAGCAACTACCGCTATTCAAGGAGGATCAAATGGAGGCTTGTTAGTGGCAGCAACTATGCTTCAAAATCCATCACTATTTGCGGCAGCAATTCCTCAGGTTGGTGTTTTAGATATGCTTAGATTTAATAAATTTACAATTGGATGGGCTTGGGAAAGTGACTACGGATCGCCAGAAAAAATAGATGAGTTTTATAATCTCTTAGCCTATTCCCCATACCATAATATTGAAAATGGAGAATGCTACCCACCCACCTTAATTACAACCTCAGAGAGAGATGATCGTGTTGTTCCATCACATTCGTATAAATTTGCAGCAAGGCTCCAAGCTTTTCAAGGCTGTGAAAAACCTATATTAATTAGGATAGAAGGCAGGGCTGGTCATGGCGCTGGAACTCCTAAAAGTAAAAGAATTGAACAGATATCTGATGTATACGGCTTTGCTCTAGCATCAATGAAATAACCTTATGGATACAATTTCTCAAGAGAGCTTAAAAAGTAATAGTTCTCATACAAACATGCGAAAAGTTGCATTTACTGCTTTGGCAGGAACAAGCATTGAATGGTATGACTTTTTTCTATATGGCGCAGCAGCAGCTCTTGTATTCCCAACAGTTTTCTTTGGTGAAATGTCATCATCGGGTGCATTAATTCTTTCTTTATTAACATTTGCTGCTGGTTTTATTGCTAGACCAATTGGAGGAATTATTTTTGGACATTTTGGAGATAGGGTTGGCAGAAAGAAAACTCTTGTAATAGCACTAATCCTAATGGGAGTATCTTCAACTTTAATTGGCTTATTGCCAACTTATGCAATGATAGGGGTTGGCGCACCAATACTTTTAACTATTTTAAGATTTGCACAAGGTCTAGCAATTGGTGGTCAATGGGGCGGCGCAATGCTATTAGTCACAGAAAGTGCTCCATCAAATCAAAGAGGTTTCTATGGAGCCTATGCTCAGGCGGGAGCCCCAGTTGGGGTAATATTAGCTAATTTAGCATTTATTATCACTAGCGCATTAGTTTCTGATGAAGCTTTTCTTGCATGGGGTTGGCGCATTCCATTCTTAGCAAGTGCAATCTTAATTGCAATAAGTATGTATATTCAGCTTAACTTAGAAGATACAAAAGCTTTTAAAGAATTAGAAGCTGCTAGAGAAGTTAATGAGGCTGAAAAAACACAGAATATTATTCAAAAATCTCCAATCATTGAAGCAATAAAAAAATATCCAAAAAGAATAATGCTTGCAGCAGGTGCTTTTCTTTCAGTGCAAGTAACTTTTTATATATTAATTGCATTTATGCTTGCTTATGGAGTTTCAAGTACTGATATGACAAGAGGCGATATTTTATCAGCAATCTTAATTGCTTCTGCTATACAAGTTCCTGTTCAGTTTGTTTTTGCATCTTATTCTGATAGAAATGGTAGGAAGGGTATCTTCATGCTTGGAGCAGTTCTAACGGCAATGTGGGCTTTTGCAATATTTCCTTTAATAGATACAGGCAATTTCTGGTTAGCTGTATTGGCAATATCAGGCGGCCTTATTTTTCTTGCAATGATGTATGGTCCTCAAGCAGCTTTCTTTACAGAATTATTTAGTACTGAAGTGAGATATTCAGGAGCAACTTTAGGTTATCAATTTGGTGCAATTGCTGGAGGAGCATTTGCTCCATCTATAGCGGCATTCCTTTGGACTGAATATGATATTTTCTGGGTTTCTGTTTATATTTCTGTTGCATCTTTATTAACACTGCTTTCAGTAATGTCATTAACCGAAACTTTTCAATTAGATCTCAGTGAAACAGATTAAATAAATAAGATTTAATTTTAGTGCTTGTGTTCCCGATTATTTTTGAATTATGATCAGGTAAGTTATTTTTTATATAGGGAGAGAATTATGAAAATACTTTGTGTTTTGTACGATGATCCAAAAACAGGCATGCCCGATCAATATGCTCGTGATGATTTACCTAAACTTGATAAGTATCCAGATGGCATGACTTTACCTTCACCCAGCGCAATTGATTTTACTCCTGGTGAATTATTAGGATGTGTGTCAGGTGAATTAGGTTTAAGAAAGTTTCTTGAAGACGCTGGGCATACTTTAGTAGTTACTTCAGATAAAGATGGTGATGGCTGTGAAGCTGATAAAGAATTGGTGGATGCTGATATTGTTATATCACAACCATTCTTTCCATATTACTTAACTCGAGAAAAGATGGAATCAGCACCAAATTTGAAAATGGCAATTACTGCTGGAATTGGATCTGATCATGTTGATTTGCAGGCTGCAATGGACAATAAGGTTGATGTTGTTGAAGTTACTTACTGTAATTCTAGATCTGTTGCTGAACATATCGTGATGATGATTCTTTCAATGGTTAGGGATTATCATAATCAACATAGGATTGTAAAAGAAGGTGGATGGAACATAGCTGATGCCGTGCAGAGATCATATGATGTTGAAGGCATGCATGTTGGAACTGTAGCTGCAGGAAGAATTGGTATTGATATGCTGAGAAAAATGAAGCCTTTTGATGTGCATTTACATTACTTTGATATTCATAAGCTTCCTGATGAGGTTGAGGCAGAATTAAACCTTACTTATCATGATTCTGTAGAGTCATTAGTAGCAGTTTGCGATGTGGTTAATATTAGCTGTCCATTACACCCTAAAACTGAACATCTATTTAATGACGAGATGATCAGTAAAATGAAACGTGGCGCATACATTATCAATACTGCTCGTGGAAAGATTTGTGATAAAGATGCAATTGCTAGAGGCTTAGAATCTGGTCAATTAAGTGGTTATGCTGGGGATGTATGGTTTCCACAACCTGCTCCAAATGATCATGTATGGAGAACGATGCCTAACCATGGTATGACTCCTCATACATCAGGAACATCTTTGTCTGCTCAAGCAAGATATGCAGCTGGCGTTAGAGAAATTCTTGAATGTTTCTTTGATGATAAACCAATAAGAGACCCATACTTGATTGTTCAAAATGGCGATTTAGCTGGCATGGGCGCTCATTCATATACCAAAGGTACAGCTACCGATGGGTCTGAAGAAGCGGCTGAATATAAGAAATAATATTCTTTAATAAACTAAAAAATAAAGCCTTTTAATAAGGCTTTATTTTTTTACATCAATATAAATCTATAAAAATAGATTTGGCAATTTTTATCTAAGCAAAAATAATATATTTACCTAGCAAGTCTTTAAAAAAAAGAATAATATGAAAAATAACTGCAAAGGGGTGGCTATTTTAGCCTGAGATCTAAACAGGGACCCTTTGAACCTGATCCATACAATAATGGCGGAGGAATTGCATGAACACCATTAAAAATAGTCTATTTGTTTCTTCTTTATTTTTTTCTATTTCTTTAATTGCTATAGAGAAACAACCCCAAACTATTGAAGAGATTATAGTTAAAGGCAACTGGCGAGATGCTTCGATTCTTGAAGAAGACTCAAGTGTTGCTGTTATTGATATAACTACTATTAAATCTCAACCAATAAAACATTTTGAAAATCTCTCATATCTAGTACCTAACCTAAATTTTGCAGCAAGTGATTCTAGAGCAAGACACTTTCAAATAAGAGGTGTTGGAGAGAGATCTGGTTATGAGAGAACTCCTAATTCAGCTGTAGGTTTTTTAATTGATGATATTGATTATTCTGGTCAAGGTGGAATAGCTACTACTTTTGATATTGATCAGATAGAAGTTTATAGAGGGCCTCAAGGCTCAAGGATAGGTTCTAATGCATTAGCTGGCCTAATTTATATAAAAACTAAAGAACCAACTGATGAATTTGAGGGGACAAGTGAAATAACTCTTGGGACTTATGGAACTGCAAATAGAGGGATTGCTTTTGGAGGTCCAACTAAATTTAACAAAGATATTACTTATAGGCTGGTATTAAGAAATGATTATTCAGATGGCTTTAGAAAAAATCTGTACCTAGATAAATCCGATACCTCAAAGAAAGATGAAAGCACATTTAGATTTAAGTCTAACTGGAAACTAAGTAATAAAACTTTAATTAAGATTCTTATCACTCAAATTGATATGGATGATCCTGCCGACATATGGACGATTGATGGAAGTTTAAACACTCTTTCAGATAGACCAGGCATGGATTCACAAAAAACAAATGCCTATGGAATAAAAGTTTTCTATCAATTTAAAGGATTTGAATTCCAGAGTTTAACAAGCATGACAGATACTGGTGTAGTTCTTAGTTATGATGCTGATTGGGGCAATACAAACTCTCATGCACCATATACATATGACTATTTTTCCCAGACATTAAGAAATAGAGAGACTTTAAGTCAGGAATTTAGATTAGTTTCAGATTCTGCTGATTTTAGAGCTAATAATTTCACTGAATGGGTTCTAGGGATAAGTTATTTTGATATTAAAGAGTCAAATATAAAGAAAGATGATGGAATTTATGGTGATCCAGCTGATCCTTATGGACCTTATGAAAGTAAATCTTCATCTTTAAGTAATTTTTCATCAGATAATTATTCATTCTTTGGTAATTTTGATTATTTATTAAATCAAACTACTAAATTTTCTTTAGGACTAAGGTGGGAAGACTACGAGTCAAATTATAATGATTCTTTTGATGAATCATTTAATCCTTCTAGCAAAATGTCTGGCGGGAAAATATCTATCAATAAAATTTTAAGTAAAGGTTCTAATATTTTTATAAGCGCTGCAAGAGGTTTTAATCAAGGTGGGTTTAATCTAAATCTTGGACTGACTCCTGATTCTATGAATAGTAATTTATATTACGATCCAGAATTTTTAACTAATTATGAAATTGGTTTTAATTCAAAATTATTTAATTCAAAAATGAACTTTGCAGCTGTAGTTTTTTATTCCGACAGAGAAGATCAGCAAGTCTTAATATCTAAACAAGTCGACCCAACTGATCCAAATACTTTTTCATTCTTAACTCAAAATGCAGCAGAGGGAGTTAATAAAGGTTACGAAATTAATATGAATTTAAAGTTAAAAGAGTCTGTTGAAATTTATGCTAATCTTGGTTTCCTAAATACAATAATAAAAAACTGGCAATCAAGACCCGATCTTCAAGGAAGAGCTCAAGCTCATGCTCCAAAAAAAAGTTATGCAATAGGAATGAATTGGTCATTATCAGATAAAGCATACTTATCATTAGATGTTGTTGGAAAAAGTAGCTTTTATTATTCAGATTCGCATGACAATAAATCAAAGTCATATTCTTTAACAAATATCAATTATCAATATTTTAGTGGTCAATGGACATATACTTTGTGGGCAAGAAATGTTTTTGATACTTACTATTCAGTGCGAGGTTTTTATTTTGGAAATGAAGCTCCAAATTTTGAAGATACACTCTATGAAAGACATGGCGATCCAAGGCATATAGGCATATCAATTAGATATGACTTTTAGTTTATCTAGCGCTGTTTTGATGGAGATATTTGCAGTATTATTTGCAATAATCTATCTATTACTAGCAGTAAAACAAGACGTAAGATGCTGGTATGCGGCAATTTTAAGCTCATCGCTATACTTCTTTATAATGCTATCTGCAAAACTATATATGGAGGCATATTTACAAATTTTCTATATATTAATGGCAGTATATGGTTGGCTCCAATGGAATAAGGTAAATGGAAATAAAACAAAATTTATTGTAAGGACATGGAGCATTAAGCAGCATGTAATTGTTATTTCTATGATTCTTATATTTGCATATATTTCAGGGAACTTATTAAATATTTATACGAAAGCAGCATTACCATTTATAGACGCATTTACAACATGGGGTGCAATAGTCGCAACCTATATGGTTGCTAAAAAATTATTAGAAAATTGGATATATTGGTTTGTTATAGACTCCATATCAATATTACTATTTTTATCACGAGAGCTATATTTAACATCTATATTATTTTTTGTTTATCTAATAATTATTTATTTAGGTTATAGGTCATGGACAAAAATAAAAAATGAAATGAATGGATAATATACAAAAAAAAGTTAATAAAATTTCTGGTGATATTGAATTATATGATGAGATAAAATCTGGACCTATATCAAAAATATATTCATGTAATTTTAATAATATTAATTCAATAATTAGATTTGATTTGCCGCTAGCATCTAAATTGAAATTAGATCGAAAAAAAG
>CACEAP010000003.1 GCA_902557645.1 uncultured SAR86 cluster bacterium
AGCTGGTTTGAAAGTTGAAGAGGTTCAGGATGCTGTCAATAACTCTGATTTGGTTATGATCCTTGCACCTGATGAATTTCAAAAAGATATATATGAAAAACAAATACAACCAAACCTGAAAGATAATGCAATATTAGCTTTTGCACATGGATTCAATATCCATTTTAATAAAATTATTCCTGACAATTCTAATAGCGTTATCATGATTGCTCCAAAAGGTCCTGGACATACAGTAAGAAGCACATATAAAAATGGTGGAGGAGTTCCATCACTTATTGCAGTATTTAAAGATGCTATAACAGACCAAGCATATTGCGCAAAAGATGTCGCACTCTCATATGCAAAAGCTAATGGAGGAACTAGAGCTGGTGTTTTAGAAACATCATTTAGAGAAGAAACTGAAACAGATTTATTTGGTGAGCAAGCAGTTTTATGCGGAGGCATGACAGCTTTAATTAAGGCTGGGTATGAAACGTTAGTTGAGGCTGGATATAGTCCTGAAATGGCATATTTTGAATGCTTACATGAGACTAAATTAATTGTTGATCTTATTCATGAAGGCGGAATTGCTAATATGCATTATTCAATATCTAATACTGCTGAATACGGAGATTATATTAGCGGTCCGAAAGTTATTACTGAAGATACAAAAATAGCTATGAAAGGCATATTAGAAGATATTCAATCTGGAAAATTTGCAAATGAGTTTCTTGAAGACTGTCGACAAAGCAATGATGGGTCAGGTGGGCCTGCTATGAAAAGCAATAGAGAGGCAACAAGAAATCACTCAATTGAAACAGTGGGATCAGAGCTTCGTTCGAAGATGAAATTCCTAAATAATGAGAAACTTGTTGATAAAGAAATTAATTAAAAATTAATTTAAAAAAAGGTATCTTCTTAGGTATTATCCATTTACAATACGCATCCCGTACTTGAGACGGTTGTTCTTTAAAAATATTTGGTTACTCGTGTGGGTGTTCAAAATACGAGAAAAAATAATTTAGATTTTTTATAAAAATCAACAAAACATGATAATAATTGAAGAGTTTGATCATGGCTCAGATTGAACGCTGGCGGTAGGCTTAACACATGCAAGTCGTGCGAGAAAATATCTTCGGATATGAGTAGAGCGGCGAACGGGTGAGTAACGCGTAGGAATGTACCTAGTAGAAGGGGATAGCCCGGGGAAACTCGGATTAATACCGTATACCTCCTTTGGGAGAAAGAAGGCCTCTCTTTGAAGCTTTCGCTATTAGATCAGCCTGCGTAAGATTAGCTTGTTGGTGAGGTAATGGCTCACCAAGGCTACGATCTTTAGCTGGTCTGAGAGGACGATCAGCCACATTGGGACTGAGACACGGCCCAGACTCCTACGGGAGGCAGCAGTGGGGAATATTGGACAATGGGCGCAAGCCTGATCCAGCCATACCGCGTGTGTGAAGAAGGCCTTCGGGTTGTAAAGCACTTTAAGCAGGGAGAAAAAGATATAGGTTAATACCCTATATCCGTGATGTTACCTGCAGAATAAGCACCGGCTAATTCCGTGCCAGCAGCCGCGGTAATACGGAAGGTGCAAGCGTTAATCGGAATTACTGGGCGTAAAGCGCGCGTAGGTGGTTTTTTAAGTTGGATGTGAAAGCCCTGGGCTCAACCTAGGAACTGCATCCAAAACTGAATAACTAGAGTACGATAGAGGGAGGTAGAATTCATAGTGTAGCGGTGGAATGCGTAGATATTATGAAGAATACCAGTGGCGAAGGCGGCCTCCTGGATCTGTACTGACACTGAGGTGCGAAAGCGTGGGTAGCGAACAGGATTAGATACCCTGGTAGTCCACGCCGTAAACGATGACAACTAGCTGTTGGAAGGCAATGCCTTTCAGTGGCGCAGCTAACGTTTTAAGTTGTCCGCCTGGGGAGTACGGCCGCAAGGCTAAAACTCAAATGAATTGACGGGGACCCGCACAAGCGGTGGAGCATGTGGTTTAATTCGATGCAACGCGAAAAACCTTACCTACTCTTGACATACTTGGAAACTCTTGTAATGAGAGTGTGCCTTTTGGAACCAAGATACAGGTGCTGCATGGCTGTCGTCAGCTCGTGTCGTGAGATGTTCCGTTAAGTCGGATAACGAGCGCAACCCTTACCCTTATTTGCCAGCGATTCGGTCGGGAACTATAAGGGGACTGCCGGTGATAAACCGGAGGAAGGTGAGGACGACGTCAAGTCATCATGGCCCTTACGAGTAGGGCTACACACGTGCTACAATGGGGAATACAGACGGACGCTAAGCCGCGAGGTGGTGCTAATCCTAAAAAGTTCTTCGTAGTCCGGATTGGAGTCTGCAACTCGACTCCATGAAGTCGGAATCGCTAGTAATCGCGGATCAGCATGCCGCGGTGAATACGTTCTCGGGTCTTGTACACACCGCCCGTCACACCATGGAAGTGGATTGCACCAGAAGTAGATAGTCTAACCTTAGGGAGGGCGTTTACCACGGTGTGCTTCATGACTGGGGTGAAGTCGTAACAAGGTAGCCGTAGGGGAACCTGTGGCTGGATCACCTCCTTAACGATATTTCGGTTTTAAACGCCCACACGAGTAATCAAATATAAATAAAGAACATATTGATATGTAAAATTTTTGGTATGTAATTTTCTAGTATGTACATTTATGTACATATAAGATCACTGCAATTTAATTAGAAAAGTAATTAATATATTTTATTAAGTACTCTCAAAAAGCGAATAACCTTTTTTAAGGTTATATGATCAAGTAAAGGAAGAGCACAAGGCGGATGCCTTGGCAGCAGAAGGCGATGAAGGACGTAGTAACCTGCGATAAGCTTCGGGGAGCTGGTAAACAAGCTTCGATCCGGAGATTTCCGAATGGGAAAACCCAGTATGCATAAGCATACTATCTTATATTGAATACATAGGTATAAGAGGCAAACCTAGGGAACTGAAACATCTAAGTACCTAGAGGAAAAGAAATCAACCGAGATTCCGGTAGTAGCGGCGAGCGAAACCGGATCAGCCCTTAAGCTTTTTTGAGTTTAGCAAAACATTCTGGAAAGAATGGCCATAGTAGGTGATAGCCCTGTATGCAAAAAACTCATTAAAGTGAAATCGAGTAGGTCGGGACACGTGAAATCTTGACTGAACATGGGGGGACCATCCTCCAAGGCTAAATACTCTCTGCTGACCGATAGTGAACTAGTACCGTGAGGGAAAGGCGAAAAGAACCCCGGCGAGGGGAGTGAAATAGAACCTGAAACCTTGTGCTTACAAGCAGTCGGAGCCCACTTGTTGGGTGACGGCGTACCTTTTGTATAATGGGTCAACGACTTAATTTTAGTAGCAAGCTTAACCGTTTAGGGGAGGCGTAGGGAAACCGAGTCTTAATAGGGCGCTCAGTTGCTGGAATTAGACCCGAAACCGGGTGATCTATCCATGGCCAGGGTGAAGGTCGAGTAACATCGACTGGAGGCCCGAACCCACTTATGTTGAAAAATGAGGGGATGAGCTGTGGATAGGAGTGAAAGGCTAATCAAACCCGGAGATAGCTGGTTCTCTTCGAAAACTATTTAGGTAGTGCCTCGTGTATTACCATAGGGGGTAGAGCACTGTTTCGGCTAGGGGGTCATCCCGACTTACCAAACCGATGCAAACTCCGAATACCTATGAGTATGAGCACGGGAGACAGACTGCGGGTGCTAACGTCCGTAGTCGAGAGGGAAACAACCCAGACTGTCAGCTAAGGTCCCCAAGTATGATTAAGTGGGAAACAATGTGGGAAGGCACAAACAGCTAGGAGGTTGGCTTAGAAGCAGCCATCCTTTAAAGAAAGCGTAATAGCTCACTAGTCGAGTCGGCCTGCGTGGAAGATATAACGGGGCTAAATCATACACCGAAGCTACAGATCTTAAATTTATTTAAGATGGTAGAAGAGCGTTCTGTAAGCCGTTGAAGGTAAGCTGAGAGGCGAGCTGGAGGTATCAGAAGTGCGAATGTTGACATGAGTAACGATCAAAGAGGTGAAAAACCTCTTCGCCGAAAAACCAAGGGTTCCTGTCCAACGCTAATCGTGGCAGGGTGAGTCGGCCCCTAAGGCGAGGGCGAAAGCCGTAGTCGATGGGAAACAGATTAATATTTCTGTACTTTTTATAACTGCGATGGGGTGACGGAGAAGGTTAAACTAGCACGGCGATGGTTGTCCGTGTTTAAGGTTGTAGGCTTGTACTTTAGGTAAATCCGGAGTACTACATGGCTGAGAGCTGATGACGATCACTCAATGAGTGAGAAGTAGTTGATACCATGCTTCCAGGAAAAACCTCTAAGCTTCAGGTTATAAGAAACCGTACCCTAAACCGACACAGGTGGTTAGGTCGAGTAGACCAAGGTGTTTGAGAGAACTATGGTGAAGGAACTAGGCAAAATAGCACCGTAACTTCGGGAGAAGGTGCGCCGCGATTGGTTATAAGACACGCTCTTAGAAGCTTTTCGTGGTCGAAGATACCAGGTGGCTGCGACTGTTTACTAAAAACATAGCACTCTGCAAACTCGTAAGAGGAAGTATAGGGTGTGACGCCTGCCCGGTGCCGGAAGGTTAATTGATGGGGTTAGCTTAGGCGAAGCTCTTGATCGAAGCCCCGGTAAACGGCGGCCGTAACTATAACGGTCCTAAGGTAGCGAAATTCCTTGTCGGGTAAGTTCCGACCTGCACGAATGGCGTAACGATGGCCACACTGTCTCCACCATAGACTCAGTGAAATTGAAATCGCTGTTAAGATGCAGTGTACCCGCAGCTAGACGGAAAGACCCCGTGCACCTTTACTATAGGTTCACACTGGACTTTGATCTTATTTGTGTAGGATAGGTGGGAGACTTTGAAGCTGAAACGCTAGTTTTAGTGGAGTCGTCCTTGAAATACCACCCTTGTAAAATTGAGGTTCTAACCTAGGTCCATTATCTGGATCGGGGACAGTGTGTGCTGGGTAGTTTGACTGGGGCGGTCTCCTCCTAAAGAGTAACGGAGGAGTACGAAGGTATCCTTATCACGGTCGGACATCGTGAGGTAAGTATAAAGGCAGAAGGATGCTTGACTGCGAGATCGACGGATCGAGCAGGTAGGAAACTAGGTCTTAGTGATCCGGTGGTTCTGTATGGAAGGGCCATCGCTCAACGGATAAAAGGTACGCCGGGGATAACAGGCTGATACCGCCCAAGAGTTCATATCGACGGCGGTGTTTGGCACCTCGATGTCGGCTCATCACATCCTGGGGCTGGAGCAGGTCCCAAGGGTATGGCTGTTCGCCATTTAAAGTGGTACGCGAGCTGGGTTTAGAACGTCGTGAGACAGTTCGGTCCCTATCTGCTGTGGGCGTTTGGAGATTTGAGGGAAGCTAATCCTAGTACGAGAGGACCGGATTGGACGAACCTCTGGTGTTCCGGTTGTCACGCCAGTGGCATTGCCGGGTAGCTATGTTCGGAAAGGATAACCGCTGAAAGCATATAAGCGGGAAGCCTCTCCCAAGATTAAATCTCCCAGAGACTTTATGTCTCCTAAAGAGTCGTCATAGACTATGACGTTGATAGGCTAGATGTGTAAGCGTTGTGAAGCGTTGAGCTAACTAGTACTAATAACTCGTGAGGCTTGATCATGTAACCTTAAGAAAGGACATGAAAAAAAGAGAGAAACAATAGAATATTTAAATATTTTTGTGGTGAAATAATTACATACCAGTTTGCCTGATGACAATAGCGGTTTGGTACCACCTGATCCCATCTCGAACTCAGAAGTGAAACGAACCAACGCCAATGGTAGTGCAGGGTCTCCCTGTGTGAGAGTAGGAAATCGTCAGGCTTTTATTTTTAAGCCCGCTTTATGCGGGCTTTTTTTTGGTTACAATAGTAATAATATATTTTTATAAAGTTTTATGATTATTGGTTTAACTGGCGGTATTGGTTCTGGAAAGTCAGCCGCAGGCATTGAATTTGAGAAGTTAGGTATTACAGTTATCGATGCTGACGAGATTGCAAAAAAAGCATCACTTAAAAATTCCAAAGCATATAAAGAAATAGTTGAATATTTTGGAGCCAGCATTCTGGATAATTCTCAAAATATTGACCGAAGAAAACTAAGAAATATTGTATTTAACAATGATGAGCAAAAAAAGAAATTAGAACAAATTTTACATCCTGCAATTAGAGAAGATATTTCTTTTACTATCTCAAATTCTAAATCTCCCTACACTATAATAATGGTTCCTTTAATATATGAAACTAATTCAAAAGATAATTACAATAGAATTCTTGTTATTGATTGTGATGAAGATATTCAAATATCAAGAGCTGTAACTAGAGATGGAGCTTCAGAAGAAGATATAAAAAAAATTATTAATTCACAAGCAACAAAAAAAGAGCGTTTAAGTATTGCTGATGATGTTATTAGTAATAACTCATCTATAGAAAAGCTTTCAGAAAAAGTATTGCATTTACATAAAAACTATCTTGAGCTTATTAATGGATAACTGCCCTAATTGTAATAAAACTGTTGACCTTAGTTCAAAAAATACCTTTAGGCCTTTTTGTTCTGAGAGATGTAAATTAATTGATTTTGGGTCTTGGGCTGGAGAAGATAATGTTGTATCTAGACCTATTGAATCAGAAGATTTTTACGAAGAGTAAATAGTAAAGGTAAAATTACATCACCTTCCATTCGCCAGTCTCAATTAAAAGTTTAGCTTTTTTGTACTTCATTTCTTTTGTATCTATTCCATTAGTTATTTTTACAACTTCATTCCTTCCAAATTTAGGCTCTTCTCTTGTTATAGGGATATTATCTAACTTACTCTCATTAACCTCATTTATATTTTCTTTATTAAAATCATCTTTTCTTAACTCTAATTCATCTTGTGAGCTGTCTTTAACATTTGTGATTTCATCTGGAGATGTTAATTGAAGTGTAAATAATACCCTTATTGTTTCTTTATTTATCTGATCTAACATTTCTTCAAACATAGCGTATGCCTCACGCTTATATTCATTTTTTGGATTCTTTTGTGCATAAGCTCTCAAACCAATGCTTTGCCTTAAATGGTCTATTTCAGCAAGATGTTCTTTCCAGTGGACATCAAGTACTTGAAGCATGACCTGCTTTTCAAGCAAAAGCCTTGTGTCTGCAATATTAGAATATTTCTCTTGAAAAAAATTATTAGCATTGTTTTTTACAATATCTGCAATTGTTTCAGGCAGTAATGTTTTATCTTTTTCAACAATATTCTCAATATCTGTATTTATTCCAAAATTATTTAATAAATATTCTTCTAGCTCTTTTAATTCCCATTGAGATTCAACAGAATCGATGGGTATAAAGTCATAAACTACAGACTTAAATTGTTCATCTATTAATTCATCAATTGTTTCACTTATATCAGACTCTTCTAATAGTTGATTTCTAAGTGAATATATTGCTTGCCTCTGATCATTGGCAACATCGTCATACTCTAGGAGATTTTTTCTAATATCAAAATTTCTGTTTTCTATTCTTCTTTGAGCATTTTCAATACCTCTTGATAGCATTCTATGCTCAATATGATCTTCACCTAATCCAACTCTTTCAAATAAATTTCTTCTATTATCTGATATAAATAATCTGAGTAAATCATCATCTAAGGATAAAAAGAATTGAGAATATCCTGGATCCCCTTGACGTCCAGACCTACCTCTTAACTGATTATCTATCCTTCTGGATTCATGTCTTTCAGTACCTAATATATGAAGACCACCAGCACTTAAGACTTGTTTATTTTTTTGTTCCCATTCAAGATCACCTTCTTCTTTTTTACCTCCAAGAACAATATCTGTTCCTCTCCCAGCCATATTGGTTGCAATTGTGACCATTCCAGCTTTTCCAGCATTAGCAATAATTTCAGCTTCTTTTTCATGATGTTTTGCATTAAGAATCTGATGAGGTATTTTTCTCTTTTGGAGTAATTGTGCGACTTCTTCAGAGGATTCAACCGATACTGTTCCAACAAGTATTGGTGCCATCTTTTCTCTCAATACATCAATTTCATTAATCAATGCTTTATATTTTGAAGCTTTTGTAAGAAAAACTAAGTCATTTTTATCTTCTCTTATCATAGGTTTATGGGTTGGAATTACAACTACATCTAACCCATATATCTCTTTGAATTCCAAAGCTTCAGTATCAGCAGTTCCAGTCATGCCTGAAAGCCGATCAAATAACCTAAAGAAATTTTGAAATGTGGTAGAGGCTAAAGTTTGTGACTCTCTTTGGATAGGAACGTTTTCCTTACATTCTAGAGCTTGATGAACACCTTCGGACATTCTTCTTCCATGCATAGTCCTTCCAGTATGCTCATCAATAAGCAAGACCTCATTATTTCTTACAAGATAGTGAACATTTTTATTAAAAAGAAAGGATGCTCTTAAAGTTGCTTGAACAAATCGCATAATTTTAAGATTAGATACAGAATATAAACCATCTGACTGAGCTAAAACACCGATCGATTCTAATTCAGATTCAACTAAAATATAACCGTCATCAGTAAGCTCAATAGATCTATTTTTCTCATCAATTATATAATGACCTCTTTCATGTTCTTGAAGTGGCTCTTCCTCTGTTTCTTGTCTTAATTGTTTTTTAAGTTTAGGAATGATTTTTTTAATTTCTTTATATAACTCAGAACTTTCGTTTGAAGGACCAGATATTATTAATGGAGTTCTTGCTTCATCAATTAAAATCGAATCCACCTCATCTACAATTGCAAAATCTAGAGAGCATTGTGCTCTATCTTCTACACTTAGTGCCATATTATCCCTAAGATAATCAAAACCAAGCTCATTGTTAGTTGCGTAAATAATATCGCATTTGTAAGAAGCTATCTTTTCTTCACTTGATTGGCCTGCATAAACCGTTCCTACACTCAAACCTAGGAATTCATATATTGGTCGCATCCAGTCAGCATCTCTTTTAGCTAAGTAATCATTAACTGTAACAAGCACGACTTTATTTTTTATACTTGCATTAAGAAATGCAGGAAGTGTTGCAACAAGAGTTTTACCTTCTCCTGTCTTCATTTCAGCAATATTGCCTTCTGCTAAACATATACCGCCAAATAACTGAGAATCAAAATGTCTTAAACCAAGCGTTCTTACACTAGCTTCTCTAACAGCTGCATAAGCAAGCGGTATAATTGCATTGATATTTTTATCTTCTTGGTACTTATTAAATATATCGTCCTTTAGAGTAGTAAAAAATTCGTCATCTTTTTTACTCATCTCATCAGCAAGATTATTCACCTCATCAACAAGGTATTGCATCTTTCTGATAGTCCTATCGTTGCTAGAACCAAATATTTTTGAAAATATATTAAGCATTAATTACTCTGTTTTAAACGCCAACTTTATATTATTGCAACTGCTTATTATGCAATATCACCAAATGGCGGCCTAACATATGAGATGGGGGCATTATTCAGGTTTTCAAACTCCACTATCTCATAAGCTTCTTCAGATTCAATAATTTTTCTTAAAAGCTGATTATTTAATGCATGGCCAGATTTATAACCTGAAAACTCTCCTATTAAATTTCCTCCAAGAAGATATAAATCTCCAATAGCATCAAGCATCTTATGTTTTACAATTTCATCATTAAAACGAAGACCTTCTTCATTTAATATTTTATCTTCTCCAAAAGCAATAGCATTATCAACGCTTGCACCAAGGACTAGATTTTGCGATTTTAGTTTATCTAGATCACTCATATATCCAAATGTTCTAGCACGACATACTTCTTTTACAAAGGAGGTTGATGAAAAATCAATTACAGATGTTGATGGAAGGGTTTTATGAACAGGATGATCAAAATCTACTTTAAATGAAACTTTAAATCCATCAAAAGGTTTTATAGAAGCAAAAGCATCATCTCTCTTAGATGTTACCTCTTTTTTTACTCTTATAAACTTTTTCATTCCATCTTGATCTTGAAGACCAGCAGCTTGAAGAAGAAAAACAAATGGAGCTGCACTACCATCCATAATAGGAACTTCCGGACCATCAAGCTTAATGATGCAGTTATCGATTCCAAGGCCAGCAATAGCTGAAAGAAGATGCTCAATAGTATGAACCTTTATATCATCTTTCACTAAAGTTGTTGACATGCTTGTCTCGCCAACATTTTCTGCAAGGGCAGGAATTTCCCTAAAAGGATCAATGTCTGTTCTAATAAATCTAATTCCTGAATTTACCTCAGCAGGCAATAAGTCCATATGAACTTTAATTCCTGTATGCAAACCAATACCAGTAGCATTAATAGCATTTCTTAAGGTTCTCTGTTTTAGCATTTATCAAGTCTAATACAATATAAATTCATATCAAGCATAATTTCTTTGTCTTAATACTTCGCTTAAAATAACTCCGGTTGCAACAGAGACATTTAGACTTTTAAAATGTGAATTATTGCTTAGAGAAATTACATTATCACAACTTTCTAGAGTTTTTTGCCTAATTCCCATCTCTTCAGACCCCATAATAATAGCTGTAGGTAAGGATAAATCTTCTTGATAATGCATTATCGTTGCATGCTCACTTAGACCAAGAACTTGAATGTTGTTTGCTTTTAAATATTTAATGCAATTAATAAGATTTGTTACATGAAAAATATCCAAAGTCTCAAAACCTCCAGCTGAAACTTTATGAGCAATTGCATTAGTTGGAGCGCAATGATGTTTATTTATTATAACTGCATCAACATTGGCTACAGCTGCGGATCTTATACAAGCCCCTAAGTTCCTAGGATCAATAATATTATCTAAAATTAATATCACTGGACTGCCTTTCTTAAGTGAAGTTAAAAATGTTTTCAATTCTTGAAATGGACGCAAAATTTCTATTTTTATAAACGCTTCAGGCTCTTGTGATATTTTTTTTGAAGCTTCGTAAGAAACATCCTTAGAGTCAGCAAGATCCATTAATGTTTTAATTCTTTTATCATACCTATTGGCTGGTAAAAAAAGCTTTATAATTTTTTGAGGATTAATATTAAGTATGCTTTCAATGCTGTGAAACCCTATCCTATGTTCTGACTTACTCTGACTCATTTATTTGCAATTATTAAATTTATTTTCCTTTCATATGGAAGAACATTATCTATTTTGACAATTATATTTTGCCCTTGTCTGAATGTTTTTCCTGTTCTTTTCCCTTTAAGTATCCCACTAATTTTATCAAAGATATATCTATCACCTGGTAAATCTGATACATGTACAAGCCCAGAAATATAAAAATTGTCAATTTCAGCAAAGATTCCAAATTCTGTCACTCCTGAAATAACTGCTTTAAAATTATCTCCAATAAATTTTCTTAAATGATGGCATATAAGTTGTTGAGTAACTGTTCGTGAAATTTTTTCAGCTTGTCTTTCTAGTTCTGAAAGCTCATGACAATCTATTTCATACTCCTCTTTGTTAGGAGCAACCTTCTTTTTATTTAATATAGCTTTAATTAATCTATGAACCATAAGGTCAGGGTATCTTCTTATCGGAGAAGTAAAATGGGAATATTGCTCAAGCTGAAGGCCAAAATGACCTATATCTTCTGTTGAGTATTCAGCTCTCTGCAAGCTTTGTAAAACTAGCATTTGCAAAGATTTTTTTGAATCATGATTTTTAGAAAAATTTAAACATTTATTAATAAATGTTAGTGAATTATCTTTTGATTTAGACGAAAACCCCTTAGAAAGAAAGAATTGTTTTAATGATTTTATTTTTATATCTTCTGGTTCCTCATGAATTCTATATACCCCATAGCCATAATGTTTGCGCATAAATTTTGCTGCACAAATATTAGCAGCAAGCATAGACTCTTCTATCATTAGGTGCGAAAACAACCTTTTTTGATTTTTTATTTTCTTAATTTCACCTAAGTCATTAAGACTAAGAATAGGTTCGCTTGAATCTAGTTCTAATGCACCTCTTTGCGACCTTTTATTAATTAAAATCTTGGTTAATTTTTTAAGAGAATCTATAGAGCTTTGAATCTTAGATGAAACTAAACCCTTTTGGCTTATTATTTTTTCAACAGACTCATAAGTCGCTCTTAATTGTGATTTAATCAATGCTTCAAAAAAATTATAACTTTTTATATCACCTTGATTATTAAATATAATTCTACAAATTAAGACATTCCTTACTTCATTTGGAACTAAAGAGCATAAGTTATTAGATATCTCTTCAGGAAGCATAGGGATAACTTTTGCTGGGAAATAAATCGAAGTACCCCTCTGACGAGCTTCATCATCAATCTTTGATCCTAACTTAACAATGCTGGCAACATCAGCTATAGCTACTTCTAATACCCATTGATTATTATTTTTCTTACATAGAACAGCATCGTCAAAGTCTCTTGCATCTGATCCATCAATAGTTATAAAAGGCTGGCTAGTTAAGTCACTTCTATTTGAGTCATGACTTATTAAAATGGATCCTAGTTCAGCTTTAATTGAACCGCGCCATTCATTACTTAAGTTATATTCAAATAAAGTTTGCTCTACAGCCTCATCATGGATATTCATTAAATAATTTTAGTTTAATTAAACTCAATAGCTAGAAATTTAATTCTAATTTAAAGTTAATTAATCTTCCTCTTGGATCATGCACATTTGGATCAAAACTAAAGTCAGGAGGATTATATAATCTTGGAGCTTTTTCATCGAAAATATTTTCTATATTTATTTTAAAAATTACATCACTTGCATTCATTTTAAAGCTCCTCTCTATTGAGAAATCAGTCATAATTGAATTATCAACCTTATTTGTATAACCCATAGCTTGATGAGAGCTTGAAACTGGAGTTTGATTTTTATAGCTACTTACATATCTTGTAATAAAGCTATACTTTGTTTTAGCCTTAATTAGACTTAGAAATGAATTTATTTTGTACTTAGGAATCGAACCTACATTACTATCAAAATTATAATAGCCGACTCTATTTATCATTAAATCACTATCTTTTTCTGGAGTTAAGTAATCTATAAAACTTGTCCCTTGAATTTTGTACTGTAATAATCCAGCTTTTTCAAAGTCATATAAAAAATCATATGAAACATCAAGACCACTCACCTCGGTCTTATTCTCATTAAAGAATGTTGTATGAACCCCAACAATAAATCCTTCTGAATTTCTTAAAATATCATCGCTATTAGGATCCTCTAATGCTTTAACAGAACCATTCTCAAGCTCAATTCTATTTTTATAATCTATTTGCCAATAATCTAAAGAGATATTTGAATAGTCATTAAGACTCCAAATTAAACCAATATTTGAGTTTATTGCAGTTGCAGGTTTTAGATTAGGATTGCCTATTTGAATAACTCTTGCTTTATCAGAGAAACTGGCTCCTCTAATAGTTCCTAATAATATTTCAGACGCAAACAGTTGAGCCATAGATGGGGCAACAAATGAGGATCCAAATGAGGACCTTAGAGTAACGTTGTTAATTATCTTATATTTAAGTGAGACTTTTGGATCAAAAGAAGATGAAGCTCCGACTTTTTCATATCGAGCAGCTAATCTAAAATCTAAATTCTTGTTAAATGATTTATTTATTTCTGAAAACAAAGCTTTTTTATTTCTTGAACCAGATATGCTTTTGCCACCTCCTAAAAATAATAAATCTGCCGCTTCAATCAGAAAACCATTTGCATCAAAAGATGCCGAACTAGCTTCGTCATATTTAATTGAGATTTTATCTTTACTTAATTGCATACCAAATGCTGCTTCCATTTCCCATAATTCTGTGTTTATAACAGTATCTAAAACAAGCTGCTCACCAATTCTTTTTGATTTCTCGGAACCTGAAATATAGTCAATTAATATAGGATTGTGACTGGATATATCAAAAATATTCCATGTTAAATTTCTATCAGGTCCGCCAATACCATTTAAAGCATCTTCAAATCTAGAATCAATAGTGTCAGGTCTATTATGCGAGTTTTTATGTTTTGAACTTGAAATTGAAACTTGTAGATCAGATTCTTTATTCAAAATAAAATCCATAACCTGACTTAAATGATATTGAGATATATCTTTAGGAGAATTTGGTGACGGATAAGCTGAACCTAGAGGCCTACCATACCAAGTAACAGGAACATTGAACGGACTACCTCCAATACCTGGTTGAATCTTTCTTGATAAAAATGATAATGCTGGATAAGAGGGAGATTGAGGGTTATCTTTAACGGATATATCAGAATAAATAAAGATTGTTTTAGATTTATAATTAGGATTTTCATTTACGAAGCTAAAATAGCTTTTTTTATGCTCCTCAGTATTAGTTATATTGAATCTCTCGCCATATAAGAATTTACAAAATGGTCCTGATAAAATTCCACCATTATTTTCACAATTAGGATCAGCCACCCATTGATCTTGCAAATATGATCCTTGATATAGCCCATTAAGAACTTGATCATCTGCACTTAATTTAAATGAATTACCTAAAGTGCTTAGGCCTAATTCAGCAATGCCTGTTATTTCAGAGGCATTTAATGGATGCCTATTTAAATAATCAAATGCAAATACTAAATTTGAATTTTGATATTTCTTACCAATTAAAATTCCAATAAAAGAATCCGATTGATTAAAGTTTGACGTTTCTTGACGATTTAGAGTTAATTTATATCCTTCGTAGTCTTCATAGGTTAAAAAATTCACGACACCTGCTACAGCATCTGAACCATAAGCAGTTGAAGCTCCTTCTTTAAGAATTTGTATTTCTTTTAGGGCAATCTGCGGAATAATATTAATATCTACATATCCATCACCTTCATTAGAAGTTGTTCCGGCAGAAGTTTGTTTTTTGCTGTTAATCAGTATTAATGTGGATGCATTATCGAGACCTCTTAATGTAATAGAAGACATTCCTTGATCTGTGCCATCAAGAGCGTTGGTTTGAAACTGTGATCCTGTTGATGAAGAGACATATTTTGATATTTCTCCAATCGTTAGTAGATTCATATCTTCAATACTATCCTTGCTAATAGTATCTATCAAAGAGTAATCTTCATTAGCAGACTTAAGAAATGAACCTGTAGTAACTATCTCTTCTATTTGTGTTTCAGAAACTAAATTTAAAAGTGCAAAACAATATGATGTAAATATAATTAATTTAAACTTCATAAATGCATGTTAAATTTTAATGATTAACTATTCAATTGAAAAAATTGGGTATTAGTAAAGAATCACGAAGTTATGTATGCTGATAAAATGAAAAATGCCTTGATAGCAAGTTTTGGTGGTTTCATATGCATATCTATACTTGCTTATTTAAATTCCATGCATAATGGAAATCTATGGTTAATACCGCCTTTTGGCGCTAGCATGGTATTAGCAATGGCAGTGCATGAAAGTCCATTAGCACACCCAAAAAATATACTTTTTGGGCATATATTTTCCGCATTATCTGGAGTATTTTTATATTCATTGATCGGGTTCTCTTTCTTAAGTATCGGTTTGGCAGTTGGATTGGCTATATTTGTAATGATGATTACTAATACTGTCCATCCACCGGCAGGAGCAAATCCAATTATTGCAGTTATGGGAGCAAAAGGTTTTGAATTTATATTAATTCCAGTTGCAGTAGGGGCTTTGTTTATTGTTATATTTGCTATTATTTATAACAAATTACTTAAAAGAAAATATTTTTCTTTTAAAGACTGGAGCCACCTGTCAGATTCGAACTGACGACCTGATGATTACAAATCAACTGCTCTAGCCAACTGAGCTAAGGTGGCGAAGAAATGTATTATATACAAATTAATTATTAGGGAAAGCGCAACCTGTACCACCAAGACCACAATAACCATTTGGATTCTTGGCTAGGTACTGTTGGTGATAATCTTCTGCTAAAAAATATTCATTGAATATTTTAATTTCAGTAGTAATTTTCCCAAAACCTGATTTTAAAATCACTTCTTGATATTTTTTTTGCGATTGATTGGCTAAATTAAGATCTTTCTCATTTTCACAAAAAATTACAGATCTGTACTGAGTACCTCTATCATTACCCTGACGATCTCCTTGCGTAGGATCATGACACTCCCAGAATATCTTTAGTATCTCTTTTAAGGAAATTAATTGTGGATCAAATATCACTTTAACAACCTCAACGTGACCAGTATCTTCATAACAAACCTGATTATAAGTTGGGTTATCGATATGCCCACCTGCATAACCAACCGAAGTTAAGTAGATGTTAGGGTCTTCCCAAAACTTTCTTTCGACTCCCCAAAAACAGCCTGCTCCTAAAATTATAGATTTATAACCATGTGGAATTTTGTTTAAATTTATCCCAGATACAAAATGTTGCATTTTAATATATTCCCTCTATGGAGATTTCGCCAAAACTATATTCTTTAATTGTATTATCTTTTTTTAGAAGAAGGGATCCTTTTGCATTAATACCAATAAATTCTCCGTTCTCAATAATTTCATTATTATTTTTAATATCAATAACCTTATTCATATGACAGCAATTTTTATTCCAGGTATCCATCCAGTTAATTAATTTCCCATCAGCAAAGTCAAAGAATCCTTTAATTAAATTATTTAGAATAAGGTCCCTTGTTTTTGAGTTGCTGAATTTGCTTAAGTCTCCCCACCATAACTCTTTCTTATCTAAATCTAAATTAATTCCAATACCAACAATAGTTTTTATATATGAGCCCTTAATCTCTTTTTCTACCAAAATACCTCCAATCTTCTTATTGTCACATATAAGGTCATTTGGCCACTTTAATTGAATATTTTTTGTATTTAAGGTATTTGTCAGTGCTATTTGTGAAATAACACCAGTTATAAGACTTATTGGCATGTTTGGATCTTTTTCAATAAAAGTTATAGAAAAGCATATATTTCCAGATGGACTATGCCATTTCTTACCTTCTCTACCTCTACCTTTAGTTTGTATATCAGATGAAATGGCTAAAAACTCCTTATTTAAAGGCATTTCTTTGCATACATCATTGGTTGAAGCGGTTGTATCATATAAAACTAAATCTAACCTTGATAAATCAAGGCCTTGTAGTATTTTTTCTTCATTAAAGGCTTGTGTCATAAAAAATATATGTTGACTTAATTCCATTCTAGAATAAAAATACCTGTCTTGAAATGGAGAGGTGGGTGAGTGGTTAATACCAGCAGACTGTAAATCTGCCGCTTCGGCTACGTAGGTTCGAATCCTACCCTCTCCACCACTCAATAATTGGCCAAAAATAACATAAAAAAATAGCTATTTTTTCTTGTAAAAAAGGTTGAGTTTGTTGCTTTTTAAGGGGATAATACGCCACCTTAATTTTGGTAGTACAGGGTCGGGCTCATATAGCTCAGTCGGTAGAGCACTTGCTTGGTAAGTAAGAGGTCACCGGTTCAAGTCCGGTTATGAGCTCCAAAGTTACTAATTTTTAAACCAGAGGTATAAAAAATGGCTAGAGAAAAATTCGAAAGAACGCTACCCCATATTAATGTGGGTACTATTGGTCACGTGGATCATGGAAAAACTACTTTAACAGCAGCCCTTACTAAAGTTTGTGCTGAGGTTTTTGGTGGAGAAGCGGTTGCATTTGATGGTATTGATAATGCTCCTGAAGAAAGAGAAAGAGGCATTACCATTGCTACATCACATGTTGAGTATGTTTCTACTGTAAGACACTATGCTCATGTTGACTGTCCAGGACACGCTGATTATGTAAAAAATATGATTACAGGTGCGGCACAGATGGATGGCGCTATTCTTGTTGTAAGTGCTGCAGATGGTCCTATGCCTCAAACTAGAGAACATATCCTTCTTGCAAGACAGGTTGGTGTTCCAAATATCGTAGTATTTATGAACAAGGCAGATCAAAATGATGATCCTGAAATGATTGAGTTAGTCGAAATGGAAATTAGAGAGCTTTTAAATGAATACGATTTCCCAGGTGATGATACTCCAATCATTATTGGTAGTGCTCTAAAGGCATTAGAGGGTGATACTTCTGAAATTGGAGTTGAGGCTGTTAAAAAGTTAGTTGAAACTCTTGATACATATGTTCCAGAGCCAGAAAGAGCTATAGACCAGCCATTCTTAATGCCAATTGAAGATGTATTTACAATTTCTGGAAGAGGCACAGTTGTTACTGGAAGAATTGAAAGAGGAATTGTTAATACTGGAGACGCTTTAGAGATTGTTGGTATTGCTGAAGCAACTACTGAAACAACTTGTACTGGAGTTGAGATGTTCAGAAAGTCATTGGATGAAGGAAGAGCTGGAGAAAACTGTGGTGTTCTTTTACGAGGAATTGAAAGAAGTGCAGTTGAGAGAGGGCAAGTGCTTGCTAAACCTAAATCAATAACACCTCATACTGATTTTGAGGCTGAAATATACGTTTTAAGTAAAGATGAGGGTGGAAGACATACCCCATTCTTCAGCAATTACAGACCTCAGTTCTATTTTAGAACAACTGATGTAACAGGTGCTTGTGAACTTCCTGATGGCGTTGAAATGGTTATGCCAGGTGACAATATCAAGATGACTGTTTCTCTTATTGCTCCGATAGCAATGGAAGAAGGTCTCAAATTTGCTATTAGAGAAGGCGGCAGAACAGTTGGTGCTGGTGTCGTATCAAAGATAATTAAATAACATTTATTGATGTTAATAGCCGAGGTTATTTACCTCGGCTTATTTGTCTCTGAGAAATATGAAAAAAGTTTATAGGCCAGTAGCTCAATTGGTAGAGCGGCGGTCTCCAAAACCGGAGGTTGGGGGTTCGAGACCCTCCTGGCCTGCCATTAATATGCTGGTAGAGTAGGAATTATGACTAAAGAATCAGCTTCAAAATTACTCGATAGACTAAAGTGGGTCATAGCCTTAGCTATTTTTGGTACAGCAGTTGTTGGCAATAGTTATTTTTCTGATATTGCTTTTTTATATAGAGTTTTAGGGGTCGTATTTTTATTTATGCTTGGTTTAGCTTTCTTAGCTTATACCTCTTTTGGATCTAACTCTATAAAACTTATGAGAGAGTCTAGAACTGAAATTAGAAGAGTGGTATGGCCAACCAGAGCAGAAACTACTCAGACTTTTGCAATTGTTTTTGGTGCGATTATAGTCTTATGCCTATTTTTTTGGGGACTTGAGTCTTTGCTTAGTTGGATATTTAAATTTATTTTAGGGTAAAAAAATGGAGTGGTTTGTAATACAGGCATATTCAGGATACGAAGTTAAGGTTAAAGCTGCCTTAGAAGAAAAAATCCAATTAGCAGGCCTAAGTGAAAAGTTTGGAGAGATCCTTGTTCCTACTGAACAGATTGTAGAATTAAAAAGTGGTGCCAAAAGAACTACTGAAAGAAAATTTTTTCCTGGTTATGTTTTAATTCAAATGGATCTAGATGATGATTCTTGGCAGCTTGTAAAACAAACTCCAAGAGTTTCAGGCTTTGTTGGTGGTACCAAAGAAAAGCCTATGCCAATATCTGAAGAAGATGTAAATAATATTATTAATAGAATTGAAGTTGGTGAAGATGCGCCTGCTCCTAAGACTATATATGAGCCTGGAGAAGTCATCCGAGTATGTGATGGCCCCTTTAATGATTTTAATGGTGTGGTAGAGGATGTTGATTATGAAAGAAACTCTGTTAAAGTTGCTGTTCAAATTCTAGGAAGGTCAACTCCTGTTCAACTTAATTTTATGCAAATAGAGAAAACATAATGGCAAAGAAAGTTTCAACAATACTTAAATTACAAATTCCTGCTGGTGGAGCAAATCCAAGTCCTCCTGTTGGACCGGCTCTTGGTCAGGCCGGGGTAAATATTATGGATTTTTGTAACGCTTTTAATGCTGAAACTCAAAATGCTGAAAAAGGTTTACCTCTTCCAGTAGTTATAAGTGTTTATGAAGACAAATCGTTTACATTTATAGTCAAAACACCTCCTGCAGCTGTACTTATTAAGAAAGCTTTAAATATACCAAAAGGTAGTGGAGAGCCAAATAAAGAAAAAGTAGGCAAAATATCAAGAGCTCAACTTGAAGAAATTGCAAAAATAAAAGAGCCTGATTTAAATGCTAATGATATAGATAATGCTGTAAGGATTATTGCCGGTACTGCAAGAAGTATGGGTGTTGAGGTGGATATATAAGATGGCACAAATAACAAAAAAACAAAAATTGATTACTGAAAAGCTTGATACTGAAAAAACCTATTCTGTTGCTGAGGCAATGGAGATTTTACAGACTGTAAAATCTACAAAATTTGAAGAATCAGTAGATATTTCCATTAAATTAGGAGTAGATGCAGGCAAATCGGATCAAAATGTAAGAGGGGCAGTAACCTTGCCAAATGCATTAGGTAAGAATGTTTCCGTTGCTGTCTTTGCAGACGGAGATGCTGCTGAACAAGCTAAAGTTGCTGGTGCTGAGTACGTTGGTATGGATGATTTAGCAGAGCAATTTACAAAAGAAGAAATTTCAGTAGATGTAGTAATAGCAACACAAGCTGCTATGAAGGTTGTTGGTAAACTTGGACAAGTTCTAGGACCAAAAGGCTTGATGCCAAACCCTAAAACTGGAACAGTTTCAGACGATGTTACTGCAGCAATAAAAAATGTAAAAGCAGGACAAGTACGATTTAGAACAGATAAAAATGGAATAATCCATGGATGCATTGGAAAAGTATCATTTGACGCTACTAAAATTCAGTCAAATGCAGCAGCTCTAATTGCAGAATTAAAGAAATTAAAACCAGCCTCATCAAAAGGTGTTTACATTGGTAATGTTGCTTTAAGTAGCACAATGGGGCCAGGAGTGAAGATTAGTTCAGCTGAACTAGTATAAGTTTTAGGGTCTTGAAAAAGATCCTAGATTGTTGCGATTTTCGCAGCCGTCAAAGACCGTAGGTGTCGAAAGACTTAATTTCCTACGTAGGTGGTGTTCAGATTGCAAGTTGGCAGTTTGTCGCCGAAAGGTAAAAAAAGGAGAATTGCTGTGGCATTAGCTAAAAGTGAAAAGGAAAGAATAGTAAAAGAAGTTAAAGAGGTTGCCTCTTCAGCTTCATCCTTGGTGATTTCAGATGCGAGAGGTTTAAAGGTACCAGAAATGTCTGAAGTTAGACAAAAAGCAACTGAAGCAGGCGTCCATATTCAGGTTATTAAAAACTCTCTTGCTAAATTAGCATTTGAGGGAACTGATTTTGGATGTTCTGATGAAGTTTTAACAGGGCCTTCCCTGTTTGCTTTTTCTTTTGATGAGCCAGGAGCAGCGGCTAAATTACTCAAAACATATGCTAAAAACTTTGAAGCTTTAGAAATCAAAGCATTAGTTGTTGAAGGTCAATTGCTTGATGGAGCTCAGATAGATATCTTAGCTAAGCTTCCATCACGTGATGAGGCATTGAGTTTAATAGCATCTGTTCTTCAAGCACCAGTTGGTAAATTTGCTACTTTATTAAATGAAGTACCAACTAAACTAGCTCGAGTTTTATCAGCAGTTCGTGACAATAAACAGGCATCTGCCTAAATAAAGGAGAATTAGAATGGCAACAAGTAAAGATGATATTTTAAAAGCTATTGAAGAAATGTCCGTTATGGACCTAGTTGAGCTTATATCAGCAATTGAAGAAAAATTTGGCGTTACTGCAGCAGCAGCAGTCGCAGCTGCACCAGCAGCAGCAGCAGATGCTGGTGGTGAAGCCGCTGAAGAGAAGGACGCGTTTGATGTAGTTCTATCAGCAGCTGGTGATCAGAAAGTTCAAGTTATTAAAGCTGTGAGATCAATCACTGGATTAGGCTTAAAAGAAGCTAAAGATTTAGTTGATGGCGCTCCAAACACACTCAAAGAAGGTGTTAAGAAAGAGGAAGCTGAAGAAATGCTTAAGCAATTAACTGAAGCAGGTGCAACAGCAGAACTTAAATAACTAGAAAAATTAAAACATACTAAAAGGGCTCGTTTATGACATACAGTTATACCGAAAAAAAGAGAATTAGAAAGAATTTTGGAACCTTTGCTAAGGTGATGGATCTTCCTAATCTTATTGAAACTCAATTGAATTCTTATTCAGAATTTCTTCAATCTGACATCAGTTTAGAAGCCAGAAAAAGACAAGGTCTCGAAGAAGTTTTTCAATCTTTATTTCCTATAACTAGTGTTTCAGGCAATGCTGCCCTTGAGTATGTTTCTTATGAATTAGGTAAAAATGTCTATGATGTTCAAGAATGTTTAATTCAAGGTTTATCATATTCAGCACCGCTAAGAATCAAAGTTAAATTGGTTTTATATGATCGTGAAACTAATTTCAAGGAAGTAAAAGATATAAAAGAAGGCGAAGTCTTTATGGGCGAAGTGCCATTAATGACAGATGATGGGTCTTTTATAATTAATGGAACTGAGAGAGTTGTTGTAGCACAACTACACAGATCTCCTGGAGTATTTTTTGATCATGACAAAGGTAAAACTCATTCTTCAGGTAAGGTTTTGTATTCTGCAAGAATAATACCTTATAGAGGTTCTTGGTTGGATTTTGAATTTGATCCTAAAGATATTTTATTTTGTAGAATAGATAGAAGAAGAAAGATACCTGCTACCATAATGCTTAGAGCTCTTGATATGGGAACTGAAGAGATCCTTTCTCATTTTTATGAGAATGATGCCTACACCCTTAATAAAGATACAGTTAATTTGAAGATCACTCCTGAAAGGCTTCGTGGTGAAACTTTAGCCGTTGATATTAAAGTAAAGAGTAAAGTTTTTGTTGAAGCAGGCAAAAGAATAACTGCTCGCCATGTTAGAGAAATGGCTAAATCAAATATAAGTGAATTGACACTACCTGAAGATTATCTTTTAAATAAAGTTATTGCAAAAGATATATTTAATCAAGAAACTGGCGAAGTTTTAGTTTCTGCTAACACTCTTATAGATATAACAGTATTAGAACTGCTAAAAGATAACAATGTTATAGACATAGAATGCCTTTATATTAATCAATTAGATAAAGGGCCATATATATCAGATACCTTAAGAGCAGACCCTACATCTAATAGGCTTGAAGCGCTTGTTGAAATTTATAGGATGATGAGACCAGGCGAGCCACCTACAAAAGATTCAGCAGATACATTATTTAATAACCTATTTTTTAACTCTGAAAGATATGATTTATCAGAAGTTGGAAGAATGAAGTTTAATAGAAGATTAAGAATAGATGAGGAGAAAGAAAATCCTAATATATTAGACAAGGCTGACATTATTGAGGTAATGAAGGGCATTGTTAACATTAGAGATGGTCATGATATTGTTGATGATATTGATCATCTAGGTAATAGAAGAGTTAGGTCAGTAGGAGAAATGACTGCTAATCAATTTAGAGTTGGTTTAATAAGAGTTGAAAGAGCAGTAAGAGAAAGGTTAAGTATGGCTGAGGCGGATGAGTTAGGTCCTCAAGATTTAATTAATGCTAAGCCAGTTACAGCAGCCATAAAAGAATTCTTTGGCTCAAGTCAATTATCACAATTTATGGATCAAAATAATCCATTATCAGAGATTACCCACAAAAGGAGAGTTTCCGCTCTAGGGCCTGGAGGCCTTACAAGAGAAAGAGCTGGTTTTGAAGTTAGAGATGTTCATCCAACTCATTATGGAAGAGTTTGCCCAATTGAAACACCTGAAGGACCAAATATTGGATTAATTAATTCCTTTGCTTCGTATGCAAAAACTAACGATTACGGCTTTATAGAAACACCATACAGAAAAGTTCTAAATGGAAAGGTAACAGATGAGATTGTTTATTTGTCTGCTATTGATGAGGGTGAGCATGTTATTGCTCAGGCAAATGTTGTTTTAGATAAAAATAATAAATTTGTAGATGATTTAGTTGCAGTTCGTCATGCAAGCGAATTTGAGCTTATGTCACCAGATAGAGTTGATTTAATGGATGTATCACCTCAGCAAGTTGTTTCTGTTGCTGCATCTTTAATACCATTCTTAGAACATGATGATGCTAATAGAGCTCTTATGGGATCAAACATGCAACGTCAAGCAGTTCCATGTTTAAGACCCGAAAAGCCATTAGTCGGAACAGGTTTAGAGTCTGTTGTTGCTAGAGATTCAGGCGTTTGTATTGTTTCTAAAACAAATGGCATTGTTGAAAATGTTGATGCAGCTAGAATAGTTGTTCGTGTAACTGACACTAAACATAGCAATTCTGCTGTTGATGTATACAATTTAATTAAATACACAAGATCTAATCAAAACACTTGTATTAATCAAAGGCCAATTGTAAAAGTTGGCGATAAGGTTAAAGCTGGAGATGTTCTAGCTGACGGACCATCAATTGATAATGGTGAATTAGCTCTTGGTCAAAATATTAGGATTGCTTTTATGCCATGGAATGGTTATAACTTTGAAGATTCAATTTTAATTTCAGAAAAAGTAGCTCGAGAAGATAGATTCACATCTATACATATTCAAGAACTAACATGTATCGCAAGAGATACCAAGCTAGGTTCAGAAGAAATTACTGCTGATATTCCAAATGTAGGCGAGGGATCGCTGGGTAAATTAGATGACTGTGGAATAGTTTATGTTGGTGCAGAGGTTGAGCCTGGAGATATCTTGGTTGGCAAAATTACTCCAAAAGGTGAAACACAACTCTCACCGGAAGAAAAATTATTAAGAGCTATTTTTGGTGAAAAAGCATCGGATGTTAAAGATACATCTTTACGAGCACCTTCAAGTACAAAAGGTACTGTAATTGGTGTTGAAGTCTTTACTAGAGATGGAGTGGAAAAGGATACAAGAACTCAAGCAATTGAAGAAGAGCATTTAGCTGAATCTAAGAAGGATGCTGATGATGAAACAAGAATTGTTGAAGAAGCAACTAAATTAAGAGTTGCTGAAATTTTAAAAGGTAACAAAGTCGTAAAAGCAACAGGAACAGGTATTAAGAAAGGCACCTCACTCACTTTAGAAAGTCTAAAAGATCTTACTTTGGATGATTTGCTTGCAATTAGGACTGACTCAGATTCAGCAAATTCAAGAGTTGAAGAGACTGAAAAGAATTTAAAACAGTATTTAAAAGATATTAAAACTAGATTCGAAGAAAAAAGAGAAAAAATAATAAGAGGCCATGATTTAGCTCCTGGAGTAATAAAAATTGTTAAAGTTTATTTGGCAATTAAGAGAAGAATCCAGCCTGGAGATAAGATGGCAGGAAGGCATGGTAATAAAGGTGTTATCTCTGAGATAATGCCAATTGAAGATATGCCTCATGATGAATATGGCGTACCAGTTGATATTGTATTAAATCCTCTAGGAGTTCCTTCTAGAATGAATGTTGGTCAGATTCTAGAGACCCATATGGGAATGGCAGCAAAGGGCATTGGAGAAAAAATTGATGCAATGCTTAAACAGAATGTTAAGCCTGCAGAACTCAAAGACTATCTAGATAAGCTATATAACAAAGGTGCTGCAAATAAAGAAGATTTAGGTGCATTCAATAATTCTGAAATATCTGAATTAGCTTCAAATCTCACTTCTGGTTTGCCTATCGCAACTCCTGTGTTTGATGGAGCTAAAGAAAGTGAAATTAAAGACCTATTAGAACTTGCAGATTTACCGGAATCAGGTCAATTTACATTGTACGATGGTAGAACTGGTTCTAAATTTGAAAGACCAGTTACTGTTGGTTATATGTATATTATCAAACTAAACCATTTAGTTGATGACAAAATGCATGCTAGATCAACTGGTTCATATAGTTTAGTGACTCAACAACCATTAGGCGGAAAAGCTCAATTCGGTGGTCAAAGATTTGGAGAAATGGAGGTTTGGGCACTGGAAGCCTATGGAGCCTCATATACACTCCAAGAAATGCTAACAGTTAAATCAGATGATGTGGCTGGAAGAACAAAAATGTATAAGAACATTGTTGATGGATCCTATCAAATGGATGCAAATATCCCTGAGTCATTTAATGTCCTTAGCAAGGAAATTAAATCACTTGGAATTAATATTGAATTAGATTCAGAAAATTAGGAGATAAAATTGAGAGACTTATTAAACTTACTAAAATCAGGTCAAGACGATTTTTCTACAATATCTGCTGGGCTTGCTTCACCGCAAATGATCAAATCTTGGTCTTTTGGAGAAGTTAAAAAACCTGAAACTATTAACTATAGAACCTTTAAACCTGAAAGAGATGGTCTTTTCTGTTCAAAAATATTTGGCCCAATAAAAGATTACGAATGTATTTGTGGAAAATATAAACGCATGAAGCATAGAGGTGTTGTTTGTGAAAAATGTGGAGTTGAGGTTACTTTAGCTAAGGTTAGACGAGAAAGAATGGGACATATAGATCTTGCTGCTCCTGTAGCACATATATGGTTTCTAAAATCTTTGCCTTCTAGAATAGGATTATTGCTTGATATTACCTTAAGAGAAATTGAAAGAGTTTTATATTTTGAAAGCTATATTGTTACAGATCCTGGCCTAACTGATCTGGAAAAAGGACAAATTCTTACAGAAGAAGAGTTTGTTGAAGCTTTTGATGAATACGGCGATGATTTTAGTGCTGATATGGGTGCTGAAGCAATCCAAGGACTTTTACAAGAATTAGACATTGTAGATGAGATAAGAATAATAAGAGAAGAGATCCCTCAAACTAATTCAGAAACTAAATTAAAAAAACTGTCAAAGAGATTAAAGCTTCTTGAGGCTTTTAATGACTCAGGAAATAAGCCTGAATGGATGGTAATGACAATTTTGCCAGTTTTACCACCAGATTTGAGGCCTTTAGTTCCTCTAGAAGGAGGTAGATTTGCAACTTCAGATCTAAATGATTTATATAGAAGAGTTATTAATAGAAATAATAGGTTAAAAAGACTGCTTGAGCTCAGTGCCCCTGACATAATTGTTAGAAATGAAAAGAGAATGTTGCAAGAGTCAGTTGATGCTTTATTAGATAATGGAAGACGAGGAAGAGTTATAACTGGAACTAATAAGAGACCTCTGAAATCTCTAGCTGATATGATAAAAGGAAAAGGCGGAAGATTTAGACAAAACCTTTTAGGGAAAAGAGTTGATTATTCAGGACGATCAGTAATTGTTTCTGGTCCTAATTTAAAACTACATCAGTGCGGCCTACCTAAAAAAATGGCTTTAGAGCTTTTTAAACCTTTTGTTTATGGAAAATTAGAACAAAGAGAATTAGCAACTACTATCAAATCTGCTAAAAAATTAGTTGAAAGAGAAACTCCTGAAGTTTGGGAAGTTTTAGAAGAAGTAATAAGAGAACATCCAGTTATGTTGAATAGGGCTCCTACTCTGCATAGATTAGGATTACAAGCTTTTGAGCCTAAGTTAATTGAAGGTAAAGCTATTCAACTTCATCCTCTTGTTTGTGTGGCATTTAATGCAGATTTTGATGGTGACCAAATGGCAGTTCATGTGCCATTAACTCTAGAGGCTCAACTAGAAGCTAGAGCATTAATGATGTCAACTAATAATATACTGTCTCCAGCTGATGGAGCACCAATTATAAATCCAACTCAGGATATGGTGCTTGGCTTATATTACATGACTCGAGAAAAAGTTAATTCTAAAGGTGAAGGAAGAGTATTTAGCAACCCTGATGAAGTATTGCGAGCTTTTGAAGCTGAAACAATTTCATTACATGCTTCAATAAAATGCAGAATTGAAAATGCTGAAAAAGGTTCATTTATAGAAGATACAACAGTTGGAAGGGTCCTTGCTTGGAGAGTAACTCCAATTGAAGTAGGTTTTGATAACATAAATAAAACTTTAAATAAGAAATCAATTTCAAAGCTCATTGATATTTCATATAGAAAAGCAGGCTTAAAGAAAACAGTTATATTTGCTGACCAATTAATGTATTTAGGTTTTGATTTTTCAACGCGATCTGGGTCATCAATTGGTGTTAATGATTTTGTAATACCTGAGGCAAAAGCATCTATTGTAGACTCCTCAGAAAAAGAAGTTAAAGCAATTGAAAAGCAGTTTGAGTCAGGGCTAGTAACCAGAGGGGAAAGATATAACAAAGTTATTGATATCTGGTCAAGAGCTAATGAACAAGTTGCAAAAGCTATGATGGAGAAAATAAGTTCCGAAACTGTTACTGACAGCGAAGGTAATGATGTTCAACAATCTTCTTTTAATTCTGTATATATATATGCTGATTCTGGTGCACGAGGATCTCCAGCTCAGATTAGGCAGCTTTCAGGGATGCGAGGATTAATGTCTAAACCTGACGGCTCTATTATAGAAACTCCAATTACTGCTAACTTTAGAGAAGGTTTATCAGTGCTTCAGTATTTTATTTCAACTCATGGGGCTAGAAAAGGTCTTGCTGATACAGCTTTAAAAACTGCTAACTCAGGATATTTAACTCGGAGATTGGTTGATGTATCTCAAGATTGCGTGGTTGTTACAGAGGATTGTGGAACAAAAGACTCAATTACAGTTACATCTATTATTGATGGTGGAGAAATCATTCAAGCTTTAACAGACAGAATACTAGGAAGAGTTATTGCAGAGCCAATCTTAGATAATGATGGTAATGTTATGTTTGAAGTTGGAACCATGTTAGATGAAGATGCTTTAAGTAAAATAGAGCCTCTAAATTTATCATCTTTAAAAGTTCGTTCACCTATGACATGTGAAGCTCCACATGGAGTTTGTTCTAAATGTTATGGAAGAGATCTTGCTAGAGGACATTTGGTTCATAGAGGTGAAGCGGTCGGCGTTGTAGCGGCTCAATCAATTGGAGAGCCTGGCACACAGTTAACTATGAGAACATTCCACATCGGTGGCGCTGCATCAAGTGCATCTGAAGATAATGCTATCTTTAATAAAGGTGCTGGAATGGTATCTTTTTCTGAAGAGATGAAAACAGTAGCCAATAAAGACAAGCTACAAGTTGTAGTTTCTAGAAATACTATGTGTACCATTACAGATACTCAAGGAAAAATCACAGAACAATATAAAGTTCCATATGGAGCAACTTTAGAAGTAAAGAATAATGCTTCTTTAGAGGAAGGTATAAAAATAGCTTCATGGGATCCATATACGAGACCAATTATTTCTGAAACATCAGGCAAAGTTAGGCTAGATGATATTGTAGATGGTGTTTCTGTTAGAACTCAGACAGATGAATTAACTGGATTAAGCAGTATAGAAGTTATAGACGTATCTGAGAGACCTTCTGCAGGTAAAGAATTAGTCCCATCAATATCTTTGGTTGATTCAAAGGGTAAACCGGTTTTAGTTGGTGATCACAAGGCGCCAGCAACTTACACCTTGCCAGCTAATGCGTTAGTAAATTTAGCAGCTGGGCAAAAACTAACTTCAGGAGAAGTTATAGCTCGTATACCACTTGTTGCATCAAAAACAAAAGACATCACTGGTGGGTTGCCTAGAGTTGCTGACTTATTTGAAGCTAGAAAACCTAAAGATGCTGCTGTTTTATCAGAAGCTACTGGAATTATATCTTTTGGTAAAGAAACTAAGGGAAAAGTTAGGCTTGTTATTACTCCTGATGGCGCTACTAAAAAGATTCAGAATACTGAAATGTTAATACCAAAACATAGAACTCTTTCAGTATTTGAAGGCGAAAGAATAACCAAGGGAGATATTATTTCTGATGGTCCATATAGCCCTCATGATATTCTTAGATTAAAAGGTGTTCCAGAATTAACTAACTTTATTGTAAATGAAATTCAAGATGTTTATAGACTCCAAGGTGTTTCCATTAATGATAAACATATTGAAACTATTCTTCGTCAAATGCTTAGAAAAGCTTTAATAGTTGATGGAAATGACACGAAGTTTATTCAAGGTGATCAGGTTAGTTATGCTGATATGACAGAAGAGAATAAGAAAGTTGCTGATGCTGGTAATACACCAGCAGATTATGAAAGAGTATTATTAGGTATAACTAAGGCCTCTCTTGCAACAGATTCATTTATATCAGCTGCTTCTTTCCAAGAAACAACTAGAGTGCTAACAGAGGCTGCAGTTACAGGCAAAAAAGATCATCTTAGAGGGTTAAAAGAAAACGTTGTTGTAGGAAGGCTTGTTCCAGCTGGAACAGGAATGGAATTCCATGACAGACTTAAGAATAAAAAACAAATTGATCTTGAAGAATCAACTCTTTCAGCAGACGATATTGAAGCTGCACTAAGACAAGAGCTTCAAGAAAGTGAGGAATAGTATTGACCGCAACTATTCAGATCTATAAAATCGCGCTCAAACTTAAATAATTATTATGGCAACAGTAAATCAACTAGTAAAAAAATCTAGAAAACCAAAAATTAGAAAAACTGATGTACCTGCTCTTGAAGCATGCCCTCAAAGAAGAGGAGTTTGCACTAGGGTGTATACAACAACTCCAAAAAAACCAAATTCAGCTTTAAGAAAAGTTTGCAGAGTTAGGTTAACTAGCGGATACGAGGTTACCTCATATATTGGCGGTGAAGGACACAACCTTCAAGAGCATTCTCTTGTTCTTATAAGAGGCGGAAGAGTAAAAGATTTACCTGGTGTTCGTTATCATACTGTAAGAGGAGCGTTAGATACTTCTGGCGTAGCTAATAGAAAACAAAGGCGATCAAAATATGGCGCTAAAAAAGGTAAATAATTATGCCTAGAAGAAGAAGTCCCGAAAAAAGAAAGATACTCCCAGACCCAAAATACAAAGATATTATTCTTGCTAAGTTTATGAATAATCTTATGAAAGATGGCAAAAAATCTATAGCTGAAAAAATAGTATATGGGGCTTTTGATAGAATTACTGAAACTACTAAAGAAGATCCATTAGAAGTTTTTATGAAAGCTCTTCATGAAGTTAGTCCAGTAGTAGAAGTAAAATCAAGAAGAGTTGGTGGAGCCAACTACCAAGTGCCAATTGAAGTAAGGCCATCTAGAAGACAAGCTCTGGCCATGAGATGGATAGTTGATGCTGCAAGAAGAAGAAGCGAAAAATCAATGCATCTTAGACTAGCAGGCGAATTAACAGATGCTTCTCAAAAAAAAGGAAATGCTGTTAAGAAGAGAGAGGACGTTCATAAACAAGCTGAAGCTAATAAAGCTTTTTCCCATTTTAGATTTTAATCAAAATACAAATATAAATTATGGCTAGAGAAATTGTTCTAAATAAATATCGTAATGTTGGCATATGTGCCCACGTTGATGCAGGGAAAACAACAACCACTGAAAGAGTCCTTTTCTATACTGGTTTATCGCATAAGATTGGCGAGGTTCATGATGGAGCAGCAGTAATGGATTGGATGGAGCAAGAGCAAGAACGAGGAATTACTATCACTTCAGCTGCAACTACATGTTTTTGGAGTGGGATGGAGCAACAGTTTCCTCAACATCGAATCAATATTATTGATACACCTGGTCACGTTGACTTTACTATTGAAGTTGAAAGATCTTTAAGAGTTTTGGATGGGGCTGTGGTGGTATTTTGTGGAACATCAGGAGTAGAACCTCAATCAGAAACTGTATGGAGACAAGCAAATAGATATGAAGTCCCAAGAATTGTTTTTGTTAATAAAATGGATAGAGCTGGCGCTGACTTTGAGAGAGTAGTTGCACAAATTAAAGACAGACTTCAAGCAAATATAGTTCCTATTCAATACAACATAGGTGCAGAAGAAGATTTTAAAGGTGTTGTTGATTTAATTAATATGAGAGCTATTTATTGGAACGAAGAGGATCAAGGCTTAACTTTTGATTCTAAAGAAATTCCAGATGAGCTTATAGAAAAATGCAATGCTTTAAGAGAAGAAATGCTAGAAGCAGCGGCTGAAGCCAATGAAGAGCTTATGGATGCATATCTAGAATCTGGAGATCTTTCTGTTGAACAAATCAAAGAAGGATTAAGAATAAGATCATTATCTAACGAAGTTATTTTAGGTTTATGTGGATCTGCATTTAAAAATAAAGGTGTGCAAGCAATGCTTGATGCAATTGTTGATTTTTTACCTGCACCAGATGAAGTTAAGGCTATTGAAGGGGTTATTCCTAATAATTCTGAAGAAGATGAAGAAAGCGACTCCAGGAAATCTTCAGATGATGAGCCTTTTTCAGCGCTTGCTTTTAAGATTGCAACAGACCCATTTGTAGGAACACTAACATTTATAAGAGTTTATTCTGGGGTTCTATCTGTTGGCGATGGTGTTATGAATACAACAAAATCAAAAAAAGAAAGAGTTGGAAGAATGGTTCAAATGCATTCAAATAACAGAGAAGAAATTAAAGAAGTAAGAGCTGGTGATATAGCAGCATGCATTGGTTTAAAAGATATTACAACAGGTGATACTCTTTCCGATGCAACAAAGCCAATTGTTCTTGAAAGAATGGATTTCCCAGAGCCAGTTATTTCTGTAGCTGTTGAACCAAAGTCAAAGCCAGATCAAGAAAAGATGTCTATGGCATTAGGCAAGTTGGCACAAGAAGATCCTTCCTTTAGAGTTACTAGTGATGAAGAGTCTGGTCAAACAATTATTTCTGGTATGGGTGAACTTCACTTGGATGTCCTAGTTGATAGAATGAGAAGAGAATTTTCTGTAGAAGCCAATATTGGTAAGCCACAAGTTGCTTACAGAGAAACAATTAAAGAAACAGTTGATGTTGAAGGAAAATTTGTAAGACAAAGTGGTGGTAAGGGCCAGTATGGCCATGTTTGGTTAAAACTAGAGCCATTAGGCCTTGATGATGAATATGAATTTGTAGATAAAATAGTTGGTGGAGTTATCCCTAAGGAATATATACCAGCTGTTAATAAAGGTATACAAGAACAAATGCAAAACGGTGTTATTGCGGGATATCCGCTACTTGCTTTGAGAGCAACACTTTATGATGGATCTTTTCATGATGTTGATTCTAACGAAATGGCATTTAAAATTGCTGGTTCAATGGCTTTAAAGGACGGAGCAAATAAAGCTAAACCAGCATTATTAGAGCCAATTATGAAGGTGGTGGTAGTAACACCAGAAGATCATATGGGTGATGTAGTTGGCGATCTTAATAGAAGAAGAGGCATTATTTTAGGCATGGATGACATTACTTCGGGTAAAGAAGTGTCCTCTGAAGTGCCTCTTGCAGAAATGTTTGGTTATGCAACAGATTTAAGATCTCAAACACAAGGGAGAGCAACTTTTACTATGGAATTCACTAAATATGGTGAAGTTCCAAGTAATATCGCTGAAGGGCTGAAATCGTCCTAAAACATAATATATAAAACTGTTCAATTTTGTTGACAGTACTGCTCTTAGGGGCTTAGAATACGCCACATTTTGCGATTTACGCAGTGTGGTATTTGAAAATTAAATAGGTAAAAAATAGGAATAATGGAGAATCAATCAATCAGAATAAGGCTTAAGGCTTTCGATTATAGATTGATCGATGCATCTGCAAAATTAATTGTAGAAACTGTTAAGAAAACTGGCGCATTAGTAAAAGGCCCAATTCCAATGCCTATAAAAAAAGAGAGAACAACAATATTGACTTCTCCGCATAAAGATAAAGATGCTAGAGATCAATATGAAATAGTTACATATAAAAGGCTTATGGATATAGTAGAGCCTACTGATAAGACAGTTGATGCATTAATGAAACTAGACTTATCAGCTGGAGTTGATGTCCAAATAAGTTTAGGTTAAGAATTTTTAACGCTTTGGCGGCCATAGAGGGTTAATAGCCCCGTAAAAAGGAGAGTAAATTGAGCACTGGCTTAATAGGAAAAAAATCTGGAATGTCACGTCTTTTTCAAGAAGACGGAACTTCTATACCGGTAACTGTTGTCTCAGTTGCAGGCAATTTTGTTGCAGATATTAAAACTGAACAAAGAGATGGATATGACGCTTTAGTAGTTTCAAAAACAAAAAAATCAAATAATCTAACTAAATCAACAAAAGAATTCTTTAAGAAAGTTAATCTTGAACCAGGTAGTTTAGCTGAGTTCAGAACTGATGCTGAAAATGTTGCAGAGTTTCAAATCGGAAAACATTTAACCGCTGATGTCTTTGAGGCTGGCCAACATGTTGATATTACAGGCACTTCAAAAGGTAAAGGGTATGCTGGAGTTATTAAGCGTCATAATTTTGCCATGCAGGATGCAACCCATGGTAACTCATTATCTCATAGAGCTCATGGCTCAATTGGCCAATGTCAAACGCCTGGAAGAGTTTGGAAAGGAAAGAAGATGTCAGGGCATATGGGTAATGCAACAACCACTGTTCAAAATTTAAAGATAATTGACTTGGATATAGAAAATAGTGTTCTTTATATAAAAGGTGCAGTTCCTGGTTTCAATGGATCTGAATTAAAAATCAAACCATCAGTAAAGAAAAAATGAAAATAGATTTATTAACATCATCAGCAAAAAAATCAGGCATAACAATTTCTGAAGCAACTTTTGGTAAAGATTTTAATGAATCATTAGTTCATCAAGCCGTTGTTAGCTATATGGCTGGATCTAGACAAGGATCTGCAAAACAAAAAACACGCTCTGAAGTAAGAGGTGGAGGCAAAAAGCCTTATAGACAAAAAGGAACGGGTAGAGCGCGTGCTGGAACAATCAGAAGTCCTTTATGGAGAGGTGGTGGAGTAACTTTTGCAGCAACTCCAAGAGACTTCAGTAAAAAGATAAACAAGAAAATGTACAGAGCAGCTTTAAGATCAATCTTTTCAGAGCTATTAAGACAAGGAAAACTAGTTGCTATCGAAACGCCAGTCTTAGAGAAACCAAAAACAAAAGAGATTGCAAAGTTCCTTAAAGATTTTTCTTTAAGTAAAGTTTTATTTATTACAGATAATTTTGATTCAAATTTTTATTTATCTGCCAGGAATATACCAAATGTAGATGTAATAACTGTTAAAGAAATAAACCCAGTAATTTTATTAAAATCTGACAAAGTTGCTGTCACTGCTGCAGCTTTTAAATTAATAGAGGAGTGGATCTAATGTTAAATGAGAAACTATTTACATTAATTAAAGCTCCAATAATAACTGAGAAATCAGCACGCCTTAATGAAAAATTTAAGCAAGTTATGTTTAAAGTTGATCTTAATGCAAATAAAAGAGAGATAAAACAAGCTGTTGAAGAGCTTTTTAAGGTTGAGGTTATAGCTGTAACTACATCAGTTGTTAAAGGAAAGACCAAAAGAAATAGAACAGGTACATATAAAAGATCTAACTACAAAAAAGCTTTTGTAACCTTAAGCCAAGATTCAGATATTCAATTTGAGGGAATGAATTAAAATGACTATTGTAAAGGCAAAACCAACTAGCCCCGCTAGAAGGCATGTGATTTCAGTTAAATCTGATTTACATAAAGGTAAGCCTTTTAAGGGCCTTCTTCAACCTAAATCTAAGAATGGTGGAAGAAATAATAATGGTAGAATTACTGTTCGTCATCAAGGGGGCGGACATAAGCAGCATTATAGAGTTATTGATTTTAAAAGAGATAAGTTAGATATAGCAGCTGTTGTTGAAACCATTGAGTATGATCCTAACAGAACTGCTCATATCGCCTTACTAAAATATAAAGACGGAGAAAGAAGATATATTATTGCTCCAGCGAAATTAAGAGTTGGAGATGAAATTATGTCGTCTGACTCTGCAGAGATTAAAACTGGCAATTCTATGATGCTTAAAGATATTCCTTTAGGAACAAATGTGCATTGCATTGAATTAAAACCACTAAAAGGAGCGCAACTTGCTAGAAGTGCTGGAACTTCAGCTAGATTAATTGCAAAAGAAGGTATATATGTAACTCTAAGACTCCAATCTGGCGAAACAAGAAAAGTTCTAGCAGATTGTAGAGCTACATTAGGTACTGTATGTAACAGTGAGCACAACCTACGATCATTAGGAAAAGCTGGCGCTAAAAGATGGAGAGGCGTTAGACCAACTGTTAGAGGTGTAGCCATGAACCCTGTAGACCATCCTCATGGAGGTGGTGAAGGAAGAACCTCAGGTGGTAGACACCCCTCAACACCATGGGGAGTTCCTACAAAAGGTTATAAAACAAGAAAAAATAAGAGAACAAATGATTTAATTATTAGAAGAAAAGGAACTAGGAAGTAATTATGCCAAGATCATTAAAAAAAGGCCCATTCGTTGATCTTTCACTAGAGAAAAAAGTTGATGCTGCTAATGCATCTAATGATAAACGACCAATTAAAACTTGGTCAAGAAGATCGATGGTTGTTCCTTCAATGGTGGGTTTAACAATTGCTGTTCACAATGGCAGACAACATGTTCCTGTATATATTAATGAAGATATGGTTGGACACAAATTAGGTGAATTTGCTATCACAAGAACATTTAAGATGCATTCAGGCGATAGGAAGACAAAATAATGGAAACTAGAGCTTACTTAAAAGGAACAAGATTGTCGCCTCAAAAGGCAGGACTTGTAGCTAATGCTGTAAGAGGTAAATCAGTTCAGGATGCTTTAGATTTTCTGGTGTTTAATAAACAAAAAGGCTCTGCTGTTATTAAAAAATTGCTAGAGTCAGCTATTGCAAACGCTGAGAATAATGAAAAAGCAGATATAGATTTATTAGTTATTAAATCAATAATTGTTAACCAAGGAATGAGATTAAAGCGTATGAAACCAAGAGCAAGAGGAAGAGCTGACAGAATTATTAAACCAACCTGCCATATTGAAATCATACTTACTGATCAGGAGAAATAATGGGACAAAAAGTTCATCCAAATGGTTTTAGATTAGGGGTTGTTAAAAAGCACAATGCAAATTGGTATGCAAAAGGCAAGGCATTCCCTGAAAACTTAGTGCAGGACTTAAAAGTAAGAGAATTTTTAAAGAAGAGATTAAAATTTTCATCTGTAAGCAAGATCGAATTAGAGAGATCTGCTGATAATTTTGTTGTATTTATTTACACATCTAGACCAGGAATTATTATTGGGAAAAGAGGAGAGGAAATAGAAAATCTTAAAAAAGCAATAGAAAAAATAGTTAGGAAATCTACACAAATTAATATCAAAGAGGTAAAGAAACCTGATTTGGATGCAACGATTTTAGCTGAAGGTGTAGCCCAGCAATTAGAAAGAAGAGTAATGTTTAGAAGAGCTATGAAAAGAACAGTTCAAAGCGCTCTAAGACAAAGTGCTAAAGGGGTAAGAATAGAAGTTTCAGGTCGACTGAATGGAGCTGAGATAGCTAGAACAGAATGGTATAGAGAGGGACGAGTACCTCTTCATACTTTAAGGGCAGACATTGATTATGGAACAGCAGAAGCTTTAACTACATATGGAATTATTGGAGTTAAAGTTTGGGTATTTAAAGGTGAAGTGATGGACGATCCTTTTAAACAAGATGATAAATAACTATTAAAAATTATGTTACAGCCAAAACAAACAAAATTTAGGAAAATGCATAAAGGCCGAAATAGAGGCCTTGCTCAAAATGGCAATACTGTAGCTTTTGGAAGATTTGGGCTTGTTGCCGCTGATAGAGGAAGAATAACAGCAAGGCAAATTGAAGCTGCTAGACGAGCAATGACAAGGCATATAAAAAGAGGAGGTAATATCTGGATAAGGTTATTCCCTGATAAACCTATAACAAAAAAACCTCTTGAAGTAAGAATGGGTAAAGGAAAAGGAAATGTAGAGTACTGGGTTGCATTAGTACAACCAGGAAAAGTTATGTTTGAAATGGCTGGAGTAACTGAAGAACTTGCTAGAGAGGCTTTTAAATTAGCTGCTGCGAAGTTACCAGTTAAAACCCGTTTCATACAAAAGGATTAATAATGAGTAAAGAGTTAATAGATTTAAGAAAAAAAGATTTAGATCAATTAGATCAAGAACTTGCAGCAGTTCGCGCTGAGCAATTTTCTATGCGTATTAAGCATAAAACAGGACAGTTGAACGAGACAAATCTTCTAAAGATTAATAGAAGAAAAGTTGCAAGAATTAAAACTTTAATTACCGAAATGAAAAATAAGGAAAGCAAATAATGGAATCTTCAAATCCAAGACTGCTAACAGGTGTTGTTGTTTCTGATAAGGCAGATAAGACAATTACTGTTAAGGTTGAAAGAAAAGTTCGTCATCCTCTTTATGGGAAGATTATGAAACGTACAACTAAGGTTCATGCTCATGATGCTTCAAATGAAGCAACTACTGGAGATATGGTTACTGTTAAAGAATGTAGACCTATTTCAAAAAGTAAAACTTGGGTGCTTGTTTCTGATCAAGAAAGTAAGAATGAGAATAAAGTATCAGCTGATAAAGATTCATCAGAGGAGTCAGCATAATGATACAAATGCAAACAATTCTCAAGATTGCAGATAATAGCGGAGCTAGAAGTGTAATGTGCATTAAAGTTCTTGGCGGCTCTAAAAGACGTTATGCAAATATTGGAGACATTATTAAGGTTGCTGTTCGTGAAGCTATTCCTACTGGTAAAGTTAAAAAAGGACAAGTTGTTGATGCTTTGATAGTTAGAACAAAGAAGGGTGTAAGACGAAGAGATGGCTCATTAATAAAATTTGATGAGAATGCTGCAGTTTTACTTAATAATCAAAAAGCTCCTATAGGAACAAGGGTCTTCGGTCCTGTAACTAGAGAGTTAAGGGATGGAAGTTTTATGAAGATATTATCCCTAGCACCTGAAGTTTTATAATGAATAAATTTAATAATACAAATACCAAACTTAAAGCTGGGGACGAGGTGGTAGTAATCGCCGGTAAGGATATTGGTAAAAAAGGGAATATTAGAAAAATAATGAAAAGCAGTAATAGGGTAATTGTTTCAGGGATAAATATGGTCAAGAAACATACCAAACCCAATCCTCAAATGGGAATCGCTGGGGGAATTGTTGAACAAGAAGCTGCAATTAATTTATCTAATGTATCCATTTGGAATCCAAAGAAAAAGGGCGCAGATAAGATTAAGTACTCAACTGATAAAAATGGAAAAAAAATTAGATTATACAAATCTAACGATGTGGAAATAAGTTAAATGGCTAATTTAAAACAAAAATTTAATACAGAAATGGTTCCTGTTTTACAAGAAAAACTTGGTGTGTCTAATGTTATGGCTGTACCAAGATTAAAAAAAGTTGTAATCAATATGGGTGTTGGTCAAGCATTAACTGATAAGAAGCATTTAACTTCTGCAGTAGCTGATTTGGAAGCTATTTCAGGTCAAAAAGTTGTAACTACGAAAGCAAGAAAATCTGTTGCTAGCTTTAAGATTAGAGAAGGGTATCCAATTGGTTGCAAAGTAACCCTAAGAGGCGAAAGAATGTATGACTTTGTTGAAAGATTGATAAATATTGCTATTCCAAGAGAAAGAGATTTTAGAGGATTAAATCCAAAATCATTTGATGGGCAGGGAAATTATAGTTTTGGAATAAAAGAACAAATTATTTTTCCAGAAATTAATTATGACAACATAGATAACATTCGAGGTATGGATATATGCATCAATACTTCAGCAAATACAAAAGATGAAGCTAAAGCTTTACTAGAAGTATTAGAATTTCCATTTAAGAAGTAGGTAGATATATGGCTAAGAAATCAATGATTGCAAGAGAAGAAAAAAGAAAAAAGACTGTAGTTAAATATGCTGCTAAGAAAGCTGCATTAAAAGCTATTTTTAAGAATATGAATGCTAGTGATGAAGAAAGATCAGAAGCTTATAGAAAGCTTCAAAAACTACCGAGAAATGCTAGCGCTTCGAGGGTTGTAAGAAGATGTTCAATAACTGGAAGACCGCATGCTGTTTATAGAAAATTTGGCCTTAGCCGAATTAAACTAAGAGAAGCAGCTATGAAAGGTGATATTCCAGGATTAGTTAAATCAAGTTGGTAATATTATGAGTTTTCAAGATCCTATATCAGATTGTCTAACTAGAATTCGTAATGGCCTAATGCGAGGAAAGGTAGAAGTTTCTGCACCATATTCTAAGATGAAACATGAGCTTGTTAATGTTCTTGTTAATGAAGGCTATATTAAAGGTTGTGAAAAAGTAGAAGAAGATAATAATAAAGCTTCAATTAATATTGTTTTAAAGTATTTCAATTCAGAGCCAGCGATTAAAGACTTAAAAAGAATCAGCAAGCCCAGTCTCAGAAGGTATTCAGGCCCAGAAGACTTAAAACCAGTCAAGAACGGCTTAGGAATGTATATTATTTCAACAAATCAAGGCTTAATGACAGATAAAGAAGCTAAGGCTAAGAATATTGGAGGAGAAGTCCTCTGCGAGGTATTTTAATAATGTCTAGAGTTGCAAAAAACCCAATAACTATTCCAGATTCTGTAAAAGTTAGTATTGAAAATTCAATTATTGAAGTCTCAGGCTCTAAAGGAAACCTTAATTTCAAGATACCAGATTCAGTTTCATTAAATTACGAAGAAAATATAATAACTGTTCAATATCAAGAATCTCAACAGTCTGTAGCTTTAGCAGGAACAACAAGAGCTTTAGTTAATAATATGGTAATTGGAGTTTCAGAAGGTTTTCAAAAGAAACTACAGCTAGTTGGAGTTGGTTACAGAGCAAAAGCCTCAGGTAAACTTCTTGAACTTAGTCTTGGCTTTTCTCATCCAGTGAAATATCAACTTCCTGAAGATGTTAGTGTTGAAACTCCTTCTCAAACTGAAGTTGTTTTAAGTAGTCATAATAAGCAAGCTTTAGGCCAAGCTGCTGCAGAAATTAGAGCATTTAGACCACCTGAGCCATATAAAGGAAAAGGCGTGAAGTATGCGGATGAAGTGATTAAAAGGAAAGAAGCTAAAAAGGCTGCTGGAGCATAAGAATGAGTGAGAAAAATTTATCGAGATTAAGAAGAGCTAAAAAAACACGCATGAAGATTCGTGAACAAGCTACACCCAGATTAAGTGTATATAGATCATCAAAGAATTTTTATGCACAACTTTTTGATAATCTTGGATCAAACATTATTACATCAGCTTCTACTTTAGAGAAAGATGCTAAATCTAAGAATAATAATATGGATAGCGCAAAAGATTTAGGCAAAAAGATTGCGGAAAGAGCTTTAGAAAATGGTATTAAGAAAGTCGTTTTTGATAGATCAGGATATAAATATCATGGTCGCATTAAGGCTTTTGCAGATTCTGCCAGAGAAGCTGGCTTGGAGTTTTAATTAAATATGAAACAAGAAAATTTTAATACTGCAGGTCAGCAACAAGACGCTCTTGAAGAAAAGCTTGTTCAAGTTAACAGAGTTGCCAAAGTTGTTAAAGGTGGAAGAATCTTTGGATTTACTGCTTTAACTGTCGTTGGTGACGGTAAAGGAAGAGTTGGATTTGGAAGGGGTAAAGCCAAAGAAGTTCCTATTGCAATTCAAAAAGCTATGGAGAATGCTAGACGCAGCATGATTGATGTTGAATTAAATAATACAACTTTATGGTATCCAATTAAAGCTAAACATAATTCAGCAAATGTCTATATGCAACCAGCTTCAGAAGGAACAGGTATTATTGCTGGAGGAGCAATGAGAGCAGTTTTAGAGCTTGCTGGAGTTCAAAATGTTTTAGCAAAATGTTACGGATCAACAAATCCAGTTAACGTTGTTAGAGCAACAATTAATGCTTTAAGTTCAATGGAGTCACCTAAAACAGTTGCTTCAAGACGCGGCAAATCATCAGAAGAAGAATTATGAGCAAAGAAAAGACAATAAGAATTAAATTAATCAAAAGCGGTATTGGCAGAATGAAATCACATAAGCTTTGCATAAAAGGATTAGGTTTTAAAAAATTAAATCAAACTGTGATGATAATAGACACACCTAGCAATAGAGGAATGATGAATAAGATTTCTGACATGCTTGAAGTAATGGATAGTTAATAATGACTGAAGAAAATACAAATAAATTAGCACTTAATACTTTGTCTAATTCAGGCACTAGCCAAAATAGAAAGAGAGTTGGCAGAGGTATTGGTTCGGGAACTGGTAAAACAGCAGGCAGGGGACATAAAGGTCAAAAATCTAGATCTGGAGGTAATATTAGGCCAGGCTTTGAAGGTGGACAAATGCCATTACAACAACGAGTTCCTAAATTTGGATTCTCCTCTAGAAAGAATAACTTATTAAAAGAGGTAAATATTAAGTTACTTGAGGGTATGAAAGAAGTATCTATAAATTCACTTAAAGAAAATAAAGTAATAAGTAAAAAAATTAATAAGGTAAAAATATTCGGTAATACTGAAATATCATCAAAAATTAATGTAGTTGGTATCAAGGTTACAAAGGGAGCTAAATTATCAATTGAAAAAGCTGGAGGGTCCGTAGCGGAATAACAAATGGCTGATCAAGGAACGGGTATGAGCGATTTATGGAAAAGACTGCGATTTGTTTTCGTAGCTATACTTGTCTATCGATTGGGTACACATATACCAATCCCAGGTATTGATCCAGACAGGCTATCTTCATTATTTGAGCAGAATCAAGGCACTCTTTTAGATATGTTTAATTTATTTTCTGGTGGAGCTTTAGAAAGAATGAGTATATTTGCGCTTAATGTTGTGCCTTATATTTCTTCAGCGATTATTATGCAGTTATTCTCCAATTCAATTCCATATTTACAGGAACTAAAAAAAGATGGTCAGGCTGGAAGAAACCAGATCACTCAATATACTAGATATGGCACAGTAGTTCTTGCATTTATACAAGCATCTGCTTTAGCTGTTACCTTAAGTAGCAGTGGGCTTGCTTATGTGCCAGGAGCTGCTTTTTTTGCTTCGGCAGTATTCTCAGTAGTTGCAGGAACTGTATTTCTTATGTGGCTTGGGGAGCAGATTTCTGAAAGAGGTATCGGGAATGGCATATCTCTTATAATAGCTACCAGCATATTAACAGGCATACCAGGTGCTATCGGTCAGGCACTAGAACAATCTAGACAAGGTGATTTAAATATATTATTACTTCTTGCTATTGGAGTTCTTGCTATGGTTGTTATAGCGGTAGTTGTCTTTATTGAAAGAGGGCAAAGACGAATAACAGTTAATTATGCTCAAAGACAGCAGGGCAGAAAACTGATGCAAGCCCAGTCTAGCCATCTGCCTTTTAAAGTAAATATGGCTGGAGTTATTCCGGCAATTTTTGCAAGCACTTTTTTACTTTTTCCAGCCTCATTAGCGTCATGGTTTGGACAAAGTGAAGGCACAAGCTTTTTACAGACTGCTTCACTAGCCTTAACACCTGGACAGCCTTTATATATTTTAGTTTTTTCAGCATTGATAATTTCATTTTGTTTTATTTGGCTGGCATTGACCTTTAATACTAGAGAAGTCTCTGATAATTTAAAAAGGTCAGGAGCATACATAGCAGGAATAAGACCAGGAGAACAAACTGCCCAATACATAGATAGCGTTCTAGCAAGACTAACTGTATTCGGCGCAATATATTTAACACTAATATGTTTATTACCATTGGCATTAATTAATTTTGCAGGAGTGTCATTTTATTTTGGTGGAACTTCAGTTTTGATTATTGTTGTTGTATTAATGGACTTCATTGCACAAGTTCAATCCCATATGATGTCTAGTCAATATTCATCATTAATGAAGAAAGCAAATTTAAAAAACTATAGAAGATAATTATGAAAGTAAGAGCATCAGTCAAAAAAATATGCAGGAATTGTAAAATTGTGAGACGTAATGGAGTTCTTTATGTTATTTGCAGTTCTGATCCTAAACATAAACAGAGGCAAGGATAAATTATGGCAAGAATCGCGGGTGTAAATATCCCAGAAAACAAACATGTTGAGATATCACTGACTCATGTTTTTGGCATTGGTAGAAAAACAGCACAAGATATATGTAACGATCTTAAAATAGATTATACAAGAAAGGTTTCAGATCTAAGTGAGGATGAGGTAGAAAAAATAAGAACAGCAATTGGTACTTTTGTAGTAGAGGGAGACCTTAGAAGAAATATAAGTACCAATATTAAAAGATTAATGGACCTAGGTAGTTATAGAGGCATAAGACATAGAAGAAAACTTCCTACTAGAGGACAAAGAACTAAAACCAATGCTAGGACACGCAAAGGTGTAAAAAAACCAATGAGGGGTTAATTAAATGGCAGTTAAAGGTAAAAAATCTAAAAAAGTCGTCAATGAAGGCGTAGCGCATATACATTCTTCATTTAATAACACAATAGTGACTATTACAGATAAACAGGGTAATACAATTTGTTGGGCAACTTCAGGAGGATCTGGATTTAAAGGCTCAAGAAAAAGCACTCCTTTTGCAGCGCAGATAGCAGCTGAAAAGGCTGGGACTGCAGCAAAAGAATTTGGCATGATTAATTTAGATGTAAAAGTTAAAGGCCCGGGAGGTGGAAGAGAGTCTGCAATCCGCTCACTGAATGCCTGTGGTTTAAAGATTAAAAGTATTACTGATGTTACCCCGCTTCCACATAATGGTTGCAGACCATCGAAAAAGAGAAGAGTTTAAGGAGATTTAAATGGCAAGATATAGAGGACCATCATTAAGACTATCTAGAAGAGAAGGTACAGATCTTTTCTTAAAAAGTGGAGTAAGGGCTATAGAATCAAAATGTAATATGGACTCACCTCCAGGGGCTGCTCAAGGTGCTCGAAGAGGAAGACTTTCTGATTATGGGCTTCAGTTAAGAGAAAAGCAGAAAGTTAGAAGAATGTATGGTGTTTTAGAAAAACAATTTAGAAACTATTATAAAAAAGCAGCTTCTTCAAAAGGAAATACTGGTGAAAATCTTTTATCTTTATTAGAGCAAAGACTAGACAATGTAGTTTATAGACTAGGTTTTGGATGCACTCGAGCAGAATCAAGGCAAATGGTTTCACATAAAGCATTTAGCGTAAATGGCAAAACAGTCAATATACCTTCATATCAAGTTCAGGCTGGCGATGAGATTGAAGTTAGAGAATCAAAAAAAGGTCATTTAAGAATTCAAGCTGCTTTAAAACTAGCAGCCTCAAGAGAAGAGTGTGATTGGGTAGAGGTGGATGATAAGAATTTAAAAGGTGTATTTAAAAATGTTCCAGACAGAACAGAACTAAGTACAGAAATTAATGAAAACTTAATTGTTGAGCTTTACTCTAAGTAATAAAATTTATAATAAGGAAGGGAAAATTATGCAAACATCAGTAATAGACTTATTAGTCCCAACAGACATCCAAGTAGATGATGCTGGATTAAATGTTTCAAAAGTAACACTAGAGCCGCTCGAAAGAGGATTTGGACATACATTAGGTAATGCCTTAAGAAGGATTTTATTATCTTCAATGCCTGGTGCAGCTGTAACAGATGCAACTATTGAAGGGGTTGCTCATGAATATTCAACCATTGAAGGGGTTAGGGAGGATGTTATAGATATTCTTCTTAATTTAAAAGATTTACCTGTTAAGGTCATAGAGGGCACTTCAGCAACTCTAGTATTAGATATAGCAGGACCTTGTGAGGTTTCAGCAGCATCTTTTGAAGTTCCTGGTAATGTTGAACTAGTTGACCCTGAGCATCACATAGCAACTATTGTTGATAAAGTAGCACTTAAAATGTCAGTGACTGTTCAAACTGGAAGGGGTTATGAGCCTGCCGACTCTAGAGATGAGGAAGATTCATCTATTGGAGCTTTAAAAGTAGATGCTTCATTTAGCCCAGTTAGAAGAGTTGCCTATTCAATAGATAATGCAAGATTTGAGAAACGTACAGATCTCGATAAGCTTATAATTGAACTTGAGACTGATGGAACCATAGATCCAAAAATGGCTATAGAACATTGCGCAACAATTCTACAACAACAATTAGCAGCCTTCGTAGACTTAGATGCAATTGCTGAGCAGGAAGCTAAGAAAGATCAGAATGATTTTGATCCTCTATTACTAAGATCTATTGAAGAGTTAGAATTGACTGTTAGATCTACTAATTGCTTAAAAGCTGAAAGTATTTTCTTGATTGGAGATTTAATACATAGATCAGAATTTGATTTATTAAAGACACCAAATCTTGGAAAGAAATCATTAAATGAAATCAAAGATGTTCTAGCATCTAAAGGCTTATCACTAGGAATGGTGGTTGAGAATTGGCCTCCATTAGGTTAAAAATATGCGACACAGAAAAGCTGGCAGAAAATTAAATAGGAATTCATCTCATAGAAAGGCTTTGCTTAAAAACCTATCTATTGCTTTGATTGAAAGAGAGATTATTAGAACAACTCTGGCTAAAGCAAAAGAGTTAAGAATGACAATAGAGCCATTAATTACTATGGCTAAAGTTGATAACGTTGCTAATAGAAGGCTAGCATTTAATAGATTAAGGTCTGATCAAGCAGTTGGTAAGCTCTTTTCATCTGTTGCTATTAATGCAAAAGATAGGAATGGCGGATATACCCGTATAATAAAAGCTGGTTTTAGACCAGGCGATAAGGCTGATATGGCGTATATTGAATTAGTTGATAGGTCAGAGGACAATGATGTTATCGAAGAGCCAGAACTTAAAGAAGATAATGTTGCTTAACTTTCAAGCATTTCCTTTAAATATATTCCTGTATATGAACTTCCCACTTTAGCGATATCTTCTGGAGTTCCTTCAGCAATAATTTTTCCCCCTTCACTGCCACCTTCAGGACCTAGATCTATAACCCAATCTGCAGTTTTTACAACATCTAAGTTATGTTCTATAACCGCAATGGTATTGCCTTGGGACTTGAGTCTTTCTAAAACTTTCAGAAGTAGTTCTATATCTGCGAAATGAAGGCCTGTAGTCGGCTCATCTAAAATAAATAAAGTTTTACCAGTACTTCTTTTTGATAATTCTTTTGCTAATTTTATGCGCTGAGCTTCTCCTCCTGATAGAGTAATAGCAGACTGCCCTAAAGTGATATAACCAAGCCCAACGTCATTAAGAGTTGATAGTTTATTTTTTATTGTTGGAATAGCATCAAAAAAATCTAAACCTTCTTCAACAGTCATATTCAGAACTTGACTAATATTTTTGTTTTTATACTTAATATCTAAAGTTTGCTCATTATATCTTTGCCCATTACATACATCACATAAAACATAAACATCAGCTAAAAAATGCATTTCTACTTTAGTAACGCCGTCACCCTGACAAGCCTCACATCTTCCGCCTTTTACATTAAAGCTAAATCGACCAGGCTTATAACCTCTTGATTTAGCTTCAACTGTCTCAGCAAATAGGTCTCTTATGTAAGAAAAAAGTCCAGTATATGTTGCAGGATTAGATCGGGGAGTTCTTCCTATTGGAGATTGATCAATATTAATTACTTTATCTAAATGATCTAAACCTTCAATTTTTTCACAATTAATTTCTTTAGCAAGTTTAGCTTTATTTAAAACAAAAGAGCTAATGGGAAGTAAAGTTTGATTAATCAGTGATGATTTGCCTGATCCGGAGACACCAGTTATGCAAGTAAATAAGCCAACTGGAATGTTAGCAGTAACATCTTGAAGATTATTTTCAGATGCTTTTACTATTGAAATAAAGTCAGCTCCTGGTTTTAAACGTTTTTTTGGTATAGCTATTTCTTTTTGACCTGAAAGATATTGCGCAGTTATGGATTTTTTATTATTAAGAATATCTTTTAATGTTCCTGAGGCGCAGATTTCACCTCCATGTTTTCCTGCGCCTGGCCCAATATCAATTATATAATCAGCACTCCTTATCGCTTCTTCATCATGTTCTACAACAATAACAGTGTTACCCAAGCTTTTAAGATGATTTAATGTTTTTATAAGTTTTGCATTATCTCTTTGATGTAATCCAATCGAAGGTTCATCGAGAACATAAGTAACTCCTACAAGACCAGACCCTATTTGACTTGCTAATCTTATTCTTTGTGCCTCACCGCCAGATAGCGTTTCTGCACTTCTTTCAAGTGTTAAATAATTCAACCCAACGTCAGCCAAGAATGATAAGCGGTCAATAATTTCTTTTAAAATTTTCTCAGCAATTTTTAACTTAGTACCAGTTAGATTCATATTTTTCATAAAGTCTAAGGAGTCTGAAATTCTTAAAGAAGTAATTTCATATATAGGAGTCTTGTCTATGAAGACGTTTCTAGATTCTTTATTCAGTCTCGATCCATGACATTCATTACAGGCACTTGAAGACATAAGTTTTGCAAGTTTATCTCTTATGTAATCTGAGTCTGTTTCTTTAAATCTTCTTTCTGTATTTGGAATAATGCCTTCAAACCTATGTTTTCTTACTATTTTACTGCCGCTTCTAAATCTATGTGAGAAATCAATTCGCTCATCAGATCCCCATAAAAGAATATGTTTTAACTCTTCTGAATAATCTTTCCAAGGCGTATCTAGACTAAATTTATAATGTTTACTCAAACATTTAAGTTGATGATAATAAAATCTATTTCTTCTATTCCACTTCTTTATTGCACCGTTACTTATTGAAACATCTTCATCTGGAATTAATCTTTTTTCATTAAAATATTGTATTACGCCCAATCCATCACATTTTTGACACGCCCCAAAAGGATTATTGAAGGAAAACATTCTTGGCTCTAACTCTGCAACCGAGTAACCGCATTGAGAACAAGAAAAATTTGACGAAAACAACTGATCTACATTATTAGAATCAATAGATTCGATCTTTACTATTCCATTTGTAAGCTTTAAAGCATTTTCTATTGATTCAGATAACCTAATTCTATTTTCATCTGAGGATTTAATAATAATTCTATCTACTACTGCTGATATATCATGTTTTTTATTTTTTTCTAGATCAGGAAACTCTTCTATTGGATAAACTACACCATCAACCTTAACCCTTACATAGCCCTCTTTTCTCAATTCTTCATATACACCAAGATGCTCTCCTTTTTTGCCTCTAATTAAGGGAGCTAAAATCATGATTTTAGTATTTTCTTCTATCTTGTATATTTCATCACACATTTCTGAAACAGTTTTTGCTTTTAAATCTTCTCCATGATCTGGACATTTAGGTGTTCCAATTCTTGCGTATAACAACCTTAAATAATCATAAATTTCAGTTACTGTTCCAACAGTTGATCTTGGGTTATGAGAAGTTGCTTTTTGTTCTATGGATATAGCAGGAGAAAGGCCTTCAATTTGGTCGACATCTGGTTTTTCCATTAAAGAAAGGAATTGTCTTGCATAAGTAGATAAAGATTCAACATATCTTCTTTGTCCCTCGGCATATAAAGTATCAAAAGCCAATGAAGATTTACCAGACCCAGAAAGCCCTGTAATGACTATTATTTTATTTCTTGGTATTTCAAGATTAATATCTTTAAGATTATGCGTTCTAGCGCCTTTGATATAAATGCTATCCATAAGAAATAAAAATTCCAGTGATGATTAAATAAATTTAGGTTAAACTTTACACATTATTATAAGAGGTAATTATGAGTAATGGCGTAAATAAAGTTATATTGATTGGTAATCTTGGTCAAAAGCCTGAAATGAGATATACAGCAACCAATTCTGCTGTAGCTAACCTCTCTATTGCAACCACAGAATCATGGAAGGATAAAGAGTCTGGAGAAATGAGAGATAAAACTGAATGGCATAGGGTTGTTTTTTTTGGGAAACCCGCTGAAACTATTGAAAGATATTTAGATAAAGGCTCAAAGATCTATGTTGAAGGTAAGCTACAGACAAGAAAATGGCAAGATAAAGATGGTAATGATAGGTGGACAACTGAGATAGTTGGCAGTCAATTTAATTTCTTAGATTCACGTCCAAGTCAAAATAATGATGCTTCAATGGACCAATCTAGCTCGAGTTCATTGCCTGATGGTGATAGTTCAGGGATATCAGAAGAAGACATACCTTTCTAAAGCGCTACAAAGTGGAAGAATATAAAACTATTCATTTTCAAGAAGATGAATCAATTGGTTATATAACTTTAAATCGTCCTGAAAAATTAAATGCATTTACAGTCACAATGATGTCTGAAATTTTAGACGCATTTGATCATATCGATTCAAAAGATTCTATAAAAGCTGTAATTATTACTGGAGAGGGCAGGGCTTTTTGTGCTGGAGCTGACTTATCTTCTGGCGGTGAAACTTTTAATTCAGGGTTCGATACTTCAGATGCCTATAAATCAGATTTTAAGAGAGATTCTGGAGGCATTTTAACTTTGAGAATGTTCAATTGTCTTAAACCAATATTGATTGCTTGTAATGGTGATGCAGTGGGCATAGGAGCATCACTTCAATTAGCAGCAGATATTCGTGTGGCCTCATCAACAGCAAGATATGGTTTTGTTTTTGCTAAAAGAGGCATTGTGCCAGACGCATGCTCAAGCTGGTTTTTGCCTCGCATAGTCGGAATATCTAAAGCTCTAGAATTATGTTTTTCTGGTGAATTATTTAGTGCAGAAGATGCTCTCAAATTTGGTCTCGTTAATTACACTGTTGAGCCATCTGATTTGATGATTGAAACAAAAAAGATTGCACATAAGCTTATTTCTAACACTGCACCAGTATCAGTTGCACTTACTAGGCATATGATTTGGGATATGTCTTCTGCGTCCAGTCCAGAAGAGGCTCATATTTTAGACAGTAAATCAATTAACTCAAGAGGCGCTTCTGAAGATGCAGTTGAAGGAGTTATGTCTTTTTTAGAAAAAAGAAAAGCAAAGTACGTAAATAAAATTTCAAGTGATATGCCCTCTTTCTTCCCATGGAGAAAGAGTATTTTTAAAGATAAAAAGTAAAATAATTTTTTTATGTTATTTGAGCCATACAAAATAAAAAATACTTTGTTAAAAAATAGGATTGCTATGGCTCCTATGACTCGTAACCAGTCTCCAGGAGGAATCCCTACTAATGACGTTGTTTCATACTATAAAAGAAGAGCTGAAGCAGAAGTTGGATTAATCATCACAGAGGGAGTTGAGGTTAGTCATAAAGCCTCTAGCGCATACCCTAATGTCCCAAGGTTAGATAGCAAAAAAGCAAGAGATGGATGGAAGAGGGTTGTTGGAGGTATTAAAGAGCATGACGGTGCTGTAATAGCACAGTTATGGCATTGTGGCGGCTTTAGAAAGCTTGGTATGGCACCTAATCCGGAAGTGCCTGGTCACACAGCCTCCGGTCTAGTCAGGCCTGGAAAAAGAGTTGCCCATGCCATGAGTTCTGACGATATTAAAGAAACTATTGATGCTTTTGCATCAGATGCAAAATATTGTGAAGAAATTGGTTTTGATGGGGTTGAGATTCATGGTGCCCATGGATATCTTATTGATAATTTCTTTTGGAACGGAACCAATGAAAGAAAAGATTTATATGGAGGATCTATTGAAAAACGTTCTCAGTTAGCTGCTAATATTGTTAAGGCAATAAGATCAAATGTTAGTGACAATTTTATTGTTGGATTAAGATTTTCTCAATGGAAACAGCAGGATTATGAGGCCAAGTTAGCAACATCATCTGAAGAGCTCTTAAAAGTAATTAAGCAGCCAGTAGATGCTGGCTTAGATTATTTGCATTCAAGTATGAGGAGGTTTTGGGAAAGTGAATTTAAAGGCTCAGATGAAAATCTTGCATTTTGGACAAAAAAACTTACTGGACTACCAACTATTAGCGTTGGTAGTGTAGGCCTTGATTCTGATTTTATTGATATGAGCGCTCCTGCATCTCCAAGAAATATTGATAAAGCTATTAGTGATATATCTAACAAAAAATACGATATGGTTGCAGTTGGTCGAGCACTTCTTGCAGATCATGAGTGGGTTATTAAAATGAGAGAAGGAAGAATAAAAGACATTATTCCTTATACTAAAGAAGCTTTATATAAACTATATTAGTATTTACCAAAAATTAAGCTAGCATTAGTTCCGCCAAAACCAAAAGAATTACTCATTACAGTATTTATTTTTTTATCTAATGTTTCCTGGTTAATATTTAAACCATTTGCTTCGTCTACTACCTCATCGATATTAATTGAAGGGGCAATAAAGCTCTCTTGCATCATCATTATCGAATAAATTGCTTCTTGGGCTCCAGTTGCTCCTAATGAATGACCTGTCATAGATTTTGTTGAGCTAATAATTGGAATATTTTCTTTAAATACTCGTTTTATAGCATTTAATTCTGCAATATCACCAACAGGTGTACTGGTGCCATGAGTATTTATATAATCGACATTTTGTCCAAAAACTTTTAATGCTTCTAGCATGCACCTTTCAGCGCCTTCTCCAGATGGAGCAACCATGTCATAACCATCTGAGTTAGCAAAATAGCCTTTTAATTCAGCCAAAATATTTGCATTTCTTTTTTTTGCATGTTCTTCACTCTCCAGTATAACTATTCCAGCCCCACCAGAGATCACAAATCCATCTCTATCTTTATCAAATGGCCGTGATGCTTTCTGAGGTGCATCATTCTTTGATGAGGACAGAGCTCCCATGGCATCAAACATAGATGATGATGTCCAATGCTCATCTTCTCCTCCGCCAGCTATCACCATATCTTGTTTACCACTTTGAATTAGTTCTGCGGCATGCCCAATGCAATGAGCGCTAGTAGAGCATGCAGAAGATATAGAATAATTAACCCCTTTTATCTTTAAAGCGGTTCCTAAAATAGCTGATACTGTACTGCCCATCGTTTTAGTTACAGCATATGGACCAATTCTTTTTGGACTTTTTTCTCTTGCTATATCCGAAGCGATTATTTGACTTTGTGATGAAGCACCCCCTGATCCAGCAACTATTCCAGTTTTAAAAGAATTAAGATCTTCCTCATTAATATTTGCCATAGCAATAGCTTCAAGAGCAGCTAAGTATGCGTATGCTGCAGCATGACTCATAAATCTCAATAATTTCCTATCTATCAAGTCCTCAAGTTTTAAATTAATTGAACCAGAAACATGACTTCTAAAACCCATATCAACATATGATTGATTCAAAGAAATACCAGATCTCCCGTCCTTAAGAGACTCAATAACCTCCTTTTTTGAATTACCAATACAGGAAATAATTCCATATCCAGTTACTACTATTTTTTTCATTTTTAAAAATTACTTGTATCTTTAAATAGTCCGACTTTTAGATTTTCAGCAGAATACACATGCCTATTATCAACAAACATATTTCCATTTGCTAAACCAACAACAGCACCTCTATTAACTACTCTTTTAATGTCTAATTCATATCTTACTATTTTTGCAGTTGGTAAGACTTGACCAAAGAATTTAACTTTTTCTGCACCAAGCGCTCTTCCAATTCCTGGTAACCCACTCCATAAAAGATAAAAACCTAATAATTGCCACATGGCATCAAGACCTAAACATCCAGGCATCACTGGATCATCTTTAAAATGTACATCAAAGAACCAAAGCTCTGGATTTATTTTAAGGTGAGCAACAATAGCACCTTTTCCAAACTCACCGCTAAAATTATCAATATTAGATATATCATCAAACATTAACATTTCTCTTGATGGTAATTTTCCATCATTAGGGCCAAAAAGATTTCCTTCAGAACACTGAATTAGTTCTTGTTTTGAGTATTTGTTTTGAGGTTTAAACATTATTTAGTTCTGTTATAGGAAAATTGAGTTAAGTTTAACATTTCTTCTCTAATTTGCTCGTTATCAATTTTCTTAGCAAAACTCACAGATTTTGCTATATAACTTTTCAAAAGCTCTTCTGTTTGTTTAATTCCTCCAAGAAGCTCTATCTTTTCTATAATTTTTGAATTTTTATAATGTTTTTTAGATCCTAGTATGCTTAATAAAAACTTTTTATCTTTTATATTTGAATTTTTTAAAGCAAAGTAAAATGGATATGTAATTTTACCTTCACTTAGATCTTGAAGAGTGGGCTTACCAAGCTGTTTAGCATTTAGTGAATAATCCAACATATCATCTTTAATTTGGAATGCAATTCCAAGATATTTAGAGAAATTACTTAAATTATTAATGTAGGTTTTATTATCTTTTTTTGCCAAAATAGCACCACATTTTGCTGAAGCCTCAAAAAGCCTTCCAGTTTTAAAATAACTAACCTTGATGAGATCATGAATTGAAACATCTTTTTTTCCAATTAAACCTAACTGTATAAGCTCTCCTTTAGAAATATCATTTGTGGCCTTAGATAATTCATCAAGTATCTCCATATCTGATAACCCAATCATTAACATAAAAGCCTTTGAATAAATAAAATCTCCAATCAAAACGCCATGCGAATTAGTCCAATTTTTATTAATTGTATCGATACCTCTTCGGGTTGGAGACTCATCAACGACATCATCATGAACAAGGGTTGCAGTATGAAGAAGTTCTATTATTGCTGCTATCTTGAGCCTTTTTCTTGTTTTTCTCTTGTCAGGAGATGACGCTATTAAGCTTAAAAGAGGCCTCAATTGCTTCCCACTACTTTTAAAAATATAGTCATAAAGTTGTTGAATTATTTTTTCATCAACAATCTCATTTTTTATTAGCTGACTTACTAGTTTTAATTCTTTTTTATATGAGTTATTTTTCAATTTCATTAGATGTCCTATTTCCATCAAAATTATACATAACTATTGATAAATTCCTCATTAAAGCGTATATTTTGCCACCTTTAGGAATATAAATATGTACGCAGTTATAGAATCAGGTGGAAAACAGCATAAAATAGAAGAAGGTGAATATCTTTCTGTTGATTTATTGTCTGATGAGCCTGGAAAAAAAATTACTTTTGATAATGTTTTGTTATATGTAGATGACAAAAATGTTGAAATAGGACAACCATATCTATCAAATGTAAAAGTAACTGCTGAAGTTAAAGATATTGTTAAATCAGAAAAGCTTTCTATTTTACGATTTAGAAGAAGAAAGCATAGTATGAGAAAAGTTGGCCATAGAGCTAGATATTCTCAGGTAGAAATTAAATCAATTAAATTAGAGAGCAAATAATGGCACATAAGAAAGCAGGTGGTTCCAGTAAGAACGGACGAGATTCCAACGCCAAAAGGCTAGGTGTTAAGAGGTATGGTGGGCAGACTGTAAAGGCTGGAGAAATTCTTATCCGTCAAAGAGGAACTAATACTCATCCTGGGGTAAATGTGGGTATTGGCAAAGATGATACTTTGTTTGCTAAAGCTGCAGGCGTTGTTCAGTTTACTTATAAAGGCCCTAAGAGCAGAAAAACCGCAAACGTTATTACTCAATAATAACTCCTATATATCATGAATTTTATAGACGAGGCCTTTCTCGAAGTTAGGGCTGGAAACGGTGGTGCTGGATCAGTAAGTTTTAGAAGAGAAAAATTTATTCCTTTTGGCGGACCAGATGGAGGCGATGGTGGAAAGGGCGGAGATGTAATTTTTAAAGTTAATCTTAATAAAAATACGCTCATTGATTTTAGAAATACTAGAGTTTTCTCAGCAAAGAATGGAAAGCAAGGATCCGGAAAAAATATGTCTGGCGCTGCTGCCGAAAATTTAGTTTTAGATATTCCACAAGGTACCGTTATTTATGATGATATTTCTAATGAAGTGATATTAGATTGTTGTGAAATTGATCAACTCTATACAGTTGTAAAAGGAGGAGAAGGCGGTTTAGGTAATTCTCGATTCAAATCAAGCAGAAATCAAGCTCCTCGCAAATCTACTCCAGGAAAAGAGGGAGAGGTAAGATTAATAAGATTAGAATTAAAGTCTCTTGCAGATGTGGGTCTTGTTGGTATGCCTAATGCAGGAAAATCTACATTTCTTAACAAAGTTTCTTCGGCAAAGCCAAAAATAGGTAGCTATCCTTTTACTACATTAAGGCCTCATCTTGGAACGATTCAGACTTCTGACTCAAGTTATGTTATCGCTGACATTCCTGGTCTAATTGAGGGTGCTTCAGAGGGAGCAGGGTTAGGTACAAAATTTTTAAAACATATATCAAGGACAGGCTTATTACTATTATTTATTGATTTATATCCAGACGAGAACAATTCAACTGTGAATCAAATTAAGGCATTAAGAAGTGAATTGAAGTCATATAAAGAAGATTTAACACAAAAAGAAGCTTGGGTTGTTTGTAATAAAATAGATTTATTATCTGACAATAAATTAAATGCACTACAAGAATCTGTACCAGCAGAGGTCAGCAAGCTAGGAATTGAGAATGTTTATTTTATTTCAGCCGCTACAGGCAGAGGCACTAAAGAGCTTATTAATGCTCTAACCCATGAAATTAATATAATTAAGTCTGATTTAGCCTAAAGCTTTCACAGCTTTATTTAGTCTGCTTTTATATCTTGCAGCAGCATTTTTATGAAGAACTTTTTTTGATGCTGTTGAATCAAGGATTTTTTCAGCTTGTAAAAGTGCTTCTTTTGCTTTTACAGGATCATTAGCTTCTATTGAAGCTCTAACAGCCTTCACAGCAGTTCTAGCTTTAGATCTTTGAGCTTGCTTCAGTTTATTTCTTGAAACATTTTGTTTAGCTCTTTTAATTGTTTGTTTTGAATTTGCCATAAGTGGGGCGTAGTTTAATGATGTAAAGCTGACATGTCCATATTTTTTGATAATAATATATGAATGGTGGAGGCGGCGGGAATTGAACCCGCGTCCGCTAATCCTTCAGCCTAACTTCTACATGCATAGCTCACTCAATTGGCTTTTTAACTTTAACGACCCGAGGAGCAGGGTGTAAAAGCGAGCTTGATTAAGTTAACCAAACTGTGTCCAAGCAACACAGCTTGGCTAGACTATGTAATTTGCCGATGCTTCAGACCATAGTCAACCTTTGCACCGGTTAGCATTAAGCTGCTAAAGCGTAGTTGTCGTTATTTGCAACTAAATTTTTTGTAGTATGTTTTACAAGAATTACCACAATCTTGGCATGCGCTTCGGAGTCCAGTAGAAACGTCGAACCCTGTTCGCCCCCACATTGGGAGCAAGATTATACCTCATTAACCCCTAAGCTTTGAATTTTTAAGAATTCTACCTTGATCTCTTTCCCAGTCCCTTTTTTTAATATCTTGTCTTTGATCACGATATTTTTTTCCTTTTCCAATAGAAATATCACATTTGATATGATTTTCTTTCCAATAAAGTGAAGTTAAAACACATGTAAGACTTTTTTGTTCTATGGTTTCGCTGAGTTTCTTAATTTCTTTTTTATGAAGGAGCAGCTTTCTTGATCTCGTAGAGTCAATTGCTTCATGTTTTAATGATGCAGGAGGGTCAATTTTCATACCAATTAACCATGCTTCTCCTTTTTTGAGTGTTACATAGCAATCTTTTACATCAACTTTATTATTTCTTAAAGATTTAACCTCCCAACCCTCCAAGACAATTCCTGCCTGATAAGAATCACTTAAAATGAAGTTTCTAGAAGCAGTTTTATTCTTTACAATGACTGATGAATTTTGTTTAGGCATTTGAATATTATGAATGGACAAAATACAACTGCAACTCTAAATAAGGATTAATTTAGCTTTGAATGTATTTGAATTAAAAAAAACCCTTGGTTATTTAGGTTTCATGCCATTCTGTTTCTTAACAGTTACTCCATGGGTGCTTGGAGGAGACATTGCAAATTGTGCAATTATTTTGCTTACTTTATATAGCTCAATAATACTTTCTTTTCTTGGAGGTATATCATGGGGATGGAGCGATAACAGTTATTCTCAGAATTTAAATTTAATATATGGAATATGTTTTTCACTATTTAGTTTTTTAATTTTAGTTTTAGCATTTTTTAATTCACTCCTGTCATTATCATTGAGTTTTATAGGTTTTAATGCATTCTATTATTTCGAAAGTAAGCGCGACATTCTTTTTGATCAAAAAATAGAATACAAAGAACTCAGAAAAAATCTAACAGTTTTAGTTTCAATCTGTTTTTTAGTTACTATTGCTTATATAGTAAACCCTTACAGCTAGTTATTATTTAGGATATATATGGACAAACTATCAAAACTTAAAAGTCATGGAGCCTGGGTTGGAAGATGGACTTTTATTTTAGCAGCTACAGGCTCAGCAGTTGGACTTGGAAATATATGGGGTTTCCCATATAAAGCTGGCACAAATGGAGGAGGAGCTTTTGTGTTAATTTATTTGCTCTGCATATTGGCTATCGGTATTCCTATTATGATAAGTGAAATAATTATTGGTAGAAGATCTGGTAATAGTCCTATAAATGCTATGCGACTAGTTGCAAGAGACTCAAATTCATCTAGCGGTTGGCAAATAGTAGGATGGAGTGGAATATTGGCAGGCATATTAATACTATCTTTTTATAGTGTTATTGCTGGAATTTGCTTTAATTATATTTTTATTGCTGCATCTTCCACAGGCTCAATTAGCTCGCCTGATCAATTTGCTGAGGTAATTTCGTCACCTATAAATTTAATACTTTGGCATACTTTATTCATGATCTTGACTGCACTAATTGTTTCAGCAGGCGTAAAGAATGGCATAGGGAGGATGGTAAAAATTTTAATGCCCTTGCTTGGCTTTATTATGATTTTTATGGTCTTTTATTCAGTGCTTAATGGTGATTTTAATAAAGCTATGAAATTTCTTTTTGAACCTGATTTCTCAAATGTGACTTCAGATACTTTCCTACAAGCTATGGGACAAGCATTTTTTAGTTTAAGTTTAGGCATGGGTTCAATAATGGCTTACGGAGCTTATATGCCAAAAGATCAAAAGGTTGTAAATACATCTTTTACCGTAGCTTCATTAGATAGCCTTGTTGCAATTCTCGCTGGACTTGCAATTTTCCCTATTATTTTTGCTTTTAATCTTGAGCCAAATAGTGGTCCAGGATTAGTTTTTGTTTCTATGCTTTCTGCGTTCAACCAAATGGAATTTGGATTTGTAATAGGACCCTTATTCTTTATTCTATTATCTATAGCTGCTTTAAGCTCTTCAATTTCCTTACTAGAACCTGGAGTTGCTTTCTTGGCAGAAGAAGACATTTTATCAAGAAAGCGTGCTGCAGAGATTCTTTCATTTTTTATATGGATATTAGGTTTAGGATCTGCACTTAGTTTTAATCTATGGGCTGATTTTAATTTAATGCCTGGAAGGAATTTTCTAGATTCAATGGATTTTCTTGCTAACCAGATACTCTTGCCTTTTGGAGGAATGTTAATTGCAATATTTGTTGGATGGTTTATGAATAAAAATTTAATTAGTGATGAATTAGGCAATGCAAATCCTTTACTAATTAGAATATGGAGATTTTTTGTGAAGTTTATTGCTCCTTTATCAGTAGCATTAATCTTCTATAATGCAATTTTTGGATAAATGCTTAACTCATATAATTATGAAGAATATGTTGAAAAAGAGCCTGATAAGGTCTTTAATTTAATTTCAGACTTTACTCAGTATAAAAATTTCTTGCCTGGCTGCATTAAATCTGAGGTTCTATCTAGTTATGATGATTATGAGATTGGTAAATTAAAGTTTAATTTTTTTGGTAAGGAATATTTTATAGAATCACAAAATTATAAATATCCTAATGAACTTAGAATTAAACAAATACAAGGCCCTTTTAATAGGCTTGATGCAAAATGGCAAGTTTTTGAAAAAGATTCTGGATCTTTAATATCTTTTAGTACTAATTTTGAAGCGCCATTTTTTTTAAAACCATTTATTAATCAAACAATTATAGATGCTTTTGCAAATAAACTTATTCATGCATTTCTTGAAAGGATTTCATGAAGATTTTTTTTACATATCAAGGAAATAATAAGAATATTTTTCTTAGTTTAGAGGTTTCTGAAAGTTCTACGGTGTCGGAGATTCTAGAAATTCCAAAAATAAAATCAGTTCTAACTTCAATTAAACATGAAAAAATTATTGGTGTTAATGGTGAGGTCTTAGACGGAATCTTCAAACCAAAAGCAGAAAGATATAGATTAAGTGAAGGGCAAAGAGTTGAGATATATAGACCTTTAAAACAAGACCCAAAAGAGAGAAGGCGAAATAAAGTTTAATTACTGAGTATCTTCAATAATCCATGTATCTAACAATTCATCAGAATTAAAATACAAGATTAATTTTTTATCTGAAACTACTAAATCACCAACAGTCACTTTATTAACATAGTCCCATCTATTTTTATGAAAGGGATCTTGCAACATGGCAGTTCCTAGAATAAATTTTACCTGCTCTTTATTTAAACCTTTTGAAAGCTTATCAGTATCCTCTTCTGTAAAAATATTGCCCTGGACCACAGGAACATTATAAAAACTAAAAGTACTGCAACTAAATAAAAACGATGATGCAATGATTACAGTAAGAAGATTTTTATTATAAGGTTTCATTAATTAATTTAGTCAAAGTTATCTTTATATTTAGACAAGATGGATTATACTTTGTTCTGTTAAATAAATCGTAATATTTTTAAAAAATGTCAAATCAGAACAAAGAGTTAAAAAAGACAGGATTAAAAGCAACACTCCCAAGAATTCGTATCCTTGAAGTTCTTGAGCTAACTAAAAATGAAGAAGCTCATATGAGTGCTGAAGATATTTATAAAGAGCTTCTTGCTGCAGGTGATGATGTTGGCTTAGCTACTGTATATAGAGTCCTAACTCAATTTGAATCAGCAGGCATCGTTAAAAAACATAATTTTGAAGAAGGCCATGCTGTCTATGAGGTTATTTCAGATGACCATCATGATCATATGGTATCTCTAGATGATGGAACAATATATGAATTTAATGATGATCTTATTGAGCAAAGACAAAAAGAGATTGCTCAAGAAAGAGGTTTCGAATTAGTTGAACATAGTATGGTTTTATACGTAAGAAAAATTAATTCATAATTTCAAAAAACCCACTTGAACTAAGCATATAAACCCCAATATATTCCTTATTGGGTAAAAATATGTCAAAAAAAGTAAAAAAAGATAACGTTAAGATAGATGAAGAGCTAGATAATGCTGTCGATCAGAATCTAATTGAAGAAATTGATGAAGAATCTCAGTTAACTGATGATTCTGAATTAGAAGAAGCATCTAATAAGATATCTGAACTTGAAGCAGCATTATTAAGAAAGACGGCTGATTTAGATAATGCCGTTAAAAGATCAATCACAGAAATAGAAAGAGCCCATAAATATGGAGTAGAAAAGTTATTGGGTGAACTTCTTCCTATCATTGATAATTTAGAGCATGCTTTAAGTAATTTTTCTAAAAAAGCTTCCTCAGAAGACAAAGAGGGTATCGAGCTAACTTTAAAGTCTTTTGAATCAGCACTTGATAAATTTGGAATGAGACCCATCTATCCTGTTAATGAAGATTTTAATCCTGAAAAACATGAGGCAGTAAGCATGACTCAAGATAAAGCCAAAAAAGATAATCAAATTGGTGAGGTTTTTCAAAGAGGCTGGGAATTGCACGAAAGAGTTTTAAGGCCAGCAAGAGTAACAGTTATAAAAAATTAGAGAGGAAAATATGTCAAAAATAATAGGTATAGATTTAGGAACAACAAATAGTTGCGTTGCTGTAATTGAAGGTCAGCAACAAAAAGTTATTGAAAATGCCGAGGGAGGAAGAACTACTCCTTCAGTCATTGCATATACTGATAATGATGAAGTCCTAGTTGGACTACCAGCAAAAAGACAAGCGGTAACCAATCCTGAGAATACCTTATATGCAATCAAAAGACTTATTGGTAGAACCTTTGAAGACAAAGTTGTTAAGCAAGATGCTGATATGGTCCCTTATAAAATTATTAAAGCTGATAATGGAGATGCGTGGGTTGAAGCCAACAAAAAGAAATTAGCTCCACCACAAGTTGCTGCTGAAATTCTTAAAAAAATGAAGAAGACTGCAGAAGATTATCTTGGGCAGGAAGTTAAAGAAGCAGTTATAACAGTGCCTGCTTACTTCAATGATGCGCAGAGACAAGCTACAAAAGATGCAGGGAAAATAGCTGGCCTGGAAGTAAAAAGAATAATTAATGAACCTACAGCTGCAGCTCTAGCTTATGGCTTAGATAAACATCAAGGCGATTCAACAATAGCTGTTTATGATTTAGGTGGAGGCACTTTTGATATATCTATAATTGAAATTTCCGATGTAGATGGAGAGCATCAATTTGAAGTTTTATCTACAAATGGAGATACATTTTTAGGTGGTGAAGATTTTGATTTAAGATTAATTGATTACTTTGTTGATCAATTTAAAGAAGAATCTGGTTTTGATTTAAAAAGCGATCCTCTTGCACTTCAAAGACTTAAAGAGGCAGCAGAAAAAGCTAAGATTGAGTTATCTTCCTCAGAGCAAACAGAAGTCAATTTACCCTATATTACTGCAGATAGTACTGGCCCAAAACATTTCGTACAAAAAATAACACGTGCAAAACTCGAATCATTAGTTGAAGACTTAGTAGATAGAAGTTTAGAGCCTTTAAAGCTTGCTCTCAGTGATGCAAAGCTTGCAAAAGGAGATATTTCTGAAATTTTACTGGTTGGTGGTCAGACAAGAATGCCATTAGTACAAAAGAAAGTTAAAGAGTTTTTTGGAAAAGAGGCAAGAAAAGATCTTAATCCAGATGAAGCAGTTGCTGTAGGTGCAGCTATTCAAGGTTCTGTTCTATCTGGAGATACAAAAGATATATTATTATTAGACGTTACACCATTAACATTAGGTATTGAAACTCTAGGTGGCGTTTCAACCCCTCTTATTGAGAAAAATACGACTATACCAACGCAAAAGTCTCAAGTTTTTTCTACAGCTGAAGATAACCAAACTGCTGTTACAGTCCATGTTATTCAGGGTGAGAGAACCCAGGCCGCTCAAAATAAATCTTTGGGACAATTTAATTTAACTGATATTCCGCCTGCTGCAAGAGGAATGCCTCAAATTGAAGTTTCTTTTGATTTAGACGCTAATGGTATTTTAAATGTATCAGCTAAAGATAAGAATTCTGGCAAGGAGCAATCAATTGTTATCAAGGCTTCTAGCGGACTAAGCGATGAAGACATCGAAAAAATGGTAAAAGATGCTGAAGCTAACGCTGAGGACGATAAGAAATTTGAAGAATTAGTTAAGACTAAAAATAATGCCGATATGTTAGTACATGCAACTAGAAAGACAGTCCAAGAATCAGATGATAAATTATCAGATGATGAAAAAGATCAAATAGAAAAAGTTGTAGTTGGTCTTGAGGAAGCTATATCTTCAGAAGATATAAATAATATAGAAACTGCTACAAAAGCTTTAAATGATGTTTTAACACCATTAACAGATAAATTATATTCTCAAGATCAGGCGCAAGCTGAAAACCCAACAGAAGAAGCGCCTAATGATGATGCAGAAAATACTGTTGATGCTGAGTATGAAGAAGTCAAAGAAGAAGAAAATAAATAATTAGAGACTAGGTAATGTCAAAGAGAGACTATTATGAAATTCTTGAGGTCTCTCGATCAGCATCCGCCGCTGAATTAAAAAAAGCTTTTAAGAAGAAGGCTATGAAGTATCATCCAGATAGAAATCCAGATGATGCTGCAGCAGACAAAAAATTTAAAGAATGTGCTGAAGCCTATGATGTCTTATCTGATCAACAGAAAAAGAGTGCATATGATCAATACGGCCACGCTGGAGTCGATGGTATGGGTGGCGGACCAAATTTCAATGATATAAATGTTGGAGATATTTTTGGAGATATTTTTGGTGATGTATTTGGTACTCGATCCTCATCCAGAGGAAGGTCAAGAAGAGGCCAGGACCTTCAATACAATTTAGAATTATCCTTAAAAGAAGCTGTTCTTGGAACCCAAAAGAAAATAAAGATTCCATCTCATAAGATATGCCATGATTGCAATGGGAGCGGTGCCGCTAAGGGCTCTAGTCCAATCACTTGCATGAATTGTAATGGAACGGGCCAGGTTAGGATGCAGCAAGGTTTCTTCTCTGTTCAGCAAACGTGCTCTGTATGTTCTGGTACTGGTCAGGTTATAAAAGATAAATGTAGAACTTGTAATGGAGTGGGCGCTATAAGAGAAGAAAAGACATTATCTGTAAATATTCCTGCTGGAGTAGATAATGGAGACAAGGTTAGATTATCGGGAGAAGGAGAATGGGAAAAAAATGGTCAGTCGGGTGATTTATATGTTGCAATAAGTGTGAAATCCAATCCTGTCTTTGAAAGAGAAGGCAGAGATTTATACATAGAAGCTCCACTTGATCTCATGACATCTATTACTGGCGGATCTATAAAAGTTCCAACTATAGAGAACTTTATCTCACTTAAAATACCCGCTCAAACGCAAACAGGAAAAATTTTTAGAATTAAAGGAAAGGGTGCATCTTCAGTAAGAGATAGTAGAAGAGGCGATCTTTTATGCAGAGTAATTGTTGAAACTCCATCCAATCTAGATAAGTCTCAACTAAAAGCACTCAATACGTTCACTAAGTCATTAAAAACATCTAAAAATTATCCTATTCAAGAATCATTCATAAAATCATCGTCTGATATACATAAGAGAGACTAATTTTTTCATGACGGGAATATATATAAATGGTGCTTCTGGCAAGATGGGAAAAAATTTATTAGAAAGAATTCATTTAAATAACGATATTCAAATTTGTAAAACAATTGATATAGATTCATTAGATACTATTATTGATTTCTCAAATCCAGATTCAACTATCAAGTTACTCAAATCATTATCTAATGATAACTATGCTTTTATAATTGGTACAACGGGCTTTAATTCAGAGCAAATAAATATCATAGAGAATCATGCAAAGAACAAAAGAATATTGTTAGCACCAAACCTTAGCAAAGGTATGGCTATTATGAAAAAATCAATTAAAAAGTTTTTTTCATCTAACACAGAGAAATTTAATTGCTTAATAACTGATGTTCATCACAAAGATAAGATTGATACACCCTCAGGAACAGCACTAGAATTGAAAAAAATCATTATTAATAATGATGAGAATAAATTAATAAAAGATATTAAATTTAATTCTGAAAGGCGCGGTAAAGTATACGGAATTCATAAAGTTACCTTCTTTAATAAATCTCAGAAAATACAACACGGCCATCATACATTCTCAAGAAATATATATTCAGACGGTGCTATAGAGGCATCTCACTGGATTAAAGATCAGAAGGCGGGCATATATAGTTATGAAGACTTTTTAAAATCACAAAATAATCTTTAATAATTAGCCATTTTTCTATAAAATACTCAAACTTTTAACACGAAGGTCCCGAACCTGCAAAGTTGGGGTGCTCTTTTTAGAGTTAACTTTGCTTAGGACTGGAGAATAAACCCTGGAGAATTACAATGAGTATAGTTTCAGTAAAAGACCTGCTTCATGCAGGAGTCCATTTTGGTCATCAACAAAGATTCTGGAATCCAAAGATGGATCAATATATTTTTGATACTAGAAAGAAAATTAGCATTATTAACCTTGATTTAACTCAAGAGCATTTAAGTGCAGCCGCCTCAAAGGTTGAAGATATTTGCTCAAAAGGTAATAAAGTTTTGTTTGTAGGAACTAAGAGGTCTGCTAGTAAAACTATTAAAGAGGAGGCATCAAATATTGGTTTGCCATATATCGATAAAAGGTGGCTCGGCGGAACGTTAACTAATTGGAAGACTATTAGAGGATCAATAAGAAGATTACATGACATAGAAGATATGATTTCATCTGGAAGAATTGAAAAGCTAATTAAAAAAGAGGCTGTTGATATTCAAAAAGAATATACAAAACTTGAAGCTTGTGTTGGTGGAATTAAGGATATGAAAGGATTGCCCGATGCCCTTTTTGTTATTGATATTAAGCATGAAAGGATTGCTGTGCTTGAAGCGCAAAAAATGGGAATACCAGTAATAGCTCTTGTAGATACAAATTCTGATCCTGATGGCATTGATACAGTTATTCCTGGTAATGATGATGCTATAAGATCAGTAAGGTTAATCACTAAAATTATTGCTGATGCATGTGCAAGAGGTATTGAATCTTCTACAGGGTTCTCCCCAATCAGTGAAGTCAAAGAACCAAAAATAGAAACAATAAAGAAAGAAGAAAAAGCTACAAATACTATAGTCGAAATTGCTTCTGTTTCAGATGAAGCTGATGCTGAATCAGATTTAAAAGAGAATACATCTGAAGCTGAAGATAATTCTGTTGAAGATGTTACAAAAGATGAAATAGAAGAAGATATTCAAAAAGATACAAAAGACAACAAAGACTCTGAATAATTTTTTATTAAAGGACTATTAAATAAAATGGAAATTAAAGCATCACAAGTAAAAGAACTAAGAGATATGTCAGGCGTAGCCATGATGGAATGCAAGAAAGCTCTAGTTGAATGTGAGGGTAATATCGAAAATGCCCTTGATCTTCTTAGGTCTAATAGCTCTTTAAAAGCAGAAAAGAAAGCCTCTAGAGTTGCCGCAGATGGGGTTATTAGAATTATTGCTTCAGATAATTATGCAACCATTATAGAAATTAATTCAGAAACTGATTTTGCTGCAAAAGATGCAGGTTTTATTGCTTTTGCAGATGAAGTTGCCGCATTTATTGCAAATAATAAGATTAATAATACTGAAGAGTTTTTAAATACTGAAGTAGAAGAAAAAAGATTAAGTTTAGTTCAAACTATTGGAGAGAATATCCAATTAAGAAGGATAGAAACAATAGATTTTAATAACTCTATGTCTGTAGGTTCATATATACATTCAGATGGCAAATTAGCCACATTGGTAGTAACAGATTCCTCTGAATCAGAACTAGCTAAGGATATAGCCATGCATATTGCTGCATCAAATCCATTATGTAAATCTCCAGAGGATATTGATAATGAGATCTTAGAAAGAGAAAAGGCTATCTTTGAGACACAAGCAAGAGAGTCTGGAAAAGATGAATCAATAATGGAAAAAATGGTTGAAGGCAAGGTACGAAAGTTTCTTGCTGAAGTATCACTAACATCTCAAGCTTTTATAAAGGATCCGGATATTACTGTCGGTAAATTACTAGATGATAAGAAGACAGAAGTTATTGGTTATGTTAGATTTAAGGTTGGAGAAGGTATTGAAATTCAATCGAAGAGTTTTGCTGATGAAGTTGCTGAGCAACTAAAATAATATATGTCTAATTTGAAGCACAAACGCCTATTAGTTAAATTTAGTGGCGAATCTGTTGCTGGTGATGATGAGCATGGTATTGATCCAAAAATACTTGATTCAATGGCTACGTCTATTAAAGATTGTAAAGATATAGATGCCGAAATAGGAATTGTTATTGGCGGAGGTAACCTATTTCGAGGAGAAAAACTTAATCAAGCTGGTATGGATAGAGTGGCTGGTGATCATATGGGGATGCTTGCTACAGTCATGAATGGGATTGCGCTAAGAGATTCTTTAGAAAGAGCTGGGGTAAAAACAAGAGTAATGTCGGCTATACCTATAGCTGGGCTAGTTGAACATTATGATAGAAGACTTGCTATTCAACTTTTAAGTGACGGCTATGTTGTCATTTTTACTGCTGGTACTGGTAATCCATTTTTTACTACAGATACTGCTGGATGTCTTAGAGCTGTAGAAATACAAGCAGATCTAATGTTAAAAGCAACAAGAGTAAATGGAGTGTATTCAGAAGATCCAGAGGCAAATCCAAACGCTAATTTCTACCCATCTTTATCTTTTGATGAGGCTATTTCAAAAAATCTAAAAGTAATGGATGCAACTGCATTAACATTGGCACGCGATCATAAACTGCCCATAAACGTATTTAATGTAAATCAAAAAAATGCTCTAAAAGAAATTATTTGTGGAGATCATATTGGTACAATAATATCTTAATATGAATAATATACTTGAATCATTAAAAGAAAGAATGGGTAAATCAATTGACTCCTTAAATTCTTCATTTAATAAAATAAGAACAGGCAGGGCCAACCCTGCAATACTTGACGATGTTAAGGTAGATTATTATGGTAACTTAACTCCCTTAAATCAGACATCTAATATAACTGTTGAAGAAAGCAGAACTCTTGTTATTTCTCCATGGGATAAAAATTTAATGCCAGAGATTGAAAAAGCTATTGCATCTTCTGATTTGGGACTTAACCCTAGTTCTTCTGGAGATATAATTAGAGTTACTATGCCATCTTTAACTGAAGAGACTAGACAAGGTTATATAAAACAAGCAAGAAATGAGGCTGAAAATTCTAGAATATCTATTCGAAATATTAGAAGAGATGCAAATAATCAGGTTAAAGATATGCAATCATCTGGTGAAATATCTGAAGATGAGATGAGACGTTCTGAGGATATTATTCAAAAAGAAACAGATAGTTTTATTGCACTTGTAGATTCAGAATTAAAAAATAAAGAATCTGATCTCATAGAAATATAAACTGACCATTATGGGTCATCCCAAAATCAATACAGAATCTACATTATTAAATAATGTAGCTATTATTATGGATGGCAATGGAAGATGGGCAAAAGCTAATAAATTAAAAATTACTCAAGGACATGAAAGAGGAGTAAGAGTTGTAAAAGAGATTGTTCAAGAGTGCGTAATTCAGAAAATTACAAGTTTAACCATTTATGCATTTAGTTCTGAGAATTGGTCTAGACCTGAAAGTGAAATTAACGGAATAAAAAAACTAATTGTTAAAGCAATATCTGATCAAGTTCCAGAGCTGATTGAAAAACGTGTTCTACTAAATTTTTTTGGTGATATAGAAAGCTTTGGCGCAAATATAATAAAAAGAATTTCAGATGCTCAAAATAATACTTATACAAAAGATCCCTCGCTTCAACTTAATGTCGCGCTAGGCTATGGCGGTAGGAGTGATATCGTTAATACAACCAAATTTTTAGCACAAGAATTTAAGCAAGGTAATATATCTTTGGATAATATTAATGAGGATTTATTTGGAAAGGTTTCAGAAGTGCCGAATGATAAAATAGATTTAGTCATCAGAACTGGCGGTGACAAAAGGTTAAGCAATTTTTTATTATTTCAAGCAGCATATGCTGAGATAATGTTTATTGATAAATTGTGGCCAGATTTTACAAAAGAAGATTTTATAGCATGCTTAGAATCTTTCAAGAAAGTGGAGAGAAGGTTTGGAAAAAGGATTTAAACAATCTTTAATTCGCAGGTCTTATACAGGCTTGGGAATAATTATTCCATTTCTTGCTTTAATTTATCTAGCAAATATTTATCTAACAACAATAGTGATTGCTTCGATAGCTCTACTGAGCTTTAGAGAATGGACTAGACTTTCAAACTCAAAAACCAACATAATAGATACTGTCTCTATAATCTTATTTGCTATTGGTTGCTTCTACTATGAACTCCTTTTTTTAAAAATTTTAATTATCGCGGCATCTTCTGCTTGGATCTTGTTATCAGTATTTTTATTATTAAATAAGTTAGATTACTTAAAATTTATGCACTTTGACTCGGCTGTAATAAAGATTTTATTAATAACTGGTTTTTTATCTAGTCTTTTAGTAATAACACAAATAGAAAATAACAATCATTTATTGCTTTTTATTGTGATTGTTAATACTGCTTTAGTAGATATTTTTGCTTATTTGATAGGCTCACGATATGGCAAAACACCCTTGTTACAAAATATTAGTCCTAATAAAACCTTAGAAGGTTTATTAGGTGGCATATTATCTTCGATGGCATTTATTGTATTGCTATTTATATTTTTTAATCTGAGCTCTGTCATGGCTTTAATATTATTCATTTCATCTATTTTTGCTTTTGTTGGAGATTACTCGATTAGCTATCTTAAGAGGCGCAGTAGCATTAAAGATACTGGAAATATTCTGCCAGGTCATGGTGGAATTTTAGATAGGGTAGACTCGCATCTTTCTGCTGCTACCATTTTCACGTTCTTATATATTTTTATACAAATATCAGGCATTTAAATGAAGAATATACTTTTATTAGGAGCAACTGGAAGTATTGGTGATAGTGTTTTAAAAGTCGTTAGGCAAAACAAAGATAGCTTAAATCTATACGGAATAGCTGCTGGAAAAAACAGCACCAAAGTTGAAGAAATTATTAAAAGTTTTTCACCTTTAAACATTTTTATTGATGACGAAGATGCCTGTAAGGTTGTGTCTTCTAGATTTCCAAGTAAAAATATCTTTAATTCAGAAGATGAGTTGTTAAATTTAATTCAAGCTTCTGAAGTTGATATTGTTATTTCTGCAATTGTTGGTTTTGCTGGACTAAAAACAAGCATGATGGCTGTCAATGCAGGAAAGACTGTCTTAATTGCAAATAAAGAAAGTGTAGTTGCTGCAGGTGAGTTATTAATGTCTGCTGCAAATCTATCAGGCGCTAAAATAATACCAATAGATAGCGAACATAATGCAATTTTTCAATGCCTTCCGATAGGTCAATCAACAGAGAGTGTTAATAAGATAATAATTACAGCATCTGGAGGACCATTCTTAGATATACCCTTATCAAAATTGTCCGATATGCCTCCTGAAGCTGCATTAAAACATCCTAAATGGAATATGGGATCTAAAATATCTATTGATTCAGCAACTTTAGTAAATAAATGTCTCGAATTAATTGAAGCAAGATATCTCTTTAATTTAAATGAAAAGTTTTTTGATCTTGTAATTCATCCTCAAAGCATTATTCACTCAGTGGTAACTTATATCGATGGATCAAGCATAGCTCAGATGAGTAATCCAAATATGGAAGTGCCTATAGCTAATGCTTTAGGAGAAGAGTGTAGAATTCCTATTAAATATGAACCATTAAACTTTGCAGATTTAGAACTTACATTCAAAGAATTTCCAAAGGACAGATTCCAACTTGAAAGCTTAGCAAGAGAAATATGTAATATGGGAGGTTCTTCAGGCCTAGTTTTCAATGCAGCTAATGAAATAGCAGTTGAATCTTTTTTAAGCAAACATATTTCATTTTGTGATATTTATGAGGTTATTTATAGAACTTTTGATTCAATATCTTTGTCTAAACCATCAGATATAGAAACTTTAAATGAATTAAACAAAGAAGCACGCATGGAAGCTCATAAGGTGATAAAATCTCTAACTTAAAATTTTCAAAATGAATTATTTATTAGATACATTATTATATGCAGGAGCCTTTATAGGCTTGTTATTTGTTTTGGTCGTTATTCATGAATGTGGCCATTATTTTGTTGCTCGTTTTTTTGGTGTACATTGTCCAAGATTTTCATTTGGGATGGGTCCTGTAATTTATAAAAAAGTAGATAAACACGGAACTGAATTTGCTTTATCAGCCTTCCCTTTAGGTGGATACGTATCCATGATTACTCAAAAAATGTTTGAGATTGAGCCTGAATTAAAAAAAGAATTTACCGAAGAGCAATTAAAAAAGACTTTTGATACAAAACCAAAACTTCAAAGAGCAGCAATTATGTTTGCTGGTCCTTTAGCAAATTTTATTTTAGCTATACTAATCTTCTCCTTTATTTTTTCTTCAACTCCAGATCCAAAATCAATAATTGTTGTAGATTCTGTTGATGATATGTCTACCTTCAATCAAGGTGATCAGATCATTTCAATAGATAATGTAAATGTCTACGAAAGAAAAGACATAAGTTTAGAGTTATTATCTAAAGCTGGCATGACAGGAAAAATAGCCATTGACGTATATCAGGTTAACTTAGATCAGAAAAAGACAATCACTTTAGATGTTGATAATTTTTTAACAGATAGCAAGCAACAAGAAAATCCAGTTTCTGCGTTAGGTATATCAATAAAAATGAGAAGTTTACCTATTATTGGAAGTATTATGGCTGGTGGCGCTGCAGAAAAAGCTGGTTTGATGGTGAATGACAAAATTATTTCAATAAATAATTCTGGCATTTTTTATGCTTCTGAAATCTCACCAGCTCTAAATGGACTTAATACTAATTTTGTTGATATTGAAATACTAAGGGGTAATCAGACAAATATAATACCTGTTGAATTAAATCTTGTTCAAAATACAGATGGAATCCAATCAAGACTATTAGGTATTCAATTTGGTTTAAAAAGATCTTTTTTTGCATCTTTTATCAAAGGCTCTAAAGAAACATATAATTTGAGTGTCAAAACACTGCAATTTATTGGAAAAATGTTAACAGGGAATATGGGTACCGAGAATCTCTCAGGCCCTATTGGAATTGCCAAAATGGCAGGTGATACTGCTCAAGCAGGTATTTTACCTTTTTTATATTTAATGGCTTTATTAAGTATTAGTTTGGGCGTATTAAATTTACTACCAATACCAGCCTTAGATGGTGGTCAGTTAACCCTTCTTGGTGTAGAGGCAATTAGAGGCTCGCCGCTGCCAGATAAAGTTGAAAATTTTGTATATGCAACTGGGACTGTAATGATAATATTCTTAATGGTATTTGCAGTCTTTAATGATGTTGCAAGGTTTTAAAAGGAATAAAATTGAAAAAAATACTTTTACTTATCTTTTCTCTAAGTTTTATTAATCTTGCTTCAGCATTTGATGAGTTTGTAATCAATGATATTAGAATTATTGGCTTACAGAGAGTTTCTACAGGTAGTATTTTTAATGTGATTCCAGTTAGTGTTGGAGATAGAGTTGATAAAAGGAAAGTGGGGGATATAACACGAGCTCTTTTTGCCACTGAACAGTTTGATGATATTCAAATTGGCAAAGAATCAAAAACTTTAATTATTACTGTTCAAGAGAGACCTTCAATTTCTGCAATTGATATATCTGGTAATAAGGCTCTCAAAACAGAACAATTATTAGAAAGCTTGGATGGCGTAGAAATATCTGAAGGCAAAGTATATAAAAGATCGACATTAGATAAAATGAAGGCTGAGTTAGTAAGGTCATATGCATCACAAGGAAGATATGGAGCAAATGTTGAGGTTGAAGAACTAACCAAACCTAGAAATAGAGTTGAAGTAAATATTATCGTGGATGAGGGTGACAGTGCCACGATTGAAAGTATAAACATTCTAGGAAATAAATTATTCCCTGATGATGAGTTATTGCGGAGCTTTGAATTAGGCGAGGGGAGTATTTTGTCATTTTTAACAAATGACAATCAATATTCTAGAGAAAAGTTGCAAGGTGATATTGAAAACCTTGAGTCATATTATCTAGATAGAGGCTATTTAAAGTTTTCTCTTGAATCAACTCAGGTTAGTTTAACAAGAGACAGAAAAGGTATTCATATAACTTTTGGAATAAATGAAGGTGAAAAATATACTGTACGAAATGTTAGTGTTATAGGCAGCGTACCTCTTAAACCTGAATCATATGAAACAGTAATTCAAACTCAAAAGGATAAAGTATATTCCCAAGCTGCTATTACCGCTATTGAAGATTACTTTACTTCTATTCTTGGGAATGAGGGTTATGCATTTGCAGAAGTAACAGGCTCTCCAGAAATTGATGAAGATACCCAAGAGGTTGACTTAGTTTTTGCAGTTAATGCCGGCAAAAGGACATATACAAGAAAAATTATATTTGCTGGTAACCAAATTACTCAGGATGAAGTCTTAAGAAGAGAAATGAGACAGTTTGAAGGAGCTCCAACTTCAGATGAGAGAATCCAAAACTCAAAAGTGAGACTAGAAAGATTAGGATATTTCAAAGAAGTTAATGTTGAGACCATTCCTGTTCCTGGAACAGATGATCAAGTTGATGCGATTTATCAAGTTGAGGAAGAAACAACAGGACAGATCGGAGGAAATGTTGGTTACAGTGACTTTGGATTAATGCTTGGATTTAATTTAAATGAAAGAAATTTTTTGGGTAGTGGAAATACTGTAGGCATAGCTATTAACAAAAGTGTATATCAAGAATCATATAACCTATCTTTCTTTGATCCATATTTTACTATGGATGGCGTAAGCAGAGGTTACAACGCATATTTTAGAGAGACTGATTATGGGGAGTTTAATATTGCAAATTATTTAACTAATTCAGCTGGTCTAGGGCTTCAATTTGGATATCCAATCTCTGACACTCAAAGAGTTGGCGTTAATATCACATATGATAAAACTGATATTGACTCTGGAACACTGCCAGCGAGAGAAATATCTGATTTTCTTATTTCAGAAGGAAATATATTTGAAACTCTTAGCATGCAAGCGGTTTGGTCAAGAATAACTCTAAATAGAGGAATGTTTCCTACAGAAGGTTCATCAACTGACTTAATGTTAATGTTTGCATTACCCTTTAGTGATATTCAATATGGTAAATTAAATATAAGACAAAAGTACTATAAACCATTAGGAGTTCTTGATCTTGTATTTGGTTTTAATGGCGAATTAGGCTATATGGATGTATATGGCGATACAGAAAGCTCACCATTTTTCCAAAATTTTTATGCAGGTGGACCAAGATCATTGAGAGGTTTTGAATCTAACACTCTAGGCCCGAGAAGCACCCAAGCTCCTTGTTATGAATATGATGCTGTAAATGATTTATGTCCAGCCTTAAGAGACACTAATTTTGATGGCGAACCAGATGCTCCAGCTTATAATCCATATATGTTTAGTAATAGGGATCAGCCTATTGGAGGTAATGTAAAGGTCGAAGGCAGTTTCCAATTAATTTTTAAGCTTCCAATGATCGAAGATCAACGATCAATGAGATCTGCATTCTTTTTTGATTTTGGTAATGTCTTTTCAACTAATTGTAAAGATTATCAAATAAATTGTTATGAACCAGATCTTGAAGAATTAAGATATTCTTATGGTGTTGGAGTAACTTGGATAACAGGTTTTGGTCCAATGAGTTTTGCTATTGCAAAACCGTCAAATGCAGGACCATTCGAAAGAACAGAGCAATTTCAATTCACAATTGGAAATGTGTTTTAAAGGATAATTTTATGCTTTTTTCTATTAATTTCTACAAATTAATATAAAATACATCAACTGATACAGGGGCAATTATGAAAATTTTAAATAAACTTTTTTTAACAGTATTCTTATTAATGGCTGTTCCGTCATTTGCTAATGATGGTTTTGCAGTAATTGATATGAGAGTTGCTGTTTTATCAACGCAGCAAGCGCAAGATACTTTTAAAGCTTTAGAAGAAGATGCGGACTATGCCGCTAATGTTGAGCAGGCTCAAACTTTACAGGCAGACAGACAATCTTTAGCCGAGACTCTTCAAAAAGATGGTGAGACTATGTCTCAAGAAGAAGTTGCAAATTCTCAAAAGGCAATACAAGAAAAATCAAAAGATCTTGAATTTATTGTTGGAAAGATCCAAGCAAAACAGAATGAGACTGCTGAGAATATCTTTAGAGATATGAATCCTTCACTTCAAAAAATTCTATCTGAGCTATTAGCTGCAAAACAGATAAAGGTATTACTTGCAAGAGATACAGCAATATTTGCAGATCCTGCACTTGATATAACTGATGATGTTACTTCAATGCTTGATGTTGCTGCTTCTGTAGCTAATGAATAAATTCATTTGTGAGTCAAAAAAAGATATCTTTTACCCTTAAAGAGCTTTCAAAAATTATTGATGCAAAAATTACTGGTGATGAAAATATCATCATCAGTAACATTGCAACAATTCAAGACGCAAACAAAGAATCAATAACCTTTCTTGCTAACAAAAAATACGCTAAATTCATAACTTCTTGCTCAGCATCAGCTTTAATTGTTCACACCGAGGATAAAGTAGATTCTGATATTACTCTTTTAAAATGCTCAGATCCTTATTTAGCTTATGCTAAGATTTCATCATTGTTTGCTATTAAAAAGAACATGAACAATTCATTTATTCATAAGAGTGCTGATATATCTACCTCTTCGAAGATATCAGAACTTGTAACAATCTCAGCTAATGTAATTATTGAAGAGAATGTAATAATAGAAGATGGAGTTTTTATAGGCCCTAATTGCTTTATTGGATCTAATTGTCACTTAAAAAAGAATTCTATTATTAATGCAAATAGCTCATTCATTAAAGACGTTTCATTAGGCGCTTCTTCTATTGTTCATTCAGGATCAGTTATTGGTGGTGATGGGTTTGGTTATGCTCCATCTGAACATGGCTATGAAAAAATTGAACAATTAGGCGGTCTTATTATAGGTAATAATGTTGAAATTGGAGCAGGTTGTACAATTGACAGAGGGGCGCTTGGAAATACGGAAATTCATGATGGTGTTAAATTAGATAATCAAGTGCATATTGCTCATAATGTTATTTTGGGTAAAAATTCTGCAATCGCAGCTTCTTGTGCTATTGCTGGCTCATCAGTAATAGGAAAAAATCTACAAATGGGAGGATTGTCAGGAATATTAGGTCACTTATCTATATGTGATGATGTTCAAATTGGAGCTCATACTCTAGTAACAAAAGATATTACTAAGGCTGGTAATTATGTCGGTATAATGCCGTCTCAAGAATATAAAGATTGGACTAAATCATCAATTTTTATCAAAAATAGAGGTTAAAAAGCCATGACAGCTTCAAAGAATGATGTCTTAAAATATCTTCCACATAGAGAACCTTTTTTATTTGTCGATGAAGTATTATCACTAAACAAAGGCAGCGACATTCATGCTGTAAAAAGACTTAGTGGCGATGAAGATTACTTTAAAGGCCACTTTCCTAATAATCCAGTAATGCCAGGAGTCATTATTATTGAAGCTTTAGCACAAGCATCAGGTATTTTAGGATTTCAAACTATGAACAAAACTCCTGAAGAAGGCTCTATATATGTTTTTGCTGGTGTAGATAGAGTAAGATTTAGAAGAAGAGTTGGGCCTGGTGATGATATCCACCTTTATAGTAAGATTCTTAATGAGAAAAGGGGTATATGGAAATTTGAATGTAAAGCTGAGGTAGATAATGAAAGAGTTTGTTCAGCAACTATACTTTGTGCAGATAGGGCTAAATAATGGCAATTCATCCAACATCAATAATTCATAATTCAGCAAAGATTCATGAGTCTGTTGAGATAGGTCCTTTTTGCTATATTGGAGAAGATGTAGAAATTGATGCAGGAAATAATCTTTTAAGTCATGTTGTAATTAAAGGGCCAACACACATTGGATTAAATAATAAATTTTATCAATTTTCAGTTATTGGTGAGAGCACTCCAGATAAAAAATTTAAGGGAGAAAAAACAACCTTATCGATTGGCAACAATAATATATTTAGAGAAGGGGTTACTATTCATAGAGGAACTGTTCAAGATAAATCAACCACAGTTATAGGAAATGACAATCTTTTAATGGCATATTCTCATGTAGCACATGACTGTATTTTGGGTAATAGTAATGTCTTTGCAAACCATGCAGGAATAGCTGGTCATGTTATTGTCGGGAATTTTACTACAATTGGCGCTCTTACCACCATCCATCAATTTTGTAAGATAGGGGACTATGCTTTTGTTGGTATGAACACATCAATAACCATGGACATACCTGCATTCATAAAGGTTGCAGCAGACCCAGCAAGAGTTATTGGTTTAAATTCAATAGGCATGTCAAGAAATAATTTATCCGAAGCTGCAATAACAATAATAAAGAAAGCTTATAAATTAATTTATAAAAAAGGATACAAGCTAGAAGATGCTCTAAAAGAAGTTGAAAAACTTGAAGACCCTGTTAGCCCTGAGCTACAGATTTTCATAGACTCTATAAAGTCTTCAGAACGAGGCCTTTTAAGGTAAGTGTCTAATAAAAAAAATATTAAAATAGGTATTGTTATTGGCGAGCATTCTGGCGATAAACTTGGCTCAGAAATCATTCAATCTCTTTCTAAAGAATTCAACCTCAGTATAGTTGGAGTAGGTGGACCTTTAACAGAAGCGACCGGCTTAAATTCAATTTTTAATTTTAAAGAACTTAATGTTATGGGACTAATAGAACCATTTTTAAAAATTAAAAAACTATTAAGTTATAGAAAAAAACTTATACAACTTTTTAAAGATGAAAAAATTGATTACTTTATCGGTGTTGATTCTCCCGATTTTAATATGCCAATTCATAAAGCCTTAAAGAAGAATGGATTTACTAAGACTATTCAGCTTGTCAGTCCATCTGTGTGGGGATGGAGACAAGGGCGTATGAAAAATATCAATAAATATATTGATTTAACTCTTTGTCTTTTTAAGTTTGAGCATGAATTTTATCAATCAAATGAAACCAATAGTTTTCTTGTTGGCCATCCACTTTCTAAAATAACAAAACCTCTTAAAGAAGATGTTAAGAGTAAGTACATGTTAGAAGATCATAAGGAGTATATGGCTATTCTTCCTGGCAGTAGAAATTCTGAAATTAATAACATGATGCCAACGTATGTAGAATTTATGAAAGATGCCTCAAAAAAGTATCAAAATTTTCATTTTCTCATTCCAGCTGCTGACAATTATTTAAAAAAGAAAATAGAATCTTTTCTTCCAGAAGATCTTCCTGTAACCATAAAAACTGGAGCTGCTAAAGATTTCCTATCAGTTTCAAATTTCTCTCTAGTTACATCTGGAACTGCAACCTTGGAGGCTGCGATTCTTCGATCAGCTCCAATCATTTGCTATAAAACAAATCGTTTTAACTATTTTATTATTTCTAGGATGTTAAAAACTAAACTAGTAGGATTACCTAATTTGTTATTATCTAAAGAAGCTTTTCCTGAACTAATTCAATCTAAATGTAACAAAGAGAGCATATCTAATGCTCTTAATTCTTTAAAAGAATCTAATGAACTTGCAAATATATTTGTTGAATTAAACAGTCATCTTGATGGTCATGGATTTGATGCAGCTGCGAAGACAATTATTGATTTAAAATAATTGTGTTAATTGCTGGAATTGATGAAGTTGGAAGAGGTTGTTTGGCAGGACCAGTACTTGCTGCAGTAGTTATTTTAAAGGAGCCTATATCGGGCTTATGCGATTCAAAAAAACTATCTCCTAAGAACAGAGAGACCCTTTCTGAAGAAATTAAATTAAAATCCTTTTACGCTTTTGGCATAGCAACGCCCAAAGAAATTGATAAAATCAATATTCTTCAAGCATCTTTACTTGCTATGAAGAGAGCGGTATTAAATTTATCTGTGAAGCCCTCAAAAATATTAGTTGATGGCATTCATAAACCAGATATTAATTTTGAAATGGAGGCTATAATTAAAGGCGATTCAATTATTGATGAGATAAGCGCTGCATCTATAATAGCTAAAGTTGAAAGAGATAACTATATGATAAAAATTGATAAAAAATTTCCTAATTATGGCTTTAAAGATCACAAAGGCTATGGAACTAAATATCATTATGAGAAAATCAATTTATTTGGAATAACTAAAATACATAGAAAATCATTTAAAGGAGTTACTCCTTGATAGATTCATTCTCACACCTAAGAATTTCATCCGAATATAGTATTTCCCATGGCTTAATAACTATCGATCAAATAGTTGATCATGCCGAAAAAAATAATATGCCTTCAGTTGCTCTTACAGATCATTTAAACATGTTTGGTTTGGTAAAGTTTTTCATGAAAGCAGAAAAAAAGGGAATTAAGCCAATATCTGGCTCTTCAATTCAAGTAATATTTGAAGAAGATGACTTTGCATATGAACTTCTATGCCTAGCAAAAAATAATAATGGCCATAAGAATCTTATGAAAGCAATTTCTCAATCTCACAACAATACAAATTACCCATCACCTATAATCTCATTTGAAGAGTTATGTACTTTTAAAAAAGATATAAAAGTTATTTCTGGAGGAAGATCTAGCCATATATTTGATCTATTAAAAAGAGGAAAAGTTGAAGATGTAAATACAAAATTAGAAAGTTTTCAAAGTATGTTCGATGAAGATTTTATAATTGAAGTTCAAAAAACAAACAGACCAGATGAATTGGATTATTTTGAAAATATTCTTCCAATAGCGGCAAAAAAAGGCATACCCGTGATTGCTACCAATGATGTCCTTTTTTTAGCAAAAGATGATTATGAGATTCATGAAACTAAAGTTTGTATTAACACTGGGAAAACTTTAAATGATCCAAATAGAGAAAGAAAGTTCTCAAATGAGCAATTTTTCAAATCGCAGAAAGAAATGTCTGACTTGTTTGCTGATCATGAAGATTTTTTATCAAATACTTCAGAGATTGCAAAACAATGCAATGTTTCATTCACGCCGAAGGGATATTTTCTACCGGAATATCCAGTTCCAAAAGAGCATGATTTTAACAGCTACTTAAAAGATCTTTCTTTTAAAAATTTGGAATCTCTTATTCATGGATTTGATAAATCTAAAAAGAATACCTATAACAAAAGATTAGATTATGAATTATCTCAAATCAGCAGTATGGGTTTCTCAAGCTATTTTTTAATTGTTTATGATTTTATAGAGTGGTCAAAAAATAATGAGGTTCCAGTTGGTCCTGGAAGAGGTTCTGGGGCTGGATCTTTAGTAGCATACGCATTGGGAATAACAGCATTAGACCCAATTGAACATGGACTTCTTTTTGAGCGTTTTCTCAATCCAGAAAGAGTGTCTATGCCTGATTTCGATATAGATTTTTGTACAGAAAAAAGGGACTCTGTTATAGATTATGTTAGTTCAAAATATGGGTCTAATGCTGTTTCTCAAATAGTAACCTTTGGAACTATGGCAGCTAGAGCAGTAGTTAAAGATGTAACAAGAGCTCTAGGAAAGCCATATGGTTTAGGTGAAAGGATTTCAAAAATGATTCCATTTGTACCTGGAATGACATTAGATAGAGCAATTAAAGAACAACCAATTTTTAAACAAACTATCAAAAATGATCCTGAAGTTTCAGAGGTTTTAGATTTGGCATTTAAACTTGAAGGAATTGCTAGGAATGTTGGAAAACATGCTGGAGGTATAGTAATTGCTCCAGGAGCTCTGTCTGATTTTTGCCCAACCTACTATGATAGACAGTCATCAGCATTGATGACTCAATATGATAAAGATGATGTAGAAAAAATTGGCTTAGTTAAATTTGATTTTTTAGGACTTAGAACCTTAACTGTTATTGATTGGGCTACGAAGTCAATAAATGAATTTTTAAAAAAAGAATCTAAGCCACCATTAAATTTAGACTCAATTAAATTAGATGATCCGAAGGTTTTTGAGCTTTTATCATCCGGTAAAACTATGGCAGTTTTTCAATTAGAGTCATCAGGGATGAGGGATTTGATTAAAAGATTAAAACCCACTAAATTTGAGGAGATTACAGCTTTACTTGCTTTATATAGACCAGGGCCACTTGATTCTGGAATGCATGATCAATTTGTTGATAGAAAACATGGCAAACTTCCTGTTACCTATCCTCATGAAATGCTCGAACCAGTATTATCAGAAACCTATGGTGTTATTTTATATCAAGAACAGGTTATGCAAGCAGCTCAAGTTCTAGCTGGATTCTCACTAGGTCAAGCAGATATCCTTAGAAGAGCTATGGGGAAGAAAGACGTAGCAGAAATGGAAAAACAAAGGGAGATCTTTGTTAATGGTTGTAATAAAAATGATATTAAAAAGGCAACAGCTGAAAAAATATTTGATTTAATAGAAAAGTTTGCTGGATACGGTTTCAATAAATCACATTCCGCTGCATATGCATTATTATCTTATCAAACTGCTTTTTTAAAAACTTATTTTCCAGAACACTTTATGGCAGCAGTTCTATCAACTGAGCTAGGCAATACTGATAAAATTTATTCTCTTACAGAAGAATGTAAAACTTTAGGCATTTCAGTTTTAAAACCAAATATTCTTAAAGGTGAAAAGAAATTTATTGTTAATAGTAATAATGAAATTGAATATGGGCTTGGAGCCATAAAGGGTGTAGCAGATTCTTTTATTAGCCATGTATGTAATATTAGAAAAGATCATAAATTTAAAGATTTATGGGATTTTACAAAGAATATTGATATAAAACTTGGAGGCAAAAAATCTATTGAAGCCTTATCTTTTGCAGGAGCATTTGATTCAATAACTCCATCAAGAACTATAGCTATTGCTTGTATTGGCGATATGTTACAGGATGGAGGAAAGACAACTTTACCCTCAAACAACTCAGGAGATTTATTTTCAACCATAGAATCAGACTTTGATCCATATGAAAAATATTTAAATTTAAATGAACTGAATTTAGTTGAAAAATTAAATTTTGAAAAAAAATCACTTGGTTATTATTTATCAGGTCATCCTGTGAAGGCTATTGAAGAAAATATTTCACCCTTAAGATCACATGAAATAAATAAACTAAAAATAGACACAAAAAAAGCACGTCTAGTTTGTCACATTAACTCAGTAAGGCAAATCAAAGATAATAGAAATAAACCTCTTACCTTTATTAACTTTGATGATGGAACTGGAACAATGGATGGAATAATTTCTAGTGATGTATTAGAAAATTGCCATTCAATTTTAAAAGAAAGCTCAATTTTAGTTCTAAAAGGTTCTATAGAGATGGATGATTACAGATCTAAAGAGTCAGGTAACACGATGTTTAGAATGCGAATACAAGAAGTAAAAACTATAGAAAATGAACTGTTAAACAAAGTAGATACCATTATCATAAAGGCTGATAATGAATCAAAGAATTCATTAGAAAAAATGACGCAGAACCTCGAAAAAATACCTCAAGAAGTTTGGGGAAGTGGCATTTCATCTATTAAGCTAAAAGTTTTTAATAACGATTCTGAAGCCATAATAGAGCTAGGTGAAAATTATTTACTAAAACCTTCTTTAGAAAATTTAAATTTATTGAGAGATATTTTTGGAACTTCTTCAATTAAGATATAAATTATGAATAATTCATTTCTTGATTTTGAAAGACCAATTGCTGAGATTAATGACAAAATACAAGCTTTAAAAGACATTGTGGATGAAAGTCCTGAGCTGCTTCCTCAGATTGCTAAGCTAACAGAGGAAGAAAAGAAAATAACTCAAAAGATATATTCAAGATTATCTATCTGGCAAATTGTTCAGGTTGCAAGACACCCCAGAAGGCCTCATACAGCTGATTATATATCTAGAATATTTTCAGATTTTGATGAATTACATGGAGATAGGATGTTTGGAGATGACTCCTCTATAATTGGAGGAATAGGCAATCTTGGCGACGATCCTGTGGTTGTAATAGGTCATGAAAAGGGACGTGATACTGAAGAAAAAGTTAAAAGAAACTTTGGGATGCCTCAGCCCGAAGGATATAGAAAGGCAAAACGCTTAATGAAATTGGCAGAACAATTTTCTTTACCTGTTATAACATTTATTGACACATCTGGAGCTTATCCAGGAATAGAAGGCGAAGAGAGAGGACAAAGTGAGGCTATAGCAAGTAATCTAGCTACAATGTCAGAATTACAAACCCCAATCCTTGTTGTTGTAACAGGTGAAGGAGGTTCTGGAGGAGCACTTGCTCTTGGTATTGGTGATCATGTTTCAATGTTGGAATATGCAACTTATTCTGTTGCATCACCAGAAGCTTGTTCATCAATTGTTTGGAGATCAGCTGATTTTTCATCTGAAGCAGCCGATGCTATGAAAGTTAGCGCTAAAGAACTAATAAAAATTAATGTAATTAATGAAATAATTAATGAGCCACTTGGTGGTGCTCACAGAGATTATAATCTTGCTGCTGATAATATTAAAGCTAATTTAATTACCAATTTAAAAAAACTAAATAGTTATAAACTTGATAGCCTCCTTGATAGAAGATACGAAAGACTTATAAAGATCGGAAAATAGATTAGATGAATTTAAATGTTATCGCTAATTATATTAATGAATATAAGAGCGTATATGTAGCATACAGCGGCGGGATTGATTCAACCGCATTACTATATGCATGCTTTCTTCTAAAACAAGAGGGTAAACTAAAAAAGTTATCCGCAATTCATATAAATCATAATTTATCTAAAAATGCTAAGTTATGGGAATCTCATTGTTACAAAATATGCAATCAGCTTGATATTAAATTAATTGTTAAAAATATTAAAATTAAAATTAGTAAAGATGGGCTTGAGTCAGCTGCAAGAAAAGCTCGATACGATATTTTTTCGAACATTATAAAAAAGCACGAGCTATTACTAATTGCTCATCATGCAGATGATGTTGCTGAAACTGTATTATTTAGGTTGTTTAGAGGCACAGGCATTGATGGATTAGAAGGCCCAAAGGAAAAAAGAAGTATTGGAGAAGGCATTTTAATAAGACCATTACTTCAATTCACCAAAAAAGAATTATTAGAGTTTATAGATTTACATAATGTTAATTATATTGAAGATGAATCTAATAAAGAATCCAACCAAGACAGAAATTTTATTAGAAATGAAATCATGCCTCTTATAAATCAAAGATGGAATAATTTTGAAAAAAGAATACAAAGTACATCAGATTTTATTAAAGACAGACAAGAAATTTTTAATTTATTATTTTTAGAAAAATATGGCTCTTTAGTGAGCAATAATTCAATACCTCTAGATATTTTTAAAGATTTGAATAGTGCAGAAGCAAAAGAATTAATAAGATTTGTAATACATAAGAATAATATTGCATCACCAAGCAAGAAAGTTCTTAATGAAATTATGAAAACATTTTATGATTCGAGTCCCTCTGAATCTTCCATAGTTAAGTGGTCAAGAGCAGACAAAGAGCAAAGGGGTGGTAAGGTTATCTATAATTCAGATTTTATTGTCATTAAAGATATTGAATATTCAGGAATGATAACGATTTGCAAATCATAGATGTATACTTAATTTAATGGAGATATTATGAAATATGAAACTATAGAATTACAAAAGAAAGATCGCATAGGAACTATTACATTAAATAGGCCAGATGTTTTGAATGCATTTTCTGAACAGCTAATTTGGGATTTGCAAGATGCTACTAAGAATCTAAAAGAAGACAATGATATTAGAGTGGCAATAATAACAGGAGCTGGGAAAGGATTTACCGCAGGAGCTGATTTAACTGAAAGAGAATCATCTTGGACAAGTGTAAAAGACTCACTTTTTAGAGGTTTTTTACCAATTTTTGAAAATATAATGCAAATGCCCAAACCAGTTATTGGATCTATTAATGGTCCTGCTGCAGGAATAGGCGCTGCTATAGCTATGGCTTGTGACTTAAGGATTATGTCGAAAAACGCATATATATTATCAGTATTTAGTAATATAGCTGTTGTTCCAGATGGAGGACTTTCTTGGTTTTTAACAAGGTATATGGGTTACACAAAAGCTTTTGAATATGCAATAGAAGCTAAAAAGATTTCAGCTGATGAGTGCATAAATTTTGGGATTGCAAATAAAATAGTCTTATCAGAAGATCTTGAATCAGAAACAATAGCATGGGCTGAAAGACTAGCTAAACGCGCACCACAATCTTTATCTAATACTAAAAAAATAATGAGAAATGCATTAGAAAAAAACTATTTAGATACATATTCCGAAGAGGCCGAAATCCAAAATAAAATCTTTGGAAATGCACAAAATAAAGAGGCAATTAAGGCATTCTTTGAGAAAAGAGAACCAAATTTTGATTAAAATTAAAGTAGCTTACTCAGGCCAACAATAATAGCTTCAAATGAAGCAATGGTTGTATTTGGATTAATTCCAACACCCCAGCTAGTTTTTCCATCGATCTCAAGTTCTATGTAAGCTGCCGCTTTAGCATCAGAACCAGATGAAATAGCAGATTGATGATAATCAGATACTTTTATATTTTCATCTAATTTATTACAAAGCCCATTTATAAAAGAATCAATAGGGCCATTTCCTTTTCCAGATAGAAGGACCTCTTTTGAATTTATCAGCATCTTAATTTCTAGAGTATTTACTTGATTGTTAGTTGAAGAGTTATGACTAATGTAAGTAAAGCCATTTTGAGCATTTAGAAAATTATTCTCAAAAATTTTCCAGATTTCAGGACTGCTTATTTCTTTTCCTGATTCATCTGCTAACTTCTGTATTTTTTGACTCATGCTTATTTGAAGTCTTCTAGGTAGTGATACACCATGATCTTTTTCTAATAAAAAGGCAACACCTCCCTTGCCTGATTGAGAATTAATTCTAACTACAGCTTCATAACTTCTGCCAAGATCAGCAGGATCTATTGGCAGGTATGGTACTGCCCATAATGGATCATTAGAATTTTTCATTGCTTGAAATCCTTTTTTAATAGCATCTTGGTGGGAGCCTGAAAATGCAGTGAAAACTAGATCTCCTGCATATGGATGTCGAGGGTGCACAGGAAGCTGATTACAATATTCAACTTCACGCATTACAGAATTAATATTCGAGAAATCTAACTTTGGATCAATGCCTTGAGTGAGCATATTTAAAGCAATAGTTACAATATCTACATTTCCGGTTCTTTCTCCATTACCAAATAACGTGCCTTCTATTCGATCTGCTCCAGCCATTAAACCAAATTCCGATGCTGCAACAGCAGTTCCTCTATCATTATGAGGATGAAGACTTAAGCAGATATTTTCTCTATTTTGCAAATTCTTATTCATCCATTCAATCTGATCGCCATATATATTAGGAGTAGACATTTCTACTGTAGCAGGAAGATTAATTATAATTTTATTTTGAGTAACTTCTTTTAGAATTTCAGTAACTGCATCACAGACTTCTGCTGCATACGGCAGTTCTGTTCCTGAAAAGCTTTCTGGTGAGTACTCAAAACTCCAATCAGTACTAGGATTCTTTTCAGCAAGTTCTTTTATCTTAAGAGCCCCTTGAATAGCAATATTTTTTATACCATCTTTATCTTGATTAAAAACAACTTTTCTTTGTAAAGTAGATGTAGAATTATAAAAATGAACAATTGCTTTTTGGACTCCAACAAGTGATTCAAATGTTTTTTCAATTAGGCTGTTTCTAGCTTGTGTTAGGACTTGAATGTTTACATCACTTGGAATTTTCTTAGATTCAATTAAATCTCTTACAAAATCAAAATCAGTTTGTGATGCAGAAGGAAAGCCAACTTCAATTTCTTTAAAACCAAGTTTGCATAATAGATTAAACATCCTATCTTTGCGTTCTGCACCCATAGGCTCAATCAATGCCTGATTACCATCTCTTAAATCAACTGAGCACCAGATAGGAGATTTATTAATAACCTTTGATGGCCACTGCCTATTTTTTAAATCGACAGGTTTAAATGGTTTATATTTATTATTCAAATTATCCATTATGCAATTGTAAGTGTTAAAATTTTTTTATGGCAAATATTTCTATAAAATCACATTCAATTTTATCAAAAATAGGAATTTCCCTATATAAAACAAGAAAAAGCCTAGACCAAAGTTTGACTGCGGAGATATTTTTACAAAAACGAGATGACATTCTTGCAGTTTTACCAGATAAATTAGAAAACCATTCAAATAAAGAAATTGCTTTATTTATTGCAATTATGAATACTATGACTTCTACAAACCCAATTATAAATGAAATAAAAATACCAGCTAATTCAAATAAAGATCTTGATATAGAATTAATTAATTATGATGAATATAAATCAGTTAAAAATATTATTTCTTTTGGAGTCACTATAAACTCTAAAATTAATTTAATTAAAGCACCTCTAATAAGTGACATATTAAGAAAACCTGATTTAAAAAAACCTTTGTGGGAAAAAATAAAAAATAGGGCACATTAATAAGAGTCTCTTATGGCAATATCATTAATGAACATGGAGCATCTTGAAGCTATTAATCAAATTGATATTAGAACTAATTCAAGTCCATGGTCAAAAGATAATTTACAATCTTCTCTTGAGGTTGGACATCATGGACTTGTTTCAACTAAAGACAAAACAATTACTGGATTTATTATATTTTCTCCAATGCCGCCTGAGTGCCATATTTTAACTATTGCTATTGATACTAAATTTCAAAGATCTGGCATCGGTACATTGTTATTAAACAAAGCAATAGATCAATCAAAAGCCATGAAGATAAAAAAAATTTTTTTAGAAGTAAGATTAAGCAATGAAACAGCAATAAATTTCTATAATAGTTTTGGATTTATTAAAGATGCCATAAGAGATAAATATTATCCGGGCAATCCAAGAGAGGATGCTTTATTAATGTCACTTTCTATTTAATTTAGAGTATTTCTTTAAGTGCTGATTCAATCATTTGTGGAGTTGTAGTCGATCCAAACCTATCTACAACTTCACCATTCTTATTAATCAAGAATTTTGTAAAATTCCATTTAACATTCTTAGTACCCAATATTCCAGGGTAGGCTTTTGTTAGTATTTTGAATAAAGGGGCAGCATTTTCCCCATTAACCTCAACTTTATCAAATAGCTTAAAAGACACTTGATAGTTACTTTCACAAAATAATGCAATTTCCTCATTGGACCCACTTTCTTGGGCTCCAAACTGGTTACATGGAAAAGCAAGTATCTCAAAGTCTTTATCTTTGTATTTATCATAGAGCTCTTGTAATCCTTGGTATTGTGGGGTGAATCCGCAAGCACTTGCAACGTTAACAATTAATAATGTTTTACCCTTATAAACATTCATATTAATTATTTTATTGTCTATATCTTTAACTTCTACGTCATGAATTGTTATCATTTTTCACCTAATAATTTTTTAGCTATTTTATTGCATTAAACTTCACATTTACAGCTTTTAAAAGTTAAACATTTTATGCTTTATAGATAACTAATAATTTATTTACATGTAAGTTAAAATGATCATTAATGAATATTAAATATAAATGGAAGATCTTTGAGGAGCTTTCTAAAGATGAATTATATGCAGTGCTTAATTTAAGACAGGAAGTATTTATTGTTGAACAAAACTGTCCTTATATTGATTTAGATTATGCTGATCAAAGAGCACACCACTTACTTGTATATTCTGAGGATGAACTTATTGGTTATCTTCGCGCATTTTCTCCAGGCATTAAGTATGACGAGTCTTCTTTAGGAAGAATTATTACGGTTATAAAATATAGAAATAGAGGCATAGGAAAAAAAATTACTAATGAAGGAGTATCATTTCTATTACATAAATATCCTGATAATAATATAGTTATATCAGCTCAACATAGATTAATTAAGTTTTATCAGGAGTTAGATTTTGAAGAAAGGGGCGAAGTTTACTTAGAAGATGATATTGATCATATAGAAATGTGTCTAGACTGCACCAAGAGATGATAGAATTACATCTTTATATTTGAACTTTTATAAGAAATTAAAATCTAAATAATATGCAAATAAAATATTTCTCAATTCCTATACTTACATTGATCCTGTTTGGTTGTAGCGGAGGTTCTGGTACTACTCCTATCACTGTAGAAGTTACTATGGAAGCTAGCTCAGAGACTGCTCAATATAATGAAACTTACACAATTTCATGGACTTCTGATGCTAGCCAATGTTATGCAAGCGGAGCTTGGTCAGGGGAAAGACCTCCATCTGGCTCAGAAGAATTTACTGCTAAAACAAATGGCCCTGTAGGTTATGGAATTGAATGCAGAAAAAATAATGTTTTTGCCCAAGCACAAGCAGTTGTCACACTCGAGAAAAATTTTATTAATGGTTTTGATTTTTTAGATGAAGAAATTACTGAAGTACTATCAATAGAGCATTCAAATGGCGCACGTCATAAAATATCTGCTCATCATATAGGTGATTTTAATAATGATAATGCTCAGGATATGATCTTAGCTTATCGAGTTGATGATCCTAGAGATAATGCTGAAGACTTATACCCTAGATTTTTTCAGATTCTTGGTGGAGACAATATTACAATTTCAGAATTAGAACTAGATGGTTGCCAGTCAGGCGATATGATTGCTACAGGTGATTTTAATTTAGATGGATTTCAAGATATAGTCGCATTACCAACAAAGACTGTTAGAACAATTGCTGGAGATTCAGTGGATTCTAATATCTGTTTTTTCATTGGTTCAGAATCTGGATTGGATGTAACTAATTGGAATTCTTCAGATTTCATAGATAACTCTTCTTCTATTGACCTTAATAATTTTGCTGTAACCTCTGTAGATCCAGTCGATATAAGTGGGGATGGATTTGTTGATTTGTTGTTATGGGCCAAAGAAGGCGATAGTTCAACTGCTGGCTTGCCTTTTTATATAATTGCTAATACTGCAAGCAATGCTTTTGTCCAACTTAGTACAAATTTTATAGATCTCGATCCCTATCTGCCGAGTGCTGGATGTTCACAAGATATTTCGTATTTATGCGATTGGAAAAACTTTTATGGAACTTCACAGATTTACTTTGATGACGATATTAGTATCGACATAATAGGATCAGCATGTGGAGAAGATTTTTCTTCATGCTCATATACGAACTTTACTGAAAGGTATGAGGAGGGCAATGATTTTGATTGGTCTCTATCCACTGCTGGCGTCCTAACACCATCGGTTAATTCAGGCCAGTCATACTCAAGAAAATTATCAATTGTTGATAATAACTCTGATGGTTTGTTCGATATTGTTGTATTAGAGAATGATACTAAATTCACAGTTTTTGAAAGAATTGATGGTTTTATCAGTGCTCAAGATAGCGGCGACTTCCTAGACTTGCTATCTTCAACAATAAAATTTACTAATGATTGGCTTTTAGTTGATCTTGATTTAGATACAGATTTTGATTTACTTGCTCCAATTAATTGCGTTGAGCAAACTTGTACGAATAAGATGTTTAATGTTTATGAAAAATCTCCACTTGAAAGCGACAGAGTGACCGATGCTGGGGATATTACATTTACTGCCGCTGATGGATCACAAATTATTACTGTTAATGACATTTCTCATAATGCTAAATATGCTCAATTAGTAACTTATAGCGGTGCTGAGGGTTTGGGTGGAAATATTAGCGCTGAAATCCTTAATGGACAATTTTCTGTAACTTCAACTCCAACAGATGATACATATACTATTGAAGCTTCAGTTGCTGCAAATGCAAGTGATACTGGTGATGGGGGTTCAAGCGTAATCGGAACCTATGTTGACACAACTTACATATGGACAGAACAAGATGTAACATCTGGAATTAATTTTTTTAATAAAACTATTAATACTTTTTGGTTTGATTCTAATGGTGATAATGATATTGATGTAATATCCATAACAGAATCAAGAAGCGTGGCTGCTGGTACTAATATACCTATTAGCTCAACTTATAAAGTTTATCATCATAAAAATGATACTTTGAGATAAATCATAATGCAGCTTGTTAGACTCGTAAAAGCATCTGATACAAGCGAGTTAACTAAACTTATAAAAAAAGCTGGAATTGGCATGACAACAATGCCAAAGAACAGAAAAGAGGTTGAAGAGAGAATCAGGTGGTCAATATCATCTTCCAACAAAAAAACTAAAAATCCCAATAAAGATACGTACCTTTTTGTTCTGGAGAATAACAATAAGATCATTGGGATCTCTGCAATATATACCTCTATATCAAAGGATAAACCATCTGTTTTTTTTAAATTAAAAAAAATAAAATTAACCTCAACAACATATAATTTTGAAAAAGATGCTGATATTTTAAAACTTCATCTAATTCATAAGCCATATTCAGAACTCGGGACTATTTTCATTAATCCCTCATCAAGAGGAAGAGGAAGAGGTTCTTTACTTTCTTTTGCAAGACTTCAATTGATTGCCTCTCATCAATCAAGATTTGATGAAAAAACTCTTGTTGAAATAAGAGGGTGGAAAGATAAAGATAATAGATCTTATTTTTGGGAATCTTTTAGTAAAGCTTTTTTTAACTTAGATTTTTTTAGCGTTGATCGATTGAGCTATATTGATAACCATTTTATAACCGAATCTGTTCCTAAGTTTCCATTTATGGTTGAATTACTGCCTAAGAGAGTTCAAAAAGTTTTAGGTAAACCACATCCAAATGCTATGCCAGCTTTAAGCATGCTTGCAAAACAAGGCTTTAAAGCTAATGGTCTTGTAGATATTCTTGACGGTGGTCCATGTATGGAGGTTAAGACTAGTAAGATACCAATTGTAAGATCTTCAAGAAAGGTAACTATAGATGTTAAAAGAGCTATAAATTTTAGCGACTATGGTTTTATTGTAAATTTTTCTCTTCAAAATTTTAGAGTTGTCAGAGAGAATTATAATTTAATCAATAAGAATTTAATTGAAATTTCACAAAAAACTGCAAAAGCTTTACAAGTTAAATCAGGTGATAAAGTAAGAATTAATATTGAGAATATTTAATGTTATATATTAATGGAAAGTGGTTAGAGGGTAAGGGTAAAAATTTTAGAAGCTGCAACCCATCTAGTAATACTAATATATGGGAAGGAAAGTATGCAAGCTCTAACCAGGTTAATAATGCAGTCAATTCAGCATACATCGCTTATCATAAGTGGAGAAATATTGATTTTGAGTCACGATTAGAGATTATTGAAAAGTTTTATTCTTTAGTAGAGTTAAATAAAGATACAATTAAAGACCTAATTAAATTGGAAACTGGGAAAGAGACAAAAGATAGTATTGCTGAGGTTGGAGCATCTCTTGCGAAGTACAAGAATTCTTTAAATGCATTTCATCTTAGAACAGGAAAGTCTTCAAGCCCACTAGGCAAGAATATTCAAATTACAAATCACAGACCACATGGCATTTTAAATGTTATAGGCCCATTTAATTTTCCATTTCATTTACCAAATGGTCATATCACTCCTGCATTAATCGCTGGTAATGTTGTTATCTTTAAACCAAGTGAGCATACGCCAGCAGTTGCTGAATTGATGGTGCAGCTATGGCATGATGCTGGTTTGCCTAATGGAGTTATAAGCCTTTTACATGGATCAAAAGAGGTTGTGCAGAAACTAGCAAAACACCCTAAAACAAATGGAGTTTTATTTACAGGAAGTCATTCAGCAGGCCTTTCTCTTAATAAGCTAATGTCTAATTATCCTAATAAAATTCTAGCACTTGAATTAGGTGGCAATAATCCTTTAGTGCTTTGGAATACTAGAAAATTAAACAAAGCATCCGATATTATTTTTGAATCAGCTTTTATTTCAACTGGTCAAAGATGTACTTGCGCAAGAAGGCTGATACTTCCTAATATTAAATCTTCAAAGAAGCTTGTAGCAGCTGTAAAAAATAAGTCAAAAAATATCAAATACAATCAAACATCCAGTGATTATTTTTATGGACCATTAATATCAAAAGATGCTGTTAAAAGTTTTCTGGAATTCCAAGATGATTTGATAAAAGCAGGAGGAAAAGTCATCTTAAAAGGTAAAAAGATTCAATCTAAGGGTAACTATGTTAGTCCTTCAATAATTGATATGACAAAAGTAAAGAAACATATAGATAAAGAAATATTTGGCCCATTAATTCAAATAAACTATGTAGACTCATTTGATGAAGCAATTGAAGAAGCAAATAATACCGCTTTTGGTCTTTCAGCAGGATTAATTTCAGATAATAGGGAGTTATTTGATAAATTTGTTAATGAGGTTTCAGCTGGAGTAATAAACTTTAATACAACGACTACTGGAGCATCAGGAAGCGCTCCATTTGGTGGAGCTGGCATGAGTGGAAATTTAAGGCCTGCAGGTTTTTATGCGGCTGACTATTGCGCTTGGCCTGTCGCAAGCGTTGTTAATGAAAACTTATAAAGTATGTATAGTGGGGAGATGAATTTTGATGGTCTAATTGGACCAACTCACAACTATTCTGGACTATCAGATGGAAATATTGCTTCTCTAAAAAATAGTAAACAACCTTCAAATCCAAAAAAAGCAGCACTTCAAGGCCTAAAAAAAATGAAACTTCTTATGGAATTAGGATTCCCTCAAGGGATTTTTTTACCGCATGAAAGGCCTCACCTAGGTTTTTTAAGAGATAAAGGATTCAAAGGTAATGATAAGAATATTATTGCATCAGCAGCAAAAAAATCTAGATTATTATTAAATCAAGCTTATTCTGCTTCTTCAATGTGGGCAGCTAATGCGGCAACATTTTCTCCAAGTGTTGATTCATTCGATTCTATAGCGCACATTACTCCAGCTAACCTGCTATCAATGCAGCATAGAAGTCTTGAAACTAAATTTACCTATGAACAGTTAAATATAATTTTCCATAAGTCACATTTTAAAGTTCATAATGCAATAAAGACTAATGAGTTTTTAGGCGATGAGGGTGCTGCAAATCATCTAAGGTTAAGCAGCAATCATTTAAAAAAGGGTTTACAGATATTTGTTTATGGAAATTCAACTAATCAAGATAATTCTAATATTATAGTTAGGCAATCTAAAGGGGCCTCAGAGCTTATAGCTAAAATGCACATGCTTGATAATGAAAATACTTTTTTCTTAAAACAAAATATTAATTCCATAAAGAAGGGTAGTTTTCATAATGATATTGTTAGCTTAGCTACTGAAAACATATTTATTTATCATGAAGATGCATTCGAAGATAGTAAACAGCAAATAAGTGATTTAAAGACCAAGTTACAATCAGAAAAAGAAATTTTTTTTATTGAAATCTCTAATCAAGAAATACCTCTTGAGATTTTAATAAAGTCTTATCTATTGAATTCTCAACTTGTAACTAAAAAAGATGGTGAAATGGCATTAATTATGCCTGAAGAGGTAAATGAGTATTCAGAATGCAAGAGATGGTTAGAAAAACTTAAAGGTGAAACACCAATTAAAGATTTAAGATATATTGATATAAAGCAAAGCATGATGAATGGAGGCGGTCCAGCATGTCTTAGATTTAAGATCGTAGTTACCGAAGATGAATTTAATAATATAAACTCAAATTTCATATTAAATGATAATCTAATACTTAAGTTAGAAGATTTAATACAATCTTTATACAGGGACTCCATAGAAATAGATGATCTTGAAGATCCAGGCTTGATTTCAGAGAGCTTCGAGATTTTAGATAATTTAACTCAAATTTTTAATACAGGCAGTATTTATAGTTTTCAGAAATGATGAATTTTATTCAATTATTTGAGCATCAAATAATAATGAATGAATCTCTTCGGTAATAAAAGGTGCAAATGGATGCATCATTATCAATATTTTTTGAAGCATAGGCCTAAGATTGTTAGTTTTACCTGACTTTTTACATTCTTCAAGATACACATCACAAAATTTACTCCAAAAGAATTCATAGACTTCATTAATTGCAAAATCAAGACGGTAATCTTCAACATGCCTTTTAATTTTGTTTGCTGATTTTACAAATTCCTCATTAATCCATATATCGTTATCATTTTTAGGATCAAAAACTTTATTACCCTCAGGAAAGCCATTTATAAATCTGGCAGCATTCCATATTTTTGTGCAAAAGTTTCTGTATCCCTTAAGTCGACTAAATTCAAAACTAATATCTTTAGAGTGAGTAGCTAATGAAAAGAATGTCATTCTTAAAGCATCTGTACCATAAGACTCAATTCCATTTGGGAACTGTTTTCGTGTTTTCCTTTCGATTTTTTCAGCTTGACCTTCTTGCATTAGATTGGCAGTTCTCTTTTTTACCAAGTCATCAATAGAAATACCATAAACTAGGTCAAGGGGATCAATAACGTTACCTTTTGATTTAGACATTTTTTGACCATTTTCATCTCTTATTAATCCAGTTACATAAACATCTTTAAATGGAATATTATCTGTGAATTCAAGACTCATCATCATCATTCTAGCTACCCAGAAAAAAATAATATCAAAACCTGTAACAAGAAGAGATGTTGGAAAATGTTTATCATAATCAGGAGTATTATTTGGCCAACCCATTGACGCGAATGGCCAAAGACTTGATGAGAACCAGGTATCTAAAACGTCTTCATCTTGAGAAAGTTTGCGATTATCTAAATTATAAAATTGCCTAACCTCATCTTCGTCATATCCAACATAAACATTTTTATCATTATCAAACCAGGCTGGTATTCTGTGACCCCACCATATTTGTCTGCTAATACACCAATCTTCAATATTATTCATCCAATTAAAGTAGGTTTTGATCCAGTTTTCAGGATGAAAGCTTATTTCTCCATTATTAACAGCTTCATTTGCCTTTGAAGCCATTTCAGAGGTTTTAACATACCATTGGTAGCTGAGCTTAGGTTCAATAACTATATTAGATCTCTCGCCTCTAGGAACGCTTATGTGATGCTTTTCTTCCTTAATTAGGAGATTTAATTCTTTTAATTTTTCTAGAACAAGTTTTCTGACTTTAAAACGATCTAAATTATTAAATGGTTCTGGGACATTATCATTAGACCAAGCATCATCATTAAAAATATTGATAGGCTTAAAATCACTTGATTGATTAGAAATTTTTATTTCGCCGTCAACTTCATGCAATGAATATTTTTTTCCTATCTCATAATCATTAAAATCATGGCCTGGAGTTATTTTAAGGCAGCCAGTGCCAAATTCTATATCGACATAATCGTCACCAATAATAGGAAGCTTCCTTTCAACAAATGGAAGTAATACTTTTTTCCCAATTATATCTTTATACCTAGTATCATTTGGGTTTACTGCAATAGCCATATCTCCAAACATTGTTTCTGGCCTTGTTGTTGCAACAGTTATGAATTCTTTTGAATTTTCTATAGGATATTTTATATGCCATATGAAGCCATCTTTTTCTTGTCGTATTACCTCAAGATCTGAAACAGCAGTTTTTAGCGATGGATCCCAATTCACTAATCTATAACCTCTATAAATCTTTTTCTTCCTATAGAGTTCTACAAATGCCTTAATTACTGCCTCATTAAAACTATCATCGAGAGTAAAGCGATATTTTTCCCAGTCTATAGTGGAACCTAATCTTTTAATTTGAGAAGTAATCTTTTCTTCTGAGAAATTTTTCCATGACCAAACTTCTTTCAGAAATTCCTCTCTTCCTAAGTCGCTTCTTGAAATACCATCTTTTAATAAATTATTTTCAACGACCATTTGAGTTGCAATTCCAGCATGATCACTTCCTACTTGCCAATGGGCATCTTTACCTGACATATGGTTATATCTGGTATAAAAGTCCATAATTGCATATTGAAAACTATGGCCCATATGAAGAGTTCCTGTTACATTGGGAGGAGGTATAACCTGAGAAAAAGACTCATTTGAATTTTCATTAGTGAGTTTTCTCTCAGACCAAATTTTTGCCCATTTCTCTTCTATTTCAGTAGGATGGTATGTTTTGTCCATAGCTTATTTTTTAAATACTTACTACTTCAATTTTTTGCTCAAAATCAATTCACTTAGAAGTGGCACAGGTCTTCCTGTTCCTGCTTTAACTGGAGTGCTATATGATGCAGTTGCAGCAATATCAATATGCGCCCATTTATAATCATTAGTGAATTTTGATAAGAATGCTGCAGCATGAATAGTGCCAGCTTCTCTCCCTCCACCTATATTTGCCAAATCAGCATAATCAGTTTTTGTGCATGATTGATGTTCATCCCACAATGGAAGCTGCCATGCTCTATCACCTGAATCCTCACCAGCATTTATAATCATGTCAGCAAGATATTGATCGTTAGCCATGACACCACTGGCATGTCTACCTAAAGCTATAACCACAGCTCCTGTTAATGTAGCCATATCAATAACATATCTCGGTTTATATTTTCCAACAAATGTTAAGGCATCACATAAAACTAATCTGCCTTCTGCATCAGTATTTAGGATTTCTATTGTTTGTCCTGACATTGAAGTTACTACATCACCTGGTTTAGTAGCTTTAGCAGAGCACATATTCTCGGCGCAGGCCATTACACCAACGACGTTAACTTTTGCATTAAGACGAGCCAAAGTTGACATTACGCCGAATACAGAAGCTGCACCACACATGTCCCACTTCATTTCATCCATTGCTTGAGGCGGTTTTAAAGAAACTCCTCCAGTATCAAAAGTAATACCTTTCCCTACTAAAGCGATAGGCTTTTCTGATGGACTTCCTCCTTTATATTCAATTACCATCATTCGTGAAGGCTCATCACTACCTCTTCCAACTGATAAGAAAGAACCCATTTTCATTTTTGCAAGATCGTTTTCGTTATAAGATTTAATCTTTAGTTTAGGAAAATCTTTCTTCATAGCTTTTACTTTCTTTTCAATAATTCTAGGAGTGCAATGATTTGCTGGCATATCCCCAAGATATTTTGCGGAATTTACTCCTTCTCCAATAGCAAAACCTTTTTTTGCTGATTGTTTTGCTTTAGATAAGTCTGATCCAGACAATCCGCTTGTAAGGATAGTTAGATTTTTAAGAGATGGTTTTTTTGCAGTTTTATTTTTTGTATCTGAAAAAATATAAGCATTTGATTCAATAGTTTTCGCAACCATTTCAATAAGCCAGTTTTCATTTTTACCTTTAGGAAAAACATTTCCACACAAAATATTTAAATTTTTAGCTTTAAGTTTATTAGCTAACTTAGCAATACCTTGATATTGAGATAGCCATTTATGAGTAGGAGCATTCTCATCAAGCCCTTTAATTAACATAATGCTCTCAGCCTTGATACCGCTAATTTGAGGTAATAAAACAGAGCTACCATTATCTTTTAGATGCGAAGAAATAGATTTTTTAATATAACCTTTAGATGTTTTATCTAAATCTATGAATGCTTTATTATTTTTTGTATTTTTATTTATTACTAATACAAGTAATGAAGTATTTAATGTTATTAAACTTGTTGAATTTGTATCTTTTACTAAAATATTATTAAGAACTTTATAAGCCATTTATGAATCTCCTTTATACTAATTGCTGATAAGATAAATATTGTAATGCATCATACTTCTCAAGGCATGTATAAAAAAGATATTCTTGCTAAAAGTATCAACTTAGAGGTCTTTAAAACGACTATAGGATGCTTATTGATATTTTTTTTACTAGTTATTGCATCTAGATTAGTTGGATATTATGAACAAGCTGCAGTTGGCTCAATAGACCCAGCTATAATTTGGCAAGTAATTGCTCTAAGAATTCCAGATTTTATAACCTTACTCATTCCTTTATCATTTTTTTTAGGAGTTCTGATTACAACCAGCAGGCTTTATGGTGATAATGAAGTTTATGCAATTTTTTCAAGCGGAAAATCATTATTAGATATTATTAAATATTTATTACCGCAGGCCTTATTGTTTATTGTAATTACAGGAATGTTAAGCTTAAATGTAGCACCCTATACAAAAGCATTATCTAAAGAATTATTAGCATCAAAGACTATTTATGAAAAAATACAGACTATAAAGTCTGATGAATTAACTGAGATAAGCAAAAATAATTTTTTAAAACTAAATAGATCAAAAGAAAGAAAGCTAACGGATATTTTTTATATAACAGGTGACATAGATACCACCTCTATAGTTATAGCAGATGAATTAATAATCTCTGAAATAGATGATTCATCAAAAATTATTTTTGACAAAGGTAAAATTTATACTGATGTAACAAATCCAGGAAGACAGCTCATTACCAATTTCGATGAGTTTGAATATGATTTTGATAAAAAATTAGATGCTTCAAATAAATCTAAATTAAATAAAGTTTATGATTTTTCAGAAAATTCTAAAAATGCTAGTTTTCAATGGAATATCTCTATTCCATTAACAATACTCAATCTTTTATTGATAGGAGTATTTGTAGGAAGAATCAAACCAAGACAAGGCAGGCTGGGTGGAATCATGCCTGGTTTGTTTATATATATGCTTTATATAAGCCTTTTAGTTTTAAGTAGAGAGTCAATTATGAGTAATGGTTTGTTGAGCCCTTTAGGCCTTTGGTGGGTTCACATTAGTTTTTTAGGAATAGCAACTATATATTTTATTAAGTATTACTATAATTATGATCTTAATATCCTCTCATCAAGCAGCCTTCCTAAAAAGTATATTTTAATTATTTTCTTAATAATTCTATTTATGTGGTTATTAGTATGATTTTTAATTTAGGAATTTACGCTAGATATCTTATCCAAAGAACTTTTAGCATTTCTGCATTTGTTTTATTAGTATTTATTCTGCTAGATGCAATATTTTTAATCATTGCAGAAATAGAAGATATCTCAATTTCATATAATATGCGTGAATTATTATTTTATGTTTTTGGGGTTATTCCGCACAGAGCATTAATATATGTTGAAGGGTCATGTTTGTTAGGCTTGCTCATATCTCTAAGTATTTCAAAACAAGAGGGGAATCTTGATGTTTTAAGATCAGCAGGCCTGTCTCCAATAAAGATTTCAGCAATAGCATCAATTGGAGCAGTTGTGATGATGTTAGTTTTTATAATAGCTGATGAAAATTATTTCAAAGATTTATCTATGGATTCTGAAATTAGAAAGAATCAAACAACTTCCAGCACTTCAAATAATAAAAGTTTAAGTTCTAAGTGGATAGAAGATAATGGGACATTTCTTCAATATTATTTGAAGTCAGATAATCATCTTTATGATGTTTCTCTAATTAAAGTAATTAATAACGAGGTAATTTTTTCTGCTACTTCAAATGAAGCATTGATTGAGAAGAATTATATTCTTCTCAAAGAGCCATACAATTACAAGAACTTTAAAATTGATAAAAAGGTTTCTGAAAAAATATTATTTAATTTTCCTAAGGTTCTCCAACTATCATCTATAAATATTAAAAATTTAACCTTAATTGAGCAATTAGATTATCTTAGCGAGATAGAAGAGGATTTGGCATCATCTAAAGATAGTCTGTTCAAGGCAGACTTAGAAAAAAATATTTTTAAAACTATATTTTTACCAATTTCAGCTATAGCAATTATGTTATTGGCAGGCTCTCTTACTTTTGGATCATTAAGAGATTCTTCGATGGGAACAAGAATAATAATTGGAGTGATTTTTAGTTTTATTTATAACGTGGTTCAAGATTTAACTCTAAGTATATTTATAACATATTCATTAAGTATAATTTTTGCAGTCTTTCTTCCGATTTTAATTGTATCGTTTTTAAGTTTTTTAATTTATAGAAGGATCTAACGAATCCTTAATCTGGTTCTTGAAATAATATCATTGAAAGCAATTTTTTCTTTTGTAAAATAAATTTGTAGGAGGGGAAGACCTAATGTTGCAACAATAATAATGTTACAAATAAATCTTTTCAGGGTTTGCATTAACGTAATATTGCTTCCTTCAATGCTATAAATTTCAATTTTCCAAACTGCCATTCCTAGAGTCTTATTTCCACGAATCCAAAAAAAGCTAAAGAACCCCCAACTGGATAGACATATTAATAAAGCCGCATACCATCCTGGTAAAAGTGGATCGCTTGGATTTTCAGGCAGAGTCCAATCAAAACCATTAAAAATAAAAACGGAAATATAACCTAGTATCAGAATAACGGATAATAAAAGAAGAGTATCATAAACAGAAGCTATAATTCTTTTAAACGGAAATACGCTATATGATTTGTTACTCATTTTGGTATAGTACTAAATTATTAAAAAAAATAAATTAATATGAACACAACTTCAGATTTTTTAGGACATCCCAAGGGCTTATTTGTATGTTTTGCTACAGAAATGTGGGAAAGATTTTCTTATTATGGAATGAGAGCGCTTTTAATTTTATATCTAACAAAGCATTGGGAGTTCAGTGATGCTACAAGTTATTTAATTTATGGTGCATATACATCATTGGTTTATATTATGCCTGTTTTTGGTGGCATGCTTGCTGATCAGATTTTAGGATCGAAGAAAGCAGTTACTTATGGTGCAATTCTTTTAGTCCTTGGCCATACTGGCATGGCTATTGAAAGTAATCAGCAAATCTTTTACTTATCACTGGCTCTAATAGTGTCAGGAGTAGGTTTTTTGAAACCAAATATATCTACTATGGTTGGCTCATTATATAAAGAAGGAGATCCGAGGAGAGACTCTGGTTTTACTATCTTTTATATGGGAATTAATATTGGCGCTTTTAGTGCTTCATTGCTATGTGGTTATTTAGGAGAAACATATGGCTGGGCTTATGGATTTGGAGCAGCTGGAATAGGGATGCTTTTCGGTTTAATAATATTTCTATGGGGACAAAAGTATTTAGAAGGTTTAGCTGAACCTCCATCTGAAAAATATAAAGAGATAAGCATGGGAATTTCTTATGAAAATTGGGCATACATCTCTGGAATATTTATGGTACTTTGCTCATGGTTCCTTGTTCAGAATCAAGAGCTTGTTGGAACACTTTTAGGAGGTTTTGGTGCAATATGTATTGCCATCTGGTTGTTGTATGCTTTATTTAAGTGCGCTCCAGAAGAAAGAGACAGATTAATTGTTGTTGGTATTCTAATCTTGTTCTCATTAATTTTTTGGGCTCTTTTTGAACAAGCTGGATCTTCTTTAAACATCCTGACTGATAGGGGTGTTGATAGAACTTTATTTGGCTGGACAGTTCCTGCATCAATGTTTCAATCTTTAAATGCAGGATTTATTTTTACCTTAGCGCCATTTTTTGCAATGCTTTGGATAGCTCTAGCAAAAAGAGGTATGGAGCCTTCAACTCCGCTTAAATTCTCAATTGGCATTATGTTTGTTGGATTAGGATTTTTAGTGCTTGTTTATGGCATGCAGTCATCTGTAGGCATACAAACAGGAGTAATTTGGATAGTATTAATCTATTTACTTCACACTATTGGTGAATTATGTTTATCACCAGTAGGACTTTCTTCAGTTACCAAGCTATCTCCTCAAAGGATTGTTGGGATGATGATGGGTATGTGGTTTTGTGCGTCCGCAGCAGGAAACTATGTTGCAGGACTTATTGCAAGAGCGACTTCTAGTGAAGGAGCTAAAGTTGCAGGTGAGACATTCTCTTTATCTCAAAAAGAAGCTTTTATGGATGTTTACACAAATGTTGGATTAATAGCAATTGGTTGTGGTTTAGTTCTGGCTATATTAACGCCTATCTTAAAAAGATTAATGCATGGTGCCAGCTAGAGAAAAAAAAGATCCTGTTAAGAAAAATATGGATAAGCTCCATAAGCCAAAGACTCATAAAGACAAAACTAAATATAAAAGAAAGGAAAAGAAGTCTACTATTTTTGATTTAGACTAATAAGTATTTCTTTATATATATTTTTAAGAGTCTCAAGATCATCCACAGATACTTTTTCATTAATCTGATGAATTGTTTCATTAATAGGCCCTAATTCAATGACTTCAGTTCCCATAGGTGCAATCCATCTTCCGTCTGAAGTTCCCCCACCATTATTTATTTGCGGCTTATAACCCACGACTTTATTTACAGATTCCATAACTATGTCTTTAAAGAAAGTTTTTTTTGTAATAAATGGAATAGCATTAAGAGTCCAATCAATAGCATATTCAATATTATTTTCATTTAAAATTAATAATATTTGATTTTTAAGAGAATCTTCAGATGATTCAGATGAAAATCTTAAATTAAATTTCATCTCTAACTCTCCGGGCACTACATTGGTTGCACCAGTTCCAGAGCTAATATTAGAGATTTGAAAACTAGTAGGTTGAAAGAACTCATTCCCTTTATCCCACTCAGTTTCTTTTAGGATATCTATTACTTTCCCAGCAATATGAATCGGATTCTTAACTTTTTCTGGATAAGCGACATGACCTTGTTTGCCTTTTATTTTTAATATCCCACTTAAGGAACCTCTTCGACCGAGCCTAATGGTGTCAGCTACTTTTGCTGATGAGCTTGCTTCACCAACTAAGCAGTAATCAATAAACTCACCATCATCTTGAAGGTCTTTTATCACCTTATCAATTTTTCCGTTTTCACGCTCTCCTTCTTCATTGCTGTTAAGAAATACACAAATTCTGAAACTAGGATTGGGGTTTTCATTTAAAAACTCTTTGACTGCTATTAAAAAAGTCGCTACAGCACCTTTCATATCAGCTGCACCTCTTCCAATTAAATGATTATTAATAATTTCAGGTTTAAATGGATTAATTTCCCACAAATCTTCAGGACCAGAAGGTACAACATCTGTGTGACCTAGAAAACAAAATAAAGGACCTTTTGCACCATATGTAGAATATAAATTCTCAATATTTAAATAATTTATTCGCTGAGTTTTAAAGTTTAATTCATCAAGATACTCTTCAATTAAATCAAAACAACCTTCATCATTTGGACTTAAAGATTTTATTTCTATTAAAGATTTAGCAAGATTAAGTAAAGGTTTATCCATTTTTAAATATTTTTATGTAGTTTTGAATTTAGTGAAATAGTAGAAGGATTTTCTTTAGCTTCCACCTTTCCTGTTATTGAGTTTCTTATAAAAAGAAGATTATCAACATTAGATAGCTCTGATGCTTTCACAATTTTGTTATCTGCAAGAATTACTTTAGTTCCAGCAGTAATATAGAGTCCTGCTTCAATAATACAGTTATTTCCAAGAGGTATACCTAATCCTGAATTAGCGCCAAGTAAACAATTCTCACCAACTGATATCTTAATATTGTTACCACCCGATAGGGTTCCCATAGTGCTGCAACCGCCTCCAAGATCAGAATTTGCACCAATAACCACTCCGGCAGATATTCTTCCTTCAATCATGCAGGGACCAAGAGTTCCTGAATTAAAATTAACAAAACCTTCATGCATAATAGTTGTTCCTTCACTTAAGTATGCTCCAAGTCTAACCCTTGAGGTATCTGCAATTCTTACGCCTTTTGGAATTATAAAATCGGTAAGCATGGGAAATTTATCAACCGATCTTATGAGTAATGGTATTTTTTTATCATGAAATTCTAATATTTTAGCTTCAGCTTCTTCAGGGTACATTGCTCCAACATTTGTCCAGGCTATATTTGGTAATATTTCAAAAAGACCCTCTAAGTTAATAGTATTTGGTAATACAAATTTATATGAGAGAAGATGAAGTCTTAAGTATGCATCTGCTATATCTTTTATTGGTTTTTCCAGTTGATTTAAGGTACATGAAATTTCTATACAATTTCTGCTTGATTTTGGTTTATCTTTAAGACTTTCCTTTTCTCCAAACTTTATATAAGGGAAATAAACATACAAGGTTTTATTGTTGGATGATTTAACAGCAATTCCTAAAGCTTCAATCTTCATATTCTTATTATAAAGCTCTATGATTAATTTATATAATTTCTGATAAAGCTTTCTTTATTTTTTGTATTTTGTTTTTGGATATCAGATTAATATTCTGATCTTCAATGAAAAAAGTATCTTCCACCTTTTCACCAAGGGTAGTTATTTTTGCAGAATGAATTGATACATCATAGCTTTTAAAAATCTGAGCAATCTTTACAAGCAAACCAGAGCTATTAGTAGTTTCAATAGTAATAATATTTCTATTTTTTTGTTTATCTATTGAATCGGTTATTTTAGTTGGTTTTTTAAAATGCATATTCTTACTATCAGAACGAACATCTATTTTATTTAGCTTTTTAGAGCCTGAATGAATCGCTTTAATTTTTGTACTTAGGCTTTTAGTATCAGCCTGAGTTAACTTTATTGATTGATATTTATATGAAGCTATAAAAGTATTTAATGCTATTTTTTTATCTTTAGTAGTAGAGATATCAGCATCAATAATTTCAACTCCTAAAGCACCAAATATTTTAACTAAATTCAAGAATAAACCATCTACGTTTTTAATTTTTATAAAGATCTCAAGAAGGTTATTAAAATTCTGTCTCAACTCAATAATATCAGCATCTTCTTCATTCATTATTATTGATTCTGCTTGCCATTTAAGTTGCGATGATGAAAATCTTCCAAAGTAACTTTCATCAATTTCTTTCCATAAGTTTGTGATGATATTTTTATCGCCCTGACCTAAATCTTGAACAATACTATTAATCCTGTCTTTTACTACTTCTTTAATACTTTTATCTCTTTCTTTATTCAGACGGCTTCTTGTATTAAAAAATAAGGATCTAAGTAATCCATGTTTCCAGCCATTCCAAATTGATGGATTGGTTGCTCTAATATCATTTATGGTTAGGAGATATAGATAATTCAATCTTTCTAAATTCTTACATTTATTAGCAAAATCTCTAATGGTTGCAGGGTCGTATATATCTTTTCTTTGAGAAATTGAAGACATTTCTAAGTGATTTAGTACTAGCCAAGAAATTAATTCAGCATCATGAAGCGACATTCCTAATTTTTTTGCAAACTTATAGCTTGCTTTTGCCCCAATTTCTGAATGATCCCCACCTTTGCCTTTGCCAAGATCATGGAATAACCCAGCTATGTAAAGTATTTCAATTTTTGGCAATCTGTTAATTAATTCATTCTCAATCTCAAAACCATCATCAATATGATTAATTTTCATCTGGCGCATATTCCTTACTACTTTAAATGTATGCTCATCAACGGTATAGATATGAAATAAATCAAACTGCATTTGCCCTATAACTTCTCCGAATTCCTTAATATAGGCTTGTATTATTCCTAATCTTTTCATTTTTCTTAGTATTGAAGATAAGTTATATGGTGATCTAAGAATTTGAAGAAATTGTTTAGAATAGTTTTTATTTTTTTTAAAGTTTTCATCGACAAGCTGAGCATTTTCTTTCAATAATCTTGCAGTCTTAGTATCGATGCCTATTAAATCTTTTCTTTGACCAATTTTTATAAAAATCTCAAATATTAGATGTTTATTTTCTTGAAGATTGGTATCTTTGAAACCAATTCTATTATTTCTTATAAAAAAATCTCCGTAGTCTTTTTTTATTTTAAATGTTCCCTTTTCTTCATATTTATCAAAAATGGTCTCATTAAAAATTGAGAGAACCTCCGCATGATAGAAATATTTTTGCATCAAAATTTCTACAGATTGGGTGTTTCTTTTGGAATTAATCTTGGCTCTTTTAGCAAGTTCTATCTGAGAATTAAAACTTAACCTATTTCTAGAGCTATTTTGAATTAAATTACAGGAATATCTTAATAATTTAATAAAATTATGGGCTTTCTCTATTGCTGTGAACTCCTTTTTACTAAAGATATCAGCATTTTTAATCTTATTTATAGTTGCTAGGTTAAAACAATGATTAAGTATCCAAGTTCCAGTTTGAAAGTCTCTTAGGCTTCCTGGTGATTCCTTGAGATCAGGCTCAAGGTTAAAAGATGTGGAATCAAATGAAGCATGCCTTCCTTCTTGCTCAATTTTCTTTTTATTGAAGAATTTAGAAGGTGAAATAAATTTATTTTTATCACCAACAATTTTATTAATTATTTCAATAGCTTCTTTATTTGCAGATAAGGGCCTAAAGGATAGAAAGGATGTAAACTCTTTGATATCTTCTGAGATAATTTTTTTTAATTCCTTTTTATTTCTAACAGAATGACCTACTTTATGACCATAATCCCAAAGGTTTGCAATAAACTTTTCTAGATTTTCATAATTTTTGATTTTTTGGTTAATTTGAATAATTGATATATCTATATCTGATGCAGGAAAAATTTCTTTATTTCCATAACCACCTATAGCAAACAAACCAAAATCGTTCTGGAGATTTAAATCTTTAAAATTTTGGATTATTTCTTTATCAAGCCAGTCCGATCTTTTTTGTAGAAAATCATTTATTTTTTTAGGATTATCAATAGCTTGTGGGAACCAAGACCAAAATTTTGAATCTAGCTTATCTAGATTCTTTTTCATATAGTTTCTTCAGATCTTTTTGTAAGAATTTCTACACCTTCAGCAGTAACAGCTAAAGTATGCTCCCATTGAGCAGAATTTCTTCCATCTTTAGTTTCTACAGTCCAACCATCTGATAATACTTTGCTATATTTTGATCCTTGATTAATCATAGGCTCTATTGTGAAACACATTCCTTCTTTAACCTCAATTCCAGTACCAGGCTTTCCAAAGTGAAGTATTTGAGGATCTTCATGATATATGTTACCGATACCATGACCACAATAATCTTCAACAACAGAATAATAGTTTTTTTCAGCATGGACTTGAATAGCATTGCCAATATCACCAAGACAAATTCCAGGTTTAACTATTTCTATAGCTTTGTATAAACATTCTTGAGTGACTCTTACAAGTCTCTCATTATGAGGCTTGCATTTGCCTACTAAAAACATTTTAGATGTATCACCATACCAGCCATCTTTTATAACTGTCACATCTATATTTACAATATCTCCATTTTTAAGAACTTTATTGTTATCAGGAATGCCATGACAGATAACATTATTGATGCTTGAACATATAGTCTTTTCATAACCGTTATAACCAATATTTGCTGGGATGGCTTTCTGTGTTTCTGTTATATATTTATAACATATTGAATCTAGTTCTCCTGTTGATATGCCTGGTAAAACATGAGGTGTAATCATATCTAATACTTCTGCTGCTAATTTTCCTGCAATTCGCATTTTGCCAATCTCATTTTGTGTTTTTATAGAAATATTCATATTTTTTTCATTAATTAGTAGACGTCATTCACTTTAATCTGTAAAGTACAATTTTAATGCTTGCTCTAAATTTTAGCTCATTAAAATCCGTAAAATTTCATTATTTCCCATATCTTTTTCTTCAAAAGAACCTCCTTACTAGAGGTAATATCTAATGTCATTTCCTGCAATATTAGTTCTTGAAGATGGAAGTATATTTGATGGAATAGGTTTTGGCATAGAAAAAGTTGAAATTGGAGAAATAGTTTTTAATACCTCCATGACTGGCTATCAAGAAATAATTACGGACCCATCCTATAAAAAACAAATTATTACTTTTACACATCCACATATTGGTAATACAGGAATCAATGATGAGGATATGGAATCGTCAAAAATTCATGCATCTGGAATAGTAGTCAAAGAATTTTCAAATAATCCTAGCAATTGGAGATCTAAATCCACATTAGAAGATTTTCTTATTAAACAGAACATTATTGCGATCTCAGATATTGACACTAGAAAGCTTACAAATCATCTAAGAGAAAATGGTTCAATGGGATGTTGCATTGCTGCAAAATCAAAATGCTCAAACGAAGAAGCTATTCAAAATGCAAAGAACTTTGAGGGACTAGAGGGCTTAGATCTTGCAAAAGAAGTTTCAACTCAAGATAGTTATAAATGGGAAGAAGGTGTTTGGCCTGAATTTAAGATTAGTTCAAGCAAGCTCAATATTGTTGCTTATGATTTTGGTATAAAAAGAAATATTCTAAGGTTACTTGCTGAGCATGTTGGCAAAGTAACTGTTGTAAATGCGCAAACATCATTTGATGAAGTTATGGCCATGAAGCCTGACGGAATATTTTTATCTAATGGACCAGGAGATCCGGAGCCTTGTTCATATGCAATTGATAATATTAAGAAGTTTCTTGAGGTTAATATGCCAATTTTTGGAATTTGCTTAGGGCATCAACTCTTAGCATTAGCTGGCGGCGCAAAAACCAATAAAATGAAATTTGGACATCATGGCGCTAATCATCCTGTTCAAGATATAGACACCAAAGAAGTCTTTATTACATCACAAAATCATGGATTTGCTGTCGATGAGTCATCTTTAGGAGATGGCATTAAATCCAAACACATTTCTTTATTTGATAAATCTCTTCAAGGCATTGAGTTTATAAATAAGCCAGCATTTAGTTTTCAAGGGCATCCCGAGGCAAGCCCTGGACCTCAAGATATTCAATCTCTTTTTAAACAATTTCTAACTTTAGTGAAAAAAAATGCCAAAAAGAACTGATATATCTTCAATTCTTATTATTGGGGCTGGACCCATAATTATAGGTCAAGCATGTGAATTTGATTATTCTGGCGCTCAAGCCTGTAAAGCCTTAAAAGAAGAGGGGTATAGAGTTATTTTGGTCAACTCTAATCCCGCTACAATAATGACTGACCCATTGCTTGCAGATGCAACATACATAGAACCAATCCATTGGGAAAATGTAGAAAAAATAATAGAAAAAGAAAAACCTGACGCAATTCTCCCTACTATGGGAGGACAAACAGCTTTAAATACCGCACTCTCATTGGCTAAAGAGGGAGTTTTAAAGAAACATGGCGTAATTTTAATAGGCGCCTCAAGAGAGGCCATAGATAAAGCAGAAGATAGACAACTTTTTGACCAAACAATGCAGTCTATTGGAATTGAAACACCAAAATCAGGTATAGCTCATAATCTTGAAGATGCATTAAATGTTCAAAAAGAGGTAGGATTTCCTGCAATCATAAGACCCTCTTTTACCATGGGTGGAACTGGTGGAGGTATAGCCTACAATATTGAAGAGTTTCAAAGCATCTGTAAAAAAGGACTAGAGTTATCTCCAACTAATGAACTTCTTATAGATGAATCTTTAATTGGATGGAAAGAGTTTGAGATGGAAGTTGTCAGAGACAAGAATGATAACTGCATTATTATTTGTTCAATCGAAAATCTTGATCCTATGGGAGTTCATACCGGTGATTCAATTACAATAGCTCCCGCTCAAACCTTAACGGATAAAGAATATCAAAATATGCGAAATGCTTCTTTTGCTATTTTAAGAGAAATAGGTGTTGAGACTGGGGGATCAAATGTTCAGTTCGCTGTAAATCCTGAAGACGGCAGAATGATTGTCATTGAAATGAATCCAAGAGTTAGTAGATCATCTGCTTTAGCATCAAAAGCAACTGGATTTCCAATTGCTAAAGTCGCAGCTTTGTTATCTGTTGGTTTCACCTTAGATGAACTACAAAATGACATTACAGGAGGATTGACCCCAGCCTCTTTCGAGCCATCTATTGATTATATTGTCACCAAAATTCCTAAATTTGCATTTGAAAAATTTAGTCAAGCTAATGATCGCTTAACAACACAAATGAAATCAGTTGGTGAGGTTATGGCTATAGGAACGAATTTTCAAGAATCATTACAAAAAGCTATATGCAGTATGGAGGAGGGCTTAGATGGCCTTAACCCAATTTTAAAAGGTGATGATGATTTAGAAGATAAATTAAGGTATGAATTATCTTTTCCAGGCCCAAAAAGAATATTTTATGTTGCAGATGCGATTAGAAATGGTTGGAGTAATGAAAAAATCTTTCAACTATGCGGTATAGATTATTGGTTTTTGAATCAAATGCGAAATATTATTAATTATGAAGAGGTTATTAAGGCTTCGGATATTAATAGTATTGAATCAGATCAGTGGTTTAATCTAAAAAAGATTGGTTTTTCTGATTCAAGAATAGCTTCACTCTTAAATATAGATGAACTAGACGTTAGATCAAATAGAATTAACAAGGGAATTAAGCCAGTGTTTAAAAGAGTAGATACATGTGCAGCTGAATTCCTTACTTCAACTTGTTATATGTATTCCACTTATGGCGGAGAATGTGAAAGTAATCCCACTTTAGATAAAAAGGTAATAGTACTTGGAAGCGGCCCTAATAGAATTGGCCAAGGTATAGAATTTGATTATTGTTGTGTTCATGCTTCTTTAGCAATGCAAGAAGAGGGATATGAATCTATTATGGTTAATTGTAATCCAGAGACTGTTTCAACTGATTATGATGTATCAAACAGACTCTACTTTGAACCTATTACTTCTGAAAAAATAATGGATATTATTGAGATAGAAGATCCCTATGGCGCAATAATTCAATTCGGAGGACAAACCCCTCTTAAATTAGCATCCACCCTAGAAAAAGCAGGAGTTAATATCTTAGGCACCGATGTTGATGCGATTGATCGTTCTGAAGACAGAGAAAGGTTTCAAGAACTGGTTGAGAAATTGGCTCTTAAGCAACCAATGAATTCTACTGTTAGAACTTTAGAGGAGGCCATAGAATCTGCTTCAGAGATAGGCTATCCAATTGTTGTTAGGCCTTCATATGTATTGGGTGGAAGAGCCATGCAACTTGTCCATAACGATAATGAACTTACGCTATATTTAAAAGAAGCGGTAGAAGTGTCAAATGAAAAGCCTATACTTTTAGACAGCTTTTTAACAGATGCTATTGAAGTAGATGTTGATGTAATTTCAGATGGGTCAGTAATAATGATCGGTGGAATATTACAACATATCGAACAGGCCGGAATTCATTCAGGCGACTCTGCTTGCTCATTACCTCCTTATAATTTAGATAAAGAGATAATTAGCAACTTAGAATCACAATCAATTGCTATAGCAAAAGAATTAGAAATAATCGGGCTAATGAATATTCAATTTGCTGTTAAAAATAAAGATATATACATTATAGAAGTTAATCCTAGAGCATCAAGAACAGTTCCTTTTATCTCAAAAGCTATTGGCGACTCATTAGTTAAAGCTGCTTCAAAATCTATGGTAGGTAAATCATTATTAGATCAAAATTTTTCAAATAAACTGCCTGATAACTTATATTTTGTTAAAGAAGCTGTATTGCCCTTTGATAAATTCCCTTTAGTCGACCCCATCCTAGGTCCTGAGATGAAATCTACTGGTGAGGTTATGGGTATTGGCAGGAATTTTGGAGAAGCATATGCAAAAGCTCAAAAAGCAGCAAATAAGAATCTTTCTAGAAAAGGAGTTGTTTTTATAAGCGTTAAAGAATCAGATAAAAAGTATCTAAATGAACTTGTGCCAAATATTATTGATAAAGGTTTTAATATTGTAGCAACCCTTGGAACTTCAAAATATATTGAAGAGATAGGATTTCCAGTTAATAAAGTTAACAAAGTTATGGAAGGCAGACCTCATATAGTAGACATGATGGTAAATGGAGACATTAATCTTGTTATAAATACTTCAGAAGGAAAACAATCAATAGATGACTCTTCATCTATAAGACAAACAGCACTTCAAAATAAAATCTTTTGTACGACCACTATGTTTGGAGCTTTTGCAATTGTTGATGCTTTAGATGGCCTAGAATCAGATTGGTCATATCTGTCGCTTCAAGAAATTCATTAATATTCACTAGCTCTTGTTATAATTCGCCTATGAGTAAATCTGCTATAACAAAAGAAGGTGAAGTAGCTATTAAAGAAAGACTTGCGAAATTAAAGTTTGATGAAAGGCCTAGGATATCTGAAGCAATTGCTGAAGCAAGAGCGCATGGTGATTTAAAAGAAAATGCTGAATACCACGCTGCAAAAGAATTACAAGGCTTAGTTGAAGCTAAAATTCAAGAAATTGAGACTTCCCTTGCCAATGCACAAGTGATAGATGTAAAGACTATCCCAGAGACTGGCAGGGTTATTTTTGGCGCAACAATCAAACTTTTTGATTTCGAAAATAATAAATCGGTTACTTATAAACTTGTTGGGAATCTAGAATCTGATCCTGAAAAGGGATTAATCTCAATTGATACACCTATTGCAAAAGGCTTATTAGGCAAGTATGTTGGGGATGAAGTAACTATATCGACACCTTCAGGACCAATTGTCTATGAAGTTGAAAAAGTTAGCCATATATAGAAATTATTAAAGAATTATGCATCTTGATAATTGGGGATTAAAAGCAAAGAAATTAGGCTTTAGATCAAGGGCAGTTTTCAAATTAGAAGAAATCTTAGAAAAGACTAATGCGCTTAAAGGTTGCAAAAATGTTTTAGATATTGGTGCTGCACCTGGAGGCTGGTCACAATTAATAAAATATAAACTTAAGACTGCGAATGTCTTTGCAATAGATATTCTAGATATTGAACCAATTAAAGGAGTAAATTTTTTTCAAAAAAAGGTAGAAGATATAGATTTAGTAAAAGATATTTTTTTATTAAAAGGTAAAATTAATCTTGTTATTTCAGATTTAGCCCCCAATTTAACAGGTATAAGCGTGATTGATGAAGCAAATATTTATGAGCTGAATGACATAACCTTAGATGTTGCTGTAGAATATTTAAGTAAGTCAAAAGGCGTTTTCATAATTAAGACATTTCAAAATAGTATGCTTAAGAAATTGAGAACAAAAATGATTAGTATTTTTGATGATGTGCAGACATTTAAGCCTGCCGCCTCAAAAAAACAATCCGCTGAAATATATTTATATGGAGCTTTTAAAGGATGAATAGTAATTTTCTTAGAAACATAATGGTTTGGATTATATTTGGATCACTCTTAATGTATGTCTTCAATAATATTGATTCTGCTAATGTAAGGGAGCAAATAAGTTATTCACAATTTAGACAAGAAGTTCTTTCTGATAGGGTTGCAAAGGTAGTTTACAAAGGCGATCAGATGACCATTACTGGTGAAAGGCTTGATGGTTCTAAATTTGAAACTAATTACCCTATCTTTAAAAGAGATGATTCCCTTGATAAAGCAATACAAGATAATGGAATTATTGCTGTATATGAAAAAGTTGAGCAACCTTCTATATGGTCGCAATTATTAGTGGGTGCTTTTCCAATTCTTTTACTTTTAGGAATATTCTTTTTCTTTATGAGACAAATGCAAGGCGGTATGTCTGGCAAAGGCGGACCTATGTCTTTTGGCAAGAGCAAAGCAAAACTTATGGAAGGTGGAAAAGTTAAAACTAATTTCCAAGATGTTGCTGGTTGCGAAGAAGCTAAACAAGATGTTCAAGAGCTGGTTGACTTTTTAAGAGATCCTACTAAATTCCAAAAACTAGGTGGAAAAATTCCAAGAGGTGTATTAATGGTTGGGCCTCCTGGAACTGGAAAGACACTTTTAGCAAGAGCAGTAGCAGGAGAAGCGAAGGTACCATTTTTTACAATATCTGGTTCTGATTTTGTTGAGATGTTTGTTGGAGTCGGCGCTTCAAGAGTAAGAGATATGTTTGAACAGGCAAAAAAGCAATCCCCATGTATTGTTTTTATAGATGAAATTGATGCAGTTGGTCGGCATAGAGGTGCTGGATTAGGAGGGGGTCATGATGAAAGAGAACAAACATTAAATCAACTTTTGGTTGAAATGGATGGTTTTGAGGGCAATGATGGTGTAATTGTTATTGCAGCAACTAATAGACCAGATGTTCTTGATCCTGCTCTTCTTAGGCCTGGAAGATTTGATAGACAGGTAGTCGTTGATCTTCCTGATATAAGAGGAAGAGAGCAAATACTAAAAGTCCATATGAAAAAAGTTCCTCTTGATGCTGATGTTGATGCTTCAGTTATTGCTAGAGGCACTCCCGGATTTTCTGGAGCTGATCTTGCAAATTTAATCAATGAGGCTGCGTTATTTGCTGCTAGATATGAGGACAAGAAGATAGATCAATCTCATCTTGATTTAGCAAAAGACAAAATCATGATGGGTGCTGAAAGAAAGTCAATGATACTAAGTGAAGAGCAAAAGCGAATAACTGCATATCACGAAGCTGGCCATGCAATAATTGGAAGGTTGGCTCCTCTTCATGATCCTGTTTATAAAGTTACCATCATTCCTAGAGGAAGAGCTCTTGGAGTGACTATGTTCTTGCCTGAAGAAGATACATATATGCAAAGCAAGGAGTATCTTTTAAGCAGAATATGTGCGCTTTATGGCGGAAGAATTGCAGAAGAGATTATTAATGGACCAAAAGGAATTACAACTGGCGCATCAAATGATATTGAGGTAGCTACAAATATAGCAACTAATATGGTTACTAAATGGGGCTTATCAGATGTTCTTGGACCATTGAAGTTTGGCGAGGATGAAGGAAGTCCATTTTTAGGGCGTTCAGCAGCATCTCCAGCTAGCATCAGAAGTGATGAGACGTCTAAAGTTATAGACTCTGAAGTTAAGATGATTATTGATACTTGTTATGCAAGGTCTCAAAAAATATTGAATGATAATTTAGATAAATTACATGAAATGGCTTCAGCTTTATTAACTTATGAAACTATTGACGCTGATCAAATAGACGACATTATGGCTGGCGCAAAACCAAGGGCTCCAAAAGATTGGTCAGATGATAATGATTCATCAAGTAAATCAAAGTCATCAAAAACTTCAATTAAAGGTCCTGCTGAAGAGTTATAATCCTAAATCATGGATCTTAAATTCGGAACAGACGGTATAAGGGGACCTGTTCGGACAGAGATCACTCCTGAGGTATGCCTCAGAATTGGCCATGCCGCTGGTATAGTTTTAAAAGAAAAAGGCCTCGATACTGTCATGATAGGAAAAGATACCCGCGTATCTGGATATATGCTTGAAGCAGCATTAGAAGCTGGTTTTATTGCAGCTGGTATTAATGTAAGACTACTTGGGCCTATTCCCACACCTGGTGTTGCATATCTAACTAAGACTTTTAGAAAACAATTTGGCCTTGTTATTAGTGCATCACATAATAGTTTTTTAGACAATGGTATAAAAATATTCGATGCTAATGGCATTAAGATTTCTAGAGATATTGAATTAAAGATTGAAAAAATTCTTAAAAATAATTTAGATGTAGTAGAAACATCAAATTTAGGAAAAGCAGAACCTTTTCATGAATCTACTGCAAGATATATTGAATTTTGTAAATCCACAGTTCCAGAAGATATAACATTTAACAATCTTCGTATTGTAGTTGATTGCGCAAATGGAGCATGTTACAAAGTAAGCCCAGCAGTATTTAAAGAATTAGGAGCTGAAGTTATTGAATTTGGTGTTAATCCTGATGGTTTTAATATCAATCATGAATGTGGTTCAACTTGTCCCGAACTTGCCCAAGAAATGGTATTAAAACATAGAGCTGATTATGGAATAACTCTAGACGGAGACGGAGATAGGGTTATTCTTATTGATAGAGAAGGTAATATTCTAGATGGTGATGATCTGCTTTATATTTTGGCATTTTCTAATCCAAATAGAACAGGCTCTTGGTCAGGCGTTGTTGGTACTTTAATGTCTAATTTTGGACTTGAAAAAGCAATACAACAATTAGGATATAAATTTGTAAGAGCAGATGTTGGTGATAAATACGTTAGTCAGATGCTCACAAAGAAAGGATGGATGCTTGGGGGAGAAAGCTCTGGGCATATTATATGTAGAGATTTAGTTAGCACTGGAGATGGAACAATAGCTGCCTTAAAGGTAATAAGTTCTCTTCTGCTTTTAGAGAAAGATCCTAAAGAAGTGCTTGCAAATTATAAGAAATTCCCACAAGTTAATATCAATATTCCCGTTAAGAATAAAGATATTGTTAATGATTCAGAAATAAAATCTACTGTTAGAGATGTTGAATCAGATATCACCGTAGGAAGAGTTTTAGTTCGAGCATCAGGTACTGAGAATATCATTAGAGTAATGGTTGAAGCTGCTGAAGAAGATGTTGCTTCAAAGTTTGCTAAAGATATTTCTAACTTAGTTAAATCTAAGTCTTAAATTATGTCTGCTTTAATTATTGGAAATTGGAAATCAAATGGCTCGAAAGAGACTAATAAATTATGGATTAAGGATTTTTTCAAACATATAAAAGATGATGCTGAATCTATTTCTGCTATATGTCCGCCATACGTTTATTTAAATCAAATTGTTGATTTATGTAAAAGATCTAATATTAAAATTGGTTCTCAGGATATTGATTTTTCACAAGGAGCAAGGACAGGTTCAATATCAGCAAAAGCATGTAAGGATTTAGGCTGTAATTTTTCTATCATTGGTCATTCGGAACGAAGAGAATTTTTTAAAGAAGACAATTTGGATATTCGAAAAAAACTAATATGCGCTCAAGACAATAATCTTAAAATTGTAATGTGTATAGGAGAACCTATAGAAGTATATGACTCAGGCACAACAAAAGAATTTTTAAAGAAACAATTAATTGATTCTATAGATGGACTTGATCTCTTTAATGATTTTACTATTGCTTATGAACCTATTTGGGCAATAGGAAGTGGTAAATTACCTTCAAGTGAGGAAATAAATGTTATTCATTTATACATCAAAGATATAGTACAATCAGCATCTAAAAATAACTTCACTCCAAAAGTTATATATGGAGGAAGCGTTTCAAGTAAAAATGCTGAAGATTTATTTAAGGAAGATCACATTGATGGAGCTCTAATTGGTGGAGCTTCACTAAATGGAAAAGAGTTTGCAAATATAGCAAACATATATATAAATAGAGGACATTAATCATGGTAACTTTTATAACTGTTGTGAGTATTCTTTTAGCAGTAGCAATTATAGTGCTTGTAATGTTACAACAAGGAAAAGGCTCAGATATGGGTGCTGCATTTGGTGGAGGATCCTCTAATTCTGTTTTTGGAGCAACTGGTCCTGCTGGATTTTTAGGGCGTTTAACTTATATTTTAGTTACAGTCTGGATGGTTTTAGTTCTCTCCTTGGCTTTTATTTTAAAATCTGAAAATGCAGAAGAAATTTTTGATATTACTCCTGAGGAGATCCAAATGGAAGAAGTTTCTGATGATGAAATTCCAGCTAGTTAGTTATAAATTAAAGAAATTTTCATAAAATAATGGTGCCGAAAGCGGGACTTGAACCCGCACGAGCTTTCGCTCACTAACCCCTCAAGCTAGCGTGTCTACCAATTCCACCACTTCGGCTAAGGAGTTGGATTATAAACAAGTTATTTTTTTGCGTCTAAAAAATATTTAATAAACTTGACCTAACCACTAAGATTTAATTACACTGCACCTTCGCTGCGTTGCGGGGTGGAGCAGTCTGGTAGCTCGTCGGGCTCATAACCCGAAGGTCGTTGGTTCAAATCCAGCCCCCGCTACCACGTAATTTTATTTTGTGGGGCATATGCCCCATTTTTGTATGTAGAAGAAATGAATAAAGAGAATATGATAGAAATTGTTAAGCCTGTAATTGAAAGCAGAAATTGCTTTCTTTGGGGCTTAGAAATACTAAGAGGTAAAAAAAGACCAACTGTGAGGATATATATAGATTCTGAAAAAGGTGCCAATATAGATGACTGTGAGAACGTATCTAAAGATCTTAACTATGAGTTAGCTCTCGAAGATTCTTTTATTGAAGATTATGTATTAGAAGTTTCGACACCTGGAGTCGATAGAAAAATATTTTATATTGAACAACTTGATGGTTTTATAGGTGAAAAATTCAAAGTAAAATTAAGAAATGCTAAAAATAATATTAAGAATTTGGAAGGATTCATAACAGATTTTAGCGAAGAGAATTTTACTATTGAATGTAATAATGAGAATTATATTATTAATTTTTCAGACACAGAATTATGTCGTTTGAATCCAAGTTTTGATGATATTTTAAGGATGGGTGAAGAATATGGAAGGTAATGAAATTTTAGCAGTTGTTGATTCAGTATCTAATGAGAAAGGATTAGGGAAAGACTCAATATTTGAAGCAATTGAAGTCGCAATTGCATCCGCGTCTCAAAGACATTTTCATGAAGATGCTGTTCTTCATGTAAAAATAGATAGAGTCTCAGGATTATATAAAACTTTTAGAGATTGGATAGTTGCTAGCGAGGAGGATCCTGAATTTCATATTGAAACTCATATCAAGGTTCAAGATTCTGACCTAGAGCTTAGTGATTGTTTTACTAAAGAAATTGAAAATATACCCTTTGGAAGAATTGAAACACAGGCAGCAAGACAAGTAATGCTTCAAAAAGTAAGAGAAGCCGAAAGAGAAAAAGTAGTTTCAATGTTTAAAAATCAGAATAATAACCTTGTTAATGGAACTGTTAAAAGAGTAACTAGAGATAATATCATTGTTGATATTAGTTATGATGCAGAGGCAATTTTGCCTAGGGATAGACTAATGCCAGGCGAGATCTATAAAGTAAACGATAGAATTAGAGCAATCCTTCAGATTCAGGAAGTTGAAGGTAGAGGCGCTCAACTTATGTTGAGCAGGATCTGCCCTGAAATGGTTACAGAGTTATTTGGTATAGAGGTTCCAGAAATTAATGAAGATATTATAGAAATTAGAGGAGTTGCAAGAGATGCAGGTTCAAGATCAAAAATAGCTGTTAAAACTAATGATGGTCGTATTGATCCAGTTGGAGCATGTGTAGGTATGCGAGGCTCACGAGTTCAGGCGGTCTCAGCAGAGCTTGGTAATGAGCGAATTGACATAATTATTTATGATGATAATCCTGCTCAATTAGTAATTAATGCTCTAGTGCCTGCTAAAGTTGAATCAATTGTAATGGACGAGACAGCAAGATCTATGGATATTGCTGTTAATCAAGACAACCTAGCACTAGCAATAGGTTCTAGAGGGCAAAATATCCGCCTTGCATCAAAACTTGTTGGATGGGATTTAAATATTATAAGCAGCGAAGAGGCTGAAGCTAAAGAAAAAGTTGATCAAACGGAATTTCTTGGAAGTATTATGGAAAGTCTTTCTGTTAAGGAAGATATAGCGGAGGCGCTTGTTAATTCTGGGTTAAATACATTTGATGATATAGCTTATGCAGATAATGATGCATTAAAAGATATCGTTTCAGATGATGATGAAGTGGATAGAATTAAATCTGCTGCTGAAGATGCAGCATTAATGGAGGCAATGGGTGAGATCTCTGCTGAAGAGGAAGATGCTGAATCTTTAACTGATTTGAATATAAGTGAAGATAATCTAACTTTATTATCTAGCAAAGGTATCAAAAACAAAGACGATTTAGCTGAGCTGGCTGTAGACGAGCTTCAAGATATTATTGAAATTAATAATGAGGATGCTTCTGCACTCATTATGAAAGCTAGAGAGCATTGGTTTAATTAAGAGAGGATATTATTTTGGCTTTAACTGTTAAAGACTTTTCAAAAACTTTAAAGATTTCTGAATCGGCATTGCTTGAAAGAATGCAAAATGCTGGTTTGCCTCACAAATCAGGTTCAGATGAAATTACACCAGCCGATAAATCAGCTTTATTAAAGTCACTTAAGAATAGAAAATCCCAAAGTTCATCAGTATCTTCAGATTCAGGTATAAAAGTAGTTTCAAAGGGTAAGAATATTTCTGAAGGAGAGTCTACAAAAAGCTATTCTGACAATATAGAAGCTAAGAGGGCTGCTGCATCTGAACAGTTAAAAGAACAGCAAAAGAAAAGAGAAGATCAAATAAAAGAAGCAGCAAGAATAAAAAAAGAAGAAAGAGAAAAACAAATTGCTGCTAAGAAAGTAGTTCCACCTCAGCCAAAAGAAAAAGTAAATGTTAAAGATCAATTATCAAAAGCAGCAAAAGAATATAGCAAAAGAGAGGCTAAGGTAATTCCTGGTGAAACAGCTGAGCATCAATTTGAAGCTCCAACAGAAATTAAAGCAAAAACTGTAGATGTGCCAGAAATGATTCAAGTTGGCGAGCTGGCAAAACTTTTAGCTGTTAAAGGTGGACAAGTTGTAAAAGAATTGATGAGTTTAGGTGTTGCAGCAACAATTAATGATGCAATAGATCAAGAAACTGCAATTTTAGTTTTAGAAGAGATGGGTCATACAGGCGTAGCTCTAAAGACAGAAAATGTTGAAGAAGAGCTTACTAGTTTAATAACTTATAAGGATGAACCTCAATCTCGAGCACCAGTTGTAACTGTTATGGGTCATGTAGATCACGGAAAAACTACTTTATTAGACTTTATTAGAAAATCGAAAGTTGTGGATAGCGAAGCTGGAGGAATTACTCAACATATAGGAGCGTATCAGGTAGATACAAAAAAAGGCCTAATTACTTTTATTGATACTCCTGGACATGCTGCCTTTTCATCAATGAGAGCAAGAGGCGCTAATACTACAGATGTAGTTATTTTAGTTGTAGCAGCTAATGATGGAATTATGCCTCAAACAGAAGAGGCTATAAATCATGCAAAAGCTGCCGGAGTATCTATTGTTGTAGCTATAAATAAAATTGATTTGGCTGATACTGATATTGAAAAAGTAAAAGGCGATCTAGCTGGAAAAGATCTTGTACCTGAAGATTGGGGTGGAACTATTCAAATGGTTCCTGTTTCTGCACTTACAGGAGAAGGTGTAGATAAACTTTTAGAATCTGTATATCTGGAAGCAGAGTTACTTGAGTTAAAATCTCATTTTATTGGCCCAGCTCAAGGAGTTATTATTGAATCTGAGCTAGATAAATTTAGAGGCGCTGTATCTACTTTTCTTATTCAAAATGGAACCTTAAAGGTAGGAGATATAGTTGCATCCGGTAATTCTGTTGGAAAAATTAAAAGTATCATTAGTAGTGATGGAAATAAACTTAAAGAAGCAGGGCCATCATATGCAGTTGAGGTGCTTGGATTAAATTCAGCACCAAATGCAGGAGATCAATTTTTAGTAGTTGATAGCGAAAAACAAGCTAGAGAAATCGCAGAATTTAGGCTTAATAAAGATAAGGAAAGAAAACAGCTTAAACAAAGAGATAGCAGTTTAAATATTTTCGATACTATGGGACAAGAGTCCAAGAAAGTATTAAATGTAATTGTCAAAACTGATGTAGTCGGTACATCTGAAGCCATATTGGCTGCATTAAATGATCTAGAAACAGATTTAGCAAAAGTAAAAATTGTTTCCAGCGGTGTAGGCGGAATCTCAGAATCGGACGCTAATTTAGCAGTTGCTGTGAATTCAATCATATTAGGTTTTAATGTAAGAGCTGATAATTCAGCTAAAAAAATTATAGAAGATGAGTCAGTAGATTTGACCTATCACAGCATAATTTATGAATTAATAGATGATATAAAAGCTAAATTAGGCGGCTTATTAGATCCAATTATAAGAGAAGAAATAGTTGGAACAGCAGAAGTCTTAGAGGTATTTAATTCACCTAAATTTGGTCAAATAGCTGGATGTATGGTTCTTGAGGGTTCTGTTTTAAGGAGTAAGCCGGTTAGGGTTCTTCGTGATGAAATTGTTATTTTTGAAGGGGAACTAGATTCTTTGAGAAGATTTAAGGATGATATTGGTGAAGTTAAAAATGGAACAGAATGTGGAATTGGCATCAAGAATTATAAAGATGTAAAAGCTGGCGATAAAATAGAAGTTTTTGACAGAAAAGTAGAGGCTCAAACTCTATAATTTTTCTTAATGTCATCAATAAGAGCACAAAAAGTTAGTGATTTCCTCAAGAAAGAAATTTCATTATTAATTTCTACTGAAATTAATGATCCTCGATTAAAGAATATTAATATCACAGCAGTTAAATGCTCTTCAGATATAAGCCAGGCTATTGTTTTTTACACCATCATTGGAAATGAGACCAAAAATATAGATATTAATCCTAAGATCTTAGATAAATTAAGTGGAATGCTAAGGTCTAGACTGTCTAAGATTATGAAAATTAGAAGAGTACCAAAGCTAAAATTTAGATTCGATGAAAGCATAGAATACTCAAATAATATTGAAGAGCTTTTGAAGAAAATAAAAAAATGAATGGCTTCATTTTAGTAAAAAAAGAAACTGGAATTTCATCCAATAGCGTTGTTCAAAAAATTAAAAGAAAATTTAATTTTAGTAAAGTAGGTCACTTAGGAACTTTAGACCCCATGGCTTCAGGCTTATTAATAATTGCGATAAATAGAGCCACAAAATTTTCATCTTATTTTTTAAATGAAACTAAAAGTTATCAAGCTGAGGTTACTCTAGGAAGCTCATCTGATACTGATGATGCAGAAGGAAAAATTACTCATATTTCTGATATTTATCCTAAATTTTCAGATGTAATTAAAGCATTAAATAGTTTTCAAGGAAATTCATTTCAGCAGCCACCATTTTTTTCTGCATTAAAACATAAAGGCAAGCCTTTGTATAAATATGCAAGACAGGGTGAATTAATATCAAAACCACCAAGAGAAATTAATATCTTTGATATTAAAGATATTAATTACAAAAAACCTTTTATTTCTTTTTACATCAAATGTTCAAAAGGAACATATATTAGAGCAATTGCTAGAGATATAGGAGATATTCTAAAATGTGGAGGCTACTTATCTAAGCTTATTAGAACGCAACAGGGGTGTTTTAATATCGAAGAAGCTAAGAATATTAGTGATATCTCATTTGATAATATTATTCCAATTTCAGAGGCTTTCCCAAATCTTAATTCAATTAAATTAGATGAATTTCAGACCAAGAATTATATTAATGGTGGTTTAGTTGGAATTAAAAAAGAAATAGATGAAGTTGTAAAAATTTTCTCAAATGAAGATAAATTTCTAGGTTTAGGCTTAATTAAAGCAACAGGATTAAAGTTAAAACAACTTGTTTAATGGTGTAATAAGTACTAAGCTACGCGCTCAGACTTTAGATATACGAGGTTTGAATTCATTTAATACATGTATATCAAGGATATAAAATGGCTTTATTAACAGAAGAAAAAGCAAGCATTGTAAGTAAATTCCAGAAAAGTGACACTGACACTGGTTCTCCAGAAGTTCAAATAGCTTTGCTGACTGAAAACATAAATAAGCTTCAAGATCACTTCAAAACCCATAAAAAAGATCATCATTCAAGGACTGGTCTAATTAGAATGGTTAATTTAAGAAGAAAACTGCTCGCATATTTAAAGAAAAAAGACCAAGACAGTTACTTAAAGACCATTAAAGCACTTAAATTACGTGGATAAAATAATAAATAAAAAGGAAAATTGTGGAAAATAATAAATTAGAATCTTCAACAGTAGAGTTTGCATATGGCAATAAAACTGTAAAATTAGAAACTCATAAAGTAGCCAGACAAACTACTGGAGCAGTCTTAGTAACAATTGATGATTTAGTTGTTCTTGCTACTGTAGTTGCAAAAAAGGAAGCAGATCCTGCAAAAGATTTTTTTCCTTTAGCTGTCTTTTATCAAGAGAAATTTTATGCAACTGGAGCAATTCCAGGCGGATTTTTTAAAAGAGAGGCGCGTCCAACTGAAAGAGAAACATTAACCTCAAGACTTATAGATAGACCAGTCAGACCACTCTTCCCAGATGGTTTTAAGAATGAAGTGCAGGTTTTTTGCACAGTATTATCATCTGGTAAAGATTATAATCCTGACATAGCTTCTATGATTGGAACATCTGCAGCTTTATGTGTTGCAGGAGTTCCATTTGATGGGCCTATGGGTGCAGCAAGAGTTGGATTTGTTGATGGTAACTATGTACTTAATCCATCTTATGAAGAGTTAGAAAATTCATATCTTGATATGGTTGTTGCTGGCACTGAAGAAGCTGTCTTAATGGTTGAGTCTGAAGCTAAAGAATTAAGTGAAGATCTGATGTTGGGAGCTGTTTTATTTGCACATCAAGAAATGCAAGCAGTAATTAAAGGCTGTCAAGAACTTAAAGATAAAGCTGGTAAAGAAGATTGGGCTGTTGAAAAAGATGAAGAAACTCCTATTTTTTATTCAGAGCTTAAAGAAAAACACTCTGATGCAATTGGAGAAGCATTTAAGATTGTAAATAAAAGTGAAAGAGTAGAAGCATTAGGAACCATTAAAAATACTATCCTTGATGAATATAAAGATATAGATGAAATTAAAATGTCTAAAGTCTTAGGTGCTTTTAAAAAATTAGAATCTGATATTGTAAGAACAAGCATTATTGAGAATAAAACAAGAATAGACGGCAGAGATGAAGATACTGTTAGGCCAATTTTTGTAGAAACTGGAATTTTACCTAAAACTCATGGATCAGCATTATTCACTAGAGGTGAAACACAAGCACTAGTTGTTGCAACTTTAGGCTCAACTAGAGACGCGCAAAGAATAGAATCCATTGAGGGACAAGGTACGGATCATTTTATGCTTCATTATAATTTTCCTGCATACAGTGTTGGAGAGATAGGTATGCCAATGGGACCTAAAAGAAGAGAAATTGGCCATGGTAATTTAGCAAAAAGGGCAATTAAAGCTGTGCTACCTGATACTGATGATTTTGGTTATACATTAAGAGTAGTTTCTGAAATAACAGAATCTAATGGATCAAGCTCAATGGCAACAGTATGTGGAACTTCATTATCTTTAATGGATGCTGGTGTTCCATTAACAAGTCCAGTAGCAGGCATTGCTATGGGCCTTATTAAAGAGGGAGATAATTTTGCTGTTCTTACAGATATCTTAGGAGATGAGGATCATCTTGGAGATATGGATTTTAAAGTAGCAGGAACAGAATCAGGCATTACTGCTCTTCAAATGGATATTAAGATTCAGGGAATAAATGAAGCTATTATGGAAGTTGCCTTAACTAAAGCCAAAGCTGCTAGGCATCATATACTTAATGAAATGAATGCTGTAATCAACAAAGCAAATGAATTATCTGAACACACTCCTGCAATGAAGAAATTTGTAGTCCATACAGATAAAATCAAAGAAATCATTGGTAAGGGCGGAGCTGTAATTAAAGGCATGCAAGAAAAAACTGGAGCAACTGTTGATATTAATGATGATGGTACTGTTGCAGTATTTGGACAAACTCAAAGCGCTATGCTTGAAGCTGTAGAAATTATTGAATCAATAATCGAAGATCCTGAATTAAATAAAGTATACAAAGGAACTGTTGTAAAAATTGTTGAATTTGGAGCTTTTGTTAACATTCTTCCTGGCAAAGATGGCTTATTGCATATATCAGAAATAGCAGAAGAAAGAACAGAAGATGTTAATGCTGTGCTTAAAGAAGGGCAAGAAGTAGAAGTTAAGCTAATAGGTTTCGATCGTGGAAAGATGAAATTATCGATGAAAGCTTTGCTTAATAAAGAATAAATTAAAAGTCAAATTAAGCAACTAAAATTTATATATAAAATTTGATCCTTTTTCCTTTTTATGGTTTTATATAATCTGCAAATCATATATAAACCTAAATAGGGGGAGTTAATATGGATAATGCATGGAGAATGATAAACGACTTAGTTAGTAATCTAACAGGTGTTATAATAGGAATTCTAGGACTAGGAATTGTTGGAAGCTTGGCTTTTGGCGATATGCTTGGACTAGATGTTATAGGTAATATAACTGCTTTAGTTAGCGAATTAGCTAATGGTGGAGTTGTAGGACTACTTGTTTTAGCAGTTCTAATGAGTCTGCTTAAGTAATTACTTAAGATCTCTTGTTAAGAAGGGCGTAAGCCCTTCTTAACTTTTTTTAATACAATGAACTTCAAAGTCACACTAGCCAGTCTAACTACCTTTCTAAATAAGGTTACTAAATTATTAATACCTCTAGTAGTTGTTTCATTATTACTAGGTATAATTTTTGGAACAGATACTCCTTTTGTAGGAGATGTCTATAAGAATGTATCAGATATATTAAATATGCTTGGTGAGGATGCTCTTCTTGCTTTAATATCTATAATTATAATTCTTGCTTATTTAAAAAGAGATTAAGTTAGTTAAATAATTGGCAAATAAAAAGATTCCTTCTTTTTAATATTCTTATATCTTAAATTATCTAGTAATATTCTATGAATGGTGGCTATGGGTGGAATTGAACCACCGACCCCAGCGTTATGAGTGCTGTGCTCTAACCATCTGAGCTACATAGCCAAGCGTATGATAATAATTAGTATACCGAAAGAGTCAACTATTATTTTAAAATCTTATTAAACATTGAACTTAAAATGAATTACGTCACCATCTTTAACTAAATAATCTTTTCCTTCTAATCGCCACTTACCATTTTCTTTAGAGCCACTTTCACCATTATTATTAATATAATCGGTAAATCCTATAACTTCAGCTTTAATAAAACCTCTTTGAAAGTCTGTATGGATTACTCCTGCTGCATTAGGCGCAAGCGCATTTGTTGGAATTGTCCATGCTCTTATTTCTTGAGGACCTGCTGTAAAAAAAGTATGCAATCCAAGAATCTCATATCCTTTAAAAATAACTTTATTAAGCACTGGCTCATCCATACCCATTAACTCTAAATATTCATTTTTTTCATCATCATTTAATAATGATATTTCTTGTTCAATTTTAATGAAGGTTGGGACCACATCATGATCATTCTGTTTAGCAAAATCTTCAAGGTTGCTTAAAAGCTTCATTGATTTTTTATCATCCGATACATTTGCAATATAAAACATTGGCTTAACAGTTAGCAGATTTAAAGTCTTTATATAAGTCTGCTCATCTTCAGAATATTCTATTAAAGAGATGAAATTCCCAGATTCTAATTTAGATTTAATTGTCATTAAGAGCTCATAATTTTTTTTAATTTCTTGGTCTGAAGTTTTTAGTAACTTTTCTGTTTTTAATATTCGCTTAGAAATGGTTTCGATGTCAGCAAAAATAAGTTCTAGATTAATAATTTCAGCATCACGCACAGGGTCAATAGATCCATCAACATGAGTAATATTTTGATCCTCAAAACATCTAACTACATGAGCAAGAGCTTGCATTTCTCTAATATTTGATAAAAATGCATTTCCAAGACCTTCGCCCTCAGACGCCCCCTTTACAAGTCCAGCTATATCAACCAGATCAAGTGTTGCGCGAATAATTTTTTTTGAGTTAACAATATCTTGTAACATATCTAAGCGATTATCTGGCAAAGGTACAATTCCTACATTTGGCTCAATAGTACAAAAAGGAAAGTTTTCTGCAGGAATAGCGGACTTGGTCAAAGCATTAAAAAGAGTAGACTTCCCAACATTAGGTAAACCTATAATTCCACATTTGAAACCCATAATTTATGAATGAAGTTTAAGTTGAGCTTCAGAAAATTTACCATCACATATCAGATCAAACACATTAGCAAAATCTATATAACTATCTTCAATTAATGTTTTATCTTTAGGTTTAAATTTATTTAATACCCATTTAGTGACGTCATCTTTATTGCCTGGGTGACCAATGCCAATTCTAATCCTATAAAAATCCTTTGTACCTACCTTACTAAAAATATCTTTTAAACCATTATGACCACCATGACCGCCACCAAGTTTTATTTTTGTCTCTCCTGGATTAAGGTCTAGATCGTCATGGAATACAACAATATCTTTTGGCACTATATTAGAATAGCGCATTATTTTTTGTACTGTTGAACCAGAATTATTTACGTAAGTTAGAGGAATAATCCAATGAATTTTATTATTGTGCGAGGTTGCAACTTTTGCGTGTAACTTCTCTTTTAAGATGAATTCAGTATTGAAACTTGCGGCTAGTTTTAATAACCAATCTTTACCAATATTATGCTTGGTTTCATCATATTTAGCACCAGGATTTCCAATGCCAATAAAACATAATTTTGACACTATTTAGCTTTCTTCGGAGCCTTCATCAGGAGTTTCATTATCTTCAGCTGCATCATCTCCTTCCTCACCTTCAGAAGCTTCAGCGCCATCTTCTCCTTCTTCCAATCCTTCTTCTTCAATTGGATCCTCTTCAACAGCCTTAGGAGCATTAACAGAGACAACCATTTGGTCTTGTCCGTCATCTAAACCAGAAATTTCGGCACCTTCTGGTAAAGATAGTTCAGTTAATCTAATACCTTCACCAAGCTCTATATTGGCAACATCCACTTCAATTGCTTCTGGTATATCTCCAGCAAGACACATAACTTCGATTTCACGAAGTAGCTTGGTAAGAACACCGCCTTCCATTTTTACACCATTACAATCATCTTCATTTAGAAACCTAAATGGAACAACAACTTTAAGCTTAGTTTTTCTTGAAACTCTTAAAAAATCTGCATGCAAGAATTTTCCTTTTGCTGGATCTCTTTGCAATTCTTTCAGTACAACCTTTTCTTCTTTGTCACCAATTTTTATTTTTAAGACCTGAGTATAAAAAAGTTCATTTTGGGAGGCTTTAGTGAGTTCATTTAAAGGTAATTTAATATTTTCACCTGGTAATTCATTACCGTATATAACAGCAGGAACCATTACATCAATATTTCTTATAACTCTGGCTTTATTAGATCCAGTTCTTTCTCTTGGATCGGCATTTAAAATTATTTCTTGTGTCATATTTACTCCTGTTACGTAAACATTGCGCTTAGAGACTCTTCATTACTCAGTCTTCTTATACATTCAGCAATTGTAGGTCCTAGCGAAATGACGCGTATTTTACTGCATTTTTGTCCATCCTGGGACAATGGAATAGAATTAGTTACTACTAATTCATCCATAGAAGAGTTAGATATTCTTTCAATTGCTGGACCAGATAAGACGGGATGAGTGATATAAGCTTTCACACTCGCTGCTCCTTCATTTTTAAGCGCCTCTACTGCGTTACAAAGCGTACCAGCAGTATCAATAATATCATCAGGAACAATACATATCTTACCTTTTACATCTCCAATAATATTCATAACTTCTGATTCATTTGCAGCTGCTCTTCTTTTATCAATGATTGCTAATTCAGCTCCGTCAAGCTGTTTTGCAACAGCTCTTGATCTAACCACTCCTCCAACGTCAGGTGAAACTACAACAACATCATTCATGTTACCTTTACTTTGAATCTTTATATCTTGAACCATCAATCCAGTCGCATAGACATTATCTGCCGGCATATCAAAAAAACCTTGGATTGTTTCTGAATGTAAATCAACTGTTAGAACCCTATCAATACCAACACTATGCAACATATCAGCTACAACTTTAGCACTAATAGGAACTCTTGCAGACCTTACTCTTCTATCCTGTCTTGCATACCCATAATAAGGAATCACTGCAGTTATTCTTGATGCGGAGGATCTTTTTAAGGCGTCTGCAAGAAGCATAAGCTCCATTAGATTTTTATTTGTAGGAGCACATGTTGGCTGAATTATAAAAGTATCATGACCTCTAACATTTTCTTCAATTTCAACTTTTATTTCTCCATCTGAAAAATATCCTATATCTGCTGCAGATATTTTCATTCCTAAAATCTTAGCAACTTCATTAGCAAGATCGCTATTAGAAGTTCCAGTAAAAATATCTAAATTTGGCTTACTTATCATAATTGCAAATTATATCAAAATTGGCTGGGGTGGGAGGATTCGAACCTCCGCATGACGGGATCAAAACCCGTTGCCTTACCGCTTGGCTACACCCCAATGTTAACTCACACCTCTTAAAGGTGAATATTGTATAGCTTCAGCTAAAAAGAATCTCCAATTAATTGGGATTATTTCCATTATTTTCTCTAATTCACCCTCATCTTTATATGAAATAAACATTGTTGATCCGCTCCCGGTAAGCTTAATATCAAAAGAAGAGATATTTTTGTTATAAAATGATTTAATTTCTGGATACATGCTAAGAAAAGGTTTTAAAAGAGAGTTCTGTAAATTATCATCTTCCATGAATTTTTTGTTATTTGAATAAAATTCAAATACTTTTTTTGTTGAAGCAATAATATTTGGATATATAAGAATATATTTAGAATTATCAGATTTCTTTTCTTTAAGCTTATCTCCAATGCCAGACACGTATGCATTTTTCCCATTAAGAAAAAAGGGCACATCAGCTCCCAGGTCCTTTCCTAATTTCAATAAATTCGTTTGAGAAATTTCAAGTCCCCATAAATTATTTAGCGCAAGCAAAGCGGAAGCTGCATTTGAGCTACCTCCACCAAGGCCTGCACCAATTGGTATTTCTTTTTTCAATTTTATATAGATACCTTGCTTAACTTTGTATTTACTTTTAACAAGTTGCACTGCTTTAAATATTATATTTTCTTCTAATTTAATAGTGTTAGGGCTGCATTCAATTCTAATCTCTTCGGATTTAGTTATAGATGCCTCTAATTCATCATATAAATTAATAAGTTGAAAAGCAGATTCTAATTCATGGTAACCATCAGATCTTTTTTTTAATACTTTTAAATATATATTTATTTTTGCAGGCGACTTAAGGATCAAAGTGCTCATAATTTTGTTCTAAGAAATCCATTTATGTAAATGTTATCTACTTCAATATCAAATAGTACCTCTTGATTCTGGGAACGGCTACAGGTCATTTTTATACCATCAATATTTGTAAATTTTACCTCACTGTTAGATTTGTAGCTTCCAAGGCACCCCATTATTGTTCTATATATAGTTACATGATTTACCCTAGCAAGAGTATTTTGAGTTTTGTAACTTTCAGGATTTATGGATATACCTTTTTTCAAATCAATATTTACATTTAGGACATTTCCAAATAAAGGCTTATTAACCTGTATAATAATACCTTCTGATAAAGGAAATATTACAACACTAAAATTTGAATTATTATTATTTTGAATGAGATTAAACTTACCAATATAATTTTCATCTTGAAATGAAGCTTTATTCAGAGAAGCGCATGAAACCAATGACAATAAGAGCACCATTGAGAATTTTTTAACCATGAATTTATACTTATTTGGCATTAACCACAAAACCTCTGATGTTTCTGAGAGAGAAAGATTTATTATAAATGAGTCTGCACAGATTTTTTTAGAAAATTACTTAAAAGAAAAGTTCCCAAATGCTATTGAGTCTTTTTTTGGAATTTCTACTTGTAATAGAACTGAATTTTTCTTTACTGCTATGAATGATATAACTGATAAAGTTTTTTATGCAATTAAACATGCACTAGATATAGATCAAATACCAGATTCGCATTTTTATTCTTATAGCAATGATGATGCATTTATACATATGTGCAAAGTTGCATCTGGAATTGATTCTCAAGTTATTGGCGAGCAAGAGATTTTTGGACAATTTAAAGACGCTTATAAAACAGCAGATGAGCTTGGTTTAATTAATTATGGATTAAGACTCTATGTAGATAAGACTCTTGAAATTTCAAAAAAAATAAGAACTTCTACTAAAATCGGTATAAATCCTTTATCTGTAAGCGGTTTAACACTTAATTTAGTAAGAAAAATTTTTGAAAACCCTGAAAATCAAAAAGTTCTTATTATAGGCGCTGGTGAGATGGCAAAGCTTATAATCGAAACGCTATATAAATCAGGTATAAAAGATATCAGCGCAATAAATAGAAGTATTAAAATTATAAATATTTCTGAAAACTTTAATGTTTTACCTTTACCCTTATCTGCTGCTCACAAAGCATTAGAAGAAGCAGATATCATAATTGCTTCAGCAACAACATCAATACCAATTATTGGCAAGGGCGCAGTTGAAAGTGCCCTTACAGCTAGAAAAAATAAACCAATGCTATTTATTGATTTAGCAGTTCCAAGAAATATTGAATCTGAAATAAAATCATTAGAACAAGTTTATCTTTTTTCAATTGATGACATTGAGAAGATTACAAAAGATAACTTCGGAGAAAGACTTGCAGAGGCTGAAAAGGCCTCTAATTTAATTGTCGATGAAGTAAGGCAGGCAAATGAGAAAATATTAAATAAAATTAGAATGGGTCTAGTAAAGAATAATCTGCAGGATTTATTAGAGAGTTTTTCTAAAGAAGATATTTCTAAACTCAAGAATGGTTTATTAGATGATTCAAGTCTAACTAATATATTTATAAATAAAGCTCACGAAAGTGGTTCTTTGGAATTAGTTCAAAATATTAAATCTACTGAAACACATGTCATTAAGAAGATAGTCAAAGGATTGATCCAAGATGCATGATTCAATGCTACATAAACTTGAAAAGCTGAGAGAGCGCTTAATTGAAATTCAGGATACATTGGTTGATTCTGATACTGTCAAGGATATAGAAAAATACACTCAACTAAATAAAGAATTTTCTGATCTTAAACCAATCGTTGAGAAGTTTGAGGAATACAATGAAACTATAACTAGAATACTGGGAGCAAATTCCATACTAGAATCTGAAGATGATGAAATAAAAGAGCTTGCTCAAATAGAACTAGAAGAATCCCAAGAAAAATCCGAAAAATTTGAAAGAGATCTTAAGTTTATGCTACTTCCAAAAGATATAGCTGATGAGGGATCTGCTTATTTAGAAATAAGAGCTGGCGCAGGCGGAGATGAAGCTGGAATCTTTGCAGGCGATCTATTTAGGATGTATACAAGACTTGCTGAGAGAGAGGGCTGGGGCATTGAAGTTATTAATTCAAAGCCTGCAGAACAAGGAGGCCTTAAAGAAGCAGTTGCAAAGTTAACTGGACAAGGTGTATTTAAAGTTATGAAATTTGAATCTGGTGTTCATAGAGTCCAAAGAGTTCCTGAGACAGAATCTCAAGGAAGAATTCATACTTCAACATGCACAGTTGCCATTTTGCCTGAAGCAGAAGAGATACAAGATGTTGAAATAGCTAAATCTGATTTAAGAGTAGATACCTACAGAGCATCTGGAGCCGGAGGCCAGCATGTCAATAAAACAGATTCCGCTGTTCGTTTAACACATATACCAAGTGGATTAGTTGTGGAATGTCAGGATGGAAGATCTCAACATAAAAATAAAGAAAAAGCTTTATCTCTTTTAAGCGCAAAATTAAAACAACAAGAATTAGAAGAGCAGCAAGAAAGTATAGCTAGTGAAAGAAAAGTCTTGGTTGGAACTGGAGATAGAAGTGAAAAGATTAGAACTTATAATTTTCCTCAGGGCAGAATGACTGATCATAGAATTAAATTAACTCAACATAATCTAGATCAAATTATGGATGGTGATATTAAGAGTATTTGCGATGCATTATTATCAGAGAATCAACTGGCAATGTTATCTCAACTTGAGGAAGAGTAATTTTTGATAACCTCTTTAAATCTATATAAAGATAAAATAACGAAACTTGAATCAGGTTTTCCAGGCATTAGTAATAATTTTAGATTTTATTTAAAGAAAGCTTTTAATTACCCTGATTCTTCAATTATTCTAAATGATGATATCTATGTTTCAGATCAAGAAGCCATCCTAATCGAAGAATTTATTAATCTTTCAAAAAAACAAGTTCCAATTGAATACATACTCAATGATTCAGAGTTTTATGGGAGAAATTTTTATGTAGATAATAGAGTTCTTGTTCCAAGAGATGAAACAGAATTAATAATTGATATTTTACTAGATCAAGATATTAAAAATAACTCTAAAATAATTGATTTAGGAACTGGATCAGGCTGTCTAGGTATTTCAATTGCATTAGAGATACCTGAATCATGTGTATTGGGCGTTGATAAATATCCAGATGCAATTGACGTAGCAATAAAAAATAAAGATATACATAAAGTCTCAAATTTTAATGTCAAACAATCGGATTGGTTTTCTAATGTAAATGAAGAAAATTTTGAATTTGTAGTATCTAATCCACCATATATAGAATCAACAGACATGCATTTAAAGAATTTAATTCATGAACCTAGATCTGCTTTAGTTTCTCTAGAAAAAGGTCTTTTAGATTTAAAAAAGATTTGCTCTCAAGCATATAATAAATTAAAAAAAGACGGCATTCTTATACTTGAACATGGTTATAACCAAGCAGATGATGTAAAAAAAATTATGGAATTAAATAATTATAGTGAAATTAAAAATTTTAAAGATTACCATCTTCATCCTAGAATAACTCTAGGCAAAAAATAAGCTTGATTATATAATTTAGTCTCAAACTTAGAGGGAATAAATATGAATGGAGATATGCAAAGATGGACACCAAATGTTGCAAGCATTATTGAGCATGCTAAGGAATTCCATCCAAATAAGGAAGTTATTAGCAGGATGGTATCAGGCGATATCCATAGAACGAATTATGATGAAGTTTGTATTAGATCCAGAAAGCTTGCTTCAGCATTAGAGAAAGATGGTTATAAAAAAGGTGATGTAATCGCTACATTAGCTTTAAATACTTATAGACATCTAGAGATGTACTATGGAATTTCAGGAATGGGAGCAATTTGCCACACACTAAATTTTAGACTTCATCCCGAACAGGCTGTTTATATTATTAACCATGCAGATGATAAGATCATTTTTTGCGAGGTTCCTTTTATCCCAATTTTAGAAGGACTAAAAGATCAGCTTCCATGTGTTGAGAAATACATTATTCTCTGTGATAAATCAGATATGCCTGAAACTGCTCTTAAAAATGCGATTTCATATGAAGAGTACATAAGTAGTGGAGATGAGGATTACGAATGGCCTGCAATGGATGATGATGCTGCTTGCGGACTTTGCTACACATCTGGAACAACTGGAAATCCCAAAGGCGTACTTTACTCACATAAATCTAATATCTTACATGCTCAAGCATCACTAGTGGGTATGCCTATAGGTCCTGATGAATCAATACTTATGGTTGTTCCATTGTTCCATGTTCTTGCATGGGGTATTCCTTATTATGGACCTATGCATGGCTCTAAGCTTGTGATGCCTGGTATGCAAATGGAAGGCGAACCTTTGTATGATCTGATTGAAAAAGAGAAGGTTACTTTAGCTTTTGGTGTGCCTACTATTTGGATGGGTTTGCTTGCTTATTGTAGAGACAATAGTAAAATTTTAACTTCAGTAAGAAATACTATTATTGGCGGATCAGCACTTTCGCTTCCCACTCTTCAGGAATTTGATGAAGTACACGATGTTAATGTTATCCATGCATGGGGCATGACTGAAATGAGTCCTCTAGGGACTATAAATGTTCCCACTCCAGAAATGGAGAATATGAATAAAGAAGAGAAATATGCAATTCAGCTTAAACAAGGTAAACCAATTTATGGTGTTGAGCTTAAAGTTGTAGATGATGCTGGAGTTGAACTTCCTAAAGATGGTGAATCTCAAGGTCACTTAATGGTAAGAGGTCCTTGGATTCTACAAAAATACTTTAAAGCAGAAAAAGATGCAGTCGATAAAGATGGATGGTTTGATACAGGAGATATTTCTGTTTTAGATACAGATGGTTATATGATCATTAAAGACAGAGCCAAGGACGTTATTAAGTCTGGAGGTGAGTGGATAAGTTCAATAGATTTAGAGAATGCTGCTTTTGGGCATCCTGACATTGCAGAAGCTTGTGTTGTAGGCATTCCTCATCCTAAATGGGATGAAAGACCAATGCTGTTTGTAGTTACAAATAGTGGCGAGCCTATAGAAAAAGATGGAATATTAGATTTCCTTACCTCTAAAGTTGCTAAGTGGTGGCTTCCTGACGAAATTGTTTTCTTAAAAGAGTTACCGCATGGAGCAACAGGCAAACTCCAAAAATTTGAATTAAGGGAAGAATATAATAATTATTATATGGAGAAATAGTATGCTAAAGATCATCAAACCTAATGAAATAGAATCTGTTATTGGAAAAGATATCGGTACTTCTGATTGGGTAACTATAGACCAAGAAAGAATAAATAAATTTGCTGATGCAACAATGGATAATCAATTTATTCATGTTGACCCTCAGCAAGCAGAGCCAATATTTGGCTCGACTATTGCCCATGGTTTTTTATCATTGTCATTAGTTGCTGGTATACCTTTTCAGCAAGAAATTGGATTAGTATTAGAGGGAACCAAGATGGGACTAAATTATGGATTAGATAAAGTAAGATTTCTAAGTCCAGTTCCAGTAAATTCTGAAGTAAGGATTTCAATGAAATGTATAGATATAAATGAAAAAAATCCAGGACAGTTTTTAGCAAAGAATGAAGTTACTATGGAAATCAAAGGTGTTGAAAAGCCTGCATTTGTTGCAGAAACTTTGAGCATGTTTGTAGTTTAATGATTTAAGCTAATAACTTCTTAAGAATTTCATTTACACTTTGAGGATTTGCTTTTCCTTGTGTTTCTTTCATAACCTGACCAACAAAGAATCCAAATAATTTATCTTTGCCTCCCTTATATGCTGCTACTTGTTCAGGATTATTTTCAATTATTTTTTTAGCTACATTTTCTAATATAGATTCATCTTGTATCTGAACTAAACCTTTATCATTGATAATTTTATCAACATCATTACCAGAGTTCCAGATATCTTCAAGAACTGATTTAGCAATTTTACCGGAAATAGTTTTATCAGAAATTCTCTCAATTAATGTCGCAAAATTATTTGATGATAATTTAGATTCTTCAATACTAATATTATCTTTATTGAGAAGGGCGCTTACATCACCCACTAGCCATTTGGCTATTAGATTTGAATCCTTTGTCTTAGATGTGGCATCTTCAAAAAGATTAGCCATAGCTTTTGAAGAAGCAAGAATTTTGGCTTCAGATTCCTCTAATTTATGCTCAGCAATAAATCTTATTTCTTTTTGTTTAGGTAATTCTGGCAATGTATTCCTTATGTCTTCTAATTCTTTGTCTGAAATTACTACTGGAAGCAGATCAGGCTCTGGAAAATATCTATAATCATTTGCCGCTTCTTTTGAACGCATTGATCGTGTTTCATTTTTAACGCTGTCATAAAGTCTGGTTTCTTGAACAACAGTTTTACCTTTTTCTAAGATTTTTATCTGTCTTGAAACTTCAAAGTTTATAGCTCTTTCAATAAACTTGAACGAGTTTATATTTTTAATCTCAGCTCTAGTTCCAAGCACATCATCACCTTCTTTTTTTATAGATACATTTACATCGCATCTCATTGAGCCTTGTGCCATATTTCCATCACAAATATCAAGGAAAGTTACAAGTTGATGTATAGCCTTAAAATAAGCAACAGCTTCCTTTGCACTTGCAATTTCAGGCTCTGAAACTATTTCTAATAGTGGAGTGCCGGCTCTATTTAAATCAACTCCTGTTTCACCGTCAAATAAATCATGAATAGATTTTCCAGCATCTTCTTCTAAATGAGCTCTAGTAATATTAATAAGTTTTTCAACTCCATCCATATTAATTATTATCGAGCCTTTTCCAACAATAGGCTTTTCCATTTGAGTAATTTGATATCCTTTAGGTAAATCTGGGTAGAAATAATTTTTTCTATCAAACATTGAGACTTGATTTATTTCAGCATTGGTAGCTAGACCAAATCGAATAGCTTTATGGAATGCTTCTCTATTTACTACAGGAAGAACCCCAGGAAGTCCTAGATCGATTAAATCAACATTTGTATTGGGTTCCGCTCCAAAAGTGGTTGAGGCACCGGAAAATAATTTGGTATTAGTTGATAATTGAACATGAACTTCTAAACCTATGACTGTTTCCCAGCTCATTACCTTATCTCCGATGACGGTGTGCGAAGATGCCAATCTGAGCTCATTTGAAAACAATGAGCAACATTTAATAATTGACTTTCTTGTAATGAATTTCCAATTAACTGTATACCTAATGGCTTGTTATCAACATAACCGCTTGGAATAGAAATGCCAGGAAGTCCAGCTAGATTTGCTGGAACTGTGAATAAATCTTCTAAATACATTTGTATAGGATCATTCATAGAAGCAGCTTCAAATGCAGCACCTCTAGTTGTTGGAGTCATTATTAAATCAACTTTACTAAAGGCATCATCAAAGTCATTTTTAATCAGCCTCCTTACTTGTTGAGCTTTTCTATAGTAGGCATCATAAAAACCAGCAGAAAGAACATAAGACCCAATAAGAATCCTTCTTTTAACTTCATCGCCAAATCCTTCGGATCTACTTCTAATGTATAAATCTTCTAAATTCTTTGGATTTTTGCATCTTTTTCCGAATTTTACTCCATCAAATCTGGACAAATTAGAGGAGCACTCAGCAGGAGCAATAACATAATAAGTTGGAACAGATAAATTAATATTAGGCAATGATACTTCAACAAATTCAACTCCAAGTGATTCGTAATGCTTTTTAGACTCTTCGAATATTTTTACAACTTTATTATCTAGTTTCGATAAATCAAATTCCTTAACTATCCCTATTTTTAAATCGTTAATTGGCCTATTTAAATTTTCAGTAAAATCTGGAATCTCTTCATTTAAAGAAGTAGTATCCTTCAAGTCATGTGAACACATTTCATTCATCATAATTGCGCAATCTTCAGCAGTCCTAGCCATTGGGCCTGCTTGATCAAGACTAGATGCAAATGCAATCATTCCCCATCTTGAAATTCTTCCATATGTTGGCTTAATGCCTGTAATACCACATAAAGAAGCTGGCTGTCTTATAGAGCCTCCAGTATCAGTTCCAGTTGCAGCTGGAACTATTCCTGCAGCAACTGCAGCAGCAGAGCCACCAGAGCTACCACCAGGCACTAGATTTTCTCCCCAAGGATTATGAACATTTCCATAAAAACTAGTTTCATTAGAAGAACCCATGGCAAATTCATCCATGTTGGTTTTACCAACTGAAATACATCCTGCATTCTCAAGATTTTCTATTACAGTAGCAGAATATGGCGGAATAAAATTTGAAAGCATATTTGATCCACAAGTCGTTTTAAGGTTTTTTGTTACAAAAAGATCTTTTTGGGCAATAGGTATGCCAGATAAGCTTAAATCGGATGCCTTGTTATCAAAAACTTTTGCTTTATTGAGGGCACTTTCTTTGTTGAGCGTTATAAAAGCATTTAAATGACTATTGTTTTCAATTAAATCAAAAGTTTCCTTTATTAACTCCTCATTAGAAATTTCCTTTGTTTTTAGCATCAAAGTCAATTCCTTAATTGTTTTATATTGAATACTCATTCAACGACTCTTGGAACCAAGAAATAGTTTTCATTTGCATCAGGCGCATTTTTAAGGAATTTTTCTTTACGATTTTTTGCAGTCACTTCATCAATTCGAGTTTTAGCAGTCTTCTCTAAAGGGTTTGTTAATGGATCAACATTTGAGGTATCTATACTTTCTAGTTGATCTACAAATTTGATAATATTTTCAAGATCTTTAGTAATTTTTTCTTCATTCTCCTTATCAAACGCAAGTCTGGATAAGTAAGATATAGTTGCAACTGTTTCTTTGTCCATATATAGGATATTATTACAATTAAGTTGTGTGATGTTAACTCAACTTAATTATTTTTTATATTATTTTTTGGAATACTACATTGGAATTTAACTTATTTAAAACTGTCAGGGGTTATTTCTCAAACGATCTTTCGATTGATTTAGGGACTGCAAATACATTAATTTATACAAAAGATGTCGGAATTGTTCTTAATGAGCCATCTGTTGTTGCTATAAGAGAGTCAAGAGGGCAAAAAACAGTTGTTGCTGTTGGAACAGAGGCAAAAAAAATGCTTGGAAGGACTCCTGGAAATATTAAAGCTATTAGACCATTATCTGAGGGTGTTATTGCTGACTTCCAAGTAACTGAAAAAATGCTTCAACATTTTATTGCAAAAGTTCATGAGCAAAGGTTTATCAAACCAAGTCCAAGAGTGCTTGTATGCGTTCCATGTCGTTCTACTCAGGTTGAACGCAGAGCAATAAGAGAATCTGTCCTTGGTGCTGGAGCTAGAGATGTTAAATTAATTGAAGAGCCTATGGCTGCTGCTATTGGCGCAGGATTACCAGTAGAAGAAGCAAGTGGCAATATGGTTGTAGATATAGGTGGAGGCACTTCTGAAATTGCAATTCTGTCTTTAAATGGGGTTGTTTATTCAGAGTCAGTAAAAATAGGTGGTGATAAAATGGATGAATCTATTACATCATGGATAAGAAGGAACTTTGGATGTGTGATAGGAGAATCTACTGCTGAGAAAATCAAACAAACAATTGGCTGTTGTACTGAAGAATCAGATAAATTAGAAATGCAAGTAACTGGAAGAAATCTTGCAGAAGGTATTCCTGAAACATTTACTCTTAACAGTGATCAAATTTTTGATGCAATGAAAGATCCCTTAATGGGTATTGTAAGGGCTATAAGGAATGCTTTAGAGCTCTCACCGCCAGAATTAGCAGCAGATATTGCAGAGAGAGGTATTGTATTAACAGGGGGAGGTGGGCTCATGAGAGATCTAGATAAACTAATTTCAAATTCAACTGGAATACCTGTTATTGTTGCTGAAGATCCACTTACTTGTGTTGCCAGAGGTGGAGGTCAAGCTCTAGAGATCATTGATAAATACAATATAGATCTCCTTTCTACTGAGTAAATAAGATGGTGAGAATTGCGCCAGGCAATACACCTAAATTTGCATATATAGTCCTCACAATTATTTCATCTTTATTCTTATACTTAGATATACAATATAAAACCTTTACCCCAACTAAGAACCTTTTTAACTCAGGCTTATTGACTTCAAACTTATTAGTTAAAAACATAATTTTTAATCCTATTGTAAATATTTATAATGTGACTAGATCAAAGATTGATTTAGTCAATACAAATACATCGCTATCAAATGAACTTGAGCTTTCTAGAATAGAAAATTTCTTAATCTTAAATAAAGATGAATTATTTAAAAATCAAAATGGTCTTATAAGTTTTATTAAGAGTTCCTCAATTAAAAATTCCTATGAATTAGCCAAAGTTTCATCATTTGATACTAATCTTTATAAATGCTGTGATAGTCACCGACTGTTTTTATATAATAATATAAAACCATTTAAAAATGGCGGCACTGTTATAAATTCTCAAGGAATCCTAGGTCAGATTGCTTCTTCAAACAAAAGAGTTAGTGAAGTAATATTATTGAGCGATATAGATCATTCAATACCAATTAAATCTAATGAATTCTTTTGTAATGCATCTGGAACTGGAAGACCAAAAGTTATTGAATGTAGGTATGATAAATCTTTATGGCCCGAATCTTTAGCAGTGGGAGAAAGTTTTTATACATCTGGTCTAGGCGGAGTATTCCCTGAAGGAGTTCTTATCGGCTCAGTTATTTATATAAATACTAATAATGAAAGCGAGATTATTCTAGAAATAGAATCTCAGGCTGATCCGCTAATTCAAAATCATGTCATGGTTATATATCCAGATGACTATAAATAATTTTATAAAAATATTATTTTCTATCCTTATAGGACTTTATCTTGATTCAAGAATTAATTTTTATGCATCGGATTATTATCTTAACTTTACATTAGGTTTTCTAATTTTTTGTTTTTGGTCTTTTAGTTTGCCTAATAATTTATATGCCTTATCTAGTTTCTTTATAGGCTTAATTATAGATCTCATTTTAGGAAGTCCTTTTGGATTAAATGCGCTTTTACTTACGATATCTTCTTATTTAATCCACTCTTACAGATATTCTTTTAAAATTTTTTCTTTTCTTCAGATTACTATATTCTTTGCTTTTCTTTCATCTTTTTATTTAGGATTCATAAATTTATTCATGAATACAGCAAATTTTTCTTATTTACTCATTATGTTGAGCTTTTTACTAAACGGCTTAACATGGATATTCATATATCTTTTGATGAATAAATTTAAAAAAAGGTTTTATAGGCAATAAAAATAATGAAAGAATTTTTTTTTACTAGAAAACTTTTTTTGTTTTTACTTAATCTATTCTCAGTTTTAATAATATTCTTAATAATATTAAGTACCACTCTTTTAACTTTTCCTAATAAATATGCCCAAGTAATTGATAAAATAATTTTTCAAGACCATGAAATTATTTATAGTGAAATTTCATCAAAAGGTTTGTTTAGAACAAAAGTCTTTTTAAATGATTTAAGAATACTAGATTCCAATCAAATGCAATTTGATGCAAATACTATAGAAATTGATTTAAATATTCTTAATCTTTTATTACCAAATAAATCATTTATTAAAGGCGTTAAGATAGATGGCGGCAATATATATTCCCTTAATAATGAAAATATTTCTTCAGAATCTCTTGGCATAAATTCAAATATTATTTTAAATAAGAATTCTTTATTGGATGGCTATATCCATTTTATTCATAAAGAGCAAATGGGTAGTGTTTATTTTTCTTCTATTAAAAATAATCAAAGATTTTTAGTTAGTCTCCCATTTAGCGATTGGATATCTATAGCAAAACAAGAAAGAATCAAACAAACTAGATTTTCAATAAACTTAGTTGGCGGAGTAAAGGATGATTTTCTTAATTCAATTGGTTCATTCGAATTAAATGAAAATGGCTATGGATTGAATAACTTGAATGGTAATTTTGTTCAATCTTATAAAAATAATGTCGCCTTTATATCTTTCTCAGATTTAACTAAACCTCTTTTAGATAAAAAAAATATCCTTTCAATTGATTTCTCTAAGAAGATAATAAGACTATCAAGCTTATATTTAGATAAGAATTATTTAGATCTCAATTTTATAAATAATATTAATCAGATCTATTTAAAAAATTTAACATATCTTTACGATAACAAATTATTTTTCTCATCTTCTTTTAATAATCTTAATCTTCAAAATGTCTATTTGGATTCTGTTAAAAATATATCAGGAACAATATTGGGAAATAGAGATTTGCTGCAATTTAAAATAGAACCAGATCAAGTACAAATTAAAGCCAATGATGGAACATCTTTCAGCATGATTGCTCATGGCACTTCTTATTATAATTTTGCAAATCAAGAACTTAGAACCGAATTACTTTTCGAGGATAATAAAACAAAAGTAGAGTTGCAGATGTTAAATAATTTATCTGGGGCATTCAATATAGATCTTATAGCAAAAGACATTACTACTAATTTATTTGTAGCACTTTTTCCAGAGACACTTGAAAGTATTAAAAGTAATCTTAAAGCATCTATAAAGTCGAATTGGATTGATGATTTAATATTTTCTATCAGCTATGGCCATGATGAAGCATCATTGAATTACATGAATGGATCTATAAATACAAATGAATTCTTATATCAAATAGATTCTGATCAGCTAGTTAAAGCTAAAACATTCGATTTAAATTTAAAAGATAGGCATATTGCATTATCTCTTAATAATGGTTTTTATAATAATACCCCTTTTAATAATGCTAAGGTTTTAATAAATACAAGCTCAGAAGAACTTTTTTATAAATCACAACATGTATTTACAAATAACGATATTCAAATTGAAAATTTATTAGCGGATGAATATTTATCTGTTAGTAGTTTTTTTCCTGCTCAGTCTATAGGTAGAGTTGATTTAAGAAGCTTTGAAACTAGAAACTTTACCAAGCTGTCAACGAGAAGTTTAAATCTAAAGATTTCTCCAAATCTTTTATTAGAAGATATTAGTAGTGAAATATTTATTCTTGATTTGCAAAATGCATACGGTTACATAAACGCATATGGCTTTAATCAAGATATAAATGCATTTTTAGAAGTAAAAGATATCTTCAAAAATCCATCTGTATCTATTTCTTCATCAATAGATATAAATATGGATGATTTAATTCCTACTAATGAGTTTTTAAAGATACAAGGTAAAGAGGCTTCACAAATCAAATTATCTTATACTTCTGATAAAGGATTGAAAATTAATATTTTTAATGATCTGTCTTCATCAGCAATATCCTCTCAAATAGATTACTTTAATAAACCAAAAGGACTATCTTTAGATACCTATGTTGAGATTTCTAATTTAAAAAAACCTAATATTTTTGTAAAAAACAATTTATTTGAAACGTTAGTTATTCTTGATAATGATAAATTAAATGGCTATTTTAAATCTGGAAATTTCTTTGATAATAAAATTACTGCATTATCTAATGTTAAAGAATTTAAGATTTTTATAGATATTCCTAGATTAGATTTTGAGGACCTTAATATAAATATTTCTAATAGCAATAACTCTTTTGAAATAGGTAATATTGCATTTCATTTCGATGAACTTTTGCTCTTTGGAAACGTATTTAATCAACAATCAGGAAATATTAGCATCTCAGGCAACTTAACTGAATTATCCCTTAAAGGAAATGATTTAAATGGAAAAATTTCAATGGGTGACGATGGTTTTATGAAAGTAAACATAGAAGATTCAAAGATTAGATCATTATCTTTTCCAAAAAATGCTAGAAATGATCAATTTGTAAAGATGAGATTGCTTGGAAAAAATGTTAACTTGGATGGAATCTCTCTTGATTCTTTCGATCTTTATATTTTAGAAAATAAAGAAGTAATAACTTTTGATGACATAAAAATATCTAGCAAGATAATAAATATCAATCCACTGGATTCAAATAAAAAAGCATATATTAGCTTTAACAAAAAGTCAGATCTATATAAAGTTAAAGGAGTATTTGAGCTTAATAAACCAACAAATATTATTAAAGAATACTTAAATTATGATTTTGATTATTTGAAATCAACTATGAATGTTGAATGGACAAGCGCTAAAGAGTTAAATAACATACAAGGTAAACTATCATTCTTAGTTAAAGATCTAAAACTAGAGCAAGAAATATCAAATTCAGTATTGTTAAAAGCGCTAGGAATATTTAACTTAAGAAGCTTTTTCTCAACTATCGCTGAAATAGATCTTTCTGATGAAAATAGAAGTAATCTAAATATCAACAGAGGTGAGGGTAGTTTTGTTTTTATGAAGGATAAAGCAAGGATCTCAGATCCGCTAGTAATAGAAACAAATTTTGCAAAGATGAAATGGATAGGCGATATTCAAAAAGATAGAAGAAATAATCTTTCAGATTTAGATTTATTTCTTGAAATGAGGCTTACTATTTCAGATAACTTGCCTTGGTATGCAGCTTTTCTTGGTGGTTTTCCTGCTGCTGCAGGAGGATTAGTTATTAGCAGTATTTTTGAAGACGGTATTACTGATATCTCCACACTTAATTATCAGGTAAGTGGAGATATTAATAATCCAAAATTATTGAGACTAGAGTAGAAATATTGTTGCTAAACCTAAAAAAGAAACAAAACCTACAACATCTGTAACTGTTGTAACAACAACGCTACCAGCAATAGCAGGATCTTGCTTAAATCTTCTTAACATTACCGGAACTAGAATTCCTGCAATTACAGAACTTATTAAATTAATAATTAAAGCTGCGGCTATTAAGAGAGCTAAAGTTATATCGTTAAACCAAATAAGAGTACTTATGCCTATTAATATAGCTAAAACAAAACCATTTAATATAGCAACAGCTAGCTCTCTTTTAAATAACCATGAGAGATTAGATGAATTGATTTGTTCCAAAGTAAGACCTCTAAGCACAATGGTTAATGTCTGGGTAGCTGCAACACCTCCCATGCTTGCAACAATTGGCATTAGGACCGCCACAAAAACAATCTTATCTATAACGTCTTGAAAAATATTTATTGTCATTGCAGCTATAAAAGCAGTCAAAAGATTCATACTTAGCCAAAAAACTCTACTTCTAGCAGCTCTACCAGGTGGCTGGAATGTATCTTCAGCAATTCCAGCCATACCAAGGAAGTTTTGATCTGCATCTTCTTTTATTACATCAACCACATCATCAATCGTAATCCTTCCAATTAATTTATTTTTATTATCAACAACAGCTGATGAGATAAGATCATTTCTTTCAAAAAGAGTTGCAACCTCTTTATCCTCAATAGTGGCTAATATTGGACTAATATTGGTTTCCATAATCTCTCTAACAATCAGAGAGGGATCAGATGTGATTATTGTTGTTATTAAAAGCTCGCCAATATAAAGATCATCTGATGAAACAACAAAAATTTTATCAGTATTTTCTGGTAGTTCTTTTTGCGCTCTTAAATAATTCATCACCACTTCAATCGTATGATTAGGCCTTACACTAATTACATCAGTATTTATAAGTCCTCCAGCAGAATCTTCTGGATATATAAGAGCTTCTTCAATTCTTTGTCTATCTCTGGATGACATTTTGCCTAAGATCATATTCATCCTCTTTTCAGGCAGATGTTGAAGAATATCGACAATCTCATCTAACTCTAGATCACTTACAACTTCGGATAGTTCCTCATTAGAAATCTCTAATAATAATTCTTGTTGTATTTCATCACCTAAATCAGCCAGAACGTCACCTTCATCTTCATTGTCAATTAGAGACCACAAAAATTTTCTTTGTTTTGGAGGAGATGATTCAAGGCAATGAGCTAACTCGGCAGAATTCATTTTATCTAATAGCCTTTTAATTTGGTTAATTGAAAGATTAGATGAATCATCTAATAATCTCGTTAAATTCTCTTTGGTATATGAAGCACTCATAAATAAATTTTACATCAACGAAAAAGATTTATCTTTTTCTTGAAGAGGGTATGTTTAATTTCAATCTATATTTAGAAATAGTTCTTCTGGCCAAACTGTATCCTTTTTTATTTAGAATTATGGATATATCTTGATCACTTAATTTTGATTTTTCTGTTTCAATTATTTTTTTAATAATTTCCATTAATTGAATAGGTGTAACATTTCTTGTTTTTGATACAGAGCTTATTAAAAAAGATCTAAGAGGAATAACACCCTTTGGAGTTTGTATATACTTTGATCTCAATATACGAGATATAGTTGATGGATGTAATCCCAATTCATCTGAAATATTTTTATTTGACAATGGCTGCATTTCAAGTGTTTTATTATTAAAAAATGCATATTGTTTTTTACAAATAATTTCACCAACTTTCAAAACTGTTTCATTTCGTTTTTTAACAGATCTAAGAAGCCACTTAGCATCTTGAATTTTTTCTACAATGCTTTCATTAGGATTATTTTTTAACTCTTTTTTTGTTGAATTAATTAATTCATCATCAACTCTTATAACTGGAAAATAATCATTTATAAAAGTTACTTGATTATCATCAGACTCTGAGATTGTTAAATCAGGATATATGAACTGAGTTTCAATGTGATTTAATCCTGGCGCAAGATCACATTGCTTAATTAAAGACATAGCAGCATCAATTAATTCATTTTTATATATTGTTTTTAATTTTTTTTTAACAGATTCAATATCTAGGCCTGAATTTTCAAAAAGAATTTGCTCAATTATTTCTAATAGGTTTTGCTCAATATGTTTTCTTTTAAGTTGAATATAAATACATTCTTTGATATTTCTAAAGCCTACACCTGGGGGGTCTAAAGTATGAATTACATTGGTTAAGACATTTTCTATTTCTGAGTATAAAAATTTATACTCAAGCATATTCTCAATTTCATCTATACTATCTATTAGTTCACCTGAATCATCAAGACAATCAATTATTGCGCTAGATATCTCATTCTCAGTTTCATTAAGATTAAGGTCATTAACTTGATTCAATAAAATATTTCTAAGTGTTGGATTTTCAACTATCTCTTTTGAATATTCAGATTGAAATGATTGATCATATTCTGAATATTCAAATGGTTCTTGATCAACTTTCTCAAGAAATGGATTAATATTTATCTCTTCATTAATCCTTTGAATAATCTCATATCGCGATAGCTGGAGTAGATCAATAGACTTTTTGAGTTGCGGCGTTAGCGTAACTTTTTGTTTTTGAGCTAATTCCCTTATTAAAGAAATAGCCATAGTCTAAGAATACATTTCACCAAGATAAACTTCTTTTACCTTGTCGTTATTAATTAATTCATTTGTAGATCCTTCAGCAAGTATTTTACCCTCACTTAAAATCAATGCTCTATTGCATATCTCAAGGGCAGCCCCAACATTATGATCAGTAACAAGAATACTTATATCCTTTGTAACAAGTTTATTAAGTATTTTTTTTATATCATCAACAGCGATAGGATCTATGCCTGCAAAAGGCTCATCCATTAGAATCATATTAGGTTTTGTTACAAGACACCTTGCAATTTCAACCCTTCTTCTTTGACCGCCAGATAATTCTCTTCCTTTCTGATCTAAAATTTTAGATAAATTAAACTCTTCCACAACTTCATCAAAAATATTTTTAATTAAATTCGTATCAGGAGATGATAGTTGAGCTAAACCAAGAATATTATGTTTTACAGATAAGTTAAGAAATATTGATGACTCCTGTGGTAAATAAGACATTCCAAGCTTTGACCGGCCATGCATTGGCATGTCGGTAACATTCTCATTATTAAAAAATATCTCACCTTCCGAAGGCTTTATTAGTCCTGCTATTGTGTAAAAGGTCGTTGTTTTACCAGCTCCATTAGGACCAAGAAGACCTAATATCTCTGAACTATTAAGCACAAAATTAATATTTTCTATGATAATTCTATTTTTAATTTTCTTTGATAAATTACTAACCCTCAAAATAGTCATAATTATTCCATAATTTTACCGTTCTGCTGATTAAATTTTATTGAAGAGGATTTAAATTTAATGCCGTCATTCTCAAATACGGCATCACCAAATAATTCAATACTATTATCAGCATTAATAAAGATAGTTTCCGCACTACCTGAAAATGTATTTTCAGAAGAATTTGAAAAAATATTCGCCTTATTGCCGGTAATATTTAATATTTTTTTCTGATTATTAAATACAGCATTACTTCCTGAGATTAAAATATATTCATTTTTTATTTTTAACATATCTTTAAAAAGTATCTCATTATTCTCTGTATTAATTTCTATTCTTTTAGATTCAATATATATATCGCTTTCACCAATTGTTATGTTGGTATTACTATAAGAAAATATAGAAAAAAGAAGTATTAGAAGATAATTAATTTTCAATTATACAATTCCAGATTGAAGTAAATCGTGCATGGATATGACACCAATAGCTTTATTAGAATCAAAAACAACTAGTGTAAAAATTTTGTTACTTTCCATAATTTTTGCAGCATTAATTGCAAGTTCATTTGATTGAATAGATTTAAAATTTTTAGTCATTACTTCTTTGATGATAGTGCTATTAATATCCATTTTATTACCAATACATCTTCTCAAATCACCATCAGTAAAAATACCAACTATTTTGTTATCATCTTTTATCAAAGTCATACCTAGATTTTTGTTAGTAATTTCTAATATTGCATCACTTAGAGAAGCCTTGAGGTTTACATTAGGCATATCAATTCCTGAATGCATTATGTCTGATACCTGAAGCGTTAAAGCTTTTCCAAGCTTTCCTGCAGGATGAGATTTTGCAAAATCATCTTTTGTAAAACCTTTAGCTTGCAATAGTGTAACTGCAAGAGCATCTCCAAATGCCATTACTGATGTAGTAGAAGAGGTTGGAGCTAAGTCTAGAGAACAGGCTTCTTCAGATGTTTTTATTTCAATATGATTATCCGATGCACAAGCAATAGTTGATGATGCATTTCCAGTTACTGAAATTAATTTCTTAGATGATCTTTTTAAAGAAGGGAGTATAGAAATAATTTCTTGAGTTTCTCCTGAATTTGAGAACAAAAGAATCAAATCTTCTTTTTCAATCATACCCATATCACCATGAGCAGCTTCAGTAGGATGAATAAAGAATGAAGGCGTTCCAGTGCTTGATAATGTAGCCGCTACTTTTTGAGAAATATGTCCAGATTTCCCTACACCCATTAGTATTAATTTTCCTGACATATTAAGAATATCCTCACACAGAGCATCAAAGGTTTCGTTTAGTTGCTCAGCTACCTCAAGAACAACTCTAGCTTCAATTTCAAATATTCTCTTTGCAGCTTGAATATAATTAAACTTTTTCATAATTCCATATAATTTTTCTTACATTTCAAATGATATAATAGAGCAATGTTACCTAGACTTAAAAGTTATTTTCTATCAATTTTTGTTTTAGCAATATCATTTGATATTTTTGCTGAAATAAATCCTCATGAATTTATTGATGGCAAAGCACAAGAAATGGTAAATGTTTTAAAAGAGAATAATGAACTTTTTTATTCTGATAAAGATGCATATGAGAATAAAATCAAAGTTATATTTGAACCAATTATTGATTTTAGAAGAGTTTCAGCTTTGGTAATGGGTAAAAAATATTATGTTGCATCTTCAAAAGAACAGCGCACTAAGTTTATTCAGGTTTTTAAGGATTCTCTTTTAGATACTTATTCAGAAACACTTGCTCAGTGGCAAGATCAAAATATCATTACTATTTTCCCAGAAAATGATAAATATGAAAAACAAGTAAATGTTAAGCAAAATTTATACACATCAAGCAGCGTCTATCCAATTAAGTACACTTTGAGAAGAGATGGAGACGAATGGAAAATAATCAATATTGTTGTCAATGGAGTAAATCTTGGATTAACATTTCGTAATCAATTTAGGGCGCTTGCTGATAGCAATAATGGAGATATGGATTTAACCATAGCATCTTGGGTTTCAGATGCAGGATTCGATGAATAAAGCAAATATCAAAGAGAAAATTCAAGCAGCTTTTCCTGATGCTAGGCTAGAGTTCGTGGGAGATGATTGCAAGCTAGAGCTATTAGTCATTTCTGATAATTTTAGAGATATGTCAATAATTAAAAGACATAGGATGATACTTGATTTATTTAGCGAATCTTTTAAATCAGGTGAGCTGCATGCTTTAAGTCTAAAAACAAAAACCTATATGGAAATCTAATGGAAAAGCTTTTAATTAAGGGTGGAAATTCTCTTAAAGGAGAGATTTCTTGTTCAGGTGCAAAGAATGCTGCTTTGCCAATGATAGCTGCAACTATTCTGAATGATGAGGAAATAATCTTTAGAAATCTTCCTTATCTTCAAGATATTACTACTATGTTTGAATTATTAGGCTCTATGGGAGCTAATATTTCTCTTGATGAGAGCATGGATTTCTCAATTTGTGCTAATAAATTAACTGATTTAGAGGCTAGATATGAATTAGTTAAAACAATGCGAGCCTCAATTCTTGTATTAGGACCTATGGTTACCAAATATGGATATGCAAAGATTGCATTGCCTGGAGGTTGTGCTATTGGATCTCGACCAGTTAATTTTCATCTAGATGCATTAAAAAAACTAGGTGCATCAATTTCTTTAGAGAACGGTTATATACAAGCTAAAGCTGACCGGCTAATTGGTGCTGATATTGTATTTGATGGAATTACTGTTACTGGAACAGAAAATATTATGATGGCAGCTTGTTTGGCCAAAGGCAAAACAACATTAAGAAACGTTGCCATGGAGCCTGAAGTTTCTGATTTAGCAGATTTTCTAAATCTAATGGGTGCTAAAATTAAAGGGGCGGGAAGTGAATTGATTGAAATTGAAGGAGTTGAAAATTTAAATTCGACAACCTATACAATACCTGCAGACAGAATTGAAGCTGGCACTTATCTTGTTGCAGCTGCTGCTACTGGAGGAGAAATAAAAATAAATTCAATTCAGCCAGAAAGACTTAATAATGTTATTGAAAGACTTAAGCTTGCTGGAGCTTTAATAGAAGTTAATACTAACAGTATTAGCTTGAACATGAATAATAAAAGGCCATTACCTGTAGATATATCAACTTCACCATTTCCTGGATTCCCAACAGATATGCAAGCTCAATTTTCTGTCTTAAATGCTTTAGCAGATGGAGAATCCATAGTTGAAGAGAATGTTTTTGAAAATAGATTTATGCATGTTCAAGAACTTAATAGAATGGGATGCAATATTTCTACTTCAGGAAATATTGCTAAAATTATTGGAGTTAATAAAATTTCTGGTGCTCAGGTTATGGCTACAGATCTAAGAGCTTCTGCAAGTTTAATTCTTGCAGGTTTAGTTGCTAATGGTGAAACTGTAGTTGATAGGATTTATCATATTGATAGGGGTTATGAGAGAATTGAAGAGAAGCTTTCTTATCTTGGGGCTGACATCACCCGATTGCCTAGTTAATTGGCTCAGTTTTTATCGATAATAATTTCTGTACTCCATCATTAAGGACCTCTAAATCAATAATATCTCCAGGAAAAGCTAATTTAAGGGATTGAGTTAAGTTATTCCAAGTGCTTGGTTTATCATTAATTTTAATAATGATATCTCCTTGATTAATACCAGCTGCAATGAGTGGACCATCACTTCCAATTTCAATAATCTCTAAGGCCATTAAATTGTTCTTTAGTCTAATTGGCTTTACTCTAAAGTTTCCTATCCATGCATTTCTTACCTTGCCAAACTTAATCAATTCAGATGCTATCTGAAAAACCTTTTCGGAAGGAATAGCAAATCCTAATCCCTCATATGAACCAGTTTTAGAGTAAATCTTTGTATTAATACCGATTAAATAACCTTCTTCATTAATTAATGCTCCACCTGAATTTCCTGGATTTATAGCAGCATCTGTTTGTATTAACTCTAGATATGGATTTCCATAATCTCTTCCTGTTGCACTTATTATGCCGCTAGTAACCGAAAGACCTATGTTATATGGATTTCCAATCGCTAGAACTTTATCACCAACTCTTACCTCTGAGCTATTTCCAATTTCTACTTGAACCATTGGAAAATTAACATCTGTCTTAATTACTGCTATATCAGAATCATTATCTTGACCAACTAAGATACCTTCACTAATCTCGCCATTATTATGCCCAATTATAATTTTTCCATTTGGAATCATTAGATGGCTGTTAGTAACAATATGGCCTTCACTAGAGATTATTACTCCTGAGCCAATATTCTCAGAATTAGTGTATCTGTTTCTTTGAAATAAATTTCTTGGAGTATTGATATTACTAGATGTATAAATTGTTACTACCGAAGCAATTGCTTTTTCTGAAGCATTTACAAATTTATTATCATTCTTTATTGAAAATTGTGATAATACGATTACTAAAAACAACACAAATAATAATAAATATATAATCTTATTATTAACAAATAAGATCTGATTAATTTTTTTTTGCATTATGTCGATTCATAAAAATATTATTAACATATTAAAATCTAAAGGTATTACTTTAGACCGGCCACAAATTGATTTTATTGAAATTTTTGATAAGCACAAGCCAAAAAAGTCTAAATTATTTTTAGGGGGTTCAAAGAATGTTTTAAAAGGCTTTTATTTATGGGGGGATGTTGGGAGAGGTAAGACTCTTCTTTTAAATACAATCTTCGATGAGCTAGATCTTAAAAAATCTAAATTTCATTACATAGATTTTATGCATTCCATTCATGAAGATCTTAAAGAGCTTTCTGGAAAAAAAAATCCATTAGATCTGATTGCAGACAAATTAGCTGCCAAGCATGAATTAATTTTTATAGATGAGTTTCAGGTAGAGGATGTTGCTGATGCGATGCTAATAACAAATTTATTTCAAAGAATCTTCAAGAAAAATATTTATTTTTTAATATCATCTAATGCCCATCCATCTAATCTTTATTTAGATGGATTGCAAAGGCAAAAATTCTTATCTGCGGTTAATCTTATTATTGATTATTTAAATGTATATAAATTAGAAGGAGCTAAAGATTATAGAATTTCTTTAATTTCAGATTTTGGCAATAATTCTAAAGAAACATTTAATGAAGAAAAAATAAAAGACTTTATATCTGCAACATTTGAATGTGATGAATTTAAAAAAGAGGTTGATATAAATAAAAGAACATTTTGTTGTAATGGTCATAGCAATTCATTTATTTGGCTTGGTTTCAATGTTTTTTTTAAAGAAGCATCTAGTTCGAAGGAATATATAGAAATATGTAATAAATATGATTGGATTTTAATAAATAATTTTGTTTTATGTGACGACGATGAAGCAGACTTAATCAGAAGATTTATAAGTTTTATTGATATAGCTTATAAAGAGAATATAAAAGTTAAATTTTTTAATGAAGGTTTAAATCCAGAAGATATCTATACCGGAAATAGATTTCAGTATTTATGGCAGAGATCAAAGAGTAGAATTAACGAAATGAAAAGTAAAAAATATTTATTAAATTCAGGGAAAAATTAAATTAAATATATTAAAATATTGCTAATTATTTCCGTAAACATTACTATTGCCGTCTTATAATATAGGTCACATGAAAACATTTGCATTAAAAAAGGAAGAAGTTCAAAGAGAATGGTTTGTTATTGATGTAACAGACAAGGTTCTAGGAAGAGTTGCAACTAAGATTGCAGATAGAATTCGCGGTAAAGATAAGCCAACATATACTCCACATACTGATGGTGGGGATTATGTTGTTGTGATTAATGCTGAAAAGATTAAAGTTACTGGTTCTAAATATGAAGATAAAAAATATTATTCACATTCTTTATATCCGGGAGGACTAAAAACAAAAACTTTCAGAGAACTTAATGAGACTAAGCCTGAAAGAATCATTGAAGAGGCAGTAAAAGGGATGCTTCCAAAAAATAAACTAGGAAAGCAAATGTTTAAAAAATTAAAAGTTTTTAGTGGCGCGCAGCACGAGCATGAGTCACAACAACCTCAGCTTTGGGAACCAAAAATATGAAATCAGAAATGCATTACGCTACAGGAAGAAGAAAGACTTCATCTGCAAGAATTTATCTAACAAAAGGCAAGGGCAATATTACTGTTAATGATAGAAAGCTAGATGTTTATTTTGGAAGAAAGGTAGCACAGATGCTTGTAATGCAGCCTTTAGAATTAACTGAATCAATTGATAAGTTTGATATTAAAGTGATGGTAAAAGGTGGCGGCAGTTTTGGACAAGCTGGAGCTATTAGACATGGCATTTCTAGAGCTTTAATTTCTTACGATGAAGAATTAAGGCCTCAACTTAAATCAGCTGGACTTCTTACAAGAGATCCTAGAAAGGTTGAAAGAAAGAAAGCAGGTTTAGTTAAAGCAAGGAAAAGCAAACAGTTTTCAAAACGTTAAAAGTTTTTCAAGAGTTATACATTTTTTAACTTTAGGAGAAGACAATAAACTCAAGAAGAAAAGTATTGATAGGGCTTACCTCAGCATTTGGTGCTGCTGGCGTTCCTTTCGCTGCTACACCATTTATTGCATCATGGAATCCAAGCGCATCCGCAAAAGCTGTTGGGGCTCCTGTAAAAGTTGACATAACGAAATTAGCGCCTGGTCAACAGATTCAAGTTGGATGGCGTAAACAGCCTATTTTTGTAATTAGGCATTCTGCTGAGGCTATAAAGAATTTGGATTCAAGCTTATCTAAATTAGCTGATCCTAATTCTGATGCAATTGATGAGCCATATAAAAACCAAAATCCTACTAGGTCTAAAAGTTCTGAATATAGTGTTTTAGTTGGTGTATGCACGCATTTAGGTTGTTCACCAAAATTCTTTCCAGAAGTTGAACCTAAATCGTGGGATGCTTCATGGACAGGGGGTTATTTTTGTCCATGTCATGGCTCTACATTTGATTTAGTTGGGAGAGTTTTTAAAGGTGTTCCTGCACCTACAAATTTAAAAGTCCCTCCACATAATTTTAAGGGCAATATATTAACTATTGGAGAAGATGAGGAAATGTCATAATGTCTACAATTACAAAAGTATTTGATTGGGTTAATCACAGACTGCCAATACAAAATACCTACGAAAGGCATCTTTCTAAACATCCTGTTCCTAAAAAAGTTAATTTTTGGTATCTTTTTGGTGCATTAGCAGCAGTAGTTTTAGTAATTCAAATTGTATCTGGTATATGGCTAATTATGCTCTATACACCTGGCGAAGCAGCATTTGCATCTATTGAATACATGATGAGAGATGTTGATTATGGTTGGGTTATTAGATATATGCATACTACAGGCGCATCTATGTTTTTTGCGGTGGTGTATTTACATATGTTTAGAGGCCTGCTTTATGGTTCATATCAGAAACCTAGAGAGCTTGTATGGATCTTTGGATGCACAATTTATTTAGCCATGATGGCTGAAGGGTTTTTAGGTTATGTTCTTCCATATGGCCAAATGTCATATTGGGGCGCACAAGTTATTATTTCCTTATTTGGAGCTCTTCCATATATAGGTGAATCTTTAGAATTATGGATAAGAGGAGATTATTATATATCTGGTATAACGGTTAACAGATTCTTTGCACTTCATGTTGTTGCTCTTCCGCTAGTTTTAATTGCATTAGTTTTTCTTCATTTAGTTGCACTTCATGAAGTAGGAGCTGGAAATCCTGAGGGAGTAGATATTGAAGCACATACAGATCAGGATGGAGTTCCTTTAGATAGTGTTCCATTTTTCCCATATAAAGTTTTAAATGCTTTAGTCGGAATTGGAGTTTTTATGACTGTCTTTGCAATAATTATGTTTTTCTTCCCAGAAGGTGGAGGTTATTTTATTGAATATGCAAATTATGAAGAAGCCAATCCCCTTGTAACTCCTGATCATATTGCCCCTGTATGGTACTACTCACCTTACTATTCAATATTAAGAGCAGTACCAGATAAACTTGGTGGGTTTGCAGCAATGGGAGCAGCAGTAGCTGTTTTCTTTGTAGTACCTTGGTTAGATAGGAGTAATGTAGCATCTATAAGATATAAAGGTATTTTGAGTAAAATTGCTTTAGTTATGTTTGGAATAAGTTTTATAACATTAGGATATTTAGGAACTGTTAGTGTTACTGAGCATAGAAAAACAATGAGCATAATTTGCACAGTCATTTATTTTAGCTATTTTCTATTAATGCCAATATATACAAGCATAGAAAAAACAAAACCGGTTCCCGATAGGTTATGAATTTAATCGCTAAAAGATTTATAAATTTTTATCATTTATCTCTGATTTTTTTTGTTCTATTTTGTATTTTTTTTATACAAAATACATTTTCTGCTGAAGGTGCGCCTTGTAAAGATTACGGCGAGTGTGATGAATTTAAACACACATTAACAGATATGTCCTCTTTACAAAGAGGAGCCTCAACTTATTTAACATACTGCTATGGATGTCATTCATTGGAATATTCAAGATGGAATAGAGTTGCTTCTGATCTAGAGATACCAGAAGAGATTTTTTTTAATAACCTTGTATTTGATGCTTCTGTAAAACCAGGTGATTTGATGGCAGGCTCAATGTCTAAAACCGAATCAGCGGAATGGTTTGGAGTGGCTCCTCCTGATCTAACCTTAGTAACAAGATTGCATGGATCTGATTGGGTTTATACATATTTAAGAACTTTTTATGAAGATTCATCTAAGCAATATGGGGTTAATAATTTAGTATATCCTGGTGCAGCCATGCCTAATGTTTTAGCATCTCTTCAAGGAAATCAGCAACTAATATGTAAACAGATTCCAGTAATTGCTAAAAATGGTGGTGAAAAGAGGGATGATTTTGGAAATACAATCACAAAAGAAAAATGCGGGTTTTTATCTGTTGAGTCTGGGACAGGAATATTAAACAAAGATGAATTTGATAAATTAATATATGACCTTACAAATTTTTTAACTTATGTCGGCGATCCAGATAAAGTTGAGAGAGAAAGAATAGGTTGGTATGTGGTATTCTTCTTTATTATTTTTACATCTCTTGCATCTCTCTTATATAGAGAGTATCAAAAAGATTATCATTAGGATAAATACATTATGATTTTATATTCAGATAGAGACGACCATTACAGTCAAAGAGTTAGAATAGTTCTAGCTGAGAAAGATATTACATGTGAAATTAGAGAATCTTCTCTTGAGGAGACATCAGAAGAAATACTCTCAATTAATCCATATCACAAGTTGCCTATTCTAGTTGATAGAGAGTTAGGCTTATATGACACAGGAGTAATGATGGAATATCTTGATGAAAGATTTCCCCATCCTCCTTTATTGCCAGTTTATCCAGTTGCCAGAGCAAATTGCAGAACTTTAATGTTAAGAATCGATAAAGAGTGGTGCCCAATGGTAGATACTCTGATCGAGAAATCATTATCTGAAAAAGAATTGATTAAAGTAAGAGAAGAGCTATTACACGAAATAGCATCAATAGCATCAACTTTTAAAGAGTTTAAATTTTTTATGAGTGATGAATTTTCTCTTGTTGATTGTTGTTTTGGGCCTATTCTTTGGAGACTCCCATCAATTGGAATTAATTTACCAGTAAATAGACATTTAAAGCCTTTATTAGATTATCAAAAAAGAATCTTTGAAAGACCAGGCTTTCTTGATAGTTTATCTCCTCTAGAAAGAGATCTTAGGGAATTATAAATCCACCATCAGCATTAATTCTTTTTAGTGGTAATTCTCTTATGATGCATTTATTTTGATTTAAAAAAAGAATTCCACTTCTGCCATTAACAATAGCATTTTTAATACCTTTCTCTTTTAAAGTTAAAATCAATAACAAGTCATGGAGATTGTCATAAATCAATCTGTTTTTGATATCTGATTGATCAGAAAATTGATCAAAAAATATATTATCTCTAAATTGATTTGAAACAGGCATTATTAGCGATTCAAAGTCTAAAATTTTATTAATATCAATAATATTTTCTATAAGATTTATAGATGCATATGAATCTATATCTAGTGAATAGTTATATCTAAATGCTGGTACAACACCTTTTGCATTTTCGTAACTTAATAAAAAGTATATATTCTTAATATCATTGCGAATTCTTGGGGTATTGTTAATATTGATTTTTGGAAGTAAAGCATCAATTTTTTTGTGTCTAGCTATGTTTTCAGAAACACCTAAATTATCAGATGCAAATATTTCATATTGTTCATCTGAATAAAGAATAGATTTAATATTATTATGTAATTTTTTTATTTCACTTTGCTTATCTTGAAACGCTGTCTCAAAAATAATTAATGTCTCTGTTTCTTCTATATCATTATTAGCGAATATAGCTTTTTCAACAGAATCAAGTTGATCGGTTTGAAAGGATTCACAAAATATAGGAAGTCTTTCATTTAGGGGGTTTGAATTCACAATAAATGCATTTTGATTATTGTCAAAAACAAGATTAATTTTTAAATGCTTTAAATTGATTGCAGCTTGCAACAATAAATCTTTATACTCTTCATCAACATTAAAGTTAAGACTTATATAGTTTTGTTTTAACAAAAGATTATTATTTTTAATTAAATCTTGTATAACTTTTTTTCCATGTGGGCCTAGGTGATCAGATTCACTTAATGTAATAAGAGCATCTAATTCTTTTGTATCAAGAAATTCATATTTAAGCGCTTCTAAGATTAATTCTCTATCTATTTTTAGTTTGTTTTTATCTTTATTTGCTTCATTAAAGAGCTTATTTATAGACAAAGCTTGGTCAAAAACAGAGTAATTATTAGGAATAGACCGCTCTGAATTATTATTTATAGATGTTGCGCAGTTATTTAGCAACAATATTGCTAAAATAAAATAGAATTTTGTTAATGATATTATGTTTTTCAAAAGTTAAAAAATGTTAAATTTTATATGCAGTCCCATTGGTAACTTAAATGATATCTCTATGAGGTCAATAAGTCTTCTTCAAACTGTAGATTTCATTTATGCAGAAGATACAAGAAATACAAATAAGTTACTAAAAAAATATAATATTGATAATAAAACAATATCTTTTCATGAACATAATGAAGATAAAGTTACCCCAAAGATAATAAAGCAACTTAATAGCGGCTCAGAGATAGCAATCATTACTGATGCAGGCTCACCATGTATTTCCGATCCAGGATATTACTTATCACAAGAATGTATAAAAAATAATATTGAATATACAGTGATTCCAGGACCCTCATCTGTAATTAATGCTTTGATATTATCTGGCATGCCGTCTGATTCATTTACTTTTAAGGGCTTTTTCCCTAGAAAAAATAAATCTCAAATAGAAATAATAGATTTTTTAAAAAGAACCAATGATACGGTTATTTTTTTTGAATCAGCAAAACGAATTAGCAGCACCATAAATTTCCTTAGTAAAAATCTATCTCAAGATAGAAGTATCGCTTTATGCAGAGAAATGACAAAACAGTTTGAAGAAACTTTAAGAGGCACTATTAAGTATATTAAAGAAAAGCTTAAGAATGATGAAATAGTACTCAAAGGAGAATTTGTTATTGTTGTTGATGGAACAAATAATAAGCCTTATGACATCATTTTTGATAATAGAACTCGGGAATTATATTTGAAAACTTTACCCCCTAAAGATGCAGCTAAGCTTATAGCAACAATAACTAATCAAAATAAAAGAGATATATATAATTGGCTGATAGATAAATAAATGTCTATAATCAGCACCGAGTTGGTTGGATGATCGCTAAAATTTATTTTAGAGGAAAGTCCGGACTTCATAGAGCAGGGCGCCAGGTAACACCTGGGAGGCGTAAGCTTACGGAAAGTGCAGCAGAAAATATACCGCCAATTAATTGGTAAGGGTGAAATGGTGTGGTAAGAGCACACCGCTTAAATGGTAACATTTAAGGCATTGCAAACCCCAGCCTGAAGCAAGACCAAATAGAAATCCTTAGGCTGCTCGTTTAGGATTTGGGTAGGTTGCTAGAGCTTTGTGGCGACACATTGCCAAGATAGATGATCATCTTATACAGAATCCGGCTTACAGACCAACTCAATTTTTTAAAAAAAATAAAAAAAAGTGTGTGAAAGTGTGTAAAAAATGTTATAAAGTGTGTTAAATAATTAAAAGTTAACTACTTTATGTTTGGATACAACACGATATCAATAGATAAGAAGCACAGGTTTTCAATACCTGCAAAATATCGTACTGATTTTATTAAAAGCAATGAATCAAAAGTTGTAGTAACAAAAGATCCACAATACCCATCCTTAAAATTATATAAAGGATCGGAATGGGAACTAATATCATTAAAACTTCAGTCACTCCAAGGACTAGATCCTATAGTTAGGAATATTCAATGGACCATATTAGGTAATGCTAGCGTGACTGATCTTAATCCTAATGGAAGAATGTTAATTTTATTACCACAAGAACTTATTGATTATGCTCAATTAGATCAGACAAATAAAATTTCATTTGTTGGTATGGGTAACAAGTTTGAGATTTGGAATACAGAAAACTGGAATTTACGTCAAACTGGAGGAAGTTTAGCTACTGAGATTCTTGATGTAGTTCTTCCAACTAGTATAAAAGAAATGTCTTTTTAAAAAGGGGATTGGTATGAATTGGGAAGTAGTAGATCAGAACGAACAAGCTAGAATAAAAGTTATCGGTGTTGGTGGTGCTGGAGGTAATGCTGTCATCCATATGATTAATCATGATATTAAGGGTGTTGATTTTATTTGTGCTAATACTGATACTCAGGCTCTTAAAAGAGCTGATGGAGCTACCTCATTAAAATTAGGCAGCAACCTCACAAAAGGCCTTGGCGCTGGAGCAAATCCTGAGATAGGTCGTCAAGCTGCGGAGGGAGATAGAGAAGCAATACAAGAGCTCTTAGCTGATGCAGACATGATTTTTATAACTGCTGGAATGGGTGGAGGCACTGGAACAGGAGCTGCACCAGTTGTAGCATCAATTGCAAAAGAAATGGGTGCATTAACAGTAGCTGTGGTTACAAAACCTTTTAAATTTGAAGGCCCTCGAAGAATGACCTCAGCAGAGCAAGGACTAGCAGCTCTTGTAGAAGAAGTAGATAGCTTAATAACAATACCCAATCAAAGATTAATAGAAGTTCTAGGGGGCAATACAACCATGACTGATGCCTTTGCAAAAGCAGATGACGTATTAAAAGGCGCTGTTCAAGGCATTTCAGACATTATTATGAAAGATGGATTAATTAATGTTGATTTTGCAGATGTCAAAACAGTAATGTCAGAAAAAGGTATTGCTATGATGGGCACAGGCCGATCCAGCGGCAAAGATAGAGCTGCAGATGCTGCATCGCAAGCTGTTGGCAGTGAGCTACTTGAGGATATAGATTTAAAAGACGCGCGAGGTGTCTTAGTAAATATAACTGGTAAAGAGCCAACTTTAAATGATTATGAAGAGGTTAGTAATATCGTTGAAGAATTTACAGCAGATGACGCCTATGTAATATACGGAACTGTAATAGATGAAGATATTGATGATGACTTGTTGGTAACAATAGTTGCAACGGGAGTTAATCAAAAAGCTCCGACATTAGCAGTAGATAACAAAAGAAATGCTTCAATAAAATTGAACCCTGTTGGTTTAAACAAAGAAATTCCAACGGATAAAACCAGTAAAGAAGTTGGCACATCGTCTGCAGAGGCATTAGATTTCCTTGATGTGCCGACTTTTATGCGAAAACAAGTAGACTAAAATGCTCCATTTTCCAGTATTACTGGAAGAAGCTGTTGGATTTCTAGTTTGTAATAGCAATGGCTCATATGCAGACTGCACATTTGGCAGAGGTGGGCATTCTAAACTTATCCTAGAAAGAATTTCAGAAACCGCAGAACTTACAGCCCTTGATAAAGACCCAGAAGCTTTTGCTTATGGTAAGCAATTTTTTAATGATAAGAGATTTAAGATTTTACATAAATCATTTAATGAGATAGATGATATATTTAAAACACAATCTCTTGATGGTATTTTATTTGATTTAGGAACTTGTTCTACGCATTTTGATGATAAATCTAGAGGCTTTAGTTTTAAAGAAGATGGCCCCTTAGATATGCGGTTTGATCCAAATAAAGGTGAACCTGTCTCAGAGTGGATTAATGCAGCAAGTGAGAAAGATATTATTGATGTTTTATTTAAATATGGCCAAGAAAAAAATGCTAGATCAATTGCAAAAGCTATATGTCTATCAAGAAAAAAGAATAAGATTACTAGAACTTCTTCATTAACAGAGATTATTCTCTCAGCCTCTTCCAGAAAAATCTCTAAAATTCATCCAGCAACAAAATCGTTTCAAGCTTTAAGAATATTTATAAATAATGAATTAGATGAATTAAAGGCAGCTCTAGAAAAGGCTAAAAAGATTATAAAAGTTGATGGCATAATTGTTGTCATATCATTTCATTCATTGGAAGATTCTATAGTTAAAAAATCTTTTAAAACAAAAGTAAAAGCATTTCCTAGAGAAATACCTATAAACCCTGTTATTACTAAAGAATTTAATTGCATTGCTAAGAAGATTAGACCTACTGCTAATGAAATAAGTTCAAATAAACGTTCAAGAAGCGCAATAATGCGTGTATTTAAAAAAATTAATGCAGCTTAATAATTTATTTATATTGTTCTTACAAATATTGCTGATTCTATTTTTATCATTTGAACAGATTAAGGTTAGATGGGAAATAAGTCTTTTGTATGGAAATAAAGATAAGATTAATAATGAATACCAAAAACTAAAGGAAGAGGAATATAAGCTTAAAACAGAAGCATATTTTTTAAATTCACCCGCAAGAGTTGAAAAATATGCAAAAGAAGAATTAAAAATGCAAAAGACGAAACCTGTAATTATAAATATCAAAGAATGAAGAAATTAAATTATTTTAATTGGAGATTTTTATTAATAATTATTTTTTTAATTATTGCAGTTTTAGCAATTTTTATAAGGGTAATTTACTTACAGGTTGATAAAGAAAATTTTTTAAAAGATTGGGGCCAAAATCAGCATATTGCATTTAGAACATCTGCTCCAGTAAGAGGAACTATTTACGATAGAAACAATGTACCTCTTGCTATCACACTGACACATTATGATTTGTATGCGCTAAGAAACATGAAAGAAGAGGACTTTATAGCCCTGCAAAAAATACTTAATTTTGATAAATCATTTAATCAATTTAATTTAAATAATAAAAAAACTGTTCTTCATAAAGATTTATCATCAGAATTAATATCAAAAATAGAAAAATCTTCAATAACTAACTATGAAATTGAAATTAGATATTCAAGACATTATCCCCTTGGGGATCAAATCGCACCTCTTATAGGATTTTCAGGTAAGGATAACTTCGGCTTAGAAGGGATTGAAAAAAGTTATAACTCATTTTTATCAGGCAAAGAGGGAAAAGAAAAGTTCTATAGAAATAGAAAAGGTCAAATAATATCTAAGGCAATTATTATTGATGCAAAAGAACCTGGAAAAGATCTCTATTTAACAATTGATAGCAATATTCAGTTCTTTACATATAAAAAATTAGCTGAATCTATAAAAAGAAGCAAAGCAAAATCTGGCTCAGCTATTGTTCTTAATAACAATACTGGAGAGATATTAGCAATGGCAAGTTATCCATCATATAACCCTAATAATCCCTACAGAAAGATCCAAAAAAATAGAGCATTATTGGACGCCTATGAGCCTGGTTCTGTGTTAAAGCCCATCACTATGGCATCTGCTATTGATAAAGGGTTTATAGATATAGAGGATACTATTGATACTTCTCCAGGATATATGTCATTAAATAATTACTCTATTTCAGATGTACAAAATCATGGGTTGTTAAAATCATATGAAATTATCACAAAATCTAGTCAAGTTGGCGCTTCTAAGATTGCACTAATGTTAGGATCAGAAAATATCATTAATAATTATAAAAAATTTGGTTTTAGCAAACCTATTAATATTAATTTCCCATCTTCTGCTTTTGGAGAGATCAATAATAGATCAAATATGTCAGATATAGAGATAGCAAACTTAGGTTTTGGATATGGCATTAACGCAAGTCCATTTCAAATAGCTTCAGCCTATTCAGTATTTGCAAATGATGGAGTATTCAAAGAATTTTCTCTCATTAAAAATAATGAATATAAATATGAAGAACAAATAATTTCAAAAGATACGGCTGAAAAAATTTTATTTGCTTTAAAGGATGTTGTGGAGAATGGTTCTGGATTCAAAGCAAAAGTAAAAGGTTATAAGGTAGGAGGAAAAACTGGAACTGCGCATAAAAGTTCAAAGAGTGGAGGTTATGCAAAAAGTATATATACCGCATCATTTGCTGGAATAGCACCAATTGATAAGAAAGATCTAACTATTTTTGTTTCAATATATGAGCCTGGTTTAAATGAGTATAAGGGAGGTGAAATAGCAGCTCCTTTATTTGCAGGAATTGCTAAAGACACATTAAATTATTTAGGTTATTTTGAGGATGAGTAAGTTAGAAGAAATTTTGGGCATCACTTTTCCACATGGAGTAAAAATTTCTCATGCAACAAATTCATCGAAAGAAGCAAAAAATGGCTCTATTTTTTTTGGGTTACCTGGAACAAAAGAACATGGCAGTAATTATATTCACGAAGCATTAAGTAAAGGAGCATCAATAGCAATTCATAATAATGAAAGTTTCCAAGATAAATCTACAAACATTTTTTATGTCAAAGATCTTCAAGATGCAGTTGAAGGGTCAAAGAGCAAAATATACTTTTTTTTAAAGGAATTGTATCAAATGCCTGTAAATTTTATGCCCAAATTTTATGGTTTTACCGGTACAAATGGTAAATCTTCTTCAGCTTTTTTATGCCACCAACTTTTTAGAAAACAAAAATCTAATTCTCTATATATTGGCACATTAGGATTTCAATATAATGATAGAAAATTTAATTCCTCCTTGTCATCAAAGACTACACCAGATATTTTTGAATTATTTCAGATTCTTTCTTTATGTAATTTTAATATTGAGAATATATCAATAGAAATATCTTCTCATGCTTTAGATCAAGATCGCTTAAAGGATATAAGATTATTTTATGCTGCAATCTTAAACATTGAAGAGGATCATCTCGATTATCACAAAGATATTAATGAATATGCTAATGCAAAATTCAAGATTTTAGATATGACTGATGGGAAGATTGCAATTGACGATCAAATAATAAAAAAATACAAAGGCTTACTTAATAACAATAAAAACTCATCAAGATTGGTGACGATAGGTCAAGATAATACCTTAAGTGATATATCCTTTAATATTACTAATTTAGATTTTCAAAAAACTGAATTTACTATTACGTCTGATAATACTTTCGAGTATTCTTGTTCCATTTTTCCAGAATTTAATGTAAATAATCTTATATTTGCAATATACCCATTTTTAAAAGACGCCTTATTTACTTCAAACAAAATTAATGATTTATCATATTTAATTCTTCCCAAAGGAAGGGCAGAGGTTATTTCCAATATTAATGCCAATATTATTATTGACTATGCTCATAATCCTAAAGCTATAAAATATTTTCTTAGATCAGTAAATTATTATTTTAATAATGTAGTTGTTGTTTTAGGATGTGGAGGTGATAGGGATAAATCTAAAAGATCTGCAATGCTTAAAGCTGCAATAGAGAATAGTAATAAAGTAATATTTACTTCAGATAATTCAAGAAACGAATCTTTTCAAAACATTTTTTTTGATGCTTGCAAGGGAAATAATTTAGAGAAAGTTCTTGATATTGAAGATAGAGAAAAAGCAATTATTTATGGAACAAGATTAATAAGTCATAATGATTGCTTAGTGATATTAGGAAAAGGCCACGAAAAAACACAAGAAATTAACGGAAAGCATACAAAGTTTAGTGATCATGAGGTAGTTAATGAAATTTATAAGTAATTCAAATGACTTATCAAGATTTCTTGAGATTCCTATAGCTAAGAATATACCGTTAAGAAGCATTTCTATTGATACGAGAACTATAAAAAAGGGTGCTTTATTCTTTGCAATTAAAGGTAAAAACTTCAATGGGAATCATTTTGTTGATATAGCTATAAATAAAGGAGCATCGATTATTATTGCTGATGACAAGAAGTTTTTAAAAACAAAAAATAATAGAATCATTTATGTTAAAAATACTATCCAAGCATTAAAGAAAATATCAGAGAACATAATTAAATCATATGATGGTAAGACTATTGCTATTACTGGAAGTAGTGGAAAAACTTCAACTACAAACATTGTTGCAAGCACTTTAAAGTTAAGCTCTCAAACATTAAAAAATTTTAATAATGAAATTGGCATGCCTTTAAGCTTAATGAATGCATCCAAGAAATCAAAAAATATTGTTTTAGAAATAGGAGCTTCAAAACTAAAAGATATTCATTATCTGAGTAAAATTATCAAACCACATATTGGAGTAATAACAAATATAGGCAAATCTCACTTGGAGATGTTAAAAAATATAGAAGGGGTATTAAAAGTTAAATCAGAACTAGTATCTAATATTAAAAGGAATGGTTATCTTGTTGCACCTAATGAAAATAAGAAAAATCTAAACTTTTGGAAAAATATTAGAAGCGATATTCAAATCATAACTTTCGGAATGGATAAGAGTGCTGACTTTTATCCAAAAAAAATTAAATTCGGTAAAAACAAGATGAATTTCTATATAGCTTCAAGATATATAAAAGAGGACTTAAAGATTACAACTTCTCTAAATGGAGAGCATAATATAAAAAATATTTTGACAAGCTTTGCAGTTAATTATTGTCTTGGAAATACAAATAATTTTTTTATTAATGTATTGAAGAATGATGCTATTAAAGAGATGAGGCAAATTAAATCTAAGTGGTTAGGAGGATCTTTATTAATAGACGACACATATAATGCAAATCCTGATTCTACAAGAAAATCAATTGATTTATTATCTATGTATAAAGAAAGGACCATATTAGTATTAGGAGATATGTTAGAACTAGGAAAGTATAAAAAGAAATATCATAAAGAGATTGGAGAATATGCTAAGAACAGAGGAATAAATACTTTGTTGGGCTTTGGAGATTTAACAAAAAATACTATTGATAGCTTTGGCAAGGGAGGCTTTTTTTTTAAACAAGAAGAAGACTTAAGAAATTTTTTAAAAGAAAATGTAACTGCAAAAGATGTTATCTTAATTAAAGGTTCAAGAGGAATGATAATGGAAAGATTTATAAATGTTTGAGTATTTAGGAACAATTTTAGTAGATTATGATCCAGGTTTTGATGTACTTAGATATTTAACTGTAAGAACTATTGGAGGAACAGTTACAGCATTAATTATCTCTATAGTACTTGGTCCTTATGTAATAAATCTCCTTAAGAAATTTCAGTTTGAACAACATGTCAGAGTGCATGGCCCAAAAAGTCATTATAAGAAAACAGGCACACCTACAATGGGCGGCTTATTAATACTTTTATCATTGATAATATCTACTTTACTTTGGGCTGACCTTTCAAATAGGTATATATGGGTAGTTATCTTTATAACTATAGCTTTTGGTTTTGTTGGTTTTTTAGATGATTATATTAAAGTTAAAGCTAAAAACTCAGACGGCCTTTCAAGTAAGCAGAAAATTATTTTACAAACATTATTTGCATCTATTGCATCTGCATATTTATATTTTTCAGCAGAAACTTCTCCCGAAACTGCTTTTATAGTCCCTTTTTATAAAGATCTTTTAATTAGCATGAGTCCATTTGCATTTATATTTGCAGCTACTTTTGTAGTAGTTGGATCTTCAAATGCAGTAAATTTAACAGATGGCTTAGATGGCCTCGCTATTATGCCTACTATTTTAATAGCCGGAGCATTAGGTTTAATTGCTTATGGTATGGGAAATATAGTTATTGCAGAGTATTTATATTTACCCCATTTAGAAATATCTGGAGAATTAATTGTATTTTGTGGAGCTTTGATAGGTTCAGGCATAGGATTTCTTTGGTATAACACCTACCCAGCTCAAATATTTATGGGAGATGTTGGCTCATTAACCTTAGGAGCTGTTTTAGGAATAATTGCTGTGATATTGAGACATGAATTGGTATTTGCAATTATGGCTGGTGTTTTTGTTATGGAAACATTAAGTGTAGCTATTCAGGTAATATCTTTTAAGTTAAGAGGCAAAAGAGTATTTTTAATGTCACCGATACACCATCACTTTGAATTAAAGGGATGGGAAGAGCCAAAAATTATAGTAAGGTTTTGGATAATAACCATTATTCTAATACTTGTAGCTCTTGCTACTTTAAAAATTAGGTAAATATTAAATTAAGTGAAGTCTTTAATATATGGTTACGGAATTACCGGACAATCATTTGAAAAGTATTTAATTAGAAATAATATTGAATATGAGATTTATGATGATAATAAATCTCTTTATATATCTGATCGTTTTACTAATGAATTAAATCAAAACTGGGATGTAATTTACTGCAGTCCAGGCATTACAAAAAATAATATCCAAAAACTTAAATCTTTGAAATACCAATGCATTAAAACAGATATAGAGATATTCTGCTCAGAGAATTCTTCTATAAAAATTGGTATTACTGGAACCAATAGGAAAAGCACAACCTGTTTTCATCTTTTTCAATTATTAAGTAAAAAATTTCAGGTCAATTTAATTGGAAATATTGGCGAACCTGTCTTAAATCATCTAAAAGATGGAGCAGATTATTCAATCATTGAATTATCAAGTCAACAATTAGATAAATTAGAATCAATAGAACTTGATTATGGAGTTTTATTAAATATTGCTCCTGATCACATAGATTATCATGGGAGTTTTGAGGAATATAAGCGGGTTAAAAAAAGAATACTTGAAGCACAGAAATCTTCTTTTGAAAATGATCCATTCGAGCTATATAAATGGATTACTGGAGAGGAGGCAGAAGCTATACAATTAGCTGATTTACCATTCAGATTCCAAATGATTTCAAAATCAATTATTAATGATTCAAAATCAACAAATATGCATTCCCTAGAATATGCAATTGAAAAGGCAAATAAATATTTTAAAAATTCTTCGTATCATTTGATAGTATGCGGCAACCCAGAAAAAGAAGGCTTTAGAAAGTTCTCAGTCAAGGGTCCAAAAAATATTTTTATTATTGGAAAGCATGCATTAGATATAGATAAGTGTATAGACCATCAAAATAAGATTATCTTTAAAAACTTTAATGAGGCACTATTAAAAATATCAAATGAAACGTCTCAAAATATTTTGTTTTCACCAGGATTCCCAAGTGGAAATGATTTTAAAAACTTTGAAGATAGAGGAATTTTTTTCAATGAATCAGTAAAAAAAATACTTTCTAATGATATATAGAAATAATATTTTTCTAATCATCTCTTTAGTTGGATTAATATGCCTTGGCCTAATAATGGTTACTTCATCTAGTATATATATTGCACAAAATATGACTGGAAACCCTTTTCACTTTGCAACAAGACAAGCTCTATTTATTGGCGTCGGTATTTTTATTTTTACTATATTTCTCTTGGTTCCTTCAACTCTATTAGAAAAAGTAGATTGGTTATTTTTGCTTATAAGCATAATTTTATTGGCAATATTATTTCTGCCAGGAATAGGTACTGAGGTTAATGGAAGTATAAGATGGATTCGAATAGGCCCAATAAATATTCAACCTGCTGAGATATGCAAATTTAGTATGATCCTATACACCTCAGGCTATTGTGTTCGAAGAATGAATGAAATTAGTACCTTGAGGGGTTTTGTAAAGCCTTTATTATTGCTAGGGCTTGTTTCGTTTTTAATTTTATCTCAACCTGACTTAGGTTCAACAGCGATTATATGTGCAGTTGTTGTAGCAATTTTATTTTTTGCAGGCATATCTTTTTTTCAATTTTTTTTATTATTACTTCTCCTCGCGACACTGGGCTTCATTGCTATTTACTTCACCCCATTTAGATTAACAAGAGTGATGTCATTTATGGACCCATTTGAATCTCAGTTAGGTGCAGGTTGGCAACTCAGCAACTCTTTAATTGGAATAGGTCAAGCTAACTGGATAGGATTAGGGCTTGGTAATAGCTTCCAAAAAAACCTGTTTTTACCCGAAGCTCATACAGATTTTATTTTTGCAGTTTTGGTAGAGGAGTTGGGCATTCTCGGAGTATTCTTTTTGATATCAATGTATTCTTTAATGATTTATTCTATTTTTTCTATTGCAATGCAATCTTTAATTTTAAAGAGGTACTTTCAAGGCTTTGTAGCTTTTGGTATTGGTTTTTTAATTGCTGTTCAAGCAATATTTAATTTAGCAGTAAATATAGGCCTTCTACCAACAAAAGGTTTAACATTACCCTTTATAAGTTATGGAGGTACAAGCATGATTATCATGATGTCCTTCATCGCAATAGTGCTTAGAATTAATAATGAAAATAAATTTTACTAACAAATGAATATTTTAATAGCAGCAGCCAAAACCGGCGGGCATGTGTATCCAGCAACTGAGGTCAGTAAAGAGTTTATAAATAATGGCCATAAAGCTATTTTTTTAGGCACCAATAATTTAATTGAAAGAAATGCCATAAAAGATATCTCAGAAATTCAATATGAACACATTGATATGAATGGTTATAGAGGAAATAGCATTTTGAGTAAAGTTTTAGTTTTACTAAGTCTGCCTATGAATGTTTTTAGAGTGCTTAAGATTTTGTGGAATAATAAAGTTGATTCAATTATTGTTTTTGGCGGTTTTATAAGTATTCCAGCAGCTATAGCTGGATTGATACTTTTAAAACCTATATATGTCCATGAACAAAATACAGTATTAGGATCAGCAAATAAGATTATTTCAAAATTTTCAAAAAAGATATTTCTAGGAATGCCATTGCATAAGAAGAATTTAAAAAGATCGGAAGTTATAGGAAATCCTATTCGAAAATCATTTGTATCAAAAATACAAAATAGAACTGATGATTATGTAAAAATTTATATTACAGGCGGAAGTCAAGGAGCTAAATACCTTAATGATAATCTGCCACCTATATTCAATGATATTAACATTCCAATATCTATAAGACATCAATGCGGAAAAGGTAAAAAACCAGGAGTAGAAAAGTTATACGCGAATTTTAAGGAAGTTGAGGTCAGAGAATTTTTTGATAATCCAAATTCTCAAATTGATTGGGCTGACTTTATAATATCCAGAGCTGGCGCGCTTAGTTTGTCTGAAATTATTTCAATGAAAAAAGGAACTTTAATGATACCTCTGCCAAATGCTGTCGATAATCATCAATTGCTTAATGCAAGATATGTTGAAAAAGATGGAATTGGTTTGGTGCATGAGCAAGAACACGGAATAGATATTTTAAAAAATATTATAAAAAATATAATTGAAACTAAAGAATATTTAATATGGCAACAAGCAGAATTTAGAACTAATCATATGGATGCAGCTCAGAAAATATTTAATTCAGTTTTAGAGAATAATTAATTATGAATCCATTAAAGAAGATCAAACACATTCATTTTGTTGGGATTGGAGGCTCAGGGATGATTGGAATAGCATATCTGTTATTAAGAAAAGGTTATAAGGTTAGCGGATCAGATATTCAAAAATCAAAATCATTAACTAATTTAAAAAAGCTTGGAGCTAAAGTTTTATATACACATAAAGAAAAAAATGTTGGTAAAGCAGATCTAGTAGTTATGTCATCTGCAATAAGGAACTCAAATCCAGAATATAGATTTGCTAAAAGGAATGGCATTACTATTATCCCCAGAGCGCAAATGTTAGGGAGTCTGATGAGAGGTTATGAGAGTATTGCTGTAGCAGGAAGCCACGGAAAAACTACTACGACAAGCATGATTGCAAGTATTTTTAGTGAAGCACTTTTAAGCCCTACATATATTGTTGGAGGTAAAGTTCTTGGTATTGGTAAAAACTCTGAATTAGGAAGTGGTAATTACCTAATAGCAGAAGCTGATGAGAGTGATGGGTCTTTCCTGCATCTTCAGCCAGATGTTGGAGTTTTTACAAATATCGATAATGATCATTTAAGTTTTTTTGATAACGACATTGAGAAACTGCTTAAATCTTTTCAAATGTTTGCTGAAAATATTCCTTTTTATGGTGCTCTTATAATCAATAAAGATGATAAGAATATTAAGAAAGTTGCAAAGAAAATTCTAAGAAGACAGATTTCATTTGGTTTTTCTTCAAGAAGCGATTACCAAATAAAAGACATCTGCTATAAAAACAAACACCAATATTTCAACTTAATAGATCACTTTAAAAATAAAACTTATAAGTTCAGCCTGCCTTTAGCAGGAATACATAATGTTTACAATGCTGCTTCTGCAATTGCTGTAAGCTTAGAGGAGGGAGTAGCACTTAAATATGTACAAAGAGGCTTAAAAGAATTTAGAGGCGTATCTAGAAGATTTGAAAAGCATAACTTAAAGATAGATAAGAAAGAAATTACTTTAATAGATGATTATGGTCATCATCCTGAAGAAATTAAGTCTACTATAAATGCAATTTATCAAGCATTCCCTAATAAAAAGATCTGCATGGTTTTTCAACCTCATCGATATACTAGAACTGCGCAACTATACAATGATTTTATTGAAGTTTTATCTTTACCAGATTCACTATTTTTATTAGATATATATGAAGCTAGCGAAACTCCCATCAAAGGCATTTCTTCTAAGAATCTGCTTGAAAGTATTAAGCAAAATGGAAAGTCAAATGCTTGTCATAGCTCTGATAAATCTATCATAAATGATATTAAACACTCCTCTAACGATTTTGATATTCTAGTAACTCAGGGAGCAGGTAGCGTTTCGTTAATTTGTGCTGCTATAAAGACTAAATGGCAAATATAAAAAAAATTATAATTCTCTATGGAGGGTCATCATCTGAAAGAGAAGTCTCAATAAAAAGTGGAGAAGGTATTTTTCAAGCATGCCAAGATCTTGGATATGATGCTAAATTAGTTGATCTTAATAATATATCTGATTTAAATTCTCTAAAAGAATTTGATATTGTTTTTATTGCACTTCATGGGTTTGAGGGTGAGTCTGGAACTCTTCAAAAAAATCTTGATGAAATGGGTATTTCATATACTGGCTCAAGTTATGATGCATGCAAGAATACTTGGAATAAAAGTAAATTTAAAAATATTTTAGAATCTAAATCTATTCCAACACCAAGAGGCTTTTCAATAAAAACTTTTGATAAAGAAATACAATCGCCATTTAGTATTTTTAAAGAAAAATATGGCGAGGAGATAAAAGAGCTATTCTTAAAACCTGAGGAAGATGGTTCGAGTATTGATATCTTTCAAATAAAATCTTTAGCAGATTTAAGTAAATCTGTTTTAAGTGCTAAAAACACTGACAGAGGTTTTCTTTTTGAGGAGTCTATTAATCATAGAGAGTTCACCGTTTCTATCTTGAACAATAAATGCTTACCTATTTTGGAGATTAAAACTGAAAATAGTTTTTATGATTATGATGCAAAATATATTTCTAATTCAACTCAATTAATTGAGGCTGATTTTAAAAAAGAATTAAAGAAAGAGATAGAAGATTTATCATTGGGAGCTTTTAAAGCTTTAGGCTGCTCAGGATGGGGAAGAGTAGACCTCCTTCAAGATAAAGAGGGTAAATTTTATATTTTAGAAATCAATACTGTTCCAGGTATGACTAATCATAGCTGTGTTCCAAAATCGGCAGCACTAGCTGGCATATCATACAAAAAACTAGTTAATTTAATAATTGATGATGCATATTTATAAATTATTTTTTTTAAGTTTTTTTCTAGTAATTTTAACTTCATGTAATCAATATAAGAATATTGAAATAATTTTTGAGGATGGTTTTATCTATTCCTCTCAGAAAGATTTAATTACAAATCTCAAATCTACTAATTCAAAAGAAGGCATAAAAGAAATTCTTTTAAACCAAGATTGGATTGAGGATTTTAAAGTTGTATTCAGAATTAATGGTAATGTCAAAATAAACATTATTACAAAGATTCCTTTGTTTATATGGAACGATAAATATTATATTGATAGGAAATTAAATACTTTTAATTTTGATAAAACTAATAATTATCTCATCAAAGTTTTTTGCCCAAGTAATCAAATTGAAGATGCAAGTAAATTAATTAAATATATCAACAATACAGAAACATTATCCAAATTTAGTTTCAATAAACTAGATTTCAAATATTCATCAGGTTGGACATTGTTTTTTGAAGACACTCTAACTATAAAATTTGGTAAGGATATCTCAGAAGCAAGATTAAACTCTTTTAAACAAAGCTTAAATTATGTATACGAAAACGACTCTATACCTAGTATGATAGATTTAAGATATAAGGATGGGGTAGCATTAAATTATGGCAAATAACACTTCAAAAGAATCAAATATTGTAGTTGGTTTGGATATTGGTACCTCAAAAATAGTTTGTATTGTAGGTGAATATGATACTCAAGATAATCTCGAAATTATTGCTCTTGGCTCATACCCATCTAGCGGATTAAAAAAGGGTGTTGTTGTAAATATTGATGTTACAACTGACGCTATCCAAAAAGCTGTTGAGCAAGCTCAATCAATGATCGAGGAAAAGATAAAATCAGTATATGTAGGAATAGCTGGAAATCATATTAGAAGTTTTAATTCGCAAGGTATCGAAGCAATTAAAGATAAAGAAGTTTCCGCTTCTGATATAGAAAGGGTTATTGAATCAGCACAAGCGATTGCAATTCCATCAGATCAAAAAGTTTTACATGTAATACCTCAAGAATTTGTTATTGATGATCAAGATTGCATTAAAGACCCGCTTGGAATGTCCGGGGTTAGACTTGAAGCAAAAGTGCATTTAGTTACATGTTCCAATAATGCAGTAATGAATATTGAAAAGTGTGTAAAAAATTGTGGTCTTAAAGTTGAAGGTTATGTCCTTGAGCAGTTAGCTAGTTCTCATTCAATCCTATCAGATGATGAAAAAGATTTAGGAGTATGTTTAGTTGATATTGGGGGTGGTACAACTGATATAGCAATTTTCCAAGCAGGCTCAATAGGTTTTACAGGAAATATTCCTATTGCAGGGGATATGGTTACTAATGATATTGCTGTTGCATTAAGAACCCCTACACCCGAGGCAGAAGATATAAAACAGAAACAAGGCTGTGCAGTACCTGAATTTACAAATGATGAAGAGGTAATCGAAGTTAGGGGAGTTGGAGGAAGGGCGCCTACAGAATTAGCGCGGAGGACTTTGGCAGGATTTATTGAGCCAAGATATATAGAGCTATGCCAGCTAGTTAAAGCAGAAATAAGCAGGAATGGATTTGAAGAAAAAATACCTGCTGGAATTGTTCTTACTGGCGGAACCTCAAAAATGGAAGGAGTGGTTGAATTGGCTGAATCAATTTTTCAAACTAGTGTAAGACTTGGAGTGCCTTCAAAATTCCAAGGAATGGAAAATATACTTCAAAATCCAATATATGCAACATCAATTGGCTTAGTCTCTCATGGTCACATGCAGAAAAAAGAGAACTTTATTCTTGAAAATAATCAGAGCCTTATATCTAAGTTTTTAAATTGGGCTAAAGGTGAGTATTGATTGTAAAAAATAATTACATTAGAATGCACCATCCTTGGTTTTCTTAAATAAGAGAAAATCTTTAACCATAAGGTAAATATGAACAATTACGAAACAATATTAATCATTAATCCCAACCTATCCTCCAAGGTTGCTGATTTTCAAAAGAAATTTGAAAAACTGCTAACTGATAACTCATTTGAAATAAAAAAAGTAGAAGATATAGGCAGGAGACAACTTGCCTATTCAATAAATAATCACCATAAAGGGCATTATCTGCTATACCGTATGCAGGGAGATCCTAAAAATATATCTGAGATAGAAACTAAGATTAAGTATGACGAGGCTATCATTAGACATTTAATACTTGCTGTTAAAGACCTATCTGGAGAGGACTCAGTTTTATTAACTGAAGCATTAGAGAATAAGAATAAAAAATCTGAATCAGCTGAAGAACCTGAGAAGGCCGTAAAGGAAGATAAGAAGTTAGAGGAATCAACTAAAGAAGTCTCTGACAAAGAGGATTCCAAAGATTCTCCTACCGAAGAAGAGGAAGCATAATGAAAAAGTTTCAATTACCAAATAATTTTGATTATAAAAATACTGATATCTTAAAGCAGTTTATTACTGAAACTGGGAAAATAGTTCCTGCAAGAGTTACTGGTATTTCAGCATCAAATCAAAGAAAGGTTACCAAATCTATAAAAATAGCAAGATTTTTAGCTCTTCTCCCATACACGGATATGCATCAATAATCATGAAAATTATACTGTTAGATAGAATACAAAGGTTAGGTGAAATTGGTGACATAGTAGATGTTAAGTCTGGCTATGCGAGGAATTTTCTAATTCCTCAGAAAAAAGCTGCTTTTGCTAGTGAAAAAAATATCGCTGAAGTTGAATCTAGAAAAGATGAATTAGCTGCAGCCTCTGCAGATGCTTTAGCTCAAGCACAAGGAAGAGCTGCAACTATAGAGGGAGCTTCATGTGAAATAAAAGTTCCAGTTACTGAAGAAGGAGCTCTTTACGGTTCTGTTGGTACTAGAGAAATAGCTGATGCATTTGTTGCTATTGACATTAATATTGATAAAAGTGAAGTGCAATTACCTGATGGACCTATTAAAGAACAGGGTGATCATAGTATTTTTATAGCTCTTCATTCTGAAGTTTCTGTTGAAGTTTTAGTTAAAGTATTGCCAGAGTAGTTGTGTATTTTAAAATATGATGTAAAAATCATGTTTCATGTCTGATATAACGCAAAATATAAACGAGCAAGCAAGGGAGGCCGAAAGAGCTGTTTTGGGCGGCCTTATGCTTGAAACTGAAAGATTCGATACAGTCACTCCTATAATCAATCATGAAGATTTTCAAGGAAAAGACCACCAATTGATTTATGAATCAATGTTTGAGCTTATTGAAGAGAATAAACCTCTTGACCCTATAACGGTTTCTGAAAAATTAGATAATAAAAATCTACTTAATAAAATTGGTGGCAAAAATTATCTAATTGAGTTAGCTACAAGCACACCTACTGCTGCCAATATAGAAGCATATGCTGAGATAATCAGACAAAGGTCTATTACTCGCCAACTCATGAAAACAAATTCTGAGATTGCTGAGTTAATTAATAATCCTCAAGGACAAGATGGTGCTAGCCTTTTAAATGAGGCTGAAAGAAAAATTTTTGCACTTAATGAGCAAGCAAATTTATCTGACAGCGCATTACAGTCAATGAATGAACTCATTCCTGCAACAATGGATAGACTCCATGAATTATCTAAAATGGGAAGGGGTAATATCATTGGTAATTCTACAGGTTTTAAAGATTTAGATACAAAGTTACAGGGAGTTCAAAATGGAGATTTGATTGTTGTAGCTGGAAGACCGAGTATGGGTAAGACTGCGTTTGCAATGAATCTAGCAGAAAATGTTCTTTTAAATGAGGATAATGAAGGCGCAGTTTTAATTTTTAGTTTAGAAATGCCAGGAGAGTCATTAACAACTAGATTGCTTTCAGGCATGTGTAAAATTGATCAACAAAAAGTAAGGTCTGGCATGCTCAAAGACAATGAATTGAAGCAAATATTTGAAGAGGGTGAACGATTAAAGAATAAACCATTATATATTGATGATAGCTCTTTGCTATCACCTATGGAGCTTTTAGCAAAATCTAGAAGACTTCATAGATCAGAAGAAAATGGATTGTCTCTTATTGTTGTTGACTATCTTCAATTGATGCAGGTACCTGGATCAACTGAAAATAGAGTTAATCAGATTTCTGAAATATCAAGATCATTAAAATCATTAGCAAGAGAGTTAAATGTTCCAGTCATTGCACTATCGCAGTTGAATAGAGGTGTGGATTCAAGACCAAACAGAAGACCAATTATGTCAGATTTAAGAGACTCTGGAGCAATTGAGCAGGATGCAGATGTTATTTTATTCCTATATAGAGATGAGGTTTATAATGAAGATTCAGACCAAGGCAATAAAGCAGAAATAATAATTGGCAAGCAAAGGAATGGCCCTATAGGAACTTGCTATCTAACTTTCTTAAAAGAATATACACGATTTGAAAATTTCTCAAATGATGGATTTTACGATTCATTTGAATGAGAGAACCATCAGCAGAGCTCATAATCGATATAGATAGAATTAGAAATAATATTATCTATTTAAAATCTTTACTTAAACCTGATACTAAATTTATGGCTATATTAAAAGCTAATGCATATGGCCATGGTTTGAATATTATATCGAAATCAATTGATGATCTTGTGGATGGCTATGGTTTAGTGAGATTAGAAGAAGCCACTTCAGTTAGAAAATATACATCAAAAAAAATACTTTTAATGCAAGGTGTATATTCTGAAGATGATTTTAAAATTGCATACGATAATAAATTTGATTTAGTAGTGCATAACAAAAATCAGTTATTTGCTTTTGAAAACTCAGATATCAATATATGGTTAAAAGTAAACACTGGAATGAACAGACTTGGTTTTCTTCCAGAAGAGATAATATCTCTGCATAAGTTGTATGATTTAGATAAAAGGAAGTATGTATTAATGTCTCATTTGGCATGCTCTGATAACCCCAAAGATCAATTAAATGAAAAACAATTCAAATCATTTGATCAGCTTGCTGATGCATTAGAAGCTAATTTTGAAAAAAGTATAGGCAATACTGGTTGTATTTTAAATTATCCAGATCAATGTTTTGACTGGGTAAGATCAGGTATTGGTTTATATGGTGGGGTTCTTGGAAATAATAAATTAAAATCAGCAATGACTTTTAGGTCACAGGTTATAGAAATTAGAAATATAAAACAGAATGATAGAGTAGGCTATAACGGAAGAGTTATTGCAAAAAAAGATATGAAAATCGCTATTGTCTATGCAGGATATGCTGACGGCTTCCCTCAATCAATCATGGATAATTCTAAAGTAGTGATCAATGATCAAGTCGCAGAAACATTTGGCCAAGTAAGCATGGATCTTATATCAATAGACGTAACTAATATATCTAATTGTAATATTGGTGACTGGTGTATACTTTGGAACGAAGAGTATACTCATACGAACATAGCAAAAGACAGTAATTTGATTTCGTATGAACTTATGACTAGGATAACCCCTAGAGTTAAAGTTATTTATGAGAATTTATGAAAATTAACTATGTAAAAGAAAACTTAAGAAAAATCACTTATGAAGATGATTTTCCAGAGTATATGACAGAAAAACATGCAGAAGATATTGCAGAAGTTTTTAATACTCCTTTAACTGGTTCATACAATTGGGATTACAGAATTCAGGATAATAGAATTAAGCGACTTTATGAGTTAGGTAAAGAGCTTAATTGGAATGTTGAAATGGATATCAATTGGGATAGACCATACGAAGAACTAAAAGAACCATTTCCTATTTTCTGGGATGATTATCCTCCATATAAAAAAATGTCAGATGCTCAAAAATTAGATTTTTTAAAACATCGACAATCTTGGAGTATGAGTCAGTTTTTACATGGAGAGCAGGGTGCTGTTTTAGTAGCTTCTCAATTGACTAGTTGTGCACCAACTTTTAATGCAAAACTTTACGCAGCCTCTCAGACTTTTGATGAAGCAAGGCATGTTGAAGCTTTTAATAAATACATCCAAACAAGAATGAAGTTGATGTATCCAATTGGGAATGAATTAAAATCAATTCTCGATAAGATTCTTACCGATGAAAGATGGGATCTAAAATTTATTGGAATGCAAATCATTATTGAGGGTTTAGCTTTGGCTGCATTTCAATCCTCAAGAGATCTAACTACTGATCCAGTCCTAAAAGATATGCTTGGATTAATTATAAGAGATGAAGCAAGACATGTAACTTTTGGAGTTAATTATTTAGAAGAATTTGTATCTACTTTGTCAAAAGATGAGATAGAAGAAAGAGCACAATTTGCCTATGAAGCATGTTTATTAAGTCGTCAAAGACTTGTATCAACTGATGTATTCGATCATTTTGGTTGGGATGTTGAAGAAGCAAGGTTATTTCAGCAATCTTCAGACATTAATAAAATGTTTCAAAAATTACTCTTTCAAAGAGTTGTTCCTAATTTATCTAGAATCGGTTTATTAACTGATTCTGTTAGAGAAAATTTTGATAAGCTTGGTATACTTGAGTATGAAGACGCTCAAAGTGACTACGAAGTAGATTGGGCTGATTTATCTAGGCCTTTATTTGAAGATTCTGCTTAATTTCATTTATCAATTAACTATTATCTGATATTCTGTTATCCCATCATATAAAAATTAATTGATGGCAAAAACTAAATACATTTTTATCACTGGCGGCGTTGTTTCTTCTTTAGGAAAGGGTATAGCTGCTGCCTCTCTTGGCGCGATTCTCGAATCAAGAGGTTTAAAAGTTTCTTTAATTAAATTAGATCCATATATTAATGTTGATCCTGGAACTATGAGCCCATTTCAACATGGAGAGGTTTTTGTAACCAATGATGGAACAGAAACTGATTTAGATCTAGGTCACTATGAAAGGTTTGTAAGATTTCAAGCATCAGCTAAAAATAATTTCACTGCTGGCAGAGTTTATGAAACTGTAATTAGGAATGAGAGAAAAGGAAGGTATTTAGGTGGAACCGTTCAAGTAATTCCCCATATAACTGATGAAATTAAAAGAAGAATTAAATTAGGCGCTAAAGGTAACGATGTTGCCATCATTGAAATAGGGGGCACTGTTGGAGATATAGAAAGCCAACCGTTTGTTGAGGCAATTCGTCAAATGTCACTTGATTTACCATCAAACTTTACTGCATTTGTTCACTTAACACTTGTTCCATACATTAACGTTTCTGGAGAATTAAAAACTAAACCAACCCAACACTCTGTAAAAGAACTAAGATCGCTTGGAATAAGTCCAGATTGTTTAATATGCAGATCTGAGCAAGAGCTTCCTAAAGATGAGAGAAAAAAGATAGCTTTATTTTGTTCCGTTGACCCCTCTAATGTTATTTCTATGCATGATGTTTCAACTGTTTATTCAATCCCACTTTTACTACATAAGCAAAAAGTTGATCAGATTATTATAGATAAACTTAAAATTAAGTCTCAAAAACCAAAATTAAATGATTGGAAAAGGGTAGTAGCTGCCAAGATTAATCCTTCTCATGAAGTTAATATTGCATTTGTAGGAAAATACACAGAATTAAAAGACTCATACAAATCTTTAAATGAAGCGCTCGAACATGCAGGAATTAAAAATAAAACTAAAGTAAATATAGTTTTTGTTGAAGCTGAAAATATTAATGCTTCAAATGTAAAAAAAGTATTAAGTTTCAGTGATGCGATTCTTGTACCGGGAGGATTTGGCGAAAGAGGTATTGAGGGTATGATTCATGCGTGTAATTATGCAAGAACAAATAACGTTCCATACTTAGGAATATGTTTAGGAATGCAAATAGCTATAATTGAATTTGCTAGAAATGTATTAAAGCTTAAAAAAGCAAATAGTACTGAATTTGATTTAAATACAAAATATCCTGTAATTGCATTAATAACTGAATGGAATGATAGATCTGGAAAAAAAGAAAAACGTACTTCTAACTCAGATTTAGGCGGGACTATGAGACTTGGTGGACAGGCATGCATGTTAGCTAAATCATCGAATGCAAGGAAGATGTATAAAAAAAATGAAATTGTTGAAAGACATAGACACAGATATGAGGTTAATCCTGAATTTAAAGACAAAATGAATGATGCTGGACTAAAAGTTGTTGGGACATCAATAGATGGGAAACTTGTAGAAATGATAGAAATTCCAGATCATAATTGGTTCATGGCATGTCAATTTCACCCAGAATTTACATCTAATCCAAGAGATGGACACCCAATTTTTAACAGTTTTATCAAAAAAGCACTTAATATATCTAAATGAAAGAAATTAAATTAAGAAATTTTTTAATTGGTAATAATAATCCTCTTACTCTCATGGGCGGGGTTAATGTCCTAGAGTCTGAAGAGATGGTTATGACAGTTGCTGAAAAATTTAAAAATGTTACAGATAAACTTAAAATTAATTGGATCTTTAAAGGATCCTATGACAAAGCTAACAGAAGTTCAATTGACTCATTTAGAGGTCCTGGCATTGATGAAGGGCTTAGAATATTAGAAAAAGTATCTACTAGTTTTGATTGCCCAGTTATCACCGATTTTCATGAACCAAATCAAGCACAGCCAGTAAGCGAGGTATGTGAGATCATTCAGGTGCCAGCATTTCTTGCAAGACAAACTGATCTTGTTGTAGCTGCTGCAAAGACAGATGCCATTGTTCAATTTAAAAAACCACAATTCTTAACTGCTCCCGAAATGGAAAACATGATTAAGAAATGCTCTGAGGCAGGCAATGATAAGATAACTTTATGCGAGAGAGGTAATAGTTTTGGATACAACAATCTCATTGTAGATACTTTAAACTTTCAGATTCTTAAAAATTTTTCATATCCTGTTATATTTGATGTAACACACTCACTCCAACTGCCAGGCGGTTTGGGTAATGCTGCTGGCGGAAGAAGAGAGTATCTTTTAAGTTTAGCAAAAGCTGGGATTTCACAAGGAATCGCTGGGCTATTTTTAGAAGCTCATCCTGATCCTGACCAAGCTAAATGCGATGGACCATGTGCTTTAAATTTAGACATGCTCGAACCATTTTTAAATCAAATCAAAGATTTAGATGAATTTGTTAAAAATCAAAAAGATTTAGATATTAGATAATATTTATGTCAACAATAAAATCAATTAAAGCTATCCAAGTTTTAGATTCAAGAGGCGTCCCAACAGTCGCTTGCAGAGTATCTCTTGATAATGGCACTTCTGCAGAAGTCAAAGTACCCAGTGGAGCATCTACAGGCTCTAAAGAAGCTTTAGAATTAAGGGATGGCGAAAGTATATTTCTTGGAAAAGGAGTTATGAGAGCTGTAAAAAATATCAATACTTTTATACAGCCTGCATTCATAGGAAGAAATCCATTTGAGCAAGAAAAAATTGATAATGAATTAATATTATTAGATGGCACAGATTCAAAATCCAAACTTGGAGCCAATTCAATTTTAGCTGTATCACTAGCAATGTGTAGAGTGGCTGCTAAAGATAAGAAAATAAGTTTGTTCAACCATTTTAGCAATATTTATAAGGACATTACTGGCAACACAGTGAAGCCTAGCCTTCCAATGCCTATGTTAAATATTCTGAATGGCGGAGAGCATGCAGACAATAATATAGATATCCAAGAATTTATGATTATTCCAAAGGGAGCTTCAAGCTTTAGTGAGGCAATTAGATGGTCTTCTGAAATATATTGGAATCTTAAAAATATCTTAAAAGAAAAAGATCTAGCCACTGCTGTTGGAGATGAGGGTGGATTTGCACCTAACCTTAATTCAAATGAAGATGCTATTAAGCTGATTATTGAATCTATTGAAAAATCAAATCTTGAAGCAGGAAAAGATATTTTTCTTGCTTTAGATTGTGCTGCAAGTGAATTTTATAAAAATGAGAGTTATCATTTAGTGGGTGAAGGAAAATCATTGGATTCAGAGCAATTTGCAAATTATTTAGCCGACTTAGTTAATAAATATCCAATTATTTCTATTGAGGATGGAATGGATGAGGATGATTTAGTTGGCTGGAAGTTACTTACTGAAAAAATAGGTTCAAAGTGTCAATTAGTTGGAGATGATTTATTTGTGACCAATCCAAAAATTTTCCAAGATGGAATTGACGCAGGTTTGGCAAATGCAATATTAATTAAATTTAATCAAATAGGATCAATAACAGAAACCATTAAGACTATTGATATAGCAAATCTAAATAATTATGCTTCAATTGTCTCACATAGATCAGGTGAAACAGAAGATACAACAATTGCTGATTTAGCAGTCGGTCTTGGGGTGGGGCAAATTAAGACAGGAGCGCCATGCCGATCTGATAGAGTTGCTAAATATAATCGTCTTTTATGGATTGAAGATGATTATTCTGATCTTCATATTGGCTAATGAAGAAATTACCTCTTTATATAATTATTTTTTTATCGTTAATTATTTTAATCCTCTTTTACAATCTCTTTGTAAGTGAAAATGGTTATAAAGAGAGAGGTAATTTAATTATTGAGAACCAAGAATTGACTAATAGAAATGACAGCATAAAAGATGCCAATGAAGAGTTAATATTTGAAATTGTTAATGCGCAAGATAATGAAGAGCATATTGAGAACTATGCTAGAGAAAATCTTAATTTATCAATGCCAGATGAAGAGTTTATAAAATTTAATAATACAGATTTAGAAAATCAAAATGATTAAAAATAATATTTTAGCTATTATTCCAGCAGCAGGGATTGGTTCAAGATTCTTATCTAATATGCCAAAACAATATTCGTCTATCAATGAGACAAACATTATTCAAAAAACTGTTAGTGCTTTTATTCATTCCTCTACTATTTCTAAAATTATTATTCCTGTGAATAAGAATGATCAATACATTAAAGAGCAAGAATTTTATAAAGACCCTAAGATAAAGATTATTCAAGGAGGAGATACTAGAGCCAAGTCAGTTTTAAATGCACTAAGCTGTATAGATCTAAAAGATTATGATTATGTTTTAACTCACGATGTAGCAAGGCCTAACATTAAAGGTGATGATATTAATTTAATAGTAGAAACAATATTAAGTAAAAAGGCAGATTGTTTGTATTTTTATACCCCTATTAATGAATCTATAAAACAAATTTCTAAAAATAAAGATATAACAGTTGATAGAGATGATTTTTTTATAGTGCAAACTCCCCAGATTTGTAAAATAGACAAATTATATAATGCCCTTATATCAGCAATAGATGATTCTATTGATGTTCCTGATGAGTCTTATGCTATGGAGAGAATGGGTTATAAAGTTTTAAAAATTCTTGGAAATTCTTCAAATATAAAAGTTACTTTCCCTGAAGATCTTGAACTAGTTAATAAATTTAATACAAGAACTGGGACTGGCTTTGATCTGCACACATATCAACCTGGAACTGGTTTTATTTTAGGAGGACATTTTATTGATTGCGATTATTCAATTAATGCTCATTCTGATGGAGATGTTTTATTGCATTCTATTGCTGATGCTATATTAGGAGCTGCAGCGCTTGGGGATATTGGTTTATTTTTTCCAGATAATGATCAAAAAAATAAAGACCTAGATAGTAAACAAATTATAGAACTATGTATGAATGAAATTTCTAAATTAGATCTAGAAATTTATAATATTGATGCAACTATTATATGTGAAGAGCCGAAAATAAACCCTATTCGAAAAGAAATCCTTACCTCTCTTGCAAGCATTTTTCAAATTGATCAAGCAAAAATTGGTTTAAAGGCCACAACCTCGGAAAAGATTGGTATTATTGGAAAAAATAAAGCTATTGCTGTTCAAACTGCTGTAAATCTTAAGTACAAAGAATGAAAATTTTATTAACCAATGATGATGGATATGATGCGCCAAATATTCAAGCGTTATACAAGGTTTTATCACAATTTCATGAGGTGTTTATAATAGCACCAGCTAAGAATTGTAGTGGAATGAGTGCTGCAATTTCTTTTCTAAAAGAAACTGAAATTAAGAAATTAGATGATCATACTTATGCAGTTGATGGCACACCTGCTGATTGTACATATTTTGGGCTTTTAAGTGTTTTAGATTTTGAACCAGATATGGTTGTATCTGGAATAAATCATGGTGCAAATTTAGGAAATGATGTTTTATATTCAGGTACTGTTGGCGCAGCTGTTGGAGGAAGAAATTTAAAATTTCCTCCTGTAGCTATTTCAGTGGCATCATATGATGCACAAGATCCAGAATATATTGCAAATAAATCAGTAGAAATTATTAATACAATTTTTGATAATCCATCTGAATTTTCTAATAGAGTTATTAATATAAATTTTCCTGATCTAGCTGAAAAAGATATAAAAGGAATTAAATTTACAAGATTATCTCGAAGAGGAGTTCCGGCAAAACCTCTTGAAGTCTCCTCATCTGAAAATTCAAAAACCTATAGATATAATTTGCAAGGAGAGCCTATTAAAGAAGATTATTTATCAGATGTAGAGGCCGTTCAATCAGGTTTTATATCTCTTTCATTTCTTGATTACAATTTAACTGCTGATAATCAAGACGACCCATTAATCAATATTCTGTGTAAATGAGTAATTCTGGTTTTACCTTTAGAAGAGTTCGGGAGGAAATGATCGAAACTCTCCTCGAAATGGGAATAAAAGATTTTAGAGTTTTAGATGCTATGGCTCAAATACCTAGGCACATATTTATAGATGAGGCTTTAAGATCTAGGGCCTATGAAAATAGATCCCTTACAATCGGATACCAACAAACCATATCTCAGCCATACATAGTTGCGAGAATGACAGAGTTACTAATATCTAATACTCAGAGTAGAGGAATATTATTTAAAAATATCCTTGAATTAGGTTCTGGATGTGGTTATCAGTCTGCTGTTTTATCTTATTTTGCTGAAGAAATTCATGCTATAGAGAGAATCAAGCCTTTAGTAAAAAAATCGAGAGAAAATCTCAGTGAGCTAAAAATATTTAATGTTGTTGTAAGGCATGGAGATGGATATCAAGATTGGGATGAAAATAAAAACTATGAGGGAGTTATTTGTGCGGCGGCCCCAAGGGAGTTCCCAGAAGATTTACTAAGTTGTTGTGAGGAAAATTCAAAAATTATTATGCCTATAGGAAATTCTGATGAGCAAAAACTATCAGTTATTACCAAGCTTAAAGATAGTTTTGAAGAAGAGCTCTATGATGAAGTTGCATTTGTTCCGATGCTTCCAGGCAAGTCACTTAATGGAAATGATTAATGAATGAGAGATTAAAGTTTGTAATAGCTGGAATATTTGTTGGATTTGCAGAGTTGCTTCCTGGCATCTCTGGATCCACAGTAGCTATATTCTTTGGTATATATGAAAAGTTAATAAAAATTTTAAGCGAACTAAAGTTTAGCAATCTTCATTTCAACCCTACAAAGTTAAATAATATTTTTTCTTTAGATTTAGTTTTACCATTCATTGCTTCAATGATAATCAGTGTATTGGTCTTCTCAAATTTAATTTTATTTCTTCATAGCGAATTTACTGTAATTTTTAATATTATTTTAGGAGTAATTATGTTTATAGGAGGGTGTTTACTAGCCTATAAACAAATATCTAGATGGAGTCTTAATATTTTTGTTTATTTTTTATTAGGCTTTGTAATAGGTATTATTATTTCATTTTTTCCTAGTAACCTCATTAACCTAAGTTTTTTTAATCTCATTATTATTGGTTTTGTAGCTTTTTCTTTTTTTCTTATCCCGGGCGTTTCTGGAAGTGCAATACTTCTTATTTTTGGGTTTTATAAAGCTGTAATTGAGGCGATTACCAATTTAAACTTTTTGATTCTAATGCCATTTGCTATGGGAGCGTTATTGTCACTTTTAACAATGCCAAAACTTATAAGCTATTTATTAGATTCTTACCAAGATTCAATTATTGTATTTTTTAGTGGTCTAATTATATGCTCGGGAATTATTTTAATTATTTAATCTAAGATTTATAAAGATAATAATTTTATACGTCGATAAAGTGCCTTTTATTTTTTATAGACTTATATTTTTCTGATTCAGGCAATGGCTCTCGAGCTTCGGTTATATTTTCATAAACTTCAGAAAGTCGAGCATTTATCTCTATAAAATCAATTTGATCGTTTGGCAATTCATCATCTGCAAAAATTGCTTCTATCGGACATTCGGGGACGCATAATCCGCAATCAATACATTCATCTGGATGAATAACCAGAAATTCAGGACCTTCATAAAAACAGTCCACAGGACATACTTCAACACAATCAGTAAGTTTGCATTTAATACAAGTTTCTGTAACAACGAATGTCATAATTATCTTTTAAAGAAAAAACGATTTTAACGTACAAAAAAACAAAATTATAGAAAACTATTTGATTTATAGAGATTTTCTATTATACTGTATAAATATACAGTAAGGAGTAATCATGGCTACAGATAAAACTAAAGATCTTAAAGAGACCTTATCTCAAATAGAAAAGCAATTTGGTAAAGGTACTGTAATGCGAATGGGAGATAAAGAAAATCTCGATATACCATCAATATCAACAGGCTCAGTTGGATTAGATATAGCACTTGGCATAGGTGGCATTCCTCAAGGAAGAGTAACTGAGATATATGGACCAGAATCTTCAGGTAAAACAACTTTAACACTTCAGATAATTGCTGAGTGTCAAAAAAATGGAGGAACGGCTGCTTTTATCGATGCGGAACATGCGCTTGATCCTCAATATGCAGCAAAACTCGGTGTAAATGTAGATGATCTTCTCTTATCTCAGCCTGATACAGGTGAGCAAGCTTTAGAAGTTGCTGATATGTTAGTTAAGTCTAATAGCGTGGATCTAGTAGTTGTAGACTCAGTAGCAGCCTTAGTTCCAAGAGCTGAGATTGAAGGTGAGATGGGTGATCATCATGTTGGACTTCAAGCTAGGCTTATGTCGCAGGCATTAAGAAAAATCACTGGTAATATTCAACGCTCAGGTGCAACTGTTATTTTCATCAATCAAATTCGTATGAAAATTGGAGTAATGTTTGGAAGTCCTGAGACTACAACAGGCGGGAATGCGCTTAAATTTTATTCATCAGTAAGACTTGATATTAGAAGAATTGGTGCAGTCAAAGAGGGTGATGAGGTTATTGGAAACGAAACCAGGGTTAAAGTTGTTAAAAACAAAGTCTCACCTCCCTTTAGACAGGCAGAGTTTCAAATTATGTATGGACAAGGAATTAATTCAGAAGGTGAAATTTTAGATTATGGACAAAAAATAGGATTAGTTGAGAAAGCTGGCTCCTGGTATAGCCATAACGGTGAAAAAATAGGACAAGGCAAAGTAAATGCAAGTAATTTTCTAAAAGAAAATACGAAAATTAGAGACTCCTTACTTAAGGCAATAAGATCTGAATATATTGTTTCAAATGCTAAGCCTGTAAAAAAATAGAAATTAATTATTGGTAATTCTCCTTACTTTAGATTAGCATTATTACTAATCTAAATAGGGAGATTTTGTTACATGACTTCAAATAATGCATATATAGTTAGCGCTGTCAGAACTGCTGGTGGTAAGAAAAATGGTAAATTAAGCGGATGGCATCCTGCAGATCTTGGTGCTGAAGTTCTTAATGAGTTAGTAAACCAAACAGGTATTAACCCTGAGGACATTGATGATGTTATTTTTGGATGTGTTGATCAGGTTGGTGCTCAATCTGGTAATTTAGCAAGAAATTCTGTTCTTGCATCTTGTTTGCCTGAATCTGTTCCAGGAACTACTGTTGATAGACAATGCGGATCATCTCAGCAAGCTATTCATTTTGCAGCACAAGCAGTAATGTCTGGTACTCAAGATGTTGTTATTGCTGGTGGAGTTGAAGCAATGTCAATGGTTCCAATTGGTGCAAGTGTTAAGGATGGTTTTGATGCTGGCCATGGATTTCCTTTTAGTGCAGAAGGAATTGCAAAGAGATATCCAGGTGTATTTTTCTCCCAGTTCACTGGTGCTGAACTAGTCGCAGAAAAATGGAAGCTATCTAGAGAAAATTTAGATTCATTTGCTTTAGAAAGTCATCAAAAAGCTAAGCATGCCACTGAAATGAAGTATTTTGATAAAGAGATTTTGCCATTAGCTGGAAGGAATGAGCATAATGATAATGATATGGTATTTGCTGATGAAGGAATTAGATTTGATGCATCATTAGAGGCTTTAGCTGGATTAAATCCTGTTACTGAGGGTGGAGTTATTACTGCTGGTAATGCTAGTCAGATAACTGATGGTGCAGCTGCAATTATGATTTGTAATGATGAGGGGTTAAAAAAGATTAAAGTAGATCCAAGAGCAAAAATAATAGCATTATCAGTTGTTGGTGATGATCCAGTATTTATGCTCACAGGTCCAATTCCAGCTTCACACGATGTTTTAGCTAGAGCAAAAATGAGTATCGATGATATGGATATCTATGAAGTTAACGAAGCGTTTGCACCAGTTCCATTAGCATGGGCTATTGAGCTTGGGGCTGATAAAGCTAAGTTAAACGTTAATGGTGGAGCTATGGCACTTGGACATCCTTTAGGTGCAACCGGAGCCAAACTCATGACTACCATGCTTCATGAGCTTGAAAGAAGAGAGGGCAAATATGCACTTCAAGCTATATGCGAAGGTGGTGGTACAGCAAACGCGACTATAATTGAAAGAATTTAAGCAATACTTCATCTTTTTTAAAAATATCTAGATCTTATAACAATACTAAATTTAGACTGTTTTAAAATTAATTAAATTATGAAAAAAAAAGGTGGAATTTTTCTCTCTCTTATACTTGTAGTCGTTTTTTTAGTCTACGGTTTTATTTTTAGATCAATAGATGAATTTCAACAGGTTCAATTTTCATTAGATAAGTCTTATTACAAAAAAGATAATACGATTAATATAAAATCTTTACCTTCACCAAATTTAAATAAAAATGCATATTTTGGTGACTTGCATATTCATACATCTAACTCATTTGATGCATATACATTTGGAACTATAAGCACTCCCGAGTTAGCTTACAAATATGCTCAAGGCAAACCAATTCCTCACCCAACAGGATACGATATACAACTTAGAAGGCCTCTTGATTTCTATGCCGTAACCGATCATGGTATCTTTCTTGGTCTTTTGCCAAGTGCGGCAGATACAAGTTCACGATTCTCTAAGTATGAATACACAAAACCTCTTCATAATTTAAATAAATCAATCTCTAATAATTTTTTAGAACTTTTAAAGAGACAAAATCTTTTTCAACAATTTGCTAGAAATACAATTGGTGGTCTCAGAGATGGTTCAATTGATAGAAATCTTGTAGATGATATTCAGCAAAGTGTATGGAAAGAAACAATAAAAGCTGCTGATAATGCATATAAACCTGGATTTTTTACAACCTTTGCTGGATATGAATACACTTCTGCCGAGGATTTATATGATAATTATCTTCACCGCAATGTTATATTTAAAGATACTTCAAATCTTCCAAATAAAATATTTTCTAGACTAGATAGTATGAATCCCGAACCACTATGGGATTGGATGAATAATCTTAGAGCAGGCGGTATAGACAGTTTAGCTATCCCACATAATTCTAATATTTCAGGCGGTTCTGCTTTTTCTTTGGAATATTTTAATGGTGGTCCAATTGATGATGCTTATGCAACAAATAGATTGCTGAATGAGCCTCTAGTAGAAATCACACAGGTTAAAGGAACTTCAGAAACTCATCCATTAATTTCAAAGAATGATGAATGGGCCTCATTTGAAACAGATACTTCATATAAAGAATCAAATGAGATGAAAAATATAAAAGGTGCCTATGTTAGAGATGCTTATTTAAGAGGTTTAACCATTGAAGAGCAGGGGATTTCTAATCCTTATAAATTTGGTTTAATAGGATCAAGTGATAGTCATGTTGGAGGAGCTTCTTACAATGAAGAAACTTTTATTTCTAAAGTAGGTATTTTAGACGGCACCCCAAAATTAAGGGGATCAGTCCCATTTAATAAATTTTATGGTTTTGTCATGAGCAAGATGCAGAAAAATTCAATGACTTATATTAATGATAATTACTACCTAGCAGTTGGCGGTCGTCTTATTTACTTTGGAGCTTCAGGTCTTGCTGGGGTATGGGCAGAAGAAAATACTAGGGAGTCTATTTTTAAAGCTTTTAAGAATAAAGAAACTTTTGCAACCTCAGGCCCTAGGATTAAAGTAAGATTCTTTGGAGGTTATCATTTAGAAAATTATAAACTTGATGATAATAATCTTATAAAAAAAGCATATTCCAATTCTACTCAAATGGGTGGGAATATTTACTCCAATGGTATAGGTAGTCCTACATTTTTAATATGGGCAATTGCAGATCCTTACAGTGGAAAGTTACAACGTGCACAAATAGTTAAAGGCTGGATAGAAAATGGAGAACATAATGAAAGAATATATGATGTAGCTTGCTCAGATAATTTAGATGTTGATTCAGCAACACACCGTTGTCCAGACAATGGAGCTAAAGTGAATCTTAGTAATTGTTCTACAAGCAATGTCGGTGATTCAGAATTAAAAACTTTTTGGAAAGATCCAGATTTTGTAAAGAATCAAAATGCTTTTTATTATGTTCGTGTATTAGAGAATCCTTCATGCAGATGGTCTACATGGGATTCAATAAGAGCAGGAGAAAAGCCAAGACCTGATATTGATGCAACAATCCAAGAGAGAGCCTGGACTTCACCTATCTGGTTTAAGGCAAGTTAGATAGAATTATTTATCTTTAAAAAAATCAAGTATTGTCTTTATATCTGAAATTGGGTTTGTTGAACTATCACCATTTCTTGATTTTAACTCAATTTCTTTATTTTCAAGATATTGCTTACCAATAATAATATTTAAAGGTATGCCAATAAGTTCAGAATCCTTCATTTTTGTACCATATCCATCTTTCCTATCATCTAAAAGTACGTCATAACCCATTTGAGTTAATTCTTTATATAAATTCTGAGATGCAGATGCTATTTCCTCATTCTTATCATAACCAATAGCAATAATATTTATATCAAAAGGAGCAATGTTATGTGGCCAAATAATACCTCTTTCATCATTATTTTGCTCAATAGCAGCTGCAACAAGTCTTGAAACGCCAATTCCATAACAACCCATATATAAAGTTGAAGCTTTACCTTCTTTATTTAAAACATTTGCTTTCATGTCATCAGCATAAATTTTACCTAATTTAAATATATGACCAACTTCAATACCTTTTTTTATTTGAATTGTTCCTTTACCATCAGGTGAAGGATTCCCTTCAAGAGATTGAATATCTTCACCTTCTTTAAGTAATAACTCAGTATTTATTGCAAATTCAGATGAATCACTTACTGCAATTGTATCTTCTCCATTATCAGCTAATACATGAAACTCTTCTGAACTATCTCCACCAATAGCGCCAGAATCTGCAGCAGAAATTTTAAACTCAAGACCAATACGCTCAAGTATTGTTTTATAGGCTTCCCTCATAGCAAGATAGGTTTCTTGCAAAGATTCTTCGTCCATATTAAAACTATATGCATCTTTCATTAAAAACTCTCTTCCACGCATAATCCCATATCTAGGTCTTACTTCGTCTCTAAATTTAGTTTGGATTTGATATAAATTTAGTGGAAGTTCTTTATAGCTTTTTACATTATTTCTAATAATGTCAGTAATAACTTCTTCATGTGTTGGCCCAAGACAGAAATCTCTATCATGTCTATCTTTAATTCTTAATAGTTCAGGCCCCATTTTGTCCCATCTTTGCGTTTCTTCCCATAATTCTTTAGGTTGAACCATTGGCATAAATACTTCTTGAGCTCCTGATGCATCCATTTCTTCTCTAACTATGTTTTCTATGTTTCTGAGAACTTTTAAACCAAGTGGTAGCCATGTATATATACCAGAAGCTACCTTTTTGATCATCCCAGCTCTTAACATTAATTTATGACTAATTACTTCAGCTTCCTGAGGCGAATCTTTGAGGGTTGGTAATAATAATTTTGAAAGCAGCATTTTAATAATTTTGTTATATATAAATCCTTATAGTTTATAATTTTATATTTTTTTAGAGACTTATGCCTATTTATGACTATAAATGTTCGAAATGTGACTATGAATTTGAGTTAATTCAGAAATTTTCTGATGATCCTGTAAAAAAATGTCCTAAATGTTTTAAAAATTCTCTATCTAAAATGATATCTGCGCCTTCGTTTAGATTAAAAGGAGGAGGGTGGTATGAAACAGATTTTAAAACTGGTAAAAAGAAAAACCTTTTAAAGGATGATAAAAAAGTTGAATCTAGTTCGAAGAAAGTCAATAAACAAGATAAAATTACACAAAAGAAGTCAAAAGATAAAAAGGCGGGATAATTATGCGATCACACTATTGTGGTGAAGTTACATCAAAAGATCTTGATAGTAATATTTCGATATGTGGCTGGGTTCATAGAAGAAGAGATCACGGCGGTATTATTTTTCTAGATGTTAGAGATATAAAAGGAATATGTCAGGTAGTAGTTAATCCTGAAAACAAAGCTGCATTTGAAATAGCAGATAAATGCAGAAACGAATATGTTATAAAAGTATCAGGTGCTGTTTTAAAGAGACCTGAAGGCACAATTAATGAGAATATGATAACTGGTGAGATCGAGCTAGAAGCAGATAACATTCAGTTATTAAATAAAGCAGCAACTCCAACCTTTCCTCTAGACGACTATCAAGAAGTAAATGAAGATGTTAGATTAAAAAATAGAGTGCTTGATCTAAGGCGCCCTGAAATGAATCATAGGATTGTTTCACGCTCTAAAATAACTTCATGTATTAGGAACTTTCTTGATAAAAATAATTTTCACGAAATTGAAACACCAATATTAACTAGAGCAACTCCTGAGGGAGCAAGAGATTATATATTACCAAGCAGAGTCCATCCTGGAAGTTTTTTTGCCTTGCCTCAATCCCCACAATTATTTAAGCAATTATTAATGATGGGTGGTTTTGATAAGTATTATCAAATTGCGAGATGTTTTAGGGATGAGGACCTAAGAGCCGATAGACAACCTGAGTTTACTCAGATTGATATAGAGGCATCATTTGTTGAGGTGAAAGATATTATTTCTTTAGGAACAGAAATGGTAAAACTTTTATTAAAAGAATTTGTAAATCATGATGTCAAAGAAATTCCAGAGTTAAATTGGCATAAAGCTATGGAGGATTATGGATGTGATAAACCTGATCTTAGAATCCCGTTAAACCTTATAGAAATATCTGATTTGGTTGCAAATGAGGAGTTTAAGGTATTCTCAGGCCCTGCAAATGAGGAGGGTTCTAGAGTAGTGGCGCTCAAGATACCGCAAGGAAATAACTTATCAAGAGGACAAATTGATGAGTATACAAAATTTGTTAGCAAGTTAGGTGCAAAAGGATTAGCTTATATTAAGATTAACAATGTAAATGATTTAGAAAATGGATTACAGTCACCAATTCTTAAATTCTTACATAAAGATACAATCAAAAGTTTAATAGAGAACTTAGATCTTAAGACTGATGATCTATTGTTCTTTGGTGCTGGCTCCAATAATGTTGTTAATTTAAGCATGAGTAGTTTGATCAAAAAGATTGGTGGTGATCTTGATCTCTATACTTGTGATTGGGCACCTTGTTGGATTGTTGATTTCCCCATGTTTGAAAAGAATAAAGAAGGTAATTTAACATCCCTCCATCATCCTTTTACTATGCCAAAATCATCAATAGACGATTTAAATAACTCACCAGATACAGTTATTGCTGAGGCTTATGATATTGTTTTAAATGGTTATGAGGTTGGAGGAGGTTCCATTAGGGTTCACAGTCCTGATATGCAACAAACAATTTTTAAAGCTTTAAATATCTCTGATGAAGAAGCTGAAAATAAGTTTGGATTTTTATTAAAAGCTTTGTCTTCAGGGTGCCCTCCGCATGGCGGCATAGCATTTGGTTTAGATAGGTTAGTTATGCTTCTAACGAACACTACAAATATTAGAGATGTTATAGCTTTTCCGAAAACTCAAAGCGCTTCATGTCTTTTAACTGAAGCACCAAATTCAGTTGATGAAAATCAACTTGAAGAATTATTTATTGAATCTACATATATCGAGGAAGATTAATGGCAGGTCATTCTAAATGGGCTAACATTAAACACAGAAAAGCAAGGCAAGATGCTTCAAGAGGTAAAGTTTGGACTAAGGTTATAAGAGAGATAACAGTTGCCGCTAAAGGTGGTCCAGATCCAGCGGACAATCCTAGATTAAGACTGGCATTAGATAAAGCAAATGCTGCGAATATGCCCAAAGATACAATAAAACGGGCTATTCAAAAAGGTTCTGGCACTGGAGAAATGGGAGAAATAGAAGAAATAACCTTTGAGGGTTACGGTCCTAATGGCGTAGCAATATTAGTTGAAACAATGACAGATAATCGCAATAGAACAGTGGCAGATGTTAGGCATGCTTTTTCAAAATTTGGAGGTAATTTAGGTACAGATGGCTCTGTTGCTTATTTATTTAATAAACTAGGAGTAATACAAATCGCAAAATCTTATAATGAAGATGATGTTATGGAGGTAGTTCTTGATGCTGGAGCTGATGATATGTCATCCAATGAAACAGGTTTTGAAGTAATAACCTCACCTACAAACTTAAGTGGTGTTTTAGAGGCTTTAAAAAATAAGAATATAGATACTATAGACGCTGAAACTACAATGAGAGCAGATGTTTTAGTAGATCTTGACTCTGAAGGTTCAGAAAAGGTTTTAAAAATTATGAATTTTCTTGATGATTTAGATGATGTTCAAGAGGTTTATACGAATGGGGAGTTTTCAGATGATTTTGAGATTGAGGAATAGCTTTGCCAGTTAATTCAAGAGCTAAAGGTGCTAATTTTGAAAGAGAAATTGGAAATTTATTAGTTAAAGATCTTAATTTAATTAATCCTGTTAAAAGAATTCTTGAACAAACTAGAACAAAAGAATTGCCAGATTTAAGACTGGGAAGATGGTGTATTGAATGTAAGAGATATGGTGATGGAGGAGAGCCGCCTAAAGAATGGTGGGATCAAGTTCTAAGATCTTGTTCACAAGAGGATTCACTAATTCCCGCGCTAGTCTACAAATTTAATAGAAGACCAATAAAAGTAAGAATACTTGCTTCATCTATTAATTCAGAAATTAAAGATAATTTAATAACTATTGATTTATTATGGGAAGATTTTGTAAAGATCATTTTAGAGTTATTTCAAAAAGATATTCAACTTCATGAAGAAAGATTTCAAGTGTAACGATTTTCCAATAATTATTTTTTGCGAAGATACTGATTTCCAAGGAATTGTTTATCATGCAAATTATTTAAAATATTTTGAAAGAGCAAGAACACAATTTCTTATTGATCAAGGAATATCTCAATATGAACTTGAGAAATTAAATAGAGCCTTTGTTATTAGAGACATAAACTTGAGATATATTACTCCAGCTAGGCTCGAAGAAAATCTTATTGTTAAAACCTCGGTAACCTTTATTTCAAAAGCTAGACTGCTTTTTTGCCAACATATTATTAACGTAAAAAATGATACTATTATATGTCGAGGAGAGGTTGAGGTATGTTTCTTAGATTTAGATAAAAGTAAACCTAAGCCATTTCCTGAGAAATTATTAACAATTTTTAATGGTTAAACAAAAATGAATGATATATCAGCAATTAATTTATTTCTTGAAGCTGGGCTCGTAGTCAAAAGCGTGATGGTAATTTTATTATTAATTTCTATAATTTCATGGATCATCATATTTGAGAGATATCTTTTATACAGAAAAATTAAGAATTTAAATATAGAGTTTGAAAATAGATTTTGGTCAGGAGAAGACCTTAATATTCTATTTGAGGAAGTAAATAATGATCAATTAATTCTTACAGGTTCCTCTAGCGTATTTAGAAATGCATTTAAGGAATTTAATAGATTGAAATCCGATAATAATGTTACAGAATTAGATCTCGAAGGCATAAACAGATCAATGCGTGTGGCTATTGCAAGAGATGAAGAAGATATGTTGAAACATTTACCTTTTCTTGCAAATGCTGGATCTGTAAGCCCTTACATAGGTTTATTTGGAACTGTCTGGGGCATTATGACTTCATTTCAAGGTTTAGCGGATGCAACGCAGGCAACTATTAATGCAGTTGCTCCAGGTATTTCAGAAGCTCTAATAGCAACAGCTATGGGTTTATTCGCAGCAATACCTGCTGTAGTTGCTTTTAATAGATTTACTTCACAATCGGATTCTATTTCTCAATCTACAACAATATTTGCCGAAGAGCTCGCCAGTATTTTTTATAGACAAGTTTTAAAAAATAAAAAATGATTTATCGCCTAGCGAAAAGAAAGAAGTTACATGCTGAAATTAATGTAGTGCCATATATTGATGTAATGCTAGTTTTATTGATCATTTTTATGGTTCTATCACCACTATTAATCCAGGGAATAGAGGTGAATTTACCACAAACAGATACCACTAAGATGTCAGTTCAAAATGAACCATTAGTAATATCTATTGACTCTAATGGCAATTATTATCTTAATTTGGGTGAAGAAACCCTTCCAATTCCTTTAGATGAACTTAAACGTAAAGCTGAGGTTATATATCAAGCAAATTCTGAAATAGAAGTTGTTTTTCAAAGCGATGAATCTGTAAGTTTTAATAGTGTTGCAAAAGCAATGGCAGCTGTTCAAAGTGTTGGGATTTCAAAAATAGGAATAGTTACCACAGGTTATGCAAACTAGATTTGATTACCTTCAAGCGTCCTTTCTTTCATTTCTAATTCATGCTGTCCTTTTTTTATATTTAATTGGATTTTTCTATACAGAAAAACAAATAAGACCCATCTTAAGCAAAGCAGTTAGTGTAAACATAATTGTTGATGAAATTAATTCAAAAAAAATTGATCCTGAAGTGATAGAAATTCCCCAAGCAAAAAAGCAAGAGGTAATATCATCATCCACCGATAATAAATTAGACTTTGAGCAGCCAAGCGAGCAAGCATATATTAATGACTTACAAAGCCTGATTAAACAAGAATCTGATATTGCTGACTTGAGTGAATTGGAAAAAAATATTGCTCATTATAGTTTTCTGATGATAAAGCTCATTGAGGATGCTTGGATCAAGCCAAAGAATATTCAAGATGGTCTTAAATGCGATATTAAAATTAAAACAAATGTTCAAGGCAGGATCGTTAGTATTAATCTAATAAAAAGTAGTGGCAATATTCGCTTCGATAATTCTGCACTTCAAGCAGTCAAAAGAGTTGAAACTTTCTCATTTTTTAAAGAATTGAATAAAGATATTTATGATGATATTTTTAAAAATATTACCATAAGTTTTAATCCATCAAAATGAAAAAAATCTTTATTTTCTTTCTTCTCCCCAATTTAATATTTGCAGAATTACTGCTTGAAATTACCAAAGGTTCTGAAAATCCATATAGAGTAGCAATCATTCCATTTCAAAGTGATGTAAGTTCAGTTAATAATATTGTTAAGGTAATAAAAGATGATCTTTTACGCTCAGGCGAATTTTATATTCTTGATGAATCTATGCTGTTGTCTATTCCAACTAGCATTGAAGAAATTAACTCCTCTGAATGGAAACTTCTAAATATAGACTTCATAGTTCTAGGCAAAATATCTGATGAAGATAATTCGAGCGTAAAAGCAACTTATGAAATTTATGATGTAAGTAGAAAAACAAAAATTAGATCTTCAACTGTTTATGGAATTCCTGGAAGATTAAGACAGCTTTCACATTATGTCAGTGATGGGATTTATGAAAGTATTACTGGAATGAGAGGGGTATCAACTACAAAGATTCTTTATGTTAATGAAATTATTGATAATGATAATTTAAATTATATTCTCTATGTTGCTGATGCAGATGGAGCAAATGAACAGGAGTTATTGCGAAGCAATGAACCAATCATATCTCCTTCGTGGTCACCAGATTCTAAAAAAGTTGCTTATGTTTCTTTTGAAACTGGAATGGCAAAAGTTTTTATTCAAGAAATAGCATCTGGCAAAAGAGAAATGGTAATAGAGAATGACCATCAAATTAGTTCACCCGCATGGTCTCCAGATGGCAAATTCCTCTCTTTAACTTTATTTCAAGATGGAAATGCAGAAATTTATATTTTAAACCTAGTCAATAAGAATCTTACTAGGCTTACAAAACATTATTCGATTGATACTGAATCAAGTTGGTCACCTAAAGGCACAAAAATATTATTTACTTCCGGAAGATCAGGATCACCTCAACTTTATGAAATAGATCTCACAAAATTTAATACCAAACCAAGCAGACTAACATTTGAAGGTAATTACAATGCGAAGGGATCCTATCTTCCTAATAATGAAGGAATAATTTTTGTGCACAGATCAACTAACCAATTTCAAATAGCTTTAAAGTATTTTGATGAAAATTTTATAAGACCATTAACAGAATCAAAGTTAGATGAATCACCTAGTGTCTCTCCTAATGGTAATGTGATAATCTATGCAATAACTGATAATAAGTCAGGAATGATTGCAGGAGTGACTTTAAGTGGGGCAACTTTCGTACTGCCAGCAACTAATGGAAAAGTTAGAGAGCCAGCTTGGTCAGGATTTTTAAGATAAATTAGGAGAAGACATAACTATGAAAAAAAATAAAAAATTATTAATATCGTATTCTTTAGTTGGTTTGTTTATTGCATCTTGTAGCAGTGTTCAAGTTACTGAAGAGGCTGTTTATGAAGATTCAATCCAGAGTATTGAAGTTTCATCTAACAGAAGCTCTCTAGAAGTTCCTTCTTCATCCAGAGCTGTAGTAGCTAATGCAACAGTATATTTTGAATTTGATAAATACAATCTCTCTACTAGATCTATTCAAGCATTAAAGAGCATCTCTGATTTGATGTCAGAAAATCCTTCAATTGAAATTACTATAGCAGGTCATGCAGATGAGAGAGGAACTAGAGAATATAATCTTGCTCTTGGTCAAAGAAGAGCCGAGAGTGTAGCAGATTATCTAGTTTTAAAAGGTATATCGAGATCAAGATTAACTATTAAGAGTTATGGAGAGGAGATGCCTGCTGTTTCTGGATCTAATGAAAGATCATGGGGTCGAAATAGAAGAGCAGAAATTAATTAATTAAGAAAATGTTTAAGTTAATTCTTAATCAGCAAGTATTTTTATATTTCTTTGTCTTATTTCCATCAATAATAGCTGCACAAGATCAATCTGCAGAATCTGACATCTTATTCTTAAAGATTCAAGAATTAGAAATGGAGATGGCTGATCTTAGAAATGAAGTAGAAGCTCAAAATTATCTTATTGATAAGTTAATTAGGGAATCAGTCGAAGAAGAGAATGAAAATTCAAATCAAATAGACAACATAGATACCAATATAGTCGATGATGTTTATAGATTCGATGGTATTAATGACTCAAAGAGTATTGAAGAAATATATGATGAAGCAATTAGGTCATTAGCAAACGAAGAATATGATTCAGCCAAAAAACTATTTTCATATTTAATAGATAATTTCTCTGATCCAGAAAAACTTCCACTATCATTATTTTGGCTTGGTGAGATTGAATTTTCTTCGTCGAACTTCGATCAGAGTAAAATTCATTATATTGAATTGATTTCCTCTTTTGAAAATCACTGGAGAGTGCCTTTAGCTCATAAAAAAATAGGAGATATTTTCTTTAAGAAAGGTGATATAAAAATGGCAAAAGAAAAATACCAATATGTAATAAGAGAATTCCCCAATAATCCAGCATCATCTATGTCTTTGCAAAGTATAGAAGATATGGAATAATCACCATTTTTTATGATGTTAAAACAAGGGTCGCTAGCTCAGCTGGTAGAGCAGTTGGCTTTTAACCAATTGGTCACAGGTTCGAATCCTGTGCGACCCACCATTTTTAACATAAACAACTTAAAAAAATTCTTAATTCAAAATACGTTTTTTTATCTAAATGAATAGTCTTTTTATTAAGGTTAATCAAACTTTTACCAAACAATCTTTATTAGCAAGTATCTTTTTCTTTTTTGTGTTGTCTTCATGGTATGTTCTGAGGCCAGTACGAAATGAAATGGCGGTATCGAATGTTGACAATCTACCTTTATTGCTTGCAATAGGTGCAATAGCAATGCTGCTAGTAAATCCAATTTATTCTTGGGCAGCCTCTAAAACAAATCTAAGAAAATTACTTACATATTGCTATTTATTTTTTATATCTAATCTTCTTATGTTTTTATTTGCATGGAGAGTTTTAGACTTAGAAGGAGTGGTTTGGCTAGGCCGTGCTTTTTATATTTGGTGTAACATTTATTCTTTTTTTGTTGTTTCCATTTTTTGGGTAGTAATAATCAACGTATTTAGATCATCGAAAACAAGAAACTTCTATGGAGTTATAATGGCAGGGGGTTCTATAGGAGCTTTTGTGGGTTCTGAGATTTCAAAAAGGTTTTCAACCTCATTTAATGATTATGGGCTTGAATTTTTTAGCATATCTGCAATTATTTTGCTCTTTATTGGATTATGCGCAGGATTATTTTTAATTAACTCGACTAATTCAAATCAAAATAAAGAATCTTTCAAGCCTCTTGGAGGCGCAAGTTTTGATGGCATCAAGAATGCTTTAACAAAAAAAGATATAAGATCTATTGCCATATATGTATGGCTATTTACAGGCTTAATGACCATCCATTGGATGACTGCAATATCTATAATTGAATCATGGTCTAGTGATTCTGTTGAAAGAATTGCTTTATTTAGTCGAATGGAACAGATGGTTACAGTTTTAACTTTACCCACTCAACTTCTGCTTACATCATTAATAATTAATTTTTTAGGAGTAAAACGAATTCTTTTCTTATATGGAATAGCATTCTTATTGATTTACATAATTTATGCAGTTTCTCCAACTATATCCATAGTAATCTTTGCAACTGTTTTTTTAAGGCTATTTGAATATGCTATAAACAAACCTACCAGAGAAATTGTATTTAGCTATTTAGATCAAAATGATCGTTATAAGTCTTCAGTCTTTATAGATACTTTCTTTTCAAGATTGGGAGATCTTTCTGGAAGTTTATTTATTACACTTGGCCAAAGTCTAAGTCTTGGTTTTTCTATAATACCAATATTAGCAATTCCAATTACAGGAGTGTTTTCTTATTTTGGTATACGAATTGCGAGGGAAAGAAAAATCTATTGACCTCTTGTCCCTTCAATTATTTTTCTTGTTGTATTAATCTTAGTCATTATAGATTCAGAGATTTGAAAATTATTTTCAGTTAGTTTTAAAGCAAATTGGAGCTGATTCAATGCATCTTCGTATTGTCCTAATAATAAAAAATATTCTGCACGACTCCTGTGATAACCAACTACATTTTTACTATCTCTTTGGATTTCAGAAAGATATAACCATAGATATGGATCAGTATTCCTTCGTAGGAGCTGATCTCTGATTATTTCTTCTGCTGCAAATAGCTCTTTTTTATAGGATAAGATCTTTGCTTTCAAAACAGATAATGGAAAATTCTTCGTTGATATATTTAGTGCATTATTTACAATTTTTAATGCCCCTTCAGCATCACCTTTATCTAAAAGAATTTCTGCTTTAGTATTTTGGAGGATTAAATTTTTTGGATTTTCATTTATTAAACCATCAATCATATCAAGACTATCTTGATATTTATTTCCCCTTTTATAAGCTACAGCAAGAGCATATCTATTTTCATTAGATGGATCATCTTTTATTATGCCTTGTATTTTTCTGATAGCATTTAATGGAATCTCCTCATACTTTATTCGAAGTCTTCCTCTAATCAATTGATAATCAAGAGAATCTTTTTTAGTATATTGAGATTCAACTTGATCAGCTGCATTAAAAGCGTCAGCAACCCTTGAAGAAGAAATAGGATGAGTTAATAAAAATTCAGGAATATTATCTCCAGCCAATCTTCTCATCTTGGCCATTTGTTCAAACATTTCTCCCATACTGCTTGGATCATATTGAGCATTTATAAGATTATTAAAACCAACTCTATCTGCTTCTCTTTCAAATAAACGGCTATATCTTAGACTTTGTTGTTGAAGAAATGCTGGTCCAGCCATAAAAGCATTGGGATTATTTGTTGCTACTGCAGCAGCCATAGCGGAAACCATAACCAATACAGATGCTAGATTATTATCTTTAGAATTAAGTACATTTCTAGCAAAATGTCTTTGGCTTAAATGCGCAAGTTCGTGAGCTAAAACAGACGCAAATTGACCTTCATTCTCAGCATATAAGAACAGACCCCCATTAATACCTATTACTCCACCAGGAGCAGCAAATGCATTTAAAGAGTTTTCATCTATAAGTAATATATTAAAATTTCTATCTTCAACCTGACTATATTCAGATAGTCTATATATCAGTAATTCTGAATACTCTTGAATTAATGGATCGGCAATCAATGGCGCTTGACTATAAACTTGTTTAAGAAATTCATTGCCTATGATTTTTTCTTGTTCAGAAGACACAGCTCCTGAAACTCTATCTCCTAATTCTGGAAGTGATAAATCTATTGCAGGGTTTGCATCCATATGCAAAGAAATTGAAAAATAAAGGATAAAAAATAGTTTTTTCATTTCATAAGTTTATAAAATAATAATATTCGACTAAATCACAAAACTAACACATTAAGAGGATATTAGATTAATATAACCACTAATTAGCTTAGATTATATATTTATTATCAGACAATAATATTTTTAAATGGTTTTATTTATTTTGAAGAGCATTAAGGGATTTAGTCATTAATGAGTGATTTGTTATTAACAAACGCCCTTTGGTTTATAGCATTTGGACTATTTGCTGGAATGGGTTATTTTTTCTTCTCACAGTCTGTGAAGAAGGTTTTTGTTAATGAAGAAACAATAGTTTTTTCATTAATTTTAGTAGTTGCTCTTGTTGCGGCATCGCTTTTTGGTAGCATTTTATCACCATTTTTAGTAAGCATTATAGTTGCTTATTTACTAGTTGGTTTTCAAGCAAGACTAGAGGGCTATGGTTTAAAAACTAATACTGCTTTGATACTAACCTATGTATTTTTCTTAGTCATTACCACTGCTTTGCTCGTATATCTTATACCTTTAATATATCAACAGCTTCAGGCTCTTGTTCTTGAATCTCCAAGACTTGTTAATGAATTAATCATATTTATTCAAGCAGTTCCAAGTAATTATCCTGACCTTATTTCACCAGAACAAATAGCTTCATTTTTTGAAAATATTTCAGCAGAAATAACGGGCTTTACTCAGAATTTAGTTAAAACTTCTATTACAGGCATCCAAGGGACAATAACTCTATTGATGTATCTTATTCTTTTTCCTGTTCTTGTATATTTCTTTCTTTTTGATAGGAAGAATATTATAGATAGTTTAATGGATATGATTCCTGGAGATCGGCAAATGCTTTCAAATGTTTGGCTAGAAATGGATAACCAACTAAGTAATTATGTCAGAGGAAAATCTATTGAGATATTAGTAGTAGGAATTGCCTCAGCAATTATCTTTGCATCATTAGGCTTAAATTACACTGCTCTTCTTTCTGTATTAGTTGGTGTCTCAGTTTTAATACCTTATGTTGGAGCATTTTTGGTAACCATACCTGTACTAGTAGTCGGGTTGATACAGTTTGGATTGACAGCCGACTTTTATATTTTAACTGGGCTTTACTTATTACTTCAGGCTTTAGACGGGAACCTATTGGTTCCTTTAATTTTTTCTGATGCAGTTAAATTACATCCTGTCATAATAATTTTAGCTGTTTTCGTTTTTGGAAGTATGTTTGGTTTTTGGGGAGTGTTTTTAGCAATACCAATAGCAACTTTTGTAAAAGCTATTTGGAATGCTTGGCCTTCACAGGCTTAATTAAGGGACTTAATTTCTTCTAAAACCTCGGCAACGTGACCTTTCACCTTTACGGCTCGCCATTCTTTAACAACTTTCCCATCTTTATTGATAATAAATGTACTTCTATCAACCCCCATATATTCTCTTCCATACATAGATTTAAGTTTCATTACATCAAATGCTTTACAAACTTTTTCATCAGGATCAGACAATAAGTCAAAAGGAAAATTTTGTTTTGATTTAAAGTTTTCGTGTGACTTAATTGAGTCTCTAGAAACCCCAATTATTTCAGTATTTAAAGATTTAAATTCTTTATAAGAATCTCTAAACTCCTGACCCTCAGTAGTACAACCAGGTGTGCTATCTTTTGGATAGAAATAGATAACAAGATTTTGACCTATAAAATCTTTTGATGAAATAGTTTTATCCCCAGTTATTGCTGCTGTAAATTTAGGTATTTTTTTCCCTATTATTTTTTTTGTCATTTTTTTTCCTTAATTGATAATATGAAATGATGTATAGTCATATTCTTTACTGAAATAAATATTCATGCAAGCCCCTAAAGGAAGTTTAGTAGCACTAGTAACTCCATTAAAGTTAAATGGTGATGTTGATTATGGCTCTTTAGAGAATCTAATTGAATGGCATGTTGAAGAAGGAACAAATGGAATTGTGTCTGTAGGAACAACTGGAGAATCTGCAACATTAAGCGTTATAGAGCATTTAGAGGTAATCACAAAAACAGTTAAATATGTTAATGGAAGAATTCCTGTTATTGCTGGAACTGGAAATAATTCAACTCGCGATTCAATTTTATTGACTCAAAAAGCTAGAGATGCTGGAGCAGATTTTTCATTACTTGTTTCTCCTTACTACAATAAACCAAACCAAGAAGGTTTAATTAATCACTATTTGCAAATAGCTGATTCTATTGATATTCCTCAAATTCTTTATAACGTTCCTTCTAGAACAGGATGTGATATTTTGCCTGAAACTGTAAAAATATTAGCTGATCATGAGAATATAATTGGAATTAAAGAAGCTCTTGATGATATGCAAAGAATTCAAGATCTTTTAGATATTTCTTTTGCATTAAAAAATAAAAAAGACTTTTATGTTTTATCTGGGGATGATCCAACATTTCTTGATTCTATGAAATTTGGGACTGACGGAGTTATATCGGTAGTTGCAAATGCAATACCTAGGGAAATTTCTGATATATGTAACTTAGCATTAAATAAAGAATTTATTAAAGCTTATGAAATAAATGATATTTATTCAAATTTCTATAAATTATGCTTCATTGACTCAAACCCAATTCCAATTAAATGGATAATGTATAAACTTAATAAAATACAAAACAGCATTCGCTCCCCTTTAATTAATCTAAATGAAACTTTTCATCAACAGATCATGTCAGAGATGGTAAAATTAAAATTATTATGAAAAATACACTTATAGGTTTTCTTACAGTAACTTTTATTTCTTCATGCTCATATTTAACTGGGCCAGAGGGACTTTTTCCAGAAACAAAATATGATTTTTTAGAAGAGGAGGTTTCTCCAAGCCTAAGAATTCCTGAGGAATTAGATAAGATTGATAAAGAAAATCATTATCCAATTGCATACATTGTAAATAACAATATTGCTAAAGATGTTCCTAAACCGAGGCAGGTTTTTTCTTCTGGAGGAGCTTCAGAAGTTCAATTAAGAAGATTAGGTGAGTTAATGTGGATTTATGTTGAAACATTGCCATCAACAGCTTGGCCAATATCAAAAAATTACTGGGAAACTTCTAGCTATCAAATAATTTCAACAGATGCTGAAACAGGAGTTATAAAAGTAGCAATTGACGATAATTCTAGTTATGAAATGATAATTGAACATGGTATTAAAGAAGCGTCTACAGAAATTTTTTTAAAGCAGATTAATAATAATAATGAAGACATTACAGATATTGAATCTATTAAACCTGAATTTCAAAAGGTAGTAGATTATTTAGCAGCATCTGTTGAAAATTTCTCTGGAACGTCTCTTGCTGCTCAAAGTCTAAATGAAAAAAAGAAAGCAAGAATTTTTACACAAAATGATCAAACAGTTATTGAGCTTGATTTAACCTATCCAAGAGCCTGGTCAGCAGTTAGCAGAGCTTTAACTGCAGGGAATATTGTCACCAATGATAGAAATAGAGATAAAGGAATCTTTTATGTTAGTTATGCTAACGAAGTTGAAGCTGGCTTCTTTTCTTTTCTGTCTTTTGGGCAAGATGAGAATGAAGAAGGTCTTATTATTGGTGATGAGGCAGAATTCGAAATAAAAGTTAAATCATTAGGATCTAGAACAATTATTACTGCCGAAGCTACTAACGGGAGCATCGAAGATGCTGAAACATTATTATCTAAAATAAATGAGTCACTAAGCTAATGAAAAAAATAAATGAAATCACAACTGGTAAAGCTAAATCTTTATACACAACTGATGTATCTGATCAATTAATTATGCATTTTAGAGATGATACTTCAGCTTTTGACGGAAAGAAGAAAGAAGCTTTGCTTGGCAAAGGGGCAGTAAATAATCAATTTAATGCTTTTATTATGGAGCATCTTGAAGCAAAAGGTGTTAATACTCATCATATTGAGGTTTTAAATTCTACAGATTCTTTGGTTTATAAATTGGAGATGTTTCCTATTGAATGTGTTGTTCGAAATAGAGCAACAGGTTCTATTTGTAGGAGGCTTGGAACTAAAGATGGCTTAATTCTAGATACGCCATTATTTGAATTCTTTCTAAAAGACGATGAGCTGGGAGATCCCTTAATTACTGATGAACATATTTTGTCTTTTGGATGGGCTGGAGAAGAAGATATTAAAGAAATGAAAGAAATAACATTAAATATAAATACAATTTTATGTGAACTATTTTTAAGTAGTAACTTAATCCTGGTTGATTTTAAAGTTGAATTTGGTTTATTTGATGGAAAGTTATTACTAGCTGATGAATTTACTCCAGATGGATGTAGACTTTGGGATACAGAAACATTAGCAAAAATGGATAAAGATAGATTTAGACAAGGTCTAGGTGATGTTGTTGAATCATATCATCAAGTAGCAGATAGATTAGGCATGAATATAAAACTTGACTAAAAAAGTCAAGTATTTATAATTGTCGCGTGAAACTCACCACCAAAAGCAAATATGCTGTTAATGCGCTAACTGAACTCTGTGAACTTCAGAAAAATGGTCCTGTAGCATTATCAGACATTTCTAATCGTCAGAATATAGAAATAACATATTTAGAACAACTATTTAGAAAGTTGCGAATAGCTGGCATTGTAGAAAGTATTAGAGGTAGAAAGGGTGGATATGTATATGCAAAAGACCCATTATATATTTCTATCAAAGAAGTAATGAATGCTGTTGATGAAGACTTAGATGCTACAAGTTGTAGCGGAAGCTCTTCATGTCACGATGGCAAAAGATGCAATGCGCATAATCTTTGGAGTGAATTAAATGATGTGGTTGATACATTTCTTAGTAATGTAACTATTTCACACATAGCACAAAACAATAACTCAAACATCGAAATTAAGGAGATAATTTGATGGAACTAAATTCGCAATCAACAATATATTTAGATTATGCATCTACAACTCCAGTAGATCCAAGAGTTGCAAGTAAAATGATGGAGTATCTAACTCCTCAGGGTGAATTTGGTAATCCGGCATCACGATCACATAGATTTGGATGGGCTGCTGATGAAGCAGTTGAGGAAGCTAGATCGCATGTTGCTAATCTGGTTAATTGCGATCCAAGAGAAATCGTTTGGACTTCTGGAGCAACAGAAGCAGACAATTTAGCTATAAAAGGAATAGCTAGATTTTATAAGTCAAAAGGTAACCATATCATTACTTCTAAAATAGAACATAAAGCAGTTCTAGATCCGTGTAGGCAATTAGAGCGCGAAGGATTTGAAGTAACTTATTTAGATCCCGATGAGGGCGGTATTATTACTCCTGAAGCAATAAAAGAGGCATTGCAGGAAAATACTGTTCTAGTTTCTATTATGCATATTAATAATGAGCTCGGCACCCTGAATGATATTAATAGCATTGGCAGAGTTGTAAAAGATCATGGCGCTTTTTTTCATGTCGACGCTGCTCAAAGCACTGGCAAAGTGGATATAGACTTATCCACCTTACCTGTTGATTTAATGTCATTTTCAGCACATAAAACATATGGACCAAAAGGTATTGGAGCTCTCTATGTGAGGAGGAAACCTCGTGTAAGAATTGAGGCTATGATTCATGGCGGAGGTCATGAAAGAGGTATGAGGTCTGGAACGCTAGCAACACATCAAATTGTTGGAATGGGCGAAGCTTTTAGATTGGCGCAAGAAGAAATGGAGAATGATATTATAAGAATAAATAGTTTTCATGCAGAATTCCTTAAAGAAGCAATGAAGATTGAGCATGCTTATATAAATGGCGATGTTAAAAATAAAGTACCTAATATTTTGAATATTAGTTTTAATTTTGTTGAAGGTGAATCTCTTATCATGGGGTTAAAAGATATTGCTGTTTCTTCTGGTTCTGCATGTACCTCAGCAAGTTTAGAGCCTTCTTATGTTCTAAGAGCTTTAGGAAGAAAAGATGAACTTGCGCACAGCTCAATAAGATTTTCTTTTGGAAGATTTACTGAGGAAGCTGATGTAAAACGCACAATTAAAATTTTAGGTAATGTTGTAGAAAGATTAAGAGAACTATCCCCGCTATGGGAAATGCATCTAGATGGTATAGATCTTGATGCAGTAGAGTGGGATACACATTAAAATACTTATAGGAGTATAGAATGGCATATAGCAAAAAAGTGGTAGATAAATTTGAAAATACTTTAAATAATCCTCAAGCATTTAAAGTAGGGAAATTCGATCCAAAAGAAGTAAATGTTGGAACTGGAATGGTAGGCGCTCCAGCTTGTGGCGATGTGATGAAGTTACAAATTAAGTGTGAGCAAAAAGGTAATACCCATGTAATTAAGGATGTTAAATTTAAGACTTACGGCTGCGGTTCAGCAATTGCTTCATCTAGTGAATTAGTTGAGATGCTTATTGGTAAAACTCTTGAAGAGGCTAAAGAAATAAAAAATAAAGAGATAGTAGATGCGTTAGAATTACCGCCTATTAAAATTCATTGTTCCGTCTTAGCTGAGGACTCCATAAAGCAAGCCATTAAAGATTTTGAATCAAAGCAATAATAAAATTATGGAAACTTTTAAACCTAACGAAATAACCTTTTCAGATAAAGCTATAGAACATTTTAGTAGCAGCCTTAGCAAAAGAGGTAATGGTCTTGGTATCCAGATCGGGGTTAGAAAAGCTGGATGTTCAGGCTATGAATATTTTTTTGATTTTGTAGATACAATCAGCGATGAATATGTAACTTTTGAAAAAAATGATTGTAAAATTTTTGTTGATAAGCAAAGTCTAAATTTCCTTAAAGGAACCTTAGTTAATTATTCTGAAGAAGGTTTAAATAAGGGGATTAGATTTGAAAATCCAAACGCAAAAGCTGTTTGTGGATGTGGTGAGAGCTTTACCATATAAAAATCATGGCTAAAATAAAAATTTGGCCTCATGAAGAGATCTGCCCTGATGGAGCAATTCTAGACACATTACCTGATGAGACTATTTGTGAGGCTGCTCTAAGAGAAGGCATCAGGATAGAGCATGCATGTGAGATGTCATGTGCGTGTACTACATGTCATTGTATTATAAGAAAAGGTTTTGAAAAATTTGATGATGCATCTGATACTGAAGAAGACATGCTTGATAAAGCATGGGGTCTAGAACAAACTTCAAGATTAAGTTGCCAAGCAATACCTCCTGTTGATGAAGAAATTGAAATAGAGTTACCAAAATATAATATAAATATGGTCTCTGAGGATCACTAATGAATAAATTAGACTGGTTAGATATTAATGATATTGCTATTGAGCTCTATGATAGCTTTCCAGATGTTGATCCACAGTGGATTAGTTTTCCAGATTTGCATAAAAAAATATGCGATTTAGATTGCTTTATTGGGGATCCAGATAAATCAAATGAACAAATTCTTGAAGCTATTCAGATGACATGGATAGAAGAATACAAATAAGTCTCTTATAATAGCGAAAATTTTTTAATAAGGGTTAATCAATATGAATATACAAAGAACACTTTCTATAATTAAACCAGATGCAGTATCAAAGAATGTTATTGGAAAAATTATAAGTAGGTTTGAAGATAATGGTTTAAAAATAGTTGCTGGAAAATTGCTATCTCTTTCTGAGGAAATGGCCGCTGGGTTTTATGCGGAGCATAAAGGAAGGCCTTTTTTTAAAGCTTTAATAGAGTTTATGACTTCTGGCCCAATTTTTGTTCAAGTCCTAGAAGGTGAAGATGCTGTAATAAAAAATAGAGAATTGATGGGAAGCACTAATCCTGAAGAAGCAGATCCAGGAACTATAAGAGCTGATTTTGCAAAAAGTATTGATGCAAATGCGGTTCATGGATCAGATTCCTTAGAAAGTGCTGTAAGAGAAATCAATTATTTTTTTAATGATAATGAAATTACTTAAATATTATTTTGCAAAATAAAGTAAATTTATTAGGCTTTTCTCAAAAATCTTTAGAAGCATTTTTTAAAGATTTAGGACAATCATCATATAGAGCAAAACAGTTAATAAAATGGGTTCATCAAAAAGGTGAATTAGAATTTGATTGTATGACCGATTTTAATAAAGAGCTAAGAGAGAAATTAAAAGAAGTTGCCATTTTAGAACCTCCAAAGGTTCTTAAGACACTCACATCAAATGAAGGTACAAAGAAGTATTTGATAGAGTTAAAATCTGGATCGTCTATTGAGATGGTAAGAATTCCTGAAAAAAATAGGATGACTTTATGTATATCATCTCAGGCTGGTTGTGCGCTTCAATGTACGTTCTGTGCAACTGGTGCTCAAGGGTTTGATCAGAACTTAACTGCTGATGAGATTATAGGTCAAGTTTGGATTGCTAATTATCTCGACAGAGATGAGCCACCTATAACCAATGTAGTTTTTATGGGGATGGGAGAACCACTTTTAAATTTTGATCCAGTAATTGAGTCTATTGAAATTATGCGTAATCAATTAGCTTATTCTCTTTCAAAAAAAAGAATAACTATAAGCACCTCAGGAATAGTTCCTCAAATCAATAGATTAGCCGATACAACCGATGTATCTTTAGCTATCTCTTTGCATGCTGCTGATAATCAATTAAGAGATATCATAGTACCAATTAATAAAAAATATCCTATAAGTGACCTGCTTAGCTCATGCAAGAATTATTTATCTAAACAGACAGGTAAACGCAATATTACAATTGAATATATTCTGATTGATGGAATAAATGATTCAGTAAAACATGCTGCAAGCTTATCAAAAATATTATCTAATATATCTTGTAAAATAAATTTAATTCCATTCAATCCATTCAATGGAAGCGATTATAAAAGATCAACGAATAGAAATATTTATGCTTTTAAAGATTATTTAATTAAAAAGGGTTATATAACAACTTTAAGAATTACTAGAGGTGATGCAATAGATGGTGCTTGTGGCCAACTTGTTGGGAATTTAAAAAATACAGTTAAAGGAAAAGGGGTTATAGAGCATACTAGTATTCATTGATTTTTAAATGCCAAAAGAAAAAAAATTAGAGAGATTAGGGTTAAAGTTTAAGCAAAAGAGGTCTGATCTTAATCTTAGTATTGAAGACATCTCAGTTAAGCTTAAT
>CACEAP010000004.1 GCA_902557645.1 uncultured SAR86 cluster bacterium
GTACTTGCTTTTGTAGATAAAAAAGATGAGATTCCAAGATAAATTAAATAAAGAGCACCTACTAAAGATAATATAAATTTAAAATTTGAATTAGATAAAATTAATAAAGATATTCCAGATGATGCAAAAACAGAATGAATGAAAACTCCCACACCGATACCTAGTGCAGCATAATAACCACTCAAACGACCTTTTCTAGCAACTTGTCTAATTATAAGTGCAGTATCAGGCCCAGGACTTGTAACTGCTACTAAATGAGCAATGGCTGACCATATAAACATTAGGAATCTATGATTATGGGTTCTATTTCTAAATTAATATCAAAAGTATTGAATACCTCTTTTTGAATAAAACTTGAATATTGAATTACATCATCTTGAGTTGCATTATTTTTGTTAATTAAAACTAACGCGTGATTTTTATAAAGATCTACATTTACATCTTTAGGAATTTTATCTTTAACTAATTCGATTAATCTTGCAGCTCCAATCTTGATCATGCCATTACCAAGATCCCATGTAATTAATTTCTTAATATCTAGCTTCTCTAAATTTAAATCAGCTTTGTTTAAAATTGGATTTTTAAAAAAACTTCCAACATTAGGTATTTTTGTATAATCAGGCAATCTATCGAGTCTAATTTTTTTTATAATATTTGATAATTTTATAGGTGTAAGGTCTGAAGGTTTGATGTTATTAGTGTTTAGATAATCATTAATAGAATCATAACTAGTAACTAAATCACCTGGTACAAACTTAAAACAAACACTTAATATTAAAATATCCATATCTTGAAAAATAGATTTTCTATATGAAAAATTACAGTCATTTTGTGTAAATTCTTTTATTTGTTTATCTATAAAATCATAAAAACGAACTTTCTTTATAAATTTACTAATCTCAACTCCATATGCTCCTATGTTTTGTATTGGAGCAGCGCCAACACTTCCTGGGATTAAGGTTAAATTTTCAAGACCGTAAAAGTTATTTTCAAGTGACCAATTTACAAAATAATCCCAATTAACCCCTCCTCCAACAATAACCTCATCCTTCGAAATAATTGATATATTTAATATGTTATTTTTAATTATCACACCTTCAAAATTCTCTGGTAGTAATATATTTGTAGCTTCGCCTATAATTAGTTTCTTATAGGACTTATTGTTTAGAAAATATGTTAATTCATCTATACATTCTTCAGATTCCAAAGTTAAACAGATATTTGAACTTGCATTTATGCCAAAAGAATTTTTTAAACTAATATTCTTATCGATTATCATTGTTGATATGATTTATTGCATTACTTAGATCTGCTTGAGTATCTATCCCCGGAGGTATGTTCCCAGAATAATTTAAAGTTTTAATTGTGAAGCTATTCTCGATAAATCTTAATTGTTCTAGTTTTTCTAATAATTCTAAATTTGATGGAGGTAACACTACCAATCTATCAAGTGTAGATTTTCTGTAGGCGTAAATACCTATATGCCTATGATAATTCTGTAAATTATTAGTAAAATTATTTGGAATAACCGATCTTGAGAAATATAAAGCTTTATTAGCATTGGAGATGCTTACTTTGACAGAGTTTGGATTTAATATATCTTCATCATCTAGAAATTTAGTAATAACTGTGCCTATGTCACAATTTGATGAGTTGAAAGACTCAGCTAAGCTATCAACAAGATTTATTGGTACAAAAGGCTCATCGCCTTGTAAGTTTATTATTATCTGATCAGAGTTTAGCTTTAATTTATTTGCAGCCTCATGAATTCTATCAGTTCCAGATATATGATCCTTAGAGGTCATAATCACATTTTCTGAAAAATTATTTACGTGATCGAAAATTTCATTATCATCAGTAGCTATATATACATTTTTTGCTTTAGTTTTGTTAGCTACCTCATAAACTCTTTGTATAAGTGATTTTCCACAAATATCTACTAAAGGTTTTCTTGGTAGTCTTGTAGATTCTAATCTTGAAGGAATTATAATGACGAATGAATCACTCATATTAATAAACTAATTAATAGTTTTTAATTTTGTATCAATATTTAAAATAAAATCATTTGGCAACTCAGCCTCTATTGTTAAATACCAAATTTTTGAATTACCAAAATGCTTACATTTAGAAGCATCCTTTTCTGTCATAATTATAGGTAGATTATCTAAAAAATATAAATCTCTTTGATTGTATTTATGATGGTCTGGAAATGAATGCCTTATTACATCAAACCCAAGGCGCGTTAACGTATCGAAAAATCTTCCAGGGTTTCCAAGTCCAGCAACTGCATGCACTTGTTTATGCATTGGCCATGAATTTACACTGTATGACTTAGCGCTATTCAAATGCACAAAATTAGCTGGGCTTATTGTCATTAAATTTTCATTCTCATTAGTAGGTCCGCCATTGTTAACAATAAAATCAACTGACTCTAAGCGCTTTGAGGATTCTCTTAGAGGGCCAGCTGGAAAACACAAAGCATTACCAAGCCTTCTCGCGCCATCTATTACCACTATCTCGATATCTCTCCCAAGTTGATAATGTTGCAAACCATCATCAGCAATAACCACATCACAATCATTATTTTTTACTAGATTCTTTACTGCTCTTGGTCTATTTCTATCTAAATAAAAAGGCATATCAAGTTTTGATAAAATTTGTGCCTCATCGCCTGTTTCTTTATATGTACTTTTTTCAGTAACTTGATGGGTCCCAGTATAATTTCCTCCATAACCTCTACTAACAATTCCAGGCTTATATCCTAATTCTTTTAATTGTTTAGCAATATATTTTACTAATGGTGTTTTACCTGTTCCTCCAATAGTTATATTTCCAACAATTATTACAGGAACATTGGGCTTCCATGATTTTCGCTTTCCACTAATAAACTTCCTTCTTCTTCTCGAGACTAAATATGAATAAACTATTGAAAATGGTGTTAGTAAATACAGCCAGAGACTTTTGTTATACCAAGCATCGACAACAATACTTGTAGTAGCTTCTTCTTGTTCATAAGTTTGAATGTATGTTCTTTGATTATCTATGGTTTTTGGCTTCTTAATTGAGTCCTCAAATTTATTTTTATATAAGGATTTGTATAACCCATCTAAGGATAATAACTCTTCATGGGTGCCTTCTTCTGAAACAACTCCTTCGTCAAGAACTAAAATTTTATCTGCATCCTCAATGGTTGAAAGTCTATGAGCAATTACTATGGTAGTCCTGTTTGTAATTAATTTATTTAATGCTTCTTGAATAATCAGCTCAGATTCATTATCTAGAGCTGATGTAGCTTCATCCAAAATAATAATAGGAGAATCCTTATAAAAGGCTCTAGCTATTGCTATTCTTTGTCTTTGTCCTCCAGATAGTAATACACCGTCATCCCCAATTTCTGATTTAAATCCTTCGGGTAAGTTTTTAATAAATTCATCACATCCTGATAATGCAGAGGCTTCTTTTAATTTCTCATAATTAACTTCACTAGATCCATATGCAATATTATTTTCAATGGTGTCGTTAAACAATGAAGGTGATTGATTAACAATGGATATAGCTGATCGTAAATGTTGTAATTTATATTCAGTAATTGATTTATTATCTACCAAAATATCGCCATCATAATTTGAATAAAATCTTGGTATTAAATTTGCTATGGTTGATTTACCTGAACCAGATTTTCCTACAATAGCAACTGTTTCATTTGTATTTGCAGAAAAGCTAATATTGTTTAAAACTTTTTTAGAATCATCATAACTAAATGAAACATTACTAAATTCGACTATTCCTTTAATATTAGATTCTGATTCTCCTTCATCAATCTCCTCATTAGAGTCTAATTGATCAAATATCTCGACAGCGGCAGCTAAACCTTTTTGAATAACAATATTTATATTTGAAAGTTGTCTGACTGGTTTTGCTATGAGTCCTGCTGCAGTGAAGAAAGCTATAAAAGTTTCAGCATCTAGTGATATCCCTAAACTTGATCCTAAAGCAAAGTAAGCAATAAGAGCTAAAGAGATAGAAACTAATACTTGAATTATTGGTGTTGCCATATTACCAGTCGCTTCTAATTTAAGATTCTGATTTCTGTTTGCAGAGTTAGCTTGAAAGAAGCGATTATTTTCATACTCTTCAGCGTTGAATGATTTAATCTCAACATGACCATCAACTGCTTCTGAGGCTATATGCGTAACATCACCCATTGCAGTTTGAATAGCTGCTGCTAATTTTTTTAATCTTTTGCCTGCTACATAAACAATTAATGCAATAATTGGAGCAGTTATAATAAGTAAAGATGTAAGTTTCCAATTTAAAAAAGTCATATAGCCTAATAGGCCTATTAATAAGAAACCTTCTCTAACTAGAGTTTTAACTGAAGTTGATGCAGCGCCAGATACTTGAGTCGTTGTAAAAGTAATACGATTTATTAACTGACCAGATTGATTATTATCAAAATAAGATTTTGGTAGCATGTGTAATTTTTTAAATAATTCAGATCTCATATCATGAACAATTCCAAAACCAACTCTTGACATAAAGTAATTGCCAATAAAGAAACCAAAGCCACGCCCTATTGCAATTGCAATTAAAGAAAGGGCTAGAATAGTATGAAGCTCATTTGAATCAGAATTAATATAAGCAATTATTCTTCTTAACCATTCAACAGCAGCTATATCAGCTGCAGCAAAAGCTAAAAATCCAAAAACACTAATAATAAATGACCACTTATAGCGCAATGTATAACTAAATAATCTTCGTAAAGTTTGTGCTTTCATTTTTCTATAGTTCTAATTTGTATCTCATTAAAGCCATTTCTTTGCAAAGAATCCATCATTGTTACAACCCATGTATGATAAGAGAAGGATTCAGCGCTTAGAACGACAATATTATCTGTTTTATCTAAGTTTATAATAGCGTCTTCAATTTGATCATAATTATTCATATTAAATGATTGGTTATTAATAAGAACTATCCCTGTTTCGAAAATAGTTATCTCATGTCCTTCTTTGACAAGATTATATTCAAAGGATTCAGTTTCTGGTAAATCTAATTCTAAAAATTGAGAATCTCCAACTTTGGACGTAACAACAAAAAATATAACTAATAAAAAAACAATATCGATTAATGGTGTAATCTCTATACTGAGAGATTTTTTTTCATTTTTTAGAAAATTCATCTTGTTAATTATTTATAAAATCAATAAATTCAGACGTTTCCGATTGTAATATTAATAATAAGTGACTAATTTTTTGTTCAAAATATTTATGAAGCACTAGACCTGGAACTGCTATAGACAAACCAAAAGCAGTAGTAATTAAAGCTTGTGAAATACCAAGAGCAAGAACATCAGAATCTGGACTTCCTGAGGTAGTTAGACCAGTAAATGCTACTATCATGCCCACAACTGTTCCCAATAAACCTAAAAGCGGACTGATAGTTGCAATAGTACCCAACATCGTAAGGTTGCGTTCAAGGGTAAATCTAACTTCTGAACTAGTTTCATTTAGTTTCGATTCTAATCCTTCTCTGTTTAGATCTTTATATTTATATGCCGTCATTAGCAATAATCCAAGCGAGGATATCTCTGAAATACTTTTTCTTTGCTTAATATCAAGCTTAGATCTATTAAGTAAATTTATAACTTGAGCTCTCAAACCTGTTGGTGAAACAAGTCTTTCTTGCAAAAACCATAGCCTCTCAATTCCAATAGCAAAAATTAATACTGAACATATTAAAAGTGGATACATAAAAACTCCACCTGCTGTAATCAATTCACTCATTTAAACCTCTATAATATTTCTATTACTAATTTTATATATTTTATCCATTCTTTGTGCAAAACTATTATCGTGAGTAGATAAAATTAAGGCTACTTTGTATTCATCAGCAATTTGTATTATCAAATCTTGAACTAAATTAGCATTTTTAATATCTAAATTTCCAGTAGGCTCATCAAGAAATAGAAATTGGGGATTGTTAATTATGGCTCTTGCTATAGCAACTCTTTGTTTCTCACCGCCAGATAATTTCCATGGTAAAAAATTTGCTCTTGATTTAAGTCCTAGTTGGCCCAAAAGATCATTTACTTTTTTTGATGCATCACTATATTTATATGAAGGCATTAGTTCTTGTGGTAACAAAACGTTTTCAAAAACAGTTAAATCCTCTAACAAGTGATGGAATTGATAGACAAATCCAAACGAGTGTAATCTTAAGTTAGATTTTTCAATTGAACTCAATAAGTTTGCTTCCTGATTGCCAAATTTAATTATTCCATTTGAAGGTGAATCTAATCCAGCTAAAATTTGAAGCAAAGTGCTCTTACCTGCACCAGACTCACCAGTTATAGCTACTTTATCACCATGATTAATTGATATATTTATATCCTCTAACACCAACATATCTTCTTCATTATGCTTAAAGCTTTTATAAATATTATTAGTTGAAATATTATTCATAACGTAATATCTCTCCAGGATCTAACTTAGAAACTTTAAATGCTGGAACTAAAGTGGCGATAATACTTAATATGAATGAGATTACGCAAATCCAGATAATTTGAACAATATCAATACTATAAGGAAAGTAATTTATAAAATACTGATCTAGTAAGTTTCTTTGGAGTATGAATTCAATAAATTCAATAAGATTAGCAACATTTAAAGTACCAATTATTCCTAAAATAACACCAAAAACTATTCCAATAAAACTAATTAATGATCCTTGAAATATAAATATGTAAATAAGCTGCTTATTAGTTGCCCCTATTGTTTTTAGAATGCCTACCTCTCTTTCTTTTGATTTAACAGTCATCATGACTGTGGACAAAATAATAAATGACGCAACTATAACTATAAGAAATAATAATAAGCTTGTTATTAATTTTTCCATTTGTATTGCTCTAAATAGGGTCCCATGTGTTCTTTTCCAACTAGATCCAACATAGTACTGATTTTCACTTGATAATCTTAAAGATAGTTCATTTGCTATAGACTGAGCTTCAAAAAGATTATCAACCTTAACTCTAATACTTTGAGTTGATCCTCTCTTGTTATCAATAATCTGCGCTAGCTCATGAGATATAATTACTAAAGATTGATCTAATTCTGCCTTTAATTCAAAGATTCCAGAGATTGTAAGATTTATTGAACGGGGGAAAGATCCAATAATAGATGTTCTTATATTTGTAGTTGTAATAGTAATAGTATCTCCAATAGCAACCCCTAAAAATGATGCCAACCAATTTCCAATAATAATATTATTGCCATCATTGATACTATATAGAGATCCCTTGATGACATAATCAGGCAAAATTGACATATTAGTCTCTTTTAGTGGGTCTATTCCAGTTAAAAGCACTCCTCTAGATTTATTCCCATATGATATTAAAGCTTGATTTTGAATATATGGAGATGCTGATTGAACCAAAGTGTCGGTTTCTAATTTGCTAATAATATTCTCATAATCTTCAATCGGTTCATTAGAGTGAATAAGAACGTGAGGGACTACACCTAATATCCTATCTTGAAGCTCCTTTTCAAGACCATTCATCACAGAAGTAACTATTATTAATGCTGAAATAGCAATCGCCAAAGCAGATATAGCGATGCCTGAAGTTAAAGAAATTAATGCGCCTTTCTTGGATCTGAAATATTTGTAACCCAGGCGAATGGGTAAACTAACCATAATTTATTTTATTAATGATTTTAATACTTTTTCAATATTACCTTTATATGGTGGTCTAATTGATGAAAATAAAGAATCAAATCTTAAACTTATATCTTTATAAACAGCCTTTTGATTACTAAAATTTTTAAATCCATCATGGCCATCATATTGACCAATGCCTGATGGTCCAACACCCCCAAAGGGTAAATCACCCTGCTGAAGATGAGAAAGAACATTATTAACAGTAACGCCTCCTGAGGAAGTTTTTTCAAGAATGTCTGATTCTTCTTTTTTATTAGTTCCAAAATAATACAGGCCAAGGGGTTTATCGTTTTTATTTACATATTCAATAGTTTCGTCTAAAGAGTCATATTCTTTAATAGGCAGAATTGGTCCAAATATTTCTTCTTTCATAACATCCATATCATCTTCAACATTAGATATTAATGTAGGAGGAATTTTATAGAATTCTTGTTGGCTAAAATCATCATTTGATGGGTTTATAGTTTCAACAATAGCGCCTTTATTTCTAGCATCCTCTATTAACCCATTTAATCGATCATAATGATTTTGGTTAATTATTGAAGTGTAATCATCATTATCTTTTAAAGTTGGATAATACTCACTTACAACCTCTTTAACAGATTCAACAAATTCATCTTTTTTAGTTCTAGGAACCATTACATAATCTGGTGCAAGACATATTTGACCAGCATTTAAAGTTTTACCAAACATAACTCTTTTTGCTGCAGCCTTTAAATTTGCAGATTCACCTAAGATAACGGGTGATTTACCACCTAACTCCAAAGTAACCGGAACAAGATTTTTAGCTGCGGCTTGCATAACATATTTAGCAACTTTTCCACCACCTGTGTATAAGAGATGATCAAAATGTAGTTCGGTAAAAGCAGCGCCTGTCTCAGGACCTCCTAAAAAAGTTGCAAATTCAGTTTCATCATATGTATTATCACAAAGCTCTTTCATTAAAGCAGAAGTTATTGGCGTATGTTCACTTGGTTTATGCATAACTTGATTTCCAGCAGAAAAAACTCCTGCTAATGGGGTAAAGGCTAAAAAGGCTGGAAAATTCCATGGTGAAATCATTCCAACTGTGCCCAATGGTTCATATTGAATATAAGCTTTAGCACCAAATAAATTAAATGGTGAGTTAGCTTTTCTTTTTTCTTTTTTTGTCCATTTAGGTAAGTCTTTTATAGCTTTATTTAAAGAAGGTAATACAGTGTATATATCACTTAAAAGTGTTACATCTTTACTTCTAACTCCAAAGTCCTCATTCATAGCTTCAACAAGTTTATATCTATTGTCATGAAGCATAGTCTTCAATCTTTCAATACGATCAATTCTTATTGCATTTGATGGTGGACCATTTTTTATAAAAAATTGTTTTTGAAGTTGTAAAACTCGGTCCATTTCATGTTTCATTGATTCCATATTATTACCCCTAAATATTTTTAAATTTTTCTGTCTGCTTTATCTTTATTATTGGTTGACCTTATCATATTTCTAATATTCGCCCAATCATCATCGGTTAACTTACTAAGACCTGAAAAAGTACCGCCGCCAGTCAAATATTGAGCTCCATCAATTGCAATAGTTTGACCTGTTAAAAAATCACAGCCATCAGCCATTAAAAATGTAGCAAGATTTTGCAGTTCATTCATTTCACCAACTCTTCCTAAAGGAGTTGATCCTAAAGACTCTTCATCAGCACCATTAGGATTTAACCTATCCCATGCTCCTTTTGTAGGAAAAGGTCCAGGAGCTATTGCATTAACTTTAATTCCATAATGACCCCATTCTGCTGCTAATGATTGAGTCATGGCATGGAGTCCTGTTTTAGACATTGCTGAAGGAACTACATATGGTGAGCCTGTCCATACCCATGTAGCTAAAATAGAGATTATTGATCCTTTATGTTTTGCCTCGATCCACCTCTTTCCAACTGAATGGGTGACATAAAAAGTTCCATGAAAAACAATGTTAGCAATAGCATCAAAACCTTTGGGTGATAAATCTTTAGTTGGAGATATAAAGTTTCCAGCAGCATTATTAACAAGACCATCAAGTGGCCCTGTATCAAAAATACTTTGAATATAGCTATCTACATCTTTTGAATCTCTAATATCTAATGTTGAATAATGAATTTTAGTATCGTATTTTTCTTTAAGTTCATTGGCCGTCTCTTCCAAAACATTTTCTCTTCTGCCACAAATAAAAATTTCTGCACCGTGTTTAGCAAAATGTGTTGCCATTTCTTTACCAAGACCTGTTCCCCCTCCGGTAACAAGAATTCTTTTCTCTTTTAATAAATCATCTTTAAACATTTTTATCCTCTTTTATTATATTAATAATAGCATCAACCCATTTATCAGAATAATTTAAGGATGGAACAAAATCTAATTTCTTTCCTCCAGCTTCTTCAAATAATTCTTTATATTCATCTCCAATTTCAATAATAGTTTCAAGACAATCAGCAGTGAAAGCTGGAGAAAATACTAATACGTTTTCATTACCAGATTTACCTAATTCGGTTATTACCTCATCACTAAAGGGCTCAAGCCAATTCTTAGTTAATCTGGATTGATAGGAGACTATATAATTATCAGGGTTTATATTTAACTTCTTAGTTATTAACTTTGTTGTCTCATATGTTGTTGCTTTGTAGCAAAATTTATTCTCTTTGGTTATACCTAATTCACAATCATTATCTGAACAAAGTGTATCGTTATATATCTTGTTAACATGGCTCATCGGCAAACCATGATAACTAAAAACAATTTTATCGTAATTGTTCATATCAAATTTCTTTGCTTGATCTAACCACGCATCAATAAAATATTTATTATCATAAAATTGATTTACAAATCTTACCTCTGGTACAGACCATCTTTTATCAAGTATTCTTGATATTTCAGCATAAACAGATCCTGTAGTAGATGCAGCATAATGTGGAAAAAGGGGCATAATAATTAATTCATCAGGATTGTTTTCTAATAACTTATTTAAAGTCTTCTCAATAGATGGATTCTGATATCGCATTGCATAATCTACATCATAATCAGGTAATAATTCTTTTATTTTTGCAGTTAACAATTTTGTGTTATGTAGTAATGGAGATCCAGTTTCAGGGTGCCATAATTTTTTATAGATCTTTGAAGATGAAAATGATCTTAGTGGGCATATAATAAAATTAACTAAAATAAATCTAAGAATGAATGGGTAATCTAGGACTCTTTTATCCATCAAGAACTGATTTAAAAATTTATATACACTCCAGTACGAAGGAGTATTCGGAGTTCCTAAATTAACTAATAATAGTGCCTTTGTTTTAATCAATTAAATTTTCCTTAAATATTGGATGAACTATTATAAAGAAAATGATAAGAATGCATAATCCTGAACTAAAAACATATAAATAATTTGGTTGTATGGTATAAATAGGCATTGCTATTAGAGGTACCATCATATGCCCTATTGGCATTACAGAACCAAGATATCCAGCAGCTGAGCCTTGGTTTTCAGACAACTGATTTAATGAAAGGCTTGAAGCAGTTGCTGGCCTAATCATCCCAACACCAAACCCATTAAAAATTAAAGTAAGATAATAAATAGCTATAGTGTTGGCATAAGCCATCGCATAGTAAGAAACAATCATAAGAAAACTACCTAAAATCAGTAATTTATAATTATTAAGAGCAATTAAATCAGTAAAAAGATATTGACTTACTATTGCAGAAATTGAGATTAAGGCAAAAGAGATACTAATAAGAATTGGAAGATCGTTTAAGTTGCTAAATGTGTCGGTTATAAAAAAACCTATTGATTGCAGTAATGATGCCTGGCAAAGACTAGTTAATGCTGCCAAAAATAAAAACGGCCAAACATTATTTGATTTATATGAGATCTTTAAAACTTTAATATCTCTTTCTTTTGGTGCATATTGTTTTAAGTTAAAAAATATTCCTACGGAAGCAATAAGAGCTAGGGCGCTAAAAAGATAAAAAGGTGTTTCCTTTGTTATAAGAAATAAAGCTCCGCCTAACAAAGGCCCGGCAACTGTGCCAACTAGGAAACTTGATTCCATTCTTGCAAACTCTAGAGTCCTTTCTTCTCTTGTGCTTGTATCAGCAATATAAGCAAATGATGCAGGGCGAGTTGCAGAACCAATGATTCCATTAATCAGTCTTCCCATAATTAACAAAGGGAATAAATAAATTACATCAAGAATATTACGTTCTACCAAAAATAAAGGGGTTATTAGAGCAACCATTGAAATTGCATAACCAACGAGACCTAATATAGCAATATTTCTTCTACCATATTTATCACTAGCTCTTCCCCATCCTGCGCTTGTCATAGCCCATGCAACAGCAGATATTGCAAAAATTGTAGAAGTTTGTATCTCAGATAAACCTAATTCTCTTGCTAAGGGTGGGACAAGTACAAAGACAAAGGATTGTCCTAAGCCTACAGTAAAAAGTCCAAATTTAAGCCAAAAGGCGCCTTTACTCATATATAAGATTCCAAATAAAGACTTTATTATTTGTAACTATAATATATTCATAATATTCAAGATATGCATGACTCCATTCATTATCAAATGGTTTAGAAGGTTTATTAAATTTTGGATTAAGCATATAAATCATCTTTGTATTTGATATTAATTCTGCTGCTCGGTGGATTAAAATATTTACTTTTCCGGTATCTATTGGAGGTTGGAGCCAATGATCCTTATGCAATATATTTTTTATTGAACTGACAAAAAACTCAAGATCGATTGTATTAAATTTTTTATGGCTATTATCATCAAGGTTATAAGGACCACTGTTGCCTTTTAGTAGAAAGGAATTATGATTTAGGTGAATAAAATTATATGCATTGGATGAACAAATATCTGAATATAATGATTTCCAGCTTAATTTTATCTGAGGCTTTATATCCCAATTAATCTCTGTAAAAGTTGCATGATTACTCAATCTGACTTTAATAGATTGCGGTTTCTCAAGAGCAGAACTTGAGATCTCAAGAGGAACAATTTTATTCAATCTTTGATATACCAACAATCTCTCTTAGCTCACCAAGCATTTCGCTTGCTAAAGGTCTTACTTTTGCTGCACCAGCGTCAAGAAGTTCATTTACTAAATTTTTATCTTCTTGAAGCTTGTTATATTTATCTCTTATAGGCATTAATTCTAGATTAATAAGATTAAATAATTTATTTTTAGCATCTCCCCATGATATACCTTCTTTATAATCATTTTTAAACTGAGATTGTTGCTCTAATGAAGCAAATTGGGTATATAGATTAAAAACATTACATCCATTGGGATCTTTTGGATCACCCGGTTCAAGAGAATTAGTGACTATTTTAGCAATTGATTTTTTAAGGGTTTTTTCATCTGATAATAATGGAATAATATTATTGTAGGATTTACTCATTTTTCGACCATCAAGTCCTGGTATAACCTTTTTATCTTCTTGAACTATAGCTTCGGGAATATTGAAAGTTTTTTTATATAAATGATTAAATCTTTGTGCTATATCTCGTGTCATTTCTAGGTGTTGTAATTGATCTGATCCTACTGGAACATGCGTAGAGTTAAAAATTAAAATATCTGATGCCATTAGTATTGGATAAGAAAATAATCCCATATTGATTCCCTTATCCTCATCTGATTTATTTTCAGCAATAGCTGCTTTATAAGCATGAGCTCTATTCATTAGTCCTTTTGCAGTTATGCAAGTAAGAATCCAACTTAATTCAGTTATCTCTTTAATATCTGATTGTTTGTAAAAATATGACTTATCTGTATCTAAGCCTGAAGAAAGCCAAGCTAATGCTACATCTTTAACTGAAGCCTTAATATCTATAGTGTTCTGAGTTTTAATAAGTGCATGATAATCAGCTAAAAAGAAAAAAGATTCAGAATTTTCTTCTGCTAATTCTAGACTAGGTTTAATTGCACCTAAATAATTTCCAACATGAGGAGTACCAGTTGTCGTAATTCCTGTTAGAATTCGTTTTTTCATTATTTAATTATAAACTTCATAAGGGTTAATGTGGAAACTACTAAAGATTTATTTAATTTTTTAGATCAGGCTGAAAAGTACTTCGAAGATGGGTCTATTAAAAAAGCTCAAAAGATTGTTAGAGATGTTAATAATCAAATTAAGAAAATAGATAAAATACCTAATAAGCTTCGGCATAAATTTAACTCAGCTTTAGCTCAATCAAGATATTATGATGATGTTTCTTCTTTTGCAGCTAATCCAAAAAGAAATGAATTAATAGATGCTATTCAAGATCTAGTTAATAATCCATCTGAATCGCCAAAAAAACAAGCTAATATAATTCATGATATTCAAACTAAATGGCAACTACTAGACCTATCTAGCCGCCCTGCTGGTAGAGATCAATGGAAAAGTTTCAATGAATTAACCAATAAAGCATGGGAACCATGTAAAGAGTTTTTTGACGAGTTAAAAGAAAAAAAGATTCAAAATGCAGTTAAAAGAAAAAATCTTATACTCCAAATAGATAAATTTATTCAAGAAAATTCAAGTAATTGGCCTGATGCTAAATTTTTAATTAAATTTATGAATAATATTTTTAATCAATGGAAAAAATATGCTCCCGTTCTTGATAAAGATCTAAAAAAACTAAAAGATGCTTACTTTGAAGCAAAAAAACCAATTTCGAAGGAAATAGACCGTCAAGAAAAAATTGTAATAAAAGCTAAAGAAGTATTAATCTCAAAGGTGGATCTTATTGATGATGAGGATAATGATATCTGCATTAAAAAATTTAATGATTTAAAACAACAATGGAAGCAAACAGGATCTGCTGGAAGAAGGCATGATAATAAATTATGGGAAAAGTTTAATAAATCAGCAGATAGATTCTTTGCTGCTAAAAAAGAGGATATTGAAAAGGATTTAAAAGCTCTAGAGATATTAAATAATGATTTAGAAGCTGGCCTAAAAAACCCTATTGAACTTAGAGCCGCTAGTGAATCATTGGTGAACATTAATAAAACAAAAGAGCTTTTTACTTTTATAAAAAAAGTTGATAAACATCAAGAAAATTTAAATAAACAAGCTAATCTAGAAAAAGTTGTTTCATATAAAGATTTATACAATGTTTTCTTAGGGAAAAAATCATCTGAGCAAATTAATATCCCTAAAAGTATCATTGATGCATTAAATCTTGCAGATAAAAAAACTGACAAAGAAAAACTGCTTTATAACTGTGTTAAGTTAGAGTTGATTGCAGGAATAGATAGTTTAAAAAAAGATATTAATATAAGACAAACAGTTCAACTTGAAATGTTAGCCGATAAATTCAATAAAGGTGAGACTAATAAAAAAGCTATTACTGATAATTTATTAACAAACTTTTTTAAAAATTTATCTCCTGCAGATGCTGGGACAAACGAAGCAAAGCTTTGGAATAGAATAAGCAAATCATTGGATGAGCTTAGTGATGATTTGTTTTAATAGTTAAAGACTGCATCCATTTTTCTGACATAAATATTTTGACATATAAAATTGCTTTTACTGAGTAATCTGCTATCAAAGTTCCAAAAATATATTCTATTGGTGCATTAAAATATAAGAAGATTAAAGCTAAAAGAACTCTTATTGCTAGTAAGCATGTCAATGTAATAAAAAGAGGTGATTTTGTATCTCCTGCGCCTCTAAGAGCGCCTCCTAATGAAAACTCTATTGCCATCAAAGGCTGTAGTGAGCCCATTATCCATATAAATATTACTGTGAGCCTTATAACTTCTTGATCATTTATAAGAAAACCTACTATCTCATTAGCAAATAAAATTATAAATGCGCCAAATATAGTCATAAAACCTATTGATAATCTCATGCCACTCCATGCAGACCTTTTTGCTTGAGTGTTATCATCAGCTCCCATGTGTTGACCAACTAGACTTGCTCCAGCCATAGAAAACCCAAATCCTATTACAAAAGAAAATGCTAGTATTTGAATGCCAATGCCATATGCTGCATATGCAGTTGTGCCATATTGAGCAACTATTATCAAAAATGCATTTATACCTGTCTGAAAAATAGCTTGCTCTGCAGCTGCTGGAAGACCAACTTGAAAAATATTCTTTATCCTATCTAAATCTAATATAAATAGTGAGGAGTATTTAGCTTTGACAAGATTTAACCTCCAAACCATTAATGATAAAAGTGCGCCACATAAAAAAGATATTCCATTGCCAATAGCAGCCCCATAAACACCATAATTATCGAATCCAAAATATCCATTGGTAAGAATAATCATAGAAGCTACTCCAATAATATTCATAATTACTGAAATAATTAATGGGGTTTTAACATCACCAATCGATCTAAAGCCAGTTGTTATTGAAAGCCCAATTGCAAGTAGAGGAAGGAAAGGAGCTAAATATTTAAGATAGATTATCGACATAGCTAATGCGTTGTCTTTAAGTCCTAAAAATCTTACAAAAGGTTCAGCATAAAGCCATAACAATAGAGCAAAAATAATACTAAAACTTAGAGTTAGATGGATTGTTCTTGATAAGTATTTGCTGCTTTCTTCATATTGTTTTGCACCCCAATATCTTGCCATGAGAGCAGTTGTTCCAGAAAGAATACCCATAAGTATTGCTTGAAGAATGAAGCTAATTCTCTGACCAGTTATAGTAGCAGCAACTGCATCTTCTCCAAGACCGCCAACAACCTTAATCGCAATAATTGATGATGTAGCAAAAAGGAGATTGGTTATAATGGTTGGCCAAGCTAAACTCCAGACACCAGAAGACCCTTTTGGAATCTCCGATTCCTCATAAACTTTTTCCATTATTTATTATTGCTAAAAGTTTTTAAGTAAAGAATGCCGTATATGAATGTATAGATGAAACCAAGCTTAGCATCTGGGCCATCTATTATTTTATTTTTATAGATAATACATTCAGCTATATGAACAACAACTAAAAAATAAAAAATTAGACTTACAACCCAGAACAATAAACTATTGTTAAAGGGAGAAAAAATATTAATTAGGCCAAGAATCCAAGGTATTAGAATTAAATTATCTGTTAGTTTCATTTAGATGATTTTATTTGAAATAGTTATATATAGATATCTTTATTTTTTTTATTTAATTCAAATATTATTTCAGCATGTTTCTTTCTTGTAATTTTATACTTATAGACCAAAAATGCTGGTATTAGAACTAAACAAGCAACAACAGGTCCTTGAATAATTAATAATGAGTAGATTTCACTATCAGTGCTATTTGAGCCTTTAAAACCAATTAACGAAAGAACTAAGCCTGCTGTAAAACTGCCTAAACCTGTATTAACTTTACCCATAAAAGATATAGCTGCATATAAAATACCCTCTTGCCTTTTTCCACTTTCAAGCTCAACTTCATCACTAATATCTCCAAGCATAGAATCTCTAGTCATTATTCCAATAATGTTAAATGTCATGCCAACAATTAAAAAAGATGACAAAAAAGGTATTAAAGTCCATGAGCCTTTTTCAGGAGTCAGCCCAAGATTAAAAAAAGTAAAAGGCATGAAAGTAAAAAATGAAACAATACACAGACTTACGATAACAATATATTTTTTATCATATTGTTTAATTATTCTAGGTGTTATTAAAAAAGCAAAATAAGTACATAAAGCATAAACTGGAAGAAAAGCAGTTATTTGTACTGAGGAAAATTCCCAAAAAAATGTATTTACGTATAAAGTTAACGCATTACCAAGACCCCAAGCAATTGCTAATGTTAGATTTATAAAAAACAATCTTAAAAAAGATCGATTAGATAACGCTATCTTTAATTCATTTAATATGTCCCTTAATTTAATTGAGCCTGTCCATTTAGATAATGATTTTCCAACTTGCAAAGTTGTTGATGACGAAAATAGTATTGAAAAAATTATTATTACTGCTCCGGCAACAGCAAATGGTAAATATGCATCAGGATTCAGCATCCCTCTTTCATAATCTGAAGTAGATCTAAGAAAAACAAAGTAACCTAAAAACGCATTAGTTAGCCCAGCCAACCAACCAAATAATTCTCTCCAAGACATTATTGACACTCTTTCTTCATAATCCTTGGATAATTCAGCTCCTAAACCTCTATGAGGAATATCAAATAATGTCATCCCTACCCTAGTTAGTATTGCAAATGAAACCATCCATAAAAATAAACCTGTTTGAGTAACATCCCAACTTGGATTTGGTAAAAATAATAAAATATAGCCAATGCTTATAGGCACAAAAGAAATAAACATATAAGGATGTCTTCTACCCCATCTAGAATTAGTTCTATCAGATATTGTTCCCATCAATGGGTCGGTTATAGCATCTACACATAAAGCTATTAGAATTGCTAAACCAGCCAATGCAGGCTCAAGCCCTGCTATATTGGTATAAAAGAATAATAAAAAGAAAGTAAACATATCTGTTTTAACGCCATTAGCTGCTGCTCCAACTGCATAATTTCTTTTTATGGTGGTGGTTATCATTATTAAGAATTAGTATTTAAATGATCTAAAAGTTTTTGTTCAAATTGTTTAAAAATGGGTGGTTCGATCATATGTCTCATATCATCTATTATTATTAATTCACTATTAGGAATAAGTTCATGCATTTTATATGCATTTCTAACTTTTAGTAATGGGTCTTCTTTGCCATGAATGATAAGCGTCGAAGATTTAATTGCTTTAATTTTATTAAATCTATTTTTTGAAGCTAGTATTGCTAAAAGCTGTCTAGAAAAACCTGTGTCATCATCAGATCGCTTCATATTGTTCATAACAAAATCTTTAAACTCAGGTGTATTAAACTCATAACCTTCCATTCCTATTGCTGTAATAAGTCTAACCGTTCTTTCATATCTCTCCTCATAAGATGCATCTTTTTTTAGTGATCTATCCATAATCAATTTTCTTACTTCTCTTGTCGGGCTATTAAGTGGACTCGGAGTTGCTGATGTCGAAGCTATTAAGGTAAATGATTTAATCCTCTCAGGATAATTTGATGCAATTATTTGAGCAATCATACCACCCATTGACATACCTAATAAATGAGCTTTTTTAATATTCAACTTATCCAAAATTGAGATTCCGTCCATAGCCATATCATCTATAACGTATTCTGTATTAATAGGTAATCTAAATATGTACCTTAGATAATCAGAGGTGTAATTTGGTTGATTGTTGAACTTTGTTGAAAGTCCTACATCTCTATTATCATAGACGATAGGCCTAAAATTATTATCTTTAAGAAAATTAATTAAGTTTTCTGGCCAAAAGGTTAATTGACCTCCAAGCCCTTGAACTAAAAGTATTGGCTCAGCATTTTTTGGACCATAATCTCTATAGTAAATTTTAATTCCATCATTATCAGCATAACCTTCTTCATAAGCATTAATTGGTGCATTAATACCAATAACTAAAATATAGAAAAAATATTTTATATTTTTAAATAAATGCATTAATTCGGTCCTTTACATTAGTCCTAAGTGAGCCCCAAAATAGTGAAATATCAAAATTATGAAGATCTCCAGAATTTATTAATTTTCTAATTTTCTCAACAAGCATACCTTTTGTTTCAAGCAGTCCATTATCCTGATTTATTCTGCAACTAAAATTCTGAGGGATTGAAGGAATAATTGATTTAATTGACCCGGAGTATTCTTTAGCTAAACGGTCAGTAAAATTATAATTCTTTGCTTTAGTAGTAATTGCTAAATTGTTTGAAAGTGCGTCACACCATAATGAACTAGAATTCCAGGATAAAGGATTAGTACCTATTATTTTTTGTCCCATATCTACTTTAACCCAACCATCTGGTAACCAAGCAATTGTCTTCTCTCTATTGCGCATATGTCCTTCTGTAACAGTTGCCCATGAAACAACAGAATGAAGATCTTTTGGAGATTCTGATGCATTTAAGTGAGGAAATAATAAATTAAAATTATTTTCAGGTATTACATAACCAATCAAATAAGCACATACCAGTTGATTTTTTAAGAAAGAATTTTGAATTTTATTATGAATTAATCTTTGGCCATGAAGCGCACCTTGACTATGAGCAGCAATAATGAAAGGTTTGCCTTCATTAAAATTCTCTAAATAATAATCAAATGCTTCTTCAACATCGCTATAAGCTAAATCATGCGCATCGAATCCATTACTCCCCTCGTCAAAGTAAGAATAATAAGTTGCTTGTCTGTAATGTGGTGCATAAATATTACATAACTCATTAAAAGCACTTGCCTGACTAATAAGCATTAGCTCTGTTCTATCATATGAAGCTATGCTCTTATCAATTCTACAGTTCCAATATTTGCCAAAGAATCCAGTTGGATGAATGTAGAATACATCTACGTCTGCTTCATCAATAATTGATTTAAAAGATTCATCAGGAACTTTATGTTGAAGACCTTTTATATGAGGAAGCGCTGCCCAATTATAAGTAACTGAATAATCTGGTTTTTCAGGATGTTCAGAATTACTAAATGCATGTTTTGGTTTTATGGGCGCAAGAAGCTTTATAATTTCTTCTTTTTGCATGGTAATAATTAAGCGCTATAAATAGACTTCTTAGGAGCTTTAAAGACCTCTTCAACCATTGGAACAAAGAAATCTAAATCATAAGAATCATAATCTGGATCAAAACTATTTTGATCATACTTGGCACAAAATTCTGCGCACTTATTAAAATACTTATGATCTTTATATTTATCTCGCATATTCTTATCTAACCCAAGAAAATGGAAGAAATAATAACCTTGAAAAATACCATGATGTTTTACAATCCAATGGTTTTCTTCAGAAACATATGGCTCAAGTATGGTGGCAGCAATATCTGCATGATTTGAGGGTCCTAATGTATCGCCAATATCATGAAGTAATGCGCATACTACATATTCAACATCTCGTCCGTCTTTATGTGCTCTTGTAGCAGTTTGTAAGCAATGAGTCAGTCTATCAACAGCGAATCCTCCTGTATCACCTTCTAGAAGCTTCATATGATCAATAAGTCGCTTTGAAAGTGAAAGAGTATGATCCTTACCCCATTCCCCGATAATTTTGTAATCATCAGCAGTGCCGTTAACCATTTCGGTAAATGATGCTTGTTCTTTATTCATATAAAAATTATATATTAAAAAAATATTCGATGTTAATCATCTTGGGCGAATAAGTTTTATTGTTGAAGTTGCAGTAGCTATTAGTTTTTTATCTTGAATGAGCTCAGCAGATGAGAAAGCTATAGATTTTCCCATTTTTAAAATTTTTGAATTAACCTCAACTTTCTTTGGTCTACATGGAAGCAAATACTTAACATCAATATCCAAGGATAATGGGTTAACCTTAAATTCATATAAATTTAAAATATATTGAGCCATAGAGGCATCTAACATTCCTGCAATAAAACCACCCTGAACAATCGTGCCATTAGAATGAGTAAGACTCATGGATGGATTAAAAATGCATGAGTATATTCCAGCTTTTTCATCAAAAGAAAAATCTTCAAATCCAAGAATATCTAAAAATTCTGGTTTATGCTTTTTAAAAATCTCCATTCTTTCTTTAAGATTCTTCATATTTTAATAACCTCATTATAGCTATGCTTGTTTTAACGGTGATAGCTTTACTAGGTGAGTAAATAACTTGTTGTGTTATAGAATGTAAAACTAATTGCATTATTTGGTCAATTAAAAAAGGGTCAAATTTAATGTTAAAAACGCCCTCTTTAATTCCTCGTTTAACATCAGTTGTCACCCTTCTCTTGTTAAGATTCCAAACATCAGTTCCATAACTACCTCTTTGGGTTTGTAATATCACTACCGCCCATTTAGGCCTTAAAGCTAAATAATTTATATATTCAACATGGCCTGTTTTAACTACCTCAACTGCATTAGGGGCCTCTGCTTTTTTCTGATTTAAAAATGTTGCTATAGGTCTTGAAATATTAAGTGCAGCCTGTGAGTATATGTCTTCTTTATCTAAAAAATGATTATAAAAAGTGCCATTTGCAACCCCTGATATTTCACATATTTCTTTGACTGAAGACAGATGAAAACCCTTTTCATATATTAATTCAATAGCGGCATCAATGAGTTTAAAGTATGTCCTTTCTCTTTTTGATGATTCAGAATGAAGATTAATAAAATATTTAGCAGTATCTATTGTCATCTTGTTATTTTACTTTTCAAAATGAGATAAGTCTCAAAAAAATAATTTTATATCGATTAAATATAAATTGTAACTATACTGAACTAATGACGAATAAATTTATTGGAATATTGTTATTTATATTCCTTTTTATACCAGCATGTTTATACATTACTCTTAATAAAGAAAATATAGACATTAATGAGTTTAGAGAAGCCTCTGGATATGACTTAGTGGAATTAAGCGATGGTATAACTGCATATAAAGACATAGGTAATAAAAGTGATAAAACTATTGTTTTGATTCATGGAGCAACCTTTGGTTCTCTTGCTTATGAAGATTATCTTGATGTTTTTGTATCTAATAATTATCGGGTCATTATTTATGATCAATATGGTAGAGGTTATTCTGATAGATTAACTGGAGATATAAGTATTGAATTAATGGAAAGACAACTCAGTGAGCTTATTGAGTATTGTGAAATTGATAATGTTATTTTATATGGGGTCTCCTTTGGTGCAGCAGTAGCTGCAAAATATGCAGCTAGCAATATAGATAAAATTGATTTTATTGGATATCAAGTTCCATTAATTAATTCAGCAGATGTTCCACTTCTATGGCTTGTTAAGGCGCCTTTATATGGAAATTTATTATCTAGAGCTTTATTGGTTCCAACTGCTATAAATAGAATTAGAGACTATGAAGATTTAATGAGCTCAAAATTATTTACTCATTTCACTGAGCAATTTAAGGTAATAGGTACAGAAAAATTTTTTACTAAGTTTTTTTTAAGTAACGCTATGGGAAATAGGCTTGATGATCATAATCTAATTGGAAGTAATAATATTCCAAGCTATTTTGCATATTCAGATGAAGATATTGAGATAAATGCTAAGGATGTAGAGATAGCAATTAAAAATTATAATAATCCAATTGTAAAAAAATATCCGGGTGGTCACTTTTTTTCATCAGGAATAGAAAAAAAAGTTGCTCAAGAATTTATAAATAATATTGAAATCTAAATAAATGACTAAACAAAAAATTCTTTTAATTGGCGCAACTGGTTTTGCTGGTAATCATGTAATGCAAAAACTTAATAATGATTTTGAAGTAATTACTCTATCTAGAAAATTACCAACCAACCTAAGCAATAATACAAAAAATATAATATTTGATTTTTATAATTTGGATAATCAAACTGAATTACCAAAATCAGATCATATTATTTTATGTATTGGCACTCCTTTGAAACTATGGGAATTAATATATGTTAAAAATAAAGATATGCCTGCTTTTGTAAAAGTTGATAAAGAATATGTCATTACGTTTGCGCAAGCTGCCTATAATTCTGGTATTAAAAATATATCAATAATTTCTGCAATTGGTGCTGATTCTAACTCTAGCAATAGATATTTAAGAGTTAAAGGAGAGGTTGAAGATGCTATTGTAAAAATTGGTTTTGATAATATTAATATTTTTCGTCCATCGCACATATGTGGCCGTCTTAAATGGGAAAAACAAAATAGCTCAAATAGACTTGATATGTTTATCGGGGAATATGCCTCTTTAATAACAAAACCTCTTATGTTTGGTCCGCTTAGAGATTTTAAGGGTATAGATGTAGAAATATTAGCCCAATCAATTGCAAATAATGTAAACAATAAAAATACTGGAATTCAGTATTTTACATATGATAATTTTATAAAGTAATTAATTCCAACGCGAATAATCAGAAAGAGCATTCTTTATTTTTTCTACAACATCAGCCTGAGCAACATTTTTAGTTTTTTCATAAAATGGATGTCCTAAGGTTGCAAGGTCTTCAGCTTTTTCTATAACTCTATCCATAAAATTTTCAGGTGAAGCAAGTTCATCTATATAACCTGCCGCAACAGCTTCTTTCATACTTAATGGATCTCCATTTAAAACAGCTCTATAAAAATACCTTTTATTTACTCTAGACTTAACAATTTCCATAATTTGAGTTGGGATATCCATATTATTTCTAACCTCATTGGCTTGGCATATATATTCTCCATCAATTGCTATTCGATAATCTGCGCAGCAAGTAACAAATATTCCTAATGCCACTGAATGACCTGGAACAGCAGCAATAATTGGCCTGGGAAATGAATACAATGTGAGCAAAGTCTCATAACCTAAGGTAACCATTTTAATAATCTCATCTACATCTCCAGATCCAAGTGTTTTTAAATCAAATCCACCTGAAAAAATACCTGGCCTACCAGCAATAACTAAAGATCCAGAATCTTTTGGAACCTGATCCAAACAATCATTTAAAGTTCGTAACATCTTGTATGAAAAAACATTAGCTTTTCCGTCATCAAGGGTGATTATTGAAATATTGTTCTGCTTCTTAAAAGTTGCAATAGAATCAGCCATAAGATTTTTTTATTAAATAATAATGTCAATTAATATAATACATTTAAAGGATCTTTTTCTATAGTAGACTATAAAAATTAAATACAAATATTAAATATAAAATATGAGTTACGAGGAATTCAGAGTAGTACTAGTAGTTTATATTTCAGCAGTATTGCCTATTTTTATTTACCTTAAAAATAAATCTAATTTGCCTTTTTGGGTGCCGACTATATATTTAAGTTCATTCATTGTTTGCGCTATAGGATGGGAGCTATGGTTTACTTATGGGTGGATTGATGGTGATTCTGTATCGATAAGGCGTTCTGAAGCTTTAAATTATTGGCTACCTATTCATATAAATTGGTTAATGAACTCATTAGCTGATGCTGGAACTATTACCCTTGGAGGTTTATGGTTGATGTGGCGCTTTACTGGAAAGAATTTAAATATATTTACATATTGGAATTGGAAAGCTTTTTCAATCTTTATGGTTTGGTGTATTGCACAAAATATTCTAGTTGAAATATTCCTTTATCATGATCAATTATCAATAGGAAAAGATCTTTCATGGGCACCATTATCACCATTAGGCCCATACATTAACCCTTTATTATTAGAATTTAATAATAGAAGTTTGATGCTGCAGACTCAAATTCCTTGGATAATCCTTCCAGCTTTTATTTATAAGACAGTAATATATTTAAATAAAAAAGGGAGTCATGTGAAATGACTCCCTGAACATTAAGCATTTTAGCGATTATGCTGATGGGTATGTTGGGAGAGAGTTATAAAACTTACCCATCACACTGAAATACTTAATAATGAGATTTAGTTTTAAAACTAATTTCTCCAGAAGTTGAACTTTGTCCATGGTAGCCTTGCCCAGCAGGCATATAGAAGGTAATCCCAGGATATTCTTTAAACTCATGTGCATGTTGACTATCTCCAGCATCAGCTGTTCTTAAGTAAACTTTATGGGTATAACCTGAAGCACCTTTATATGGACCTACAGAGATTGTGCCATTTACCTCTAAAGCTCCAGATGTTTGATTGATATCTAGCTTTGATTGATCAAATGTTGTTACTATCTCTATTCTTCCATTCGTATACATACCTGAATGCACACCACAATGAGGATATAGAATTGATGGTGTGTCAGCTGATACTGTAAGAGTATTGTTTGACTGGCTCCATCCTTCGTTTGAACCAATATTGTTATTTCCAGCGGTATCATCTTGGGTAGTTGATATTTCAAATGGGTGTGCAGCAAAAACACTATTTGCAGTTGGCTCAAAAACTATAGTATCTCCAACTCTTGCATAAATTACTAACGCAGTTGAATCAGCATTAACTCCATCAATTGTGTAATATGCAGAACCACTATTTCCAACTGAATAGGATGTAGTTCTAAAATTTTCAACATCTGTAAGATTTGTTCTTGAGCTTTTATCTGATATCCACTGCAAAGTGTTAAAGATTATTTGATCAATTTCAGCACTATCAACCGTATCATCTAAAATCCCCTTAAGAAGAGGAGTAACATAATCTCTTGCTGTCATCGAGAAATATGCCTGCTCATTATTAGAATCAACATAAACTTTTTGAAGAAATGATGAAAAACTTCCAGATAAGTTTTCTAGCTGGGTATTTGTAACTGTATAGTTTGGTAAATCGAGATTTATCAGTACGTCTCTAACTAAGGTTGTATCACCAAGGGATGTTTCAACTAAAGCATCTCGATTAAAAATAGCATCATTAATAGTAGAAACAGCTGTTAAATCTGTAACACCTGACTGACTTTGAAGAACACTAAGTGCCTCATACATCATTAGAAGTTGGGTATTTACTAAAGCTGCTTTATTTAATGCCGCATCATTAACACTTAGATAAGGATCATCGAAACGAATCATGAAGTTTGAATCGACACCAAGCTTTTCCTTTAAAGATTCATAAGAGAATCTATTATCCACATAAAGCAAAGTGCTCAATGGTGAAATAACAAGATTTTGCTCAGTTATAGGATCGATTAATCCCATTATAAATGAATCTGCATCATCAGTAACAGGATTAAAACCATCTTCAGCTAATAATTTTATAGCGGTTGTAATATCGTCATCTATTTCTAATGAGAATGATCCATCTACGTTAGTTGTAGTTGAATAAGTTGCACCTTCACAAGTATCATCACCATCTGCATCAGTTACTGCCATGCAAACAGTTGCAGATTGGATATATCCATCTCTTATCAAAACCCCATCAAAATTACTTGTTGTAACATCATCAGAAGTATCATTGGTAACTGTAACTGTAAAACTCTCAGTGTCTGAAGCAGAACCATCTGAAACAGTAACTGCTAATTGATAATTGTTATCAGCATTCATATCACCTGGTATCTCAAAATCAGGTGCAGTAATAAAGGTAACAACGCCAGTTGAACTGATATTAAAAAGACTAGCATCATCTCCACCACTAATTGTATATGTAAGAGTATCTCCATCAGCATCAGAAGCTTGGACTGTAAAAGCAGCAGTTTGATTTTCTAAAACGGAGAAAGAGGTAGTTGATCCATCTATAATAGGGGGATTATTAGGACTATAGCCGCCGCCATCTGAACTACCTCCACCGCCTCCGCCACCGCCTCCACAGGCTGTGATAAATAAAACTGTAATAATTGAAATTTTTAAATTTTTATACATAACTATCTCCCAGAACAAAGTGTTCTATAAACTGGGCGTCTAAGATATGTAAAAAATAAAAATGTCTCTTTAAATTAAGATCTAAGCAAAGCAGTAATTTGTAGTGACAATTTAAATAATTAATATTTTTATGTCAAATAAAAATTATTTATTGTATTTAAAGCATTAATAAAGCTATTAATATGTAGTTTTACTACATATTAATTCCCCAAATAGTATTTAAGCATTTATCTTCAGCTACAGTAATAGCAAAAGACCAATTCTCCTTGCTATAGTTTCTGTCCATCAAATCTAATATTTTATAAATATATACCATTCCATTAGCTCTATCCCATTCAAAAATGGCATCTAAATGATTAAGGTTAAGAGGTGTAATAGAATCTGGCCAACCAGGTATAACTTCAGACTCAATTAAAGATTTAATCTCTCTATCACTCCTAGACCAACGGAAAATGATCGGATTATCATTTTTAACATCATAACTTGATTGATATTCTATTAACTCATCTTCAACACATTGATCAAAATTACGAGTTTTAGAAACTTTAATAAGCAAATCTCTATCAAGCTCATCTTGACTTTTTGCTAAATCACCCCAAAAAAATTCAGGATTATCTTTCACAATATTTTCTAATTTATCTGTTATTGGTTTTGTAATTCTTCCATCAGATATAACTCCAAGTATTACTATTAAAAAAATACTGTAAAGTACAATCATTACACATCCCTCGAGCACACTAGCTTCGCCCTCTTCTTTAGACTCAAAGTTATCATTCATAATTAAAAAGACTTAAATAAAGTTTTAATATTGGATATTAATGATGGATTGCCTTGAAAACTTTTAATGCTTTCATCTGGCCTATTCCAATCATGAGATGAATCTGTAAAAAAATTAGAGTCAATTTTGAGCCAACTTGAATCATCTAAAGTCCCAGCCTTTATATAATAAATATGAGGTATAGCTTTGGAGTAACTTAAAATACCAGAACCGCAGTTATCACAAAAACCACGACATACATATACTCCTGAAGATCCTTTAACATTATAAAATTTGGGTGTTCCTATGACTTCTATATATTTCTTTGGTATAAATAAAATAGTAGCTTTACCAGAGCCAGTTGATCTCTGGCAATCTTTACAATGACAATGATGAGCAGATATTAACTTTTTAGAATTAAAACTATAACTAATTTCTCCACATTGACACTGACCAGATTGATTCATTAATACAGTATACATTTATTAAAATAATTCTAATAACATACACCTCAATGATCCGCCTCCAACATCTTCAATATTACTTATATCTGTATGAATTACATCGTAATAGTAATTTTTTAGATCATGAAGATTGCTACTTGAGAAATTTCTATATGCCCTTGAAGACATTAACAATATTTTATTATTATTTATATCTCTGACTTCAAGGCAATTTCCACAGTAATTCCTAACCTCATTTTCAGATAATCTAATAACTCTATGATGCTTTTGTAACAAGCTCTCTACATTACTATTTCTAATAAGATCTGATCCGATACAAGCCACCTCTGTACCAATAAACATTAATACATTAGTATGATAAACAGGTTGCTCATTAAGATATGAACTAAATACTTCTAAAGTATAGCCTCGTTCAAGCGACCATTGATTACCTAATTCAACACATGATCGCTCCGATGAAGATAAATATGCCACCTTATTTACTCTATCTAAGACTAAAGAACCTGTACCCTCTAAAAATTTATTATTTTTTTCATAAATAGAATAGTCATTTTCCAGCTTATAAGTTTTTTGTAAGAAATCTATATTATCTTTTGACCTCTCTAACCTTCTATTAGGATTATGCATACTAAAAAGATCATATGTATTATCAGCATAAGTAATAACCCAGTTATTTGGAAATATTCCATCTAAGCATCCTTTAGGACTATTTAATATTTCAAAATCTATATTGTTTTGATATAGGGTTTGCTTTAATTTTAAGTGCTCATTAATTACTAATTTTAATAAGTTCTTTTGGGATTTATTTGTTTGAAAACAATTAGTTTTAGCTGAGTTTTGATCAAATCCAAATGATGATGGTTTTACTATGGCCAATTTATTGGTTGATTGAAACAATTTAGATATTAGTTATTATCAAGACAGTCTGTAAGAACAGTTGCAACTTGAGTTTGAGCTTCTTCACATTCGGATTTAATAAGTGTGTTTGGACATCCTAATAACACAAGCGCAACGAGAATTACTGCAGCAAGAGCTCTAGATTTCATTAAAAAATAAACCAGTAAAGCATCAGAGGTAGAAGTATAAATACTAAACCCCAAGTATATATATTAAATTTTTTATCATTAGTTGTAATGATAAAAATAACCATCCCTAAAACGCTAATAATAAATGCGGCAATAACTATATTTAAATTCAATATCTATCCACCCAAATCTTTAAAATATTTATAGACATAAACTGCAAAAGCTAAAAGTATTGAATAGCCTATAAGCTGACCATATTTTTTATAAAAATCTATCACCATTTAATCCTATCTTTCACAACTAAATAAAGTAGGACAATAAAAATTAAATTTCCAATTAAGTAAGTTGTATAGCTCATGAAATTATTTTATAACAAAAAACTAGAAGTAAAATACTTCTAACAGTAAGATTGTTAAAACAGCAAAAAGTGCTCCATACATAAAATTTTTCCACCAGTTACTCATACCCTCTCCTTTTTTTTATGAACCAATATCCTATTAATGCTATTAGTAATTCTAAAACTAGAAGACCCATATCACTATTAGCCAATTCACTACCAGTATATATAATTGCAAATCTCATTAAAGCAAAGCCGCTCATAAAAATCGTAATACTCCACAAGGCTAAAAGTGATAAAAAATTATTAAAGGCAGAAATAATCCAAAAGATCCCTATGACAATATACAAACCATAATGATCAAAACCAGCTAAAGTAATTAGGCCAATAGCTATAAAAATTAAAAAAATTGATTCTATTCTCATTTACAAAATTATAGTCTAGTAGTCATGAAAAATAGACATCAAATTCAAATGCTTTAAAATAGCCAGTCTTAGCGTTGGAGAGATGGCAGAGCGGTTGAATGCACTAGTCTTGAAAACTAGCAAGGGGGCAACTCCTTCCAGGGTTCGAATCCCTGTCTCTCCGCCAGTTATTGTGAAACTTCTTCAACAAAATTATTAATAATGATATCTATCTCATTTTTATGGGTTGATAGCATATAGTGATCTGCACCTTTGATGATATGTAATTTTGAGTTTGGTATAAATTTATCTAAATATTCAGCCTGCTCAAGATCTACATTAATATCCTCATCGCCATGAATAATAATTGTTGGAACTTTAATAGTAGATAAAGGAAGGTTAAGGTTAGAAAATTGCTCATAATCATTGTAAAAACCATCACGCCTTTTACTAAATGGCCAAATAGTCCAGATAAGATCTTTTATTGACTGTATATTTTTAGGATCAGCAAGTAGTCTTACTTGATTATCTTTACTAGGAAGTAAAAACTCTGCTAAAGCTTCATCACCAAATATACTAAGCATTAAAAATGAGAACATGGTATCCCTATCTGAAAATTCTAAACCTGTTGCATCCTCTTCACTTAAATCTTCAGAAAAGCTTACTGCCTCTAAAGCAATTAAGCCTAATGTTTTATCGGGATATGCTGCAGCAAATTCAATTGCGCTCGGCCCTCCTCCGGAAACACCTACTACAATTACTTTATCAATATTCAAACCATCTAGTAATACTCTAAAAGCTGCTGCTTGTTCAAATGGTGTTGTTCCTACTGAAATTGGAGTTCTTAAGTACCCAGGTCTAGAGGGTGTTAAAACTTTATACCTATTTGTAGGCTCTATACTTTGATCATGGCCACCAGGGGTCCCATGCGTTAACAGAATAACTGGGCCTTTATCACCCCTTAATTTATATTCAATTGGGCCAAGTGATGATTCAAAAATTTTAGATTCATTATTAAGATTATTTAAAAAAATAACTTTAAAAATAAAAGGAAAAACAAAATAAATTACAACTATAAAGATTAATAGAATGAGAAATATTTTTTTTATAATATTTATCCTGCTACCTCTTTCCATATAAATAATTTAGTTGATATTAATGTACCAATAATAACCCATATTCCTATTCCAAAAATATCTGAATATACTTGAAATATCGTTAAGCCATCGCTAGCAATTGCTCTCATAGCATCTGCAACTAATGTTAAAGGTAATAGTTGTGCTAAAGGTTGTATAAATTCAGGTAAGGTTTCTAATGGGAAAAATACACCAGACATTACCAATTGTGGATATATAAATATACTTGCTAATATGCCAACGGTTTCCTGGGTTTTGGCAAGACTACCAATAGAAAAGCCTAATGTTAAAAACATTAGTACGCCAAGTATAATCACAAGATACAAATGTAAAATATTGCCAGTTATATTTGCATCTAATAAAAGGTAAGCGAATCCAAAAATAGCTGTAAGTTGTCCCAGCACAATCACCATTCTTGCAATAACTATAGCGCTAACGAAATCTATAGGCTTGATTGGGGTTACAAATAAGCGCTTTAAAATACCTCTTCTTCTAAATTCAACTACATTAAATCCACTTCCTGCAATACTTAAATTCATCAGCATAAAAGCCATAATTCCAGGCAGCAAAAAATCCAAGTATCCCTGTGATCTAGATTTAACATCCTCAATTGATAAATCAAACATTGCTTGTTCTTGAGTTATCTCTCTTTCAATACTTAATAAAGTTTGGTTCAAGACTGGTTGTATAGTTTGAATGAATTGTATTTGTGACTTATCAACTAATAATTTTATAGTGTTAGTCTTATTAGATGAATTCATGGTATTAGGTATGACCAAAATCATCATAATATCCCCATTGATAAGCTTTTCTTTAAGAGCTTCTTCATTACCCTCAATAACATTAAATAAATTATTACTTGAGAGTTTATTAGAAAAACTTGCAGATAAATCAGAGGATGATTTATCAACCAAGCCAATATCGATTGGATCAACCTCACCATCATTGAGACCAACTATACCTAAAATAACAATAGGCAATAAAAGACTAAAAATAATATATTGCCGATTCCTTAAAAAAATTTGGATAAAAACTTTTGTTAAATATGCTCTTGGGCTTGTAAACATTTTAATCTCTTAATCCGTGACCAGTTAAAGCAATAAAAACATCTTCCATATTACCCTGCACTACTTCTTTTACTTTTTCTGGAGCATGTTTAAGAATTAAATTTTTTGGGGTATCTTCTGCAATTACTTTTCCATAATCCATAATCGCAATCCTATGACATAAGTATTCAGCTTCCTCCATATTATGGGTCGTTAAAACAATAGTGGTTCCAGCTTTATTTAGATCCGATATTAAATCCCATAGACTACGCTTTGCTTGTGGGTCTAATCCAGTAGTAGGTTCATCCAAAAAAAGGACTAAGGGATCATTTACTAACGCACATGCAATTGAAAATCTTTGTTTTTGGCCGCCAGACAATTCATTTGCATTTGCCAATGCTTTATCTGCTAAATTAACCTTTTTTAAAAGACTTATAGGATCATTCTTTTTGTTATAGAGTGCGCTAAAAAGATTTAATAATTCAGCTAGATTCATATTATCAAAGAATTCATTTGCTTGAAGTTGAACTCCTATAATTTCTTTGACCTTATATGGATTTCCTTTTACATCAATTTTGTTGATAAAAGCCGATCCTTTATCAATATCTTTTAGACCTTCTAACATTTCAAGCGTGGTAGTTTTTCCAGCTCCATTAGGACCAAGGATGCCATATATTTCTCCTGATCTTATTGATAGAGAAATATCATCAACAGCATTAAATGTTTTTGATTTATCTTTTGGATCCTCATAACTTTTTACGAGATTTGAGGCATTGATTATCATTAATTAATAATTTTTTAATTTAAAGCAAAAAAAATAACAATAACGCAAATTGTTAATACTAGTAGTAAGTTATTATCAAAAAATTTAATTAAGTTTTTAAGTGTAGGCATCTATATTATTTAGTTACTAATTCCTGAATATAACAATGCTCTTAATTCTTCTCTTAAAGGATATTTATTTGAAGGCATGTATTGTGTCATTAAAACTGCTGTGATGTTCTTTTCCTGATCAATCCAAAAAGTTGTACTAGCTGCACCACCCCAAAAAAATTCACCATCTGAACCATAAACGCCAGCTTGACCAGCATCCTCAACAACTCCAACAGTAAGACCAAATCCAAGTCCTGAGACACCAAAAGAAACTGCTTCAGATCTATCTAAGTCAAGATGATTTCTAGACATTAATTCTACTGATGCTTCACTTAGAATTCTTACGCCATTAAGTTCACCATTATTTAAAAGCATTTCAGAAAATAAACTATAGTCATCAATAGAAGAAACTAATCCAGAGCCACCATCATACAAACTACTTGAATCTTTTAAGTACGGAGATTTATTAAAAGGGTCAATAGATCTTAAGCTTTTTGAAAATTCTACGTCTGCATAATTTGCACCAATTTGACCTACTGGCTCCCCATCTCTTCTATACATGCCTGAGGTGTATAAGGTTGTAAAAGAAGCCTTTTCAGAAGGTTTCACAGAAAAACCCGTACTATTCATATTTAAAGGTTTAAATATATTTTTTTCTAAATAATCTGCAAATGACATACCGGTAATAACTTCAACAACACAACCTAAAACATCCATATTGATACCATATGACCATTTTTCACCTGGATTATGAAGTAAAGGTGCTGATGCTGCTAAAGCTGCAAATTGACAGGTATCACCAGGGAATTTTGAAATCTCTGAATCAAGAGCGCCAAAAAAATATGGACGTATATTAAATTTCCTGTACATCTGATGCACTGGTCCCTCACCTGCCCAGCTATAAGTTAATCCACTTGTATGAGTTAATAAGTCTCTAATAGTTACTTCACGCTTTGGTTTAACAACATAATCATCAAAATCTAAATTAAGAACTTTAGTTTGTTTAAATGCAGGAATATATTCTGAGACCTTATCATTTAATCGTAATTTACCAGTTTCAATTAATTGCATAATAGCAACACCTGTAACTGGTTTAGTCATAGAATAAATTCTATATATAGTATTTTTATCTGCAGGTTTTTTAGAAGCCACATCAGCATAACCGTATACATGTCTAAAGATTTCATTATTATCTTGTTTAACTAAAATAGATACATTCGGTATCTTTCCTTCATCAACATAAGAATTAAAATGATCAACTATTCTTTGTTGATCATTATCATCAAGTGATAAAGCTGATAATGATGTTGAAATTAAAAATGTACCTAGCACTAAAACCTGTATAACTCGCATCTTTTCCTCTCTTTATTTTTGTTTATTGTTAATTGTAAGATAAAGCTTCTAAAAATTTTAGTTATTTAACTAAAAAGAACAAAAAAGCTAATGTTTTAAATTCTTTGCAAGATCACCTAAGTATGGTTCGAAATTCTTCCAGTAATCTAACCCTTCTTTATAAATTGGCTGCCTTACCTGTTCTGCGCTTGGAGTTTTAACTGCTCTTTTTGATTTATAGAACTCAATGCAGTTTTGTTCAAAAGGTAATTCACAATAATCTAGTATTCTTCTAACTTGATTATCAAGATCAGCAACTAAATCTTCATATTGAACTGATAATATTTTATTTGGCAACACTTTATTCCAATGATCCATTAATTCAACATAATCATTATAGTAAGAAGCTAAATCTTCAAGACCATAAGTAAATTCCTGACCTTCAGCAAATAATTGCTTGTAACATGAAAAACAACCAGCCATTGAGTTCCTTCTTATATCAATAATTTTTGCATTTGGCAGTATTAAATGTATTAAGCCAATATGCCTAAAATTGTTTGGCATCTTATCTATAAAATAGGGTTTATCAGTTCTAAAAACCTCAGAATCATTTATATAATTCTCTCCAATTACTTTTAATTGCGGCTCAGATAAACTTAAAAGAATATCTGGATATCTTGACTCTTCATCTTGAGCTTTTCTAAGGTTAAGCTTGTGCGCTATTGCTAAAATATTAGGAAGTTCATGTGTACCCTCAACCATAGAATGAGACGCTAAGATTTGCTCTGTTAAAGTTGATCCAGCACGTGGAAGTCCTAAAATAAAGATTGGATCTTTTGCATCACAACCCCAGTCTTTTTTTATAGAAAATAAATCTTCGGTACAAACACTTATTTGATTTTTACATTCTTCTGAAAAATTTTTATTACTATAGGAAGAATTTGATTTTTGATACTCATTACCAGATTTATAAAAATTAAATGACTCCTTGTATTTACCCATATCCTCATATGCTTTGCCTAAAGAAAAATACATAAAGACCTTTTCTTCATCTGGAACAAATTCGTCATTAACCATCTCTTGTAAAGATTTAATTTGCTTTTCATCAAATTTATATGTTTTAAGATTAGCAAGACTCCAGTATGCGTCACCAAAATATTTATCCATGCTAAAAGCGCTGGTGTAAGACTCTATAGATTTTTCTATTTGGCCATCAGTTTTATATAAATGACCCATGGTTAACATAACATCAGTATTTCTAGGCTCTATTTCAAGAACTGTCTCAAATAAATTAATAGATTCATCATATATATCTGCTCTAAATAAAGTTGTAGCATAAAGCTTCATAGCGACAAGCTCTTCTGGATTAGTTTCATAAAGCTCTTTGGCTGTTTTTAGTGCAAGTCCGTACTTTTGCCTTCTTAATAAAGTTGTAATGTAGTCATGCTTGACCTTGATATTATTAGGGTCAAAAACTAAACAACTTTCTAGTAGAAATTCTGCATCTTCAAAAATATATAACTCTAGGGCAATTTTTGCTAATAAGCGCATTGCTTCAACATCATGAGGTTTGCGTTGTAAATAATCTCTACAGATATGATCTGCTTTAGCTAATTTTCCCTCATTGGTATAACTTAAAACAGTTTTAAGTTCAGGTGGAAGATTTTTTAGGTAATAGATATTTTCATCACACATATCTAAAAGCTTTTCATTGCCATCAGCTAACTTAATAATGGATAGCCATGAAGCATGTAATGAGTCATTTAATCTAACAGCTCTTAAAAATGCTCTCAGAGCTTTCTTTTCATCTTTTTTAATAGAATAAATATAACCAAGCTCTTGATAAGCTCTAGCATAATTTGGAAAGAATTTAATAAGCTCGTTTAAGGCTAGATGAGCATTAGTATTATCTTTTAAGTATCTATAACAAACGGCTTTAAAATAATAAAAATCTCTTTTGCTTACTTGTACATCTTTTTTATCAAGCGCATGAAGAGCTTCTTTGAATTGCCCACCTGCTACAAGATTTTGTATTTCGGTAGTAGTTACTGTTGAAATATTTTCCGACAAAGTTTAATCCTTTTATTATCAATTGATAATATAAAAAAAAGGGTGCTAATGCACCCTTTTTAAATTTTAGTCTATTAGAATTTTAATGAGACTCTTAAGCCCATATTTCTAGGACGATTGGTTGATATTCTTGGAATATCATCCTGATCATTGAAATATAATTGAGCTCTTTCATCAGTTAGGTTTCTAATAAAGAATTCCCAATCTGCTCCGTTCATCTCAAATCCATAAGCAAAATCAACAATTCGATATGCATCTTGTTCATATCGCTTGTCAGCTTCTAATGAGCTGTATGACTCGCCTGCACTTTTAATTGCAAACTGCGCATATGCTGGATTACCCATAAATTCAGAATCACGTCTTGCTCTAACATTCCACTGTAAGTCAGGCGCTAATGGTAATGCGCTTCCTACAGGAGCAATTTCAACGATCTGAGCTTTAAGTCTAGTAACTTCAGTATCATTTGAAGAAAGAGCTGCTTGCACAGTCCATTTTTCATTTTCAGGATACCAAAGAATATCAGCCTCTATACCACTCACATCAGCATCAGCTGCATTCTCGATAAAGGTTAGGATAGACACGTTAACAGGATCAAATCTTGATACCTGAATATCAGTCCACTCAACGTTATACCATGTAGCATTAAGTCTTAATGATCCATCCATTAACATTGTCTTAAGACCTATTTCAGTATTAACAGTATCGTCAGATCCATATGTTAAAGGTGGAGACTGGAAGTCAGGGTTAGCAGGTGCTAGTAAACCACCTCTATTCCATCCACCAGGTCTAAAGCCTTCAGATCGTGTAAAGTACCATAAAGTATCATCATCTGGCTTATAGCTAGCTGTGAATTTAGTAACAGTATCACTCTGATTAAGAAGATCAGTTCCATGAACTCCAGCATCATAATCTCTTCCATTAGATACATTTGATCCTCTATAACCAAATTTAGATTGGCCTCTAAAGTCAATATCCATATCATACTTTCGCATTCCAACCATGAAATCTAGTTTGTCAGTAACTGGGAAAGTAACTTCACCAAAGAATGAAGTTTGTTCTTCAGTTCTAAGGATGTCGTTATAGAACCTCGTAGTAATTGGTCTACATGAAGGATCTCGAGCCCAAGCTCCTGGAATAGGACAGTTAACTTGATATGGAGCATATGAATCTCCACCCTCAGGTGAAGCAGCACCATTATAGTTATACTCGTTAATAGTTTTTAGAATACTTTCATCGATGAAGACACCAGCAGTGTATGAGAAAGGAAGCTCACTCATTTCATTTGAAGCAATTCTAAATTCATGTGTAGTTCTCTCATTCTGATCATCTAGAACAACTAACACATCAGCATTACCACAAGCACTATATGAAGGTGATGTGGCTGAAGCATAATTACAGATGTAATAAGGCAACCAGTTACCAACATTTCCATATCCACTGTAGTCAACAAGTTGATTTACCTGTCTATCTAGATATGAACCTGTATATAGAACATCTAAAGTTCCCATTCTTCCTTCTAAAGTCATAGAAGTTTGGGTGAAAGCATCCTCTAATGTATCAGGCTGGAATCTTTTAACCTCAAGATCTCCAACTGCTGGATCATAATCAAATACACCATCAGCATTAATTTCTTGATCAATATGAGTAATAAGAAGATCCCAATTATCATTTAAAGTCATTGCAGATGACAATCTGAAACCTTGATATGAAGAGTCATTAAAATCATCTTCAACCAAAGATGCATTATCAATTTCTGTATAAGTTGTGTCTGGTCCAGGATATGAAGGACTCATTGGTGACAATGAAAGTGTTCCAGGAACATTATCAATATAACCACCTAAATCAGATCTATAGAATACACCTCTAACAGCCCAAACATCATCAATCATTGGAATATTCACAAAAGCATCAAAGGAATTCGATGCTGATCCTTCAGATGTTCCAAAAATGCTAGCATTAATACCAGCCTCTGATTCGTTATATTTTGGCTTATTAGTTATAAGTCTTACTGTGCCAGCTTGAGAACTTGCTCCGTAAAGTGTTCCTTGTGGTCCAGGCAGTACTTCGATACGCTCCATATCTGCAACGTAAATATCTAAGTTTCTTCCTGGAACGGTGACTGGCTGTTCATCTAAATATAAAGCTACGTTAGGAGTGGATCCCTGAGCAGCAGATAAGAATACATTAACTGGATCTACAGCCATGCCTCTTATATATATTGTTGATTGACCAGGTCCTCGACCACCATTTGTAACATTTGGTAAATATTCAATATATTCATCAAAGTTAGAGACATTCATCTCATCAAGATCATCTCCGGTCAGCGCAGTAACAGTAACTGGAACATCAGAAGCATTTTCTTCCTTCTTTTGTGCAGAAACCACGATTTCTTCAATAACACGCTCTTGAGAAAAACCTGTCTGCGGCATTACTGCTGCAACTGTTCCAAGTACCCCTAAAGCTACGTTAGTTTTCATATTTGAAATATACTCTTTCGAATATAAGTCGGTTATATTTTTCATATCAGCTCCCTTTAGGAAATTACTAATTTGTAAATAAGATCGACTTTTTAAATCTAGGTTTAAACCTAGATACCCCCCTGGGAAGTTTAGCTTGTTTATAGACTAGCAATTTCATTAAATTAGTCTTGAAACGACTATAACATTCAATAAAATTAATTCAAGTTTTTACATATAATCAATAAATGTAAAAAATGCATATTTTTTTCATAATTTTCACTAAATTAGTTATAGTGAATGCACTCTTTTATTAAATAGATAACAAAATGCAAAATATTAGCAAATCTAGGTTTTTATTATCCGTTTCACTTATTCTTTTAATTACAGGAATGGTTTCTGCAAATTCCGATGTTTCAGAAGCTTTATTTCTGCAATTACAAGCTTTTTTATCTAATTATTTTGGATGGATGATTATAATCCTTGCAAATGGTTTTTTAATATTTTCAATCTATCTTTTATTTACAAAATATAAAAATATTAGACTTGGTGGTGCTGATGCCAAGCCCTCATATACATATATAAACTGGATTGCTATGCTTTTTAGCGCTGGTTTAGGTATTGGATTACTTTTTTATGGAGTAGCTGAGCCAGTTATGCATATGAATTCATATCCAGGAATGATTGATGGAGATAATTCATATAATGCAGGCAAAGCAATTAATTTAGCAAATCTGCATTGGGGCCTTCATGGGTGGGCTATCTATTCATCATTAGGTTTGTGTTTTGCATTTGCTTCTTATAATAAAAAGTTACCTTTTAGAGTTAGCTCACTGCTTGGTGAAAAAGTTTCAACTAATAAGCCTCTAGCTATTTTGATTGATGTTATTGCAATACTTACAACTGTTTTTGGTATAACAACATCATTAGGTCTTGGCGCTATGCAAATAAGTGCAGGCATGTCTCATATTTTTGGAATAGAAGAATCCTTCACTAATTACGTTTATATAATAATAGTTATAACTCTTTTAGGCTTAACTAGTGTTTCATTAGGATTAAATGCTGGAATTAAAAAACTCTCACAGATTAATATGATTATTGCAAGTGGATTGCTTTTTTTAGTATTCGCATTAGGCCCTACTGTATTTATTCTTAATGCTTTAGTTCAAAATTTTGGAGCTTATTTAAATTCATTAATTCAATCAGCAACATGGACAGAAGCATATGATTCAACAGCATGGCAAGATGGTTGGACCTTATTTTATTTTACCTGGTGGTTTGCCTGGGCTCCATTTGTATCTTTGTTTATTGCAAGAATATCTTATGGAAGAACAATCAAAGAATTTATAATAGGTGTTTTGTTTGTGCCTTCTTTAATAGTGTTTTTATGGATGGGAGTTTTTGGCAATGCTGCGATTTATCAAGTTATAAATAATACCAGCGAAATTAGTCAAATTGTTGCAAATAATATGAATGTTGCGCTATTTACTTTATATGATGTTTATCCCTTAGCTCAACCATTATCAATTGTTTCATTAATATTAATAGTTACCTTTTTTGTAACATCATCAGACTCAGGTGCATTGGTAGCATCAATGCTATCTTCTAAAGAGCAGACTGACATCAACGATGATTCACCAATTCTATCAAGGGTAACTTGGGCAATATTATTGGGTATAGTAGCAGCTGTGTTACTTTATGCAGGTGGGCTGACTGCACTTCAAACTTCAGTGGTGATTACAGGTGTTCCTTTTGCAATTATTGTAGGATTTGCTTGCTTGAATTTATTAAGAGGATTGAAAGAATTAGATGATGCGCCACCAAGACATATAAACTCCGATTAGATCGATCCAAGTAACTAAAAATAAAAATAATAACCATACAGTTTTAGTGTCGTAATTCTTAAAAAGCTTTTTTAAGATAAAGTGAATTATGCCAACAGAAATTGCTAGTATCCCAAAACTTATAAATATAGCTTTTATAAATTCCATTATTTAACTCTCATCATCAATACTTTCATCGATAACTTCTAGCTCTTCTTTTGTCATATCTTCCTCAAACACCAAAGTATCCTTTTTGGAAAATCTTTTAACAAGAAAATAAGAAAAAATAACTAAAACTAGAATTCCAATAATTTGTACTAACATAAATTTATATAAAATTTGATTTATTTAATAATAACTAATTTTTTATTAAACAATAATCATTTTTGCAAAAAAAATAAGGTTTTTATATTAATAGACTTAATTCTAAGTATGTCGCATCATGTCAATAAGTATGACCAAGATAAGACTATCAACAAAATTTGCTTATGGTGTAGGTGCTATTGGGGAATCTAGTGTTATATGGCTTTTTAGCACCCTAGCGTTTTTCTATTACAACCAAGTAATAGGTTTATCTGGAACTCTTGCAGGATTAGCAGTGTTGATAGCTACAATCTTTGATGCTATTTCAGATCCATTGGTAGGATCAATCTCTGATAATTATAAATCAAGATTAGGTAGGAGACATCCTTTTATGTTCGCTGCGCCTCTACCAGCAATGATATGTATTTATTTTATTTTTACACCCCCTTCAGGCCTTGATCAAATAGCAATATTTGCTTGGTTTGCAATATTTACTATTCTGCTTAGATTAAGTATTACTTTATACACAATACCTCATTTAGCTTTGGGTGCAGAGCTTTCAGACGACTATATCGAAAGATCAAACATCATGAGCTTTAACAATGTTTTTGCATATACAGGGGTAATTATTATGCATGTGTATGTATGGTTTTTGATCTTTCCTAATATAGATGGATATGAAATGGGTCAACTTTCAAAAGATGCCTATCCTCCTATAGTATTTTTTAGCTGTATATTAATTGGTACTGCTATGACGGCCTCAGCATTCTTTACAAAAGACCAAATCCCCAACCTCAAACAAGCAGATGCAAGAAATGAAAATAATCTTGCCTTAAGATTTTTTAAAGATATATTTGCAGTATTAAAAAATCCTAATTACCTATACCTGTTACTAGGAATTTTTTTCTTATCAATATTAATCGGTACCCATGAAACTTTGGGTCTTTATATGTATACCTTTTATTGGAAATTAAGCCCCATTCAAACTGGTTGGTTGATCATGAATAATGTATTTGGGTATGCGATAGGTTTTATTATTACCAGTAAATTACATAAAAAATTTGATAAGCCAATAATTATTGTTTTATCTGCAATTCTGTTAAGTTTATTCTGGTCATTAGCTGTAATATTAAGTTTGTTTGGATTAGCCCCTGCGCCTGCTTCGTGGGATTTAGTAATTTTTATAATAATATTAGGCTCTGTCGCTGCAGCTGGTGGATCTATTTTGCATATAAGTGTGATGTCAGCATTAGCTGATGTTTGTGATGAACATGAGTTGCTTACAGGATACCGACAAGAAGGAATCTTTTATTCAGCAAGATCATTCTTTGCAAAAACCTCAGCTGGAGTAGGTCATGTCATAGCAGGTGTAGCGCTTGATATTATTAATTTTCCAAGAGGAGATATAAATGCAGAGGTTACAGAATCCATGCTTTTTAATTTAGGATTGCTTGATGGTCCTTTTGCAATGATATGGGGTTTAATTGCTGCAGTTTTTTATTCAGGATATAAAATTAATAACAAATATCATGCAGAAATTAGACAAAAACTTAATAAAAAAAATATATAATTAATATAAAAAATGGATGCTATTAAAAATATTACTGAAAGGAATTCTGCAAGAGAATTAATCGAGCCTCATCCATCTAAAGATGAGATGCAAATAGTTTTTAAAGCTGCTTTAAGAGCCCCAGATCATGCGTGGCTAAGACCTTCAAAATTTATTCAAGTTAGTGGAGATAAAAGAAAAAAACTATCTGATATTTTCTTAAAAACTGCTCGTGAATTAAATGACGAATTAACAGAACTGCAAATAGAGAAATATCATAACGCCCCATTTCGAGCCCCAATGATAATTATTTTAACTTCCAGTCCAAAGGAACACCCTAAAGTTCCAGCAATTGAACAAATTATCTCAACAGGATGTGCTGGTCAGAATATTCTTCTAAGCTTAAATGCATTGGGTTATGGCGCGATCTGGAGAACAGGGACCTTTGCATTTAATAAACAAATATCCAAAAATCTTGGGTTAGAAGATGGTTCAGAGGTAATAGGTTATATTTATACTGGTACTATGACTGGATCAAATAAAAAAATTCCTAATTTGAATATTGATGAATATGTTAATGTTTGGTAAAAACAAATATTAATTAAATGTTATATTTATTTATATAATTTAAATAAATAAAGGTCCTGAATGAAAATTTTTTCTATAGCGTTTTTGGTTGTAGCTCTAATAGCTGCTTTTGTATACGGTCCTGGAGCTATGAGGGTTTATAGAATTATGCATTTATATGATGAAGATAAGATTGCAAATAACTTTATTAATATGAATAAGTTATTTACAACATCAGAACCAATTCAGCCTTCTTCTAAAGCAAAACCATTACCTAAATCAGATAAACCTTTTTCTCTTCCAAGTACTTTTTATTTTGAAGATAAAGATCAAGATCTAAATGCAGCATTGAAACATTTTAAAACTGATGGACTTTTAATCATTAAAGAAGGTGAAATTGTTTATGAAGAATATTTCAATGGTAATAGTCAAACAACAAGACATATATCATGGTCAGTTGCTAAATCATTTCTATCATCGCTTGTTGGTATTGCAGTTAATGATGGATTGATCGATGATATTAATGATCCTATTACAAAGTATTTACCTGATTTTAAAAATACTGGATATGACGGGGTTACGATTAAAAATATTTTACAAATGTCTTCTGGGGTTTTATTTAATGAAGATTATGCTGACCCAAATTCAGATATAAATAAATTTGGAGTAGCTATTGCAAGAGGAACATCATTTCGAGACTTTGCTAAAACTTTAACAAAAGATAAAGAACAAGGAACATATAATCATTATGTAAGTATAGATTCGCAAATGTTAGGCCTCTTACTTGATAAGGTGACAGATATGCCGCTGAGAGAATATTTACAAATGCATATTTGGGAAAAAATTGGAATGGAAGATGAGGCCTATTATTTAGCTGATAATGAAGATGTAGATTTGGCATTAGGTGGTTTAAATGCAACTCTAAGAGATTATGCAAAATTTGGATTATTATATTTAAATAAAGGTAAATGGGATAACGAACAAGTTGTCCCTGAAGCTTGGGTTGATGCTTCTCATACTATGGATCTTCCTCATCTTCAGCCAGCTGCTGGTGATGATTTATCCTCAAGTGATTGGGGATATGGATATCAATGGTGGGTTCCAGGGTTTCCAAATACTGATTACACTGCTTCTGGAGTTTACAATCAATATATATATGTGGATCCTGTTACTGAAACAGTTATAGCAAAAATATCATCAAATCATAGGTTTACATCAGAAAAAGAATATTCAAAAGCTGCTCATGTTGCTATGTTTAGAGCAATTGCTCAAACTCAATAGGTGTAAATATGAGCAATTTAAGTAAAAATCCTGTCGCTATTATAACTGGCGGAAGTAGAGGAATTGGAGCTGCAACTGCCCTATTGCTTGCATCAAAAGGTTGGAATATTGCAATTACTTGTTCTAGTACTTTGGAAGATGCAAATTGTATTATCAAAAAATGTGAAAAAGTTAACAATATAGAGGGTATAGCAATCCAAGCAGATGTCTCAATTGATGAAGAGTGTCAAAAAACAATCCAAGAAACTGTAAAAAAATGGGGCCGAATTGATGCATTGATTAATAATGCTGGTACCAGTAAATTTGCTTGGGATCATTCTGATTTAGAACAGCTTGATGTAGATGATTTTTTAAGAATATATTCGGTTAATCTTGTTGGACCTTATCAAATGGTAAAACATGCTAAGCCTTATTTATTAAAAAGTTCAAATCCTAGCATTACTAATATTTCTTCAATAGCAGGAATTAAGGGAATAGGAAGTTCTGTAGCTTATGCAGCATCAAAAGGTGCTTTAAACACAATGACTATTTCGATGGCAAGAAACTTAGGACCAATAAGAGTTAATGCTGTTTGTCCTGGTTTTGTGGAAGGGGAATGGTTGAAAGCAGGCTTGGGTGATGAAATGTTTAACGCAGCAAAAGAAAATCTTGAATTAAAAGTACCATTAAAAGCAGTAGCTAATCCAGATAGTGTTGCCCAATCAGTGTTTTCATTTGTTGAAATTAATAAAATTGTTACTGGTCAGCTCTTAATAGTTGATGGTGGTCACCATCTCGAGCTTTAAATAAGTATTGAAAGATATTTTAAAATTATGTTAATTTAAATAAATGAGATATAGAAATTTTATATTTACTTTTGCGCTTAGTTTTTCATTTATAACAATAGGAGCGCCATTTGATTCAACTTATGCTCCTCAAAATTCACCAATAATATTTTTAAAAAATGCGAATATTTATGATGGTGAAGGTAATGAATTGCTTGGATATGATTTATTAGTAAAAAACGGTCAAATTCAAGCTATTGGAAAAAATCTTTTATTAAATGAGACAGGTAAAGTTCTTTCATATGATCTAACTAATCAATGGGTTACTCCTGGAATAATTGATATTCATTCTCATATGGGTGTTTATTCTGCACCAGGTGTTAAGACAAGCTCTGATGGTAATGAATCAACAAGCCCTGTAACTGCAGATGTATGGGCAGAGCATTCTGTATGGACTCAAGATCCTCAGTTTTCCTTAGCACTTCAGGGTGGTGTTACAACTTTTCATGTTCTTCCTGGATCTGCAAATCTAATAGGAGGAAGAGGCACAACTTTTAAAAATATACAAAGCAATACTATTCAAGGTATGAAATTTCCTAAAGCGCCTCATTCATTAAAAATGGCCTGTGGTGAAAATCCAAAAAGAGTCTATGGTAGTAGAAAAAGAGCTCCATCAACTAGAATGGGTAATGCTGCTGGCTATAGAAAAGCATGGATTGATGCAGCTGAATATAGAGATGAATTAAATTCTTATGTAAGTAAATCCGCTTCTGCTAAAGAAATAGTTAACCCCCCTACCCGTGATCTTGAGATGGATACACTTGCAGGTGTCTTAAATGGCGAAATCCTAGTACATAATCACTGCTATAGAGCTGAAGAAATGGTAGTAATGATAGATATTGCAAATGAATTTGGATACAAAATTACAGCTTTTCATCATGCTGTCGAAGCATACAAAATTGCTGATTTATTAGCAGATAATAATATTTGTGGTGCTTTATGGGCTGATTGGTGGGGATTTAAACATGAAGCTTACGATATGGTTCAAGAGAATATTGCAATTGTTGATCAAGCAAGAGGTGGCAAAGGTTGCGCTATTGTTCATTCAGATGATGCAATTGGAATTCAGCATCTTAATCAAGAAGCAGCAAAAGCACTTGCAGCTGGGAATCGAGCAGGATTTGATATAAGTAAAGCTAGAGCAATGAAATGGATTACTTTAAATCCAGCTCAGGCTGCTGGCATTGAAGATGTAACAGGGTCATTGGTCAAAGGTAAAGATGCTGATATTGTAATATGGAATATGGATCCATTTAGCGTCTATGCTAAAGCTCAAAAAGTTTTTATTGATGGTAATTTAATGTTTGATAGAGACAACCTATTAACCAAACCAGTGTCTGATTTCGATCTTGGGATTATTCAGCCTAATTTGAGTAGAACAGAATGAATAAAATACATTTAATTACTGTTTTTATTTTTTCTTTAAGTTTTACTCTAAATGCAGATATCTTAATTAAAAACGGAAATATATACTCTGGCGATTCTGCACCTTTTATTGGTGATATTTATATCAAAGATGGGAAAATTCATTCTATTGGTTCATTAAATATAAAGGCATCTAAAGAAATAGATGCTCAAGGTAAAATAGTTACCCCAGGCTTTATTGCTCCTATGACATTAATTGGAATTGTTGAAATTAACTCTTTGGATGTTACTAGAGATGATGAGTCCGATTATTTAAATATGGGCTTTAGTATTTTCAGAGCGTACAACCCTAACTCAACTTTAATCCCCTGGAATCGTGCTAACGGTATTACTTCGGCTATATCTATTCCGCAACAAACCTCAATGCCGCTTGCTGGTATGGGTTCATATTTTATCTTAGATGGAAATATGAATATATCTGGTTCTAAAGATATGATGATGCTAGGTAGAATTGGTGCATCATCAGGATCGCGGAGTGAGGATCTGGATCTTTTAGAAAATCTTATCAGTTTAGGCAAACTTGCAAAGAATAGACCCTACGAAAAAGTAATTGAATCTCCAATAGCAGTATTTTTTGAACTTTTAATCCAAGATATTGAGGCTTTAGATAAAGTAGCAAATGAAGGCCTGCCTCTAGTAATTAAAACTAATCGTGCTTCTGATATTAAGCATCTAATAGATATTAAAAATAAATATAAGTTAAATATGATTTTAGCAGGCGTTGAGGATGCACCAATTGTGATTGATGAACTTGCTGCTTCTGAAATACCTGTGATTATTAATCCTATGGATAATATTCCAGATTCTTTTGATGAGTTATCAAGCTCATTGGAATTGTCAGCTATATTAAGTAATGCAGGTATAACTGTCTTATTTGATACTTCTAGATCGCATAATTATCACCTTATTAGACAAGGAGCAGGCAATGCTGTTGCTTATGGTATGGATTATTTAGATGCTATAGCAGGATTAAGTGCTAATGTAGCGAATGTATTTGACCTTAAAGATAGAGGCTCAATTACTAAAGGTTATTATGCTGACATTGCTATATGGGAATCTGATCCGCTTGAGCCTGCCTCTATCCCCTCTTATGTCTTTATTAATGGTATTGAAAGTGACTTAACGACTCGATCATCTCGCCTAAAAGATAGATATATTAAAAAATTAGACAAAAAATAAGTTATTTTTTAAAATTTTTTGTTGAAAACCTTATCATCAAAGGATTTATGCATATTTAATAAACGTAAAAAATTAGTTAAAAAAATAGCATTAAGTAATATATCCATATATTATATACATCAGATACAACTAATTATTCATTTTTAGGGGATACTTATGAAAATTTTGTCGAAACTTTTATTAAGCTTTGTTATAAGCTTTACAACGTTTGGTTCTTTCAATATTTCTGCACAAGAAGTAGAAGAAGTTGTTGTTACAGCAACAAGAAGGGAAGAATCAATTCAAGATGTTGCTATTTCTATTCAGGCTTTTAGTGCTGATAATTTAGCTGCTGCACAAATTACAGAAAGTGCTGACCTTGCTGATTACATGCCTGGATTTAGTTATGCGCATGGAATTGGATCAGGTTCTGCAACTGGCGTTCGAGGAGTTGCTGGTGCAGCTATCGGTGCTGGAACCACAGCTTCTGTTCAAATGGCAATTAATGGCCATGGTTTAAATGCAAGTGCATTTGGTGAAATAGGCTTTCTTGATGTTGAACGTGTTGAGGTCTTAGCTGGTCCTCAAGGAACTTTATTTGGTCGTAATGCTGTTGCTGGTCTAGTTAATCTAGTTAGCGCAAGACCAACTGAAGAAATGGGTGGTTATGCTAATTTTGAAATGGGTAACTATGGTTCAGAAAGAATTAGTACTGCTGTAAATATTCCTTTCGGAGACAATGTAAGAACAAGACTTGCTTATTCATCATTTATGAAAGATGGTTGGATTAAAAACGTTGGTACTGGTAATGACCTTGATGGTCGAGACGCTTATGGTGTTCGTTTATCAGTTGATGTTGATCTTCCTAACGAAGCTTTACTAAGATTTAATTCAGCGCAATACTCATCAGATGATAATAGATTAAATGTTGCTGGTACGTATTGTGCTAGAGATTCTTTTTATGGATGTTTGCCATGGGAAAAAGGTAATCTTAATGAGCCTTATCATGTTGCCGGAACTGTGGGTGGTCTAATAGACGTGCTAACTTTCTTATCCCCAAGTGTTAATGCTGATCCTTACGCAAATACTGTTTACACAACAAGTATTGATACAGTTAACAAAAATAGAGATCCGCACAGAACTCAAGTTATTGAGAATTCACAAATTCAATACATTAAAGATCTTGATAATCTTACTTTAACTGCAAAATACTCATACTCTACTAGAGATTATGATCATAGAGATGATAATGATCATTCAAACTCAACTGAGCCTTTTGCAACTGCTTTAGGTATTGTTCCTGGATGGGATGTTCAGTTTGAATGTTTCCCTTCTACTACTGTTACCTCAACAGAAGCAGTTGAGTGTTCACAAGCAGACGAAGTAACAAGACAAGCAGAATTTACTGTGGTTTCTGACTATGATGGTCCTCATAATTTCTCTGCTGCTGTATATCAATGGCAGTCTGATTTTGATAATGACTATCATGTACAAACATCTAGTTATCAAATGCTTAGAGATTTTGAACTACATCCTTATATGGCTAGCCTTTTTGGTGGAGCACTTAATGATTTAGGTGGTGCTGCGGCATGGACTGTATTTGGTGGTGTTTTTGCGGCAGTTGCTCCTTCTTTACTTGGAGGTGTAATTGATTTACCAACAGCTCTTGCCCAAATTACAGGTGGTACTTTGGCAACATGTGGTACCTTGGGAGGATTATGTGAAAGAAGTCTTCCTAATAAAATGGGTGGATTAATAACTGACCAAAATGGTATAACAAAATCTACTGCCTTCATGGGTGAATATTATTATCAAATGAATGAAGATACTAAATTTACTTTTGGTCTTAGATATAATGATGATACATATGAAAGTACTATATTTAGTTCTTTATCAGATATCTCTAATACAAACTACGTATATACAGGACCTGATTATTCAAGAACAAATCCTGGAACTTCAAGAGAGCAAACAGAGAACAGTGCTTTAACATATAAGCTTGCAGTTCAGCATAACCTTTCAGATGACAGTATGGTGTATGCATCTTATGCAACTGGTTTAAAAGCTGGTGGTACATCACCTAATGAATTCTCTATTCAGGTGCCTTATGCAGAAGAAGAATCCGCATCACTTGAAATTGGTACAAGAAATATTCTTATGGATGGTAGGTTATTATTAAATGCTACATTATTTGAAATGGATGTTACTAACGGGCAATTAGGTCTTATTTATAATGCTGGAGCTGTTAACAAAACCTTTGACTATGTAAATACAGGTCTTGAAGGACAGATGAAGTTCTTTGCTACAGATAATACTGAGATTGAATTTAACTGGTTAGCTTTAGATTCAGAAATGGGTGAAGCGCTTCAAGATGATCCTCTTAACCCTAACCAAGCAACTACTATCCTTGGAAAAGGAAGTGGAACTGCTGGTTTAACAGCACTTTTACAAGCTATTGGAATGGATGCAGCTACAGCTGCTGGAACTGCTGCTGCTGTTGGCGCACAGTTACCAAATGCGGGTCTTACTAACTGGGCATTAACTGATGCTGGAATCCTTGGATCTTATCAAGGAGCATTAATAACTATTCCTGGTTTAGCTGAGATTGTTGGTGTTCAATTAGCAGGCAACAGATATCCTGGAACTACAGAATTAGATTACAACCTTTCAATAACTCAGAGATTCCCACGTGATGGTGGAGCTACTGACTTAAGATTGTCTTATATTCATAAAGGACAAAGAGAAGGAAGTATATTTAATATTGATAAATTCTCAGTTCCAGAAGCTAAATATTTTGATATGACTGTAATCTATACGCCAAGCTCTGAAGAGTGGTATGTAGGTGGTTTTGTTAAGAATATTGGTGACAAAAGATATAACATCGGTACAGAGCAATCAAGTACACTTCAAGGTGGTATGTCTCAAGTAACTTATGCTCAACCTAGAACATATGGTTTAACATTTGGAATGAATTTCTAATTTGTTAAGTTAAAATTTAAAAAGCCCAGTTTAACTGGGCTTTTTTTTATCTAAACTATATATTTATTGAATCAAAGGGTTCTTCTATTACACCAGTATTTTTAAAAGAGACTATATAAGAATTCTTTTTATTTCCAAAATTAACAGATTTTATTGGCTTACCATCAATTAAATGTAAGGCAGCATGGCCTTCGATCCCTATACATTCTGTTAGATTATTTTGAACTAGTTGATCTTTTACATATGGCCTTCTGCTAGGCTCTTCGTCATAATGCGGGCAACATATACCATCAACAAAACCTAAACAATTTAAAATAGCTAAATTATCTGCCCATGAGTCTGTTATACCTTTATCAAACCAACAAATTGCACCAGCACTGACACCGCACATTATCACCCCTTGATCATATGCCTCCTTAAGAAGCAAGTCTAAACCCCATTCCTTCCATACTGCTAGCATACTCTTAGTATTTCCACCGCCTACAAATATGATATCTTGTTTTCTAATATGATCTTTTAAATTGATTGTTCTTTTAAAAAAGTCTATGTGAGTTGGATTACAATTAAGTTTAGTGAAAACGTCATAAAAATTAACTTTATAAGCATCATTATCTCCTGTTGCTGTTGGAATAAAGCATACATTAGGATTCTTATTATTTTGTTGCTTAATAATATATTCCTCTATTTTTCTATCTGAAGGGTTTCTTCCAAAACCCCCTCCGCCAATTGCAATAATTTGTTTCATCTAAACATTCCGATTAAATTGAATTATTTTTTGTTTCCACTTATTTGTAAAAAAATCAAATTCATGGCCTTTAATTGTAAATTCCTTGAATATTAAATCTCTATCAATCATTAAAATTACAACTTGTTTAATATTTGTACTAAACATTACATTATGTGCATTTGCATAAGCGCAACCCTGAAGAAAATAATCCTCTATCCATTCACGGCGTTTAATTCGTTTTGCAGTTTTAAAATCAATAATTGATGGCACACCTTTTACTAAACCAACACAATCAGCCGTGCCGGCATACAAACCATCAAGTATAAGACCAACCTCAAGACCCCAAGCTTCGTCTATAGAATTAAGTCCATCTGTTATGAATTTGTTAGTAATACTTTTTGCTATAAGGTCTGTTCTTTTTTCTGAAAAATTATCCCATTCATTGCCATTTAGATATTCTTCAATAGCCTCATGAACTGCTGACCCAATATCAGTGCTTTCCTTAACCACCCTCTCAGCTTCTTTTTCTCCAACCCGCTTTTTCCAATCTTCGATTCCTTTTTTAGAAGAAGTACCTGATAATATTGTAGTAACGCTAGGAACTGGGGTCCCAGTAGAATCTATATAATGACGACCTCTATCGAGATCAACTCTCTCCAAGGTTGGATATTGATATTTATTAGAAATCATTTTTCAATATGCTCATCAAATAATTTTTCCAGGGGTAAAAGATCATTTTCAAAATTTTTCCAATAATCTAGACCAGATTTATATATGGGTTGTCTAACTTGCTCTGCACTTGGTGTCTTAACAGGTCTTTTAGATTTATAAAATTCAAAACACTCTTTTTCAAAAGGAAGATTGCAATATTGAAGCAGTTTTATTATTTCATTTTCAGTATCTGAGACCATATTTGCATACTTTACTGTGTAAATTTGATTTGGATAAATACTATGCCAATGATCCATAATATTTATATAGTCATTGTAAAATAATCCTAAGTCCTCTAGATCGTATGTAAAAAGCTGTCCTTTTGCAAAAAACTGTTTAAAACAGCTAAAACAAGTATCCATAGCTCCTCTGCGTGTATCTATAATCTTGGCATTAGGTAATATAGTTTTTATAAATCCAATATGCATAAAATTATTAGGCATTTTATCTATAAAGAATGGCGCATCGCCCCTACTCCATCTAGTTTGATCAATATATTTATTACCCAGCTCTGATATTTGCATTTCTGATAATTTCTTTAAGAAACTAGGATATGCCTCTTTGTTTTTTCCTATTGCTTCAACTTCTCTTGATAGATTCATAATGTTAGGCAGTTCTTGAGTTCCATCTACCATCGAATGAGATGAAATAATTTGATCAATTAAGGTTGATCCAGACCTTGGTAATCCCAAAATAAAAATTGGATCTGGATCATTACACTTTGATTTTTTTATCTTCTTAACTACATCTTTGTTAAAAAACTCAATACTTTTATTTACTCTGTCTGAATTTTCTTGAGATGAATATTTAATTAATTTTCTTTTAATCCAATTGCCTTCACTGTACATTTTAAAAGATTGCTTAAAATCTTTTTTTACCTCAAAGGCTTTACCCAATGCAAATAGTAGCTGAACCTTTTCATTTTCAGAAATATCATTTGATAAAGTTTTTTGCATCTCTTCAATCTGCTTTGATGAAAATTCATATGTTTTTAAGTTAGCTAAACTCCAATAAGCTTCGCCAGAATTAGGATTATATTTAACAGCATTTATATATGACTCAACTGACTTTTCATTATTTCCAATAGTATTGTATGCATGTCCTAAACTTAAATAGGCCCTTGGACTATCTGGCTGGAGTGATACACATCTTGAGTATGCGACTATGGCTTCTTTATAACGAGCCATCATAATTAAAATAGTTCCATAATCGGCCCAAACGCTTGCATTTTTTGGATCTAATGCAAGTATATTATCCATAGATTTTTGTGCTTTATCTAATTGGCCAGACAATCTGTAAACAAGAGATATATTGCGCCATAAGAGACTATAAGACGGTGCTAGTTTAATGGCTTTTATTAGAAGCTGTTCTGCAATTTTATACTTACCCCCTTTGGTAGCTAAAATTCCTAATAACCTTAAAGCATCGACGTTTTCTGGATCTTCTTTTAATATATTTGTATAAACTTCTTCTGCTAACTTTACCCTTCCAGCTTTTGCATGTCTTATTCCTTTATATAAATTTGAATAGGTGGTATTTCTTTCTAGAAATTCTTGAATAACATCATCAGCCTCTTCTTCTTTATCCAGTTCTACCAAAATATTACTCAATTGTCGTAAAAGAGAAATATCAGGTTTAACATTTAATAGGTCTTTAAATTTTTTACAGGCTTCATATTTTTTATTTTGAAATAAAAGAATTTGAATTTCTTTCTCCAAGAGTTCGGTACTCTTTGGATTAATACTCAGTCCTTTTTGAATATAAATAAGAGCTTCAGATGGATCATTTTGCTTTATTGAAATATCAATAATTAAAACAATAGAATTTAGCTCATTTGGAAAAATCTTTAATATCTCTAATAATTGAGCTTTAGCTAGAGATAACTTATTATCATTAATTAAATCAATTGCATTTTCGTAGGCATTTTTAGGAGAATCTAAATCTTTCATATAATTAAGAATATTAATGACCTTGCGAAGGATTGGAATAAGTCGCTAATATTTATTCCTATTTTACTATCATTTGCAATGTGTGTGTATGCGATTAGCGATCCAGCAACAACTGCATCACAATTATCTAATATATATAGCATTGTTGCTTTAAAGTTTGAGACTGTTTTTCAATATGGTGCTTTGGTAATTTTACTATTTTTATTATTACTAGCATTTAGTAAAGCTGGATCTAAAAAAGTTAGTATTGCTAGCTCTCCTAAATATTCATTCTTCTCTTGGTCATCAATGTTATTTGCCTCAGGTATGGGAGCTACTATTTTATATTGGTCACCGATTGAATGGTCCGCATACTACAATGACCCCCCTTTTAATCTTGAGGTCGGATCAATTGAAGCAGTTAGAACTATAAATGCATATACCTCTTTTCACTGGGGATTTAGTGGCTGGGCAATATATGCTTTACCAGCTGTAGCCTTTGCAATATCAATTACAAAAAACCCCACATCTTCATTAACCTTTGGATCGCTTTTAGTAAGTGATAATTTGCCTTTTAGTTATTTTTTTAAAACTATACTTGATATTTTTTTTATATTTGGAATTCTTGCTGGCGCTGGCGTTGGACTTGGTCTTTCATTTCCACTAATTGCTGAAATTGTTGCTACATTTCTAGGAATATCTTCTTCATTGGCCCTAGAGTTAATAATTCTTTTGATCTGCTTGTTCATAATTACCACTAGTGCATATTTAGGCATAACTAAAGGCATAAAAAGACTAAGTAATATTAATATTGGGCTTTTAGGTCTCTTATTAATTTTTGTTCTTGTCGCAGGCCCAACAACATTTATTCTATTTAATAGTCTTGATGTCTTATTGGTATACGGTACTAAATTCATACAAATGAGTACTTATGTTGGTGATAAGTTTGTACAGGACTGGACAGTGTTTTATTGGGCGTGGTGGCTGGCACTCGCACCTTATCTTGGTGTATTTTTTGTAAATATCTCAAATGGGAGAACTCTAAAAGAGTTGATTCTTGGAACAATTCTTATTGGTGGTTTTGGTTCGGTAATACATTTTTTAATACTAGGTAATTATTCTCTTCACTTATTTGAAAACAGTATTTTAAATGTCCCAGACCTATATGCATCAGAGAAGCCTACAAAGGTAATTGTAGATGTAATACTTACTCTCCCAATGAGTTACTTAATTTTATTTTTATATGGATTAATATCTATCATTTTCTTATGTACTACCTATGATTCGTGTGCTTTCATCCTCTCACGTACTGCTATGAGAAGATCAGATATTTCACCCTCTAAAATTCTAAGAATAATATTTTCTATATTATTGGTTATTCAGCCTGCAATTCTTATGTATCTTGGAGGTGTTAATACTGTAAAATGGATGCTTGTAATTAGTGCTATTCCACTAATTTTTATTAACGTTTTATTAATTGGTTATATTATTAAAAATGTACAAAAAATCTAATAACTCTAATTATTATTTACATAATTTTTCTTCTTTAGACTATTCGAAAGATTCATTATTATTTATACCTGGTGCGGGAATGGATCATAGAATTGTAAAAGACATAAAACTTGATTCGAATAAGTTTAATAACACTCTAGCAATTGATACTCCTCATCATGGATACTCAACTGGACCAAAACTTACATCAATTGAGGAATATGCAGAAGGAATTGAGGAAGTTCTTAAAGAGATTGATATAAGTAAATTTCATCTATGTGGGCATAGTATGGGTGGATTAATAGCTTTAAGAATAGCTTTTAATAAGAAATTAAAGTTTAAATCTATCAATATACTTAATGCCTCTTGTCCAATGTTTGTTGGTTCAGCTTTATTAGATGATTCTAGAAAAAATTTAGACTCTGCAATGAATATGCTTACAACATACGGAGTAAGTAAAGCACCAAAAGCGAAAGCTAGTGGCCCAATGTTTGGAACTATGGGTTCCGGATTTTATCAAAAAAAGTCTGATTTAATTAATACTCCATACGGAAGTAAAAAAATTGTTGATAAGTTAGATGATGAGGTTGATTTGTATGCTTTAAAGAAACTTTTTAATCAAATAACAAAAGACATCTTAAATAATGATCTAAATGCCTGTAAAAACTTTGTTATTCCTGATTCTGAGATTAATGAATATAAAGACACAATAAATTTTATCTTAGGTGAAAAAGACAACTTAACTCCAGTAAAGTATGCACAAAAATTTTGTGAGAATTTAAAAAGTTCACAAATTGTAATTATTGAAGAATTGGGCCATTTCACTTTCTATGAAGACCCTACCAAGCTCTCAAGCGAGCTTGGTAAGTTATTGTCTAGTTAGATATTAGAATCTATATCTTAGTCTAAGCCCTATAGTTCTAGGCTTACTTCCTGTTCTTCTAACATCGCCAAAGTCATCATATATACCAAGAGTAGGATCAGCATCATGAACATTTTCAAGGTAGACCTCTAGAGAAGCATTTTGAAGAAATCCTAGCACATCATCAACATCAGAACTTCCTTTGCTAGAAGGATTAACTCCAAACCTAAGATTTGCTAATGAGTATGATGCATTCGTATCTGTATTAGCAGATGACTGATAACTTTCTCCAGTATAAGAATGATCATAACTAACATATGCATCTCTATTTCTAATAACAAAGTCTTTATTCATTGACATTACGAATTGCTCAGTTGGCACATAGGCTAATTGATTACCTTTTGGTGTTGACAGCTGTCCTTGAAGATCATATATATCTTCTTTAAATTCTGGATCAGTTAAAGCTAGCATTAATGAGGCACTAAAGCTATCTGAGATATTAAAATAACTCTCAAGCTCTAATCCTGATATTGTTGCTTGTCCAACATTTTGAACAAATGCCACTGTTAGTAAATCATATATGTAACTAGTAGATTGGAAATCATCCCAGTTCATAGTGTGAAGATTACCATTTAGGACAATTTTTCCATCAGCTAAGGTAGATTTAAATCCTGCTTCAAAATTAGTCAAGGTATCTGAATCATATGTTGCAGGTACTATTCCTGATTCACGCGCCTGTCTGTTTAATCTGTTTGTTCCACTTGGTCTAAAGCCTTCAGAGTAGGTAGCGTAAAGCAATACATCATCATTTAACTTATGCGCTATATTTATTTTGGGTGAAACATCAGAGAAATCTTTTGTATACTTCTCAGTTCTTCCAGCTGCCCAAGATAAAATTGGGTGATCTTGATAGTATCCCATGTATCCATCTTTAGCATCAAAATTAGCTTCATTTTTATATGCGCGCATACCAACAGTTAGGTCTGTTTTATCACTAAGCGGCCAAGTAGCTTCACCAAAAATAGCTTTTTGGCTATCTTCTCTTACATTATCTTGTTTCCACCATCTGCCAGGCACTGAAGTAAGAATATTTGAAATAGCAGGCATATTGTAAGTAGTGGAATATGCTAATTCTTGATCTTCAATAAAGACACCTAAAATCCATCTAAATCCTGAATCATTTGTTGATTGCATTCTAAATTCAGTACTTTGTCTATCATACTGATCATTTTCAACATAGAACATACGTGCATCAGTGGAAGCATAATAATCATAGTCATATGCGTATGCAGAGTATGAATCATAGTAGTTTGTATAAACATAATTAGTATAGTCATACGTATAATCTATTTCACGATCAAATATTGATGTGTTAAATGTAAATTCGACATCATCTGATAAATTACCATTAATAGTTAAAGATGTTTGAGTGAACTCATCGTCAAAGGTTTCATCAGCAAATCTAGAATTTTTTCTAGCTCCCTCTGCTACATCTGTTTCCCATGATCCGTTTGAAAAAGATTCATGACTTAAAAAAGATAGATCTATAGTTGTTCCACTATCCATATCATGGCCTAAACGAACTCTATGACCAGATTTATCTATCCAGTTGTAGTCATCCTCGACATAGCTACTATTATCAATCGTAGCACCAGTGTAGTAGAAACTTACAGTCGAAGGAACATTATCGATCCAACCGCCATTACTAATGTCATAGGCACTAATTCTTAAAGCAGTATTTGTTCCAAGTGGTATATTAACGAAAGTTTCAAGCGACTCATCGGTAGAACCATCATGAATATCACCACGCTCTATATCAAAACCTGCTTCAAAGCCAGATGGATCAGGTTTATTTGTAATAATCCTCACTGTTCCAGATTGAGATGAGGATCCGTATAGAGTTCCTTGAGGTCCTTTTAGAATCTCAACTCTATTTATGTCATAAATATGAGGATCTGGATTTCCACCAATAGTTGATACAGGCTGCTCATCTATATAATAAGCAGTAGAAGCTTGAGCTCCTGCTCTATTGCCAAAACCGCCATCAGAGACACCTCTAATATAGAAATATGAATTTCCTGTTCCGCTTGAATCCAATGTAATAGATGGGGATAAAGCAGCAATGTCATCAAAATCAGTAATATTTTTAGCTTCTAATTCCTCTGCACTAATTGCCTGAACAGCCATAGGAAGATCTTGAATATTAGTAGCTCTTTTTGAAGCTGTAACTATTATTTCCTCAACGCTTGAGTCAGCCTCCTCGGCATTAAGAGTATTTGTCTGGGAAAAACCAAGACCTATAGATAAAGCACCTAAATATGACATTGCATATTTATTGTCTTTAAAGATATCTCTTAAAAGTAAAGTTAACGGATCTGCTTTCTTTTCAAACAGAGGTTTAAGTAAAAAATTGTTCATGCTATCCCCCTAGCAAGGCTAAATTTTAATAATTTTAAGTTTAATTTCTAAACTTATGCTTAATGTTAGCATACGAAATGCTAATTTAAAGGGATTTATGGTTTTTTTTAAACTGAAATTACTGATCAAATAGTCTATTTAAAAGATATTTTGAACCTTCTATCTTATCAATTTCTCTGCATTCATTATAGATAATTTCCGATTGAATATTAGCTCTGCAGTAACCCTCATTTGATGTGATTCCGGGCCATGCGTGACCAGCTTCTGAATTAATAATTGCAGTTATAGTTACGTCATTATCACAATTATAGTAAATAGTCTCTGAAGACCTAAAAGGTGAAGTTATTTTAGAGCTTTTAATATTTTTACAATTAAATTTTGAAGACCAAGAAGATGTGGTATTTTTAATAGGCTCATAATAATAACCACCTGAAGATTTAATTGATATTGGTGGAACTGATTTATCAAGTAAACCCCCATAAATTATAAGATTTATAGGTGATTCAGGTACGCAGCTTAGTTTATGTGGCTGCATACCAACCACATTGATAACTCCATCAAAAATATCAGAGTATTTGCAACCGATTAATTGAGCCATCATGCCGCCATTACTAAGGCCCATAACATAACTTTTATCAACCGAGAACTCTTCATAAATTTTTAGGGTTATAGTTTTTATAAAATCTAAATCATTAACACAGCTTGTCCAATAACAAGAGTTTTGATTACTGCAACTTGGAAATGGAAGAGCGCTTTGTGAGTTATCTTCACATATTTTTACTTCTTTATTATTCTTAATTAATGGTCCCAGATGATTCCATGAACTTGAATATACTGTTTGGGTTATTTTGGAACCATCTTGTGTTTGCATTTCATAGCTTGGATAAAAATACTTGCCCTGTGGATATACAACAATCAACCCTTGTTCTTCAGCATAACGATTAAAGCCACCAGTTGTTTCTTTTTCAAATCCAGATGCAGATCCTGAGAATCCATGCAGTCCTATAACTAATTTATAAGATTCTTTTTTAACAGTAGGTAAAAAGAGAAGATATGAACGCTCTTCACCAGCATGATTAACATTAACTCTTTCCATGCTATTTATCACTGGAGCAAAGATTAATAATACATAGAAAAAAAATTTCATGAGTTCAAAAATTTTTCAATACTTTTAAAAACATGTTCATTATTAGTTTCATTTAAAATTTCATGTCGCAGCTCTGGCAATAATTCTAGTTGAATTGATTTATTATATTTACTTAAAAATACTTTAAGTGCATGGACGCCCTTTCCATTCTCGCCAACAGGATCTTCAGAACCTGCTATGAGTAATATTGGTAAATTAATATCAACTTCTAACATTTGCTCGTGAGAAAAAGCTTTTATTACTCCACCAGCTAAGTCTTCATACATTTGGTTGGTAGGAACAAATCCACATAAGGGATCATTTATATAAGCGTCAACACTTTTATGATTATTTGATAACCAATCATGGGTTGTTCTATTAGGTTTGAACTGAGCATTAAATTTTTTTGTAGTTAAAAAATCTGAGAAATAGCTTGGGCTTTGTGGGCCTTGAAAAAATTTAAGAATTTTTATTATAAATTTTTGAAGCTTTAGCTGTACTACAGATAATTTAGAAGACGCAGACAAAATTACTTTAGCAGGGCTAATATTTCTTTGAAGAAGGGAAAGGGTTAACCAAGTTCCCATGCTATGCGCTAAAATATAATGAGGTAATTCTTGATATGTTTTTTGAATTTCTTTAAAAGCAGTTTCCATATTATCTATAACTAGATTCCATCCATTATCTTTAGCAAAAAAACCAGGCAGTGCTCCAGATTTAATCCAATCACCATGTCCTATATGATCTATTCCTACAACATGGTATCCAATTGAATTAAAGTATTCAGAGGTTTCTTTGTATCTTCCAAAATGTTCCGCAAGTCCATGATATATATGAATAACACCGATTGAACCATTAGGAGAATGAGATTCTGATATAAAGATCTTTAAAGAATCACTATTTGAAGTTTCAGCTGTAATAAATTTCATAAACGTATAAAATATTATGACTTAATTATAAATTTTATGGAAAATATTTATATTGCCGGAACAGGCTACTGGAAAGCAGACGAAATTGTTACAAATGATGAAATTGTGGCATCTTTTAATAATTATGTTGAAAGGTTTAATGCCGATAACATAGATCAAATTAATTCTGGAACTATAGAAGCATTAGGCCCCTCTTCAACAGAATTTATTGAAAAAGCCTCTGGTATTAAAACTAGATATTTAATAGATAAAAAGAATTGTTTGGATATTGATGTAATGCGTCCAGTCTTAAGACAAGAGAATTCTGAAAATCTTTCAATCTTAGCAGAAATGAGTATTCATGCTGCACAAGAAGCAATCACACAGGCTGAAATTAATGTAAGAGATATAGATGCAGTTATTCTAGGTACCTCTCATTCTGCCAGAAACTATCCATCTGTTGCTATGGAGGTTATGGAGAATCTTGGAATAGAAGGCTATGGGTATGACATGCTTGTAGGTTGCTCCTCAACAACATTTGCTATAAGTAATGCCTACAGTGATATTGCATCAGGTCTTGCTGAAACAGTTCTAGTAATAAATCCAGAACTTACATCACCTCATAATGATTTTACACTCAGAGATAGTCATTTTATATTTGGAGATGCATGTGTTGCATCAATAATTCAAAAAAACTCCACCTCTAGACATCGAGCTAAAATTATTGATAGAAAATTAGTTACACAATTTTCAAATAATATTAGAAGTGATTTTAGTTATTTAAACAGAGTTGAAGAAAATCCAAGAGATGAAAAAGATCTGTATTTCAAACAAAATGGTAAAAGTGTCTTCAAAGAAGTATGCCCAATGGTAGCAAGTTTGATTACAGATCAAATTGATCATAATGGACTTGAAGTTGTTGATATTTCACAGTTTTGGCTTCATCAAGCAAATTCAAATATGTGCAGGTTTATTATTACAAAAATTCTCGGCACTAATGATTATGATCCAAAAATGTGTCCAATGATATTAAGTGAGTTTGGTAATGTTGCCTCAGCTGGTTCTATGCTTTCTTATCATCTCAATAATCATTTAGAAAAAGGCGATAAAGGTATCATATGTTCGTTTGGAGCAGGATATTCAATTTGTTCAATTATAATTGAAAAAGAATAAATAACATTTTAAACACTAAACAAAAAAAATATTTATAATAACCCCATGGCTGAATATGACGCACTTATAGTTTTCTTACTTGCTGCTGTTTTAATGATTTTTTATATTAATATTGAAGCTAGGCCGAAAGGCTCAAACTTTATTAGCAGTGTAAAAGAAACAATATCTAGATTTTTCAGATCAAGATAACTTAGATTAAACAACCAACAACTAAACCTGTCATGCATGATGCAAGGGTGGCTCCTATCAGAGCCTTAAGTGAGACATCAATTAGGTCACTTTTACGCTCTGGTGCCATCGCTCCCATTCCTGAAATAAGTATTCCTACAGAAGATAGGTTTGCAAATCCACATAAGGCATAAAATGTAATTAATTTAGATTTATCTGATAAAACCCCATCTTCAAGATTAGCTAAAGCAGGGTAAGCTATAAACTCATTAAGAGCTGTTTTAATCCCTAATAATTCTCCAGAAATAACAGCTTCATCCCAAGGAATACCCATCAACCAGGCGATAGGCGCAAAAATATAACCTAAAATGATTTGTATTGAGAGATCAATTCCAAGTTGAATACCAACAAGGCCTAAAAAGGCGTTAACAATATAAACCAAAGCAATTACAGCAATTAGAATAGTTCCAACACTTACAGCTATATTAGCTCCATCAGATGTACCTCTCGTAATAGCATCCATTGTGCTTTTATATACTTTGGGAGTCTTTTCTCCATCAAAATCGGTAATTGAGTTTGAAGGAATCATTATATTTGCATACATTATCGCTGCTGGTACAGATAAAACTGATGCTGTAATGAAATGCTGTATTAAGTTTTCATCAGCAAATGTTAATTCAAGAATACTTATTAATGCCACCATGACTGACCCAGCAACAGTTGCCATACCTGCTGTCATTAATATTAATAATTCTTTATTAGATAACTTGCTTAAAAAAGGCCTGATTAACAGCGGTGCTTCTACTTGGCCAATAAATATATTTGCTGCAGCTCCCAAACCAACTGGGCCACCAATATTAAAGACTTTTTGGCAGGCTTTAGATATTAGATTTACTATAAATGGCAATATACCCCAATACCAAAGAATTGCTGATATACATGACATAACAATAATGTATGGCAAAACACCAAATGCAAAAGTTTCTAATAAAGATCTATATGCTGATCCATCATCTGATGGTGGAAAGCCAAAAACAAAATTAGCTCCTTCTTGTGTAGCTTGTTGGAGAATAAATACTCCATTACCTAGAATCTCAAAGAAATCTATAACTAACGGGATTTTCAATAAAATAAGTGCTAAAACAATCTGAGATACGATCCCATAGAATATATATTTATAGTTAATATCTCTAATGCTATTAGAAAACGGTATAGCTAAGGCAATTAATCCAACAAAACCTATAAATACTTGTATCACATTTAACGCATTCATTTTTTTAGTATAACTTAATAGCTTTAAGTCTTTCAGTTAAGAAATCATCTGCTAAGACTCCCTCATCAGTCTCATCAAAAATAGATTTAAGAATAATGTCTGGAGAAGGATGTAGAAAAAATGGCATGCTATATCGTGATTTTGATTGTGATTCGGGATAGCTTATTACTCTGTGGGTTGTACTGAGCAATAGTCCATCAGTAACTAATTGCATCATGTCGCCAATATTACAAACTATAGCGTTAGATGAAGCTTTAATAGGAACCCATGTGCCCTTCTTGGATTTAACCTCAAGTCCAGACTCTTCCGCTCCCACAAGCAATGTTATTAAATTAATGTCTTCATGAGCCCTTGCTCTTAAATTATTAGAGTTATTAGTTACTGGCGGATAGTGAATTAACCTGAGTAATGAGTTTCCTTTAGCTGCCCATGAATCAAAGAAATTAGAATCTTTGTTAAGCATTACTGCAATAATCTTTAAAACATCCATACCTAATTCATTTATGGCAATAAAAAGGTTGTTAAAATGATTGTTAAAATCTTGTATTTCTTTAACTTCTATATTCTTATGAATTCTGGAATCATATGATGAATCAATATTTGGTCCATGATGCCAAAATTCTTTTTGATCTGGAGTTATTTCACCAAGTGCAGTTTCTTTGCCATAAGGTGTATATCCTCTGGCGCCAGCATTTTCAGGATATGCGTAGTTATTTTTGATACCTACGTCTAAATTAAAAAATTCTTGAGACAGTTTATAGCTATCTTTAAGAAGATCAGGATCTAAACCATGATCAGTGATGCTAAAAAATCCATACTCGGTTAGCGCTCCTTTGAGTTTATTTAAAGCATCTTTATTACCATCTTTAATATCAATATAGGATAATTCTGGAATTACTTCTTTAGACATATTTAGATTTTAACAAAAAAAAGGGCAGTAAACTGCCCTTTTTAATCAAGTAAATAAAATTAGAACTTATACGCAAATCCTAATTGCATTCTATATCTAGAACTATAAGTATCAGTGCTAGGTCCTCTATCATCTACACCAGTGATGATAATTTGACCAGATGAATTAAATCCATCTGATTCAAGTAACCCTCTGCCACCATATCTATAGTATTTTTGATGCCCTTTATCTTCATCAATTAAGTTCATTAGATTAAGTACATCTAAATATACAAAAAGCTTATGTCCATCTATAAAAGTCGGAACTTCTTGAGCAATTCTTAAATCAAGCTGCTTAGTCCAAGGGAGTGTATGATGATTTCTTGGCATAACTCTTCCAGCCCAGCTATTTAAACCAGCTTTAGTTATTGCTGCCAATACCTCACTTTGAGTAACACCGTCATAAACAACATTAGGATCATTAGCAATTGGAACATACATTAATGTACTCCCATCATCCATTCCATTATCAAAACCATCAAGAATGTAGCTAAATGGAGATCCAGAATATGCTTTATAGAAAAGTGATACTTTTGTAGGCGCACCGTCAAAAATACTCATTGTCTTATCAAGACCCATCACTAATCTATGCTCATTTGACCAATCAGTTGGTGCAACAGGAACATTTTTAATATCGGCATTCTTCATGTAACGTAGGTTCGATGATGCTTGTGACGAAGTTGCAGACCATCCGCTTGAAGCTTTCATATTGGTATAGCTCATAAAGACATTGGTACCATTATCAAACTCTTTATCAAATCCAAAAGTCATTGATTCTGAGCTAGTTCCTTCAGCATTTGTTATAACAGTATGGCCATAGCCATTGTATGAAACTATGCCAGTAGGTGAAGCCTGATCAACGGTATGTGATGCATCATAGAAACCAATACCTTCTTTGGCATCATCTCTATTATATGCAAGCCTTAAGTTATAACCCTTTGAAGTTACAAGATCCAGCTCAATGGAGGTTTTCCAGGTTGAAGGAGTTTCATAATTAGGATCTATACCTTCAGCACCACCTGGTGAGACTGATCCTGGAGGAATTAGTTCAAAAAGATTAACATCTCCATAAAAACATGTTGGATCTCCAGCAACTGGACATGGTGAGTAATATCTTGCTCCATAAGTTGATACACCAGTATTTGAGAATGGACTTGCGAGCCATACATTTGGAACTCTACCAGCAAATAAACCTATACCACCTCTAAGTTCAGCAGAAACAACTCTATTTGAATCAGAGAACATTAAATCTGTAGCATCAAGATTAAATCCAACTCTAGGTTGAAGTATTCTTGATTTTGCAGGTGTTGCATTTGAAAATCCTAATGTTTCAGATGCGCTTGCGTTGTATGCAGGACCATTATCCATAGCAAATGTATCTAATCTAACACCAGCCAAAACAGTTAATATATCCGAGACATACATTTTATCTTGAATATAAAGAGTTTTAAAAGTTCCAGAGAAAGCAGCAGCGGCATCATAAGGATTACCTGTTGCTGACTGATTAAATCTAAAGAAGCTTGGAATACCTGCTTCAAAGTTATCTACACCTTCAAAAGTATACTTACCATCTTCTCTTGAGATAAATAGATTACTAACAAACTTATCAATTGTATCGTAGCCCATAGTAATCTCATGATCACCAATAGTTAATACACCTTTAATATTTATAATTTCATCGGTTGCAGAGGTTTCGTTAGCACTTCTATATTTGTCTCCACCTAAGTAAATTCTTTCACTTGAGCCGGATCCAAAAGCCCCAGTAGAATCAGTAATTCTAATTTCTACCTCTGGGAAATCTTCTCCACCAAGAGCATCCTGGTCATTGGTATATTCAACGTCGGAATATTTAACTTGGACATAAAAGTTATCTGTTAAATCTCCGTACCATGAATATGTACTTTTTTCATTTGTTGTTGGATAGTTGTAATAATGCGAACTAAATCGTATATCACGGTTATAAGGTCTAACTGAGTTATCTTCCGAATAACTATAAACATATTCCAATCTATTTCTATCGTTAACTACGTAATCAATTTTTGCTAATTTTTTCTCAGCCATTTCTGGTGGAGGTGAGAAATTTGGTGAACCTGGATCATAGTTATATAAGGTCTTAGTAATATCAGTAATTCTGTCTATAAGAGCTTGATCAGCTATTCTATATACGACCTCTTCTGAAGGTGTTAAAGATTCAAATTCTTCATATGCTACGAAGAAAAATAGTTCATCCTGTATTATCGGACCACCTAAGACAAAGCCAGTAGTTTCATCTTCAAATTGACTTGGTTTACTTCCATTCAAATCACCAACATTGTTTTCATCAGTAGAATAGTAATAACCCATTCCTTTAAATTCATTCGTTCCTGATTTAGTAACAGCATTAATGCTGGCACCAGTGAAGTTACCTTTAGATACATCGTATGGGCTAATATCAACAGATATTTGCTCAAGAGTTTCGATACTAATTGGGTTTCTTACAGAAGGAAAACCATTAGCATTTAGACCCAAGGGATCATTTTGAGCAACACCATCAACAGTGAAGTTGTTATATCTATTGTTTGTTCCTGATACGGAAATGGTTGCATTTCTTGCTTCACCATCAACAATAATTCTAGAATCTCTTTTTACATATTCTGAAATAGATCTCTCGATACTTGGAGTTCCTTCAATATCAGCTGCGGATACAGCTAAACCAGATCCAAATTGTGTAAATGAAGTTTTAGAACCTGTTACCACAACTTCATCCATCGAAGTTGATAAATTGACATTAATATTTGATGTCTGTGACACGTTCAAATATACGTCATTTAAAGTTTCAGAACCATATCCGGCCTTAGAAACTTTTATAACATAAGGACCACCTGGACGAAGGTTAGATACAGCAAAAGTTCCATCTGCACTAGCAACAACAGTTTTCGAAGAACCAGTTGGAGTGTGAACAATCTGAATTGTTGCTTCAGAAACATTTACATCACCACGAACAGATGATGTAGTCTCATTAGCTGCAAATACAGAGCCACTAACAAAAAATACGGTTAATAAAGATAAATACCACTTATTCATAACAATCCCTCTATTTAAATAAGATTAAAGATACATTTATAATATACCTTTTTATACAGCTATGAAAGGAAAAAAAAGATCAATATTGTGAATTTTATGAAAAGTTTTAAAACTTAATTGAAACTTTAATATTAGGATATTTTAATATGGCTTTTACCCATATATTGAACCAGGGCTTCTGGAATCTTTATAGAGTTATCCCCATCAAAATTATTTTCAATGACTGCAATCAAGGCTCTTCCTGCAGCTAATGCAGATCCATTAATTGTGTGTGCAAAGACTTTGTTTTTACCATCTTTAACTCTTATCTTGCCTCTTCTTGCTTGAAAGTCTAAAAAATTTGAACATGATGAAATTTCTCTGTATTTATTCTGACTTGGCATCCAAACCTCAATATCATAGGTTTTTGCGGAACTAAAACCTAAATCTCCAGTACAAAGTTCGATAACTTGATATGGTAAGTCTAAAACCTGTAAAACCTCCTCAGCATTTGCAAGCAATTCATTAAGAGCTTCAAAAGAGTTATCAGGATGAACAATCTGGACCAATTCTACTTTTTCAAATTGATGTTGTCTTATCAAGCCTTTAGTGTCCTTTCCATAACTGCCAGCTTCAGATCTAAAACATGGAGTATGAGAAGTTAGTTTTATAGGTAGTGATGAAGAATCAATAATAGTATCCCTATATAGGTTTGTTAATGGAACTTCTGCAGTAGGAATAAGATACATATCATTAGTTAGCTTAAAAAGGTCTTCTTCAAATTTAGGTAATTGACCAGTCGATTGCAAAGAATCTGCGTTAGCTATATAAGGCACATAATGTTCTTGATAACCATTTTTGGTAGCTAAATCTAACATTAAATGAATTAATGCTCTTTGCATTTTAGCAATATCATTCTTAAGCACAGAAAAACGCGAACCTGCTAATTTAACAGCTAATTCAGAATCAATATCAGAAGTAATTTCAATATGGTCTTTTGAATTGGTAGTATTTACTTTACCAACTTGCCTTATGACAACATTATTTGATTCATCTTTACCAATAGGCGCATCTTTGTGGGCTATATTAGGAATATCTAAAAGAAAATCTTCAAGCTCTTTTTGAATATCTTTTAAAGCCTCCTCTCCAGCCTTTAGCCCATTATTCATTTTTTCTATGTTTGCTTTAAGTTCTTCAGTTGATAAGTCTTGTTTTTTTAGACTGGCAAATTCGTTAGATAGTTTCTTTCTTTCTGATTGAACAAACTCAACATCAACTTGAAGCCTTTTCCTTTCTGCATCAATCTTTGTAAATTTTTCAAGATCTAATTCATAGCCTCTATTAGAAAGAGCTGCCTGAATTTCTTTTGACGATTCTCTGATTAATTTTATATCTAACATACTATTTTAAAGTTCCTATACTTAAACCAATATAAGTAGCTAATATTGTAAAACCTATTGTCATTAATATATATAGAGTTGCTTCACCAAAATTATAATTATTAATCAATTCCATTGTTTGAGTAGAAAAAGCCGACATTGTTGTAAAGGATCCTAAAAATCCAACAACAAAGAAAAGCTGAACATCAGATTTAATATCTGCATATAAGCCAAAAGCTAAGCCAACTAATAAGCAACCTAGAATATTGACAGTTAAAGTTCCTAAGTAACTACTTGTAAAAATATACTTAGATGCAAGTTCAGTTATGCTGTACCTTGCAATAGCACCCAAAGCGCCACCTAATCCAACTAATATAATATTCATTAATTATGTCTCTATTTTTAGAAAAATTAGATTTTCAATGTCGAGATTATCATTATATTTTAAATAGTATATTTTATTATCTTTGAATTTAACTTCGATAGCACCATAACCACTTTCTGTAACTGGAGTAACAAATATAGAATTATCAATGTAATTAATTGTGTAATTAGGATTATTCATATCTAAACCATTCAAGAAAATATTCATCATTATATTGCTTGAAAAATCTTCTCTTGAAATTATGGATTGTTGATCGAGCTCAATATCTGTAATTATGATCTCATTTTTAGTAAGTTCGTATTTTTCTTTAAATGGTGTATCTACAAATACAATTGTTTTATCTTTATTTCGAATAATCCTTCCTTCACTTTTATCAATAGAGTTTGTATATGGATTAATAGATGATTGAATGAAACTAATATTAGGATTGTTTAATGATGTATTAAACATATCTGTTAAGTCTTCGCTATAAACATTCAAACTCAGACTAATAAAAATTATAAAAAATAATTTCATTTATGTTCTTTTAGGTACTATAACTTCTCTTGAACCATTAGAACTCATTTCAGTAACTATTCCAGCTTGCTCCATTGTCTCAATAAGTCTTGCTGCTCTGTTATAGCCTATTCTTAATTTTCTTTGTACAGCTGAAATAGACGCTCTTCTTGAATCAATAACAAAATTAACAGCTTCGTCATATAACTCATCTGCATCTTCATCATTAGATGATTCATTGGACCATCCAGGAATGGGCCCTGTATCTTGAACATCTGATACGATATTGTCTATATAGTCAGGCACTGATCTCTTTTTCCAATCATCAACCACTCTGTGTACTTCATCATCACCCACAAAAGCTCCATGAACTCTAACAGGAACGCTAATACCAGGAGGAAGATAAAGCATATCGCCATAACCTAATAACTGTTCGGCACCACCTTGATCAAGAATGGTTCTTGAATCAATTTTTGATGAAACTTGGAATCCTATCCTGGTAGGTATATTAGCTTTTATTAATCCTGTTATAACATCAACAGAAGGTCTTTGAGTAGCTAAAATTAAATGAATGCCTGCTGCTCTTGCTTTTTGAGCAATTCTTGCAATCAAGTGTTCTACTTTTTTTCCAACCAGCATCATCATGTCAGCAAATTCATCAACAACCACAACTATAGATGGCAATTTCTCTAAAAAAACTTCCTCGTCTTCAACAAGTGGGTCTGGAATTTGTTGGCCATTTGAGGATGCTTCTTCAATTTTCTTATTAAATCCTTGAAGGTTTCTAACACCCATAATAGACATTAATTTATACCTTCGATCCATTTCAGCAACACACCACCGCAGACCATTAGAAGCATCTGTCATGTCTGTAATTACAGGAGTCAATAAATGCGGAATTCCATCATAAACAGAAAGTTCTAACATCTTTGGATCAATAAGAATTAAACGTACGTCCTCAGGATCAGATTTAAATAGTAAACTTAGCAACATAGCATTTACACCAACTGATTTACCTGAGCCTGTAGTTCCAGCGACTAATAAGTGTGGCATCTTAGCTAAATCTACAACAACAGACTTTCCTGCAATGTCATGACCTAATGCCAAAGATAAGCTAGATGTAGAAGTTTTAAAAGCATTTGAAGATAAGATCTCTGTTAAACGAACCATCTTTCTATTAGTGTTGGGTATCTCAATACCAACAACTGATTTACCCTCAATAACCTCAACAACTCTTACGCTACTTACAGCTAATGATCTTGCAATATCTTGAGCAATATTTGTAACTTTGCTTGCTTTTGTTCCAGGCGCTAACTCTATCTCAAATCTAGTAACTACTGGGCCAGGCAAAACAGAGACAACATCTGCAGTTACTCCAAACTCAGCAAGTTTTAATTCTAATAGACTTGCTAAAGAGTTAAGATCTTCTTTAGATAAAGATGATCCATCATCTAAAGCTCTATCTAATAACGCTGTGCTTGGCATTCTAGTTTTCTCTTCATCCTCTTCAGTTTTTGTTGCTGATTTGGGTTTAGGTACAGGCTGAATCTCAGGTTTTGTTTTTTCTGGCTCAGGATTTTTTTGAACTTCTGAACTAGCTACTTTTATTTCAGCTGGTTTCTTTTGAGATATTAAATCTGCTTCCGCTCTTTTTTTTGCATTTATTTCAGACTTAATCTTTTGTTTTTCTTGGTATTTCTTAATATTGTTCTTAATGGTGTTAAATAAACTTATTAAGAATTCTTTAAGCTTCTTAAGAACTATTATTACAAAGGACCCTGTCTTATCTATTAAATTAGTCCAGGTAAAATTAAAGGCTAATGAAAATGCAGGTATGAGAAAAAGTATTATAAAAATTAATGAACCTAATTGACCAAAAATTCCTGAAAGAAAAATAAATACTGTATTACCAATATAGCCACCTGCAGATAATTCAGGGTATGCATCTCCATCAAGATAAAACTCAAAAAGTGAGCATGCGCATAATATAGTTATTAAAGATCCAAAAAAACGGAAAAAAGATTTAGCTCTTGAAGAATATTTTGCTGGAACAAATATAGCTTCAATAGAAACACTAACTAAAAGCGCTAAAACAATATAAGCTCCTATACCAAACAATACAAAAAGTACATCAGAGATCCATGCACCAAAGGGGCCACCTAGATTTTCAATATCATTTGAGGATGAAAATGAAGAAAAACCAGGATCAGATGAGTTATATGAGATAAGAGTTATAAAAATATATAAACAAAGACCTAACAGCGTAAATCCAAGAAAACTCTTTAGAATGCTTTTAGTATATGGAGAATTCATTGTTTAATTAATATTAATGTATGATTAATTATATTGGATTTAATCACAATTTGTGGATATTTGAATTATAATTTTGCAACATGACTAATCACAAAAAATTAATTATTCTCGGTTCTGGACCTGCTGGTTATTCAGCTTCAATATATGCAGCAAGAGCTGGTTTAAATCCTGCTTTAATAGCTGGATCACAAGAAGGTGGTCAATTAACTACCACCACAGATGTTGAAAATTGGCCTGGTGGTATTGATGATCTTCAGGGGCCAGACTTAATGGAAGATATGAAGAAACATGCATTAAAATTTGATGTTGAAATGATTGCAGATCATATTGACTCGGTTGACCTTTCCCAAAAACCTTTTATTTTAAATGGCAGTGGTTCTTATACTGCTGATGCTCTTATTATCTCAACTGGAGCAAGTGCTATGTACTTAGGTCTGCCTTCAGAACAAGAGTTTTTAGGCAGAGGAGTTTCAGCTTGTGCTACCTGTGATGGTTTTTTCTACAAAGATCAAGAAGTTTTAGTTGTTGGTGGAGGTAATACTGCACTTGAAGAAGCTTTATATCTTTCAAGAATCTGTTCTAAAGTCACATTAATTCATAGAAGAGATGAATTAAGAGGTGAAAAAATACTTCAAGATAGACTCTTTGAGCAAGAGGCTGCTGGCAAAGTAGAAATATTATGGAGCACTGAATTAAAAGAAGTTTTAGGTGATAATGCTGGCGTTACAGGGGCTATATTAAATCAAAAAGGAAAAGAAATTAAAAAAGATTTTATGGGGATTTTTATTGCTATTGGACATAAACCTAATACTGATATTTTTGATGGTCAGTTAGATATGGATAATGGTTATATTCTAATACAGTCTGGCACCAATGGGTTTGTAACCAAAACCAGTGTAGATGGAGTATTTGCAGCTGGTGATGTTTCTGACCAAGTCTATAGACAAGCAGTTACTTCAGCAGGCTTTGGTTGTATGGCTGCTTTAGATGCTGAAAAGTTCTTATCTGAGTAAGTTAATATTTATCTTATTGTCCAGCTACCCAAAACAGGGCTGCAACTACACAAACCACAATAATAATTAACGAAACTCTAGCATCTGATTTGCTATCCTCGTTTGCCTCAACATCATCATAAAAAGTATCTATATCATCTCTATTCATATCCTATTCTCCATGTTTGATAACAACTCTGCCTACTTGTTCACCATTTAAAATTTTCTTTATTTCTTGATCGACTGCATCTAATTTAATATCTCTTGTAGAATTTTCAAGATCAACTTTCCATTCATTCGATAAAAGCTCCCAAATAGATTGTTTAAATTCAATTGGTGATTCAGCTGAATCTATACCTATTAAAGATACTCCACGAAGAATAAATGGAAATACGGATGTATTTAGTTGCATGCCTGCTACATTTCCACATGCAGAGATTGAAGACTTCGGAGAAACCTTAGAAATAATCTTTGCAAGAATATCACCACCAACCGTATCTACTGCGCCGCCATATAAAGCCTTGTCTAATGGCCTTACTGGGTCTTGCATAAAGTCATCTCTATTTACTATAGAATCTGCACCTATAGTTTTAAGAAATATGTCTTCATTATTTTTTCCAGTTAAGGCATGCACTTCATAGCCAAGTTTACTTAATATATTCACAGCAACAGAACCAACTCCACCAGTAGCGCCAGATACTAGAATAGGTTTTTTTTCATCAATGCCATTATCAATTATCTTTCTGACTGATGCAGCTGCAGTAAGGCCAGCTGTTCCATAATTCATAGATTCTTTCAAAGACATATTTTTAGGTAATTTAACTACCCAGTTTGCTGGAACATGGACAATTTCACCAAATCCTCCAAAAACACTCATACCCATACTATAACCAGTAACAATAACCTCATCACCAACATTAAAATTGGGAGATTTTGATTCTAATATCTTGCCAGCAGCATCAATACCTGGAACAAAAGGATACTCTCTTGTTACTCCATATTTTGGTCCAGACGCTGATAAAGCATCTTTATAATTTAATGAGGAAAATTCGACATTTATGAGCACATGTTGATCTTGCACTATCGGAATATCAATAAATTTTATTGATCCAATATAAGAATCTCCGTCTTCTTGAATTAGGTAACCTTTATAAGCACTCATCTAGGTGTCATTCTCATACCTGAATCAATTCTAATAGTTTCACCATTTAAGTATGTATTTGTAACAATATGTGCAGCTAAATCACCATATTCTTCTGGTGCACCAAATCTATGAGGAAACTGAGTAGATTCTAATAAAGGATCTCTTACTTTATCTGGCGCTAGTTGCATTAAAGGTGTATCAAATATCCCAGGTGCAATTGTACAAACTCTTATACCATGTCTTGCTAAGTCTCTAGCTGCAGTTAATGTCAAACCAATAACTCCTGCCTTAGAAGCGCTATATGCTGATTGCCCTATTTGCCCTTCATAACCTGCTACTGAAGCGGTATTAATTAATACACCCTTTTCACCTTTTGCGTCAGGCTCATTTTTATCCATTAATTCTGCTGCTAAACGCATAACATTAAAAGTACCTACTAAATTTAAATCAATAATAAATTTAAAATGATCTAATGGATGCGGAGCCTCTTTGCCTAATATTCTTCCTCCATAACCAGTGCCTGCACAATTAACTGCAACGTGTAAAGCTCCAAATTTTTCTTTAATGCCTGCTATTGCATCCATGACTGGCTGCTCTTCCATTACATTGGTTAAAAAATATTGAACTTTGTCTTCACCTAAAGCTGCTTGAACTTCTTTAGCATTGTCTTCATTTAAATCTAAAATAGCCACCTTAGCTCCTTCAGCAACAAATTTTTCAACTGTAGCTCTGCCTAATCCAGAGGCGCCGCCTGTAACTAAAGCAACTTTATCTTTTAATTCCATATTAACTCCTTAAAAACTTTTCAATGAATTATAACGATTCACAACTAGAAGAACAGGCTTTAGTCAAAAACCTTTTGGCATAAAAATTGCTATACAACTAGTAGAACTTAAATATTTATTAAAGGAGATAAAATGAATAAATTATTAACTATCATTCTTACTAGCTTTATTGCATTACCAAGTTTAGCTGGTGTGAGTGCGAATGTGAGTTTCGCTACAGATTATATCTGGAGAGGAATGACACAAACTGGTGGAGATCCAGCAATCAGTGGCGGTTTTGACTACGCTAATGATGGCGGTTTCTATGCAGGTATCTGGGGTTCAAATGTTGGATTTTCTGAAGACGATAATGGTTTAGGTGCCGGTAGTGAATTAGATTTCTACTTTGGCTACGGCTTTGAAACTGAAGCAGGTCTAGGCATAGATATTAGCTATGTTGATTTCATGTATCCAGGTGCTACTAGTCTTGATTTCCAAGAAATTGGTGTTGCTTTAAGTTATGGTGATTTTGGTGTTGGTTATTATTCTGGACAAGATGGAGCTCCAGATTATATGGATTTATCATATAGTATGGGTGATTTCTCTGTTTCTTATGGTGATTATGATACCTATGGAACAAATTATGCACTTGGCTATGGTTTTGGCTGTGGTGAATATGATTGTGCTTTAACCTATTCAGATTTTAGCTCTGATTCTGTTGATTTAATGGATGAAGATGCTCTAGTCTTTTCGGTATCAGCTAGTTTTTAATTATAGATATTAATTCCCCTTATTATGAAATTAATAACTGCAATTATTAAACCTTTTAAACTTCAAGAAGTAAGAGAAGCCCTTGTTGATGCTGGAATTGAAGGCTTAACAATCTCAGAAGTAAAAGGTTATGGTCGACAAAAAGGCCATACGGAAATGTATCGTGGAGCTGAGTACTCAGTGGACACATTACCAAAAATTAAACTCGATATCTTAAGTGATGATGTTGAGACTGTAACAGCAACAATAATAAAGTCAGCTAATACAGGCAAAATTGGTGATGGAAAAATATTTATAACTGACGTTGAAGACGTCATCAGAATTAGAACTGGTGAAACCGGTTCTGAAGCTATTTAAAGGAGAGTAAAAAATGGAAGAAATTAAATTTGCTTTAGATACTTTTTATGCCGTTATGGCAGGTGCGCTTGTAATGTGGATGGCAGCTGGTTTTACCATGCTTGAAGCTGGGCTAGTGCAAAAGAAAGATGTATCTGAAATCGTAACTAAGAACTTAGGCTTATATTCTATTGCATGTATTATGTATTTAGCTTGCGGCTTTGTTCTTATGTATCCAGCAGGAGCACTTCTTGAAGGTATAATACCTTCAATCGGAACTTCTTTTGGACTATCCACAGCATTACCTAATGAAGAAATCGGCATACCTTATGGTATGGAATATTCTCAACAGGCTGACTTCTTTTTCCAAGTTGTCTTTGTAGCTACAGCAATGTCTATAGTATCCGGAGCTGTTGCAGGAAGAATGAAATTATTGCCATTCTTTATGTTTGCAATCATCTTGACTGGTTTTATATATCCTATCCAAGGATATTGGAACTGGGGCGGAGGATTTCTTAATCAAATGGGTTATTCAGATTATGCTGGATCAGGCACAGTACACTTATGTGGAGCAGCTGCTGCGTTAGCTGTTGTATTAGTATTAGGCCCAAGAAAAGGCAAATATGGATATGATGGATCAGTTAATCCAATGCCAGGATCAAATATACCAATGGCTGCATTAGGTGTATGGATTCTATGGTTAGGTTGGTTTGGTTTTAATGGCGGTTCTGAGCTTGCTGTGGCGAGTGAAGGTAGTGCTATTGCAGTTAGTCAAGTTTTTCTTAATACCAATATGGCTGCGGCTGGTGGTGTTGTTGCTGCTCTTCTAATGAGTCTTGTGATGACCGGTAAGATGGATGTAACTATGGCTATGAATGGTGCTATTGCTGGTTTAGTTGCTATAACAGCAGATCCTTTAAGTCCTGCAGGTGGAACAGCAGTATTAGTTGGAGCCCTAGGTGGCGCATTAGTGTATTGCTCTATTTTATTTTTAGAGAAGTCAGGTATCGATGACCCTGTAGGTGCTATATCTGCTCACGGTATTGTTGGTATTTTTGGAGTTCTAGCAGTTTCTGTAACTGGCGGTGCTTCATTTGTAACCCAATTAATTGGTGTTATATCAATTGCAGGCTTTACATTTGGTGCAAGTTACTTAGTAACACTAGCAATAAATTCAGTAATGCCAATTAGAGCAACTGATGAAGAGCAAGATGTAGGTCTTGATGTTTCTGAGATAGGTATTGAAGCTTATCCAGAATTTAAGTAATTTAGTGTGTTTTTTAATTATATATTTCTCCCTATTTATATTGTAAAAAACACCTAAATAACAAAGCTGAGAGCTATTGGTTTTTATCCCCCCCTATGAAAAAACCAATAGCTCTTTTTTTATAATCATTTAAAAAATCCTCCCACTGCATCTTAATGATGCATTTCCTTACTTATTTATTGGCATAGATATTGCATGTTTTTATATATATTTATTATATATTTTTAATAGGGAGTATGAATGAAGTTAGTAACAGCAATAATTAAGCCGTTTAAGCTAGAAGAAGTTAGGGAAGCTCTAATTCAGTCTGGTGTTGAAGGTTTAACAATTACCGAAGTAAAAGGTTATGGCCGTCAAAAAGGTCATACTGAAATGTATCGAGGAGCTGAATATTCAGTAGATACATTACCAAAAATTAAGTTAGAGATTCTTACAGTTGATACAGATAAAGTTGTATCAGCTATAAGTAGTGCAGCAAATACTGGAAAAATTGGTGATGGAAAAATATTTATAACTGACGTTGAAGACGTTATCAGAATTAGAACCGGTGAAACCGGTTCTGAGGCAATTTAAGGAGAAAATTATGATTGTAAAGAAAATATTAGCAGCATTATCACTAATGCTATTTACCCCCGCTCTTTTTGCTCAAGAATTAAATTCTGGTGATACTTCATGGATATTAACTTCTACAGCATTAGTTCTCTTTATGACTTTGCCAGGATTAGCTTTATTTTATGGCGGTTTGGTTCGTTCTAAAAATGTTTTATCTGTTTTAATGCAATGCTTCGCTATAGCTTGCTTAATCTCAGTATGCTGGGTTGTTTATGGATACAGTCTTGCTTTTAAAGGTGATGGTCAATTCATTGGCGATTTAAGCTCAATGTTTTTAGCTGGAGTTGAAAGAGATTCAATGGCTGGTTCAATACCAGAATCTCTATTCGTTATGTTCCAAATGACATTTGCAATTATTACCCCTGCACTGGTTGTTGGAGCATTTGCTGAAAGAGTAAAATTTGGTGCCATATGTATTTTTTCTGTTTTATGGTTCACTTTTGTTTATTTGCCTGCCTGTCATATGATTTGGGGTGGAGGAATTTTAGGACAAGCTGGAGTAATTGATTTTGCTGGTGGGCTTGTAGTTCATACTACATGCGGAGTTGGTGCTTTGGTTGCAGCAATAATGTTAGGTAATAGATCTGGTTTTCCTGGAACAGCAATGCCACCTCACAATAGAACTATGGTTATGATAGGAGCTTCAATGCTTTGGGTTGGATGGTTTGGTTTTAATGCAGGAAGTGCTGTTGCGGCTGATTCAAGTGCGAGTATGGCGATGCTAGTTACTCACATTAGTGCGGCTGTTGGTGCTTTGACTTGGATGGGTATCGAATGGTTTAAGCAAGGTAAAGCTACTATGATAGGTATAGCAACTGGAATGGTTGCTGGTTTAGCAACAATCACGCCAGCAGCAGGCACAGTTGGACCTGGCGGTGCTTTATTAATTGGTTTAATGGCTGGATTTATTTGTTTCTATGCAACACAAACAATTAAAAGTTATTTCCAAATTGACGATTCACTAGATGTCTTTCCTGTGCATGGAGTTGGAGGTATTTTAGGAATTATTATGCTGTCTTTTGTAGGCTCCCCAGATGGGTTTTTGGGATCAGGATCATCAGGAATTGCTGAAGGTGGACCATTAGTGCAATTACAAATTCAACTTTATGGTGTAGCTTTAATAGCTGCTTGGACTGCTGTTGTGACCTATATGATTATTAAAGCAATAACAGTATTTACAGATATTCGAGTATCAACTGATGCAGAAGCAGAAGGTGTTGATATAAACGAGCATAATGAGCAAGGTTATAGTTTTTAATTTATAACTTTTCTTTTTGCAAAACAGGATTAGAGTATTGTTTTAAAAGCAGTTCTCTAATTCCTGGTTCTAAATCTTTAGTTCTATTTACCAGGTATTCTTTTGCAAATTTAATTTTATTATCTGAAAAATCATGACTTAAAGTATGTGAAATATTTAGAATTTCACATGCTGCAAAGTTAGAGGGTTGCAGCTTATACAATGAGAGTATTGTTTGAGTAATAAGTTGAGCACAAGCTTCATAACTATTCTCAGTAAAATTAATTGGTTCTCCAATAGTTAAAGTTACTAAACCTTTATAACCTGAAATTCCATTGGCGATACTATTTAAATCTTCTCGGTCAGACTTGATATATTCATTTTGCATTTGAAGAGCAAATATTTCATTTGCTTTGTATATATCGTTGGGATCAAATTCGTAAGATACAGCCACAGGTACGAAACTTAAAGAGTTAAAAAATCCATCTATATTTGATGTTTTTCTATTATTTAAATGTATCATTTTTAATAAAGCAGGATCAGTTTCATCAATACCGTCTTTCGCCCTACCTTGTTTTTGAGCAATCCATATAGGTTCTTGCTTATCTAATAAGCTATCCTCTATATATTCAGAAGCTAAGGTTAAACCTTGATAAATTTCTCTTTTAGATTTCCCAGTTCTATCAATAATAAAACTTTTATTTAATCTCATTAAATCAGATGCCCAAGCCTCATTCATAAGATTATTACCTACAGCTATATTGGTTGTTTTATAGTTATTTTGATGCAACATATAATTTAACAATGCTGGATCAATAGCAATATCTCTATGATTAGAAATATATAAGTAAGCCTTATTTTCTTCTATATTGCTAAAACCATTACATTCAAAGCCTGCCGTTTTATTTTTAATCATATTAGCAACTAAGTCTTCAAAAATTGATTGATAGTCTTTAACGGTATGTATGGTCTTTATCTTGTTCTGAAGTATCTTGGATATTACAGAATGAGCAAAAGGTAAATTTAAAAAAATCTTATATTTTGATGAAGAAATAAATGCATTTATAACATCTTTGTTTATCGATAATTCTTGTAAGACGCCTTGTACTTCTGAGTCTGTGTAAGGTCTAATTGAATCAAATCTTTTCACGTGTAACTAGTAGGATATAATTTAAAGAGTATTTTACAGCAATAATTACATATGAAACATTATTTAGACTTTTCAGGAATGGCAGTCTTAGCTCACAGAGGTGGAGCATTAGAGGCTAATGAAAATACCTTAGAATCATTTATCTATGCAAATGATATTGGGTGTGACTATATAGAAACAGATGTTCAAGTTTCATCGGATGGAATTCCGTATATTTTTCATGATGAAGACTTATCAAGAATTGTAGGGCAAAAGAAGTATTTCAATGAATTAAGTAGTGTTGAAATAAATGCGCTTACAATTTTTAACAATCAAAAAATACCTACCCTTCAAAGCGTGCTTGATGCTTTACCAGATACCTTATTTCAGATAGATGTTAAGACCGATGATGTTGCTATACCGGCTTTGAAAGTTATTGAAAGTTGTAATGCATTAAATAGGGTCTGCATAGCAAGCTTTTCCAGCAAAAGACTTGAAGTTGTAAGAAGCTTCTATCCAGATATATGCATATCCATGGGTCCAAATGAAATTATAAAAACCTTATTGGGAAGCTTTGGCTTGTATTCGAAGCCTGTTCATGGAGATTGTCTTCAAGTACCGATATATCACTATGGTATAAAAATTGTTACTCAAAGATTTATTAATTATGTTCACTCAAAAGGCTTAAAAATTATTGTTTGGACTATCAATGATACTAAGACTATGAAAAAGCTAATATCTATGGGTGTTGATGGAATTATTACCGATAAGCCCAAAGAATTAAAAGATCTTTTAATTAAGCAAAATACTTAGTTTTAAGTATAAGAAAAAATTTTTTTGCAAAATAATACAAAGGTAGTATTACTGCTGTTGTGATAAGTATCTCAATTGTATAACTATAATCTATTAAACTTCTTATGAAAGGCGCAACAACAAAGCCTGCAAATGCTCCTAAAATACTATAAAAGATTATTGATTCTTTACTCAGAAGTTTCATTAGGTTCTTTAATTTTTAACATTATAATTCCACCAGTAATAAACAATATAATAATAGGAATAAAAGCAATGGTAATGCTATCGAATAATGTGATAAAAATAGCAACCAATGCGGGCCCTATAAAAGCCCCAGCTTTTCCAAAAGTATTAAAAAATCCAAAAAACTCACCTGTTTTTTCTTTTGGAACTAATTTTCCGAATAAGCTTCTTGAACAAGCCTGAATTCCGCCTTGAACAGAACCTACTCCAGCAGCAAGAATATAAAATTCAATTGCTGAAGACAGAGTTGTTGAATAAATAATTATAGCTATATATACAAGTATACTAATGTTAATAACCCATCTATCTCCATATTTAGCTGCAAGACGCGACCATATTAAAGTTGAAGGAAAAGCAACAAACTGAACAAGAATCAATCCAATAATAACCGCACTGCTATCGAGTCCTAAATTTAAAGCAAAAGTTGAAGCTAGCGCCATTACAGTATGAACACCATCAATATATAAAAAGAAGGCAAGTAAAAATAAAAATGCATTTTTATGCTCAGAGATATTCTTTAAAGTAATAAAAACTTGTTTAGATGATTCATTAATTAAAGATTTTTGATATAAGGCGCTGCCTCTATCTTTATAATGCAAGACTAATGGTATTAAGAAGAACCCCCACCAAATAGAAACCATAATAAAAGACCAACGAATAGCCTCAGAAGCTCCAGAAAGTCCAAAGGATTCAGGATAAAGTGTCATAATCGCATTAACTAAGAATAATACTCCTCCGCCAAGATATCCAAATGCAAATCCTAAACTAGATATTCTTGTTAATTGTGATTGAGGAGCTATTTGAACTAGCATTTTGTCATAAAGGATATTTCCTGCCGAAAAACAATAATTGGCGATTCCAAAAAATATTAAAGCTTGAAACCATGCACCTAGCTCAAGAGTGAATAGTAAAGCAACGCAAATAATAGAAATTAATGTAAAGCCAGTAAAAAGTCTTTTGGTTGTTCTCGATAGATCAGTTATAGATCCAATAATAGGTGCAGTAAATAATAAGGCTAAATTGCTAAAAGTTAGAGTCCAGCTGTAATAGGATGCTGAAACAAGACTATCAACTCCCGAGGACCAGAATTCTTTATAAAAAATAGGAAAAAAAGCAGCAACAATGGTAGTTGCAAAAGCTGAATTACCTGCATCGTATGCGATCCAAGCCTTAGACTCAGCATTTAATTTAAATTTAGCCATATTAGTTATTGATAACAACTTTAATAATAAGCAATCATACCCTGAAATCCTTATTGAAATAAGTTAATTATTAAAGACAATCGAAATTAAAAAAACTTGAATATCTAGAAAATTTTTCATATATTTAAATTAAGGGAGAGTATTATGAATAATGATTCTGAAACAATGAAGCATGGTGCATACTTTGTATTAGGTATAGGCGCCTTGGTATTGGCGCTTGGAGTTGCTTCTGTATTTTACGTAGGTTAAAAATTTAACCTGGCGGCCAAGAAAAAGATCTGCCTGATAAGAGGTGTAAATGAAGGTGAAACACACTTTGGCCAGCCTTTGCACCATTGTTGATAACTAACCTAAAAGCGTCCTCTACTCCAATTTCTCTTGCTACTTCTCCAGCAACCCACATAAGATGACCAAGTAATTCTTTATCAGCCTCTGAAGCATCTGCTACTTTTACAATAGGTTTTTTTGGAATAATTAAAAGATGAGTCGGAGCTTGGGGGTTTATATCTTTAAAGACCAAAGATATATCATCTTCATAAATAATATCTGCCGGTATTTCTTTATCAATAATTTTTTGAAATAAGGTCATTAAATAAAAAATCGAATGACTATTCTAAAAACTATATAAAAAATTGCAGTGGTCATTGCTAAAGCTAGGACAATAACAAATAGATCTCTTATGATCTGAATGAATCTACCTGATCGTTTTGCTTTAAGAAGTTGTTGAAATAGAAAAACTATTGCAATAACGCTTAAGAATAAAATTACTATATTTATCATAATTTATTAACTAAAAATTGATCCAATTCCAATTACTAAAAAACCTAGTGCAGTACCCCACAATAAACAGGCTATTACATCTGCAATATAAAATCTTAACGCTTTTACATCTGAAATTCCAAGTAAAAAAGGTGTTAATGCTCTTATCGCTGGAACAAATCTTCCAAAAAGAACAGTATAAGGACCAAATTTATCTAAAAATTTTTGTGCCTTGATTATAGTCTTCTGACGTTTTTGCAAAATTTTGGAACTTAACAACTGTGGTCCAATTGTTTTACCAAGAAAAAAACTTGATAAGTCGCCTAAATGGGCACCGAGTATAGCTAATGGCACAATGGAAAAAACACTCAATGCACCCATGTTGTATAGCAAGATGCAAATAGAAAAAAGAATTGCAGATGAAATAAATATTCCTGTAATTAAAAAAGATTCTGCAAACGCAAAAAAAATAATAATCATCCAGGAATACTCAATATTATTAAGTAGAAATTCTTGTATTGATTCAAAGCTCATAATAAGAGAGGCATTATAGCAGTTGAATATTAGCCAGAGATAAAATATTGTATCTATAAATATGGTAAAACAATGATTGAAAAATTCCCGATTAATGTTAAAGACTCAGAAATTGAGTTGCTACATAACAAAATAAAACTTACCCGCTGGCCAGATGAGGTCAATGATTCAAAGTGGTCACATGGCACTAGTTTAGCGTTTATGCAAAAGGTTGCTGACTATTGGGTAGATAACTTTGATTGGCGACATCATGAAAAGCTGCTTAATGATATAGGTAGTTATAAATTTAAAACCCAATCTGGGATTAAGCTGCATTTTCTGCATAAACCATCAACAAACCCTAATGCCATTCCTTTAATGCTAACTCATGGCTGGCCAGGTAGTGTCCAAGAGTTTATTAAACTAATACCTATATTAGAAAAAGATAACGATATTGATTTTCATATTGTATGTCCTTCTTTAGTTGGGTTTGGATTCTCAGATGCTGCAAAAGAGCCTGGCATGAGCTCAGAGGAGATTGCAAAACTTCAACATGAATTGATGTTAGAGCTTGGTTATACAAAATATGTAGTACAAGGTGGTGATTGGGGTTCAACAGTAAGCAAATGGATGGCTGAACTCTTCCCTGAATCTTGTATGGGTATACATTTAAATCTAATCATTGCATGGCCTCCTCCAGATGCAGACCCTCTGGAAGGTTTAACAGCTAATGAAATAGCTGGATTAAAAAATCATGAAAAATATCAAGCCATTGGATCGGGCTATTATGCAATTCAAAGTACAAAGCCCCAAACTTTAGGATATGGTCTAAATGACTCGCCTATTGGATTAGCTGCCTGGATTATAGAGAAGTTTCATGCATGGACAGATGATGAGAATGATAAGTTGATTATTGATCTAGATGAAGTTTTGGCAATTGTTTCACTCTATTGGTTTACAGAATCCATAACTTCATCAGCGCGAATATATAAAGCTAATGGAGGCACCGGCTTTTCCTTTAATTCAATTGAAACTCCATTTGCAGGTGCTATTTTTAACAATGAAATTATTAAACCTCCAAGAGCTTGGGCTGAAAAGATTTATAACATAGTGCAATGGAATGAATTTGATGGCGGTCATTTTGCAGCCATAGAAAACCCAGACGTTTTAGCAGCTGATATTATAAGTTTTGTTAAAAAATTAGAGCTCTAATTTTATTATGTATAAAGATTAATCTTTTTGCGCTATGCAGCTTAAAAGATATGCATATGATGCTCTGTGTGCTTCTGATTTACCTATCTGATTTAGTTCACCATTTTCTTTAATATTCAAAGACAAGATTGATATTATAATTTGCACCATAACAAGAAATACACCCTCTTTATTAAACATTGCTGGAAGCTTAATATTGGTTTCAATATAAGAAATTATTTGTGATGCCAATTGATGTAAAGTTTCAGATTGTACTGGAGGAGAAACTGTATTTTGTAAAATAAGTTTTTGAGCGCCAATGTTTGAAGAGAAAAAATTAAATATTCTGATAACAGACTCTTCGGTTGCTTTAGATAAATCATCATAAATATCTTGATTGTCTGTTTGCAGAAAATTCTGAGAGCATTCTTGAATATATCTTTGAACTAATAATTCTTTTACATCATCCGGATTAGCAAAAAATTTATAAGTTGAAGTTCTTTTTAAATCTGAATAAATTGCTAAATTAGAGATAGTTATATCTTCAGTATTTTTAGTTAAGAGGATTTGATGAGCAGCTTCAATGATCTTAGCTACCCTTAATTTACTTCTCTCTTGTTTAGCACTTACGCCCATAATCTAATTATGGACAAATGTTGAAAAAAGTAAATTAAGAAATGGTAAAAAACTACCTAAAATTTATATTCAAAACCAATTGACACAAATGTAATATCATCAAATGATGTAATTCAGTTTATCAATAAATTAGAGCTCTAGTGCTTTAATTACCTCTTCAAATGAAACATATTTAAAATTCTGCCTTTTAACTATTTTCTTTCCATCATTTGTACCGTCTTGAACTACTAGCAAGCCCTTTGGATATTTACTATTAAGCCTTGTACTAACTACATCAATACCGTCAGTGTCATTTACATTATCAATTTTTTCTGAGTGCCCAATCTTAAAGCTACCTAAATAGTTATAAGGCTCTTTACGATTATATACATTAAATGAATTATCCCCTTGAGACGAAAGTAAAATATAACCATCATAGATTGATGTTTTATAGATAGTAACTCCCTCAGGATCATCATCAATGTTTCCTGATCTTGAATCAATAATCACAGGATTGGAGAAGTCTAAGTTTGAATTTATTTTATATGCTCTGAGTATTCCTCTATCCTGCTCTTCAGAGATTAACAGGGTTCTGTTTTCATCATCATAAACACAGCCCTCTGATTGAGCAGCATTTGCATTATTAAAAGTTTTTAATAAAAGTAAGCCATTCTCGTTATAAGACCACATTTGAACTCTAGAGCCCTCATCTTCGGTTATAAAAGCTATCACACCAAACTCTTGATCATATCCAGCACAAACCCCATATACAATCATATTAGTACTACCCTTAAAAGAAGGATTGTTTTCAATATTAAATTTTTTTGATTTAGATAAAGCATCCATTGCTTCATCTTCATATATCCACAAGTCCAAAGTGCTAGTTGTTCTATTTGAAGCAAAAATAAATGTATATGAGCCAAAGTCATCTAAATTAACTGACCTAAGATCAATGTTATTTATATTCCCTAATTTTGTGTAGCCAATTTTATTTGCATTTAAATCATATGTATAAACTCCACTTTTTTTATCAGTTCCAAAAATAAGTGAATTAGTAGTTGATATATTATTTATCCATATTGCTGGATCATCAGCTGCGTCGCCTTTGGTTATGACCTGAGGAGTTTCAGCATTTGGCCTTACAACATATACGATTTTGTCTTCAGGATCACCCAACACAAAAAATGAAAAACAAATTAGAAATGAGAAATATAATTTTTTTAGCATAAATAAATTTTAAATAAAAAAGGCAACGTTTTCACGTTACCTTTTTGAGTTTAACTAGAATTACAGATTATATCTTATACCAATGGAATATGTTCTACCGTACTCATCATATTGGGATAACCTGTTAGGAGTTCCCCAATAATAAAATTCTGGTTCATCTGTAATATTACTAATATCAAATTTGATACTCACTTGATCATTAATCTTGTACTTAAGATTAAAGTCTATTTGAGTATGATCATCAGTGTATCTAATATTATTATTATCTAAATCTTCCTGGATAGTTTCACTATCATCATCAGCAAGATAATCCAAATAAGGAGATCTTGAAACAGCTGATAATCTGATATCAAACTTATTTTTATCATAACCTATAGAAATGTTTGAAACGTCTTCTGATAATTTTCTAAATGGAAAACTCACAGTTCCGTTATCTACAGCTAGGGAAGAATTTCCATCAGTTTTTGTAAAATTCATTGAAATAAACAAACCATCAATAGGTTCAGGCAGCATATTTAGCTCTTGAAATATATTTAATTCAAAACCATCAACATCAGAGTCATCTGTATTTACAAAAGTTAATAATTCATCAAAAAACAAGCCATTTACAGTTGTATTAGCGACTGCGAGTGGATAGATTGCATTTTCAATATCTTTCTTAAAATATCCAAATGATGCAAATGAGCCGTCACCGTAATACTCAATTGATAAATCAAAATTAGTTGCTTCATACGGGTCAAGATCCGGATTACCCATCTCACCTCGATAATTACCATCATCTCTTTCAGTTATGTCTGCTATTAAGTTTGCTTTACCAAAGCCTGGTCTGGATAACGCTCTCCAAACTGCGCCTCTTATAATAGTTTGATCATTAAGGAAATATTTTACATTCAAGCTAGGAGATACAAATGTATAACTTTTTGATGCAGTTAAAACATCATTTACATCACCATCATTATATCCAAGAGTATCGTAATCTGTATCTTCAACTCTGATACCTGCAATTACAACTGCCTTATCAAAATCCATTGTACCCATAAAATATAATGCTGTGATATCTTCATTGGTAGTAAAATCTTCTTCATAATTATCATAGTCAGGTCCACCTGTATATTGGCCTTTTCTTGCATATAAAAGGTTATGATCAGCATGAGGACCATAAGCTTGTCCAGCAAATGGCCATGATCTTATGTATGGTGCAAATTCAGATTGAAGTAAAGCTTGCACATCATCATCATCAACTTCTATTGCATTGCTATCACCTTTTTTCTCTCTAGATCTATATTTAAAACCATACTTTAGTGTTGTTGGAACATCCATAAACATAAATCCATCTTTTGTCATATCTATACTAAATGCTGTTTCAGTATCTTTTATTAGACTCCAATCTTCTTCCCATGCATCAACATTTAAATCACCATAAAGCACACTTTGAGCGTATGAGGTAAGAGCTAAACCAACTTTTTGAGGATTCTGATAAAAGAAAGTACCACAAGGACCTCCACAGTCATCGGTATCAATCCTCTCACTTCTAAATGTTACATCGACGTTATCTGTATCATTTTCTTCAGCATAAGAATGGCTAAACTGTATTTCTGCAAACCAATCATTTATTAGAGTTTCTCCACCAAGTATTACAGTTCTAATATCTCGTGTTTCAATTCTTTTTCTAACTTCAGCATCTCTTCTTATTCTATTAATTTCACTTGAGCCTGCAAATACGTTACCTGTTCTAAGAGAACCAAACTCTTCTTTGTTTCTTAATTCATCATCCTCGTAATGGTTATATAAAAAGTTTGCATAAACTGAGGTGTTATCATCAATCACCATATCAATATCATAAGTAACACCAGTTCTCTCTCTTGTTAAATCATAAAATCTCATTTCCCAATCGTCATCAAGAAAGATATTACCATTGTCGGTATCCCATGCAGGAAAACCTGTTTCGTTATTGTAGGTAACTATTTGTTTGTTAGCATAAGTAACACCAAGAACATGACCAACAGTATCTGAAATCATGGATCCATAAGTTAAGGCCATTTTTGGATTATCAGAATTTTCTGATTGTGTGTTATATGAAGTATCTAGCTTTGCTTTGAATAATGTACCATCAAGTGAAGTTGCTCTCTTTGTATTAAATTCAATTCTGCCACCTATTGAGTCAGCATCTTGATCAGGAGTTAGTGTTTTATAAACCTCAATTGAATCAAGTAACTCTGTTGGTAATCCATCAAGCATGACTGTTCTTCCACCCTCTGGAGCAGGAACAAGTGCTCCGTTTACCGCAATTGAATTTAGGTCACCAGATATGCCTCTAATATTTACGTATCTACCTTCACCTTGATCGTTTTCAACTGAAATGCCTGATAGTCTTCTAATGGCTTCAGCTGCAGTTGTATCCGGGAAATCACCTAAAGCATCTGAGTCAACAATTGACACTACTTGATTTGATTCTCTTTGTTTATCAATAGCAGAAATGATACTTGCTTTGGTGCCTATTACAACAAGTTCCTCTACTATACTATCAGTATTAGATGCTTCATCTTGGGCAAATATAAATGGCGTTATTGTGAATAAAGTTAAAAGTGATTTTTTCATAAGTTTAATAATTATTTAATTTGATCAACATACAAATAATTTGTTACGTAGATAAAGATATAATGTGACAATCATGTAACAATTTAGAGCTTATTTATATTTATTTATATATCTCTTACTAGAAGGAGACTTTAAATCCAAGTGAAGCTGATGTACCAAGATTATATTGATCATATATTGCAATATTTCTCATAGATGCATAGTACTCCTCATCCAGTAAATTTCTTAATTCAAACGATACTTTTAACTCATATTTAGGGTATGAGTAAATTTTTGAAAATGCAAAATCTACCAATAGTGGAGGCTCTTCAATAATATCCGGCAAAACATCAATACCTCTAGCTCTTACCCTATCACTAACATAGTTAACAATTAGGGTTGCTTGAGTTTGATTTTGTAAATTATCTAAACCGATTTGAAGGTTTGCAATTGTATCTGATTGACCCTGCAATCTGGTATCCCTTCCATTCGCAAGAAGATTTTGAGCATCTACTAGAGTACCAATACTATTTATATAGGTATCTCCAGGGTTTACAATTACTTCAGATTCAGTTTGCGTATAATTAAACTTAATGAGTAAGTCGTTAGGAGAATCCATAATCGCCTCGAATAATTGCTCATATTCAATTTCAAAACCATTAATTTCAGCCAAAGGAACGTTTTGGTAAGAGGTAATAATTAAATCACCTGACTCATTAACAGTTTCTTCGATAGGTTTAAGAATTTCCTTTGAGAAAATACCAGCTGTAAAAAATTGATTAAAACCTAAGTAGTATTCAAGTCTTAAATCAATATTGTCAATCTCACTATTTTCTAAATATAGTGAACCAGCTATTACTCTGTCAGTATCAACATCTATAAATAGTGTTGGGGATAGCTCTCTGAAGGTTGGTCTAGCAATTGTTTGAGAAGCACCGAATCTAATTTGAAGGTTTTCATCAAATTCAGGGAGATATGTTAATGTCATTGAAGGTAGCTGATAATCTTCTTCTATTGATTTATCAATTACAGAATCAACACCTGAAAATAAATCATATGTATTAACTTGCTGAAGGCCTTCTTCTTGCCTAATTCCAGCAGTAAATTCAAAATTATCTCCAATTGAAGATTCAACACTAATGTATGCTGAGTCAATTTCCAATAATCCTAAGTACCCGGCTGGCGATGAACTTGCAGTATTCTCGATTACCAGTAATCTATTAGGATCAAAGTTTTGGTCAGCAAAAATATAGTCTATTCTGTTATCTAGGCCATCTTGAGGTAAGGGACCACCAGCAGCCAAAAATCTAAAACTTCTAACTTCAGCTGACCTATCATTTTCAATGTTTTCAACTCCAGTTCTCAAAAATGTTGATTCGCCAAGGGGGATCTCTAGATCTATAACAACATTTGTATTTTGGTCTTGGACCATACTAAATTGGGTTTGGTTCCTACCTGTATTAACATCATATAAATAGACTCCGTCTTCATCTCCATCTTCATAGAAAACAACTCTTTCATATGGAGAATCTCTCTCTGCCCTTCCATCACCCAAACTTACATCTAAAGTCCAGTCATTTTCAAAAGTCTTATCATAATTAAACTGATGATTTATTAGTTCTCTTTCATAAAATTCTAGATAATCTTCTCGAACATCAGATGAATCGCTTGAATCATATCCTTGGATGATACGCCCTTCTTTTGTTCCTTTATGAATGTATAGCCCAGTGTATTTTATTTCAGATGAATCAGTTTCAAGACCAACAACACCCATTGCATATGCTGTAACATCATTTGATGTGCTTTTAAAAGTTTTGTCATTTTGAACAACAACATCTACAGTACCATCACCTTGGTTTTGTAAATCACCAGTTTGTCTGATTCCTTCTTGTGTATCCCATGAACTTTTTAAACCTGAAGTAAACATGAAGCCCATTGTTGCACTAGGATCATTAATGAGTTTATCAATTCCTAAACCGTCAAGAGTATCTCCATAGGTCAAACTATAAGATTGATCTAGAGGAACATCTCCTGATTGTAAAACCCATAGCTTTGAATTTTCAAAATTTCGACCAAAATTAGCCAATTGCGTTGAATTAAAGTTAGACCTATCAAGTTTAAGGTTGTTATCAATAGCATGCTTAATACTCCATGGAATATCTCTAGTCCCGTCATCGTAACCAAAACTATCATCACTTCCACCGTCATACATTAGCCCATCATCTTTTAATGAAGTAGCAGAGTTATAGCCAGTTGAAGCTGAAAATTCAAAGACTCTATCTAAAGGAACAGCTTTTGTATTTATCTCAATCATACCTCCACCAAACTCACCAGGCATGTCAGCTGAATAGGTTTTTTGCACTACAGCTGATTCAATGATGCTTGTAGGAAAAAGATCAAGAGGTACAACTCTCTTAAGTGGTTCAGGACTTGGAAGATTAAGGCCATTAAGTGAAGCAGATGAATATCTGTCACCTAAACCTCTTACATATACATATTTACCTCGCACTAAACTAAGACCTGTAAGTCTTGTAAGGGCGATAGCAATATTATCATCACCGGTTCTTTCGATTTCTGATAAATCTAATACTGCTGAAATCTCGGATGTATCTCTTTTCTCATCTGGTATAAAAGATCCGCTTATCACCACTTCTTCAATTTCCTGAGCATTGATAAACAATGGAGAAACTATCATGAAGGATAAAGCAAGCTTTAAAAAACCCAAGACTTTGTTTGTTTTTTTTGTTGATTCCATTTTGACTCCCAAATAGGTTTTATAAAGTTATTAGTTAAGTTTTATTGATCCAGGTACTGTCCATCCTTTGTACCAATTATCAGTTGCTCCGCTAACTGCACCTATGTAAGTAACTTCTTCAAAAAATCCATCGGCATTGTATATTGCAGGAACAGTTGTAACAGTAGCACCACTCTCTGCAGAACCATTAACAACTCCATTAAGTGTATTTACATAAGTACCGCCACCAGATGTAGCTGCATATAAGTTAGTGTCAGGAGATTCCTTAACAATAGCCTCAATTGTTGATACTGCAACACCATCATTAGTTTTAATAAATCCTGGGCAATCAAATGCTATAGAGTTCATAGAGAAATTAGGTGTTATAGCACCATCGAGAGGTGTTTCTGTTTTAGTAGTCTCTATACAATTTGTTGATTTGCCTGTAACTTCGTTAAGAACAGCAGCAACTCCATTATAATATTGACCTGATACACCCTCTTTTAACTTAAATATATCGTCATGGCCTCTACTTACAAATGTAAAATTAGCAACAATTGGATTTGATCTAGGCTCACTTAAATAACCAACAGTAACATCACTGTTAACATTATCTGATTCGACAATGTGATCACCTTTATCGTTAGCCTGTTGAACTATAACGTATTGAAGTCTTCCTTGATAACCCCAATCAATGTCCAAGTTATCATCATCATTTCCAGTACATATCAAATGCTTGACATCAACTGTTCCACCAAAGAACTCGACGCAATCATCAGCATTGTTATGGACTTGTATGTATTCAACCGAAGTACCACTGCCAACACCACCAAAAGTGATTCCATTTAGCTCATTACCTGGAAATACCTCATAACCTGCATACTGAACTCTTAAATATTTAAGTGCTCCACTGCTATCAGTAGGTATTTCACCACCCATTACATCTCCAGTTGATCCCTCAACCTCTCTCTCACATGGAACGATTCTTACTCCTGTTGAAGAGTATGAACACTTATTAATTGGTGATTGACCAAGAATGACCAATCCGCCCCAAAGCCCTCGTGTTGAGTTAACATCTGCTTGACCAAGAATATCTTGTCTTCCAGTCATCACAATTGGAGCTGATTTTGTTCCTACAGCGTTAATATCGGATCCTCTCATGATTACTAAGTAGTCATTACCTGATTCACCAAAAACTGTTACGCCAGGATTGATAGTTAACGTAGCTGAATCGCCGTTTGAAGCAGCACCATCTGCTCCAACATCAACACCAATTTGAACTTTACCGTCAAGCTTGTAATAGTTTCCTGCTACTAGAGTTAAATCATCTGTTATAACTCCATTTAAATCGCAAACCTTTCTACCTAAAAGAATTTCAGATTCAAGAGTTCCAGCAGGACATTCAGGATCGGTAAATAGACCAACAGTCCAACCTGCGGCCCAGTTATTTTCTGCATCAGATCCAGGTGAAAAAGCACCAACATAATCGGTTGCTGAAAACCATGTATTAACTATGTAATTACCGTCATCGTATCCAGGGCATAGTTCTGTTAATGCTCCAGCTGCATGAGTTCCAACTGCACACATATCATCAATTTCTGATATGGAGAATGCGCTAGGAACAGCAGACTCTGTATCGCCCAAGAAATATGTGTCTACCATAGTGTTAGATCCAAAGTTTAAATTTGTTGATCTTGATGCAAGTGATGTTGCAAATTCTGCAGCCGTTGCTGCATCAAACTTTACAGGGAAGTCTGTTTCATTAGCTGAATCAAAAAATATTGAATGATGGGCAATTTTATCTGTTAATGCGCCATCTTGAATAGTTTCTAAAAAAGTACCCTCTACGAGATTCTGTGATACTTGGTTTACAACAATACCATTTATATAAATTCCAGATACACCCTCTTTATACTTAAGTGGTTCGTCAGCACCACCCCCAATAAAGGTAAAATTAGCAACCATCGGTTGTGATCTGGGCTCTGTTAGGTAACCTACTGATGCATCAGCATTTGTATTATCTGATTCTACAACGTGATCACCTGAACCAACATTTTGTTTAACAACAACAAATTGCATTTTTCCTTGATAGCCCCAATCAATGTCAAGATTATCATCACCTGCATTTGTACAAACTAAATGTTTTACATTTACTGTTCCACCAAAAAACTCTACGCAATCATCTTGGTTGTTATGAACTTGAACATAATCCACCTCTGTACCATAACCAACACCGCCAAAGGTAATACCATTTAATTCGTTACCTGGAAATATTTCTTTACCTGCGTATTCAACTCTAACAAAGTTTAAGACACCAGAGTTATCATCTGGAGAAGCTCCACCCATAATAGCAGTAGTAGAACCTTCAACCACTCTTTCACAATCAGCAGTTCCTATAAGATTAGGGCTGCATTTGTTAATTGGTGCTTTACCTAAAATTACTATTCCACCCCAAAGACCACTTGCACTATCCGGATTAGTTAAAGATCCATCAATCGCTGAGGCCGCAGTAAACCTAATAGGATTAGATCTCGTTCCGTTAGCAACGATTTTTGATCCTCTTTGAACAACAAGATAATCATCAGGTGTTTTTTGAGCAAGGGTTACACCAGCTGGAATTGTTAATGTTGCAGCAACTCCTCCAGTTTTTGTTCCATCTCCACCCATATCGACACCAACATCAACTAAGCCAGATAAACGATACATTACATCAGTTGTCAGAGTTATATCATCAGTTATTGGACCCACAATTGCGCATAGTGTATTTCCACCAACAGTTGCATCATTAGAAATAAATGGAGAAGAAGGACATGATCCCGTTAATAAACTACTTGTTCCACCTCCATCATTACCACCGTCACTTGGGGCTGATAGTGGTCCTAGCTCACCAGGAGAAACAATGCTAGTATCACCTGCTCCACACGAAGCTAAAATGAAAATTGAAGAGATTAAAAATAAGTTTTTAGTTGATTTTAGGTTCATAAGAATTCCTTTTAAAAAAATTAATGAAGAAATTTAATAATTTTCTTGTGAACTTTAAATTGGTTTTATGTAAAGATTTTGTTAAATAAATCTATTTAATGTTACAACAGTGTTAACTGTTTGGTATTTGGTATAAAAGGAGACCAGTAAAACAACTAAAAATTGGATGATAAATTTGTCATTTTTAAACTCCAAATGTAAATTTCAAAATATAGAAAAATAATATGGTAAGAATTGCCCCGGCTGGTATAGTCACAATCCATGACAAAATAATTCTTCCAATAGAGCCAAGATCTAAATGAGAAACTCCTTTTGCTAAACCAACCCCTATAACTGCTCCAACTAAGGTATGGGTAGTTGATATTGGAAACCCTATATAAGTTGCAGCAACAACAGTTGATGCTGCTGCCATTTCAGCTGAGAAGCCTAAGCTTGGTGTTAAGTGAGTAATCTTACTGCCAACAGTTTTAATAACTCTTCCACCGAGCATTGCTAATCCAAAGACTATACCTACACCACCTATTAAAAGAACCCAGGGGCTAACCGCAGATTTTGCTCCAATAGCTCCTTCAGATGCAACACTTATTATTGCTGACATTGGCCCTATTGCATTAGCTACATCATTAGATCCATGTGCAAATGCCATTGCAGATGCTGTAACAATCATAAGAATTGCAAATGCCGACTCAACTCCATATTCCCTAATTTTCTTTTTATTTAAATTTAATAGAACCGCTGTAATTATAGAAACTGCTACACCAAAGATTAATGTTATTAAAACAACTTCGTTGTCTGTTAAGGGAAGACCAACATGTTTAAGGCCTTTTCTAGCAGTAACAAGCCCAATAATTACAGCTACAAAAAAACTATAAAAAGGTATAAGTGATACAGCTGCTTGGACGGGATCTCTTCTATCTAAAATGAACTTTTTTGCACTCAAAAATATACAGAATGCCATTATTCCTGAAATTGCTGGTGAAACAACCCAGCTTGCAGCAATGGTACCTACTTTACCCCATGAAACTGCAGCAAAACCCAATGAAACGATAACAAATCCAACTATTGAACCTACAATTGAATGCGTTGTTGAAACCGGCCAACCTTTTGTACTTGCAATAAGCAACCAGGTTGCAGCAGCAAAAAGTGCTGACATCATTCCTATTATGAAAATATCTTCATTTCCTACGTACAACTCTGGTGATACTATTCCTTTTCTAATTGTGGAGGTTACTTCTCCACCAGCCAAATATGCACCAAGAAATTCAAAGATTGCTGCAATGAAGATTGCTTGTTTAAAAGTTATAGCCCTGCTTCCAACAGAGGTTCCCATTGCATTAGCAACATCATTAGCACCAATGCCAAATGCCATAAAAAATCCTGCAAAAGCAGCAATTAAGAGTATTATTGTTGGATCTAAAAATAAATTTTCCATAATTTTATATAAAATATAAACAGATTTAACAATATTCTTGTTACAAACGCTAGACATTTGTGCATGACATTAGAAAACTTTTTTTTAGTAAAGTAAATTAAAAAAGAATAATTCTGGATTGAATAGTAAAATATATCGCAACTTTAAAATAACTAATTATGAGCTTAATATCTTTAGATCAAACCATTTATAAAAAGCTTAATCCAAATGCATATGCTCTTGAAAAGAGAAAGCTTCAAATTGAACTCTTAAAGCTTCAAGAAGATGTTATAAAAAATAATAGAAAATTATGTATAGCTTTTGAAGGAAGAGACACTGCTGGAAAAAGTTCGGCAATTAAATTCTTTTCTGAACATTTAATACCAAAAAATTTTAGCTATGTGCATTTAGGAATTCCATCTAAATGGGAATCATCTCACTGGTTTCAAAGATGGGAAAAAGTATTACCAGATGTTAATGAAATAGCTTTTCTTGATAGATCTTGGTATACCAGAGCTATAACTGAACCGGTAATGAATTACTGCAATGAAAAGCAATATAGAGCCTTTATGAACAGGGTGAATGATTGGGAAGAAAGTCTAATTGCTAACGGTACTGAATTAACAAAATTTTATTTTTCTCTATCTAAAGATCAGCAAAAGAAAAGAATAAAGGCAAGAAAGAATTCAGAATTAAAATACTGGAAATTATCTAAAAATGATGAAAAGGTTGTAACCAAATGGGATGCTTTTACTTTATATAAAGAGCAGATGTTTGAAAAGACATCTACACAAATTTCACCTTGGGTAGTTATAAACTCTAATAATAAAATGATTGCTAGATTAACTGCATTAAGATTTTTATTAAATAAAACTAACTATGAAAATAAAAAACTCCTGAAGCCAGTCTCTTGGTCAAAAGATATTGCTAATTATTCAGCAAGTCTCGATGGTGTTATGTTTAACAATTTAAATTATGAGCAATATATATCGATTACTAAATACTCTGATGATGTGTAACTAAGATGAAAATTGCCGCGATAGATATTGGAACAAATGCTATTAAATCAAAAATATTCTCTACTACGCCTGCATCAATAGAGTTTATAGAAAGCATAAGAACTCCTATGAGATTAGGTGAGGATGTCTTTAGTAACGGTTTTCTTTCACAAGATAAATTGAATGATTTGATTAAAATTCTAAAAAATTACATAGAATATTTTGAGAAAAATAATATTGATATGTATGAGATAGTAGCTACATCTGCCTTTAGAGACACAGCTAATTCAGAAGAAGCTAGGCGGTTGGTAGAAAACTCTATCGAACATCCTATTAGAATTATTTCAGGCTTGGAGGAAGCAAAATTAATCAGATTTCATCCAAAAGCTCAATCAATGCCCAATAAATTGTTTGTTGATATAGGTGGTGGATCAACTGAGTTTTATATTCATACCAAGGCAAAAGATTATATTCAATCATTTCAATTGGGTGCTGTTAGAAATTATATGAAAATGGATTCAAAAGCAGAATGGGAAAGAATGGATAACTGGCTTGATCAACATATTGAAAAAATGCAGCTTATTGGAATTGGTGGGAACATTAGAGCATTTCTAAATATTTATAAGATGAAATCGATGAGCCAAGATGAATTTGTAGCAAATGCTAAAAAGTTAGCCCTTCTTGATAAAAAGGAAAAGCAATCTCAATACAATCTTAATAATGACAGAGTTGATGTTATTGACTCAGCTATTTCAATATATCTGCAAATAATCAATAAACTTTCAATTTCTAAAATTAAATCAACGCGCTGGGGCATTTCTGATTCTGCAGCAGTAAAGCTATTTCATGAGCTTTATTCAGACAAAATTGCAATTAAAAATAATTAATTATCAGGCTAAACTTTATTTATATGGAAAAAATAATAGTAAAACGCTTTATTTCGTTAAGTCTTGATACATTTATAGATTCAGGCGTTATGCCTATTAATTTAATTGAATCTTCTATAAACATTAAGGATTTTTCAAGATCATTTAATATATAAACAATTTTGAGCTCTCCATTTTCTGAGGTTCGAACAAAATTAATAAGCCCATAATTTTCAGACATGCTATCTAATTTAGTGTATGTAGCTTCTGCATTTGCAAGAAATCCTTGCTGAGCTAAATTTAAAGATAAAATCTCAGCTTGCTTACTAACATATTCATAGTCAGCTTTTGATGATTTTAATCTTTGAGATGAATCTTGAAGATTACTGTAGAGAGATGAGGTTAAAGATACAATTATTCCTATAAATATAATACTGATTAATACTTGCAGTAAAGTTTTTTCTCTAGCTTGAAGGTTGTTATAAAATTCTTTCATTATTAATTTCCAAGGCCTACTAGAATTGATCCAGAAACCATCCCATCAATAGTCTCTATCTCTTCATTAATTAATACGATATTTGCTTGCGGCATAAGATTAGTTAAAAATTTATATTTATTTGCAGCCAGTTTTTCAACAACTAAAAAAGCTTCCGAATTATTTACATCTAAATCAACCTTAGTAATTTCAGGGATGTCTAATCTTTTAATGCTATCTAATCCAGCAATAGACAATTGTGAGGCCTGCTCTAGATTGTATGAAGTAATAACTTCATCAATTTGTCTGCGAGGATTAACAACTCTATTAATATTTGGATTAATTTCTTTAAATAGTTTTATGGTTTCATCCTTATACTCTTCTGTATATGCATTATTTAAAAAAGTGGCTGAAATTGGATAAATCACCAATAGGGTTATAACTGCAATAGCAATTGAAATATCAAATTTATTTATTTGATATCTTTTTATCCAGTATTCAAAATGAAAACCAGAAATATAAAGATTTGGAAAAAATAGGTAACTTTTTAGAAAATCAAGATGTAATAAATTTATGTTGGTATCTTTTGGCTTGCTGTCTTTAAAAAAAGCAATGATTTCTTTATCGGTTGAAAAAAGCTTAGGCAGGAAATCTTTCCTCGAATCTTTAATCAGCTCAAGATATTTCTTTATATTCTCCTTGTACTCCGAAAAGCCCTCACCCTTTCCAAATGAAAAAATAAAACGACCAAATAATTCCAATATAGACATTTCATTTTTTGCATAGGCTAAAAAATGCTCTGGATATATATAAATTTTTGCCCCAGTAAGTCTCAATTGATTACTAATTAAGTTTAGGTATGTTTTTTCAACAAGTAGTGCTAGATTAAGATTATTTTTTCTATAAATAAAAATTTCATTTTCAGATATATCGCTAACAACATAACTGTCTATATCTGATATTAGTTTTGCTTTGGCAGACTCCTCGCTTTCTTTTTTAGAATTTTCAATTTCTACAGAGGTTATTTTTGAAGATGGTACAAAGAAAAAAATCTCTGAATCAGGGCCAACTAATGTTGAAATATCATTAATAATTATTTGTGTTTGAGATTGGAAATTATTTTTAAGGTAATGGAAAACCTCTAACTTATTACTGTCATTAGCGGAATTATGTATGAAATATCTATTCATATATTCTCTTTATAGGCCATTGTAAGATCTTGAAATAATATATCCAGTTCTATTATTCTCAAGATAGATAACACTTTCTGCACTTACCTTTAATTCATCTTTTATTATCTCAGATTTAAGTAAAAATAAATTTGAAGTGAAAAAAATACTTGCATTGCTATTAGTAAAATCAATACTTGGAAAATCTTGCATGAGCTGTCGTATATCTATATAACCATCCTTTGGGGTATTGCTAATAATTAATTTTGCATCATTGATAGATATATTTGGTAATACAGCCGTTAAAACTTCATAATCTGCTTCATTCAATAAGTTTATATTTACCTTTGACATTCCAGCAAATGGAACTACGCATATATTCTCCTTTAGTTTCTTCCAATCAAAGTAAGAAATTGCTGGGAGATTTTTTAATTCAGATAAATCATAAAAAAGTCTTTTGCTAGTGTATTGCTGAGGTTTATGTAACGGCCCTGTATAAAAATAATCTTCAAGGCCACTTCCTCTAGGCTGATTATCAACATCAATCCAATCTATCATCTGATCTAGTAACGAATCTATATTTCTTTCATCAAATTCTTTAAGGATTAATAATTTTTTAAATGCCGCTATGCCTTTTGGGTTAGGAATATAGTTATTATTTGATAAAGATACGATTGAATTTATATTTAAACAATTTGAAGCATCAGATAATTGTGCGAAGAGCTGCCCTGAAGGATGTTCATAATAAAAAGCGTCTTTAAACAAAGGATCTTCTTTAGTTAGAATTTGGCTACCAAATCTATTTTTCTCTTCAATTCGTTTAATTGAAATAGACTCAATGTTGTGAAATAACTCTAAACTATTAGATTCTAAATCTTGGTACACAGACCTTTTGAAAGCTAACAAAAAATTACTTCCAATAGACATTGCTATTGCTGATAAAACTAACACTATGAGTAGAACAGAAATTAATATAACGCCTTTATCTTTATTTTTTATATACATAATCTATATTTGGATTAATAACCCATTCATATTCAAGATTATTCCTAGTAAAGGTAATCTTAATAAGTTCAGGTATCTTTCTTTGAGTAATTAAGTCAATAGGCCAACTTGCATACCATTTTGAAGTACCAAGGTAACTAAATTCAATTTCTGAAATATCTTCTAAAAGAGTTGTTTCAAAAAATTCATCATAAGAATATGGGTTATCTGCGTAATACTGTTTTCGTATTAGTGCATTATTTTGATATAAGTATTCGACTCTTCTGATTCTTGAGGTTGAATATGATGCATTTACAAGAGTCGTGAAAACTAATGAATCAGAAGCAGTGTCAGCAATAAAATTACCTTTTAGATTATTTCCAAAATAATCTCTCATAGGCACATTAATAATTTGCCTTATATCCCTTCTTAAGATACTGGAAGCTATATTTAACTCTTTTATGTTTTGTAATTTTTTAGAACTTTCATCTCTTGCTTCAACTGAGGATTGAAGAAAATTTGTTGAAACAACAGCAATAATGCTCAGGATTACTATTGATACTAGTACTTCGATAAGAGTAAAACCTTTTGAATTATTTTTTAACAAGGTAGCCCCGTGCTTCATATATATAATTCGATGATGAAGATTTTTTTACAAGAATTGAATACTCATAAACGTTAATAGCCGGTCCTTTAGAAATTTCCTCTTTCCACTCCCATTCAATTCCAGCCATTAAGACTTTGCCATCCCTCGATCCAGTCCCCTTGGGAATATCAATTGTATTCATTAAGGCTACTCTGTTGGTTCCAACTTCCCTTGCTAGGTATCTATCCTCTAATTCATATGTTGATATTGTGGTTGATGAAATGACTTGAAATATCGCTATAACTGAAGTGCTTAAGATTAATAAAGCTATTGCTACCTCTAAAAGACTAAATCCTTTATTTAGATTTAGTTTCATTTTCAATTTTTCCATTTTGATGCAGTTTTATAAGTTGAATATACTCTTCTGACTCAATGTGCAATTCAGCACCTGAATTTTCTCCTGAAGGATAAAAAATAATAGCAGGAAACTCTGTTATATCATTTTTAAGTTCTATATCATCTCCATCAATTCCTTTAATAATCATTTTATTTTTAGAAATACTTTTCCAATTGTTATTTAATGATCCTGAAATAAATTCCGTATCTTTATTACCATCTGAGTCTAAAATGAATATTTTTTGTGAAGTACTATCAGGGAACCATCCTAAAATATTGCCAGAAAGAATACTTTCTTCTGATATTATTTGAAAATTTCTTTCAATAGATGCTCTACTTTGAGTTACATTCTCAATTGAAGATGTATTAATTAAAATTACTGAGGAGGCAATTCCAATAATTAAAAGAACAACAAGAAGTTCTAGTAATGTGAAGCCTTTATTAAGTTTACTGTAACCAGTTTCCAATATCTGAGTTTTCACCAGTACCACCTTCCATACCATCAGCTCCTAAAGTATATAAGTCATAATCTTTAGATTTCTGAGGCGGATGTTCGTATATATATTCACGACCCCATGGATCAAGAGGAATAGAATTAATATAACCATCTTCAGGATACAGAAATGGTCTTTTTAATTCTGAATGAGGAACAATAAGTGCGTCTAAGCCTTGTGAAGTTGAAGGATAACTTAACTCATTAAATTTATATAGCTCTAGGGCTTTACCAGTTTGGGCAATGTCTGCTTTAATTTTTTCTAAGTTAGCTCTTTGCAAGAAAGGTGAAACATTTACTGCAACAATTGTTGTTAGAATACCTAATATGACTATAACTGCCATAAGCTCTATTAATGTAAAACCTTTTTGTTTGTGCTTCATGTTTTTTATCCAAGTGTAAGTGCATTCATTTGCATTATAGGTATAAGTATAGCGAGAACTATCAGCAGAATAAAACCACCCATAAATATTGTTATTGCAGGTTCGAGAAGAGAGAGTAAAACATTTCTTTTGGATTCAATCTCAGACTTCATGAAATCTGAAACTTTTTTAAACATCTTTACTAAATTACCAGACCGATAACCACTAGATATTAATTGAATAAAAATATCAGGAAATATTTGTGTCTTACTCAAAGCATTAACAAAATCTTTTCCTTCAACAACCTCCCTTCTTGCATTAATTATTGAGTTTTTTAAAAATTTATTATCCAAAACTTTTGCAGCTTCATCCATTGCTAGATCAAGATTCATACCTGAATGTGTTAACAAATACATTGTGCTAGAGAATCTCTCTATTTCACTATTTAAAATAAACTTACCCACCAAAGGAAAGGAAAGTAATTTTTTATGAGCTTTAATATGATTATCTTTGTTTGAAGTGTATGACTTATAAAAAAAACCTAAAGAAGTAATTGCAAGAAAAATTGCTAATACAATATAAATAATATTATTAGAAAGAGTTAAAAGAGCTGAAGTCAAAAATGGCAGTTCTGCTCCAGCCTTGATAAATTGACCAACAACTTGAGGCATTACAAATACAAGTAAAGCTACAATAACCATAACACAAAAGCCTATTAAGATAATTGGATAAGCCAATGCTGAAAATATTTTTTGCTTTACAGTTGCACTTTCTTCTAAATAATCTGCAAGATTTTCAAAAATAATGTCTAAATTTCCTGAACTATCTCCTGCAGTTACGAGCGAAACATACGTATTTGAGAAAACTTGAGGATATTTTTTCATGGCTTGACCTAATCTCTTACCCTGAATAACTTCATCTCTTAAAGTGTAAAGAACATCAACTATAATCTCATTATTATATTGATCTGCAGTAATTTTTAAAGCTTCATCGATAGAAGTATCAGCATCTAATAATGTTGCAATTTGTCGAGTAATTAAGACTAGATCTTTATCTTTAACTTTAGTTTTATTAGCTAAGCTTTTATTAGACTCCTTTATATATAAAGGTGTTAAATTTAAATCTTTAATAGCCTTTCTAGCATCCCTCTCTGAGGCAGCTGTTAAAAAGCCTTTTTCTTTTTTTCCAGAATTGTTAAAAGCAGTATAACTATAAGCTGGCATCTTCTTTAAGGTTATTTAACCTAATAATTTCTTCACATGATGTGATGCCACTTATTATAAGCTCTTTGCTTGCTTCATCTATAGAGGGTTGATCTTTAAACACGTGATCAACAATCTTGCTTTCTGATGCTTTTTGATGAATAAGATCTCTAGTTATTGCATCAACTTGAATACATTCTGCTATAGCAATCCTTCCTTGGAAACCAGAAAAAGAGCATTCTTCACAGCCTCTAGCTGTAAATACCTTAGAGTTATTTTTTAGGTTAAATAATTTGATAGCCTCTGATGATGGTGCAACTTCCTCTTTGCAATTATTACAAAGTCTTCTTACAAGCCTTTGGGAGATAATTGATCTTAAGCTTGATGATAATAAAAATGATTCTATACCCATATCTCTTAATCTAGTAATTGCGCCAACAGCGCTATTAGTATGAACTGTTGAAAGAACTAAGTGACCCGTTAGGCTCGATTGAATTGCAATTTGAGCAGTTTCAACATCTCTAATCTCTCCTACCATCATTACATCTGGATCTTGTCGAAGCATAGCTCTTAAACCTTTAGCAAAGCTATAACCAGTTTTTGTATTTACTTGAGTCTGCCCTATTCCTTTTAAAGTATATTCAATAGGGTCTTCTACGGTTAATATATTTTGCGAAGAATCACTTAACTCTCTTAATCCAGCATATAAAGTTGTAGTTTTACCAGATCCTGTAGGACCTGTAAAAAGAATTATACCTTCAGAGCTTTTTAATGATTTTTTATAATTGTTTAAGATCTGCATAGGAAGACCTAAGTCATCAATATTTATTTGTGCAGACTGCTTATCAAGTAATCTTAAAACAATTCTTTCACCATATGATGATGGAAGTGTGGATACTCTTACATCAACATTTTTATCTCCCAATGAAAGTGAAACTCTGCCATCTTGAGGCAGTCTTCTTTCAGATATATCTAATCTGGATATAATTTTTATTCTAGCTATTACTAAAGAGGCTATCCTGCTATCTTGTGATAAAACCTCTTTTAATATTCCATCAATTCTAAACCTAATAACTAATTGATCTTCATAGGGTTCAAAATGCACATCTGAGGCCCTTTGTTTTATAGCTTGGCTGATAATTCCGTTAATAAGTTTAATTATCGGCGCATCATTATTGCCATTGAGGAGGTCTTCAGTAGGAGCAATATTTCCTGCAAAAGATTCAAGATCAAAATCATCAGACAATTCTTCAGAGATTTTTTCTGAAGAATCTTTTGAATCAAATGACTTGGTTAACATCTCATTAAATTCTTCAGCTGAACATTTATTAATATCAAGTGGTTTATCTAAAAAACGACATAATTCTTGATAGGTATTTATATCAATATGATTTGGTGAATAAACTTTACATATGTCATCATCCTCTAAAGCTATTATCATTCTTTCACGAACATAATCGTATGGAAGATTGCTAGTTGTATCTAGATTTTTTGATGTTAAATCATCCATTTTATTTAGACTTTGTTAAATCAATTAATTCAATTTCTGAGCCTCGAGATAATTGTTCAGCTTTTATAAAATTGTACTTTTCAGCCGAGAGTTCATTAATTGAATCTGAATCAACTAGAATCGTTGGTCTAATAAAAACAAATAATTTTTTCTTGATAACTTGATTTGAAGATGATTGAAATAATTTTCCTAGAACTGGTATAGAGCCCAAAAGAGGAACCTTGGAAACATTTTCTTGTATATCCTCATCTATCAAGCCACCTAAAACTATTATTTGTTTGTTATCCGCTAAAACTGTGGTTTCAATAATTCTATTATTTGTAATTAAATCGACGCCGCTTGAGTAAGTCCCAGCAACACTTGAAACTTCTTGAATAATATTAAGAATTACAGAGCTACCTTCGTTTATTTGTGGAGTAACTTCTAATTTAATACCAACCTCTTCTCTTGAAGTTGTTCTAAATGCATTAATATTACTAGAACCTAAGCTCTCGCCAGTAGTAACAGGTATCTCTTGCCCAACTAAAAGTTTAGAGGGTGTGTTATCCATAGCTATTACTGATGGAGTAGATAAGATATTTGAATTCTGATCATTAGCAACAGCATTGATAATACCTACAAAGTTGTCTGCCCCTGTAAGATCACCAAAACCTGCTATTAAACCCTGAGCTCCAAGCAATGAAGAAGTCGCAACTTGACCTAATGTAGCATCAGTACCATCAGAGGCAGCAGAGCCAGCTAGAGCTAAGAGATCAGGTCCTGTACCAACATCAAAAGCAGTTACACCTATAGGTATATCTCCATCTTTAGCTCCAGTATAAATTGTTTCTACACCAAGGTTTTTTGCAGCTGTTTCTGATAATTCAACGATAATTGCCTCAACTAAAACTTGCGCTCTTCTAATATCTAGTTTTGAAATTAAATTCCTAATTCCAGGAAGATTAGATTCCTCTGAAGAAATAACTAATGAATTAGTTTTTTCATGATGAGTAATAACGGTCTTAATTCCATCAGGACTCGCAGCAAACCTATCAGAAACACTATTTAAAATAGCAGCAACTTCCTCGGCTTTAGCATATTTTAAATAGATAACATCAATAGACTTATCTGCTTTTACATCGGCATCTAGAGAAAATAAAGTTTTTTCAACATTTGATGTAATTGTTGAATTGGCAGACAGAATAACTGAGTTAGATGGACTAAATGGTATGGCAACAAAATTATTAATAGTTGGATTATTTTGTGCTTTGAGTTTTTCTAAAATCCTTACAGCTTCTATAGAAGACAGGTTCTCAAGTTTTATGATTGAAATTTTTGCACTATTATCTTTATCAAGATCTTTTAATAAACTTTTTATTCTATTTACATTACTTAGTCTATCAACTAAGAGCACTGAATTAATAGAAGGAATACTTGAAAGATGAGATTGTCTTCCGGTAATTGGTTTAATCATTGGTATAACTTCAGCAGCAGAGCGATTTATTAATGGAATAACGGCAGTTAGAAAATTACCATTTTGATTATCAATATCATTCTTATCTCTGGTAGCTTCATTTTCTGGCACGATTCTAACAACACCGTTATCAGAAACTGAACTAAAACCATTCACTTGTATGGTTCTAAGATAAACATCCCAAACCTGTTCACTATCAAGGCTTGCATTTGAATAGATAGTTATTTTACCTTTGACTCTAGGATCTAAGATGATGGTTTTTTTAGCAAATCTTGCAATATCTTGAGAAACTTTTTTTATATCAGCATCTTCATAATTGAGAACAAAAGAATCCTGCGAAGCTGCAATCAAAGGAAGTCCAATTAACAATGAATAAAAAAATAATCTAAAAGATTTCCACATAACTATTTTCCAACCTTATTTTCTAATTTGTATAGTTTACCTGATGCACTAAGAACAATTTCATCTGGACTTACACTCACAAGTTCGTATGTATTTTCTAAAATATCACCCTCATATAAAACAAATTCTTTACTGCCTTTTTTAAGGATTACAGATGAGTTAGCCTCACCAAACCTATAACCTACAATTATATAATCAAATTCAGCTTTATTTATATTAGTAACTTCCGCATTTTGAGCCTCAATATTAGAATTCTTGATCTTATCAAGATTTGTAAATCTAATATCTTTGATTTCAGGCTTATTAATAAAACTAATTAAAAGCAAAGAAAGTAGCAATAGTAACAACAATGCGACTAATGTATTGATAATTCTTTTAATTTTTCTAGTGTTCATAATAAAAAAGAGCTACATAGTGTAGCTCATTTTTTATAAATCTTAGTGAAATCTATGTGAAATCTAAAAACTAAATTTAATAGTTTAATCCTGATAATTTTACTACTTTAGTAAGCCTACCAGACTTCATAATATGATTTAGTTTACCAAAATGATACTTTAATCATGCCATTCTCTTCAATTCTGAGAACTCACATGTCTTGAAACCATTTGGTTTGGTGACTTTAAAGGTGTTTCTTATAGTATTCTTAGATTCAAAATACTTCTTACCTTTTAGACAGTCAGGCGTTAAGATTTGACCCCTATAGTATGAGTCATCTTTAAGTTCGAATATGATACTCGAATCTTTCATGAAGTATATTTTCTTTATATCGGATTTATTTAACTTTTCATCTGCCTGTGCAAATCCAACTAAAAACAAGGCAGATATTATTGCGTATTTTAACATATCAATCTCCTGTTATGTTTGAAACTATCTGACAACTGGACTTCGACTTCTCTACTTGCTCTTTGTGTCGTAATTGTTTCAATTATGTGTCAAATGTGACAAATATGTGACATATAGTAAATAATCTCAATAAGAATGTAAAGAAATATGTGTAAATATACTTATTTGGATTTAGGGATCGTAAACCAGAATATTGATCCTTTAGGTTTATTTGAGGTAATGCCCACCTCTCCGTTTAAACTATTAATCAAATTCTTGACTATAGCTAATCCAAGGCCGCTACCTTTATTATCAGAGGCTCTTGCCGAAGCAGTTCTAAAAAATCTATCAAATATATACTCTTTATCTTCACTTGGTACACCTTCACCAGAATCACTTACCATAACCTTTATCATTTTACCTTGATCACGAGTGGAAATTTCAACACTGGAACCGGCTTCAGAATACTTATATGCATTATCACAAAGATTATTCATAACTCTTTCTAAAGCTTGAGAGTCTGCATACATGAGACCTGTATGCTTAGGATTAAAGTTAAGTGCAATTGATCTCTTTTTAGCAACACTTTTCATAGATACTAAAAAAGAATCCATGAATTCATTAAAATTAAGGTCTTTTATATTTAATTTAAGGTCCCCATATTCAATTCTAGAAAGATCAATAAGATCACTAACCATTGAGGATAGTCTTTCTGAATTATGTAATATAGCTTTAGCAAAAACCTTTGCATCTTTTTTGTTGTCAAGCGCGCCATCTAATAATGTTTCTGAATTTGCCATAATAACGCTTACAGGTGTCCTTAATTCATGTGAGACGTTTGAAATAAAATCTCTACGCATTGAATTTAGTTGTCTTAATTGCGTAATATCGTGAACAACTAAAATATACTCTCCTGTTGTTTTTGATTGGTTCATAGAACCTAAAACCCATCTAGTAGATTTATCTTCTAACTCAATTTCAAATTCAATATCTGCTCTTTTTTTATTAGTAACCCTATTATATAAATAGTTGATTGCTGGTATCTCTAGATTATTTATATTCTTTTCTTTTAAGGATTTAATATCTAATATAACTAGTGACTGTTCATTATTGTAAACAAATTCACCATCTTTATTAGTAACTAATATACCCTCGCCAAGATCATCTAATACCAATCCAAACTGATCACGCTGTTTTGCAATCATCTTTATCTGGTTTTTTAAGTTCTCAGAAATATGATAAATAGACCTAGCAACATCTCCAAATTCATCAACTCTTTGGGTGGGTAAGGCTTTAAGATTTCTTTTCTTAAAATCACTATCTGCTATTGTTGTAGCTGCATCTGCTAAACTTTCTATATTTGAATATAAATAATTTGTAGCAACGGCACTAGCAAATATAGATACTATAATTACAACAAGAAATAATAAAAATAATGAAAGTTGCAGAGTACCTGTCGCAGTTTCTAAGTAGGTAAGTGGAACTGCTATTCTTATAATATTTGGATTATCTTTACTCTGATCTGTTATAGCAAAATATAATAAGTCTTCATTTAAGGTATCGCTATAACGCGATACCCAGCCTGAGCCATCTTTAAGTGCATTGATTACTTCAGCTCTATCGCCATGATTGTCAACTGATTTTATTTGATTAATATTAAGATCGGAATCTCCAATAACTTGGCCATTATTAAGAATAAATGTGACGCGTGAATTAGCGGCAGCTCCCAAATTATCTGCAGCTGCATCAGCTTCTGCTATATTTTTATAGTTATTTAAATTTTGCGCAGATGCTAAAAGAAGACCAGCCTGTTTTTCTAATTCATTAACTATTTGTAATTCAAAAGCTCTAGTAAGATCACGCTCTGCGACAATATATGAAGTGACAATGCCTGATGATAATATAAGAAAAACTAAGAAAAAGATTCGCGATCTGATGCCCATTTAGTTAATCAGGAATTCGAGAAAATTTATAACCAACACCTCTTATGGTTTGAACATATTTACCCATTGAACCAAGTTTTTCTCTTAACCTCTTAATGTGAGTATCCACGGTTCGAGTTGTAATATTGGAACTGTAACCCCACACATCTTCTAAAAGCTGATCTCTAGTTTGCACTCTACCTCGCCTTTCAACCAATTGTCTTAATAGTTTAAATTCTAATGCTGTAAGAATAATTTCTTCATCATTTATGAAGATTTCATGAGATTCAATATTCATTTTTAGTGAACCAAAATTTCTATTAATTTCATGCGTCTGATTACTTAGATTTGATGTTTTAGTATTTCGTTTAAGGATTGCCTTAACTCTTAATATTAATTCTCTTACACTAAACGGTTTGGTCACATAATCATCAGCACCTAATTCAAATCCAACAACTTTATCAACCTCATCATCTTTTGCAGTAAGAATAAGAATGGGAATTTCTTGGATCGTTGAGTTAGATTTAATTTGCCTACATAAATCTAAACCTGATCCATCAGGCAGCATAATATCAAGAAGAATAATTGAATAACTAGGATTCTCTAGAAAGGTATTTGCTTCCTCAATTGAGCCGCAGCTCTCAACTTTATAACCTTCTCTTGATAAATTATATTCAAGAGTTTTTCGTATATCTGGTTCGTCTTCGATAACAAGGACTTTATTTGACATGATATATATATATTATAAGTTAGTCTTAATTTTAAGCTTAATGTTTAAAAAATCAATCATTGGCAAATATTTTCCTCAATGATGGTTTATCAAATTTACCTGAAGCTATTTTAGGTAATGGATCTTTAAAAAATCTTACTTCATAAGGAATCTTAAAGGCTGCAATTTTTCCAGCTAAAAATTCTTGAATATCATCCTGAGATAATTCAACTCCTGGTTTTAAGTGCACAGCAGATGCAACAAGTTCACCAAGCCTTTCATCAGGAATACCAATAATACAGGCTTCTAAAACATCACTATGTTCGTAAATTGCTGCTTCTACCTCTATACAAGAAATATTTTCACCACCTCGAATAACTAGATCTTTTACCCTATCAACTATGTGCAGGAATGGGCCATCGAAATAACCCAAGTCCCCAGATTTAAACCAACCATCATCATTAAAAACTTCGGCAGTTGCCTCAGGATTTTTCCAATAGCCAACCATATTTCCAGGAGATTTAATAACAACTTCTCCGACTTCACCTTCTTTTAAAGTATTCCAGTTTTCATCAATAATATTAATATCAGTTAATGGAGGAACTGCGCGACCGCAACTAGATGGATATTGCAAATATTCATCACCGCCATTAAGAGTTCCTAATGCATTAGTCTCTGATAGGCCATAACCAATGGATGGTCTTGCTTCAAATTGCTCATCCATTTGTTTTACATGTTCAGCAGGTCTCGCTGCCCCGCCACCACCAAGATCTTCTAATGAAGAAATATCATATTTTTCTCTTTCTGGATGACTAAGTATTTCCCAAGATTGGGTTGGCACTCCTGTAACATTTGTAATTTTTTCTTGTTCTATTAATTTTAAAGCTTCAGTTGCATCCCATTTTTTCATCATGACCATCTTTCTTCCAACAAGAATAGATATTAAAAATGATGAATGGCTTCCAGTTACATGAAATAAGGGAACACAATGCAAAACTGAAATAGCTTTTTTAGTCCCATCTGGATTTTCTCCAAGTCCACCAGCTGAATCGGACATTTGACCTCTAATAGATGAATAGCATGTCCAGCTAAACAATGTAGCCAATACATTTCTATGCGAAGATAGAACGCCTTTTGGAAAACCAGTAGAGCCTGAGGTATAGAATAAAGTTGCGTTATCATTATTTAAAATTTCAACCTCTGGCCATTCAAAAGAATGATTATTAATAAAAGTATTAAAGTCTTGATAATCTGAATCCATTTCAGGTCTGACAATTACCTTAGTTACATTAGAATTTTTTTCTAAACCTATAAGACGTTTTTCATCAGCAATTAGTACTTTCGCATCACAATGATCCAGCCCATAAGATACTTCTGATGGAACCCACCATGAATTTAAAGGTACAACTACAGCGCCCATCCCAGTAATAGCCATAAATGACATTATGTATTCAGGATTATTCATCATGCATATAGCAACTCTATCGCCCTTTTGTACTCCTGCTGCTTGTAAAGCATTCGCAGTTTGGGCTGCTTTGTTAAATACCTCTTTATAGGTATAACGCTCATCTTCATAGACTAACCAATCTTCTTCAGGATGCAGTAATCCAAAATCATAATAACCTCTTAAGGTCTTTGGGATTCCAGGATTACAAAATTCTCTATAGGTTACTCCATTGGCATCTGTAACTTCTTCCCATTCAAATAGTTGGCCAGGTGCTGTATGAGCATTTAGCAATTCTTGATATTGATCTGTCATAATCCAAACTCTCCCTAATAGATATCAACAAAAATTATTTTACTACGAAATTAAATAAAGATTCTATTAGCACAAAATGAAATTGTCATACTTATCAAAATATAGTAATTTGGATACTTAATATATAAATAAAATATAGGTAAAAAGTATCATGACAATTAATTATTCATTGCGACACTTTGCAAATATCTTTGAGCAAAATGCTGATTTGCTGCCAGATAACCCAGCTGCTATATGCGGAGATTCAACTTTATCATGGAAAGAGTATGATCAAGAAGCTGCCAAAGTAGCTCAATTTTTATCTGATAATGGTGTCGGAGAAGATTCAAAAGTAGGTCTATATCTGCATAATTCGAATCAATATTTAGTTGCTCACTATGCAGCATTTAAAGTTATGGGGGTGCCTATTAATGTAAATTATCGCTACCAAGCCAATGAACTAATTTATCTTTTAGACAATTCTGACTCTGAGGCTGTCTTTTATCAGGGTTGTTATGCAAATCAAATAAAAAAAATACGTGATGAATTACCTAAGGTAAAAGCTTGGATTCAGTATGATGATGGAACTCCTTTACTTGAAGGCTCTCATGCTTATCAAGATGTGATAAATAATACAGCGCCAATGCCTAGAATTGAGAGAAATGAAGACAATATTTATATGCTCTATACAGGTGGTACCACAGGTATGCCAAAAGGTGTCATGTATACTCATGGCGGCTTTGTAAATTCAATGTTAAAGACACTTAAAGGTATGGGGGTAGATGTTCCCGAAGATTTAGCAGATATAAAAAATACTATTCTAAATCTTCATGAAGCTGGGCAGCTCTCTAAAAGTTTTGTTGCTTGTCCACTTATGCATGGCACTGGTATGTGGCTTGGAGGTTTTCTTTCTCATCTACTTGGAGGTTGTGTTGTTACAACACCCAATCTAGGTCTTGATACTAAATTGTTATGGGAAGAAGTTGAAAGAGTTGGTGTGACGAATATTATTATTGTTGGTGACTCTTTTGCTAAACCTATGGTGCAAGAACTTGATAGAAGGGTAAAAGAAAATAATCCATACAATTTAAGTACCTTAAAACTAATCTATTCTAGTGGGGTTATGTTTAGTGCTGATGTTAAGGCTTCTTTATTAGCACATCATGATATGGTTATTATGGATGCCATGGGCTCTAGTGAAGGCGGTATGGGCTCTTCAGTAACCACTCGAGAAGATGCTGCAGGAACTGCAAAATTTAGACTTAATCCTGGAGTGGTTGTAGTAAGTGATGATGGCAAAGAAGTTGAGCCTGGATCAGGGGTTAGAGGTTTAATTGGCACAAGCGGACTTGTTCCTGAGGGTTACTATAAAGATAAAGAAAAATCAGATGCTACTTTTAAAGAGTTTAATGGTACCCGCTATTCTTTCCCTGGAGACTATGCATTAGTTGAAGCAGATGGAACTATTACTTTATTAGGCAGAGGTAGTAATTGCATAAATTCTGCAGGTGAAAAAATATATCCAGAAGAAGTAGAGGAAGCACTTAAGCTTAATGAAAATATATATGATTCTTTAGTTGTTGGATTACCTGATGAAAAGTTTGGTAATAAAGTTGTTGCCGTTGTATCTCTTACAGAGAATGGAGATATTAACGAAGTAGATTTAATAAGCGCAACTCGTGAACACTTATCAGGTTATAAACTCCCTAAATCAGTTATTTTTGTGCCTGAAGTTATGCGAGCACCAAATGGAAAAGCTGATTATAAATGGGCTAAAACAACTGCAGAAACTGAATTACTTTAATGTATAAAAATTTTAAACTCCTTATTGTTCTATGTAGCTTTTCATATAATGCTTTTGCTCAAGATTTCATCTTAAATCCTAGTTCAATAACCCATCCAGTTGTTGCCAGTAAAGGCATGGTTGCAACGCAGCATTATCTTGCTTCAAAGGTTGGTGAAGATATCTTAAATCAAGGTGGAAATGCCTATGATGCTGCAGTAGCTGTTGGATTTGCATTAGCAGTTGTACTTCCTCGAGCAGGAAATATTGGTGGCGGTGGTTTTATGGTGATGCATGATGCAAAAAGTAATGAAGCTTTTTCAATTGATTACAGAGAAAAAGCACCGCTTAAAGCTTCAAGAGATATGTATTTAAATGATGACGGATCAGTTAATTCATTAAGATCTACAGTTGGCTATCTAGCTATAGGTGTTCCAGGTTCTGTATATGGCATGTGGGAGGTTCATAAAAAATTTGGCTCTATGGAATGGGCTGAGTTACTTCAGCCTGCAATAAAACTTGCTAGTGAAGGTTTTGTAATGAGTCAATATATGACTATGACGCTTAATAGTCGTTATAAAAAACTTTCACAATTTCCTGAAACCAAAGATATTTTTTATAAAGATTATCCTATTGAATTTAATAATGTTCTTATTCAAGCAGATTTAGCGCAAACTTTGACATTGATAGCTCAAAATGGGGTAGCAGGTTTTTATGAAGGTGAAGTTGCTGACAAAATTGTTAATGCAATGGAAAAAAATGGCGGGCTAATATCACATAGAGATTTAAAAAAATATCGTCCAAATTGGAGAAAGCCTTTACGTTCAAACTATAAAGAAATGAATATCATCACCATGGGTCCACCCTCATCTGGCGGGATACACCTTATTCAGATGTTAAATATTCTTGAAAATTATAATTTAAAATCTTTTGGGCATAATAATCCAAGATATGTTGCTCTTTTAGCAGAGGTTATGAAATTTGCATATGCTGATAGATCAAAATACTTGGGAGATCCAGATTTTTATAAAGTTCCTGTAGAAGAACTCACCAGTAAAGAATATGCAACAGCAATAAATCAGAAACTTCGACTGTTTGAATTTATGATTCCTTCACCACTTCCTTCATCATCCATAGAGCCTGGTGAATATATGAGAAAGGAAAGTGAAGAAACGACTCATTATTCAATCGCTGATCAATATGGCAATATAATTTCCAACACCTATACTTTAAATTCGGCATTTGGTTCCGGCGTCACAATTGAGGGCACTGGTATTCTAATGAATAATGAGATGGATGATTTTTCAGCTTCGCCAGGGACGCCTAATCAGTTTGGTCTATTAGGTGGAGAGGCAAACAAAATTGTTCCTGAAAAAAGACCTTTAAGCTCGATGACTCCAACAATAGTTTTAAAAGATGGTCAGCCTTATTTTGCTACAGGCTCTCCTGGAGGATCAAGAATTATTACTAGTGTGCTGCAATCAATCTTAAATATAGTTGAATTTGAATTTGAGGTATCTGATGCAATCTTAGCTCCGCGAATTCATCATCAATGGTATCCAGATGTACTGCAATTAGAAAAATCATACAATTCACAACATGCAGAAGCATTAACTAATAAAGGTTATGAAATTATGAAGATAAATCCTGCAACAGCATTACAAATTGTTATGATGAAGAATAATTATTACTATGGATTTGGTGATACTAGAAGACCAGACTCATTAGCAATTGGAGTAAATTAAATGTTAGATAAATTATTGGTTATCAGTGCTTATGCTATTCCAGCTCTTATGCTCTTATTATTTTGTTTCAAGATATCAAAAAAATAAAAATACTTTTTAAAAATTAATGCTCTATTTAGTTCTTGTAGGAATTTTTGGTGCCTGTATGGGAAGCTTTACTTCTATGCTTTTGCACAGACTTCCCAAAATGAAAGATGACGAATCAGTAAATTTATTCTACCCAAGTTCCTCATGTCCAGATTGTAAAAATAAATTAAGTGTTTCAGCATTAATACCTATTTTTAGCTATCTATGGCAAAAAGGTGTTTGTAAATTTTGTAAAAAATCTATTAGCTCTTTCTATTTAATCAATGAAATAATTCATTGTTGTGTTGTTTTATTAATAGCGTTATATGTTGGAATAAATGTTGAAGGCTTGTTGTACTACTTTATATTTTTTATTTTATATATTCTTTTTTTTCTAGATTATAAGTACTTATATTTACCTTTTTATCTTAATCTTACTCTCATCCCTTTAGGCATCTTAATTAATTATTTATTCAATACTTTTACAACTTTATATTTATCTATTGGTGGAATGATAATTGGATATAGTCTTTTGTGGATGGTGAATGCAATCTATAAAGCTGTTAGGTCTAAAAATGGCATTGGTGGTGGAGATTTTATTCTTCTTGCCGGTCTTGGAAGTGTATTTGGAATAATGGCTCTTGGGCCAATTATTTTTCTCGGTTCAAGCATCTCAATCATAATTTATTTACTCACTAACAAATCTCCAAACGAGGAGATACCATTTGGGTCTGGTTTAATAATAGGGTCAATAATATTTAATCTTTTAAAAATATTTATAAATTAATTCCTTAGGACTGAACTTTTTATAAACACCTCTGTCTATATATATGTTGGTAATGTTATCTCCTCTTACATGTTGATAAGTTTCCCCTTTAACCAACAAAAAAAGCGGGCTCATTGCCCGCTTTTTTTTGAAACTGCTAAAAACTATACATAATTAATTAATTAAAAAATCTAAATAATGTTATGTTATTAAGTAACTTAATTTATTGGAGAGAAATATGAAAAAAATAAGTTTATCTTTTATGGCGCTTCTAGCTTTAGCTGCCTGTAATTCATCAATGGATGATGAAGTTGCAGTTGCTAGAGAAGGTTCACCGGCTAATGAGGTGGTTGAGTATGTTTGGCACTATGAAGGACCTGATTTTAGCCAAGAAAATCTAGATATGTTGGTTGATAAATGGAACTCAATGATTGATGCAAGAGGTTATGAGATGAATGGAGCAAATATCCTTACTCCTCGTGGAGAATCTAATGCAGATTTTATTTGGGTAATGCTTTGGCCTTCCATGGAAGCAAGAGACGCGGCATGGACTGACTGGATGGAGAGTGTCGATAGCGAATGGCAAGAAGCTATCGATGGAATAATGAGTGTTGATTTTGATAATGTTTATGCATTTAAACCAACCGTTCAAAGAAATGCATCCGTTCCAAATCAAAGTAGCACATTTGAAAATGAATTTAATTTCTGTAATTTCAACGAAGGTTATGATGAAAATGATCTTGCAGCATTTGAAATGGATTTTGCTAATTTTCTTGATGAAACTGAGGCAAGGGATGGTCCTGATGGATTCTGGTATGTCATGCTTGAACCTTATTTTGAAGGAACTGAAGACAATCCTTTAGTAGATTATGTATGGTTAAGTCTTTGGACTGATATGGATGAAAAGAATACAGGTTACCAAAATTATGGTTCTACAAGTTTGCCTATGGAAGCAGATAATTTTAGTACATGTCAAAGATTTTCTTTTTCAGGAAAAGCTATAAGATAATAGTTATATGATTATAAAAAACGGGCTTTTAGCCCGTTTTTTTTAATAAAATTTAGGCAAAAAAAAACAGAGCTAAGCTCTGTTTCTTCAGTTCGAGTTCCTTAGGGGTCCGAAGTGAGATTCTCTTCAGCTCCTCGGATTCTTTCTCTTGAATCCTTGGTGGGTTTCTAAGCTCTTTTTTATCGTCGACTCTTAGATACGCTTTCACCCTTAGGTCTCTTTCTGCTTTTTCTCTCTAACTCCCGTCTGCAGTTGTTTGTTAGTCGGATCAGCAGGTAAAGTTAATATTACGGGAATTTTATATCTTGTCAACACTTTATTTAAAAAAAATTAAATTAATTTACCTTTTTTTAAAATATGGTTTAATTAACTAATAAATAGGGAGCATAATCATAAATAAACGCGAATCATTTCTACCTAAAACTCAACCAATTAAAGAATACTCTGATAGCTCAAGTGAGTCTCTCCAAAGACTTCAAGAGATTGCAAATAGTCTACCTAAATTACTTTTAACTAGTAATGTACAAAATACAATTAATAAACTCTCAACTGATGATTTATCTGTAAATGAGCTATTCATTGAGGGTAGGAATAAGAATATTAGATTGGCTATGGTGCATCTTAGTTTTATTTCCCATGCTTATATTTGGGGCGGTCTTAAGCCTGAAAAGTTATTGCCTGAGGTTCTTGCAGGACCATGGGTAAAAGTAGCGAAAGCCTTAGGTAGACCACCTATACTAAGCTATGCAAGTTATTGCCTGGATAACTGGTTTAAAATCAATAAAGAAGAAAATATTTCACTAGATAACGTCGCATTAATTACAAACTTTTTAGGTGGAGTTGATGAAGATTGGTTTGTAACTATTCATGTATGTATTGAAGATGCAGCATCAGAGGCTATTATTGCTGCACAAGAAATAGCTGAGATGACAAAAGAAAATTCAGAAGATGAAATATTACAAAAATTAAAATTAATATCAAAATCACTTAATAAAGTTAATAAGATTTTTTCACGAATGCCTGAGAAATGTGATCCTTATATTTACTATCATAGAGTGAGGCCATTTATATTTGGAACAAAAGATAATCCTGATCTAAAAAATGGATTGATATACAAGGGTGAATTTAAAGATAAACCGCAATTTTATCGAGGTGAGACTGGAGCTCAAAGCAGTATTATGCCTTTCCTTGATGGCGCCTTAGGTATTTATCATACTAAAGATAGCTTAAGACATTATTTAAATGAGATGAGAGAATATATGCCTCCTGAACATAGAGCTAGAATAGATAAGGTTGAAGAAATTTCTCAAGCAAAATCTTTAATAAATGAATCGCAAAACCTTACAGATGAATATAATTTATGTTTAGAGGAAATTAGGGCATTTAGAGCTTTACATTTAGAATTTGCTGGCACTTATATTCATAAACAATCGCAGATTAAAAATCCATTTGGTCGGGGTGGTTCTACAATAACAGGCACAGGTGGAACGCCTTTTATGAAGTACTTAAAGAAACATAGAGACGAGACTGAAAATCAAAAAATTAAATAAGTTTTAATTAACTATGTGGTGGTAGCTTAGCTTCAACAAACCATTCATGTACCCTTTTAACCGGATTAAATTTTTTCATTCTCATTTTTTTATTTTCAAGAATAAAGTTTCTAGTTTTAATCGCTGTATAGTGATATGTATGATGATCTCTAGTTTCACCTTCAGGGATTAAGTACACTTTTGTTTGTTTCTTGTCAGCCATAATTAGACGCAATTATACACAAATTAATCATAAATAATATTGAAAATATTTATTTAAATTTAATTAACTTTATTTAGTAATTTAAAATAATTTAAGTTTCCATAAAGGCAAGTTAATTCTCTAGTAATTACGCCTATTCTTATTTTACTTAGAAGTTCTTTATGAATATCAGATTTGTTTTTAAGAAAATGATCTTTAAATGATTCCTTATCTATTAGGGGTAATAAGGTTCTACTTAAACCTCCTGCTAAAAAAATACCGTTACCCGGAACATAGGCAAGCGCAGCATCTGATAAAACATTTGCTAAGCTCTTTATAAAGCCATTAATTATATTTGAAGCTAAATCTTCATTTTGATTAAATCTTTTTATAACCTCTTCTGCTGAAATGCTTTCACCAGAAATAGATTCATATAACTTAGATATTCCTGATCCAGATACTATATCTTCGAGGGTTTTATAGTGATCATTATCATTATTGATAGCAAAATTCTTCAATAAACTTGAGGTCCAGTTAGTGGTATTTCCTAATTCAGTAGCAATGACTGAATCTCTGCTTGTAAAAGCTGCACCTAAACCGGTTCCAGGACCTAAGACTAATGAATTAGAATTTATTTGAACCCCCAATTTAAGATATTCAATTTTATCCTCAGGTGTTCCTTTTAAACTATACCCAATAGATTCCCAGTCATTCAGTAAGTGACACTGATCAAGTTTAAATTTTTCGAGTAAATTATCAGCGTTGGCAACAAAAGATCTATTAGTCATTGAAATAGTATTGCCTATTTTAGGGCCAGCAATTGAAAAAACTGCATTAGTAATACTGAGATCAGAATTATCAATTAAATCACCTATTATAGTGTCAAAATTATCTAGATTTTTAAGAGAAATTTTTTCTGATTTATGAATTTCATTGGCTCCGCTTTCACAATATGCATAGCGCATATTGGTTCCTCCAACATCTACTAATAAAAGATCGCTCACTGTGAAATACCGCTAGATAAGTTTGAACAATTAGGCAGATTATTAGAATTTGTAGCTAAAATCTTGATTGAGTGTAAATCAATATCCCAATTATCATTGCTGAGTAGAATTGCTCTGATATCCATATTAGAAGAATCAAGGCCTGCAGATTGAAGACATGAAACAGGTATCTTTACTGAAGCCCATTGAGCAAGTTTTTTATTTTTAAAAACTTCAGTTACATCAATCATACCTCTACATATTTCGTATCCATTTCCAGCACACGTTGCTCCAAAGTAAATAGGTGAGCTCCCTATTCTATTTATCTTTAATTCGATCTCATAACTCGGAGCTTTCATATCTTGAATATCTAAAAAAGAGTCAGCTAAGATACCCCATGCATTGTAATCATTGGATTTAAAAAATTTTAAATTCTTTGCATCATCTTGTTTTTTATAATCAAACTTAAACATTGAAATATTTTGTGATTTGCTTGTAAAGATATCAGACTGAACCTGCTCCACGCTTGAGCCTTCTTGAACAAATTCAAAGCCTGGTGGATAAGCGCTGCCAACAAATAAGATGATTTCGTTTAATTCTTTTTCTATTTTAATCTCTTCAACATCTACAAGCTCTTTAGTGGATGAATAATTTAAACCATACCCATAAGGAAATAGTGGATCGTATCTAGCATCTTTAAAATTTACATTTTGTACAGCAGTTTTTGGCCATGAGTATGGGAGTTTTCCAGTAAAGTCATAATCTATTGATCCATTGTTTGTAAAAATTACATCACTAATACCCTCTACAGCTGATCCTGGTAGCCAAGCAGCAATAAAAGAATCTGATAAATTTAATTCTCTATTAATCTCCATTGGTCTTCCAGAGAGAAATATAGAAATGATTGGGAAATTTGCTGCATTAAATTGTTGCATCAATCTAATATAATTTGCATCCTTTGAAATAAATTCAAGATCTTTTCTATCACCATCACCTTCAGCATATGGCTCTTCACCGAAAATAAAAATAACAGAATCAGGTTTCTTTTTATAAGACCCATCTTTAGAAAATTCAATAGAGCCGCCTTGATTATTAATATGTCCTGCTAAAGCTGAATATATGTTTTGTACATTTTTATAATCAGAGTTTTTATTATCACGAGCTTGCCATGTTATGGTCCAACCGCCCATTTGACTGTTGATTGATAGTGCGGCATCTCCTACAACAAGATAATGTTTGCTAGGGTTTAAAGGCAGTACGTTATTATTATTTTTTAGAAGGACAAGTGATTCTCTTACAGCCCTTCTTGCAATTGCAAAGTGATTTTGATCACCAATATAGTTTGATTTAAATTCATGGGGTTTTTTCCCATCTAGGAGACCTATTTGCATCTTAACTCTTAATATTCGTCTTACCGCATCATCTAATCTTTCAAGGGTTATAGTTCCATTCTTAACTTGTTTTAAAGTAGTTTTATATAATTCTTGCCACTCATCTGGAACCATAAAAATATCAACACCCGCATTAAAAGATTGAGGACAGCTTGTATTTGAGCAGCCTCTTACCTGTCCATGACCATTCCAATCACCAACTACAAAACCTTCAAAATTCATTTGATTTTTAAGAACTTCGGTTAATAAATATTTATTACCATGGAGTTTGTCTCCATTCCATGAATTGAAACTAGCCATAATTGTCTGAACGCAAGCATCTAGAGCTTTAAAATAAGGCTCTCCATGTAAATTTTTTAAACCTATTTCACTTATTGCTGCATCGCCTTGATCTATACCATTGGAAGTTCCACCATCTGCTATAAAATGCTTTGCAGTTGAAAGCATGTGATTTAATCCTAAAAAACTATCGCCCTCGCCCTGGATACCAAGAATCATAGCTTGACCTAATGATGCAACTAATTCAGGATCCTCAGAATAGCCCTCATATGTTCTTCCCCAAGTATCATTTTGTGGAACAGTAATAGTTGGTGCAAAAGTCCAAGGTATTCCAGTTGAAAGCACTTCTTTTGCAACTGCTTGCCCTATCTCTTTAATTAAATCAGGATTTCGTGTTGCACCTAAACCAATATTATGAGGAAAAATAGTAGCACCTATAACATTATTATGACCATGCACTGCATCGGTTCCCCATAAAATAGGAACAATACTCCCATTAATAATGGGCGAAGCATCATAATATGCTTTGCTAAGATTTTTCCAATCTTCGATTGAACTAAATTTATTTTTATTGGGATATCGTCCACCCCCATTTAATATAGAGCCAAGCTTAAATTTTTTTGCTAATTCAGGAGTAACTGCATCGATATCTGGCATGATAACTTGACCAACCTTCTCTCTTAAGGTCATCTTGCTAAGAATTGATTCAACTCTCTCCATATCTGGAGAGGGACAAGTTGCGTTATGTGACCAATCTATATTTGCTGATAGATGAATAGATGAAACTAGAAAAAATGAAAATATAACTTTTTTCATAAAGAGGTTATTTACCAAAGATAGCCGTAAATTATAGCCAGCATTCCAATAATAATAACGGTACTGTAATTAAAACCTTTAGAAGTTTTAAAATTTATTCCATTTAAATCTATAGCTTTCTCTTGATCCACATATCCTTGCAGTAAAGCTGTTAGATAGCACAAAAGGCCTGAAACAAGAAATACTACTCCCATTCTATGAATGAATGGGTAGTCTGGAAAAGCGTACCAAATAAAAATAGATAAAGTTAATGAAGTTGCTGCGGCAATTAAAACTGACATAGTTGTTGCTTTTTTCCAAAACAAAGCAACTAAAAATATTACAAGTATTCCAGGTGTAAAGAAACCAGTAAACTCTTGTATGTACTGGAATGCTGATTCTAAGCTACCAAGGAGTGGTTGAGCACAAAATACCGCAATTGTTAATGATATAAATGCAACATTTCTCCCTATATTAATTAGTTTTCTTTGAGAGGCTTCAGTTTTTGCAAAACTTCTATAAATGTCCATAGTAAAAATAGTACTTATACTATTTGTCATTGAAGCTAAAGATGAAACGATAGCAGCAATTAGGGCTGCAAATGTAAGCCCCAGTAATCCGTGAGGTAATAAAGCCATCATGGTTGGGTAAGCTTGGTCAGATTTTTCTAAAGTTGGATAAAGAACGGCTGCACATATTCCTGGCAAAACAATTACAAGCGGCATTAATAATTTTAAATAGGCTGCAAACATTACGCCTTTTTGAGCCTCTGGTAAAGATTTAGCTCCTAATGCTCTTTGAGTAATGTATTGATTAAACCCCCAATATGCAAAATGAGCTATCCAGAGACCGCCTATTAAGACCCATACACCAGGTAAATTATTGTATGCTGGATTTTCAGGTGAAAGGATCATATCAAATTTATCTGGAACTTCATTAATTAATACTGTTAATCCTGCTAAGAGTTCGCCATCACCAATAGTTGTTAATGCTATATATGAAACTGATAAACCGCCGAATATTAATAAAACTACTTGAATTATGTCGGTCAAGGCAACTGCCTTTAGGCCGCCCCATAAAGAATAAGCTAAAGATAGACCAGCTAATAAAACCAAACCGTGAAATAAGTCTATGCCTGTTAGAGCATTTATGGCTAAAGATCCAAGCCACAAAACTGATGTTAAATTAATAAAAATATATACAGCTAGCCAAAAAAAAGATAAAACTAAACTCACTCTTTTATCAAACCTTTGCTCAAGAAATTGAGGCATGGTGTATATTTTCTTTTCTAAGAAAAGAGGGAGAAAAAACTTTGCCATTACAATTAATGCTATAGCAGCAGTTAGCTCATAAGTTGCTATTGCCATACCAACAACAAAACCCTGACCTGACATACCTATTATTTGTTCTGCTGAAATATTAGCAGCAATTAATGAAGCTCCAATTGCCCACCATGGTAGTGATCTACCAGCCAAGAAATAATCTTCAGCGCTTCTTTCATGACCTGATGATTGTCTTGATACATAGGTAGCAAGACCAATAATACCAATGCAATAAATTGCAACTATAGTTAAATCTAGTGAATTAAATAACATTTATAACTTCCCCGTAATAGAAAACTCAGCCATTGTATCAAAAAATAGATAACTTAAGGATTTGAAAACTAAAGTAATTTTAGAAATTAATTACCTGAATTGCCTCAGAATGCTCTTCAGAAAATATACCTGAAATCATTACAAGTTTTAGCTCATCTTTTGTCTTGTAATAATCTTTTAATTTTTTAGAAATAGATTTTATTGCTCTATCATGATTTGAGATATTTTTTAGAAAATATGCTTGAGTTGATCCAACCAGCGAGAGATGGTTTAAAGTTGATTTACTGTTTGTAAAACAAAATATTGGTATGTTAAATGGTTTAGCATTAGAAACAATATTTCCAGTATAACCAGTCCTAGTAACAACTATTATTCCATCTGCTTTAACTGATTGAGCTAATTGATTTGCTGCAACTCCTAAATGCTGCCAATCAGAGTCAGAAACAAGATTTTCTTCATAGCCAAGCGTTTTAAACTGTTCGGTTTTTAATGATATAGATTTTAAAAACTTGACGCATTCAATTGGATGTTTGCCTATACTAGTCTCTCCAGAAAGCATAATTGCATCGGCACCTTCGTATATAGCATTAGCAATATCAGTTACTTCAGCTCTTGTTGGAGTTGGGTTCTCAATCATAGATTCCAAAAGATGAGTTGCTACGATAGAACGTTTACCCCATTTTGCACATGCAAACATAATCTTCCTTTGAATATTTGGTAAATCAGCTAAGCTAGTTTCTATACCTAAATCACCTCTAGCCACCATAACGCCATCAGATGCTTTGCAAATTTCATTAATATTATCTAAACCTTCTTGATTCTCAATTTTTGCAATGATTCTTGCAGTTGATGAACTGTCTTTGAGTATCTCTCTAAGTTTCATTAAATCCTCTTCACTTCTGACAAAAGACAGAGCAATAAAATCAACATTATGCTTTATACCAAATTGAATATCTTTTAGGTCTTTAGAAGTTATAGAAGGAAGATTAACTCTTACGCCTGGCAGATTTACATGCCTCTTACTCCCAATCTTGCCGCCATCAATAACTTTACATAATAATGTATCTTCATCTTTAGATAGAACACTAAAATTTATAAGTCCATTGTCTACTGTTATTTTTGAACCTGGATTTACACTGCTTATTAAATCTTTGTAGTTAATTTTTATAGATGATGTTTCAACATCTACTTGGTCTCTAACAGTTAAGGTTACTTCATCTCCTGTAACAAGATCCAATGGCATAGTAGTATCACCTGTTCTTATCTCAGGTCCTTGAGTATCAAGTAAAATTCCAATAGGAGTTGCATTTTTAGATAGCTCAGAATTAATCTTATTTATTCTACTAATAATTGCTTTAGCTTGTTTGTGATCGGCATGGGACATATTAATCCTGACGACATTCATACCTTCGTTATGTAGCTTTTTTAAAGTTTTTATATCTTGAGTTGCTGGACCAACTGTGCAAATTATTTTAGTTCTTGTAAATTCCATGGTTTTTATAAAATTAATTTATTAAATGCCTTCAACCAAAACAACATGGCGAATTGCAGAATCTGCAACATGTTTAAGAGCAGATTGATAAGCTTCTGATTTATAACATTCTTCTGCTATTTGAATATTATTAAATTCTACTAATACTGTTCTTTCATATATACCACCTTCAACCTCTTTTTGATTTCCACCTCTTACAAGAAACTTGCCCCCAAAACTTTCTATTATAGGTCCAGCCAGCGCAGCATATTTTGCATATTCATTGTTGTCTATAATATGACACCTTGCTACCCAATATCCCTTCATTTTTTATACTCTAAGCGTTTTGCGTGCAGAATAGGTTCTGTATAACCGCTGGGTTGAATCCTGCCTTTAATGGCAAGATCAAGGGCTGCTGTAAAAGCATACCCGTTATAATCTGGTGCCATATTTTGATAAGTATCATCATGTGAGTTTTGTTCATCAACAATAATTGCCATTTTTTTCATAGTTTCAATAACTTGCTCTTCAGAGCAGATTTTATGATGCAGCCAATTTGCGATATGCTGACTAGAAATCCTACAAGTAGCTCTATCCTCCATTAAACCAACATTATTAATATCTGGTACTTTTGAGCAGCCAACACCGCTATCAACCCATCTTACAACATAGCCAAGAATGCCTTGCGCATTATTATCTAGTTCATTTTGTATTTCCGGTGGAGTAAGAATTGCTGGATTCTCCATAACAGGTATTGATAATATATCATCAAGACTAGCTCCAGTTCTGGATTTTAAAGACTCTTGCTCATCGGCAACAAGAATTTGATGATAATGTATAACATGAAGCGTGGCTGCTGTTGGTGAAGGGACCCAAGCACAATTTGCTCCTGATTTAGGATGCATTATTTTTGCTTTAAACATTTCTAGCATCTCATCAGGCATAGCCCACATACCTTTACCAATTTGTGCTTTACCTTTAAAACCAGTTTTTAGACCAGTATCCACATTCCAATCCTCATATGCTGCAATCCATGGTTGTTGCTTCATTTGATCTTTAGGAACCATAGGTCCGGCTTCCATGCTTGTATGTATTTCATCTCCGGTTCTATCTAAGAAACCGGTATTAATAAAAATCACTCTATCTTTAGCAATTCTTATACACTCTTTAAGATTAACAGTCGTTCTTCTCTCTTCATCCATGATCCCAACTTTTACACACAGCGGTTTCATTGAAAGTTCTTTTTCAACTGCAGCAAAAAGATCACAAGTAAATTTGACCTCTTTTGGGCCATGCATTTTAGGTTTAACTATATAGATACTGCCCTTTCTTGAATTAGAAATTCCATTATTTTTTTCTAAATCATGTTTTGCAATACATATGGTAAACATGGCATCGAGTATACCTTCAGGTATTTCATTACCATCTTTATCTAGTACAGCTGGATTAGTCATAAGATGGCCTACATTCCGAACAAGCATGAGACTTCTTCCAGGCAAACTTAATTCCTTTCCATCTTTTGAAGTGTAGGATTTATCAGGATTGAGGGAGCGTGTCATTTGAGAATTTCCCTTACTAAAAGTTTCTTGTAAGTCACCCTTCATAAGACCAAGCCAATTTCTATAAACAAGAACTTTATCTGATGCATCAACTGCCGCAACTGAATCTTCACAATCTTGTATGGTAGTAACAGCAGACTCTAAGACAATATCCTTAATCCCTGCTGGGTCATCTATACCTATATTATGCTCCTTGTCTATTTGGATTTCTAAATGCAAGTTATTATTTTTCAATAAAATGCCGCTTGGATCATTACTTGATCCAGAGAAACCTAAGTACTGACTGGAGTTTTTTAATTCTGTCCTAGTGCCATTAGATAATTCAATTTGCAGGGATTCGCCCAAAATTAAAAAATTTGTTACATCTTCATATGCACCATTTCTAAGGGGGACAGTTTCATTAAGAAAATTTTTAGCAAAAGCAATAACTTTATTCCCTCTTACAGGATTATAGCCGCCTACTTTTTCAGCTCCATCATCTTCAGAAATAACATCTGTTCCATAAAGAGCATCATAAAGACTACCCCATCTGGCATTAGCTGCATTTAAAGCAAATCTTGCATTCATAACTGGTACTACTAGTTGCGGTCCAGCAATTGTTTTAATTTCTGGATCTACATCTGAGGTTTCAATAGAAAAATTATCGCCCTCTTCTAATAGATAGCCAATATCTTTAAGGAATTCTTTATACTCTATCTTAGAATGCGGTTGGCCTTTTCTTTCAATATGCCAGTTATCTATTTTTTCTTGGAGATCCTCTCTAATGGCTAGTAATTCAGCATTTTTTGGTCCAAAAGTATTTAAAATTGATTCTAAAGACTTCCAAAAAAGACTAGGTTGGATATTAATGCCTGGAGCTAACTCCTCATGCAAAAATCTATCTAATGTTTTAGATACATATAAATTCCCATACTTTATCCTAGCTGAGTTATCTAATGGATTTGGAACCATTTCAGTTTCAGATTTCAGTAAAGATAAAAGTTTGCTAAAAATATTCATGCTGTGATTATATACAAGGCATGAAGATACTAGAATCTATATTTAGAAATAAATATAGTTTTAAATTTTTTAAATCTATAATATTTAAATGAATCAAAAAGATATCAAGGATGCGGTAATTATTGGCGCTGGCCACAACGGATTAGTTTGTGCTTATTATTTAGCGAAAGCTGGCATTAATGTAAGTATATATGAAAGAAGATCTATAGTAGGTGGTGCTGCGGTTACTGAAGAATTTCATCCAGGCTTTAAAAACTCAGTTGCCAGCTACACAGTAAGTTTGTTAAATCCTCAGATCATTAAAGATATGAAATTAAAAGAATATGGTCTTCATGTTGTAAAAAGGCCTATATCAAATTTTCTTCCAATTGATCATTCAAATTACTTAAAATTGGGCGGCGGTCTAGAAAGGACTCAAGCGGAATTTAGAAGATTTTCCATTAAGGACGCTGAAAGGCTTCCTGAGTATTATGATCGTATTGAAGCAGTGGCAGATGTATTAAGAGATTTATCAATCAGCACTCCACCAAATCCAAAACAAGGAATTAAAGCTTTATTACAAACAGCAATTCAAGCATGGCCAATTGTTAAAAAAGGTAATCAAGTGCATAAAGACGTTTATGATCTTTTCACTAAAAGTGCTAGAGCTTTTTTAGATTCATGGTTTGAAAATGAGCATGTTAAAGCTGCTTTTGGATTTGATTCAATAGTTGGAAATTATGCCAGTCCCGATACTCCGGGATCTGCTTATGTACTTCTTCATCATGTCTTTGGAGAGGTTGATGGTGAAAAAGGCGCATGGGGTCATGCTATTGGTGGCATGGGTGCAATTACACAAGCAATGAGGCAAGCCTGTCTTGATCAAGGAGTAAAAATAACTACTAGCGCTTCTGTAAATAAAGTTATTGTTAAAGATAATAAAGTTAAGGGTATAGAATTGGAAAATGGCGAAATTATAAATGCACATAAAGTTATTTCTAATCTAAATCCAAGTCTTTTATATAAAAAGCTTATTGATAAAGAGGATTTGGACTCTGAATTTAAAAGAAATATAGATGGTTATAAGTCAGGCTCTGGAACCTTTAGAATGAATGTTGCTCTTTCTGAACTCCCAGACTTTACAGCACTTCCTGGCAAAGAAGTTGCCGAACATCATCAGTCTGGCATAGTTATAGCTCCAACTTTAGATTATATGGACAAAGCATATTTAGATGCAAAAAGATATGGATGGTCAAAACTACCAATTGTAGAAATGTTAATACCATCTACATTAGATAATAGTCTCGCTCCTGAGGGAAAGCATGTCGCTTCATTATTTTGCCAACAATTTTCTCCAAAACTTCAAAATGGCAAGTCATGGCATGATTATCGTCTTGAAGCAGCTGAAACTATTATTAATACAGTAACCGAACATGCTCCAAATTTTAAAGATTCAATTATAGGATCTATGATCTTATCTCCACTTGATTTGGAGGAAAAATTTGGTCTAATTGGCGGAGATATCATGCATGGAAATATGACGTTAGACCAAATGTGGGCTGCACGACCATTACTTAATTATGGCAACTATAGAGGACCTATTAAATCTCTTTATATGTGTGGCTCTGGAACTCATCCAGGCGGCGGTGTAACTGGGCTACCTGGTAAAAATGCTGCAAGAGAGATTCTAAAAGATAAATAGCTTTTATTGATTTAATTTTTCAAAAGTTGCTGCATATTCTAACAGTGATCCATCAGTCCATTTGGAACCTATAAAAGAGATCCCAACTGGTAAGCCTTCAACTTTATCTAGTGGAAGAGTTATGTGCGGATAGCCTGCAATTGCGGCAAAACTCCCATTACCCCAACTTCTTTGCTTATCCATCGCCACGCTATCTCCACCTTCATATTCTATTTTCCATGCAGGATTTCTTGTAAGTCCAATAAATGCATTAAGGTTGTATTGATTTAAAAGTTGATCAAATTCATACCGAACAGTTTTAATCATTTTTAATGATACTTTATACTCATTGTGTTTAGAGGAAGCCTCTAAACTAGCTTCAAAGATTTCTTGATTAAAATGAGGCATAACCCTATCCTTGTTAGCATTATTAAAATCTATTAAAGATTGTAAAGATTTATATGGTGTGTCTGCGCCTTTAAGGTATTTTTCAAGATCTCTTTTAAATTCATACAAAAGTAAAAAGAATTCTTCTTCACCAGGATAAACTCTTTCATCCTTAATAATAACTACTTCACCTCCAGCACTTTGAATGATATTTATTGCTTTATCTAATAACTTTTTACCCTCTTCATCTTCCATGCCTGAATTTAATAGGCCAAAGCGTTTACCTTTTAATGAATTTTTATCTAGATCGGGAGTTAATTTAAAATTATTTGGAATATTATAGGTAGCTTCATCCTCAGGATCTTTGCCAGCTATTACTTCTAAAGTCTTTGCCACTATTGCAACTGAATTTCCCATCGGGCCAGCAGTATCTTGACTAGCTGAAATTGGTACTATGCCATTTCTACTAACCAAACCAACAGTTGGCTTCATGCCTACAATACCGTTTACCGATGCTGGGCATGATATTGAGCCATTAGTTTCGGTTCCTATAGCTATATCAATCATGCCACTTGCTACTGCAACTGCTGATCCTGAACTAGAACCACATGGGTTTCTATTTATACCATACGGATTTATCGTTTGACCTCCAACACTTGACCAGCCGCTTACCGAATTAAAAGATCTAAAATTAGCCCATTCAGAAAGATTAGTTTTTCCATAAATAGAATAATTTGCTTCTTTTAATTTTGTAATTATAAAAGCATCCTCACTTGGATAAAGCTCAGCCAAAGCAAGAGAGCCCGCTGTTGTAGCCATACTTTTGACATCAATATTATCTTTAATACCAATATTTATTCCTGAAGCATTTTTTGAGTTATTTATTGAAATAAAAGCATTAAAAGGATCTTCAGATGCATATGAAAAATGTGAAATAAAAAATAAAAAATAAAAAAAAGTTTTATACATATTATTGATATTAAATATAAAATTTTTACGAGTCAAAGTTAAAAGAATTGGAGCGGGAAACGAGGTTCGAACTCGCGACCTCAACCTTGGCAAGGTTGCGCTCTACCAGCTGAGCTATTCCCGCATTTAACTAAAATGAATTGGTCTGGAGCAGTATTATCTATTATTAAAAACCTAAGGTAAAGTTAAGATATTTTTATATATATTTAAATTAATCTTAGAATCAATTGCTTGAAATAAAACCTTTTGGATTTATTGGATCTATGTATTCAAATGGCAAAATATCTGGAGAAACTTTTACTTCACTAGTTATTATAAAAGGAAGTGAATTTGAACCATATATAGCTTCTACAAAATATGCTCTCCATCCTTCTTTGGGTTTATCTATTGAAGATATATATTTACCTTCTGCATTGATCTTGATTGATTTTGATTTCCAGCTTTTACCTATTACATCAAGTCTAAAATCTCTACTAGAGGGATTATCAGCCCACCACAATTTAACTTCAGAAGGTTGATTATCAGAAGTAAATTCAATTTGTCCATTTTCAAGAAAATTCCAACTGTATTCTGGTCTAGGAGAGCTATTTAATATACTGATATAAAAAGATGCTATAGCCTCTATGATGTATGATCCATTAAGACTATGTCCAACATTAGGCACATAACGAATATGCTTTTCCCCAGGTAATTGATCATAATAAAATTGTGAGGAAGTTGGGATAAAGAACTCATCTCCAGCTGCATTAATAATATATTTAGGAAATTGATATCTATCCTTATAACTATATGGATCCACTAATTTAAAAAGCGCCTCAGCTTCAGGAGATCCCCACCAATCCATTGTATTCATATCAACATAATCTTGAATAGCTGGGGCCCAAAATCCATAAGCCTGCCAATGATGTTCAAAAGATGGTTTGATATTTAACATATCTATAACAAGAGGAATTATTGCTATTACTCTATTGTCTGTTGCGGCTGCAGTCCAAGTAGTCCATCCTCTTTTAGATGCTCCGGTTACAACAAAGCTATTCACATTATTTCTTTTAAAAACAGCTTGAATCGTATCCATTGCTGCTATGGCACTTTTAGTCATTGCCATTCTTGCAGGCCAACGTGTCTCGCCAGTTAGAAAAAATTTATTCCAAGTATATGCAATTATTGCATCCTCCCATCTATCAAAACTTTCGTCAGAAAATTTTAATGGCTGATTAGGAATTGCTTTTAATTCAGCTACTAAGGAATTAGAAGCTAAGGCAATTTCAATCAATGCATCTTGCGCTTTTGGCATAGGGTCATTCGTATCTCCAGAGCTTATGACTAGCAAAGCAGTTTCTGCTTTAACTTCCTTTGGTTCTATTACTGTGAGCCAATGTGACCATGATGTTTTATTTACATCCTTGCTTTGAAGAAAGTTTTGAGAGTCCATTCTAATTGAGTGAACAAAATAACTATCAAATTCTTGAACTTTTTCAATAACATAATTAAATGATGTGTCATCTTTATGAACATAAGCATCTAAGTCAGTTTGTAAATACTCAGATCTTGGATCAGCTTGTGTAAAAATAGGAAAAAAAACTATTAAAGAAAATAGTATTCTATGCATGCGTTAATTAATTAAAACTTTCTGCAATCTATCTCTTGTACTCAAAAATACTTTATAAATTACAATAGATTTAGGCTCAATATTCTTTGGATATGGGACATTAAAACTACCCTGATTATCATAACCATAAAAATAATCGCTATCCTCAAAACCTATATGTTGTGCTTTAACTAAAAAAGGATTACCAATATTAGCTTTGTATATTTGCTTATCATTAGCATCAAGAAAGACTATTTCATAAGTTTCTATCTCAATAGGATCCTTGTTAAAACGATAACTAGGTGTTTTTTTACCATATTCAATTGATGTAAATTCAAAGACGCCATTTTTCATAAATAACTTAACTTGGTTAAATTTATTCTCTTGAATGATAACTTTAGTGTCTTTTAATATTTGGTGTTTACCAGGAATAATTTCGTCCAAAGCTAAGACTAATGTTGGGGCAATAAAAAAAGTAGCTAATAACAAATATCTTAACTTAATCATAAATTGCTCCAATTAATGCCAATAGTTCCACCAGTGGTTCCGTCAATATATCCAATAGCATAATCTGATTTATTGGTAGGATTTGTTTGATAACTTCCGGACCAATCAATTGATGTATTCCAATAATATTCACTATTAAAAAAGCCTTCATAATTGTCTGAATCTAATAAAATATCGTCTGGTGCTGTTATAAAGCCTTGTGTATCAACTGCTTTATATGAATATTCCATTACTCCGCCATCTTCAGGCTTTGAAAAACTTACAGTTGTTTGATTTTTTAAATCTTCTTGCAATACGCCATTTACATACCAATTAAGTTCAATATTATTTGTATTAAAATCAACATCGAGCTGGTACTTAATAGCATTATAAGATCCACCCTGTTGCAAGTTATCTATTTGAGTTTCTTCTCCATCATCTGTAACTAAATAGATGCTGCTCCAAACATTAGGGCAGTTATCATAATTATCATATTGTTTAAAACATTGGTTAGCTATAGTTTGAATTACAAAGGCTTCAGAATTTATTGGTCCATATTGAGATATAAAATTTTCAGGAACCCCCCAGCTACCATTATAGTCACCGCCATACATAACATTATAATCTTCAGGTCTCCATGAAGCATCAGATGAATAGTAGGTTCCTAAAAATAAACCCACTCCGTCATTTGAAGCGCCTGAGGTATAACCAGGAACATTTGTTTTATCTTGGATCCAATGTGACCATTTAACATTATAAGGATCATTAATGGTGGTGGTATTTGGAGATGAGTCAGCATAAATACTCATATCGAAACCTCTGTCATCACTTGTAATATATTCATCTCCAAGATTGGCATGGCTATGACCAAGTTCATGCATAGCTATATAAGATGTTGAACCACCTAAAGGCTGTGCATTAACATAACCCCTTGCAACTCCCCTTCCATAAAAGCCTGCAAGAATAGAAATAGTATCTGGCATAGGTCCATTTGGAAAAGCAGATGCAACATTAGCATCAAGTACATTCCAATCCCAACAATATATTGAGGTATCCCAATCAAGGCAGCCTGTGTATAAACCAACAAAGGAATCAGTTCCATCTAAAAGCAAGGGTTCAACTGCAAGAATATTAAAATATTCTTTAACAAAATTTCCTTCATTAATTCTTTCAACCAAGTTGTATACCGTCTGACCAAGCCTGTCCCTAAAGTCATCAATATCAGTAACAGAATCAGCAACTATTAAATATGTAGTACCTGGCTGCATATTCTGCTTTTTCGTTCCGCTGACAACATATGTTTTATAGTTTTCAGTAATTTCTATGTTGGTAGGAATAACAGCTCTGAATGAAGTTTCGCCTGAAGAGTTACCATCATTTGCCAAAATAGTAACATCCTGAAAACCAGCTAATTGCATTTCAGAAAAATCTAATGAGATTGTGTTAGCGCCGCTATCAGAAATACTAATTACTGGAGTTGGTAAAAAGTTTTCACCTATCTTGGCGCTATAGGTAATATCAGCAAATTCATTATCTGGGTCGTTTACAGTAAATTCAAAAATTGAATTTTCTGGAAGCAATATATCTGATGTTCCTGCAGTTGCTTGAGGTGCATTAGTGAGTTGAACAACTGGAGAATCATTAACATTATTTATTGTAATCGAAACAGTTGCAGGACTTGAGATGGTTCCGTTTTCAACAGCAGTAGCTGTAAATTGAAAAGAATCATTTCCACTAAATTCAGCTTGAGGGTTATAACTAAATCCCCCATCTGGCGCTAAATTAATTGCTCCGCTAGTTGGACCAGAAACTTTTTGAAAAGTAACTGTAGCTGCGCTAGATGTAGATGCTGTTAGATTTCCAATATAAATTGCATCTTCATCGGTTGAAAAGCTTTGCGAATTCGCAGTAATAGTAAAACTTTGTCCACCACCACCGCCACCACCACAAGCAGACAATATCAATAATAAAGAAAACCCTGTGATTGTTTTAAGCGTATATTTCATATTTATAATTTTATCATCAAAATAGTGAGTTATTAGATAGAATATTATTTGTAAAAAAAAGAGGGCTTTAAGCCCTCTTTTTGAATCCTAATTAATAATCTCTTAGAAGTCTTTTTGGAATCTAATTCCAAATGCTCTTGGTGGAGCATACATAGCTCTAACATAACCTGCATTACCTGCAAATGAATCAGTTTTAATTAATTCGTCAGTTAAATTAAAGACATAGAATTCTAGGCCCCAAGCCTCAGTCTCATTAACTAATGTAACTGCAGCATTTGCAGTAGTTGTTGCTTCTTGTCCACTATGGAAAGGAGCTACAGCATAATTAGTTTCATTAAAGAACATTTCTCCAACATGACTTACGCTTAAGCTAGGTCTTACAAACCAACCTGAAGCAGGGTAAAAAGTATGCTCGATATTTACTGTTGCTGATACTTCTGGAGACCACATTAAATTCTTACCATCAAGATTGTGATCACCTGCAGCAGCACAAGGATCTTGTCCTAAGAGAGCTCTCTCAGTACAAAGATAACCATCTGCAAAATCTTCAGCACCACCAGGTTGAGGTGCATCTAAACCAGCCACCCAACCATAAACTCTTCCATTCTCCCAAGCATTCCAATCAAATTCCAATTCAATACCTTGAATAGTTGTTTCTGCAAGATTTTTGGTCATTAAAGTATAAATTGCATTTCCATTCTGCTCATCATATCCAACGAAACCAAACATAGTTCTTTGCATATTTTCATACTCAGATACAAAAGCATTACCCAGTAACTTTAAATCACCGCCAAGCAGTGATGCTTTGAATCCTAATTCGAATGTAGTGTTATCTTCAGGTTCATATGGGAAATTAATAAAGACTCCATCACCTCTATCAACATTATCACCAAAACCGCCAGCTTTAAAACCAGAAGCTACAGAACCATATACAAATAGATCATCATTAACAATATAGTCAAAGCCCAACTTATATGTTCCAGCATCCCACTCAGCTGCATAACTGTTATCAGCATTAGCAGGAATGTCTAAGAAATTTGGATTATAAATACCATCATTCATTCCTAAATCATCAGATTGATAAAAATCTACTGCAGGAGCAAAAGTGAAATTACCATCTCCGTCTACAGAAGCTAGATTGATTCCACCAACAAAATCATATGATTCAAACCAGAAACAATCATCTGGGTTTCCACAATATGTATTTGGGTTAGTCCAGTAACCATGCGAGATAATTGTCTTACCTCCAACATCTTGTTTTTCATCCCAAGTATGTCTGTAACCAAAAGTTACATTTAATCTATCATCAACTGCATAATCAACTTGTCCAAATACTGCCATTGAATCTACAGTTCTATTTGGTTGATAATAAGCTGCTGCAAAAGGACGCATAGTTGTGCCATTAAATGGTTGCTCAACATCATATCTAGATGAGTTATCTTCTGCCATGTAAAACACACCAGCTACCCATTGAAGTTGATCATCAGTATCAGATTGAAGTTGGAATTCAACAACATCTGATTGCATCTCTTGTGTAGTTCTGGACATTTCATCAAACCACATTGGCTTGATCATACCGCCAAGGGCTGCAGCTGTTTGAGGACCTACAGCAGCTACAAGAGCATCAACATCATTCATCCACCATGAAGTTTTACATGAATGTATGTAAGGATTGCCATCATTGTATTCAACTGCACAGTTATGATTCCAGTTATTCCAAATGTTGCCCCAATCAGTAAAATCTCCATTAAATTCCCATCCCTGAACTCTGTAATAGACATCAGAGGTAAAACCTATACCTTTTGAAGTAGCAACAGTTGGGCCCCAACCATACTGACATCCATAAAGACCACAAAAGTTACCTGCTTGTGCGTCTGCGTTAATACCTTTTGAATCAGGATGCTCTCTTAAAAATCCGTAAGCAGGGTGTGATGGATCAACAAAATTACCACCATCATTATCATTGATTTGATATCTATCTTGTTCTGAAATTGCAACTCTTAATTCTCCTACTACTCCATCATTAACTCTAAACTTAAGTTCAGATCTTAAGCTAGTAATACCAAAATCTAATTCACCTGGATTATTAATAGCAGCATGAAAAGGATCATCCGGCCCTTGATCACATGAAAAATCATATGCCATGCCTCTTGAGAGTTCAGCTTGTTCACAATCTTTTAAATAAATGTTTCCAGCGCCATCATCTTGAAAGTGATCAAGAGAAACATACCATTCGAGGTCAAGATTATTTGCAGGAGCATATAAAAATCCTATACGTCCAGCCCAATTATTTGTATTACCATAAGCATCAGCTGCTTTTACTTCTCTTGCTCTTCTTTGGTCAACATTAGGAATTCCATCAGCCACTATATCTCTTCCATCAGCCCAAAGAACAGTTTGTTGGCCTTCACCACCAGGTACACCATTAGCAATACCAATCTTTCCGTCACCATTGTAATCTAGTTGAAAATCATACATATCGACAGTCTGGTCAATATAAGAATCTGCTTTGGTAGCTTTGAAAGAAGTTCTCATAGCCCATTCACTTGTAATTGGCATATTAATAAAACCATCAACTTCTTGCATGTGTCTATTACCAAGCCTAATGCCATATCTTCCTGTTGTTTCATCGCCAAATTCTGGTCTTGCTGATACTACATTTATCGCACCTGAAGTTGAGTTTCTTCCGAAAAGAGTACCTTGAGGACCTCTTAGAATCTCAATTCTATCAACGTCATGAGCAAGCATTAATGCAGCTTGTGGTCTTGGAGAATACATACCATCAACATGAACAGCAACAGTTGGGTCTCCAATTTCAGTATAGTTGTTTGAACCAATACCCCTTATAGCAATATTAACACCAGAATCTTCTGCAGATGTTCCAACCTGCATATTTGGTACTAAATTTGATAAATCTGAAATCCTTGCAATACCTTGTGTATTTAATTGCTCTTGTGAAACAACAGAAACAGCAATTGGTGTTTCCATAAGATTTGTTTCTCGCTTGGTAGCGGTAACAATTACCTCTTCTATTGCTTCTTCTGCAGCATCTTGTGCAAAAGTATTGTTAGTTATACTTGCAAATGAAATAACAAGTAATGATAATAAATATCTATTAATAAAATTCATGGTTTCCCCTCAGTTATTGTGAGTTTTTGCATTGTAATTGTAATAAATTCTTTAAATTACTAATGCTAATTTTTTTAGATGACAGAATTATAGCTAAATTTTGAATATAAATCCAAAAAAATATAAGTATTAGAATTTTGTAGTAGACATAAAAATATATCTCTTACCTATACAGGCAAGAGATATAAATTTGTTAACAAGAAATTATTTAAGACTATCTAGATTCGCGAGGACGTGATTCGTTTACAACCAACTTTCTGCCTTCAACTTCAGCATCATTTAGAGCTTCAATAGCTTTTTCAGCTCCGTCACTCATTTCAACAAAACCAAAGCCTCTTGAGCGGTTAGTCATTCTATCAGTAATTATTTTTGCTGATGTAACTGTTCCATGCTCTGCAAAAAGGTTTTCTAAATCTTGGTCATTCATACCCCAAGAAAGGTTTCCAACATATATATTCATAATTTCCTATTTAATAAAAAAATGCATTTTACATTAGATTTCATCAGCTTAGTAACTTTTTTTTAACTATTAATAAATTTAATAGTTGGCTTACCAAATTCTGACCACCACTCTAAGCCCATTAAATGAATTCTTTCCAAGTTTATCTCTGAAATATCATCTAATTTTTTATTAACTTTTTCTGTAGCTGAATTAATTCTTAAATATTTATCTTTCATTAAGTCTACGGATATCTCATGATCCATATTCTGTTCAAGCATTATTCCAATAACATCATTTCTTAACCAACCTAATGCGCCCCATTTTCTTGAAGCAGGTCCATCTATCTTTTCTCTATCAATACCTGTACCAATGCTTAGTACTTTAATTTTATTAGTTTTAAAATAATTAGTTGCTTTAACGTAACCAATTAATGCGGGATTATTAGAAACTATTCCCCCGTCAATATGCCAGCTACCATCTTCTATTTCTGATGTTGGGTAATAAATCGGTGCTGCGCTAGTTGCGTTGGCAGCACTTACTGCGGTGATACCAGGAGTATCAATACTGCTTAATAATGCAGGGCGTCTGTTCTCAACATCATAGCTTAGTGTCATTACTGGCTTATGCGCTTCTCCCATAGAAGCATCTGAGAAATACTTCTTTAGTAATTCACTTTTACCAATGCCGTCATATTTAGGTCTTGTATGTAAAAATGATGTTCTATTTTCCCAAGAAGTAGACATAGATGACAGAATATTATCCCTAGACCAAAATTCATGAAGTTCACTAGCATTCATTTTATTTATTGCGATTAGCAATGCATTCATACCACCTGCGCTTGTACCCACAAACATATCAAATAAATCAAAAACAGACTTGCCAGTTGCTACTTCTAATTGTTTAAGAAAAATTATGCCTGCAATAGCTCTAACTCCACCTCCATCAAAAGATAGAACTCGTTTAGTTTTAGTTCGTGAAAATAACTCAAAGTAATTCTTCATGGTAGGTATGAGGTGAATGAAGAATTAGTAAAAAATATTAATCTGGATTTGAGGATCCAGCTCCTCTGCTATCTGCTCTAGAATTTCTATCTCTAATATCAGCATTTCGTTCCATTCTTTCAGCATTCATAGGAAGAACACCCATCTTTCTATTATCTCGATCTATAACTGCTAATGATTTTTTCTTTTGGTCTTCCTCATATCTAGCATTTAACTCTTCCTGAGTAGGAATCGGAAAATCTAAGATTCTTTGATGTAAAACCTGTAAAGCTTCTAGTTGTTTGCCTGAATATTTACCAGAATTTATAGAAGTCATTAAGTCATTTGCATACTTCTTTTGCTTTGCTAATTCTTCTTCAACTGTTGAAGGGCCAGATCCAGATGCTGCAAGGTTCATGCTATTTAATAGTGAACAAGTAATAAAAAAACCGAGTAATATTTTAAAATTCATAATAATTAGTCTCCAATAAGTTAATTATAAACTATTTTAATTTGGATTATTCCCTATAGTTTCTCGCATTTCTCGCATCTGTGTTTTGGATTCACGCATATTATTGTTTTGATTCTTAAGATTATTATTATGTGATTTTATTTTATTATTCATTTGCTCAACCATTGCCGTATGAGCTTTATTAACTGATTCTTGTGTAGGCTCAGGTCGATTTATCATTTTCTTATGCATCATTTCTAGACGCTTTAATCTTTTGCCTTTATACCTCCCAGAGTTAATAACAAGGAGTAAATCATTTGCTGCCTCCATTTGCTTGGCTTTTACATCTTCTACACTAGGGGGACCCTTTAGTTCTGCTATATCTAATTTAATCCTTTCCATAATCTGTCTATCTTGGAAAGATTGCTTGCTTTTATCTTCAGCCTCTAAAGATATCAGTATAAAGGGTGTAAGTAGTAACAAAATATAGAGTTTAATATTTTTCATAAATAGCGCCTAAAAAATAAGTTGGTCTTTTAATATAGACTAATCTGGATTAAATAAGTTCAAAAGTTAGAATTTTCTTTTTTGAGGACTGCATTTTCCAGAACCCTGGATTTCTACTTTTGGATTCTTATTTTTACTGCCATCAGTTTTGGTAAGCCATATATCAGCATCGATTCTGCCTTTACCTGTATACCAATTTACTGAATTGCTTACTCGATATAAATCTACTTTATAGTCTTTAAATATTGGGTGAATCTCATCAGGCATCATGGTGGTAAGAATTTCAATTCCTTTATCACTATTATTTTCAACCCACTTAGCCTGAGGATTAATCCATGTGGGTGAAGGTTCAAATATATAATTAAGCTTAATCATGGTGTCATCTTTTTTATTTATTTCCCAATACTGGGTAATACTAATTGGGTCTTTTTGCCAAAACTCTTCAGCAAAATTACTTTTTGCTTTTTGCAGTAGAAAGATAGATTGTTGGGTTTGGACTGCAAGATTTCTAAATAAGTCTATTCCTTCAGATAGATAATTTTTTGTAACATCTTCATAAGTAATTGAATAAGTTCCCTCAAGCTCACATATGACTTTTGTTGTCTCACTATGAAGGTTTGGGATAAGAATTAATAAAAATAATAACTTATATTTCATATCTCTTCCTTTATTACTCTATCATTTGATAATTCTTTTGCAGATTGTAACCCACCTGCATTAATTACATTTGTATAACCTAGATTAGTTAAAATTTTCATAGATTTTCCGGCTCTATTACCACTTCTACAATATAAAATTATTTGCATATTTTTATCTGGCACTATTTCTTCTATAGATCCAGCGATCTCATCCCAATCAACTCTATATGCCTTAGATAAGTGTCCCTCATTCCATTCAGATTCTGATCGAACATCAATAATTACAGCATTGCTTAAATCAGAAAAAATATTCATCGAAACCACCATACTTATTGCTAAAAGTAATTTCATTATTTAATGTCCTTATTAAGTGCTGTAAACCTACAAAAGCATGTTTTTTTTACCATTAACGTCTCTGATATCAATATTCCAGACCGAAGTTGATTGTCCTATGTGAACCGGTGTTGCTTTTGCATAAACAAAACCTTCACTAATTGAGCTAATATGATTAGCATTAATTTCAAGTCCTACTGCTATTTGTTCAGTGTTATCAAGAACTAAATTTGCGCCTATGCTGCCTACAGTCTCCGCCAATACACATGAGGCTCCGCCGTGTAAAATATTAAAGGGTTGCTTTGTTTTCTCGTTGACAGGCATCTTGGCTTCTACAAAATTGTCAGCTATTTGGGTAATTTCTACTTCTAGATGTTTATCCATATTTACCATATCAGCATAAGTATCGGTATCTTCAATAGATTTGTGCCAAATATGCTCTTTTGTAAGCTTTATCATGTTGATGATTTTATCATGACTAATTTAATAAATAATTAATATAAAAGTTGAATTATTTGACTAACGCTTCGAATAAAATATTATGAGATTTAAATATTGTAAGAGAGGCATATGAAAACAAAAATAACAGAACTATTTAAAATCGAACATCCAATTATTCAAGGCGGTATGCATCATGTAGGTTTTGCTGAACTGGCTGCTGCTGTTTCTAATGCAGGAGGTCTTGGTACTATTACAGGCTTAACGCAAGGAACGCCTGAAAAATTAGCTAATGAAATAGCAAAATGTCAAACAATGACTAATAAACCTTTTGCCGTAAATTTAACCTTTCTACCTTCTTTAACTCCCCCAGATTATCCTGGTTTAATAAAAGTTATTATTGATGCGGGTGTGCCAATAGTAGAAACCGCAGGTAGAAATCCTGCAGAATATCTTCCTGCACTTAAAGAAGCAGGTATAAAAGTTATTCACAAATGCACCTCAGTTAGACATTCATTAAAAGCTCAGTCAATAGGATGTGATGCTGTTTCAGTAGATGGTTTTGAATGTGGCGGTCATCCTGGTGAGGATGACATCCCTAATTTTATATTGTTGCCTAGAGCTGCAGAAGAATTAGAAATACCATTTGTTGCTTCAGGCGGAATGGCAGATGGTAGAAGTTTAGTTGCAGCAATGGCGTTAGGAGCTGAAGGAATGAATATGGGAACTAGATTCATAGCTACTCAAGATGCACCTGTACATCAAAATGTTAAAGATGCAATTGTAAATGCAACCGAATTAGATACTCGTCTTATTATGCGCTCATTAACTAACACTGAAAGAGTGCTAAATAATGAAGCTGTAGAAAGACTCATGGAAAAAGAAAAAGCCCTTGGAGATGATCTTAAATTTGAAGATATATTAGATGAAGTTGCTGGTGTATATCCTAAAATTATGCATGAAGGCACTATGGAGGTTGGAGCATGGTCTTGTGGGATGGTTGCAGGTTTGGTCAATGATATTCCAACAGTTGAAGAATTAATAAATGGAATTATGTCTCAAGCAAATGAGATAATTGAATCTAGATTGAGTTCCTTTTAAAAATCAATACAGACAGTTAATTTGGAGTATAAATATATGAGTCAATCTAATGAGGTCTTCTTAGGTAAAAAAAATTCTGTTGCTAGATTTAATCTTACAACCAAAGAAGCAATTTGGAGTGTAGGTATTGATGGTTATCCATATATATTATCTTGCTATAGCGATAGGCTGTTAGTTCAAGGTACAAACTTTTGGGGTAAATACTTTCACATCATGATTAATGCGAATACTGGGGAGCAAGTATGGGCTACGCCTAACTACTACAGCACAAATGCAATTAATTGCTACATAACTCCACATTATTACCAAGGCAATATTTTTTTTATGAATGCAAAAGGTTATATATGTAAGTTATGTGGTGATTCAGGCGAATTATTATTCCAAACAAAATACAAAAAATGGTACGAGTCAGCCTATCTGATAACAATTACTGATGAGAATATCTATCTCATCTCAAAGAAAAAAACTTTTAAAGTGTGTGAGATGTCAGGTGAATGTACAGAAGTTCATGAATTAGCTAGATTAAGTAAAGATAAAATTACAGCTGCCTATGGAAATGGAGTTGATCAGGTAGCATTATTTTCTGTTATTGCAGCAACTGCTGCATCAGGTGATGGCGCGGCCGCGGCTGGTGGCGGAGATGGTGGTGGTGGCGATGGTGGTGGCTAGTTAAAATTATCTAAGCAGACTCAACATGGAATAATTTAGTATAAATTTTCCATTCTCCATCAACTTTTAAAAAAGATAGCTTATCAAGAAAAACCATCCCTAAATAACCATCTCTAACCTGAACAGCTGCAGTAGAGCCATCTATATCACAAGAAACAATCTCTAAAAGCACTTCTGCACCACTCTCTTTTGGTGATGGCTGTTGAGATGCAACAAAGCCTGCAAACTCATCAAGATTCATTTCATGCAATCCATCTGGTAAATACCCGCTCACCATAGCTGCATCATGAAATATCGCCCTAACCTTTTCCTCACTAGATTCATACAAGCTATCAAAATAAAGTTGAACGCCTGCTTCTATTTTTTCTTTATCACTCATTATTTATTATTCCTTAATATATTAATTTAAATCATTCTACAAAATTTAGAATGAATTGGAATATTAATTTTTTAAAACAGATATCTAACATAAGTAATTAAGTTATTTCTTTGACAGATACACATAATGTATATATGTTTAGAAACCTTACATATCTAGGAATAAATGAAATTCAAACAATTTGAACCAAAAAGAATTGAAGTAGTTGACACAACTGACCCAGAATTAACTGAAATAAATAAAAAAAAAGCCGCAGCAATTAAGGCACGAATTGCACAATTCTTTCACCCTGTAACTAAACACTTTAGCAATAAAATTGAATTTATTATGGATGAGATTGGTGAAATGCCTGAAATGGAAAATTTACCAAAAGGAAATACTAAAGATTTTACCTCAAAAATTGGCTACGCTCTTTCACTAGGACTAAAGGAAAAGGAGATTTTCTTTTTTGGTTTAATGCAGTGGATTTTTGTTCTTCTAGCATATATCTTATGGTTTCAAATGCTTTCATGGATACCACAGCCTGTATGGGACGGAATCCAAGACTGTATTGATAGTGGTCAAGATAACTGTACAGTTCTTGCAGATATACCTCTGGGTATGTGGGGTTGGTTTTGTATATTGGTTGCAGCCTTTCCAATTGGTATTTTTTCATCTGCTATGGGAACTACTCACTTTTTACATAAGCAAAATCAAAAATCAACAACAATCAAATGTCTACAAGCAGCTCTGTCTAATGCTTGGGCAACCTGGTCTTTCCATTTTGTCGATGGTTGGATTACTGTCAAGCAAATAATTAGTAGGCTTCCCTCAGAACCTGATCATGAAACACCAATAGAAAGGCAAGCTAGGTTAGCAAGGCAAGCTAGAAGTGAAGTCATGTATTATGCCTGGAAACTCGGCAGTGCAGGAGTTTTGCCTAGCATGGTGCTTGGGAATAATTTAATAACTTCTGGTAAAAACTCTATTAAATTTGTAAAAGCAAAATTTGCAGATATTCTTAAACTACGAGCTGCTTATTCCAGCATCTGCTGGATTGTTGGCATAGCTGCATACATTGGTGGAGTAATAGTTATATTTTTAATGGGAGATGGTGCATATACCAATTCTGGCAATCTAGAAGTTGTAAAAATATATCAATATATGATTATTCCTTTAGCTTGGGCAACAATGATAGTGATGATATTTTTAAGACCAATCTATGTTTTAACTATATGTAATTTATATTCAGACTATATTGAATCTATCGATGAGGAGCCAGTATTGCCAGACAATCCATCAGTTGGAATAAAAGCTTTCTTTGTATTCTTATTTATCTGTTTGCTGATGTTATTAGTAATTTTATTTAGAGATCAGATTGGATTAACTGATATTTTATCCGCAACTGAAATTGGTAGAACATATCAGGGTCAAAGTTTCTAAAAAATAAGCCCACATATGTGGGCTTATTATTAACGACTATATATTTATATTAGTCTTCAAAATCTCCAGCTTGAGTCTTGTGCACTCCTCCATAACTTGCAGGAGAGTAATGAGCACTTTTTAATACCCATTTACTATCTTCTTTAACCCAATTCATAGTAACTCTTGTTCTATAGTCACTCATGTTTCCATCATCTCCAACCATGCCTTCGGAATAAAATCTAACATGCACAACATCATCCGCTAAAGCAGTTGCTTCAGCATAAAAATGTTGAGTTACAGCGCCGCTACTTTTTTTCCAATTCTCTACAGTTTGTTTTGCTAAAGGTTTATGAAAACTGCCATCAGAATTAGTATCTAATGTTCCAGCTTTGCTGGACATAGCTACTACAGTTTCAAAATCCCTGCTATTTCTAGCTTCCATATAAGCATCTAAAGCCTTTAAAACTTCTTTTTCAGCTGCCATATGACCATCAGCAGCAATAAAACCTGTGGACAATAATAATAAGCCACTTAATAAATAATTCTTCATTTAACTCTCCTCTAATTTGAAATGTGTTTTTATAATACTTGTATACGACTATACATTACTTGGTAGTAAAAAAAGCATACAAATGTTGGTTTCTTAAAAAGGCTTGTTACCGTCTAGTATGCAATTAGGGTTAGAACCCCTATCTATTCCTTTTAGATAATTCATCTTCCATCCCTTATCTGGAACATTAATCCATTGATATTCAGCTCGTCCTTCAAATAAGACTTCTTTTTGTTTATTAATCCTCGTGAAATCAGCGCAAAGTAAATACGAGTTTTCACTTTGTCTTTTTATAGCAACATCGCCAGTAATACTATAAGCATATCCTTCTTGAATAGTTGCTTTCATAACTTCATACCTTTCAACTACATCTTTTTCTTTTTCAGCAATTATTCCATCACTTGCAAAATTAACAGGTGCTTCAAAATGACTAGCAATTCTAGGAAAATCATTTTTTATAAATGCAGTGTTGTAATCTGAGTATAAAGTCTTAATCAAGCCTATATTTGCTGCTTCTACTTCTTTATTTAGTAATTCTACTTGTTCGTTTAATTTGTCATTTTGAATAATATACATCGTTATGAATATTGCCAAACAGACATTGATTATTTTTTGCATATGGTCTTTCATTATAACCAACCCTGCAATTTAGCAATCATTCCAAATATTACTCCTAGCAAAACTAATATAATTGTTGTTTTAGTATCTATTTCCATAATCTCTCCATAGTATTAAATCTGTCATCGAAATATTGTAATCTAGTCTAATGAGAATAATAACGCGGCATTGTTGCTTTAATTTATCAAAGAAATTTGAACAAATTAATAGTCTTAAACAAGATACACAGGCATTAAACTTAGTAGAGCTACTTTCTGCAACTCTAATCAGTTGTTTTTTATTGGGCAATATTAAATCTTTCTTCGCCAATTCCAGCAGACATCCAGATTTCATTTGAAACTTGGTTGGATAAGTCAGCAAGGTCAAAAAAAGCTTTCATGGCATCTGCTGAAGGCTCTACGTCAGCTCCCCATGCACCAGCTTCAGCATCGACAATAATCCCAATTAAATTTGGATTAATCCAAAAAAATTTAGCATCATTAACGCCATTGGTGTTTTTAGCCATTTTACAAACAGCAAGAGCAGCAAGTCCAAAAGCATTTCTATCTGCATCACTTCTCATCTCATTCTTAGTTATGTGTAACATAATTTTCTCTCCCAAAATTATTAATATAAATATATTTATACATTCTTAAATTAAATACCAAAGAAATATCATATAAATCATTTATATATAAATTTTTACAGTGTTATAAAAATTAAACTATGTCTTAAAAAAAAGCCCACAAGTGTGGGCTTCTTAAGAAATTGGCATCCCGTAGGGGAGTCGAACCCCTGTTGCCGAGATGAAAACCCGGTGTCCTAGGCCTCTAGACGAACGGGACTAGATGCGAGTGCCATTATATTGGTTCAGATTAAAATATAAAAGCCTTCTTTGTTATTTGAGCCGTTTATTTACTGCTGTTAAAAAACCTCTTAAATAATTACCCTCCATAGAATCTGGTTGGAGTCTTGAAAACATTCTTTTAATTCGAGCTATTATTTGAGAAGGATTTTTTGGATCTATCATTTCTAGATCGATTGAAGTTTCTACAAAATGATCTATTAACCTTTGCAGATCCTCTGAATTAATCTCAGGATAATCTCTCCACTCTCTATCTTGAGATATATTTCTATTTTTAAAAAGCTCATATGCAACTATTTGGACAGACATTGCAATATTTAATACTGGATAATCTGGATTAGCAGGTATCTCAAGATGAAAATTTGCTAATTGTAATTCTTCATTAGTAAGCCCCCTATCCTCTCTGCCAAAAATAATAGATATTTTCTTATCTCCAGCAACTTGATTAAGAATTTTATCAGCAGCTTCTTCTGGATTTACTGTTGGCCAATTAATACTTCTATTTCTAGCAGAGGTTGCATAAACAAATGTGCTTTCTTTAATTGCTGCCTTTAAGTTTGGATAAATTATTGCTGCATCTAGTACATCCCTTGCATTGCCAGACAAGGCATTTGCATCCCCTGATGGAAAATCTTTTGGGTTAACTAAAGAAAGTTTTGATAAACCCATTGTCTTCATGGCGCGTGCTACTGAACCAATATTTCCAGGATGCGAGGTTTCTACCAAAACTATGTTTATGCAATTACTTTTAAAAGTCATACAACTATTATCCTGATTTCCATTACAATAGCGACATGTCTATTCCAGCTTTATTAAATGTAGCTCTCTTATCTGCAAGAAAGGGTGCCGCTGAAATTGAATTTGCTGTTAAAAAAGTTCATACATTAGATGTAACTAAAAAAGGGCCAGCTGATTACACAACTGCTATAGATAGAAGAGTTGAAAAAATAGTATTAGAAGAAATTAAAAGATTTTATCCTGACGATAATTTTCTAGGTGAAGAAACTGGTGAAGAAATGGGTAGCTCTAATATTACCTGGATACTGGATCCTATTGATGGTACTTCTAACTTTATGCATGGTTATCCGCATTTCTGCATATCTTTGTGCTGCTTAATTGATAAAGAGCCGGTAGCTGGGGTAATAATAGATCCAATGCGTCAAGAAGAATTTAGTGCATCGAAAGGTGCTGGAGCAGATCTTAATAATCGAAAAATTAGAGTAAGTAAGCAGCCCAATTTAGACGGTTCTTTAATTTCTAATTCATCTCATACTAGCGCTTCCCAAACATATTCATATGAAACCATGCAGACGTTTAGAAAATTGTACGAGAGTGAAGTAACTATTAGACGATCTGGTTCAGTTGCTTTAGATCTTTGTTATGTAGCAGCTGGAAGATTAGATGCATTTTGGGGTCATGGGCTAAAAATTTGGGACGTATCAGCAGGATTGCTTATAGCTGAAGAAGCTGGAGCTTTGGTAAGTGATTTTAATGGTGACCCAAAATTTTTAGAAGGTGATCATTTTATTTGCTCAACGCCAAAATGTTACAAGCCTATGTTGCAGGCTATAAAACCTTTTTATAAAGCCAATTAAGGCATTTCATCAAAATCAGCGCCCTCTGGCTCAGGTATAGCCATATCTTCTTGTGTAATTCCTAGCGACATGAGCATATTTGCAACTACATAGATTGAAGAATATGTTCCAATAAGTACTCCTAGAATTAAAGCCAAGCTAAAGCCTCTAATTAAATCGCCGCCAAAAATAAATAAGGCAAATAGAACTAATAAAGTTGTTAGAGAAGTAATAATTGTTCTGCTTAAGGTTTGATTTAATGACAAATCAATAATTTCCTGAGGGTCGCTAAGTTCGCGTTGAGTTCTAAAATTCTCTCTAATCCTATCAGAAACAACAATCGTATCATTTAATGAATAGCCTATAACCGCCAATAAGGCTGCAAGTACAGTAAGATCAAAATCCCAAGCAAAAATAGAAAAACAACCCAACACAATAACAACATCATGACCTAAAGCTGATACTGCACCTAAAGCAAACTTATATTGAAATCTAAAAGCAACATATAACAAAATCATAAACAAAGCTACAAGCATCCCTACTCCGCCTTGGTCTCTTAACTCTGCGCCAATTTGTGGACCTACAAATCCAGATCTTTTGAGAGTGCCAGGTAAGCCTTGATCTTGCAACAGGGTAAATATTTGATTGCCTAATTTGCTATTTCCACTCTGGTCTGCAACCTTAATCAAAACATCCAAATCTGTTCCAAAGTTAACTACTTGAGAATCTTCAAAGTTATTGGCTATTAATATTGAACGAATTTCCTCAAGATTTGCTGGTTCTTCATATGAAATTTCAATCAAAGTTCCCCCACTAAAGTCTAAACCTAAAGTTAATCCTCTGAAGCCTAATGTGAGAACAGAAATAGAAAAAAGGGCTATTGAAACAATACCTGCTATTTTACGAAACTTCATGAAAGGAATAGGATTATTCATTAGACCTTAAGCTCCTTAATATTTTTACCACCATAAACAAGATTTACAATTGATCTTGTAACCAAGATTGCAGTGAACATTGAAGTAACAATTCCTATTGAAAGAGTAATTGCAAATCCTTTCACCGGACCGGTTCCTATTATATACAGAACTAAAGACGCAATTAAAGTTGTCACATTTGCATCAAATATAGTAACAAAGGCTCTCGAAAATCCATCATTAATAGCACTTTGTGGATCTTTAGTTTTAAGCTCTTCACGAATTCTTGAAAAGATTAGTACGTTTGCATCCACTGCCATACCAACGGTTAAAACAATACCGGCAATACCTGGAAGAGATAAAGCAGCACCGAGCAAGGACATAATGCCAGTAATAAGAATCAAGTTACTAAACAAAGCTACATTAGCTGCAATTCCAAACATTCTATAATAAAGAGCCATAAACAAAACAACCAGCATAAAGCCAATAACAACCGACCTAAAACCAGTTTCAATATTCTCCTTACCAAGACTAGGGCTAACTGTTCTTTCTTCTACAAATTTCATTGGTGCTGCTAAGGCGCCTGCTCTCAATAACAATGCAAGCTCACTAGCCTCTTGTGGAGAGCCAACACCAGTAATTCTGAACGAATTTCCAAGATTTGCTTGAATGGTAGCAAGGCTGATAATTTTCTTTTCTATGTAGGATGTTTGAATGATAATTTCGTTACCTTCATCATCATTAGCAATTTCTGATTTACTTTTTTGTTCAACAAAAAGCACTGCTAGACCTCGTCCAATATTAGGCCCAGTGGCTCTTTGCATAGATCTGCCACCTTGCATATCTAGTGTAATATTAACTTGTGATTGGCCATTTTCGTCAAAGCCGGTACTAGCATTAGTAACCCTATCTCCGGTGACAACAATATTTTTTTCTAAAAATGCAGTTCTGAAGGAATCTTTAAATGCAAACTCTTCTTTTCTTAATCTAGAAGCGTTGGGTTTAGCCTCTAATCTAAATTCTAAATTTGCCGTTTTACCAATAATTTTTTTTGCAGCTGTTGGGTCTTGTACTCCAGGAAGCTGAACAACAATTCTATTACTTCCATATCTTTGGACTACTGGTTCAGATACGCCTAATTCATTAACTCTATTTCTAAGTGTTGTAAGGTTTTGTCCCACAGCATAGTCTCGAATCTCTTTAATAGATGCGTCGGTATATTCAACCGATAATACATTACGCTCTGAATTCTCTGTAATGCTATACATTGGTCCATTTATACCAACTATATTATCTGTATTTAAGATTCTGCGAGCTGAGCTTAAACCTTCTGCATCTTTAAATTCAAATAACATAGTCATATCTTTGCTAGAGGAGTTAGCAAGATAGATTTTTTGATCTCTAAAAGTTTTCCTATATGAATTTAGTTGCGCTTCTAATCTGCTATTTAAAGCACTCTCAATATCAACTTCAAGAAGAAAATGCACCCCGCCAGATAAATCTAACCCTAACTTTAATGGCCTTCCGCCAATATCTTTCAACCATTGAGGAGTTGTAGGCTCAAGATTTAAAGCAATAATAGCTTCATCTAATAATGCTCTTTGTAAAATTGTTTTTGCACTTAACTGATCATCAATAGAAAAGAATTTAGCTACAATATTATTATCTCGCAGAAAAATCTCATCATAATTAAGAGATTTTTTATCTAAACTCTCTGAAACTGTTTCAAGTAAAGCTTGATCTGCTGATTTACCAGAATCTGTATAAGCAACTTGAATAGCTGGTTGAGCAGGATATAGATTAGGTAAAGCATAGATAACTCCAAGCGCAAGCACTAAAAGTATCATGCTGTACTTAAAGGGAGAAAATCTATTCACAAATTATCCTATTTATTTATTGAGCTTATAGTGCCTTTGGGCAATGTATTTGAAATAGCATTCTTTTGAAGTTTAAAAGTTATATTTTCACTTACTTCAATCGCTACATAATCACCTTTAATTTCTTTAACCTTTCCAAGAATCCCACTTGCAGCGATTACTTCATCGCCTTTTTCTAAATTATCCATCATGCTTTGAAGCTCTCTTGCTCTTTTTTGCTGAGGTCTAATAGACATAAAATACAAAAGCACCATAAAGGAAAAAAGAAAGATTAGCGGTGTAAAAGCTGATCCGGTTGTATCCATATTATTTCTCCTTATAAAGGCCCATCAGGCATATCTAAATTTCGCTTATTATAGAAGTCTTTTACAAACTTCGCGAATATATTATTTTCTATTGAATCTCTTATATCCTGCATTAAGGACTGATAATAATAAATATTATGATAAGTAGATAGAATACTGCCTAGCATTTCATTAGTTCTATCTAGATGATTTAAATAAGCTCTGCTGTAGTTCTTGCAGACTTTACAATCACAATTTGGATCTATTGGCCCCTCGTCCATCTTATAAGGAGCATTTCTTATATTTATTACTCCTGTGGATGTTATTAATTGACCGTTTCTTGCATTTCTTGTTGGAAGAACACAATCAAACATATCTATACCGTATCGAACAGCTTCAACAATATCCTCAGGCTTTCCAACTCCCATTAAATATCTTGGCTTATCTGAAGGCATTTTATCTGCCATAAAAGATAATATTTTCTTCATTTCTTCTTTAGGCTCTCCTACGCTAAGGCCGCCAAGTGCAATTCCATCAAAGCCAATGTCATTGAGGCTATTCAAAGAAATTTCTCTTAAATCTTCATACATACCCCCTTGAATAATACCAAATAGTGCTGAATCAGATTTATGGGCTTCTTTACATCTTTTTGCCCATCGCATTGAAAGTTCCATTGATTTTTTAGCTTTATCATATGTTGAGGGATAGTCCGTACATTCATCAAATGCCATAACTATATCTGATCCAAGATTTTCTTGAATTTGAATTGAATCCTCTGGAGTCATAAAAATCTTCTTTCCATCATATGGAGAGCTAAACTTAACCCCTTCTTCAGAAATTTTTACTAGATCACCTAAACTCCATACTTGAAATCCACCAGAATCTGTAAGAATAGGTTTGTCCCAATTGGAAAATTTATGTAGTCCGCCGAGATCACGAATAGCCTCATCGCCAGGTCGTAGCATCAAATGATAAGTATTACCCAAAATAATTTCTGATCCAGTTGATTTTAAATCCTCAACGGTTAATCCTTTGACGGTTGCATTGGTGCCAACAGGCATAAAAGCAGGAGTTTGTATTTTCCCCCGTGGAAATTCTAATTCTGCTCTTCTGGCAAACTTGGATTGGTTATGTAAATCAAATTTCATGTTTTTCTAAAAGCATTGCATCGCCATATGATAAAAAACGATACTCTCTTTCAACTGCTATTTTATATAGCTGCATCATTTTCTCATAGCCAATAAAAGCAGAAACTAGCATTAATAAAGATGATTGAGGTAAGTGAAAATTTGTAATTAGTTTGTCTACAACTTTAAATTTATAACCAGGATAAATAAAAAGTTTTGTATAACCGCTAAAACCTTTAGTAGATTCATCTATAAATGCTGTTTCAAGCGCGCGTGTTGCTGTGGTGCCAACAGCAAATACTTTTCTACCTTTTGCTTTAGTTTGCATAACCATATCAACAACCTTTGGTGTAACCTCTAAATATTCGCTATGAATATCATGTTCTTCAATATTTTCTACTTTAACGGGTTGAAAAGTTCCAGCTCCAACGCTCAGATTTACAGTTGCTATTTTTACACCTTTATTTTTAATAGTTTCTAGTAGATTATCATCAAAGTGAAGTCCTGCCGTTGGGGCTGCAACTGAACCTTGAAGTGTTTTATCTTCATAAACTGTTGCATATCTATCCTTATCCAAGTCTTCATCAGGCCTTTTTATATATGGCGGTAAAGGCACATGACCAATAGCATTAAAAATTTCTAGTGGCGGCCTATCAAATTGTAAAATAAAAAAACTATCCTGCCTTCCAATACACTTAACGGTAATAGAATTTAAAATAATATTACTGCCTATTTTTGGACTTCTTCCTGATCGTATTTGAACAAGTGCTTTATTGCCATCTAGAACTCTCTCGAGCATTACCTCAATAGAGCCACCTGAGTCCTTATTTCCAAAGATTCTTGCAGGAATTACAGAGGTATTATTTATAACAAGTAAATCACCTTCTTTAAAAAATTTTATGATGTCTTTAAACAAAAGATGCTCGATCTTTGTAGAGCTCACTAACAACCTGCTTGAACTTCTATTATCTAAAGGATAATTAGCAATTAATTTTTTAGGCAGATGATAATTAAAATCTGAGGTTTTCATGAAATGGTGATTTTAAAGTAGATAATACTTAGCTACAATGCCGTGCGTGCCCTATTGGCGGAATTGGTAGACGCGCGCGATTCAAAATCGCGTTCCTTCGGGAGTGCCTGTTCGACTCAGGCATGGGGCACCATTAAGAATACAAAACTCTAAAAATTATAATTTTTTAAATTTTTCCCTAATTTTTTTGCAAGACGTTTAAATGTTTTAAGAGCTTTAGAAATATCAGGCTCCTCTACAACTTCAGCAAGAGAATATCCATCCCAATAAGAAACTCTGTAACCATCATTATTTTCATTAATTTCGAGCAATGCAGGATCACTATTTGATGAATCAAGATGTTGAATGGCTACATAAGATTCTTCAAATATAAAATCTGTTGTAGGTCCATCTGAGAAGATAG
>CACEAP010000005.1 GCA_902557645.1 uncultured SAR86 cluster bacterium
AATCTAAAAGAAGTTAGGGTTTTTATTAGATTCCCTGGAGGCGCAGATAAAGATTTTACAGGCATTATTAATGTTGATGGTTCAGTATCTTTTGAAATAGAGTTAGACCCAAATGCATCCTCTGGTGATTATCTAATTGATAGGTTTATTATCGAAGATCTTGCAGGCAATCGTGTGACATACACTAATCAAGAATTAAATGATCTTGGGTTAAATAATAAATGGATTTTAGATAATGATATTGCTGATGACCAGGCTCCTAAGATTTTATCGTTAACTCTAAATCCTGTATATGATAACAGTGATTTCAACAGGAAAAATATCCAAGTAAAAGTCTTAACTGATGCACAGCAGACCCCAATAGAAAGAATATATATAAGACTTACTAACGAAGATGGCATTACTCAAATCGATGAAGACTTTCCTACTGAGCAATTTGTTTTAACAGCTGCTGAGTATCTTCATACCTTTGCTTTGCCTTTTGAATATCCATCGGGTACATACAATGTAGATTATATTTTTATTAAAGATAGAGCTGAAAATATAAATAACTATTCTGCATCAGATATCAAATCTAATTCCTGGGATGATAAAGTTGTTTTTGAGGGTAAAAACAAATTTATAGGTAAAGTTATTGATGGATACATAAGTGGCGCAGAAGTTTTTATTGATCAAAACTTTAACTTTAATAAAGATCCTGGAGAGCTTTCTACCGTTTCTCAAGATAATGGTTCATTTCTTATTGGGACCGATGACGATTCTCTTTATCAATGTCTTCAGAATAGACCCGTAGTTGCAGCAGTTCCTGTTGGAGCAACAGATGAATCACTTGGAGAAGTAACAACAGCCTTTAGGATGATATTGCCTTCAATTAATGATGCTGGAGGTAATAGTTCTATTGTAATTACACCATTTACAGATCTACTTTCTCAGTCAATAATAAATGCAAAGAAAAATAGCTCTATTACAGAGGACCTCACTGTTTCTGAAGGTTGCCAAAGTATTGGTGACTCAATTGCATCATCCGTTACAAATGAAATAAATCAAATTGTTGAAACTATTCAATCAAGCTTTGGTATTAGTCTTGCTGATCTTGTGTCTGATTATATCTCTGGAAACTCGAACAGTATTATTAATGAAACAAAAGCACAAAGAATTGGATCTTTTCTTCCATACTTTAAGTTAATTCAAGATCAAATTGATGCAGACCTTTCAGCAAAATATAATAAAAATATTTATACAAACCTTACTTTAGAAGAAGATTCAATAAATACAATTCTTTCGGATGATGAATTTGAATTGCTTCCGTTAGATTTCTTTACAGTATATAAAACTCAACCTAATAGTGCTGGATGGTTTACGGAAGAATCAATAAGAGCGAAGGGTGCAAAACTCTCTATAGATGGTGCAGTTAAACATTATAAATGTATTACAGAGCCAGAAAATTGTACAACTACTGACTATACAACATCCAAACTTGGTGATGCCTCTGAAGATTACAAAAATATGACTTACTTCTTGAATCCCGGATATTCTTCAACAGATGATATTTCATTTTTTATAGAAGACAATAGAAGATGGAGTACACAAACAAGAGATGGTGTTCTCGTTCGTGAAAAAGATTGTGTATTTGGAGAACAGCTTCAGATAAGTCCTAAAAATCGAGGTAATTTAGATGTTTTAACTAGTATGGCTACTGACGCAACTAATTATAATATTCAAGTTGATTCATGCGACGGATTAGCAGATACAACTAAAAATCTTTTTACACAAAAGAGGACAACTTACGAGACTTCATCTGACTTAGAAAATTCAAATATGCAATATGTCAATGCCAATTGGGATAATGCACAATATCTTCAAAATAAAATAATTAATGCATATACAAATAGAGATAACTTTGATTTAGATGCAGTTGTTCTCGAATTAAAAGGCCTACCATATAAGTACAAGGATCTTAATAAGGCCAGGGCATATGCTAATGATGCAGCAGGAGACAGAGTTTATCTTCAATACACTCTCAGAGATATTTCAAATAACAATACGGTTGAAAATCATTCAATTAGTATTCGCGAAAATCCTGACGATGATGAATATTCAAAACTAGAACTTAACTCTGATGGTGCTTTAATAGAAACAGCTAAATCAACAGGTCAACAAGCACGAGATGACTTATTTAATGCATTTAAAAACTCAGCTGGATATGGTGGAGAAGACTTTACAGGAACCGAGTCTGTAAAAGATAACAGAGTATCTATTCAAGGAAAAACTATCGATGGATATATTTCTGGAGCAAATGTTTTTGTAGATGTTAACTTTAATCAAAGAAAAGATGCTGGAGAATATTCAGCTATTACGGATTCAAATGGTGTATTTGAGTTGTTGGTAGATCAAGATGATTTATCATGTATCAATGCTAGACCAATTGTTGCAGATATACCAGTTGGAGCAATTGATTCTACTTTAGGAGATGTAACAGAAGCCTATCAAATGATACTTCCTTCTAAAAATGATGCTGGCTCAAATGCTATTGTTATCTCTCCATTCACATCACTCCTTACTGAAGCCATTCTTAAAGGAAAAAATGAGGCTGATCTAAGCGAAGATTTAACTGTAGCACAGGGATGTGAAACAGCAGGGGATGCAGTAGCAGAAAAAATTTCCTCTCAAGTATCATCTCTTTTAAGCGATATTGAGAATACATTTGGAATTACATGGAGTTCACTTATTTCAGACTTCATTGCTACGAATGGTTCAGGAAACATTACAGAAGAAATTGCTCAGAAGGTTGCAGCATTTTTTCCAAACTATAAAAAAATTAAAGATGATATTGCTGGTGAATTATCATCAAGGTACGCAAAAGATGTTACACCTAATGTCTCATTATCTAAAGATTCACTCAATGCAATTCTCTCTCAAGGACAATTTACAGAGCTACCTTTGGAATTTTTCTCTGTATATAAAACAAATCCAAATGCTCAAGGTTTTTATAATATTGATGAAATTAGCTCAACTGGAGCAACAGTATCTTCTGATGGAAGCTTAAAAAGATATTTGTGCACATTAAGTGATTCTGCAGATTGTGCAATTTCTGGCCTTTCTCTTAATGGTGTTGCTAATGCTTCAAGAAATTACAACAGACAAGTAAATATTAATAATGACAATTTTTCAGTTGATGGGATAGTTGGTAATATTAATATAAGAGGAAGAGATTCTAGAGGTGTTAGAAACGAAGATTCTACCCCTGAATCATATTGTGAGTCTGAAGAAACAATTCAATTTGTAGGTCCACAAGATTCTAAAGGATTGCAGATGGAGTATCGATACGGATTTGGAAGAGGGGTTAATAACCTCAAAGATTGCTCACTTCTCCCCAACTACGGACCATCTATAAGTCTAAGAATTGAAAAACAAGGCAGGGGAGTTAACTTCCCAAATACCGCACCTACTTGGGCAATTCAGTTTGGGGTAAACAATCAAGGAACTACCCGATTAACTGAAAGTAAAATTTATAATATTATCGATAATGAAAACCTTGATCCTGAAGCCTTAATTAAAGAAGTTGCTTTAATACCAGCAGCATTTTCTGAGATTGATCAAATGAGGCAACTTTTATCTTATGGAGAGGGTGTTTATTATTACTATTCTCCTAATACAAGCGTTGATTATGATAATGGTGAAACTTTTAAATCATACACATTGCAAGCTTCCTCTGCACCAAGAGATGATCAGTACTATGTTAATGAATGTACTGCCGATGGTTGTAATGATATTGGAGATAATTTATTCGGTCAGGCAGCCAGAGATGCTATGTTTAACATAATGAATGGATCCGCATATGATTATGACGGCTTTATTGGCGAATCTGCACCAGTATCCAATATTTTATTTGAATACGAGAGTAGCGGGGTTAAATTTATTGATAGATTGATTAATGGCAAGAATAGAGACTATAGAGTTTACCCAAGGCTTAATGCAGCTAGTGGATGGATTGATGCTTCCTTGATTGGATCAGAAATCTCCAAGGCATCTATAGATGCATTTATAAATGGAAGTTATACAACTAACACTAAATTTAATTTAGGCCTAAATGTTGATGCCCCTTTTACAAGCGTTCAGGAGTTTAATTTAAAAATATTCTCAAATAATGAGTATTCAACCTCATCAGAATATTTAGAATTGATTGTTGAATTAAAAATTGAAACACTTTCATCAGGAGATGTTCAAGTGACATGGCTTGATCAAGGAAAAGTTATATTTAAGTTTATTGATAATGATGTTTCAATCATTAAAAATGTTGTTAATGAAAGAGGTGATATAAAACGATCTATTCCTAAAGGAAGCTATACTTTTGAAGATTTTGATTTCCTTAAATCGTTATTGGATAAAGTTAGAGATCAGTTCGGTTCATCTGAGCTTCAATTAATTAAAGATTTCTTTAAGAATGGATCTAATTATTCTTACAAAATTGATCTAGGCGCTTATGCAATTCTTGATGATTATGATCAATACTCATCAATAATAGCTGGGACTTTTGGCATTGCTGATTCCCCAATTAACTCTGTTTACAGTTATTATTTACCTATAATTTTTGGAGAGGGCACACAAACTGATATTTGTTTTGATACTGCATGGACAGCAGAAGAAGATATAACATTTGATATAAAACCTATATATAGAAATAAACCCGGCTTCATGACTCCTGAAGAAGTAAATTTTTCATCTAATAGTGTAACAATAGAGGAGGGCAGCAATCAGAAATGTATAGTTTTCAGCTCGCCATCAGATGACAAACTTCAAGAAAGGCAAGAGTTTATAGAGTTTGAAATTGATAATGTTATAAATGCAAAATCAGGAAGAAATATTCCTACTAGATTAACAGTTCAAGATGATTAAAGGCATTAAAGCTTTTACTTCTATCCATATGCGAACTGCTAAAGACTTATTTATATTTTAAGTTATCTATTTTACTTTTTTTAAAGATACAGACATTATCCTAAATAAGAGTGATAACTGGTTCCACTTTTGAGCCAATAGCTCCACCACTTCTCTAGTAATCTATTTTATAAATCATCGATTATTTTTCTTATAATTTTTATATGATCTGTAGTTGTCCTACAACAACCACCAACAACAGACGCGCCTTCTTTAATCCATTGCAGCACATATTTACCATATTCAAGATGATCTATATGCTTATGATTATGATAATGCCACTCATCTGAATCACTTATAAAACCTTCTAATTTATTTTTTTTATATATTGATGAATTAGCATAAATTCCATATTTTTTTTCTTTATTTAAACTATTTATTGCAAGTGTTGCTGTATCTGCATGGACGCAATTAACTAATTGACAATCTATATCTAGATCAATAGATTTTAAGATTACATCATGTAAGAGTTCAGTGCTTGGAAGTCTATTAAGCTTGTTTCCTCTTGTGGTCCAAGAAAGCCAAACCTTCTTAGAGAACTCTTTTGCCATCTGAGCTGCAATAGTCCCTTCATATAAAGATGCCATAGTTTCGCAAATGATAATATCAACATTATTTTGATATATTGATCCAAGAGTTTTATAAAATTTTCTTAGAGTTTTTTCTTTAGAAGTTAAATCTGGTCTAAATGTTACATGAATAGGTGGAAAACACCCTGCAATTTTTGTCTTTGTATTAGTTTTTATTACTGCTTCTTGGCACAACTCTACTGCACGCTTAGCTAAATAATCATAAGAAGGAGCACTTGGTTCTCGTTTTAAAAGCTCAGGCGTAGCTTGATAATTTGATGTTGTAATAATATCTGCACCAGCTTCTATGTTATCTATGTGAATTTGGGTAATGACATCGGGATTATGTATCAATGAATATGCAGACCAAATTGATGTTTTAAAACTTGGTAGATATTCCCCACGATTCTCAAGCTCTGTTCCTAGAGCTGAGTCTAAAATTAAAGGTTTCATTTATTATCCTCCATGGATGAAATAGCTCATCTTACTATTTGTTAATCCTGGGAATAATTCCGTTTTAGCTCTTTATTTTATATCGCAGCAATAGGACCAAATCACGATATACCTTATTAAAAAACGTTATTGATTAAATGTAAAGCTTTAAAATTTAAAATCTTTTTTATAACCTCATATGATTTTAGCTAGGTGATTTTAGTTTTAATCTAAAAGCTTCAGTATTTATTTAATTACTGTAAAGATTCAATAGAATGTATTAATATTCTAAAAGTTAATAAATATTAAAATTATAAATATGAGTGAGAATATTAGCTTCTTTAGTAAATTTAAATCCCATCCAACTGTAAGAGCTGGCTCAACCTATGCTGTTGTAGCATTTATTGCTGTTCAGGTTATGAGTTTAATATCAGGACCTTTAGGTCTTAGCCCTTCACTTATCCAGGGTACTATATGGTTAAGTATTGTAGGATTTCCAATTGTTGTTTTATTGTCGTTTATTATCTCTTCGCATATAAGTACCATTAAATTACTCACATTAACTTTTGGAATACTTATATCTATTTATTTAGGTGGTTCTTTTTATTGGATACAGTTTGTAAAAAATCCAGAACTTCAAGAGGCTTTTGGTGATGATGAATATGCCAAGACATGGATGATCGCTCGTGAAATTGATCGTATATTTCCTTTTCTACCCCAAGTCCAAGAAGCTTTAGATCAGTTAAGTAGACCAGCAAATTTTAATATTAAACAAAGTGGGGTAGATGTATTTTGGAAGCCTTATGCATCTAATGATTATGAATGGGAGTTTTTAGGAACAGACCCATCAGCAAATAGTCTTCCAGTTGGACCACTTCAATTAAGGCTTGAAAAAGATGGATTTGAGACTGCTTACATAAGCACTAATAATCCAAGTTTATTATTTGATAATTTTCCAGCTGATTTAGGATTTAAAGCTTCACCTATGGAGCTTATTAATAAAGATGTCATTCCTGATGGTATGGTTTATGTTCCAGGCGGGCAATTCGTTCCAGCTATATCTGGAGAAGGAACAAAGCCTTTTACTTTAAGTCCATACTTTATTGATACTTACGAAGTAACTAATGAGAAATATAAAAGATTTATAGATTCAGGTGGTTATACAAATCCTAGATATTGGGAAGATATGGATTTTATAAAAGACGGTAATAGTCTTTCTTTAGAAGAAGCCCTTGAGTTAATGAAAGATCAAACTGGCAGAAGCGGTCCTGCAGGATGGGAATTATCTGATTACCCAGAAGGCGAAGAGCTGAAACCAGTTACTGGAATTAGTTGGTATGAAGCTCAAGCCTATGCAAAATTTATGGGTAATATATTACCGCCATATTTTCATTGGGCTAAAGCTGCATTCCCACTTGATGAATGGGTATCTCCACTTGCACCAGAAATGCTTTCTCAAAGTAACTATAGAGGTAAAGATATTTCTGATGTTGGCGTATTTGAATCTATTGGCCCATACGGAACTTATGACATGACTGGAAATGTTAGAGAGTGGGTATGGAATATATTTGGCGGTAGGGGTATGACTATGGGCGGCGCTGTGAGCGAACCTGAATACACTGGCTTCCAAGCTAATCCTATGCCAAGATTTAATAGATCTTCTAAAACTGGTTTTAGAACCGTAAGATTATTAAATCCGGCTGATATGAATCCATTTGGTTATCCAATTGACAGACCCGCACCACCTCCAATTGAATTTTATAAACCATTAGATGATGCAGCTTATAAGCTTTACACCACGCAGTTTGCATATGGTCGAAGAGACTTAAATCCAAAAACTATTTATCAGGATGAAACTCATCCAGATTGGATTAAAGAAAAAATATCAATCGATGTTGGTTATAACAATGAAAGGATGGATGTTGTTATCTTCAAACCAAAGAATGTTTATAACAGTGTAAGTTCAGTGGTTGTATACCCAGGACTTAATTATTATAGAAATCCACCAGATATAGATGAAATAGATCCTGGTGAATACGGGCTAGATTTTATTATTAAAAGTGGCAGGGCGCTTATTTGGCCAGCATTTAAAGGCTCTCTTAATAGAATGGTAGATTCAGCCATTGCCCAACCTACAACAGAAGATCAAATCAGACAGTTTAGAGAAATGATGGTTGATTGGAGAGTTGATACAGGAAGAATTATTGATTACATAGAAGACAGAGCTGACTTTAAAAATGATGGAATAAATTACCTTGGAATGAGTTATGGAGCTATATTTACTCCTATTGTTCTTCTTACAGAAAAAAGATTTAAATCTGCAATTTTTTTAAGTGGTGGTTTTGCTCCAACATATCCACCTCATTCAGATGGAATATTTTATTTAGATAGAGTTAAAACTCCAGTATTAATGTTAAATGGTGAACAGGATTTCTTGATACCAGTTTTAGCTCAAGAAGTTTTGTATGATGGTCTGGGCGCAGCTCCTGAAGATAAAAAATATGTTTTATATAAAGCTGGTCATTGGCCTTTACCAAGAAACCAGATGATTACAGAAACATTAACCTGGTTAGATAAGTACGAAGCAGAATAAATTTCATTATTACAAAACAAAGCTGTGATTAAATTAGATTTATATCAAGTAGATTCATTTACCAATAAACTTTTTGAAGGTAATCCAGCTGGTGTAATTTTTTACACAGAGTTAAGTAAAAATCATATGCAAAAAATTGCATTAGAGAATAACCTATCTGAGACAGCTTTTGTATCACAAGATGAAAATGGCTTTAACATAAAATGGTTTTCGCCATTAATGGAGATTGATCTTTGTGGTCATGCCACTCTTGCTGCCGCTCATATTTATTTTTCTGAAATTAATCCAGATGCTACAAAAATTAGTTTTAATTCAAATAGCGGAATATTAAATGTACATAAAGAGGATGCTTATTTGTATTTAGATTTTCCTGCTGATGTTATGGAGAGTATAGATATTGATGATCAACTAATTAAAATGTTAGGACTAAAACCTATAGAAGCATTTAAAGGCAGAGATGATTTTATGTGCATTTTTGAAGATGAGTCATCTATTAAGTCTATAAATCCTAATTTAGAAATTTTAAAAACTTATCCTATCAGAGGCCTAATAGTCACTGCTAAAAGCATTGAGTATGATTTTATATCAAGATGTTTTTTTCCTATTACAGGTGTAGATGAAGATCCTGTTACAGGTTCAGCTCATACCAGTCTTACCCCATACTGGTCAAAGGTTTTAAATAAAGATGAATTATTTGCTAAGCAAGTATCAGCAAGGGGTGGCGAACTTAAATGCAAGTTATCTGATGAGAGAGTTATTATTGGGGGAGAGGCAATAACTTATATGAAGGGATCTATACTTATATAAGTTTGGTTAAACTTCTAAAGTGTTTTCTACAAACCACCTGGTAGGTTTCATTTCCACCTATTTGAATTTTTTCACCTTCAGTTAAAACCTTTCCATTATTATCAAGCCTAACAACCATAGTAGCTTTCCTTGAGCACATTGAGCATACAGTTTTTAATTCAATTAAATTATCAGCTAATGCTAATAAATATTTACTACCCTCAAACAACTCACCTCTAAAATCTGTTCTTATCCCATAACACATTGCAGGTATATTAAATTTATCGGTAATTTTGCCAATTTGGATAACTTGGCTTTTATTTAAAAACTGAACTTCATCGATCAATATGCATTGTAAATTTTTAGAAACATTTGCTTTTACGTATGTGTAAAAATTAAAGTCGTTATCAACAATTATAGCCTTAGCTCTTAGACCAATTCTTGATTCAATATATCCATCATTTTTGTCGGCATCAGCTTTTGGAATAAATAGTATTGTCTCCATACCATTTTCAATATAGTTGTGATTTGATTGAAGAAGAGCTGTTGATTTACCAGCATTCATGGTTGAGTAAAAAAAATGAATTTTTGCCATCTTTTAGAAAATTCTCCTTAGTTAAATCTATAATAAGATATGAATGTATTTGTTGAAAGCGGTATTACACATTTAGATCTTCATGGTGCCAGACATCTAGAAGCCAGGGACTATGTTTTAGATTTTGTACTTCAATATCAAAACTTAATTCCTCTAATAATAATATGTGGTAACAGCAATCAAATGATTAAAATTGCAAAAGAGATTCTTATAAAAAATGATATAATTTTTTCAGAACCAAGATTTGGAATTTTAAGAGTAGAATCTATTTAATATAATTTTTAAACAATCATGACTCAAGATATATTTAACTTTGACGACCAATTAACCGAAGAGGAAATCTTAATTAAGAAAACCACTCAAGATTATTGTCAAAGTACATTAATGCCAAGAATACTTGATGCCAATAGGAATGAAGAGTTTGATAAAGGTATTTATAAAGAGTTAGGTGAGCTTGGTTTATTGGGTCCTCACATTAAGGGTTATGGCTGCTCAGGGGTCAATAATGTTTCTTACGGCTTGATTGCTAGAGAAATAGAAAGAATTGATTCAAGTTACAGGTCTGCATTTAGCGTTCAATCATCATTAGCAATGTATGCAATATCAAATTTTGGCTCTGAAGAACAAAAGGAATTCTATTTACCTGAAATGGCGAAGGGTAATTTAATTGGCTGTTTTGGGTTAACAGAACCTGATGCAGGTTCTGATCCTGCTAGCATGAAAACTGTGGCAATAAAAACTGATGGCGGTTATAAACTAAGCGGTTCAAAGACATGGATTACTAATTCACCTATAGCTGATGTTTTAATTATTTGGGCTAAAGATGAGCAGGGAGTCTTGAGGGGATTTATTGTTGAGCGTGATGTTAAGGGTTTAGATACTCCATACTTAAAAGGTAAATTTGCTTTAAGAGCTTCAGCAACGGGAATGATCTTTCTTGATAATGTTTTTGTACCAGAGGATAAAGTTCTCCCTGATGTTCAAAGCTTCAGAGGTCCTTTTACTTGCTTAAATTCAGCTAGGTATGGAATTGCATGGGGTGCTATTGGTGCTGCAGAATTCTGTTGGAGTCAGTCACTTTCGTATACTTTAGAAAGAGAGCAGTTTGGAAAGCCTCTAGCATCTAAACAACTAATTCAAAAAAAGCTGGCCGATATGCAAACAGAGATTACGCTTGGCTTGCAGGCAGCATTGAGAGTCGGAAGATTAATTGATGAGGGCAAAATGAGGCCCTCAATGATCTCATTGGTCAAAAGAAATAACTGCGGCAAAGCTTTAGATATTGCCAGAGCAGCAAGAGATATTCATGGCGGTAATGGTGTTACTGATGAGTATCATGTAATAAGACATTGCATGAATCTTGAGGCAGTTAATACTTATGAAGGAACTCACGATATCCATGCTCTTATCCTAGGACAAGAGCAAACTGGTATATCTGCTTTTAATTAAGATTTCTTTTTAGAAATTTTTCCATTTCAACATATAGCTCTAGATTGTTGGTTTCAGCATAAAAACCATGTGCTTCATCACCTCTAATCATATATTCATATGGAATACCTTTATCATCAAGAGCGTTTTTAAGTTCCAGGACTTGTTTGTATGAAACATTTCTATCCCGTCTACCATGGATTACAAAAAGATCACCTTTAATATTATCTAAATAATTAATAGGACTAGCTCTTTCTAATAATTCTCTATCATCATCTTGATGTCCCATTCCTTTATTCCATGCAGGTCTACCCATATCAGCAAACATCCATTGTTTATCACCCATAATGCTTACTAGGTTAACAACCCCTACATAGTTAATTGCACATTTGAATAAATCCGGATTTTTTGTTATTCCTACCATTGCTGAATAACCACCGTAACTTGCACCAGATATGCAAACTTTATCCATATCTACATAACCTTGTTCATTTGCCCAAAATAAGCCATCAATAAGATCAGTGTGCATATCAAGCGACCACTGTTTCTTGGCAGCATTCATATGATCTATACCGTAACCAACAGATCCTCTAAAGTTTACCTGGACAACACCATAACCTCTTGTTGCATATAACTGCACCTCTCTTCTAAATCCAAAACTATCAGCTGCATGTGGTCCTCCGTGTGGATGCAAGATAAATGGAATCTTAGTGCCTTTTTTATAATTTGGTGGCAAGGTAATATATCCATGCAGTTTTAAGCCATCTCTTGCAGTAAAGCTAAAAGGTTCCATTTTTCCAAACTCGTATTCTTCTAACCAAGGCGCATATTTATCTATTAACTGAATACCAACTTTAGGATCATACAAATAAGTTGTTCTTATGTGACGATCAGATGATGTATTTATAATAAATTTATTAAAATCATCATTTGCAGATATTGAAACAGTCTCTCCTGGAAATGCTGCTTCTATACCTTGTCTGATATTTGCATAGTTTTGATCAAAATAAATATACTGTCTTTTTGAAGTGTAATAAGAAAGCCCTAATAATTTTTTGTTTACAACATCTTTCATTACATAACCGCTGCTGCTTCCCCATTCAGGATTAGAAAAATCAAAGTTCTTATCATGGAAAACTTTCTCAACAAATTTTTCAGTTTTTGTATCAAACAACCACAAAGCATTAGTATCGGTATACTCATGAATAGAACCATCTACATTAATAGCTTGACCTACACCAAATAAATGTCTGTTATCAAAGTCAAAGGTAGTAGGGTGAAAGCATGCTTCTCTATTTTCACATGACCACATTTTTTTAAATGAACCATCTGCAGCATTATAAGAATAATAGTAGGTATACAATCCATCTCTTGGAGAGTTTGGCTTGCCATCTTCTCTAAAATCATGACTTGTGGAGAAACCTCTTGGTACCGCATTATTATCTAGTATCCAGTCTCCAAACATTTCATCTTCCAGAACCGGCTCTGCTGCTACTAATGTTGTTTCATTGGTATCAAGATCAAGCATATACACATCTCTGTATTTATAAGCCACAGAAGGTCTTCTATTGATACTAATTAAAACTTTATTAGGAAACTGAGGAAGTGTGCTAACCATTCTTGGAAACTTTATTCCACCACTCTTACTTTGCTTGGCTTTATATAGAGCTTTTAAGTTCTTTCCATCTCTATCAATGGTATATAAAGAATAGCTATCAACATTCATTGAGGTACCAGCTTGGTAGTCAAATGCTCTGGTAATAAACAAAGTTTTATCATTTAGCCAACTAAATGAGCTTACTCTTGCATTCATACTTGTACCTGAAAGTCTCTTAGCTTTCATTCCATCTTCTAAATCTATTACAACTAGTACTTTTATCATTTCATCATCTTCAGGCTCATCTATAGAACACTTAGGGGGTGTAGATGGAACCATTGCGGCATAATATCTACCAGAAGGTGATAAAGTTCCTCCAGAAGTCTCTCCGCCACACAATAATTTTTCGAGCGGAATAGGCTCTGCTTCAAGAAAATTATTAAAAGTAAGTGATATTAAGAATAGAAAACTAAGTATTTTGTATGATTTCATTTTAGTCCTTATAAAATTATGTAAAGCTTACTTTACATAATAATTTATATTTATAATATTTCAACTGATTAATACTATTTAATATATAAAGAATAGATATTAAATAAATGGACCTTGATGCTTGCAAAAATCAAAAATTACATTAATATTGATGCTATCGAGCATGATTCGTGGACGTTTCATGCTATTTAAAATTTTTTATATGGGGAAACATATGAATAGAATACAATTATCTTTGCTATTTTTATTAGCATTCGCTTTTGCACCATTTAACGTTATTGCTGATGAACCAGTTGATGATGTTGAAGAGGTAACATCAACTGAAACAGAGTCTGATGATTCTGATGAAGATGTAACTGACGTAGGTCGTGTTACTGTTACTGGTTCAAGAATCAAAAGAATTGACATCGAGGGAGCTACTCCTGTTACTGTTATAACTAGAACTGATATCGATCAAGCTGGTTATGGAACAGTTTTCGATGCCGTTTCTAATTTAACACAAAATATTGGTGAAACAGCTGGTGAGAATTTCCAGGCTGGTTTTACACCTGCTAACCAGGTTGTTGATCTTAGAGACTTTGGTCCAGGTAGAACACTTGTTTTAGTGAATGGAAAAAGAATGGCAGATTATCCGTTTCCTTATAACGGTAATTCAGCTTCGTTCAACTGGGCATCTATTCCCCTTGCAGCAGTTGAAAGAATTGAAGTCTTAACAGCTGGTGCTTCATCTGTATATGGTTCAGATGCAGTTGCTGGTGTTATTAATGTTGTACTTGTTGAAGGTGTTGAACAAAGCACTGTTAGAGTAACAGCAGGTGAATATCTTCAATCAAGAGATGGATTCGGTAAAGAGTATGGAATTGAATTCACAACTGGTGGAGTTGCAGATAAGTTCTCATGGACAGTTGCTGCTGAATTTACGCACTTAGATCCATTAACTACTAAAGATCGTGATGATTATGATGATTATGATGATGGTAAAGGTACAGATAATGATGTCCCTTGGTATGCAGCTAGAATGTACGGTGCAAATATTTATGCAACCGGTTATCAGTTCTGGGGTCCTAGTGACATGGCTGGTCCTGATGGAAATCTTATGGGATGGACATGTGCTGGTACCACAAATATCGATGGTGTTATTGAAACTACTTACGATCAGTATTACACAACTACAAGAGTTGGTAATGCATGTATAAGAGAAGAGAATCCACCTCAAACTATTTGGAATGAAAGAGACAATGCTTCAGTATTCTTTGCTGGTTCATATACTGTTTCAGAGCAAATGGAAGTTTATGCTAAAGCAATGCAGTTTAATACTGAAACAACTGGTGTTTACTTCAACAGTTTTTATTATCCTTTCCCTGGAACTCCATGGTCAATGGGTTATTCAAATTACGGCCCACAAGGCACCGGTCTTCCAAACCCAGTAACAGGCGGAACGCTTTACATGATGGATTGGTATGGAGTTAAAATGTTTAATCCACCAACATGGGATAATTCATTTGAAGAGCAGTCTAATACTTTTGATTTAGGTGTTAGAGGTACTCTTAATAATGGTTGGGAATATGACGTTTCAGCAACTATTAATGACTATGAATCAGACTCAGTTGGTCAATTATGGTTAGTTGAAGAAATGGAAGCATTATATTTCAACATTGGTCAAAATGATGCGCTAGGTAATCCTTGTGTAATGGATGCATTTGATCTTTATGCTGATGGTTACTGGAGTGGTGTAGGCGGAGACGCAACTGACCCATACAGAGGTTATTCATATGCATACAGCTGGGGCCAGCCTACATGTTTAAATGCAGAATGGTTCTATAACGGGGCTGACTTTAATTATGCAGATTATATGGCTACTAATGATGAGCACGCTGAATCTTATTCAGATTTTTATACAGCTTCATTAGTTGGTGAATTCGGTATGTTAGATGGTGGTCCAATAGGATTCGCTCTTGTTGCTGAATATCAAGATCATGGATATACAGTTATCCCATCAGCGCTTAATGTAGCTGGTAAGTTATGGGGTTCAGGATATACAGATGGTGGCGGTGAAAGAGATAGATACGCTTTTGGTGGAGAATTAAGATTCCCAATAACAACTGAATTTGCTATTTCACTATCTGCTCGTAATGATAAGTATGATGATAAAGCTGTAAATGTTGATAGAACAACAATTGGTGGTAACTTTGAATGGAGACCATCTGATGACTTTATGTTAAGAGGTTCATGGTCTGAATCATTCAGAGCTCCAGATATGCAAAGAGCATTCTTGGAAAGAGTCGAAGGCTTTACAAGCGGTATTGACTATTATCAGTGTTGGTTATCAACAGGAGCTATCGATAATTGTGGTGATTTTAATAAAATTAACATTGTAACTATCACTGAAGGTAACAAAAGTCTTAAAGATGAGGCTGGTGATTCATATTCATTAGGTTTTGTATGGGAGCCTGCAGAAAGATTAACTCTTACTGTTGATGCATATAAAGTTGTTTTACAAGATATTGTTTCTAACAGTAGTTTAGGTCAGGTCAGAATCGATGAAGCTTATTGTAGAGCTCAAGAAGCTGGCACGCCTATTGACGGAGCTCCAGAATATAGTAGCTCATACTGTCAACAAGTTTATGACAGTATTGTTCGTGGCGGTAAACCAACAGGTGTTGAACCAACTGATCCAACTGCTATACCAGGAATGATTGAGCTTTATAATCAACCTTTGAATATAGCTTCTCAGGAATATCAAGGTCTTGACTGGTCTATGAGATATACATTAATAACTGATACTAGAGGTGACTTTAGCTTCTCAGTTAGAGGATCAAATCAATTAAATCTTAAACAAGCAACCTTACCTGGTGAGCCAAGATTTAGTTATATGGATTCAGCATATGTAGTTAGATCTAGACAAGTTGCAACTTCAGCATGGAGTTTAAATGACTGGTCAGCTTCAATTTCTGTAAGCAGAATAGGTCATGTTAACTATATCGAAGATACTAAAGGAAGCCCTTATTTCTCAACAAACTTAACGGTTGGTTATGACATATCTGATGATATGTATATAGCAATTGTTGGAAATAATATTTTTGATGCATTCCCTGATAGAGATGCAGCATATGGTGGAAGTTCATACTATCCTTTCCATGTAAATGCTAATTTGTATCCTATTACTGGACCATCAATTAATGGTATTTTCCAGTTTAGATTTTAATTTAATCTAGTTCTTAAAAAAGGCAGCCTAGCTGCCTTTTTTATTTAATAAAAAATTCCAAATATATACTAAATATATATATAATATCGCCCATGAAAATCATTAAAACATTTTTACCTTTAACCTTTATTTTTATAATAAGCATTAATGCTCAAGAATCTACAAATTCTATTGATGAGTTAAATGAATCAGTAGGAACAAGTACAAAATCATTAAAAGATTCTGCTGCTAATCAAAAAAATATTAATACAATTGACAGACAAACTAGAGAACTAGAGTTTGACTATAAAGATACTTATAAAGAGTATGAAAATTTAAAACTCTACAACGATCAACTGCAAAAAATTATAAATTCACAAAACGAAGAGATTGAGTCGATTATTTTTCAAATTGCTGAATTAGATAATACTAATATAAATATTATTCCTTTAATGTTAAAAATGACTGCTGCCCTTGAGCAATTTATTTCTTTAGACATTCCTTTTTTATTAGAAGAGAGAACTTCAAGAATAGAAAACATAAAGGAAGTTATGGATAGAGGTGATGTCTCTACCTCAGAAAAATTTAGAAAAGTCGCTGAAGCTTATCAAGTTGAGAATGACTACGGTAGAACTATCGAAGCTTACAGAGGTTCAGTAAACTTCGAAGATAAAGAATTTAATGCTGACTTCTTAAGAGTTGGAAGAGTAGCATTAATGTTTATAACCACTAATGGTGACAAAGCTGCCTATTGGGATAATTCCTCAAAGTCTTGGGTTAAGTCATCAGGAGCGATCAAGAGATCTACTGAAGAGGGTTTAAAAATTGCTTTAAAACAAGCACCACCTGCACTAATTAATATTCCGGTAACAGCTTATGAAAAGAATAATTAATCTATACTTATTCCCAGTTTTGCTGGTAGCCTCCATTCAAGTTAACTCACAAGAGGTTACTTTATCTGAACCAGTTGTAGTTACAGACATCGAACAATTACTTGAATTAGTTAAAGATGGAGCAACTTTAAGATCAGAAGAAGACAAGAAAAGATTAGACAGTTTTAATAAAAGTAAACAAAAGCAAGAGAAACTTCTTGCTGATGCAAGATGGTTGCTTAAAAAGGAATCTAATAGAGAAAAAAGATTAACAAAGCAATTTGAAGATAATGATTCAAGATTGTCTGATTTAGAAGAGCAATTAAATTTAAAGATTGGTACATTAGGAGAGCTATTTGGAGTTGTCAGACAGCTTAGTGGCGATGCAAAAAATACATATAGTCAATCATTAACTAATTTAGAATTTCCTTCAAGAATTGAATTTCTTGGCAATTTAGCTGAGCGCAAAGAACTACCTAAAGTTGATGAGCTAGAGAGGCTTTGGTTTGAACTTTTAAATGAGATGAACGCTTCTGGAAAGGTTTCAAAATTTTCTTCAGAAGTATTAGATACTAGTGGTAATTCGTCATTGTATGATGTTATTAGAATAGGCCAATTTAATGCTGTTGCTGATTCAAATTATTTAAGATTTATACCTGAAGAACAATCTTTAGAGTTTTTATCTAAAAACCCTGATGGCTCAAGATCTTCACTTCGTAAACTTTCAAGTTTTGAAGAGGGTGATTATGTTGAATTTTCAATCGATCCAACTAGAGGATCATTACTTAATCTAATATTACAAAATCCAAGTGTTATTGAAAGAATTAATCAAGGTGGTTTTGTTGGATATATTATTCTAATTATTCTTGTGAGCGGTCTAGCTCTCGGAGCTTTTAGATTTAATTTTTTATACAACAGTCAAAAATCTCTTATTAAAGAACTTGATACTGGTAAATTTAATGAAGGCTCACCTTTAAAAGAAATTGATGATGTGCTTAGACAAAAAGATAAACTTGATCAAGATCAATTAGAGACTAAGATTGAAGCGATTTTATCGAGCACTGGACCATTGTATGAAAGAAGTATTAGTTCTATTAAATTATTAGCAGCTGTTGCTCCTCTTTTAGGATTGTTGGGAACAGTTGTTGGAATGATTGGTACTTTCCAGGCAATAACATTATTTGGAACTGGCGACCCGAAATTAATGGCTGGCGGAATATCACAGGCTCTTGTAACAACTATGTTAGGTCTTATTGCAGCAGTTCCATTATTATTTATGCATAATCAGCTAGATACTCGCAGTAGAGAAATTATTCAAATCATTGAAGAAGAAGCCATTGGTAAAATAGCTTCTAAATAGAGCATGCTTTACTACCTTCTTTTACCATTCAACCTTGTAAGTGATTTCATTAATATGGGCGGGGTTGTTCTTTTAGTTTTATTTTTTGTAGCTTTTTACATGTGGATTCTTATATCTGAAAGATTATATTTTTATAAATATTCTCTTGATGATGTTGTTGAAAAAAGTTTCATGGAATATAAGAAGTTAACTGGTAAAGATCAGTGGCTAAATAACAAAATAAAAAATATGTCATTAGCTGATATTAACCTTCAAAAAAATAGAAATTTAAATCAAATTAAAGGTTTAGTCGCATTATGTCCATTGCTTGGACTGCTTGGAACTGTAACAGGAATGATTGAAGTTTTTGATGTTATGGCTTTTACAGGCACCGGAAACCCAAGACTTATGGCTGGAGGTATATCTAAAGCTACGCTGCCAACAATGACAGGATTAGTAATATCTATAACGGGATTATTCGCTATAACTTTTATTGAAAGATTTATTAATGATAGAGTTTTAAGAAAAGTAGAGATTTTTGAGAAATGATAAGAAGAAAAAAAAGGATACCTGAAGACTCAACCATAGATATTACACCTATGCTTGATATTGTTTTTATAATGCTTATATTTTTTATTGTAACAACTACTTTTATTAAAGAAACTGGGGTTGAGGTAAATCGACCAAATGCATCAACTGCAGTAGCAGATGAAAGAGGTAATATTCTCATTGCTATTTCAGAAAATAATGAAATTTGGATAGATAAAAGGATGATAGATATTAGAGCGGTAAGGGCTAATATCGAAAGACTAAAAGCTGAAAATCCTGAAGGCTCAGTAATTATTCAAGCAGATCAAAATTCTAAGACTGGTTTATTAGTTGAAACTATGGATCAAGTTAGATTAGCTGGTGTACAGAATGTATCAATTGCAGCAGATAAGGACTAAGAAAAATTCCTACTTTATAGCTGGAGGTTTAGGTTCAGCATTTCTACTATTTTTATTTATGTATTTGCTTATTAAGCCAGGTGATTTGGATATAAATGCTTTAAAAGATCGACAAATGGTTGATTTCATTAGACTTAAAAAAGATGATACTTTAAATGAAAGGGATAGAAGACTGCCTGATAAACCCCCACCTCCAAAAAGGCCTCCACCTCCAGAATTAGAAGCTCCTGATGTTAAAGCCTTACCAACTCCAAAAATAGATATTGAATTTCCTGACATAAAGATGCCTATAGATACAGATGGAGCATTTGTTGCCGGTGGTCAATATTTAGGTGATGGCGGTTTGATACCTTTAGTTAGAATCGCACCAAGATATCCAAGAAATGCTCTTTTAAAAGGCACTGAGGGTTATGTTTTGGTAGAATTACTAGTTGATGAATCAGGTTCTGTTTTATCTGCTGTAGTTAGAGAAGCAAATCCAAGCACGGTCTTTAATGCAGCAGCTATTCAAGCTGTTTTAAAATGGAAATTTAAACCTAGAGTTGATGGCGGAGTTGCTGTCAAACAAAGAGGTATAACAAGGATTGATTTTCAAATATGAAGTACTTATTTTTTATATCATTACTTTTCTCTATATCTTATGCTAATGCAGCCCCTAGCAATAATGAAAATACTATATCTGGCTGGGTGTATTATGAGTTTTTAAGTATTGAGGATAAATTAGAACAAGGTAGATATGCTGAAGTTGAAGCTGACTACTTAGATCTTCTTGATAATACCTGGTCATCTAGATCATTTGATCATGCTGTTATCTTAAAAAAATATGGTTTTTACCTAGTATCACGAGATAGAGTCCCAGAAGGCCTTAAGCATCTTCAATGGAGTTTGCGTAAACAAGCCCTTGAACCAAGAGATGCACATAATGTTCAATATGTAGTTGCGCAAATTAGTGCAAGCTTAGGAAAATATGAAGAGGCATTAGATTATTTATTAGATTGGTATAGAGTTGGTGTAAATAGAAGATTTGATTTAACACCAAAAGGAATAGCTTTGATTGGAATTTGTTATGCGCAGCTAGAAGAATATCGCCCTGCTATTAAATATATAACTATGGCAACTGAGCAATCATATGTGTTTATGAAGCCTTGGTACGAACTTAAATTCGCATTGCATTATAGACTTGATGAATATTTACTTGCGCTTGAAACAGCACAAGATCTCGTAAGAAACTCTCCAAAAGAAAAAAAGTATTTAGAGCAAATGGGAGCGATGTATAATCAGTTACAATTTGAGATTGAATCACTCTCATCCTTAGAATTTGGTTTTACCCAAGATTTGTTAAAAACAGAAAAAGATTATCTACTCTTAGCTAATTTTTACATGTATAAAGCAGTACCAAATGATGCTGTGAAAGTTTTAGAAGCTGGTTTTAAACGAAAAAAAATAAAAACAAATGCTAAGAACTTAGAAACATTATCAAATGCTTATCTTTCATCTAAAGAGCACATAAAAGCTGCAAATAAATTACAAGAAGCATCTAAGTTATCAGATGATCCAGAGTTAATATATAGATTAGGTCAAATTGAATTAAATTTAAGTAGATGGGATAAAGCTATTGAGTCTTTTCAACTTGCTCAAGACAAAGGTTGGAATAAAGAAAAGGGTAAAATTGAATACTTTATTGGTATTTCATTTATCGAGTTAGAGGAATTTAATCAAGCTGTAAAATACCTTTCTATGTCTAGTGAGTTAGGTCAAGATAAGTTGGTAGAACCTTGGCTTCAATATATCGAATACCTACAAAAAACTGCAAGTTAAACTTAATTAATTCCCTAACATGTAAAGTGAACTTTACATGGTGTAAAATGTCATACGATTATGAGTATTATAAAAACAGCTGATCTTAAAAGATCTTTCTCGATGGGTACACAATCTGTTGAAGCCTTAAGAGGAATTAATTTAGACGTCAATGCTGGCGAGTTTATAGCTATTATGGGGCCTTCAGGTTCTGGTAAGACAACTCTAATGAATATAATAGGATGTTTAGATACTCCTACAAGTGGTAAATATTTTTTAAATAATCAAGAAGTTAGTAAGTTGAAAGATGATGATCTTGCACGAATTAGAAATAAAGAAATTGGTTTCGTTTTTCAGTCATTTCATCTACTTGCAAGAAGTTCAGCGCTTGATAATGTAATGCTGCCATTAAAGTATGCTGGTGAGAAAAAAAATATTGCAACTGAGAGAGCTAAAGCCTCTCTCAATGATGTTGGTTTGCAAGATAGAATGAGTCATAGCCCGTCTGAACTATCAGGCGGGCAACAACAGCGTGTTGCTATTGCTCGTGCACTAGTGAACTCTCCAAGTATTTTATTTGCTGATGAGCCAACAGGAAATCTTGATTCACAAACAGGAGATGATGTAATGGCTTTATTTAAACAACTCCATAAAAATGGGCAAACTATTATAGTTATTACACATGAAGAGGATATAGCTAATCAAGCAGAAAGAGTTATAACTATTAGAGATGGTTTAATTGAATCTGATAAACTGGTACATGAAAATGAATAAAATCTTATCAATATTATTAATATCAACTTTGTTGGTATCTTGTGGTGGCTCTGATGACGCTAAAGAGGATAGTTTTAAGTACTATTCAAAAGAAGAAGCAACCAATAAGAGTTTAGAGTTATCAATTGAAGCATCTGGTGAAATAGAAGCTATTTCAACAGTCGAAATTAAATCAAAAGCTTCTGGTGAAGTGCTATTTTTAGGTGCTGAGGTTGGTGATTACATTAAAAAAGGAGCTATTTTAGCGAGAATTGATCAAAGAACACCTAATAATATACTTGCACAAGCAAGAGCAGATTTAGAATTATCTAAAGTTAGATTGGAAAATGCTAAGTCTCAATTATCTAGAGGGCAAGCTTTGCATGCTGAAGGTAGCATTGCTGATAAAGATTTTGAAGATATTCAAGAAAATTTTGCATCTGCCCAATCAGCTTTAGTTAGAACTGAGGTTAATCTAGAAAATTCTAAAATTTCATTAGATGATACTATCGTTAGATCACCCACTGAAGGAACCATTATTTCAAGAAGTGTTGAGGTTGGACAAGTTATATCATCACCAAGTGTTGCTGTAGGCGGTGGGACTATACTTATGAGAATGGCTGATTTGGAAAGTGTTAGAGTTAGAGCTTTAGTTGATGAAATAGATGTTGGTAAAGTTAGGGTAGGTCAGGATGTATCCATAAAAGTTTCTGCTTATAGAGACAGACAATTTTTTGGAAAAGTAGCAAAAATAGAGCCTTTAGCTAAGGTTGAACAAAATGTAACCTTATTTCCCATTCTTATTGATATAGAAAATAAAGAAAATTTATTACTTTTAGGAATGAATACAGATGTAATAATACAAATTCTTGATGAAAGCGTCTCATTAAGTATCCCTACAAGCTCATTAAGAACAAGAAAAGATATTAAATCTGCTGCTGCATTATTAGAAATGCCAGAAGAGCAAGTAAATACTTTTTTAAAAGATAAAGTTAAAGGCGAAAGTTTTAATAAATTTATAGTCATTAAAGATTCAAAAATTGGTCCTGAATTAAAATGGGTTCAAATAGGAAAATCTGATTTAACCAATGTTGAGGTTATTAATGGTCTTGATAAAGGGGATCAGGTATTTGTTTTACCAAGCCAAAGTCTAGTAGATTATCAAGAAAAATTTAGAGCTAGAGTTTCATCTTCATTTGGAGCTTAGTTATGTTATTTGTTGAATCTCTTTATTCTGCAATAAATTCAATTAGAGCTAATGCAACAAGGTCATTCTTAACATCCCTAGCAATTATTATTGGCACAGCATCAGTTATAGCCATGATTGCTATAGGTGAAGGTGCCCAAAATGCTCTTAATGATGAAATTGATGAGTTAGGTGGCAGGGTTTTATCAGTTTATGCAAGTCAAAGAAAAAGAGGTGGAGTAACCTATGGCAGCAATCCATTAATTATAAAAGATGCTGAAGCTCTTCGCGATGATACTAAAGTTGATTGGAAGATTACGCCAAGTATTGAAGGCAGTCGTCAAATAAAATTTGGTAATAATAATATGAGTGCTGGTATAAGTGGCCACTGGACAAATTACTTTGATATCCAAGGTTATAAAATTTCAAGTGGAAGGAATTTTACTGAAAATGAGAATCTTTCCAGAAAAAGAGTTGCAGTTATTGGTCCAAAAGTAGCAACTGAGCTAAAAACATCACCTAGAACTATGTTGAATAAAGAATTATTGATTTCAGGAGTTCCTTTTAGAGTGATTGGAATACTAGAAAGTGAAGGGTCAAGCGGATGGAGGTCACCTGATGACAATGTCTATGTCCCATTGTTAACAGCAAGCGATAGAATTTATGGAAGAAAAACTGTTAATTCAATCTCTGTCAGTATCTCTAATGATCAAAATATTGAAGAGGCGATGGTAGCAATCGAACAGGTTCTTAGAAGGCAGCATGATATTGGTCCTGGAGTAGATAATGATTTTCGAATTAATGATTGGAGTCAGTATTCAGATTTAAGAAATGAAGCTGTTGCTATTTTTACTATTTTAATAACTGGTATTGCTGGGATAAGTTTACTTGTAGGCGGTATTGGCGTAATGAATATTATGCTTGTTTCTGTAACTGAAAGGACTAGAGAAATTGGTTTAAGAAAAGCATTGGGCGCAACTCATAGAGCTATCATGATGCAATTTATTGTTGAAGCAATGTTGTTATGTTTATTAGGTGGAATTATTGGAGTTATTTTGGGTGCAGGAATGTATTATATATTCTCTTCATTTCAAGAATGGGCTTTTTATATTCCTTTAGGAGCTATTATAGGCTCTATTACTTTTTCTGCAGCTGTTGGCCTATTTTTTGGAATTTGGCCAGCAAGAAGGGCAGCAAAACTAGACCCAGCATTATCTTTAAGATACGAATAAGATGAAAGTATTACAAATACTGCCTGAATTAAATATTGGTGGTGTTGAGAGAGGAACTTTAGACCTATCTAAGGCTCTAGTTCAAAAAGGGCATAAATCGTACGTAATTTCCAATGGCGGCAAACTTGAGGCTTCTCTGATAGCCTCAGGCGGTAATCATATAAGTATGCCAATCCATCTAAAAAGATTTAAAACATTAAAATTAGCTGACAATTTATACAAGATAATAAAAGAAATTAATCCTGACATAGTACATGTACGTTCAAGGATGCCAGCCTGGGTGACCTATAGAGCTTTAAAAAAATTTAAGAAAAACAAACCAGTTCATGTATCAACATTTCATGGTCTATATAGTTTTCCAATATACAGCAAGGTGATGGCGAAAGTTGATCATGTTATAAGTATTTCAAAAACAGTTGAAGATTATATAAAGTCCACATATAAAGTATCTCCAAATAAAATAACAGTTATACCAAGAGGTTGTGATTTAAATGAGTTTAATGAAGAGCCTTTAACTTCTGAATGGACATTTGACTGGTACCAAGAATTTCCTTATACCAAAAATAAGAGAATCTTAACTTTACCTGCAAGGATTACAAAGTGGAAAGGCGTCGATGATTTTATTGAACTTATAAATCTTTTAGATAATCAAAATATTCATGGACTGATAGTAGGGCCAGTTTCCCAAAGTAAGAAAAAATATTTTAAAAAATTAAAAGCAAAAGTTGAAGTTTTAAATTTACAAAATAGAATCACTTTCTGCGGATCTCGATCTGATATTGTAAATATCTATAAACTTTCAGATATAGTGTTTAATTTATCAAAAACACCTGAGCCATTCGGCAGAACTACTATTGAAGCAGCTAGTGTTGGCACCAAAATAGCAGGATGGAATCATGGTGGTACTAAAGAGATATTAAGTGAATTATTTCCTCAAGGTCTTGTTGAGCTTGGTAATTTGTCTGAACTTAAGAATAAATCTATTGATTTACTCTCTCAAGAAGAACTAAGACCAAAAAAAAATATTTTTACATCTGAAAGAATGATTAATAGCACATTAAGTGTCTATGAATCTTTGTTAAGAACTGATAAGTAGACATTCATAACTTTATCAGCTTGCTTTGCTAAAGAAAATTCTTGTTTAACAAATTCAAAAATAGATTCTTGATTTAGATTAATAATATTATCAACATATGATTCCATTAATGATTGAAGTGATTCAAGATTATCAGGCTCTGCTAAAATCTCTTGAGGTAATATAAGATTCATATGCCCAACATCAGTAGATAAAACTGGTAAATTATTCGCTAAAGCCTCTAAAGCAACTCTAGGACCTCCTTCAGATCTTGAGGAAATGATTAAAACTTTTGATTGTGCATATAATTTGAATAACTCCTCTTGTTCAACCCAATTAGTAATTGAAATCTTATTGGTAAGATTCAACTCTTGTATTAATGCAACTAAAGATTCTCTTTCGCTACCAGAACCTACTATAAGAAGAGGGGTTTTGATATTAATCCATGACTTAATTAATAAATCAAAGCCTTTAACTTTTTCAAGTCTCCCAACTGCCAAAGCATGGATGCTCTTATGCTTTTCAGCAGATGATGATTGATACCAATTATGTATTACAGAATTTGGAGATTGAATTCCATTTAAAAGCTTCTTGTTTCCGCCAATAACATAATCAGCATAATTAAAAATTTTATTGTTAGACTTAACGCCATGAATAGAGCCAATAAATTTAAATTTTAAAAAATATTTAACAACACTTAGAATAAATACAGGTTTAGAGGCATGCGCATGAATAATATCAAATTTATTTAATTTAAGAATTTTATAAATTCGAAAAGCGCCCAATAAAGATCTTCTAGAAGAGTGTTTTACATCAATAACATTAAAGTTTTTATAGTGCTCACCAATAGCTTTATCGCAAAGAATAGTCACATCATGATTAGCTTGTTGTAAAGCTGCAAGTTCAGCTACATGTTGTTCTATTCCAGCAAAGGTTGAGCCTGAAAGATAATGACATATCTTCATGATCTTATTAATTTTGATATTTGATATGCAACTTTTTCAACTTCTGCATACAATTGATAATGGCTATTAGGTTTTTTTAATGAATAGGCTTTTATACTGTTAGCTATATCATCGAATTCAACATAGCCTACATCTCTGGATATTTTTAATTTATTCATAAGTTCAATAATTTTATTTTTATAGAACTTCCATCCATCTGAAATAGGTAAGTTTTTATTAGGTTTTTTATTACGGAGCATCTTAAAGCCATTATTTTTTGGTTTAAGATAAAATAAATATGTAGATCCTTTAGATGATAGGCTTTCAAATACCAGATTGACACTATCTGGCGAAACAAATTTTATATCAGCTTTTCCAACAATTTCATTTAAGTCTGTTGTTTGGTTTTCTATATCTATAAAGTTTATTGAATCACTATTAAGAGAATTTAATCTTTGTGTTAATTCTGGTGGGGTTCTTCTGGAATTAAATATATACCATTTCTTTGTTTGATAAAGACTTAAGATAAATTCAATTTGTTTAAAGATTTCTTTAGTCGAAAATTCATAATGTTGATTTTTACCTCCTACAGCAATTAGACCAATATCTTTATCAGGAATGTTATCTATAACTTTTGCTAGTGAGCCAATAAATGTATAAGTATTTTTTTCAATATTTTCATAATAATCATGTTCAGGAGCACATATTAAATCAAACCAAGATCTAAAAATGCTAGGCTTAAGAATTGCTATAGATTTTGTCTTGGATGCACCTAACCTAATCTTATCTGCTAATATTTTCAGGTAAGTATTATGACCAGCTCCTATTAAAATATCTGGATTAGAATTGGTATCTTTAAAAAAAATTGCGGCAAGAAGATTCAAAATATCTTTAAATGGAGATTTTTTACAATTTATCTCCTTTATAGATATCTCAAAATCTTTTTTTAATTCATCAAGAACTGCCTCTACCTGTTTAAGATGACCGGTTTTATCGTCTTTATACCACCATATTTTCATATTTATATAAAAATCAAACTTATAATATTTATTAGAATCTTTTATTCTGCTATGTCAAAATATAAGTATAAATCATGATTACTTCATCCCAAAAATTATAAAAAAATGATTAGAAAGTTAGCTATAGATCTTATATCGCAATATGGAGATGATGCTGAAACTATTGCAATGATGAAGGCAGCAGAATATGCAGCATTATTAGATAATGAAAACTGGCAATTATGGGAAAAGGTTATTGAGATGCTCGAACAATTGAATAACTCCAAATCACTTGATAGTTAGAAATCTACTAGAATTAATATAAATAGCACTTTCTCAACTTATAATACTCACATGAAACCCAATAACATTAAATCAAAGATTATGGATAAATTAAATACTGTATTTAATCCATCTTTTATAGATCTTATAAATGAAAGTCATATGCATAATGTTCCTGAAAATTCTGAAACACATTTTAAATTAATCATTGTTTCAGATTTATTTAAAGATTTATCATTAGTTAAAAGACATAAAAAAGTTTTTGAATCATTAGGAGTAACTATGGATAAGATTCATGCTTTATCTATGTCCACATATGACTTAAATGAGTATGAATCAAATCCAAAAATTATTGATAGCCCTGAATGTGCAAATAAGTAACTTATGAGCTTTATAAGTAAATATATAAATTTAGTCCTAACTTACCCAAAACAAATTCTTTTAATTGTCTTTATATCATTAGTAATAAGTTTAATAGGATTAAATAATTTTAAGCTAGATGCTTCATCCGATGCCTTAGTGTTGGAAAATGATTTAGCTTTTAAAATTTATCAGGAATCTGGTGATGAATTTGGCGGCTCAGATTTTTTGATAGTAACTTTTAAACCCTTTAATGAGTTATTTTCAAAGAATTCGCTGCAGACTTTGAGCGATCTGGAGATGAACTTAAGTAAGGTTCAGGGAGTTGAAGATGTATTTTCACTTTTAGATGCGCCTATTTTTTTTCAACCCAAGGTTCCATTAACAGATGTTGCAGATAATTTAAAAGATCTTGAATCTCCAGATATCGATTTTATAAAAGCAAAAAAAGAGTTTCTAGATAATCCTATATACAAAGATTTAATATTAACATCTGACGGAAAAACAACTGCACTTCAGGTAGTTATATCTGAAAATATTAAAAAAAGTAATTTAGTCAATGAAAGATACACAGCTCTTGCAGAAATTAATCCTGATGATGAATATATTAAAAAACTCAATAAGCAAATTTCAGCATTTAATGAAATTGAATCTATTGAACAAGAAATTCTTATAAAAGAAATAAGAAATATTCTTGATATTTATAGAGATAAAGCAACATTATTTCTAGGCGGCCCTTCTATGATAGCTGTAGATATGATGAGTTATATAAAATCAGATCTGGTTACATTTGGTATAGGCGTTGCAATAATTTTTGCCCTAATGCTGTATTTATTTTTTGGGAATATCTGGTTTGTATTCTTGCCTCTAACCAATGCTTTTATAACATCAACTTTTACCGCCGGTATATTGGGTTTAATGGATTGGAAAATTAGTGTTGTATCATCTAACTTTGTAGCCTTATTACTTATATTAACAATCTCTCTGACTGTGCATGTAATGGTTAGGTTTTCAGATAGTAAAGAGTCAAATAGAAAATTAGCACTACAAAAGACATTTATAGGAATGTTTATGCCGTGTTTATTTGCTGCATTAACAACAGCTATAGCCTTTTTATCTTTAACCTTCGCTGATCTAAAGCCTGTAATTGAATTTGGAAAGATGATGGCTGTAGGAATGTCATTTGCCTTATTATTCACCTTTAGTTTCCTGCTTGCAGCTTTTGCTCTTCTAGATACCAGACTAACACGTGATTTTATAAACATAAGATTAATTTTAAAAACAATTGCTGAATTTACTAATGCACATAAAGTTTTCTTGTCAGCATCCTATTTAATTATTTTTATTTTATTTTTTATAGGAATGTCTAAATTAATTGTAGAGAATAGATTTATTGATTACTTCGACGAATCCACTGAGATATATCAAGGCATGCTGCTATTGGATGAGGAGCTTGGTGGGACAGCAACCTTAGATATTATCATTAATGAGCCTGAAGATGATTCTAATAACATCACTACAGACGATACTGATGATTTATTTTTTGATGATATGTTTGCAGATGATGATAGCCAAGCATCAGGTTACTGGTGGAATATATATTCATTAGCAAAATTAGAAGAAATTCATGATTATCTTGATGCAATGCCTGAGATTGGTAAAGTTTTAAGTGTTGCAAGTGGTGTTAAATTAGCCAGACAAATTAATGATAATGAGGATTTAAATGATCTTGAATTAGCATTATTAAGATCTGTCTTGCCTGAGGATATAAGAGAAACGTTATTATATTCATATATCAACAAAGATGATTCGAAAGTAAGAATATCAACCAGAGTAATAGAATCAGCAGAATCATTAAATAGAGATGAATTATTAACAAAGATCGAAATGGATTTGGTTAATAACTTTAATCTTTCAAAAGATCAATTTGAAATAACTGGTCTTGCTGTGCTTTATAATAATATGCTGCAATCGCTTTTCACATCACAAATTGGTTCACTTACATTGGTATTTGTTGTTATTGCATTTATGTTATTAATTTTATTTAGATCAATAAAAATTATGTTGATTGGGATCTTGCCAAATATTTTTGTGGCTTCAAGTGTGTTGGGGTTATTAGGCCTGCTAAAAATACCCTTAGATATTATGACTATTACGGTAGCTTCTATAAGTGTAGGCATGGCTGTTGATAATACTATTCATTATCTATATCGATATCGTTCTTATATTAAAGCTGGTCATGATGCTGAGGAAAGTATGCATCTGTCACATTTAAGCGTTGGAAGAGCAATCTTTTATACAGCATTTACTATTGCGGTTGGTTTTTCTATTTTAATGCTATCTAATTTTGCACCAACAGCATTGTTTGGCATTTTTACTGCAATAGCACTATTATTAGCATTTGTTAGTTCATTAACTTTATTGCCGATAATGTTAGTAAAGTTTAAGGTTTTTCAATAATTTATTATGGGCCCATTAAAAGGTTTAAAAATATTAGAGTTTTCTGGAATTGGTCCAGGGCCGTTTTGTGGAATGTTATTAGCTGATTTAGGTGCTGATGTTATTAGACTTGATAAATCATCTAATCATGGAAATTTTAATAAAGCTGATATTCACAATAGAAATAAAAAATCTATAACAGTAGATTTAAAAGATCCTGATTCAATTCATGAGATAAAAAAATTAATCTCACAGATGGATGGTATATTTGAAGGCTTTAGGCCAGGTGTTATGGAGAGGCTTGGTTTAGGACCTAAAGAATGTCTAGAAATTAATAATTCATTAGTATATGGAAGAATGACAGGTTGGGGTCAGGAAGGACCTATGGCAAATCAATCTGGTCATGATATTAATTATATTGCTCTATCAGGAGTTTTAGACTCTATGGGTAGAGAAGGTGAAAATCCACAACCTCCATTAAATTTAGTAGGAGATTTTGGTGGCGGAGGTATGCTTTTAGCTGTTGGGATGCTTGGAGCTTTTATTCATTCGCAAAAAACTGGAGAAGGGCAGGTAGTTGATGCAGCAATGATAGATGGAAGCTCAATGCTGATGAGTATGTTTTACTCATTTAAAGAAATGGGATTTTGGAAAGAGAACAAAGAATCAAATCTATTAGATGGAGCGGCACATTTTTATGACACCTATGAATGCAGAGATAAGAAGCATATAGCTATAGGCGCTATTGAACCTCAATTTTATAAAGAGTTATTAGAAAAGCTAGAAATCAACGATAAAGATTTTTTAGATCAAATGAATAGACTAATTTGGCCAAAATTAAAGATAAAAATGGCAAGTGTCATCAAAACTAAAACCAGGGATGAATGGGCTGAAATATTTAATAATTCTGATGCTTGTGTTTCACCAGTCTTAAGTCTTACTGAAACACCATTACACCCTCATCATGTCGCTAGAGAAACTTTTATGAATATAAATGGTTTTGCTGAGCCAACTCCTTCACCGAGATTCTCAAAAACTTACTTAGAACAAAATTCTAATATTGTGGCATCTGGTTCTGATAATGAAGCTGTTTGTAAAGAGTATGATTTAGATATTTCTAAGTTAGGCTAAAAAAATCTTCACCATTTTTATAAGTGGACTCACATATTAATTCAAGAGGCTCTTCTCTTAATTTAGCAATTTCGTTAGCTATGTGCATAAGATATTTTGGCTCATTTCTATTTTTATTTGGCTTAGGAGAAAGATTTCTTGGAATTAAATAGGGCGAGTCTGTTTCTATCATTAATTTATCAAGAGGAATATTCTTAATAGATTTTCGCAATTCTTTATTTCTTCTTTCATCACAGATCCATCCAGTTAGACCTACATAAAAACCATTATCAAGATAATCATCAAGTTCATTTTGAGTTCCAGTAAAACAATGTACAACAGCTTTATCAATATCATTCTTATATTTATCTATTAGTTTTATAAAAGGTTCGTGCGATTCTCTTTGATGAAGAAACAGCGGTTTATTAAATTTAATAGCTAATTTTATCTGCTCTTCAAAAGCATACATCTGTTCTTCATAACTAGAAATATTTCTAAAAAAATCTAAACCCATCTCACCCAAAGCATTCGGATTATATTTTGAAACAAGTTCATGCATTTTTAGAACAGAATCACTGTTAAATGTTTTAGCATGATGGGGGTGAACACCAGTAGTGAAGTAACAATTATTATTTTTAACTATTTTATTTATTGATGGTTGGTCAGTTAGTTCAGCAGAAACAACAAGAAACTTGTTTACACCAACATTAACTGCTGAATTAATAACCTCATCTAAATCATTAGCAAAAGCTTCATGAGTAAAGTTACAAGCTATATCAAATAATTGATTCATTTTATAAAGATTCTTCTAGTCTTATGAATTACAATTATCTAACAAAAATAACAATTATGGACAAATTTAAACAATTTATAGATGCAATTAGTATCGAGAAGGTTGATGATTTCTCATATAAGGTAACACCAAGCGAAAATTTTTTCGTTGGAAATACACCTCATGGTGGATATTTGATGGCAATAATGCATAAAGCGCTGACATCAACATTGCCTCATTCTTGTGCAATTAGTTCATCAATACAGTACTTAGATAGAACTGAGCCTCGAGAGATAGATATTAAGGTTGATGTTATAAGAATTAGCAAAGGCAGCTCAACAGGCAGAGTTACCATTTTTCAAGATAATAATATTAAATGCATTTATACAGGGTTGTGTTCAGATTTTGAACACATGAAAGGTTATGCAGGGCTTGAATCACCAATTCCAGAAATATTTCTAAATACTAATAAAGATAAATTTGTAAATTTAGATTATGAAAATATAAAGCCTGGATTTACACCCGCTTTTGTTAAGCAGGTGGATTGTTTTGTCCATCCTGATCATGCATGGTGGGATAGAAAAATTACAAATGAAGATGCCGATGCTAGATGCTCTGCATATATATCATTAGAAGGAGGTATTCCAGATCAATATGCTTTATCATTTTTTTCAGATATTCTTCCTCCAGTTGTCTCTAATAAATATGGACCACTTGGATGGGTACCTACATTGACTTTAACTACACATATTAGGCAAATGCCACAAACTGAAGAACTAATGCTAGATTTTGTAGCAGGTGATATTAATAATGGATACTTTGAACAAGACTGCAGAATATGGGATCTAAATAAAAATTTAGTTGCTTCAAGCAGACAACTCACTAGAATACTTAAATCAGAAGAAAAAATTACAATATAAAAATAAAATAGGAATTAATTATGCAGTTTAAAGGAACTAAAAATTATATCTCTACAGATGATCTTAGTATGGCAGTTAATGCATCTGTAGCATTAGAAAGACCTTTATTGATTAAAGGTGAGCCTGGTACTGGTAAAACTTTGCTAGCAATAGAGGTTGCTGAAGCCTTAGGGTTAGATTTAATTGAGTGGCATATAAAATCTACTACAAAAGCCACACAAGGACTTTATGAATATGATGCTGTAACAAGACTTAGAGATTCTCAGCTTGGAGATGAAAGAGTTAAAGATATCGCAAACTATATTAAAAAAGGAAAACTATGGGAGGCTTTTACCTCTGAAGAACAAGTTGTTCTTTTAATTGATGAAATTGATAAAGCCGATATTGAATTTCCTAATGATTTACTTCAAGAGTTAGATCGTATGGAATTTTTCTGTTATGAAACAGGCGAGACTATTAAAGCTAAACATAGACCTATAATTATTATGACTTCTAACAATGAAAAAGAATTACCTGATGCTTTTTTAAGAAGATGTTTTTTTCATTATATTAATTTTCCTGATAGAGAAACCATGAATAAAATTGTTAAAGTGCATTATCCAAAAATCAAGAAAAAACTTGTTAATGATGCTTTAGAAATTTTCTTTGATCTTAGAAAAATACCAGGATTGAAGAAAAAACCTTCGACCTCAGAACTCATTGACTGGTTGAAACTATTATTATCGGACGATATGCCTGATGAAATTTTAAAAAACGCTGATTCTTCAAAAGCAATACCACCACTTTATGGAGCTCTCTTAAAAAATGAACAAGATGTTCATTTATTAGAAAGATTGGCATTTATGTCTAGAAGAGAATCAGCAAATAAATAAAAATTTATGCTAATAAATCTTTTTCAAACAGTTAAAGCCTCTGGAGTTCCTTGCTCTCTTAGGGAACTGCTTGATTTATTAGGTGCATTAGAAAAAAGAGTTGCTTATGCTGACCTTGATGATTTTTATTATTTATCACGCGCAATACTTGTCAAAGATGAAAAACACTACGATAAGTTTGACAAAGCTTTTGAAATTTACTTTAAAGGAATTGAAAAGCTTGAGGATATATTTCAAGCATTAATTCCAGATGATTGGTTAAGAAAAGCATTTGAAAAAGAATTAGATCCAGAAGAATTAAAAAAAATTAAATCACTTGGAGGTCTAGATAAGCTGCTTGAAGAATTCAAAAAGCGTCTTGAAGAACAAAAAGAACGACATGAAGGCGGTTCTAAATGGGTAGGTACAAACGGTACTTCTCCTTTTGGTCATGGAGGACAAAATCCTGAAGGCATAAGAGTAGGTGGAGCAGGAGGACAAAAAAAGGCAGTTAAAGTTTGGGAACAACGTCAATATAGCAATTTAGATGACTCTATTACCATTGGTACAAGAAATATAAAGATGGCGCTTCGTCGCTTAAGAAAGTTTGCACGTCAAGGTAATGATTTAGAGTTAGATATGGATGGAACTATAAAATCTACTGCTAAAAATGCCGGATATCTTGATATTAATATGGTCCCAGAAAGAGCAAATGCAGTAAAAGTATTGATATTTTTTGATGTTGGTGGATCAATGGATCCATATGTAAAACTTTGTGAAGAATTATTTTCAGCAATAAAAACTGAATTTAAAAATCTTGAGTATTATTATTTTCATAATTGCATATATGAGTCAGTATGGAAGGATAACAGAAGAAGAAGTCAAGAAAGAATACTCGTTCAAGACATAATTAATAAATACACTCCAGATTACAAGGTTATTGTTGTAGGTGATGCAACTATGGCTCCCTATGAAATTACCAATTCAGGTGGGAGTATCGAGCATTGGAATGAAGAGCCTGGATCAGCATGGATCAAGAAATTATCAAAACATTTTGAAAATATGGCATGGTTAAATCCAGTGCCAGATGATCATTGGGATTACACCTCATCAGTATGTATCTTAAGAGACTTATTTGATGATAGGATGTATTCTTTAACATTAAAAGGTTTAGAGGAGGGGATGTCTAATCTATCAAAATGAATACAGCAACTAACACAACAACCAGTAAGGGTATTAAGTGGGGGCCATTTACACTTAGAATTCCTTTTATTCATCTTAATCTAAGAGCTGGAGAGTTCTTTCAAGGCATGGTTATATCAGGAGCTACTGCTTTTGCAGCTGTTCCAATTGCTATGGGTCTTGGATTAACTTTTGAGGAAGGGGTAGCCTTAAGTTTTATTGCTGGAACACTCATAGGAGCTGGACCTATTTTTTTTGGTGAACCAATGGCTCCAGGCTGGGTTACACCAGCAGTGCCTATAGTTATAGCTGCATTCGCTGCTAAAGGACAATTTAATGGAGTATATGATCCAGAAATTTTTAAGTTTATGGCAGCCATGTGTATAGAATTTACTCTATTGCTTTTTATTATGGGAATTACAGGCTGGGGAAAAAAGCTTATTGAAATTATACCTAACGGACTTAAGGCTGGAATTATTTTAGGAGCTGCATTGGCAGCATTTTATCAAGTCTTTGTTACTGATCTTGATAAATTAATGGTTCAACCTGTATCAATGATTCTTGCAATTTCTCTTTGCGTAATTACTACATTTTCTGAACCTTTTAAAAGATTAGCATTAAAAAATAACTTTTTTAGAGTAATAGGATCATTGGGCTTATTGCCAGGTTTTGTTTTAGCTGCATTAGTTGCATTTTTACTTAATGAGGTAACTTTTGATATTGAATGGGGTTTTAGAATTCCTGATGTAGTTTCATTATTTAACAGAACATCGCCTCTAGCAATTGGCTTTCCATCTTTCGATATGTATGTTGAGGCGCTTCCATTAGTAATAATAGGATATACATTATTATTTGGTGATTTAATAACTGGAACAGAGGTTTTAAATGATGCTCAAACACAAAGACCAGATGAGCCGCTTGATGTTAATTTAGATAGATCACATCTTTCTGTGGCTATGAGAAATTTCTTAGGTCTTTTAGTCAATCCATTTTTTCCAACCCAAGGTGCTTTATGGACAGGAGTTCATGTTGTAGTAGCAGAGCGTTGGAAAAAAGGTCCAAAGGAAATGCCATCTATATTTGATGGCTTAGGTTCATATTATTTAATGGGTATCCCATTTTTGTATGTAACTTTACCTTTTATTACATTAATGAAACCATTAATGCAGATGGCTTTAACATTAACTCTTATATTAACAGGTTTTGCTTGTGCCTATGTTGCTATGGCAATTCCTAAGAAAAATTCTGAAATGGCATCAGCTTTATTAATAGCTGTATTCATAACATTTTTTAGTGCTTGGATAGGACTTATTATTGGAATTTTGTTGAGTTTATTTGTAGTTGGAACTGATAAAGATAAAGTTTAAAATAGCTCACCATGAGTTATGCTTTAGAAATTTCAAATTTAAAGAAAATTTATGCTAATAATATAGTTGCATTAAATGGAATAGATCTCAAAGTTCAAGAAGGAGATTTCTTCGCACTTCTTGGACCTAATGGTGCAGGCAAATCATCTACAATCGGCATAGTTGGCTCCTTAGTAAACAAGTCGTCAGGTTCTGTTAAAATTTTCGATATAGATATCGACGATAATTTTTCTGAAGCCAAACGTCTTCTTGGTGTTGTTGCGCAAGAAGTAAATTTTGGAAACTTTGAAAAAGTTATAGACATAGTTGTTACTCAAGGTGGTTATTATGGTATACCTTTGAGAGAAGCATTAATAAAAGCTGAAAATGTAATGAAACGTCTAGGTTTATGGGATAAAAGAAATGATCAAGCCAGAACATTATCTGGAGGTTATAAAAGGCGGTTAATGATAGCAAAAGCATTAATTCATGAACCAAAGTTATTAATTTTAGATGAACCTACAGCTGGTGTTGATATAGAGCTTAGAAGAGAAATGTGGCAATTTTTAAAAGAAATTAATGACAGCGGAACAACTATTATATTAACAACTCATTATTTAGAAGAAGCTGAACAGTTATGCAAAAACATTGCAATTATTGATCATGGAGAAATTGTTGAAAATACTAGCATGAAGGATCTTCTTAGTAGGCTTGATGTGCAGGGTTTTGTTTTAGATTTAAATAAACCTATAAATGAAGCACCTATTATTGATGGTTTTCCTATGAGACTTGATGATCCAACTACCTTAGTAGCTGCAGTTTCAAAAGATAAGAATATAAATGAGTTATTTAAACTTCTTAGTGAAAAATCCATACAAGTTAACTCTATGCGAAATGAATCAAATAGATTAGAAGAATTATTTATCGAAATGGTAAAAAGATAATGTATAGAAGAAAAGAAATTTTTAATTCATTAATAACTTTATCAATAAAAGAGATAAGGCGTTTTATGCGAATATGGGTTCAAACTTTAGTACCACCAGCAGTAACAATGTCTTTGTATTTTGTTATTTTTGGATCACTTATCGGACCAAGGATCGGATCTATGGATGGCTTAGACTACATTCAGTTTATGATTCCAGGACTAATTATGATGTCAGTTATTACTAATTCATATGCAAATGTTACTTCGTCTTTTTATGGAGTAAAATTTCAAAGATCAATAGAAGAGCTACTTGTTTCACCAATGCCAAATTGGGCAATTTTATTAGGTTTTATTATTGGTGGTGTTTCCAGGGGTATTTTAATAGGATTTATAGTTTATGTGGTTAGTTTATTTTTTTATCCAGCATTTGAAGTTGTCAATCCTGGTTTAACACTTCTTGTTCTCTTTTTAACTGCGATTCTTTTTTCATTGATGGGATTTATAAATGCTGTTTTTGCTGATAGTTTTGATGATATCTCAATAATTCCAACTTTTATTCTTACTCCTCTAATATATCTTGGTGGAGTTTTTTACTCTATAAATATTCTCCCTGAATTTTGGAGAAATGTGTCCATGGTTAATCCAATGCTTTATGTAGTCAATACTTTTAGAGAGGGTATGTTAGGAGTTAGTGATGTATCAATACCATTTGCATTAGGTATGATCTTTTCATTTATAGTTGTTTTTACAGTGGTCTGTCTTTATCTACTCAATAAAGGTATTGGTATTAGACAGTGAGCAGGAAATACTTAGGTAAAAATATTAATCAAACTAAGATTAAAGAAAACTCTCATATTCTAGATCCAATCATAAGACAAAGAGAGCAATCAAAATACAAAGGCTTACATCAATCAAAATATGGTATTGATATATGGAACGCTTATGAATTTTCTTATTTAGATAAATATAAATCTCCACATCTAGTGCTTCTTGAGATTATTATTCCCAGCAAATCTACAATAACTATTGAATCGAAGTCTATGAAAATTTACTTAAATTCATTCTTTAATAAAGAGTTTTCAAGCTCAAGTGAAATAATTAAAAGAATAAAAGATGATCTTTCTAAGATTTGTAAAATTTCAGTTAAAGTTAAAATTAGGGAATTATTTCCTAAGAAACCAAGTTCAAAATCATTAATTAATAATAAAAATAGAACTACTAAGACTAATAAAGTTTATAAATTTGAAGCATTTAGATCGTTATGTCCAGTAACTAATCAACCTGACTGGGCCATAATATATGTTCGCTCCAGTTCCGCAATGAATATAGCTTGGTTAAATAAATACTTTCTATCATTCAGAAATATTGGGGAATTTCATGAATTATGTATTGATAAAATTTTTTCTAAAATATTAAATAAGTATAATCCAGACAAATTATGCGTATATGGAAGATTTCTAAGAAGAGGAGGAATTGACATTAATCCCATGCGAGCCAATACAAAAGATTTTATGTTTCTTAACCATAGAGAAGATGCTCAGTAACAAGATTCAAAGTTTTGCTAACGAAAATTTATTGAATAAAGCACTTTTTAATAAATTTATACAATCCACAAAAAAAAATAAAACTAATATTGTCTTATCTGGTGGAAAATCACCTATGGATTTTTATAAACTCTTAGCTAATCAAAGTATTGATTGGACTAAATATAATATTACTTTATCAGATGAAAGGGATGTTAATACCGAACATAAATTAAGCAATGAGGGTATTATCAAATCCATTATTAATAGTAATAAATTTAACAATTCGTTCATAAGTTTAAGAGAAGCAAATGCTAAAAAAAAATTAATAAATATAAATAACTATCAATTTTGTCTTTTGGGTATGGGTATGGATGGACATTTTGCATCTATTTTTCCAGACATGAGTAATCTTAATGACGCTTATAATCTGTCAGATCCTTTAATATCAATACCAGATGGTTATCCGGATGTACCTAGGATATCTATGACTTTAAAAGAGCTTAATAAAGCAGATGAAATTATCTTGTTAATTAAAGATAAAGTTAAAATTGATCTTATATGTTCAAATAGAACAAATAGTGAAGCACTACCAATAGATAAATTAATATCAATGTGCTCAGATAAATTGCATATATTTTCCCTAGGTTAATTCCTAAATTTTTATCATATAATATCAACCGAACTATGGAGAGGTGTCAGAGTGGTCTATTGTGCAACCTTGGAAAGGTTGTGTTCCTTTGCGGAACCCCGAGTTCGAATCTCGGTCTCTCCGCCATTTATGTTTATTTTTCATATATATATTGCTAATATATATATGTTTTATACTTACAGTTATTATGAAATCATTTAAAGAAGACTTAATGGAAGCTATTGCATTAGTTTCCAATATTGAGCATCAGCTCAAGATAAATACTCTTAATGGAAATGAGAAAACAGTCTTTTACTCTATCCTTTTAAAGGAAAAAGAAAATACGGAATGTATTATTTCTGACGTTATTAATATTTCAAAATTATCTAGGTCAACTGTTTTTAAGACATTAAAAAAGCTTGAAGATCTTCAATTAATTTTATCTAAACAATCTACTTCTGATAAAAGAGAGCTGGTAATATCTGTTAACGTATAAAAACTAAAAAAACTAAACAATGAAATATTATCTTCAAGCTTTTGCATTTACTTTTCTTATGTACTTTGGTTTGTGGATTATGTGGATCCATTTTGCTATTGACTTTGGATCTGATAGAGATTATCCAGGTAGTTTAGTTTACTTGCCTCATGCAGCAAGAGTTATATGTACATGTCTCTTTGGATGGATTGCTATTCCAGCTATGGTATTTGCTGAATGGATTGGCATATCTTATTTTGTGCATGGTGATGCATTTTTAGTTGATGGCACATATTCATTAGTTGAATTAATTCAATCTATTTTTGCATCTTCTTCTGTATTACTTGCTTTAATCTTATTAAGAGTTTCTGGTTTCTCTTTTAGTTATAGTCATGGTATGTTGCTTTTAAAAAAATCTAATTTTCGCCATATATTTTTAATAACTGTTATATCTGCTTCTATAAATGGTCTTTTTGGTAATTTTCTTAGACAGGCTATTACGGATCATGATATACATATGTATACCGTCTTAAGATTTACAGTTGGCGATATTATAGGATGTATTACTGTTTTATTAGTAAGTACAATAATGTTATCTGCATATAAAGATTTTATTTATCAATCATCCAAAAAATAAGAATTATATGAAATAATATAACGATGAATCCGTTTCATCTTGCTATACCCGTAAATAATTTAAAAACATCAACTAGCTTTTATCAAGACATTCTTGGATGCACTAAAGGCAGATCATCATCAAAGTGGGTAGATTTTAATTTTTATGGTCATCAGTTAGTTTGTCATCAAACTGATGATGCAAAGACCAAGAGCTTTAATCCTGTTGATGGTGAGGAAGTGCCAGTACCGCATTTTGGGATCATTCTAAACTGGAATGAATTCGATCAACTAAGTAAATCATTAGTAGATAAAAATATTAATTTTATTATTAAACCTACTATACGTTTTGCAGGTAAAACTGGCGAACAAGCAATCATGTTTTTAAAAGACCCCTCAGATAATGCTATTGAGTTTAAAGCCTTTAAGAATAAAGAAGATATATTTAAAAAATAGGAGAATTAAAATGATTAAACCTAGAAGAATTGTTACAGGTAATGATAAAAATGGCGAATCAGAAATTAAAATCAATTCTATAATCGAACCAGATATTATTAATGGCGACAACATATTTTTAGAACTATGGAATACCGATGGCAATGTTATTGATAATACAGACTCTATTGATAGAACGGATGGACCAGTTATATTATCTCCACCAGCTAACGGATCTAAAATCAGATACTTTAGTATAGCTCCTCAAGATCCATCTATATCAACAGAAGCGTTAGAAGAAATGTTTGCATTAGGATTTAAGGCTATAGGCGCTGAACACGAAAGAATTAATACACACAAACACCCTGGAATGCATGTAACAAAATCCATTGATTACATTATCCTTATTAGTGGAAATGCAACTTTGACTTTAGATAACGAAGAAGTTTTACTACAGACAGGCGATATTGTTATTCAAAGAGGCACCAATCATGCCTGGACTGCAAATGGAGATACGCCAGCATTGTTCATAGCGGTGCTTATAGATTCTAAATTTAATTAAACTTGACTACTGTATATTTATACAGTATATTAATATTTATGAATAATTTAATACACTTAAAACACGCTGATCCTATTATTGACCAGTGGACAAATGCTTTAGATAAAGATGCAGCATATAAGACAATTGCTTTTAAATTTTTTGGTGGTGATTCTGACAAACTAGATATTTATCTTGATAAATTTGGAGAATCACTTACAAATATAAAAGTTAAAGTTAACGATATGGCAAATACTGAGGTAAGAGAATATAGACAATTAGCAATGTTTTAAATAATTGCTTTAATTTCTAAGTATTCTTCTAACCCGTATTTACCGTGTTCTCTTCCATTTCCTGATAGCTTAAATCCACCAAAGGGTGCTGGAACTGAACCTCTGCCTATCTTATTAATTATAGACTGACCTGAATGAATTCTTTTAGCAATATTATACCCATCATCATAGTCTAGACATGTAATATAGTTAGATAAACCATATTTTGAATTGTTTGCAATATCTATAGCATTATCAATACTAGAATAGCTAATAATTGATAAAACTGGTCCAAATATTTCTTCTTGCGCGATAGTTGCAGAATTATCAACATTAATAAAGACAGTTGGTCTTATAAAATAACCACTATTGCAATTATCAGGATTTCCAAGTCCTCCAGTTACAATTTCATAACCTTCATCTATACCACTTTTGATAAATTCTTGAATAGTATTATATTGTTTTTTGTTAACAACCGGTCCATGTGTGGTATTTTCATTATTTGGATCATTAAATATCAATGTTTTTATATGATTAACAATAATATTTTTAATATTATTAATAGAAACCTCTGGAATCAATAATCTAGTTGGCGCTGAGCATGATTGCCCAGAATTAATAAAACATTGATTTATTGCATTTGGAATAACAGCATTTAGATCAACACCTTCACAAACTATATGTGCAGATTTCCCACCAAGCTCTAATGAAACTCTTTTTACTGTTTTCGCTGCTTTTTCTTGGATATCAATACCTGCAATTGTAGAACCTGTAAATGAAATCATTTTAATATCTGGGTGAGTTGAAATAATTGGGCCTATTTCAGAACCAATTCCATTAATACAATTAAAACAACCTTTCGGTAAAGCTGAGTTATCAATTACATCTATAAGCAATCTACTGCTAACAGGTGAATATTCACTAGGTTTAAGAATTATAGGGCAGCCAGCTGCTATAGCTGATGCAATTTTAGTTAATGTTTGATTGAGCGGCCAATTCCATGGAGTTATTAAGGCAGATACACCAATTGGCATTTTAAAAACCTTATAGCCATCATACTTTTCTTCAAACTTATATTTTTTAAGCTCACTAATAGTATTAATTAAATGATCTGTTCCCATTTGAATATGCGCATTGCTGGTTAAGGTAATTGGCGCTCCCATTTCAAGGGTCATAGCTTCAGCAAATTCTTTTCTTCTTACTTCTATTTGATCATTTATAGACTGTAAAACATCAATTCTTTTAACAATACTTATATTAGCTGCAACTTTTTCATTTTCTTTAGCTGATTTAACAGCTTGATTTACTTGATCAACTGATGAGCATAGAAGAGTTCCATATTGATTCTCATTAGCAGGATTAATTAAATTAAAATTAATACCAGTTGGTTCATCAATTAAGTTACCAGCAATATAGGTGTTTGAAATTTTCATTTTCTTTATTATTAATCATATAAATAAATTGTACAGTTAAAAAATTTCTAGATTAAAAGTAGATCTTATTTTATGGGTTATTGTTATATACTAATATTAATTAATGCAAAAAAACGTGGAGGTTTCTATGCATAATCTTATTAAAAATTTTACACTTTTATTTTTTTCATTCTTTACTATTTTACTCGTTGCTCAAGATAATCAACAAGATGCCAATGATGGAGTTACAGAACTAGAAGAAATAGTAGTAACAGCAACATCAAGAGAGTCGTCACTTTTAGATGTTCCATATAATATTTCAACCATTTCAGGAGCTGATTTAGAAGAAAGAGCAGTTCAGGATACTAGTGAATTACTTAGAAGTTTTGCTGGAATAAGTACAATAGACAGGGGTTATAGAAATGCAGGAACTACTAATAGTGCAAGAATTAGGGGTTTAAATGTAGATTCATCAGCTCTTCAAGATTATCCTGTAAGTTCCGTTGCCTCAGTTTCAACTTATGTGGATAAAACTCCTATTTTCGCTAATTTTCTTTTAAAAGATCTAAAGCGTGTAGAAGTCTTAAGAGGTCCTCAGGGAACTCTTTATGGCTCAGGAGCTTTAGGTGGCACTATAAGATATATAACTAATGATCCAATCATGGATGAGATGAGCGGAAGTGTTAATGTAACAACTTCAGATGTTACAGGCTCTAATTCACAAGGTTTTGCATTAGATTTAGTACTAAATGTCCCCTTAGCTGACAATGTAGCTTATCGATTAGCTTATTCACATGCTGACTATCCTGGTATTACAGATTATGTAAATGTTTTCAGAGTTTCAGATATTCCAGGCTTTGATTCATGGTTTGGACCAGTTGATCCATCTTATGGCGTTCCAACTCCAAGAGGAGGCACTGGTTATCCAGATTTTATAACTTCACCACCTTCTATTAAAACAGTCCAAGATGCCGATACTGTTGGTATAGATTTTTTTAGACATAAATTATTATTTGATATTAATGAAAATATTGAATTAGTTATTACTGCAACAACACAAGAAGATGATGTTGGAGGAAGAAGACAGGCATCAACAGGTACTAAGTACATGTTAAATGAATCATGTGTTTCATTAATGGATGCAAATTGCTATTCAACAGGCACTTATGGTAAATATGAAAATGGAGCTTTAATGTTAGAGCCTTCTGAGAGAGAAGTTGAAGTTTATGCTTCAGAGTTAACCTACGATGCGGATAACTTTGATTTAATTGTTTCGTTATCTACATACGAAAAAACCGGTTCAAGTATTACAGATAATACTGGTTATTTTGCAGGTACTGGAGTTTATACCTCAGCGCTAGCTGGTTATTATAATCAGACAGCTGGAGGAATATGGAGTACGCCAGCAAGACCATATTCACCAGCACATAGACAATATAGCAATTCAGCTGATACTTTAGAAATAAAATATATCTCAGAAGTGTCTGAGACATTTGATTATATTATTGGCTATTTTAATCAATCAGAAGATATGTCTAGGGCGCAACAAACTTATATTAAAGGTGTTAATGTCTGGAAGGGCTATTATTGGGGTGTTGATTATGTAATTGATCCTAATGAACAAGATTTTGATTATCTGGTTAATGAAACAATAGATCATGAAGCTATATATGGTGAATTTACCTTCCATCTTAATGATGAATATGATTTAACTTTAGGGTTTAGAGATTTTACTTCAGATGCTGACGCTAATATGAATATGTCATTTAAACTATACAATATTGGTCCAGCAACAGATACATCAACTAATTCAGACTCAGATACTTTACTTAAAGCTAATTTGGCATACAAACCTGCAGATAATGTTACTTATTTTGCTACTTTATCTGAAGGTTTTAGACGCGGTGGTGTAAATGCTGTGCCTACAGAGGGAACTTTTATTGAAGAGGCTGGATGGGTTCCATTTCAATCTGATACAGTCACAAATCTTGAGATTGGAGTAAAAGGTTTTGTGGGAGATACTTATTACAACATGAGTTTGTATAACGTAACTTGGGATAATCCCCAGCTTAATACTGCAACACCTGTATATGGTTACTATGCGGTAATTAATGGTGAAGAGGCTGAGACTAAAGGATTGGATCTTGAAATGCAGGGAACAGTTGGTGCATTAGATTGGAATATTGGATATGCTTTTAATGATACAAATCTTACAAAAGATCTCTTTACTCCAGCATCTATTCCTGTTCTCTATGCAAGCAAAGGAGCAAAGCTTCCAGGCAGTCCTGAGCATATGTTAAATATTGGACTCGCTTATACTCATTATTTTAACTCTGGTATTGGTCTAGCTCAGAGACTAGATTTTTATTCTCAGTCTGATACTAGAAATTATATTGGGGATAGCTCTTTATATGATGCTAAGTTTGATGGATTTAGAATAACAAACATGTCCTCAACTTTTTTTAAAGATAATACTTATTTATCTATTTTTATAAAAAATCTAGGAAATGAAAGAGGCGTTACAGGGGCATTTTTAAACCCAGCCTTTGGACCACAGCTCTCCCAGGGTTTTTATGGAAGCAATAATAGAGAATTCTTTGCACTTCCAAGAACTTTAGGTATTTCTCTTAACAGAGCTTTTTAAAAGTATTTGAAAAAATATTTATTACTTTTACTTTGTATTCCGCTAACTTCACAAGAGTTAGCGGATGTATTGTGGAGTAAAGCACAACTATCAAATACATTTCATTACGCTGATATATCTAAAGCAGCTATAGATCTTCCAAATAATGGAAAATCATTTTCTGGTATTTTAAAAGTTGATCAGCCTGCTATTGGTATTGGTTATAACGTAATAATAGATAGTAGGAAAATTTATCAAGATAATCATAAAAATATTCCAAAATTTGAAATAGAAATATCTTCCCTTGACGGTAAAGTTTATCCAAAAAATACAAAAATCATTGAAACAAACCATTTATTTTGGAATATACAATTTGGAGTTGGCTCCTCTAAACTTGAAATCTCTTCTTCTAATACATTAATTACTCTACCTTTTAGTCTTATTCATAAATCAGCAAATTGTATACATAATGGCATTGGGGTATTTTCTATTTCAAATGATAATCAAATATCTAATATAATTTTTGAAATAGCTAGTGAAACTTGTGCATATTATAAGTTTGATTATGTAGGTTTATATTCTGCCAATTTTCAATTCACAAACGCTCTTCCAAATTTATCTAATAATAGTGATAAGAATATAATTTCTATAGAAAATCTATACAAACGATACAACTTAACCAATAAATCTTTTTTAAATTCAGATTATATTGATCCTTCTAATGTCACTATGTTTGGTCTTATAGATAGTAATAATCACTATGTTAGTTCTTGCATGACAAGATTAGGCAATTACCCATTTTGTGATCAAATTTTATTACCATCTTATTCTTTAGCTAAATCAATAGCAGGCACTTTTTCTTTATCTCTTTTAGAATCACAATATGGCTCAATTTCAAATTTATACGTATCTGATTTAGTCCCAGAATGTTATGGACGTAAATGGAAGAATGTGACACTTAATAATCTATCTGATATGTCTACTGGCCAATATTTTAACTCTATTCATGACTTTGACGAGAGTAGTGTCGCTTCATCAGAAGTTATTTTCATGTTTGAAGAACATAAAGATAAAATCAAGAAAGCTTGTTCGGCTTTTCCAAAAAAAACAAAACCTGGAACCCGTTTTGTTTATCACACTTCAGATACCTACATTTTAGGACTTGCTTTAAACAACTTCTTGCAATCTAATTCAAATAGAAAAGATTATTTTAATGATGTCTTAATACCATTTCTTGAATCAAATAATTTAAGTCAAACTTCTCAATCAGTTTTGGCAACCAATGACAACATTAAACAGTCATATACTGGATGGGGTATGTTTTTTTTAAGATCTGATTTAGATCGCTTAGCAACAATTATTCATAATATAAAGAATAACTCATCTACACAATTAACCTATTTATATGATGCATTAAATCCAAATGATAATAATTCGTTACTGGCAATTCCCTCTGTTAATATCTATTACAATAATGGCTTCTGGTCACGTAAATTTGATAAGAATATCTTTAATTGTTCTGAGGATGTTTGGATTCCATTTATGTCAGGTTTTGGCGGAATAACTTTTGCTTTTTTTCCTAACGGTATGAGTTATTACTATTTTAGTGATGGGTATGAATTTGCTTGGGAATCAGCTATATTTTCATCACATTCTATTAAACCTTTTTGTTAAATAAACTATGAGTAATTCATCATTATCAACAACCTTTGATCAATCAAGTTTTATAGCAGCAATTTTCTATAGTATTTTAGCGACTGCAGGTTTATTTTATGTAAATCTGGGTGGAGCATTTTTGTCTGCCTTTGTTGATGGTTTAGGTGTTGAAAGAGATACAGCAGGCTTTATTGTGAGTGCAAATAAATATGGAGCTGCTTTTGGTGCCTTGATCGCAACCTTTATAGTTAAGAATGTAGAATGGAGAAAAGCTGTTAGATTATTATTTATCGGATTAATAGTTTTTGATCTTATTTCAACACAGATTACAAATCCAAATATATTAATTTTAGTACGTTTTATCCATGGAACAATTGGTGGGCTTTCAGTAGGAATAGGATTATCAATAATTGCAAGAACATATAATCCTGACAAAATATTTGGAATGCTCTTAGCTGTTCAATATTCATTTGGCAGTATTGGCATTCTTGCTGTTCCTAGACTTGTTGATGCATATGGTCAAGGCGCTTTATTTGCAACATTAATATGTTTCACTTTAATGACATTGATCATCTTGCCTTTTATTCCAGATGTAGATTCAAACAGCGAAACACCAAAAAATAAATCTAATTTTTATCAAATACCCTTATCTGGACTTCTGGTCTTATCCTTATGTTGTCTATTCTTATTTCAAGCAGCAAATATGGGTGTTGCTGATTATGCTTTCGAGTTAGGTAAAGATATTGGATTGGATAAAAATGAGATATCAAACCTATTAACGATTGCTAACTTTATTTCAATTTTAGGTGGAGTACTAGTTTATATAATAGGAATTAAATTTGGTAGAACAATCCCTCTTTGTTTTGGAATATTCACCGCTGCAGTATTTACGTATTTACTTCACTATTCTGATAATGTTAATAATTATTTTATAGCGAACACTATGACTGGAATAGCATGGGGTTTTACAATTCCTTATTTATTAGGCTTATGTGCAACTTTTGACAAATTTGGCCAAATGGCTGCTTTAGCAGGGTTTATATCTAAATTAGGATTAGCATCAGGACCCCTGATTGGTGCACTTTTTATAATGACGCAAGGCTTTAGTTTTATTATTAATTTAGCAACTATAGCTTTAATAATTGCTTTATTATTTGGGGCTTATGTAGGTATGAAAAAAGAAAATTAGATGAGTATTTTAAGAGTAGCCTCATTACAACTTGAGTTAAAAAAAACCAATAACTTTAAATATGTCGTTGAAGCTATAGAAAAGTGTTTTGAAGATGATAAAAGCATTGAGTTAATTATTCTTAGTGAGTTAGCAGTAGGCGGTGCAGGAGCAAAAAATACAAATTATGAATTAAATAAATATCTAGAGTCTTTCCAAAACTTAGCAAAAAAATTAAATGTCTGGTTAATTCCTGGATCATTTTATGAAAATGATAATGGACAAATTTTTAATACAGCCCCAATTATTAATTCAAATGGCGAGCTCGTTACAAAAGCAAAAAAACTATACCCTTGGCTTCCTTATGAATGTGATGTTGCGCATGCAGATAATATTTGTGTCTTTGAAATACCTGATAAAGGCTTAGTGGGTGTTCATATTTGTTATGACCTCTGGTTTCCAGAAACCAGCAGGGCATTAGCATTAGCTGGAGCAGAACTAATAATTAATCCAACTTTAACACCAACTAAAGATAGAGATATTGAAACACTTATGGTTAGAACAACAGCTGCACAGCAACAACTATATTATATTGATGTTAATAGCTGTGGTGAGCAAGGTTGTGGTAAATCAATAGTTGCTGACCCTCATGGAAATATCATGCATAATTCAGGTAATGAAGAAGATATTTTTACTGTAGATATAGATTTTAACGTAGCAAATAATTCCAGAAGAAATGGTTTTATGGGATTAGGGCAAAATCTTAAAAGTTATAGAGATAAACCTTTCAGCATTAAAAATACAATTAATAAAAATTACCTAGATAATCTAGGTAGGCTGGATATCAATAAGGATAAATAATGAGTTTAAAAAAATTAGCTAAGATAGATCAAACAAATCTATTTCATCCTATAACAAATTTAAAATCTCATGCAGAAGATGAAGATATATTAATTCTTGATAAAGGAGAGGGAGTATATGTATATGATACTAATGGTAAAAAATATCTTGAGGGTTTGGCTGGTCTTTGGTGCACATCATTAGGCTATGGTGTTCAAGAATTAGCTGATGCTGCTTCAGAACAAATGGCAAAACTCGGTTATGCCTCTTTATTTACATCAAAAAGTCATGAACCAGCTATTAGATTAGCTGAAAAGTTAATTGATATGTCTCCATATAATAACGGTAAAGTTTTTTTTGGAAACTCAGGTTCAGATGCTAATGATACTCAATTAAAAATATTTACTTATTACAATAATGCTTTAGGAAATACTAAAAAGAAAAAAATTATTTCAAGACTAAAAGGATATCATGGTGTTACTGTCGCAAGTGCAAGTATGACTGGTCTTCCTGCACAACATAAACTTTTTGATCTACCAGCGGAAGGTTTTTCACATATCGATACTCCTCATTATTATCATGGAGCAAAAGATAATGAATCTGAAAGTGAATTTGTTCAACGTCTTGCTAATAATTTAGATTCATTAATATATAAAGAGGGCTCTGAGAATATAGCTGCAATGATTGCAGAACCATTAATGGGAGCAGGTGGCGTTATTATTCCTCCTAAAGATTATTTTCCTGCTATACAGTCTGTTCTTGATAAATATTCCATACCTCTTATTGACGATGAGGTAGTGTGTGCATTCGGAAGAACAGGAAATGTTTGGGGAGCTGAAACATTTGATATGAAACCATCATCTATAACTATTGCTAAAGCACTTTCTTCTGGTTATCTTCCAATTAGTGCTGTAATTATTCCAGATGAAATATATGAACCTGTTAGAGATGCAAGTGGAGATATAGGTATATTTGGTCATGGTTATACTTACTCTGGTCATCCAGTAGCCTGCGCTGTAGCAATAAAAACACTTGAAATATATGAAAGAGATAATATTTTTCAACATGCTGCCTCTATGGGAGATTATTTTCAAACTAGAGTAAATAAATTAAATTCATTTGATAGTGTAGGAGAAGCTAGAGGTGTTGGATTGATCTGTGGAATTGAACTAGTAAGCAATAAAACAACAAAAAAAGGGTTTGATCCAATGGGTTCTGCTGGACGTGTAGTTGCTAAAGCATGTCAAGATGAGGGGTTGATTGTAAGAGCTATTGGTGATGTTTTAGCAATGTGCCCACCATTAATTATTACAAAAAAAGAAATTGATGAAATGTTTGATATGTTTGAGATAGCATTAACTAAAGCTGAAGAGGTTATTCTTTAATTAATGATACTTTATGTTAAATTACAAAAATGTTAATAGGCGTACCTACTGAAATTAAAAATAATGAATATAGAGTTGGATTAACTCCTGATTCTGTTTCATCAATAGTTAATTCTGGTCATACAGTATTCATTCAAAAAGGTGCTGGTTTAGGCATTGGGTTTACTGATGAGAATTATACTAATTCCGGTGCATTAATTATTAATTCTGCTAAAGAGGTTTACCAAAAATCTGAATTAATAATCAAAGTAAAAGAGCCTGTAGAATCAGAATATGAATATTTACACAAAGATCTAACTTTATTCACTTATCTGCATTTAGCTGCAGATTCAGATATGGCAAAGAAGTTTATAGAAACTGGTGTTAGAGGTATAGCCTATGAAACTGTTACCTCAGATGATGGCTCGATGCCTCTTTTAGCCCCTATGAGCGCAATAGCAGGACAAATAAGCATAGTTGTAGGCTCATATCACTTACTAAAACACAATAAAGGTAAGGGTGTGCTCATTGGCGGCATGAATGATATAGCACCCAGAACAATTAGTATTATAGGTGGAGGCGTTGCTGGCACTGAAGCTCTTAGTAAAGCATTAGACAATAAAGCTCATGTAAAAGTAATAGATTTATCTCAAAAAAGGCTGGACGAACTCAAAGAGAAATTTGGAACTGATAATATGGAATATATATTGTCAACGCCTGAATCAATTAAAGATGCTGTATCTGAGTCTGACTTAGTTATTGGAGCAGTCTACATTCCTGGAAAAGAGGCTCCACAAATAGTTACATCAGAAATGATAAGTAATATGAAGCCAGGATCTGTAATTGTAGATATATCAATTGATCAAGGGGGTTGTATTGAAACTAGTAATCCAACAACTCATGATGCACCAACTTTTTTAGTGAATGATGTTGTACATTACTGTGTAACAAATATGCCGGGCGCAGTACCTCTAACAGCTACATTAGCCTTGAACAAAGCCACACTCTCATACATATTAGAAATTGCTAATAATGGAATTGAAACAACTTTAAGCAAGAATCCTCATATTAAAAATGGCCTAAATTGCGAAAATGGTCAACCTAAACATCCTGGCGTTTTAGAAATTTTTAATAAATAAAATCTTAATATATTCCTTGTAGAATTTTTTTAAATCTCTGTATATAATTTTATTGGGTGTCGTGTTTATAGATTGACATGGGGATTTATAAATACTTTTATTTTTACCCTACGAAGGAGGTGGTCCTATTAGTATTAATATTAAATCAGGAAACGGAGGATTCACCTTTTGACAAGAGGTAAATCATAAGTTTTCGACTGTAAGTTACTAAATTTTGTAACAAACAGATTTTTTAAACCCTCAAATTAACTTTTGAGGGTTTTTTTATATTCTATATATGCAAATTAAGTATTGGTTATTATTAATTCTGCTTGGTGCAGTTTGGGGCAGTTCTTTTATATTTATAAAAATTGCAACTCCTGAATTTGGTCCTATAGCTTTTGTTGGATTAAGGCTACTCCTTGCAGGTTCATTATTTCTGCCATTTTTATTAATGCCGAAATATTTAAATCAAATTCATGGACATATATATAAAATTTTATTTCTAAGTTTATTTAATACAGCTATTCCTTTTACTCTTTTTTCATATGCTTCTTTGTACTCAAATTCAAACATGTTGGCAATTTTAAATTCAACGGCAGCTCTATTTACAATGATAATTGCTTATTTATGGATAAATGAACCAGTTAGTAAAAAGCAATTATTGGGTTTAGTTATAGGATTTATTGGTATTTTAATAATAGTTAATCCATTTAATACACAAACAACTCTTATAGCTAGTTTAGCTTGTCTTTTAGCTGCATCATCATATGGAACTGCTAATGTATTTATTCAAAAATTTGCTACAGATGTTAATAAATTAGTTTTAATAGGATGGTCACTAATTTTTGGTGGTTTAATTTTTTTACCATACACCATTATTTCTTTTCCAGAAGTAACACCATCAAAAGAGGCAATTCTTAGTCTTATATGGGCAGGAGCAGTTGGAACTGGCTTAGCTTTTATTGGTTATATTCGTTTAATAGAAAAAATTGGTGCTGTTAAGACCTCAACTGTTGCTTATTTTTTACCCGTATTTGGCATTATTTGGGGTAATTTATTTTTAGATGAATTAATCACTTTCATCATTATATTTGGTTGTATTACAGTTTTAATTGGTATCTTTATAGCCAATTCGAATAAGCCGTCTGCTGAGTTGTAATTCCTTATTGGAAAGTCTATATTTATATTATCTATGGAGTTTTTATGGCTACAATAAATGAGTTATTAGATATTGCAAATGATTCTGTAACTCGTGTTGATTTTGATACTGCAAATGAAATGATTCTAAATGGCGCATATATAGTTGATGTACGTGAAGAATCTGAGGTTGCTCAATCAGGTAAAATTAAAGATGCTATTCATATTCCAAGAGGATTAATAGAATTTCAATTAAGCGCTGAATCAACAACCAACCCTTTAGATATCAATAAAGATTCTGATCTTCTTATATATTGTGCCGCAGGAATTAGGGCTGCTTTAGCTGCAAAGACTCTTCAAGACCTAGGTTTTAAAAATGTTTACAACCTCGGTGGATTATCTGAATGGGTTAGCAGTGGCGGAGCTATAGAACCCTAGGGCTTAAAGTCATTATTATAAAAATTATTCATTGATTTAAATAAATTTTCTTCATAAATTTTGGTATATGACATTTCAGTTTGATAATTCATTTGCATAGTTTTTTGATCAGAAAATCTTGGCCAACCAAACTTGCTCAAATCTCCAGTTTTTGCAAAGTTTGTCCAATCTAATCTCATTTGCCTGCCTATATCATCATCGATATTATTTTTTGGCCAACCAGGTATAAACGAATTAAATAAATACATTATTTCAGCACCATGAGTTGCACCTATAATTTGTTTTGATGATGCTGGAGCTCGATTAAAATAATAAAAATAAGTATCTGCATTAACTTTGCTATGATTTGTTGCAGAATAATAACTTGAGCTACCAAAATTTAAATCACCCCATAGTTTTTGAGATGCTAAATATTTATCAAGTTTTATATTTTTAGCCCAATCAATATACTCAGAGGGAATTTTGGTTGATTGGTCTGTAATAGCAAGTTTCCATATAGTACTAGTCCAATCTGAATCATTTTCATTTTGATCTTTAGTATAAAATAATGGCAGCAAACTAGAACCTTCAAAGCTATTAAAACCTATCAATAATGGCACATTATGTGTTTTACCATAACGTGATACGTTTAAATCTGAATCTTCAAAAACCCACCCATCAATAACTGGCATCCAGTAACTTGATATTTGCCAATCATCTTCACTTGTTACATTTTCACCAATAGACAAGCTTCCAACCTGTATTAGATTTTCTGCTGATATTTTTCTAAGATTATTTAAGAGATTTTCATCTTCTATAACACCTAGAGTTCTTACAAAGTCTCTACCAGCATCTTCAGCTGACTTTACTGAACCATTTGAGGTATTTAAATTAATATAATTTCTTATACCATAACTGCTCTGCGCAATAGCTTTATGAAATAAACCTTTTGATAAAGGTGATGACATTAATTGTCTTACAGAATGTCCGCCAGCAGATTCACCAAATATAGTAATATTATCAGGATCACCACCAAAGGCTTCTATATTATCTTTTATCCATTTAAGTGCATGTATTTGATCTAGAGTGCCATAGTTACCAGAGGAATTATTTTTTGACTCAGCAGAAAGAGCTGGATGCGCAAAATATCCCATAGAACCTAATCTATAATTAATTGATACAATAATTACATCATTTTTAACCAGATCTTCATTTAAATAGGAACCAGATCCATTACCGTATCTATAACCACCACCATGAATCCACATCATTACTGGTAGTTTTTTATTAATATTTTTTGGGGTAACTATATTTAAATAAAGACAATCTTCTGATTGATTATCTTCGCCATTTAAAAATGGCATAAGACCAGCCCCCAGATATATTAATTTTTTAGAAAACCAGCTCATTCCTGAACCTTCGATCCATAGTTCAATAAAAGCATTTAAACCATACTCAACAGGTTGCATACATGAATTGGGTAACTCAATTGCTAAAAGTTTATCATTCCAACCTTTATGTTCTAGAGGAGGTTTCCATCTAAGCTGATTTATCGGAGGTTCAGCATAAGGTATACCCTCAAAAATATTTACAGCATTTCCCTCGTAACCATATATATCACCTTGACTTATAGTTATCTTTTCGGTGAGCACTTTATCTTTTTCAGCACAACCAACCAAAAAGATAAATAATAGAGCACATAAATATTTCATTAATTTAACCCCCTTCAATTAATTACATATATCATGTCTAAAGTTATAATACATATAAATATGTTATCAATAAATAAATATTCAATTTTCTATATATATGCATAAAGACGTTATTGTAATTGGAGCAGGCATTTCAGGTATTGGAGCTGCTTACAATCTCCAAAAAAGCTGTAAAACAAAATCTTATTGTATTCTTGAAGGCAGAGATAATATTGGTGGAACTTGGGATTTGTTTAAATATCCAGGTATAAGATCTGATTCAGATATGCATACTCTTGGTTTTAGGTTCAAGCCATGGATTAATAAAAAATCCATCGCTGATGGCCCATCAATTATGAATTATTTAAATGAGACGGTTGATGAGTTTCATATCAGAGAGAAAATACTATTTAATCATAAAATATTATCTGCTAACTGGATAACAGAAAAATCGCATTGGAGTCTTGAGGTTATTAATAATGGCAAGAAACTAAATATGACATCCAATTTTTTATTTATGTGTGGTGGTTATTACAGTTATGACAATCCTTATAGACCTAAATTTCCTAATGAAGAGAGTTTCAAAGGCGTAATTTTACATCCTCAATTTTGGGATGAATCTCTTGATTATGCTGATAAAAATATAATTGTAATAGGTAGCGGAGCTACAGCTGTGACCCTTGTTCCAGCTTTAGCAAAAAAAGCTAAACATGTGTGCATGTTACAAAGATCACCGAGCTATGTAATTGCTGCACCAGAAGAAGATGCAATAAATAAAAGACTTAAGAAAATCTTACCAAAAAGAACTGCTTATTTTTTAACTCGATGGAAAAATATTCTCTTAACAAGTTTATTTTTTAAACTTTCTAGAAAATATCCTGAAAGAACAAAGACAAGATTAGTAAATCAGGTTAAAGATGAATTAGGCGATAATTTTGATGTTGATAAACATTTTACACCTAGCTATAAGCCTTGGGATCAAAGGATGTGCCTAGTTCCTGATGGTGATCTTTTTAATGCAATGAAATCAGGCAAAGCTTCTGTGGTAACAGATCACATTGAGAGTTTTACAGAAAAGGGTATTAATCTTAAATCTGGTGAGCAATTAGAAACAGACATTATTATTACAGCTACTGGGATAGAGCTTAATGTTCTGAATGATGTAAAAGTTTATATAGATGGAAAAGATATAGAGCCACATAATAGACTTGCCTATAAAGGTATGATGTTAGGCGGAGTACCAAATTTGGCTTTTTCATTCGGTTATGTCAATGCTTCATGGACACTTAGAGCTGATCTAACATGTGAATATGTATGTAGATTATTAAACCAAATGGATAAAGAAAAAGTTTCTATTTGTATGCCTCAAGAAGATCCATTGGCCGAAGCTGATGATGATTATATAGACTTTACATCGGGCTATGTTCAAAGAGCTTTAGATAGACTACCTCAACAAGGTAAAAAGTCACCTTGGAGAAATTATCAAAATTATTTATTAGATATTTTTTACGTTAGGCTATTTTCATTGAAAGACTCAACAATGCGTTTTTATAACTCAAAATAATTGGCGCGCCCGGGAAGATTCGAACTCCCGACCCCTTGGTTCGAAGCCAAGTACTCTATCCAGCTGAGCTACAGGCGCTATTAATTTTTTCTATTGTATAATTTTTAGAAGTTTTCAGGAAAGAATTATCCTATTTGTTTATGTAGTTTTATATAATATTTAATATACTATAAGTACATTAATAGGGGGTTTTTGTGAATAGTTATGATTTTATTATTTTAGGTGCTGGATCAGCTGGATGCGTTCTCGCTAATAGGTTAAGTCAGAACCCTGATATTAATGTATGTCTAATTGAAGCTGGCTCAAAAGACAATGACCCTAGATTACATATTCCAATTGGTTTTGCTTTTTTAGGTGACAAGAGTAAATACAGTTGGTCGTACGATACAGTTCCTCAAAAAGAATTTGAAAAAGTACCAGTTTCTGAACCTGAATCAGTTGCAGTTGATTCAGCAGGCGGTGTACACAAGATGCCTAATGAATCAACAGAACATAGAAAAGGTTTTCAGCCAAGAGGGAAGACATTAGGTGGATCAAGTTCAATTAATGCAATGTTATATGTAAGAGGGCATAAGTGGGATTATAACCACTGGTCAGAACTTGGTAATGATGGTTGGTCCTATGATGAAGTATTACCATACTTTAAAAAAGCAGAACATAATGAGGAACATGACAATAAATATCATGGTCAAAATGGCCCTTTAAATGTGAGTAAAATTCGTCATCAACCAGAATCCTGTGATGCCTTTGTAAAAGCAGGCTCCGCTTTATTTAAATATAACGACGATTTTAATGGTGAAGACCAAGAGGGATTTGGTTATTATCAAACTACTCAAATTAATGGAAAAAGATGTAGCGCTGCAAAAGCTTATTTAGTGCCAGCTCTTGAAAGAGAAAATCTAACTGTGCTAACTGATACTAATGTAAATAAAATTTTAATTGAAAATAATTCTGCAAAAGGTGTTGAATGTATTGATTCTGAAAATAATACAATTCAATTATTTGCTGATAAAGAAGTTATACTTTCATCAGGCGCCTTTGGATCGCCTCAAATCTTACTAAGATCAGGAGTAGGTCCTGCAAATGAAATTACTAAACATGGTATTGATCATAAGGTTGATTTACCTGGTGTTGGGAAGAATCTACAAGATCATATAGACTATTTAACAGTTCATAAATATAACTCTATTAATTTAATAGGTTTTAACTTGAAAACTATATTTTTTAAATTCCCTTTAGAGATTCTTAAGTATTGGTTTAAAAAAACAGGATTATTTACTTCAACTATAGCTGAAGCTGGTGCCTTTATAAAAACGCGTGATGATTTAAAAGCTCCAAATATTCAATATCATTATGCTCCTGCTATGGTTGTTGATCATGGAAGAACAAGTGTATGGGGCACTGGTATGAGTTGTCATTCATGCTTATTGAGACCTAAATCAAGAGGCGAAGTAACACTCGAGTCTGCAGATCCATTTGCAGATCCATTAATAGATCCTAAATTTTTAAGTCATCCGGATGATGTTAAAGATATGATTGATGGATATAAAATCATGATGAAGGTCTTAAATACAGAACCATTTTCTAAATATATTCAAGAGCATACACAGAGGCCTGTTGATGTAAATGATGATGCTGATATCGAACTAGCTATTCGTGAGGATGCTGATACTGTTTATCATCCTGTTGGTACATGTAAAATGGGAAATGATGATATGAGTGTTGTTAATAATAGATTGAAAGTTCACAATATGAATAACTTAAGAGTTGTTGATGCTTCTATTATGCCAACCTTAGTAGGAGGTAATACTAATGCGCCTACTATTATGATAGGTGAAAAAGCATCAGATATGATTATAGAGGATTGGAATATTTAATTTATCAATTGATTAAATGGGTCTACATTAAAATAGGGGAATGAATATGAATAAATTATTGAAGAAAATATTGTTATCAATACCTTTTGTATTGTTATTTGTTTATGTCGTTCTATATATAGATGTTTATGATAAGAGACCAATAATAGGTCTTTTTAAGAATATTACACACTCTGAATCAGCCCTTGAAATTGTTGATTTTTCTGTTGATAAGCCTATATCTGAAAAGATTAAACCTGCTCCAAATCCTAATAAAAACCCATATTATGGAGATCTACATGTACATACAAAATATTCATTTGATGCCTATGTATTCGGTGTAACAGCATCACCAGATGATGCTTATGACTTTGCAAAAGGTAAAGGCATAATGCACCCACTTGGTTATGAGATGAAGTTACAGGAGCCATTAGATTTTTACTCAGTAACAGACCATGGTTTTTATATGGGAATGATTCAAGCTTATGCTGATACAACTACTGATATATCGCAAAATGATTTTGCTGTACCTTTTCATAATTTAAATGCCCCTGAAAATCTTGTTGTTGAGTCAGCCGGTCAACGTTCAAATATTTTTAGTAATGTTTTAGCTGCTGCAATTATTAATCCTATGCCATGGTGGCATCCAAGGACTTTGAAAGCTTGGTTTACTAATAATACGCAATTAGCCCTTGAATCATTTGATTATGAGATACATAAGTCAGCATGGGCTGATGTAGCAAGATCTGCAAATGAGCATAATGACCCTGGTCATTTTACAACTTTTATCGGTTATGAATTTACAACCTCAACAGATACAGAGGGTGGAAATCTTCATAGAAATGTTATTTTTAATTCATCAAAAGCACCAATTAGACCTTGGACTAGAATTGATTCAATAAATCCTGAAGATCTATGGACCTGGCAAGATGGACTAAGAGAAAAAGGTATAGATACTGTATCGATGCCTCACAATAGTAACGGTTCAAATGGACAAATGTTTGAAATGGAAACATTTAAAGGTGATGCTATAAATCGTAAATATGCAGAACAAAGAATGAGAAATGAGCCACTGGTCGAGATAACTCAAGTTAAGGGAACATCAGAAACTCATCCTTTATTATCGCCAGATGATAATTGGGCTGATTTTGAAATAATGGATAAGAGAGTAGGAAGTAGACCACCAACCTATAGCAAACCATCTGGAAGTTATGTTAGAGAAGCATATCAAAATGGCTTAACACTTGATTGGGCTAATCAAGGCAATCCATATAAATTTGGTTTAATAGGTTCAAGTGATACTCATACTGGCGGAGGCTCGTTTGATGAATCTAATTATTGGTCTAAAGTAGGTTTGTTAGATGGTGATGGAGTTAATAGAGGAAGTGTTCCTGTTAGTCCAGAGCAAGAACAACTTCTCATAGATTATATGAATGCATTTAACCAACCAAATGCATTAGTTGACCTTGAAGCAGGAACATTCGCAAATACTGGATTTACTCAATGGGGCGCATCAGGATTAGCTGTTGCATGGGCAGAAGAAAATACTAGAGAGTCTATATTTAATGCTTTTAAGCGTAAAGAAACATTTGCAACAACAGGAACTCGAATTGCAGTTCGATTTTTTGCAGGATATGACCTTAAAACACTTGATTTAGATTCAGATACTTTAGTAAGTGATGCTTATAAAAAAGGTGTGACTATGGGTTCGGACATTATGAATGATGATAATAAAACACCTGATTTTTTAGTTTGGGCTCAAGGAGACAAGAATGGAGCTCCACTTCAACGTATTCAAATAGTAAAGGGTTGGATAGATATGAACAGCGGCACTCCATATGAAAAAATTTATGATGTAGCTTGTTCAGATGGAATGAGTGTAGATCCTATAACTAATAGATGCCCTGATAATGGTGCAAGAGTTAATATAAATGATTGCTCAATTTCTCAAAATGTAGGCGCAACAGAATTAAAATCGATATGGATAGATCCTGATTTTGATTCAACAGTAAAAGCATTTTATTATGTTAGAGTTCTAGAAAACCCAACTTGTAGATGGTCCACATGGGATGCAATCAAAGCTGGTTACACACCAAGAGAAGATCTTCATGAAACTATTCAAGAAAGAGCATGGTCGTCACCTATATGGTACGTACCCGGTATTTCAGAATATACAGTTATTCCGTTAGGCGGAACTGTTGCTGTTGATGACCAATAAATTTTATTTATATAAATAAAGCAATTGAAAACGAAAATATTTATATTTTTTATTATTGGTCTCTTTATCTATCTTATTGATATAGGGTTGAACCCTCAAGAAAACCCTAAAGAGATTTATATATCTGATCAAGAGGTACTTAGTCTTGTAAGTGCTTGGGAGTCACAAGTTGGGAGAAAGCCTACGGATGATGAGATATCTCGGATATTAAACAATTTAATTGAAGAAGAAATATTATACAGAGAAGCTCTATTATTAGGGTTAGATCAAGAAGATAGGATTATTAAAAGAAGATTAGCTCAGAAAATATCATTTTTAAAACAAGAAACTTTAATTGATAAACCTTCAAACAAAGATCTTATTAATTTCTATGATGTAAATAAAGATAATTATTTTGTTAAACCTACTTTCACTTTTACACATTATTTTTTTAGTGCTGAAAATAATTCATTAGTTAGATCTAATAATGCATTCAAAGATATATTAGCAGGATCTAATAATATTGAAGCTGATCCTTTCTTTCTTGGAAAAAATTTTGTAGAAAAAAATACAGATGAAATTAGCAGAAGTTTTGGAAAAATCTTTAGTCTTAACTTTACTAAGGATATAACTCTCAATGAGTGGTTAGGGCCATTCAAATCTTCATTTGGCCATCATATTATTAAAGTCAATAGAACAAGCTCAGGCTATTATCCAATGATTACAGAGGTATTAAATCAAGTTGAGATAGACTTACTAGCACAAAAAAGAGATCAAGCTATTAAAGAATACATAGCTACAGTTAAATTAGAATATAAAGTTTATGTAAATCAAAATCTAGAATATTGATGGCTAAAATTTTTATATCTATTTTATTAATTTTTGCTATACAGAATAATGCTCATGAATTTAATCCTGCTCATCTTGTTATAGAAGAATCAGATTCGGTTAATTACAATTATGAAGCAACATGGTTATACCCATTAAAAAATATCGGTAAGAGAGCTGAGTTAATCTTCCCGGATATATGTAAAATTGAAGCATTAGCACCTTATCCACAGGGCAAGTATTTAGTTGAAAAACTATCATTAAATTGTACTTCGACCTTAAAAGATCAAACTATTAAAGTAGAACATTTAAGTGTTTTAACTGATGCATTAGTTACAGTAAATTTTAGTGATAACTCAACTTTTGAAGGAATTATGAACCTCAGAAACCCAAGTATTACTATTCCAATAAAAAAACAAGCTTTTCCAACAACATACTTTAAGCTAGGCATAGATCATCTGTTAAGCGGCATTGATCATATTTTGTTTATATTTGGTTTGTTGTTTCTTGTTACAGGGGTTATTAATATAATTAAGACAATAACCGCCTTTACTATTGCGCATAGCATAACCCTAGGCCTTTCTGTATTTAATTTAATTACTCTACCTCAGGCTACAATTGAAGTTTTAATAGCATTAACAATAGTTTATCTTGCAGTAGAAATAAGTAGCAAAAATAAATACTCAGCTACACCATGGTTTATGGCTTTTGGATTTGGATTACTTCACGGATTAGGCTTTGCAGGCGCTTTAGGTGAAATTGGCATAAGCAATGATCAAATTTTATTATCATTATTATTTTTTAATATTGGTATCGAGGCTGGACAACTAGCATTAATACCAATTTTTGGATTTTTAATATGGACGGCAAATAAATACAAAATTTATACAAATGCTTCTATTGGCGCGTCATACTTGCTTGGCTCAATGGGTTTTTATTGGGTTATTAGTAGATTTATTGGCATAGTTACCTAATTGATTTTTTGGCTTTTGATATAAAATAAATCCTTACATAGATAAGTTTAAATATGAATAAATTACATGATTTTGGTTTTGGTACACAAATAAGAAAAAGTCCCTTTTTTGATGCTACTGTAAGATGGGGTGCTCAAGGATTTTCTACTTACAATCACATGTATATACCTCGTGATTTTGGTAATCCAGAAGAAAATTTTTGGAATTTAGTAAATGATGCAATTCTATGTGACGTTGCTGTAGAAAGGCAGGTACAAATTAAAGGACCAGATGCATCACAATTTGTACAAATGATGTCACCTCGTGATTTATCTAAAATGCAAGTTGGTCAATGTAAATATGTAATTTTAGTAAACGAAGCAGGTGGTATATTAAATGATCCAGTTTTGCTTAAAATTGCTGATGATTGTTATTGGTTTTCATTAGCTGATAGTGATATTTTGTTTTGGGCTCAAGGCCTAGCAGTAAATTCTAATTATGATATTAAAATTTCTGAACCTGATGTATCACCACTGCAACTTCAAGGGCCAAAATCTAAAGATATTATGGTAAATATATTTGGTAATACTATAAATGACTTAAAATATTTTTGGTTTAAAAAATTTAATCTAGGATCAATTGAATTAATAATATCGAGAACAGGTTGGTCGAGCGAGCTTGGCTATGAAATATTTCTTTTAAATTCTAATCAAGGTGATGAATTATATGAAAGCTTGATGCATGGTGGTAAAGATCTGGGCTTAAAAGCTGGTCACACTTCTACTATTAGAAGGTTAGAAGGTGCAATGCTTTCTTATCATGCTGATATGGATATTAATACAAATCCTTTTGAGCTCGGCTTAGATAAATTCATTGATTTAGATGGCAATTTTAATTTTATTGGCAAAACTGCATTAAAAAATATTTTAAATGCAGGAATTGAAAGAAAACAAGTTGGTTTAATTATAGATGATAAGCCTTTATCTGGACCTAATACACGCTTTTGGGTTATTAAATCTAATGAAGTTGAGATTGGTAAGGTTACTTCAGCAGTCTATTCACCAAGATTAAAACAAAATATTGCTCTTGCTATTATTTCTGCAGATCAAGCAAATATTGGAGATGAAGTTATTGTAGATAATGGGTCTGAGTTACTATCTGCGACTATCGTCGATAAACCATTTTATGACCCTAATAAAAATCTAGCAAAAGGTTAATATAACTACAAATTGATATTAACTTAAAAATCGATATTATTATCGTTATTTATATGAACAATTTATACTTTAATAATGATTAGGCTTTCTAATAAAAAAATACTGTTATGCATAACAGGCGGAATTGCTGCATATAAAACTCCTGAATTAACAAGGATTTTTAAAAAGAATGGTGCTGATGTTCGTATTATTATGACTGAGTCTTCAAAAGAATTTGTTGCACCATTAAGTCTTCAAGCAGTTTCTGGAAATCAAATTCATTATTCTCTCATTGATGAAGAGGCTGAGCTTGGTATGGGTCATATCGAATTAGCTAAATGGGCTGATGTTATATTAATTGCTCCTTGTACTGCAGAATCTATCTCAAGATTATCCCAAGGTAGAGCTAATGATCTAATGAGCGCAGTTATCTTGGCATCAGATGCTGATCTTTTTATAGCTCCAGCTATGAATGTTAAGATGTGGGGTGACAAGGTTACACAAAAAAATGTTAAAACTCTTAAAATAAAAAATGTAAACTTTATCGGGCCTGATAGTGGTGATCAGGCATGTGGTGATGTTGGTGAAGGAAGAATGTCGGAGCCACAAGATATAGCTTTTGCTATAGCTAAGTCATTTTCATCATCTTATTTAAATGGCATGAGAATTTTAATTACAGCCGGACCAACAAAAGAAGCAATAGACCCTGTTAGATATTTAACAAATAATAGTTCAGGGAAGATGGGTTATGCACTTGCTGAGTCAGCATTTTTAGCAGGGGCACAAGTAGATTTAGTTAGCGGACCAGTAAGTATAAATGCTTATGAAGGCGTAAACTTGCACAAAATAAATAGTGCTGATGAGATGCTTGAAAAGATAAAAACTTTAATTAATGGTATAGATATATTTATAGGTTGTGCAGCTGTTGCAGACTTTAAACCTACCAACTATATTGATTCTAAAATTAAGAAAACTGATGAAAATAATATGTCTATTAATTTAACAAAGAACCCTGATATTCTTAAATATGCATCTGAAAACATGAAAGATAAAATTGTAATTGGTTTTAGTGCTGAAACAGATAATATTATTGAAAATGCTCGATTAAAATTATCTAAAAAAGATTTAGATATGATTATTTGTAATGACGTTTCTGATTCAAGTATTGGATTTGATTCAGATAATAATGAAGTTCATATAATTACTAAAGATTATGAAAAAAAACTTCATAAAAAATCAAAAATTAGAATTGCAAAAGAGATTTTAAAAAATATTGAACCATTAATTAATTAAATGTCATTACAAAATAACAAACCTTTAACAACAATATCTTCTTTGAATAATTTGAAATCAAAGTCTGAAAAATTTACTTGTCTTACTGCTTACGAATCAACTATGGCATCAGTAATTAGCAAAGCAGGTGTTGATGTTATATTAGTTGGGGATAGTCTAGGTATGGTTGTACAAGGGCACGATAGTACTCTGCCAGTTACAATGGATCAATTGATTTATCATTTAGAGTGCGTGGTCCAAGGCAATCAAGGTTCTCATATAATGGCTGACATGCCATTTATGAGTTATGCAACTGATGATCTTGGGTTTGAAAATGCTACTCGTCTTATGCAGAATGGAGCACATTCAGTAAAAATCGAGGGTGGTGAGTGGATTTGTAAAATGGCAAATACTTTAGCTGAAAGAGGTATACCTGTTTGTGCTCATATTGGATTAACGCCACAGGCAATTAATCGAATTGGTGGATATTTTGTTCAAGGTCGTGATACTAACAAACAAGATTTAATGATTGCAGAGGCTAAAGCTCTTGAAGATGCTGGTGCGGCAATGCTCTTACTTGAGTGCGTTCCAGATAAACTAGCTGAAATAATTACGAATGAATTAAAGATTCCAGTAATTGGAATTGGAGCTGGAGCTAAAACTGATGGCCAGATTATGGTTATACATGATTTATTAGGAATTTCTTGCTTAGAATCTCCTCCAAAATTTGTTAAAGACTTTATGGAAGATGCAAGTTCTATTCATGATGCTATTGAAATGTATGTGAAGTCAGTTAAATCTGGATCATTTCCTGCAAAAGAACATACTTTTTATTAAGATTGAAAGTAATAAGATCAGCATCAGATTACGATTTTATAAATAATAATAATATCTCAATAGTTCCAACTATGGGAAATCTCCATGATGGACATTTAGAATTAATAAAGTCTGCTAAAAGTAGTAATGCGTATGTAGTAGCTACAATTTTTATCAATCCACTTCAATTTAATGATAAAAATGATTATAAAAATTATCCCATAACTATAGAAGAAGATTTAAAAGCTCTTGAAACATCTGGTTGTGACCTAGTTTTTTTACCTAGCTCTAATATTTTAGATAATATTAAAACTATAAATGCACCTAATTCAGCAAATATACTATGTGGCAAATCTAGACCAGGGCATTTTGATGGCGTATTAACAATTTTAAATAAGTTATTTCAATTAACTAATCCTAAAACTGCATATTTTGGTTTAAAAGACTATCAACAATATATTTTAGTTAAAGATTTTGCAGCTAAGAACTTTCCAGATCTTATTATTAATGGAATAAAGACCAAAAGGGATATAAATGGATTAGCATTATCATCAAGAAATATCCATCTAAAAGAAGATCAATTAAAAATTGCTAGTAACATATACAAAGAATTGACATATATATCTAATCATTATTCTTATGCTAGTTATGATGATTTAATTAATCAGGCTATTACAAATCTTAGTGATCTGGGCTTTAATGTTGATTACTTATTAATATACGATGCATCAAGGTTAAATAATGTTACAAAATCATCAACAGAAATTCTGATAGCTATAGCAGTATATCTTGATGGGATAAGACTTATCGATAATATTATTAAAAAACTTTAATTTATTTGAGTTTAAGCATTAATTAATAGATAATCATTTTTTTTATTATGAAACAAACTTTCTTAAACGCTAAATTACATCGAGTAAATGTAACTCAAGTTGAGTTAGATTATGAAGGATCGTGTGCAGTTGATATTAATTTTTTAAAAGCTGCAGGAATGCAAGAGTATGAAAAAGTTGATATCTATAATGTTACTAATGGAGAAAGATTTTCAACTTATTTAATTTTAGCGGAAGAGAATTCTAAAACTATATCAGTTAATGGAGCAGCAGCCCATAAAGTCTCTTTAAACGATATTCTTATTATTTGTACTTATTCATCTCTATCAGAAAAAGAAGTTGCAACGCACAAACCAACTTTAGTTTATTTTGATAAAAACAATAATATTACAGATATTAAAAATTCAATTCCTGAACAAAAACTTCGCTCGGTTTAATATATACATATTTTGAATATTAAATTTCTTCATTTAGTAATTTTAGTATTTCTTGTTTTTCCTGTTTCTTCAGAAGAAATTTTTTTTAATAATCATAATATTCACGGTGAAGATAGCACTTTTAAAGATTTCATAAAGTGGCAACTAAGTGGAAATAAACCTGATCGTTTCTCAATAGAAATGAGTGATGAATTTAATTTGTTGTTAAAAAAACCAAAAACACCGTATGCTGTTTGGGTAGGACATTCAAATTTTTTAATCAACAATAATGATATAAATATTCTTACAGACCCTATTTTTTCAAAAAGAGCATCTCCTATTTCATTTGCTGGACCAAAGCGATTAATTCCGCCAGGAATTAACTTTAATTTACTCCCAGATATAGACGTTGTTACTGTCAGTCATGCTCACTACGATCATATGGATATACCAACATTAAAAAGATTATATGAAATTAATGAGAACACATTATTTTTAGTACCTATGAATTCTGCAAAACTTTTACTATCAGCTGGAATTAAGAATGTAGTTGAAATGAACTGGTGGGATACCATATCTTTAAGTGATACTTTAATTACATTTGTACCAGTGCATCATTGGTCTTCAAGAACACCTTTTGATAAAAATGAAACATTATGGGGAGGGTGGTGGTTTGAGCATTCATCTTTAAAATTAGTTCATTTAGGTGATACAGGTTACACATATGATTTTTTAACCATTAACAAAGAACTTGGCTCGCCAGATTTTGCTTTTATTCCAATTGGTGCTTATGAGCCTAGATCTATAATGAAAGATAGTCATTTAAATCCTGATGAAGCTATTCAAACTGCTTTAGATTTGAATGCTACTCATGCAATTGGTATGCACTGGGGTACTTTTATGCTTACAGATGAGCCTGTACAAGAACCACCAGTTTTAGTTAAAAATAGATTAAAAGAACTTGATTTAGAAGGGTTATTTACAATTCCAATTCCAGGAAAAATTATTTCTCTGGAGTAAAACTTACTGGCATTTCTTGTATTGCATGTACAAAATTATTTGGTGCAACTTTCCAGTCTCCATCCATTTTCATGTCAGGAAATCTTGTTAAGATCTGCTTATAAACTTCTTTTAGCTGCATCAAAGCTACTGGTTTTCCAATACAGGTATGTCGACCAAGACCAAAGGCTAGGTGCTTAATCGCATTATCACGTTCAATATCAAATTGATGTGGATTTTTAAATATTGACGGGTCTCTATTTGCAGCACCATACCACATAATTATTTTTTCTCCAGGACCTATTTTCTGATTACCAATAATAGTTTCACATTTAGTTGTTCTTCGCATATGAATAACTGGAGAAACCATTCTAATTGTTTCTTGAGCAAAATTTGATAAAAGCTCTAAGTTGTTAAGTAATTTAATTTTTTGATCTGGAAATTCAGTTAATAGTTTAATTGCTCCACTAATTGAATTTCTAGTTGTATCATTACCAGCAAAAATAATTAATAACCATGAACCATCAAGATACTCTTGACTTAATTTATGACCATCTAATTCTGCATTGGCTATAGCAGATAAAAGATCATTAGAAGGATTATTCCTTTTTTCTTGAAGTATATGCTTTCCATAATCGAACATTTCATTAACCATATTTTCAAAAAGTTCTATCATAGATGGATCAACCTCCATCTCTTCTTCGTTTCCAGTGGTTTGTTTTAGATTTTCAGCACTTAAGTATTGTGCTAATTCTAGAAACTCCATCCAAGTTGCAAGTTTGTGTCTATCTGCTTCAGGTATTCCTAATATCTCTGATAATGTAAAAATAGGAATTTGTTGTGATATATCTTTAACTAAATTACATTTACCAACTTTAGCAATAGCATCAAGGAGTGATGAAACTTTAATCTCAACCTTTTTATGCAATTCATCAACATAACCAGGTTTAAAAAAAGGCATATGCTCTTTTCTTAAATCTAAATGAAAACTGCCATCAAGATTAAGCATATGGTCTATAGATGTTTGCCATAACTTTGGATGTCTCGTTTCAGGATTTCCTAAAGTGATTAGATTTCCAGTAGCAATTTGAGATGAGTAAATAGATGGATTTGAAGATACTTCAACTATATCCTTGTATGATGTTAGCATCCATGAGCCTGGTTCTGTGTCCCATTCAGGAGGCTCTTGAAAATATATAGGACTATTTTTTCTTAACTCATCAAATTCTTCAAAAGGTTGGCCATTTGTAAACTTATGAATGTCATATAAATCTATTGGACTTTTATAATTATAATAAGGCTCATAAGCATTAGCCTTAATTTTTGTATTAAGAGCAGTTTCACTTATAGGCGGATATGACATTTCTATTAGTTAGTTAAGATTTCAACTTTACCTATATTTAATTCTCTTACTGGGCTTTCAATTTGTGCAAGATCACCCACAATTACCCATGTCCACTTATTAGTATCTAAATATTTTTTTGATGCAGAACGAACATCTTCAAGCAAGATAGCATTTCTTTTATCAGCAATAGTATCAAGATAATCAAAGTCCCTATTATATTTAACTATATCTTCCATGCCTCCAAGTAGGGCACCTAAAGTTTCATATTGCCCTGGCAATCTTAAAGTTCTAGCATTTTTAATTTTTGATAATTCATCAGCTGTTATAGGTGAATCATTAACGTATTCATTATATTCACGCAATACTTCAAGTATAGCAGGAGCTGTTTTATCCGTCTGAACAGGAGCTGTCATTCGCATTAACCTTTGCCCTTGTGAATAGCCAGTAGAGGTTCTTACACCATATGACCAACTTTTATCTTCTCTTAAATTCATATTAATTCTAGATGTAAAACTTCCAGCAATTGCATAGTTCATATAGTCAATAAGAATATCATCATCTGAATTTGTAGGTGGCAATAATTGAGCAGCAAGAATATATGATTGAATAGCTCCAGGCTTATCAATTAAAAATACTCGTGGCTCACTTTGATCTTCAACTGTAAAAAGATCTATTGGATTAATATCAGAAGCTTTACTTGTCCAATTATTAAATTTTTTATTTAATAATTCTTTAGCTTCATTAAGATTAATATCACCAGTAACAATAAAAGTTGAGTCACTAGGATTAGTTAATAAAGCATGCATTTTTATTAAATCTTCTCTTGTAAATTGCTCAACAGTTTCTTTTAAACCTGAGCTTGATTCTTTTGCATAAGGATGACCTTCTCCATAAACCAAACCTCTTATTTTTCTATTTGCTACCGATCCTGGATTGTTAAGCTGTTGATCAATACTATCAAGCCAACGCTTTTTAACTTTATCTAATTCAGCTTGAGGAAAAATAGGATTTAATAATCCTTCTTTGAATAAATCTAATGTTGCTTCAAGATTAACTTTCATTGATGATAATGATGCATATGTTGTATCAATAGATGATCCATAACCAATTCCTGAACCTAATCTTTCCTGGGCTTCAGCAAAGTCAAGAGATGAATATTTTTTTGTTCCTTCATCCATCATCGACATAGTAAAGTTTGCTAGACCCTGTTGTTCATTTGATTCAATTGCCCAACCTTTATTAAAGACAACCTCTATATTAACTAAAGGCAAATCATTTCTTTCTGCTAATACAAGTTTTGAACCATTGTCTAAAACAGCACTTTGTATTTTAGGGAATGAATAAGATAGTTTTTCAGTAGGATATGGGATGCCTTTACTTCTATCTACTTGTGACTTAACAACTGAAGTTTTCTTTGCAGGAACGATACTTAAAACATAATCACCAGATGTTAACCATTTATTTGCAGCCTTTTTAATATCAACTGCTGAGGTATTTAAATATATTGATAATTGCTCACGGAAAGCACCAGCATCTCCATATAAAGTTTGATAGGTCGCTAAAATATCTGATTTACCTCCAAAGCCACCAATTCTTTGTAGCCCATTAGTTAATGAAGATATAGATGATGTTTTAATATTTTTAAGAAGTTTAGTATCTGGGCCTCTTTGTAAATACTTCTCTAAGGTATCATCTATAACTTTTTCAACTTCATCTGGATCTTGTCCAGATGCCACTGTTGCAACAATTACAAACAATCCAGCAATTTCACGACCATAATAAAATGCAGATACACCAGAGGCTAAACCAGTCTTATAAACTAACTCTTGATATAAAGGGCTATTCTTACTTCCAGCCAGCGTTGAAGAGGCTAGGTCTAATGCCTGAGCTTCATTAGTTCCATCCTCAGCAACATTCCATACTTTATAAATTCTAGTTTGTGGAACATTATCTTCCATAACTTCTCGTGTTTGCTCAGAACGTTTTGCTATCCATTTTTTAGGTTTTGTTAGTGGCGGGCCGCCTGGTATATCACCAAAATATTCTTGAACTTTAATTTTTGCAGTTTCTACATCAATATCTCCAGCTAAAGCTAATACTGCATTTGTTGGACCATAATATGTTTCAAACCATTCTTTAACATCATCTAAAGTAGCTGCATTTAAATCATCCATCGATCCAATAACGGACCATGAATATGGATGTCCTTTTGGAAATACAGCTTCTCCAATTGCATTCCAAACTTGTCCATATGGTTGATTTTCACCTTGTCTCTTTTCGTTTTGAACAACACCTCTTTGCTCATCTAGTTTATCTTGATCTATGACATTTAATATATGACCCATTCTTTCAGATTCCATCCATAAAGCTAAATCTAGGGCATTAGTAGGAACATTTTGAAAATAATTAGTTCTGTCACTATTTGTTGTACCGTTTTGGTCTGTTGCACCAATCTTTTCAAAAGGTTCAAAATATTCAGCATTATAATTTTCTGTGCCATTAAACATAAGATGTTCAAATAAATGTGCAAAACCAGTCTTTCCAGGTTTTTCATTTTTTGATCCGACGTGATACCAGATATTAACTGCAACCATTGGAACTTTTCTATCTTCATGCACAACTACAGTTAAACCGTTGTCTAAAGTAAAAGTTTCGAATTCGATATCAGGAACTTCAAGTTCTGGTTGACCATAAGCTTGAATTGAACTAATTGTTACAGTTGCGAGAATTAAAAAAATATTTTTAAATTTAAAAAGATCCATAGGTACTCCGTTTTTGAAAAAATTATATGATGGATAATTTGTTTATATATTTAATATTATATAGAAATCAAAGTAGAATTAAGTTACTTATTATTAATTATTAAATAATTATTATGAATAAATTTTTTATTATATTTTCATTGATTATTATAGTATCTAGCTGTGGTACAAATAATACTAAATTAAATGATATAAGCATAAGAGAATCAATAGAAATTCTAGCATCTGATGATTTTGAGGGCAGAGCCCCCGGTACTGAAGGTGGAAAACTTACAAAGAACTATATTGCTAAATTTTATAAAGAAAACTCCCTTACACCATTAAAAAATACATATTTTTTAGATGTTCCTGCTGTAAATATTAATCTCCAAGATAAATCTTTTTTTTCTATATCATTCAGAAATAATGATCAAAAGTTAGAACCAGGAAAAGATATTGTTTTTTGGTCCAAAAGAACAACTGAATATGAAAAAATAAGGGCAAGTGATCTTGTTTTTGTTGGTTATGGTGTTGTGGCACCTGAATATAATTGGAATGATTATGATGGAATAGATGTTAAGGGTAAAACTGTAGTGATGTTAATAAATGATCCAGGCTTTATAACAGAAAATCCTAGATTATTTAACGGTCGTGCAATGACCTATTATGGTAGATGGGTTTATAAATTTGAAGAAGCAGCTAGACAAGGAGCTGCTGGGGCCATAATTATTCATGATACAGAAGCAGCATCTTATCCATGGTCAGTGATTGAATCATCATGGATGGGGCCACAGTTATCTTCTCAACGAACACCTGAACAAATTACTCCTGTTCAACTTGAAGGTTGGATACATAAAGATAAATTAAATGAATTACTAGAGTTTACAGGCTTTAATTATCAATCATTGGAAGAAATAGCTTTAACTAAAACTTTTAAACCTTTTACTCTTCGAGGTATGCAATTAAATTCTGATATTTACAATGATGTTAATTACTTTAAATCCCATAATATGGCTGCAATTAAGAAAGGGTCTTCAAGGCCTGATGAAATTATTTTATTTACAGCGCATTGGGATCATATGGGTATTAACAAATCAGAGGAGGGTGATAATGATAATATTTATAATGGCGCTGTTGATAATGCAACCGGTGTTGCAGTAATTTTAGAATTAGCTAAAAGATTTTCTACTATTAAAACAGATAGATCAATATTATTTTTAGCTACGACTTTAGAAGAGTCAGGTTTGATTGGGTCTGAATATTTTGCAAATAATTCACCTGTACCTTTAAAAAATATAGTTGCTGGCTTTAATTTTGATGCTGTCTTTCCAAGTGGAGCAACAAATGACATGGTTGTTATTGGTTATGGTTCATCTGAACTTGAAGATCTTTTAGAAGAAGAGCTCACTAATCAAGGTAGATATATAAATCCAGATCCTAGGCCAGAAAGCGGTCTCTTTTATAGGTCTGATCATATAAGTTTTGCTAAAAAAGGTGTGCCAATGCTTTGGTCTAATAATGGATCTGATTTAGTGGAAGGTGGAAGAGATGCTGGATTTAATCTTTCATATGATTATACAGCTAATCATTATCATCAACCTTCTGATGAATATAGTCCTGATTGGACAATGGTTGGTATTAATCAAACAGTTGATACTGTTTTTAATATTTCTTTAAAATTAGCTAATTCAGATTTTTGGCCTAATTGGTATGAAGGAAATGAATTCAGGAGTATAAGAGATGCTCAGATTGATTAGTGTCTTCATGGCGCGCCCGGAGAGATTCGAACTCCCGACCCCTTGGTTCGTAGCCAAGTACTCTATCCAGCTGAGCTACGGGCGCATTTGTCTTAAAAGCCTATATTATTTATCATGATAGAAACAAAAACATTTTCACCAAATGGCTTTAATAGCTTTGCTATACAAGCTTATCGTTTAGTGTTTGGTCGTATTTTACCACAGTCATTATTTCGCGATAAAATACCTGCTGAAATAGATCGCAAGGCAGTAAAAGGAAAGTTTGATTTAGAAATTGTTAGTCACTGTTGGGGTTATGCCAACATGTTAACCTATCAATTAAGTTCGTTTGTAAACTATCCACCAACAAAACTAAATTTAACTGTGACCGTTTTTTATGCTGAAGAAGATACTAAAACAAAGGCTACATTGGACTTCTTTAGTCAAATAACCATGCAAAATATCACTTGGAATTTCTACCCACTTTCCAAAGGAAAGCTCTTCAGACGTGCCATAGGTCGAAATATGGCTGCGCGTTCAACAGAAGCTGATTGGATATGGTTTACAGATTGCGACATTATCTTTTATGAGAACTGCTTAGACTCACTAGCCGATAGTTTACAAGGCGAGAAAGGTTCATTGTTTTTTCCTAAAGAAGAAAAAATCACTGAGATGTTAAAAGATGATGACCCATTATTGTCAAATGATGCCCAACCACAAGTTATCGATATAGAAACAGAATATTTCAGTCTATACGAGCGTGGAAAATCCCGTGATAAAGCACGCGGCCCATTTCAAATTGTTCATGGTGACGTTGCTCGTGCTATCGGTTATTGTGAAAAACTGTCAATATTTCAAACTGAATCTGACCGTTGGCGTAAAACCTATGAAGACACCGCCTTTCGCTGGCTACTTGGCACTGATGGTGAGCCGAAGCATATTGATGGTGTTTTTCATATTCATCATGTTACAAAAGGACGTTATGCTGAAAATTCTCAATTGTCTAAAGTGCGTAGTAATATCCGCTTAAGCCAAAAATAGAATGGCACACATACAACAAAAAGAAGTTAATTCCCACATCATCTTGTTTGATGCAGCCCATTTCTCTGCACCTGTCCCAAAAATGTTTACGGGTCAATATTGGAATACACAAAATGCCATAACAGGACATGCAACCGGCCGCGGCACCATCTACTTTTTTCAACATAACAAAAATGAATATGTGTTAAGGCACTATCGTCGTGGTGGCTTGATTAAAAAAGTACTAACTGATCAATATATGTATACAGGTATTGAAAAATCACGAGCATGGCAAGAATTTAAACTACTACAGCACATGAAAAATATGGATTTAAATTGTCCAACTCCGATCGCAGCAATGTTGAAGAAGACAGGCTTATACTACCAAGCCGATATCATTACAAAAAAAATTTCCAGCGCTAAAAATTTACATCATATTTTACTAGCGAACAGCTTGACCGCTGATGTATGGAAAAAAATTGGGCAAACCATTGCCAAGTTTCATCATCATCAGATTTATCACCATGATTTAAATATCCACAACATTATGCTCGATATAGAAAATGAGGTTTGGTTAATTGATTTTGATAAATGCGGAATTAGACAAGGCAATAATTGGAAAAACTCAAACATTGCGCGTTTAAAGCGATCGTTTGAAAAAGAAAAACGATTACGTAATATTTATTGGCAACTGGCCGATTGGCAAATACTAATATCTGCCTATAACGAAGCGGCAAAGGCATTGAGAATTTACTCAATATAAAAAGCAATTGGGTAGAACCCGAATGGGGAGGGTTCGTTTATAAATTTATGAAATTGTTCTTGCTTCTTCAATAAGCATAATTGGTATGCCATCTTTAATTGGATAAGCTAATGTATTATCTTCATTAATTAACTCTTGGCTTTCTTGATTATAAGTCAGGGGTTTTTTAGTTTTTGGACAAACTAAAATTTCTAAAATTTTTGTATCAAATGCACTCATTTTTTTGATTATACATTAGACCTGAATATATAAAAGTTATGTTATGGTTATGGCATGATTTCAAGGTCCACTAAAATTATCTATGCATTACTTAATTTTAGTGGTGCAGCAGCAGCAATGCCAATTGTGGTTTACGTACTTCCTTATTTTGCAACCAATCTCGGTATGGGTCTTACAACAGTAGGTTTTATTTTTATTTTTGGTCGAGTTCTAGATATTTTTACAGATCCATTAATGGGGTCATTAATAGATAGATACCCTTCAAGATGGGGTAAGCATAAGCACTGGATAGCATTATCTGTTCCAATTTTAATGATCTCGACAGTTTTATTGTATTTACCAGTAAATAGTAATCCATCAGGATGGTATTTCTTTATAAGTCTTTTTTTGCTTTATTCTGGTTTTACATTAAGTGGTATTACTCAATTATCCTGGAGTGTATTTTTAGCTCCATCTTATGATGATAAAACAAATTTATTAACTTTAAGAGAAGCAGTAAATGTTTTTTTTAGCTTATTTGTACTTGCGATTCCTGCATTCGTAGAACTTTACTTCAATTCACCTATTGAAACTAAAATATTAGCAATTGGTATATTTGTTTTAGTATTACTTCCCGTTATCTACTCAACGGCTCTTTTTAGAGTTCCAGATTCTCATGAAGTTTCAGTAGAAGTATTAAATCCATTTAAGGTATTTAAAACATTCTTTTATAACAAGAATTTAAAGATAGTTGTTAGTGCTGGTGTCTTGGTCGTATTGGCACAAGGCGCTCAAGGTGCTACAGCTCTATTTGTGATTGATTATATTCTTAATTTACCAGAATATAGCGCACGAATGATTTTATTATATTTTTTTTCATCTATATGCGGTCTGCAAATATGGAGAAAGTTAGCCTTAAAGAAATCAAAGCATGAAGCAGCGTTTATTTGTGCTATGTATGTAATGTTAATGTCATTAGGTGCTTACTTTGTTTGGGAATTTTATTTGTTAGACAATCCTAAATATATACTTCTTGGATCATGTATTGCCTATGTTCTTATAGGCATTGCTTACGCAGGCATCAACCCGTTAATAGTTGCTATGGTTGCTGATTTAGCAAAACAGGATAAAGAATTAAACGGTCATGATAGATCCGCATCTATGTATTCGTTTTATACAACTTTTTTAAAATTTGGAAATGCTTTTGCAGCATCAATACCATATTTAATACTTGGTCTTTTTTCTGTTTTTGATCCAACATTAGGATTAAATAATACTCAGGAAAGTTTAGATCTATTATGGAACTTATATATATTCATCCCAATAGGTTGTTACTTCATAGCCGCGATTTTAATAAAGCAATTTAAATATAATAGATAGGCTCATGAACTCACTTCTATTAAAAGCTTTGGTAAATATTCCTGAAATTAATCCAGGAACAGACATAGCTGATATTATTTTTAATAATATTCAAGTCGAGAATATTAGTGTTAAAAATGGTGATATTTTTGTAATCGCTCAAAAGATAATATCTAAAGCTGAAAATAGATATATTAAATTAGCAAGCATAGAGCCTTCAAATGAAGCATTATCATTAGCAAAAGAAGTTGATAAAACTGCTGAATTTATTCAAGTGATACTTGATGAATCTAATAAGATTATAAGTTCAACTAATAATATGTTGATAACAGAACATAGACTTGGTTTCACTAATATTAATGCTGGAATAGATATGTCCAATATTAAAGATAATAAAAATCAAGTTCTACTATTACCAGAAGACCCTAATAAATCTGCTATAGATCTTAGTAAAAAGATTAGCAATTTACTTAATATAAATATTGAGATTATTATTAGTGATTCAATGACTAGACCTCAAAGATATGGCATTACTGGTTTTGCAATAGGTAGCTCTAATATTAATTGTCTTTTAGATAAAAAGGGTTTTAAGGATATGTATAAAAATGAATTACTTACAACTGAGATAGCTATTGGTGATGAATTAGCCGCTGCAGCTTCAATACTTATGGGTCAATGTGATGAGAGACAACCGATAGTTTTAATAAGTGGTTATAAAGATACCAGCGAATTTAAAACTAATGCTAAATCATTAGGAGTTTTAAAAAAAGATGATATCTATGGATATTAGGCATTTTTTCTTATAAATTAGTATTCTTATGAAAAAGTTTTATATTTTAAATTTTATATATGCCTTTTGCGTATTTCCTTTAACAGCTCAACTTATGAGCGTTGAATCATCAGCTTTTGCTGCAAATGATATTCAATTTGAATCCAGCGAGTTAAAAATAGCTCTGTCTCAAGATATCGATGGTCTAATGTCTAAAGTAATAAAATGGCGGCATCATTTACATGAATATCCTGAATTAGGAAATAGAGAATTTAAAACCTCTAAGTATATTGCTGATATTCTTAATAACTTAGGTCTTGAAGTAAATACTGGTATTGCGTATACAGGTATTACTGCTTATATAAGAGGAGAGCATTCAGGTCCATTAATAGCACTTAGAGCAGATATTGATGCCTTACCTGTAACTGAACTTACAAATTTACCATACGCATCTAAAGAAACCACAATGTACCAAGGTAATAAAGTTGGTGTAATGCATGCATGTGGACATGATGCACACGTAGCAGTAATGTTGGGTGTTGCTGATTTTCTTTCAAGAAATACTGATAAATTACATGGCGATATTCTATTAATTTTTCAACCTGCTGAAGAGGGTCCGCCAGAGGGTGAAGAGGGAGGCGCTGAATTAATGTTAAAAGAAGGCATTTTTAATGAAAAGCCAGATGTTGTATTTGGTATGCATGTTACTAATTCATATAACGGGGCAATTGCTGTAAAGGCTGGTCCTGCGATGGCTTCAGCTGAAGCTTTTAGGATTAATATCAAAGGCAAGCAATCACATGGATCGACACCTTGGTCATCTAACGATCCTATAATGGCAGCTTTTGATATTGGAACTAGTTTACAAACAATATTAAGTAGAAGAATCGATATAAGAGAAAATCCAGCAGTAATATCAGTTGGTATTGTTAAAGCAGGATCAAGAAATAATATTATTCCTGAATCTGCAATGTTAGAGGGTACTATAAGAACTTTTGATAAAGATATCTCTGATTTGATTCATAAAGAAATGATTACAATAGCTACTAATATAGCAAAAGCACATAATGTTGAAGCAAGTGTAGAATTTGCAGTCTATGGTTCATATCCGGTTACAGTTAATAATCCAGATTTAGTAAAAAACTATTCAAAATCTTTAATTGAAGCATCTGATGGATTATTTTCATCAAATATATCAGCTTCAACAGGTGCTGAAGACTTTGCATTTTTTGCACAAGAAGTTCCAGGCTTATATTTCTGGCTTGGTGTAAATGATATAGGTGTTGAATCAGCTCCCGGAAATCACACCCCTTATTTTGTTGTTCATGATTCTGCTTTAGATAATGGAGTTAAAGGATTTATAAATCTTGTTTCTGACTATTCATCAGACCATTCGACTAACTAATTTTCTTTATATATGCTTCTAAGTATAAATCTCAATAAAGTTGCTTTATTAAGAAATTCAAGAGGCTCGGATTATCCAAATTTAAAAAATTTTGCACTTCAGGCCCTTGATGCAGGAGCACAAGGTATAACTTTACATCCTAGACCCGATCATAGGCATGCTACATCTAATGATATTGTAACTTTGTCTAAATTAGTTATGGATTATGGAGCCGAATTCAATGTTGAAGGCAATCCATTTGAGGAGAGTGTTGATGACTATATTGGATTTAATGAGCTGATCAAGGCTACAAACCCGACTCAAGCAACATTAGTTCCTGATACGCTAAATCAAATCACTTCGGATCATGGTTGGAGCAGCGGTGAACATGATAAAAAATTAAAAGAAACCATAACAGAATTAAAAAACTACACCTCCAGAGTAAGTATTTTTATAGATCCTGACATAAATTCTATTAATTATGCAAAAAGTTTAAATGTAGATTCTGTTGAGTTATATACTGAGGAATATTCAAAACTTTATATGAAAGATAGAAATAAAGCAGTAAAATTATTAAATATATATAAAGATATAATCATAAAAGCTAAATCAATGGATTTAAGAGTAAATGCAGGACATGATTTAAATCTTAAAAACTTGCCACCATTGCGTGCGCTTAATTTAGTTGATGAGGTCTCTATAGGTCATGCAGTTATAGTAGACTCCTTGAAATATGGATTTATAGATACAATAAAAAGATATGTAGATATAACAAAAGGATAGATATGAATATTAAAGAAAAATTACAAGAGCAAATTTCACAAAATAATATCCTTATATATATGAAAGGTACACCATATGAGCCAAGATGTGGCTTTTCAGCTAAAACCGTACAAGTATTAATAGAGTGTGAAGCAGAATTTTCTTATGTTGATGTATTAGCTAATGAGGACGTTAGGGCTACACTACCATCTGTATCTGACTGGCCAACTTTTCCACAAGTTTTTGTCGGAGGAGAGTTAATTGGTGGAGCAGATATAGTTGCCGAACTTTACGAATCAGGTGAATTATTAAAACTTATAAATAGCGTAAAATCAGATTAACCAAAATCTTTTAACATTGCCTTAAGCTCTAAGGAGTGTTGTTCTTCTTCACCAATCATACCTCTTGCATATTCTTCAAGGTAAATTGATGCATTTTCAACACTATCAAGAAGTTTTTTATATAAACTTAATGCATATAGTTCATGTTCTAAACCTTCTTCAAGTATGTCCTTAATAGAGTGTCTATTGGTTTCTTCAATTTTAGAAATACGTTGACTTGGATGTCTATCTAAACCAACAATCAATTCACCAGCTTGTTGAGCATGCAATAATGATTCAGTCGCTTGTTCTTTAAGAAAGGTAACTATAGGTATTCTGTATGGACCGCTTACCATTAATGCTGAGTGTGTATATCTTACAACTCCTGCTAATTCATATTCCATTATTTCATTTAAAATAGCACAGACTTTGTTAGTATCCATTTCTTTCATTCCCATGTTAACTCCATAAATTAAAATAGTATTATAATATCAATACTTATTATGTAAAGTATTGATTTAAGGTATTAAATTAATGATAATCATTATATTTATGATAATCATTTACAATTATTTATTATCAAATAGATTAATAATGTTACAAAAAACCTTAGCAGTAATTTCAGCATCATAAGCAGCTGAGTGTGCTTCATTAGAATCATAGTCAATATTCAGAGATTCACAAACTCTTGCTAAAACAGTTTGCTGAGTATGTATTGCTCCAAGACTAACAGTATCTAAAACAGAAAAGGGATGAAAAGGTGATTTTTTAATATTATTACGTTTAATTGATTCCTTTATAAAAGCAAGATCAAAATGAGCATTATGCCCAACTAGTATGGCTCTTGAGCAACTATATTCAGATTTAGCTTTATTTATTATTTTAAAAAGTTCTGTTAAAGCTTCTTTTTCAGATACAGCTTTCCTTAATGGGTGATCAAGTTTAATTTTAGTAAAGTCTAATGATTCTTGCTCTACTATTAAATCTTCATAGGGATCTATATGATATCTATAAGTATCCAATACTACTAATTCATATTTATCATTTTGACCAATTAATGTTGCAGCAATTTCAAGTATTGCATTATTTATTGGATCAAACCCTCCAGTCTCTAGATCAACAACTACTGGAAGGTATTTTCTAAATCTTTGATTAAGAAGCATTAATTTTATTATGTATTATCGTCAATGAACTTTTCTTTTTCTTTATCAGTTAGACTGTGATAATCATTTAACTGATCATTCAAAATTTTAATTCGTAGATTATTTAAATTTGTTTCTAAGTTAATATTTCTATTATTTAGTTTTGTATTAATATCATCACCAATTTTTTTATTAGTCTCAATCATTGAATCCATTCGTTTTTTTCTATTTTCATTTGATCTTAAGTACATAGTCTGATCATAGAAAAATTGTGACTCAGATCTACTATTTTTATTATCAGTTTCAACAAGACTAATGCAATCAACGGGACATGGCTCAATGCATAACTCACAACCAGTACATAAATCCTCGATTACATCATGCATTAAATTAGCAGATCCAGAAATAGCATCAACTGGACATGCATCTATACATTTTTTACATCCAATACACTCGTCTTCATCTATAACCGCAATCTGGAGTGGAATACTTGGGCCATAGTCGATATCTACTTCTTTTAAATTTTTATTAAGTAATTTATTAAGTTTACCTAAAGTTTCTTTTCCACCTGGAACACATCGATCATGAGGTGCACCTTTACTAATCTGCTCAGCATATTGATAACAACCAGGAGTATCACATCGGCCGCATTGAATTTGAGGCAGTTCAGCATGAATAACTTTTATTAATTCCATAAACTAAGTTTTTACACCAAGTTTAGCCTGAAGTTTTGTATTTGAGGTTGTATATCCAAAAGGTACTCTCTGTCCTGGATTTAATCTTCTATAGGCCTCTTGAACAGCTATGGTAGTTTCATGAAAACCACACAAAATTAAATCAAGCTTACCTTCATAATTATTTATATCACCAACTGCAAAAATACCATCTTGATTTGTTGAGTAGTTTTTGGTGTCAACGTCAATTTTTTTATTATTAACATCTATATCCCATTCAAGAATTGGCCCAAGTTTTTTATTTAATCCGAATAAAAATAAAAGCTCATCTGCTTCAAATTCTTGTATATCACCAGTATCAAAGTTTTTTAAATTTACCCCAGATACATTTACATCTCCAACAATTGAATCTATTACATATGGTGTTAGTAATTTAATTTTTTTATCTTTTACAAGCTTTCTCATTAATTTCTCTGTATGAGGTGCACCTCTAAAAGCATCACGTCTGTGAACCAAGCTTAATGTTTTAACAGTATCTGCTAACTCAACACTCCAATCTAGTGCAGAATCACCACCCCCAAATATAATAAGATTTTTGTCCTTAAATACCTCTTTAGATCTAACGGCATAAGAAACACCATTATTTATATATTTATCTGGATCATCAATATTGGGTGGTCGTCTAGCTTCAAACGAACCTGCTCCCGCTGCAATAAATATATTTTTGGATCTGAAATTAGTATTTTCAGAAGTATTTATTTCCCATGTAGTAATTTCATCCTTTGACTTAATAGCTTGTAATTTATTTACTCTTTGATTCAGTAATAAATCATAATCAAAGGGTTTTATTTGTTCTAATAATGCATCAACATGCTCTTGAGCAGTTTGAAATGGAACACCTGGTATATCATAAATTGGCTTTTCTGGATAAAGCTCAGCGCACTGACCACCAGGCTTATCAAGATTATCTATCAAAACACAATTCAAACCTAGAAGCCCAGCTTCAAATACAGTAAATAAACCAACTGGACCAGCGCCGATAACTATAATATCAACTTCTTTCATTTGACTCTTTGTCCTTCTTTTGCACCAGATTCAGGTGAAATTAAAAAAATACCTCCATCATTATCAGACGATGCCAAAACCATTCCCTCAGAAATACCAAATTTCATTTTTCTAGGAGCTAAATTATATACAAGTACAACAAGTCTATTTAATAAATCATCAACTTTATAAGCACTTTTAATTCCTGCAAATACTGTTTTTTTACCCAACTCACCAACACTCAAAGTTAATTTGATTAACTTATCAGCTTCAGGTATCTCTTCAGCATTTATTATCTTTGCTACCCTTAAATCAATATCTGTAAATTGATCTATATTAATTGTATTAATATTATCTTCTGGCATATCATTTTCCTCTTGTTGGAATTGTTGGATATTTAATTTTTCCATCCTAGTTAATAAAGGTTCATATTTATTTACATCAACCGATAAAAGTTTTAATTCTAAATTTTTATATGAAATATCTTTAATATTTAATATATTTAAAGCTTTCGTGACTAATTCTGGAGCTGCTGGAAAAAGATATATTGAGATTATCTTGAATGCATTAATTGCTGTTGTTGCAACAACTAATGCTTCTTTATCATCTAATTTCCAAGGGGTTTTGTCATTAATATATTTATTTGTACTATCAGCCATATCCATTATTAATCTTATAGCTTTTGAATATTGCCTAGTTTCAAATAGGTCTTTAATAGTTTCTTTGTTACTTAAAAGATCATCTATAAATATTTCATCAATTGAGTCAGATAATTTATCATTATTTTTTTGAATAAAGGTTGATGATCGACTAGCTATATTTAAATATTTACCTACAAGGTCTGAATTAATTTTTTGAGTTAAATCATCTAAGTTAAGGTCAATATCCTCAACTTTGTTATTTAATTTTGATGCAAAATAGTATCTTAATAATTCAGGATCACAATATTCAGCAAAGATATCAGTTTCAATTCCAGTACCCTTAGACTTTGACATCTTTTCACCATTTACTGTTAAAAAACCATGAACTTGAATTAAATCAGGCAGTTTATAGTTTGCACTCTCAAGAAGTGCTGGCCAAAATAAACCATGAAAATAGGCTATGTCCTTTCCAATAAAATGAGCAATTTCATAATCAGATGTATTAGACCAATAATCATCAATATTAAAATTATTTTTAGTTACCCAATTCATTAAGGACGCTATATATCCTATTGGTGCATCAAGCCATACATAAAAATATTTATTTTCTTCATTTGGTATTTGAAATCCAAAATACGGAGCATCTCTTGATATGTCCCACGGCTTAAGATCATCTAGCCATTCGGTAAGCTTATTTTTTATAGATATTTGAATATTTACATTATCTAAAAATTTTTTAAGCATTTTTCCCTTTTGTGGGAGATCAAAGAATATATGTTCGCTTTCTCTTAGTATAGGTTTTGTATTTGAAATCTTGGAAAGGGGATTAATTAAATCTTTAGAGTTGTATGTAGCCCCACAAACTTCACAGCCATCTCCATATTGGTTTTCAGCTCCACATTTCGGACATGTTCCTACTATAAACCTATCAGATAAGAACATATTTTCAGTTTCATCATAATATTGCTCAATTGTTTTTTTAATAACTAGATTATTACTAACTGCTGCATTGTAAATTTTCTCAGAAATTTCTTTATTTTCATCTGAATGAGTTGAATGATAATTAGTAAAATCAATATTGTAGATCTTATATGTTTTCATATGATCTTCTCTAACTTTCTTCACTAGCTCTTCAGGCTCTATTCCCATTTCATTTGCTTTAAGCATTACTGGTGTTCCATGGGTATCATCTGCACAAAAGAATAAACATTCATTACCAACTTGTTTCTGAAATCTAACCCATATATCGGTTTGAACAGATTCGAGTATATGGCCAAGATGCAAAGGTGCATTCGCATAGGGTAATGCATGAGTAACTATTATTTTTCTTTGCTTGTTAATGCTATATCTAGTTAATGAATTTACTTTCTATATTATAATTCAATTCAATTAAACAATATTAATGAGTATTAAAAAAATAATAGCTATTGCATCTGCTAAAGGTGGTGTTGGCAAGTCATCAATCACTACATTATCTGCATTATCTTTAGCAAAAAAATATAATATCGGCATTTTAGATGCAGATATATATGGACCTAATCAACATATTCTATTTAACATTGATACAAGAAAACCTGAAATAGTGTTAAAAAAATCTAAAAAATTTTTTAAACCTTTTATAAAAAATAATATAAAAATATCTTCAATGGGCCCAATTCTAGATAATGATAAAGCAGCAATTTGGCGTGGACCCATGTTAAGTAGCGCACTTCAACAACTCATTCATTCAACAGATTGGGGAAATTTAGATATTTTATTTGTAGATATGCCTCCAGGTACTGGCGATGCTTATATTACAATTTCTAAAGAATTAGATATTGACGGCGCTGTATTCATCACAACTAAAAATAAATTATCAATAAACGATACAGCAAAATCTATAAATACATGTAAAAAATTAAATATCCCGATTTTTGGATATATAGAAAACTCAATAAATGAAATAGAGTCAATTTTAGAAAATAATCTTTTTGGCGACATACCAAAACTTACCTCAATTAAATTTAATAAAAAGATTTATACTATGGATTTTTCTAACTCTCTTATATCAAGCTTAAAATTAGAAAAGGTTTATGAAAATATCATTAATGCGTAAATTACTTTTATTCGTATCTATATTTATTGTGTCAATTTATATATCTAGTGAAGAAGTTCATGATCCATTTGAAGATATTAATAGAGTAACATTTAATATTAATGACGCATTAGATAATAAAATTGCTAAACCTGTAGCAGTTGTTTATGGTGATGTAACGCCGCCATTCATTCAAAATAGAGTTACTAGATTTTTTAAAAACCTAGCTGAAATAGATACTTTCATCAATCAAGCGCTTCAAGGCAAGCCAAAATTAGCAATTAACGATTTTAGTAGATTTGCAATTAATTCATCAATAGGTTTGTTTGGATTCTTTGATGTTGCAACAAAACTTGGCTTAGAAGCTCATGATGAAGATTTTGGCCAAACTCTTGGAGTTTGGGGCGTCCCTGACGGACCATATCTCATGTTGCCTATTATTGGGCCAAGTAATGCTAGAGATTTAATGAGTAGACCAATATCATCTTTTTTATCTGGTACATTTGCTATGACTGATACAGATGTTAAGTTAGCTTTGACAGCACTTGATGCATTAGAGACAAGAGAAAGGTATTTAGATTTTGAAGCAATGATAACTGGTGATAGATATACCTTTGTAAAAGATGCTTATGTTCAATCAAGAGATTATGAGATTTCTGATGGTGAAATGATAGAAGATGATTTTTTAGAAGATATGGATGATTTTTTAATTGATTAATTCAATTAGCTTATTTCTGTTATCTTTAAGATTTCCTGCAAGCATAATCTCATGAACCCTTTTTCTAAATAATTTAGCATTCTTATCACCTTTTGACAGACCAAATAGATGTTTCAACATTCGAGATAGGTCGTATCCCTTTTTTTCCATTACTAAAATATAGTCAATATATTCATTTAAAATTTCTAATTTATCTTTTTTTACAGTTTGTGTTTTATAAATTACTTCATCAACATTACTTAGCATAAAAGGATTATCATAAGATGCTCTTCCGATCATAACCCCATCAACATATTTCAAATGATTAATACTTTCATCTAAATTTTTAATACCGCCATTAATAATAATATTAAGATCAGGATTATCTCTTTTTAATCTATATACGTAATCATATTTTAATGGTGGTATATTTCTATTTTGTCTTGGACTAAGTCCTTTTAGAATTCCATTTCTAGCATGAATAACAAACGTCTTAATACCAGTAACTTTAACTATATTGATAAAGTTTTCTAAAAATTCATACTCATTATTGTTATCTATACCAAGTCTACATTTAACTGTAATAGGGATACTGACTGCTTGAGACATCTTGGTAACGCATTCTGCCACAAGATTAGGTTCAAGCATTAGACAAGCACCGAATTTTCCTTTTTGAACTCTCTCAGATGGACAACCTACATTTAAATTAACTTCATCATATCCATAATCTTCAGCAATTTTAGAGCATTCACTTAAATGGTTTGGATTTGAACCACCTAACTGAACTGCAACTGGATGTTCTTCTTTATTAAAATCAAATTGATATAAACAATTACCAAAAATAATAGACCCTGTTGATATCATTTCAGTATATAAAAATATATTTTTAGAAATTAATCTAAGAAAAAATCTATCATGCAAATCTGTATATTGCATCATAGGAGCTACGCAAACCCTATGCTTATTCATTAACTATAAGAGATATGTTATTGAGTAAAGGCCTACAATCGTTAATATTATTGTATAAGGAAGGGCCATTTTTACCATCTTCAAATATGAAAGATTTATCAAAGGAGCAAGTGATGAAGTTAGTAGAAATAGAAATGCAGCTTGTCCATTAGGTGTTGCTATACTTGGGATATTAGTTCCAGTGTTAACAGCAACAGCTAAAGCTTCAAATTGATCTCTAGTAATAGTGTTAGCAAGATAAGCTTGATTAATTTCATTTATATAAATTGTTGCTACAAAAACATTGTCACTGATTGCAGACAATATTCCATTTGCCATAAAGAATACTGATGGTTGAATTGAAGGATCTTGCAATAAAACGTAATTAATTACAGGTGAAAATAAATGTTGATCATGTATAACACTAACAATTGCAAAAAAGACTGCTAACAATGCTGTGAATGGCAATGCTTCATGAAATGCATCACCTAATTTATGTTCGTCTGTTATACCTTTAAATGAAGTAAGAAGTATTATTACAGCTAAGCCAATAACTCCTACTGCAGCCAAATGAAGTGCTAAAGCGATAATAAGAAATATTAATACAATAAATTCTACAAGCAGTTCAGCTCTTTGTTGATCTGTCTGTTGAGAATTTTCATAATCATCATAGTCATTAAATATTGATCTTATTGATAAAGGTAATTGATTACCAAAACCAGCTAATTTAAATCTTTCTATAATAAAACATGTGCATATACCAGCAACTAATACAGGCATTGTAATAGGCGCCATTGCTATAAAAAACTCAACAAAACTCCAACCAACAACACCAGCTATTAGTAGATTTTGCGGCTCGCCAACAATAGTACAAACACCTCCAAGTGCTGTTCCAACTGCGCCATGCATAATTAAATCTCTTAAAAAAGCTTTAAATTCTTCTAATTCACTTAATGATTCATTTTCTAGAAGCTCATCATTGTGATAATTATGTTCAAGATCAGAAAAAGTTTTATTAGATTTTACTGTATGGAATATCCTATAAAAACCTATAGCAACACTAATTAAAACTGCCGTAACTGTTAATGCATCTAAGAATGCAGATAAAAATGCAGCAGAAAAAAGAAACAATAAAGATAAAGTGGTTTTTGATCTTACATTTAATAATAATTTAGTAAAAATTGTTAGCATAAGATTTTTCATAAAATAAATGCCAGCAACCATAAATATTAATAATAAAATTACTTCTAAATTATTATTAATTTCATAGTAAACAGATTTTGTAGATGTTAGACCAAGTGCAATCGCTTGGATAGCTAATAAACCACCAGGTTGAAGAGGGTAACATTTTAATGCTAAAGCCAGTGTAAAAATAAATTCTAATAAAAATATCCAACCAACTATAAATGAACCGTTTAAATTTGCCTCATTAAGAATTAATAAAAGAATAGGGTTTAAAATTAAAAAAGCTAATATGGTAGACTTATACCAATTTGGTGAATTGCCAAGAAACATTTTTGATAAGATCTGAAACATATTCATCTAACTTAACTCCAATTTTATTTATATGTTGTTAAAAAGATTTATAGAATTTAACGAAAATAATGAAAATTCATACATTCTTTTTAATGGTGATGCTATTTTATATGAAAATCCTTCTAAATCTTATTTATTTGATCCAAATACATTATATTTAGATAATCGATATAAAGACAGCAGAATCGGCATAGCTGTTAAAGATAATGTCCATATATATGCAATACAGTTAAAAGATACAGGAATTAAAAATATTTCAAATTTTGATATTGATCAAATAGATCTTAGATTTATGTTGCCGCAACTTAGTCATGATGAATTTATGTTGGTAAGTCGAGCAAAGCAAATACTTCATTGGTATACATCAAATGCATTTTGTTCATATTGCGGATCAAAAAATACTTTTGAATTAAAAGAAGAGGCTCTAGTATGCTCTTGTAATAATATTTTTAAATACCCAACAATATCCCCATGTATTATTACTTTAGTAACAAATAAAAATAAAATTCTTTTAGCTAGAAATAAACTTTTTCCTCAAGGAATGTATAGTGCTTTAGCTGGTTTTATAGAAGCTGGAGAAACGGCTGAAGAAGCTTTAATAAGAGAGGTTAAAGAGGAAGTTAACTTAGATGTAACAAACATTAAATACTTTTCTAGTCAGTCTTGGCCTTTTCCTAGTCAATTAATGTTAGGTTTTTATTGTGAATGTAGTAGTGGTGATGAGCCTGAACCTGATGGTGAAGAGATAGAGGAAGCTGAATGGTTTGACATCAATGACATGCCAAATACACCACCAATAACCTCTATTGCTGGAAAATTAATTAAGACTTATATCGAGGATCATTTGCAGCCCTAGTTGGTACCACTTTTTTCTCTTTTTTCACTGACTCAACAGGCTTTAATACTGATTTTTTTGGCTTACTACTCTGTTCAGTTTTACTAACAGATTTAGTATTGACATCTTTATTAGATTTATTTTCATTAGCTTTAGTAACTTTTTCAGCTTTATTAACCTTTTTATTTCCATTCTTATTAGGATTTTTTTTATGGTTTTGATTATTTTTTTTATTTGAATTTTGATTCTTCTTTAGAGTTTTATCATTTTTATCTTCAATCATCTCAGCTTTAATTTTTGTATTCTTTTTCTTATTTAAAGGTTTATTGGTATTTGATGTTTTTACATTTTTATTTATTTTATTTTTTTGATAATTTTTCTTATTTTGTGGACGTTTTCTTTGTGGTTTCTTTTTAATTTCCTTTTTGTCTTCTAATCCAATAGCTTTCTTTAAGATTTGCATAACTCCAGGACCACTCTTTTTAGGCATTTTGGGTGGAGTTATTGCATTTACTAATGGCTTCATTCCTTTAGATATATTTTTATCATCTCTCCAATTCATATCTGGAGTAGGGCTATCAGGAGTTAAATTATATGAATCTACATTTTTAACATCCGAAGCTTTAATTCTTATAACTTTATAGTATGGTCTTGATTTATATGGATCAGCAATAACAAAAACTCTTGTATTTGAAGATTCTTCAATTCTTCTTAGTTCATTTCTTTTCTCGTTTAGCAAGAAACTTGCTACATCAGATGGAACAAATGCATGAATTTCTCCAGTATTTTCTTTTATAGAATCTTCCGAAATAATTCTTAAAATTGATTGACCTAATGAACGTGGGCCTCTTACAAGAACATGTTCAATATCATAGGTTTCATTAAGAGATGGTCTCAGTCGTTGACGAGATATTTCAAGTAGACCAAACCTAGATATTCCTGATACTTGAACCCTTGCTCTATCTCCATGTACAGCTTTTCTAAAAGCATTTTCAACTTTTTCTTGATTAGATTGATCACTCATATCAATAAAATCTATAACTATTAGTCCACCAACGTCACGAAGACGTAATTGTCTTGCAACTTCTTTTGCAGCTTCTAAATTAGTTTGAAATGCTGTATCTTCAATGTCCTTTCCTTTTGTTGATCTAGCAGAATTTACATCAACAGCAGTCATAGCTTCAGTTGGATCAATTACAATAGAACCTCCTGACGGTAGTGAGATTTCTCTTTGAAAAGCTAATTCTATTTGTGACTCTATTTGGTATCTATTAAATAAAGGGATCTCTTCATCATAAAATTTTACTTTATCCGCATGATCAGGAATTACAGCATTTATAAATTGTTTTGCTTCATCATAAGTAGGCTTGTCATCAATTAAAATTTCTTCTATGTCGTCTCTAAAGTAATCTTTTACAACTCTTACTATTAACTTGTCATCTCGGTAAATTAAACTTGGACTAGGAGCATCTGAAGTTGTTTTGCTAATTTCAGTCCATAAAGCAAGTAAATATGAAAGGTCAAGATTTAATTCTTCAGCACTTCTCCCTAGACCAGCTGTTCTTACAATAGCGCCCATTCCATCTGGTATAGATAAACTTTTAAGTGACTCTCTAATTTCATCCCTTTCTTCACCACTAATTCTTCTTGATATGCCCCCAGCTCTATCCGAATTAGGGATAAGTACTAAAAATCTACCAGCTAGAGCAATTTGCGTTGTAAGTGCTGCACCTTTTGTTCCTCTTTCTTCTTTTGTAACTTGAACAATAATTTCTTGATCTTCTTTTAATATGCATATTCTTTTGCCATCACTATTCTTTTCAAAGAATTCATTTGATAAATCTTTTAATGGAAGAAATCCGTGCCTTTCTGATCCAAAATTTACAAATGCTGCATCAAGACTTGATTCAATTCTAGAAACGGTTGCTTTAAATATACTTCCCTTTAATAAAGTTTTATCACTTAGTTCAGTATCTAAATCATATAATTTTGCACCATCAACTAAAGCAACTCTCAATTCATTTCCATATGATGAGTTTATTAATATTCTTTTCATTTTTTTCCCTAATATGGGAAAGACCAGCGTCAGTATGCTGAAGTTATAATTTAATAAGTCTTACTATAATGCTTATTAAATCCACCCAATTTTTGGGTTTAGGCAAGATCTGTCTTACTCGGTCTTTCTTTATTTACTATTAATTGTAAATATAATTGTAAAAATTCGTCTTTAATACAACCATCGTATAGACTTCGTTAATGAGTGTCAAAAATTTAATAGTTGATAAAGATAATGTTAATAGGCGATTAGATAACTATTTACTTTCAATTTTTAAGGATTTACCACGATCAAAAATTTATAGCATGATTAGAAAAGGCGAAATTAGAGTTAATTCAGGACGTACCAAACCACTTTATAAAATAAAAATTAATGACTCAATAAGAATTCCGCCATATTTAAAATTTAATTCAAATAATCAAGAAAATATTTCATCCAAAATAATTGATATATTTAAATCAAAACTTTTGTATGAAGATAATAATTATATTATCTTAAATAAGCCCTCAGGTATTGTTGTCCATAGTGGCTCTAATAATAACTATGGAGCAATTAATATAATAAGAAGTTTATTTGGTAAAAATGTTGATCTATGTCATAGATTAGATAAAGCAACTTCTGGATGTTTAGTTTTTGCAAAAAATAAAACCGCTTTAAGGTTCTTTAATAAAAATTTGGCAATTAGAGACAATAATTTAAAAAAAACTTATATTGCAATTCTTAAAGGAGCTATTAAAAAGGATATATTTATAGAATCTAATATAAATACATCAAAAAAAAATTCTATGTTGCATAAAGTTAATATTGATATTTTAAATGGAAAACTCGCTAAGTCATTATTTAGGCCAATTTTAAAGCTAAATAAATCAACATTAACTGAAATAGATATATATTCTGGAAGAACCCATCAAATCAGAGTCCAAGCTGATTCAATAAATCATAATATAGCTAATGATATAAAATATGGTGATATGGATTTTAATAAATTTATTCAAAAATCACGTATAAAATCTATGGCATTACATGCTAAAACTATTAGTTTTAAAGATGAATATGATAAATCTATTGATATCGAAGCCCCATTAGAAGAATCTTTTACTGATTTAATAGATTATTTAAATTAATATATAACTACACAAATTGTTTGTAGTTTGTTAGGATACGTTTTTTTTAAGGTAGCAAATGGCAGTTCAAAAAAGCAAAGTTACTAGATCTAGAAGAGGTATGAGACGCTCTCATGACGCTCTTAAAGCATCTACGTTATCAACTGATCAAGTTTCAGGAGAAAGGCATGTTCGTCATCAAATGACTAGTGATGGCTTTTATAAAGGTAGACTGATTAAAGATCTAAGAAAACCTATCAAGGAAGACGAAAATCAGTTAGAGGAATAGTTCATGGCTAAGGAAATTTCCTTACTATTTCCTGGACAAGGTTCACAGTTCACTGGGATGTTAACCCAGGATTTAATCTCATCATATAAAGATATTATTGAAGAAGCTTCAGATCTGCTAGAAATAGATTTTATTTCATTAATAAATGATGAATCTGACAATAAGTTAAATCAAACCTCCTACACACAACCTGCTTTATTGCTGACATCTTATTTAACTTTTTTAAGATTTCAGACATTAACTAATATAAAACCTATCATAATGGCCGGCCATTCACTTGGTGAATATTCAGCTTTAGTTGCATCTAATTCAATAGATTTTTATGACGCTTTAAAAATAGTTAGAAAAAGAGGTCTTCTTATGGAAGCTGCACCAAGTGGATTAATGGCAGCAATAATGGGCATTGATTCAAATATTTTAAGAGCAATATGTATGAAAGAAGATGGTATTAATAACAAAGTTGTTTCATGTGCAAACCTAAACTCACCATTGCAAACAGTTATTGCTGGATCAGATTCATCTGTAAAAAATGTTTGCAACCTAGCAAAAGAAGCTGGAGCAAAAAGAACAATTATTTTAAATGTTAGTGTAGCTTCACATTGCAAATTAATGGATGAGTCTTCTAAGTTATTTGCTAAATATTTAGAAGATATAAATATAGACATGCCTTCATCAAAAGTGATACATAATTTTTCAGCCAAGGCTGCAGATGACCCGATCATTATTAAGCAAAATTTGATTAATCAATTAACAAATTCTGTTAAGTGGGTAGATACTATGAATGAAATAGCTTCAACAAATTCCATTGTTATAGAATGCGGTCCTGGAAAAGTTTTACAAGGTTTAGCTAAGTCTAATGGTATATCTGATATTCTATCTTTAGGAACTAAGGATTTTGATTCTAAATTAAAAGAGTTGTTATGAATAAAATAGTATTTATAAGCGGAGCATCAAAAGGAATTGGCTTGGCTATTGCTAATGCGTTTAATAAAAATGGTTATGATGTTATAGGTACAGCAAGATCAAAATTTACTTTTAGTCCTGAAAATACATCAGTTAAGATGCTGCCTATTCAATTAGATATAACATCAAGAGAAAGTGTTAAAAATCTTCCTAATAAACTTAAAGATTTAAATTTAATGCCAAGTATTATAATAAATAATGCCGGTATTACATCAGATCAGCTTTTCGTCCGTATGTCTGATGATGATTGGGATAATGTAATAAATACTAACCTTAATGGAGTATTTAATATTACAAAAGTATTTATAAAACACTTAATTAAATCTAAATCTGGAAGGATTATTAATATTTCATCTGTATCGGGGTTAATGGGTAATCCTGGACAAGTTAATTATTCATCTGCAAAAGCTGCTTTAAATGGCTTTACTAAATCTTTAGCAAAAGAGGTTGGTAGTAGAAATATTACAGTTAATTCAATCGCTCCAGGATTTATTGAAACCGACATGACTGCCTATTTATCAGACGATGACAAATTAAAATTAATTGATGATATACCATTGAAACAATTTGGCCATGTAAATGATATTGCTGAGTTAGCAATGTTTCTTGCTGGAGAAAAAGGTGCTTATATAACTGGTCAAACTATATCAGTAGATGGTGGATTATTTATGTATTAATTTTTACATCTTTTGTAATTAAGATGTAAAATATACAAAGTTTATAGGAGTAGCTAATGAGCATTGAAGAGAGAGTTAAGAAAATTGTAAGCGATCAATTAGGTAAAGATGTTGAAGAAATTCAATCAGATTCATCTTTTGTTGATGATTTAGGAGCAGATTCTTTAGATACAGTAGAGTTGGTTATGGCTCTAGAAGAAGAGTTTGATCTAGAAATTGCTGATGAAGATGCTGAACAAATTTCTACAGTTAACGAAGCAGTAAACTATATAAATTCAAATTCATAAAACACCTACATGAAACTACAAAGAAGGGTTGTAGTTACTGGATTAGGTTTAATATCACCGTTAGGTAATAATGTAAATTCTTCATGGAAAGCTTGTATTAATGGTAAATCAGGTATTTCTTTTGTTGATAATAAAATAAAAAATTCACCTGTTTCAATAGGTGGACAGATCACTAACCTAAACATTGAAGCTTATATTGATAAAAAAGATATAAGAAGGCTCGATACATTTATTCAATATGGTGTGGTTGCAGCACAACAAGCAATAAATGATTCTGGTTTAACCGATAGTCATGTTAATTTAGATAGAGTTGGAATAAATTTTGGAACAGGAATAGGTGGTATTGAGACTATTGAAAACAATCATTTGTCTTATCTTGATAAAGGCTATAGAAAAGTTTCACCTTTTTTTGTTCCTGGCTCAATAGCTAATATGACTTCTGGTTTTATATCTATTAAATATGGTCTTAGGGGTCCTAATTTATGCACTGTAACTGCATGCTCATCTGGTAATCATTCGGTCGGTCAAGCTGCTCGTTCAATAGCTTATGGAGAAGCAGATGCTATGGTTACTGGCGGAAGTGAAATGGCTAGTACTGAATTATCTATCTCTGGATTTATTTCTGCTAGAGCTTTATCGCTATCAACTGATCCAAAAACAGCAAGTAGACCATGGGATATTGATAGGGATGGTTTTGTTTTATCTGATGGAGCAGGGGCTCTAATTTTAGAAGAGCTTAATCATGCAATTAATCGTGGAGCTAATATTTATGGCGAAATTATAGGCTTTGGTATGAGTTCTGATGCGCATCATATGACGGCTCCACCTGAAAATGGATCAGGAGCTGCACTATCAATGAAAAATGCTATCGATGATGCAGAATTAAATCCTAATGACATTGATTATATTAACGCACATGGAACATCAACACCTTTAGGTGATATTGCTGAAGCTAAGGCAATAATCAATGTTTTTAATGATAAAAAACCTTCTATAAGTTCGACCAAGTCTATGACAGGCCACACTTTAGGAGCAGCTGGAGCTATAGAGTCTATATTTAGCATTTTATCAATTAATAAAGGAATAGTTCCTCCAACAATTAATTTAGATAATCTAGATCCAAACTGCATTCTTGATTTTACTCCGCATGAAGCTAAAGATAAAAATATTAAAATTGCTATGAATAATTCATTTGGTTTTGGTGGAACCAATTCAACGCTTATTTTTAAAAAATATTAATAATTGAAAAAAACAATACTAAAATCTTTCTTTCTGGTATGTATACTAACTATAGCTATTGCTGGTCCTTATTTTAGCTATATCAACAAAAAACCATACTCAAGTCTAGATAAAATATTTTTAGAAAAAGGTTTTTCTAATCTACAAAGTATTAAGACTATTCAAGACGAATTATCATATCTGGATAATATCTTTTTAAAAATTTTTTTAAAATTAAATAAGAACCCTTATCAATCTGGTGAATATAATATTTATAATAAATCACTAGTTGATATTCATAATATTTTTATCAATGGAGACATAGTTACCTACGAACTAAAGATTATTCCAGGTATGAACATCTATGATATTAATTCATTGATTGATAAAACCTCATTAATTAATGATTGTATAGACCTTAGATGCATTAATAATTCTTTTAATTTTAAAGAGGGCACTATATTTCCAGATACTTATTTTTATAAAAAAGGCATGATGGCATCTGATCTGCTAAAACCTGTAAGTAATGATTTAGAAGAATTTATATTAGAAATATTTCAAAAAAAACCTTCTAATAATCCAATTAACAATATAGAACAAGCTTTAATACTAGCTTCAATTATTGAAAAAGAAGCTGGAACTGAGAATGAAAAAGATTTGATAGCTTCAGTTTTCTTAAAAAGATTAGCAATAGGTATGAAGCTTCAAGCTGATCCAACAATAATATATGGGTTGTTACCAAATTTTAATGGGGATATTAAAAAATCTGATATTAGAGATACTAATAATAAATTTAACACTTATGTTATTAATGGACTGCCGCCAACACCAATATCTATTGTAAATAAAAAATCTATTAAGGCTGCAATTATGAATGTTCCTGGTGAATATTTATATTTTGTTGCAAATAATAATGGTGATCATTATTTCTCAAAAACATATAATGAACACTTAGAGGCTGTTAAACTTTACCAATTAAAATGATGAAAATAATAACATTTGAAGGTATTGAGGGTGTAGGTAAGTCAACACAAATTGAGAAGTTGCATAATTATCTAATTGATTCTGGTTTCACATCTTCTGTAGTACGAGAACCTGGTTCAACCCCTTTTGGAGAAGACATAAGAAATCTTTTATTAAATACTAGTCATGATATTTCTTCTAACGCTGAATTATTATTAATGTTTGCTGCTAGATCTGCGCTTGTTGATACTTATTTAAAACAACCAAAGACCGATTTTATTTTATGCGATAGATTTTATGATGCTTCAATCGCATATCAGGGATATGGGAGAGGTCTTGATATTAATTTTATTAGTCAACTCATCAAAGCAATTGATTGCCCTGTACCCAACCTAACATTTGTATTAGATCTAGATCCCATTGATGGTTTTAAAAGAAAATCAACAGATAAAATGGATAGAATTGAATCATCAGGCATAGAATTTTTTAATAACGTTAGACGAGGTTACTTGGAACTGGCTAAAAATAACTCTTCACGTATTAAAGTCATTGATGCCTCGTTGGATGTAAACGATATATCGGATCAGATAATTGCATATATTAAAAAAATTCTATGATTGGTATTGAAGAATATCCATGGATTAATAATATTTATCAAGATATAGATATATCTAATTTACCTCATGCATCAATAATTGAAGGCTCTAAAGGGTTGGGGAAGTTCTTGTTAGCCAAAAAAATAGCAAATGATATTTTATCTAATAGTTCAAATAAAAGTTCAGAAACTTTAATTTTAAATAACAGCCATCCTGATTTATTTATAAATTCTGATAATACGAAGATCTTAATTAATGAAATTAGGCAGTTAATAGATTTTTCAAACCTCTCATCTGCTGTATCAAATGCAAAAGTTATAATTTTACAAAATTGTGAAAACATGAATCTGGAATCTCAAAATGCAATCTTAAAAACTTTAGAAGAACCTCCTGAAAATACTTTTATTATCATGACATCCAGTAAAAGAAAATCATTAAATCAAACCATATATAGCAGATGTAATAAAATTCTTATTAAAGATCTTGATCAAAATCAGGTTACTGATTGGGTTAAGTCGCAAGGTATTGAAGATTTTAATTTTTATGATTATCCATCCTATCTTGCTCCTATGGATATTTTAGAAAATATTGAAAATGGCCGAGCAAATGATTATCTAGATCTTACTAATATTTTATTAGATTTTTCTTTAAATAAATTATCGCCTAATAATACTTTAAAAAAAATTATAGACATCGATTTGCCGCCTGTAGATAAAATTAACTTAATAATAGATTTTTATACAAACCTCTTAAAATTTAAAGAGTCAAAAACTCTCTATTCTGGTAAATTTATCAACTTAAATAATCTAGATTTTTCAAAAATTCTACTCTCTGATGTAATTGATGAATTAAATTCATTAAGAGATATGTTTAATAAGGTTTCAGGGCTTAATGAAACCCACACTCTAAAATTTATAATATTTAAATTAAATACAATTATTAAACAATAGTAGTTCCACCATCGATAACTATTGTTTGACCATTTATATATTCGCCAGCTTTTGATGCAAGCATAACTGCTACTCCAGCTATTTCATCAGGCTCACCGATTCTTTGCATAGGTGTATTACCTAACACTGCTTTTAAAATATCTGGATTTTCCCATAATGCTTTAGCGAAATCTGTTTTAATTAATCCAGGAGCGATTGAATTTGCTCTGATATTATTTTTTCCAAATTCAGCAGCAATATTTTTTACCATCATAATATCAGCTGCTTTACTAATATTATAAGCACCTAATATATTAGAACCTTTAAGACCGCCTATGCTTGAAATAATAATAATTGAACCATCGCTTCTCTCAACCATGCCTGGGAGAACAAGATTACATAAAATTTGATTAGATTTAATATTATTGCTCATAACTTTATCAAATTTTTCAATGGGCATATCTAGCATAGATCCCATAAATGGGTTTGTTGCTGCATTACAAACCAAGACATCAATTTGACCTAATTTTTCAATAGTTTTTTTAACTAAATATTCTAATTGCTCAGTCTCACTAATACTTGCAGGTATAGCAAAAGCTTTATTGCTTCCTACATGTTTATTAATTTCATTAGCAGTTGCATCACATGCGTCTGCTTTTCTGCTTGAAATTATTACATTAGCTCCATGGACAGCACATTGCATAGCAATAGCTTTACCAATTCCTCGAGAAGAACCTGTTATTAGAATTGATTTATTTTTTAAGTTAAATAATGACATTTTTATGATTATAATTAGTATCTTATTCAATAATCTTAACATGATAGAAATATACGGAAAACAGAATTGCTATTACTGCGATAAAGCCAAATTCTTATGTCAATCAAATAATCTTGAATACACCTACAAACAATTAGATCTAGATTATGATAGAGATTCTTTCTTTAATATTTTTCCAAATGCTAGAACATTTCCACAAATAAAAATTGATGGTAATTCTATTGGAGGTTATAAAGAACTTGAAGCTTGGAATAATAACAGGTAATTACTATGGTTGAATTTAATAATTTTTTAATAACACTTGATGGATATATTGGAGGGGCGCCATGGTTTCCAATGCTGCTTATCGGAACAGGAATCTTTTTAACAATTTATCTTGGATTTCCACAATTTAAATTTTTTATGCATGGTTGGAGAATTCTAACTGGTAAATACATTAAAGATTCAACAAAAGGCGAAACAACGCCTTTTCAAGCTCTTACAACAGCTCTTTCAGGAACTGTTGGAACTGGGAATATTGGTGGTGTAGGTCTTGCTATATGGATTGGAGGTCCTGCTGCTATATTTTGGATGTGGATTACAGCTATAGTAGGAATGACCACTAAATTTGTTGAAGTTTCACTTGCACATAAATACAGAACAACTCTTCCCGATGGTTCAATAAGTGGCGGTCCTTTTTATTATATTGAGCACGGAATGAACATGAAATGGTTAGCTATTGTATTTGCTTTATTGATGATGATTACAGCGATAGGAACTGGTAATATGCCTCAAATCAACAATATAGCTGAAGTTTTAAGCTCTGAATTCTCTATAAAACCTATAATAACTGGATCAGTTTTATCTTTATTGCTTTTACTTGTTATAGTTGGAGGTATAAAAAGAATAGCTACTATTGCTAGTAAATTAGTACCAATAATGGGTGTTATATATATTACTGGTTCTTTTATAGTTATATTTGATAATTATCAGAATATCATTCCTTCATTCCATCAAATATTTTCACAAGTCTTTACAGGATCATCAGCTGTTGGTGGTTTCCTTGGTGCAAGTTTTGCTTTAGCTCTGCAAAAAGGTGTTGCACGAGGAGCTTTTTCTAATGAAGCAGGTCAGGGCTCTTCACCAATTGCTCACGCATCATCAAAAACAGAAGATCCTGTGGAAGAGGGCATTGTATCAATATTAGAACCTTTCATAGATACTTTAGTTGTTTGTACTATTACAGCGCTTGTAATTCTATCTAGCGGAGCATGGTCTGATAAACATCAGAATATTTTTGATAAAACATCTACAACATTTATAGTTGGTGAATATCATGATAATGATGAAAATGATGTTAGACAGTTAAGATACTTTATAAATAATCTACCAACTGAAGTAGAGACTTTTACTGGATCCTTGCAAGTAAATAGTGGCCTTATAAGCACTGATCTTAATACTTCTATTATTCATAAAAAATCTATCGCTGAGGATGTTTTAATCTTTGTTGATAATCCATTAGGTCAGGCAACTGAGCTATATACAGGAACTTTAAATTTAGATAAAGGTTTTATTTCTAATAATAATGTTATTTTATCTGGTAAATCATTAGTACATTCTGCTGAACTTACTGCAGTTGCATTTAAATCAGGCGTATTAGGTGTATATGGTGGTTATATTGTTGCTATTGGCCTTTTATTATTTGCATTTTCAACCGCAATTGCTTGGTCTTATTATGGAGATCGATCTGCAGCATATGTTTTTGGTGAAAAAAGTGTAGTTTGGTACAGATTAATTTATGTAGGATGTTTTTTTATTGCAGCTATTATAGATACTGAAGTGGTGTGGAATCTTGCATACATAATAGGGCCATTGGTAACAATTCCAAACGTTATAGCCTTATTAGTCTTACGCAAAGAAATAAAATCAATGTCCGATTCTTATATTATTAAAAAATAATTTAATTAAATGACTAAATATATCAATATATTAGTATCTGTTTTTATGCTTTCAGCTTGTGGAGGTGGGGGTAGTAGTTATAGCGAGGTGCCACAAGCTCCAAATAGTGCGCCTTATTTTGTTAGCTTACCAGATGAAGTATCTGTTGCTGAAAATCAATTAGATGTTATAACAGTTGTTGCAGAAGATAGCGATGGCGATTATCTTGTTTTTTCATTATCAGGTACCGATAAAGATTATTTTAATATCTCTCCTAATGGCGTAATAACATTCAATACAACACCAGTATATGAAGAAAAATCTCAATATTTAATTAATATAAATGTAAGTGATGGTGAGATAACAACATCTAGTGATTTAGATATTTATATATTCATCAAAACAGATTGTGATGTTGAAAATACTGTTGAAGCAGCTAATGGATACGATTTAATTTGGTCTGATGACTTTAATGATAATAATTTAAATGAAGAGTTTTGGACTCATAATATAGGTAATGGCCATGCTCAAGACATTCCTGGATGGGGTAATAACGAACAACAATTTTATTCAAACAGTTCTAATAACCTTTACCTAGAAGAAGGGTGTTTAAAAATAACTGCTCTTGTAGAAAATGCTCAAGATGATTATGGTCAATATTCATTTACTTCGGCAAAAATAGATACTGATCAAAAGGTCGACTTTACAAATAATGGTCGTTTAACAGTCAGATTTAGAAATCCAATTGGTCAGGGTCTTTGGCCAGCAATATGGATGCTACCAAGCGAATGGGTTTATGGCGGTTGGCCATATAGTGGTGAAATTGATTTAATGGAATATAGAGGTCAAAATCCTCAAGAGGTTTTATCAACAGTTCATTATCATGACGGGTCACATACATATCAAGGTTCAACCTATTATGAATCTCAAGAAAATAACTTTAATGAAGTATTTCATGAAATAAGATTTGAGTGGACAGAAGAATCTATGAAATTTATTTTAGATAATGAAAATATAATTTTTGAAATTAATCGATCTGATTTTGCAGATAACGTCACATATCCATTTAATGAAAAATTTTATGTTCTTATAAATATGGCTGTTGGTGGTAATTTTGTAGGATCACCTTCACCATCTGAGATGTGCAACTGCTGTAATCCAAATCTATGTGATGATAAAAAAAGGTTTCTTGTAGACTGGATCAAATATGAAAAGCCTTCAAATTAATATATCTATATTATTAATATAATTTTTTTAACAAAAATATTATTTTTAAATATAATAAAAATTCGATAATTTTTAATGGAGAGAAAAAATGGAATGGAATCAAAATACATATGATATGTGGATGCTTTTTGCTGCTTCAATGCAGTCTCAAGCAATATGGTTTGCTGGATGTGCTTTTTTAATATGGGTAGGCTTTAGGTTTACAAATAATATCTATAACGACTCATCAACACCTTTAGTTGGTAAAATAATGGCTACAGCCTTTTGTGGATCAGTGGCACTTTTTACATTGAGTGTTTTTGCTCAAGTTGGAGGTATCAGATCAGGAGTTGGAGCAGTATTTGCTGCTTTAGAAGAACAAGGCGCAACATTATCTGATGGTGCTGCAATGCTTGCTGCTAGTGTTGATGATGCTGCTGTTAACCCCGTGCAGTGGGTATTTATTGGTTCAGTTGTTATTATGCAACTTTTCCAAATTTGGATGAAAAAAGCATAATTCTATATTTTGTTACAAAAAGCGCTCTAGGGCGCTTTTTTTATATAAAATATATTTATGAATACTGATTTTATTTTATTTATAGTTCAAATAATTGCTGCAGCAGGTGTTGTAATTTCTGTTGTTTATTTGGGTATACAGATCCATCAACAAAACGAAATTACCAAAGCATCATTTGGGCATTCACTCACACAGAGACTTTACGATAGGTATTTTAATACTACTAAAGATGCTGAATTTTCAGAATTTTTATCCAAAGACTGGGCTAGTGATGATTTAACGCCTACTGATACTTGGAGAATAAACCATTTTATCATTATGTGTTTAGTAGATTTATTTGATGTATATGACAAAGTTGAACAGGGATATGTTGATAAAAAACATTTAGATATAAGGGTTAATTCATTACGACTTGGTGTCATGAAAAGTGATGCCGGAAAAGCTATTTGGGATTATATGAAGATTAATCGAAACTATGAATTTATTAAGTGGTTTGAGTATGAAATTTACGAAAGGGATTTTGTTATTACTGATGAGGCAAGAGAGAGATCGAAAGGTTTAAATACCATTAGAGATTAATCTAAAAGATTTAATAAAAATCCATATTCCTCAGCTGTTTCTTCCATTTGATTTAATCTACCACTCTTTCCGCCATGACCGCCAATTAAATTCATTTTTAATAAAATTGGATTATTTGAAGTTGAATATTCTCTTAATTTAGGTGTGTACTTTGCAGGCTCATAATATTGGACCTGTGAATCAAACAAACTTGATGTAATAAAAACAGCAGGATAATTTAATGCTCCTATATTGTCATATGGTGAGTATTGCTTCATATACATATATTCATCCTTATTTTCTGGATTTCCCCACTCATCCCATTCAAAAGTAGTTAGGGGTATGCTTGCATCAGACATTGTTGTAAGGACATCAACAAACGGAACACCGCTTAGTATTCCTTTGTATAAGTCTGGTTCGAAATTAATAATAGCGCCCATTAAAAGACCGCCTGCACTCCCGCCTTGTGCAAAGACTTTATTTTTATTGCCAATACCCATGTCTAGTAATGCCTTTACAGCATCATTAAAATCATGAAAAGTATTTAATTTATTCAGCATTCTGCCTTGTTCATACCAGTGTTTACCCATTTCTCCACCACCTCTGATATTAACTAATACATGAATAAAATTTCTATTCAATAATGGAACTATGGAGCTCCTAAAATAAGCTTCAGTATTTATCCCATAAGAGCCATATCCATAAAAGAGTATCGGTGAATTTTTAAGATCTATATTTTTACGATGAGTAATAGTGACGGGAATTAATGTACCATCTCTGGCTTCAATAAATTTTCTTTTTGTTGTGTATATTTCAGGATCATAATTAATTATCTCTTTATTCCATAACATTGTTGTCTCATCAGATAAGAGATTTTGTGAATAAATAGAATAGGGCTGGGTAGGGCTTGAATAGCCATAAAATAATTCTTTATTATTTACATCATAGTTATATCCAAGTGATACATAATATGACTCTTCATTAAAAGTAAGTGAGGTGGCATTCTTACTTAATAAATTAATTTTTTGAATTCCAGGTAAGCCATTTTCTCTAATTTCTAGCACTAAATAATCATCAAAGATTAAATGATCAGAAATAAAGATATCATTATTATGTGGAACTAATTCTTCTAATGATTTATCTAATGAGTTTATGTCACCAGACTTATAAATTTTATAATTCGGTGCTTCTAAATTTGATCTAATATAAAAAGTGTCATCATTAGCATGCTCAAGACTATATAAGTGATCTGCACTACGTTTAATAGTGATTTTAGGTTCCAAAGTAGGATTAGAAGTATCAATTAATCTTATTTCATTAGAGTTTGTTTTCTCTATATTAATGTATATGAACTTATTCGTTCTCGATTTAGATAAATCAATTGAAAACTCTGGATCATTCTCTTTATATAGAAGTATATCTTCTTCTTGTGAGTTTCCGATTTCATGAACATAAACCTGATTTGCTATTAGAGTAACTGGATCCTTCTTTAAATAAATTAAATATTTATTATCACTAGACCAAAAAACACCATAACTAGTATTAGTTAGTCTATCATCAAGCAATTCATAATCTGAATTAAGAATCTTAATAGTAAATTCTCTTCTACCATTATCATCATCATTAAATGCAATTAATGAATTATCTGTAGACGGTACTACTGAATAAATAGAATAATAATCTTGATTTTTTAATTTTATATTAGGATCAATTATTAGTTCTTTAACACCATTTTTTGATCTGTAATATTTAGGTAATTGATCATCAATTGTTATTTCATTGAAATAATAATAATCGCCATTTTTTACTTTAAAAGAGGTCTCGCTAGGAGCTACTTGATTTGTAAGCTCATCAAGCAATTGTGACTTATAGTCAGTTCTATTATCAAACCATTCATTAGTATATGCATTTTCCAGTTTTAGATAATCTATAACCTTAGGTTGAGACCTTGTATCATCTCTAAGCCAATAATAGTTATCAGTCCGAACATCACCATGAGCCTCCATGATAAAAGGTATTTTTTCTGGTACAGGCGGTTCTAATTTATTATCTGACATATTGCAGCTAGTTATTACTAAAATTAAAAGAAAATATTTAAAAGATTTATACAAATTAAGGTTTGAAGATTCTATTTTTTTCTATAACAAACATTTCATTATTAAATTTAACTATATTGTTATTTTCTTCAAGAAGACTTTCAACTACCTCAATATGCTTACCATCACTTTGAGCTTCATTAATTTGATCTTCAGTCATTTGTCCAACATAAACTATATTATTCCAAGCTGCTGAAAATAACGATGTAGCAATTGAATTGCTGTCTTCTGGAATTGATTTTAAGTTATATTCAAATTTAACAGGTTTATGGAAAACTAAATCATCTAATTTTCTTGTAGATAATGATTTTTTTAAGTATTTAATAATTGATCTAGCTGGAGTTGGGAAGGGTGTTTCTTTGGGCCATAATAGTTTTATTACTTTTGATACAGAATCATTTCCACATGAATGAACAACAACTAACTTACCGCTCTTATTTAAAATATCTATCATTGGTTTAATAACAAAATCAGCTTTCTTCTTTTCTGATGTTCTTGATCTATAGGGTTGTGATGCTAAAACTAAATCAAATAATTTTTTGTCATCATCTTTAGCAGGAATATATCTTTCAACTAAATTCTCGTGGTCTTTTCTATAAATAGTTAAAACTGATGGATTTTTATAACTTGCTCTATGAGTTACTGGATCCTCTTCGATTGTCCAAGAATCTTTTAATAACTTATCAACATCTGTTAACTGTTGATTAAACTCGAATGAGCTATTGCCCTCTAATGCCAAAGTATTCCATTTCATTTTCTTTTGTTTTTTAGCATTATTAGATTTTAAAGATGCGGCCTCACTAAAATATAAATTGGTTATTGTAAAAACCATATTTGGATGTTCAATAAATCTATCAGATAATTTTTCTAATGCTAAACGTACATCTTCTATACTTATTTCTTTGGCCATCACAAAAAAAGGAATATATGGAAATTCTTTATGACAATTTTTTATTACATTCATTAATAAAGAGCCATCACCAATACCAGCATCGAATATTCTTAATGCTGCTTTTTCTTTTGAGATTGACTTAATTACACTTGAAATTTCTTTTGCAACTACATTCTTTTCATTAGATGTAGTTACAAATGATAGATACGTTAAGCGATCATCAAAAAATCTTGAATCAGACATGTTCTAATATTCCCCTAAATAATTTTATGAATATACCTTATTTTTATATAGATTGAGCAACATTTAATAGATTATTAAATGCGGTTTTATCATTTAAATGAAATAAATTAATTTCTTTTTTCCAATCAGAATCTCTAAACTTCTCTAAACCTGCTTTAAACCAACTCTCATCTTCACATTTTGTTCCATGAGCTTTTTCTATATCAATTCTTGTTAACCATGTTCGAATATCTATTTCCTCAATTTTTGTGAATATATCCCTACACTTCTCAAAATCCTTATTAATATAATGAGCAAAATAAAGAGCTCTTAATGGTCTATCACTATTACTATCACTCAAAGGAATAGGTTCTAGTTCATACATTTTTTCAATAGTCTCTATTGCTTTGTCAGGTTGGCCATTTCGCAATAGAGAGTCTGCATATATTGATAAAACATGTGGGTTGTTAGGATTAGCGTTAAATGCTTTAGTTGCATAAACTTTACTCTGATCATACTGATGAAGAGTTAAATTTGCTTCAGCTAAGATTCTGTTAGTGTTCCAATCATTATCATTCATTTCATTTGCTTTACTTAAAGTTTCTATAAAAGTAGCCATAGTATCTTCATCTTTATCAATAAAGCCTAAAGTCATTGCTTGTCCAATAGTGCAAGCTTTCCAGGAGTATGGTAGTGGATTAGTTTTATCGGCCTCAATAGCTGCATCTAGAACTTTTATTGCTTCTGCATTAGCATCTTTTTCAAATTTTTGATTTAAGGCTCTACCTTTTAATGTATATTCGTAGGAGGTCATATTTTCTGTTGGTTTTCTATGCGCTCTTTTTAAACTATTAATTTCTATTTCACCATGCATGGAATTTATTATTTTAGTAACGATTTCATCTTGAACTTCAAAAATATCAGTTTTAACTCTATCGTATTTATTACTCCAAATAACATTACCATCATCCATATCACATAACTCAACAGATATTCGAAGCCTATTATCAATTGAGCGTATACTTCCCGAAACTATGTAATCTAGTCCGTATTCCTCTTTAAATTCACTAGTTGTAAAGTCTTTACCTCTTAAGCTGAAACATGTTTTACGCGTAGCAACAGCTATTTCTTGAATCATAGAAAGTTCAGTAATAAGATCCTCAACTATACCATCAACGAGAAAAGCGCCATCGTTATCATTATTAAGATTTTCAAATGGAATAACGCCAATCTTTTGTTTGTAATTACTTGAGATATTTATACCAACCTCGTCAGTTAAAAGTACCTCTTGATCAATTGATTTTCTTTTTAGAATGTAGGTAACTATCAAAACTAATGGAAGTCCAGTAGGAATAGCTATAAATAATAATTGCATGAAGGCTTCTGTAGAAAGTCCTAATACTGCCTGAGTAGAAACATTATCAACAACAATACTTGAGACTTGTATAATAGCAAAACCGGTTACAACATAGGCTGTTGCAGTTTTTATAAGAAGATTAAATATATTATGTAATTTAATCTTAATAAAATAAAAAGCTAGTTTAAGTTTTTTCATACCTATAAATAATAATATGAATTTTTAGAAAAAAATAGATCTATTACTTGTATATTAACCTTAGCATTACTCCCTTAATAAATTAACTACTCGTATTTATGTTTCAGAGTTATGAATTTAAGATATTTATTTCATCTACACTCATATCTTCAGCAATATCCTCAAACAGTAAACTTGAAAGATATCTTTCAGCTGTATCAGCAAGCATACATAAAATAACAGATCCAGGTTTAGCTTTTCTTGCTATCTCCATAGCAACTGCAAATGTAGAACCTCCAGAAATTCCAGTTAATATACCTTCCTCTGCAGCTAATTTTTGTGACCATATAATTCCATCTTGACCAGAAACAGGAATAATATTATCAATATAATTTTTATCAATAGATTCTTGCAGAACTAGTGGTATAAAATCTGTTGTCCATCCTTGAATAGGGTGAGGTTGCCAATCCGGATGAGATGAAGCAAAAGTTCCGTCTTTGTTTCTTTCTTGTTTATTTCCATTAGCAACTAATGGGGCGACATTAGGTTCAGCCATAATTAATTTAGTATCAGGCATTTCTTGTCTTATGGTCCGAGAGACTCCGGTAAAGGTTCCCCCTGTTCCATATCCAGATACCCAATAATCTAAGCCTAAATCCTTAAAATCATTAATTATTTCTTTACCAGTCGTAGATTCATGAATATCAGCATTTGCAGTATTTTCAAATTGCTTTGCATAAAACCATTTATTATCTAGGGCTAGTTGCAAGGCTTTTTTATAAGCACCAGATCCAGCCTCTGCAGCAGGAGTAGTTATAACTTTAGCACCTAAAAAACGCATCATTTTTCTTCGTTCTATAGATGCGCTTTCAGGCATTGTTATTACTAATGGATAATTCTTGGCTGCACAAACTAGAGCTAAGCCTATACCGGTATTACCACTTGTTGCCTCAACAACTGTTTGTCCTGGTTTTAAAGAACCATTGGTTTCAGCAGTATTGATTATATTAATTGCTAATCTATCTTTTACAGAACTGCCTGGATTAAAAAATTCAGGTTTAACATATAAATCTATACCATTTGGTGCTAGTTTATTTATTTTTACACTTGGTGTATTACCTATAGTTTCAAGAATACTCTGATATAGCATAGTAATTTTTATAATAATGAATGTTTAAATTTTAACATAAAGAATAAATATCTAACTAGGCAAACTAAATGTATTCTTTATAAAAGGTTGATATAACTAGTTTCTTATAAATTTAATTAATTTCATCTAAAATAATTTCTTCTGAATCAATTGGTAAAGTAACTCTTGTTCCATCAATTGATGAGGTCCAATTTGTTATTACATCATCCATACCTCTGTAGAATATTTTTTCCATAATGTTACTTCTTGGTGCTGGTAATAAATGATAAAGAATTAAATGATCTACATTGGCTTTTATTGCAACTTCAGCTACTTCAAGTGCAGGAGTGTGATAGTCCTGAACATCAATTAAAATCTTTGCCAAAGTTGTCCTTCCTGAAGTTAATGCAGCACTTCTTATTGCCTCTAAAAGAGGAATCGACATTGCTTCATGAATTAATACATCAGCATTTATTGATGCACTTATTAATTTTTCGCTGTATATAGTATCGCCACTAATAACTATAGACCTACCTTTATAATCAAATCTAAATCCAAGCGCTGGCTCAACAGGATCATGCAGAACTTCAAATGCAGTAACTTTTAACTCATTTGAGTTAATAAATATAGGATCATTTATGTCAATTATTTGAGTAACATAACCTGCATTTTTAAGCGCTGCAACATTATCACCATGATGAGCATTTCTAAATATATAGTCATTTGAATATGTTAAATCAAACCCATCAGTAACTGAATTTACTCCTTCAGGTCCATAAACTTTAAGTTTTCCTTCTCGTCCATTTACCCAACTTAGAAGATGCACATCAGCTAGATCAGAAATATGATCTGAATGTAAATGAGTAAAAATGATACCTTTAACTTTTGGCCATGGAATATTATAAGAATTTAGATTATTCGCACTCCCATCACCTGTATCAATTATATAAATATCATCACCAGCCTCTACCAATACGCATGTTTGAGCTCTACCAGGTGATGCGATAGGAGATCTAGATCCACAAATAATAGCTCTAAGAGAATCCTCAATATCTAAAAATGTTTCAGGAATTACATTGTTAATAACTCTTGTCATTAATCTATCCTGAACAGTAGCATTGTTGTTCATGAGAAAAGCAATGATGCCAATTACTATTAAAACGAATATTAAAAATCTAATAAAATATTTCATATTTAATCTATTATATATTTATAATTTTAATATAAATAAAAATAATTTAATGATAGCAAAAAAAATCAGAGACTTTATGTCCAGAAGAACTATAACTGCAAATGCAAGAAATGCAGCAATGAATAATTTTTCAAACTATGAGAATTTTAAGCAAATACAATCTAAAGCAGAATTTCTTAGAATAGAAGAGGGTAGACCTCATAAGGTTCTTTATTTCCATAAAGTTGATGACCCATATTCACACCTCACTATTCATACAATTAATCAACTTAAATCTAATTACGATATATTATTTAAACCTATCTTAGTTGGTAATAATGATTCTGAAGCTGTTTATGAACCTCATCATTATAAAGATTACTGTTTAAGAGATGCTGTGCGTATAGCTCCATTTTATAATATTAGCTTTGAAAGTAAAAAATACCCAAATCACCATCTAATAAGTAAAGCAAATAACATCTTAACTAGTGTTAGCAATGACGAGTTTTATGAGATAGCTAAAAAAGTTAGTTTTGCATTATGGAATAATAATGAAAGCGTTTTAAATGAATTATCGATTGAATATTCAGCTACAACTGAACAAACTCAAAAAAAGATTGATGAAGGAAATAAAATTCGAAATGATAAGAATTATTATTTTGGATCTGCTTTTTATTATGAAAAAGAGTTATATTGGGGAATTGACAGACTGCATTATCTTGAAAAAAGATTAACTAAATTAGGAGCTAAAAAAAATATAAATGATAATTATATTTATCCATTGATATTAAAAGCCCCAAAAAACATTTCATCTAATGCAAAAGTAAATCTTACTTACTACCCATCTCTCAATAGTCCCTATACATTTATCAGTGCAAAAAGAGTGCAGCAACTTTGTGACGATTATCCAATAAATCTAATTACTAAACCTGTATTACCCATGCTTATGAGAAAATATGCAATATCAACAAATAAAGCCAGATACTTTCTTTCTGATGCTGCAAGAGAAGGCAGAACACATAACTCTGAAATTAAAAAAATATACTCACCTATTGGGAAACCTGCAAGAAGAGCATATTCATTATTTCCATTAATTGATAATAGTGGTAAAGGTTTTGAATATATCTATGAGCTATTAAAAGCATCATTTCAAGATGGAATAAATATTGGAGATTACGATTATTTAAAAAAATTAGTAGCTAATTTAGGTTTAGATTGGGATTATATTAAACAAGACCTAAATACGAAAAAATGGAAAAAAGTACTAAATGATAATATTGATGATATGTTTAAAGGTGATTGTTGGGGGGTACCAAGTTTTAAAATTACTAATGAAGATGGAAGTGATCCCTATTATGTTTGGGGCCAAGATAGAATGTGGTTACTAAAAGAAGAAATAAATAAAAGACTTTCATGAAGAAATTATTGTCTGTATTAATTTTTAGTATCATTTTTTTTATTATTATTTTTAATTACTCTAGAAATGTAGATACTAATGTTAGTTACGATAGATTTAATCTAGTTGCGCCGGGTATTGTAAGAACGCCTGAAGAAAGGTTTAACAATATTCCAGATTATGTCTTTGATGCTAATTATATAAATATTGGTGATTTAAGAATACATTATTTAGATGAAGGACCAAGTGATGGTGAAATTATTTTTCTTCTCCATGGTCAGCCAACATGGAGCTTTTTATTTAGAAAAATGATTCCTACATTAACTCAAGCTGGTTATAGAGTAATAGCTCCAGATATGGTTGGTTTTGGTAAATCTGATAAATATATCTCTATAGACGATTATTCTCATCAAATGCATGTTGATACAATGACATACTTAATAAGAGAGCTTGATTTAAAAAATATTACTGCTCATGTTCATGATTGGGGCGGGCTAGTTGGATTAAGAGTTATTGCAGAGGAGCCTGATAGGTTTTCTAGAGTAATAGCTTCAAATACTGGATTAATTGCACCTGGTAGAGGTTTTGTAGCAACTCTATCATCATATTTTGCTTGGCCTATTTTTAAACTATCAATTTGGTTACAAGGACCTGCAACATGGGAAGAATTTATTGGAGGAGATGGTTTTGGTAATTGGATAAGATATTCTAGATATACTGATAATCTTGATATTGGTGGTTTAATGCAAATTTTAGGCTCTGTCTCAGATCAGGAAAGGTTAGGTTATGAAGCTCCTTATCCTAATGCTACATATAAAGCTGGTGCTCAAATTTTTCCTTATTTGATTCCAAGCGAGTTGAGAAAAAATGAAAAAGCATATAGAGATGTTTTTGAAAAATGGGATAAGCCATTTTTAATTGCTAATAGTGATAATGATCCAGTAACTGGAAACAATCCTTCTATTACAGAAGGATTAAAACGTATTCCAACCGCAAAAGAGATTGTTATCTATGGTCCTGGTCATTTTCTTCAAGAGGAAGCTGGACCTGAATATAGTCAACTTATTATAGATTTTATAAATGGTAATCCTAAAAGCTTCACTATTGATAAAAAGTCTATTAGTAAAGAAGCTATTCTCTGAATTTATGTATATATATTTAATATAGTTATATCAATTTAAGTCATTAAATTTGTTATATTTAAATTTCAATTATTTAAATAGGATTTTAATTATGAAAAATATTTTTACTTTATTTGCATTTTGCTTTTTAGTAACAGGGTTTGTTAATGCTGAAGATGTAGCTATCGAGAGTGACGGTACGGTTGCGGAATTTAATTACCTTACCGTTACAGATCCAGGTGAGTTTATGAAATCGCTTAATAAATTTGATAAATCAGAATGCGCATCTAAATGGAGAGAAGAATCTGGTGTGAATGTTAGTTTGTGGTCGTTAAGAGGATCGGGCTCATCTCACTTTATATTAGTAGTTTATGAGAATTGGGATATGATGGAGAAGGGAAGAGCTATATTCACTTCATGCCCAGCATCAGCAATGATGTTAAAAAGCTTTAAAAGAACAACTGATACGAGCAGATCATGGAATTGGATTTCAGAGAATGCACTTTCAGGCAGAAACTGGCAGACTAATACAGTCTTTAGAAAAATTAATTTTAAAGTTGATGAAGGACATGAAAGTCATTATGCAGCAGCCTGGAAAAAATTAGTTGAAGCCCAGCTTGATAATATTCCTGGTTCATTTGGTTTAAATGCTATTTCATATGGAAATAGATATGCTTCTCATATGGTTTATCTTGGAGCTGATTCTATGAGTGAATTGTCAGAGGGTTTTTCCAAAATTACTTCTTCAACTGATTTTGGTGAATTTATTGAAGATGCAGGGAGTATAAGAACTGTTGTTAATAGTGAATTAGTACAATTAGTAAAAAACTTTGATGGTAAATAATATGAATAAACTATTTTTAATATTAGTATTTTTATCATCAAGTATTTATGGAGATGATCACATGCCTGAAACGCCATCATTTCCAGGATTATTATCTACAGAAATGTTTGATCTAGGTAATAATATGACAATGCATATTGAAAGAAGAGAGTCCTGTAATCAAGGCGGAACACCTAAGCACTTCCATCCTGCTGCGGGAACTTTGGTATATGTATTAGATGGTACTTCTCAATCAAAGTCTTCTGGAAAATGGCAAAACTATAGTAAAAATCAATATTGGTTTGAAAAATCTGATTGGGTTCACGGCGGTGAAGAAGACACACCTGAACTTCCAGCTGGTACATGCCAAGAATTATTAGTAGTAAGAATTGCTGAAAAAGGAAAAGATCATACAGTATTTATTGAATGATTAAATTTTAATTAATAAAAGCCCACATTTGTGGGCTTTTTTATACTTATATTTATCTTATTGAGAGACTAATGAATTTGTCCCTAGACCACTTCCATAAACTACGGCATTCAACCATAAACGGTTAGTGGCAATAGATGATCCTCTAAAATTTGGCTCTCCAGAAAAAAGTATAACCTGGCCTTTACCAATTTTTTCTCTTGTTAAATATGCTGAATTAGCTATTCGTTGAGAAGCTTCAGGCCAAACTAAACCACTCATTCTTACATTTAAATCAAAACCTTCTGGTATTTGTGACCAATTTATTACTCTAGTTTCTTCAACTTTATCATTTTGAACTAGCTCACCAATTCTAATTGGTGCTTCAGCATTACCACCAGTCATAAGAATAGGATAATTAGCATATAAAATAGGTACTAATTCATTTGTACCAAAAGTTAACCAATGCTTTTGATCTGATCTTGCAGCAACCATTGACCCTGATGGCATTAATAAAGCTTGCCATTTATCTCTCATTTCAAGCTGCTCTTTTGTAAATACTTTTTCTACTGATTCCCAAGGATATTTAATATCAAAATTTACTTTATTTGAATTAACATCACTTTTAACAATATCATCATTCATTGAATATATTTCTCTCATTAAATCAATATTATAAGAATTAGTATTATCAAATGTTTGTGAGAGTAGATTAGTATTACCAAAGTCAGTTGCTGCAGCTATTAATCTAGTTGCTCTATTATTTGCAATTAAAGTTCCTCCTTGTTTTACCCAATCAATTAATATCTCTTTTGTATAGTTACTAAGATCCGGATTGCCACTTGGAAGTATTATGGTGTTGTATCTTCTTAGATCACCATAAGCAACTAAAGATGAATTAAGCTGACTATGTCTAATACCTAAATGATGATCAAGAGACCACCAACTAACTCCAACATCATAAGAGTTAAAACCTTCATGACTTAATATTGCTATTTGAGGTTTATTTAATAACCTAAAGTGTCTACCTCCCCAATCTGGTAATTCTTCAGGACCAAAACCTGATTCTATTGAAACAATAGATATTTCAAGATCAGTAGCTGCTTTTTTAATTACTTCATCTAAATTTTTATATTCAGGATTATCCATTGCAATTACAACGACACTACCTCTTGCTAAATTATGATCAGAAAGAATAGATTTTTTATCTACGATTCTAACTTGTACATCTTGTTCCATGAGGCGAGCAGCAAAAGCTACAGACCTATCATCATTACCATCGACTGCCCACATCAAAGCATCTTCATTAATTTCATATGTAACTGAAGAGGGTTTCCATGGCTTAAGATTATTAGAGATATTGTCGGGAACTGTTATTGCTGGCAGTCCATACATCATTGTAAAATTGAATGCAGTTGTATCATACATAATAGAAGAACCATTTCTTAGTCTCTTTTGCTTTTCTTCAATCAGAACTAACTCATTAATATCAGCATCGAATTCAAGAAATGCTGAAATTAAAGGTGCTTCAGGCTGTTTATTCGGTATTATCATACTCCCTAAAGGTATAATAAATTCTTCTTCTATATTGCCATTTTGTTTAAGAACATTATTAGCCTTAATAGGTTTAATATTTTCATAGATTTCAACATCTTGAGCTAAAAGTTTATCTGCAAGAGTGTTTAATCGACCATTATTATCTGTTGGTAAAATAACAAATGATTTATTAGCATATTTGCTATTATTAGAAACATTATATTTACGACCATCCCAATAATCTTTATACATAGATTTTGAGTTCTTTAATAATGTTTTAAGATTTGTAATCGTACTAACAAACTGATGATGAACAGATTCTTTATATGATTGAATAGTGCCTTCAGGTCTTTTTACACCATCCTCTGCCATTCTAGATTGTTCATATAGTATTCCTAAACTACCCCTAAATTGAACATAAAATGAATACCCAGGATATAAATCCTCATGCCACTCACCTGTATAGAAACGCCAATTATTCTCATCAAAAGCACTTGCTTGATCTTGAGCAAAAACATTACCCCATTTAATAAGGTTTTTATCAATATTCTTATTTATGGGCTCTCTTGGAGGTCCTGTCATGAATGTATCCTGGGAGCCCATTTCATGACCATCTACAAGAATCTGAGGACGCCATTGATTTATTAATGCAACACGACCTTGGGTCTCTGGTTGAGTTAGATAAAGCCAGTCTCTATTTAAATCGAAATAATAATGATTAGTTCTTCCATAAGGCCAATCGCCTGTATGAAGTAAGGATTGATCGTCATAATTTGGTGCTGTTCCTCTATATTGTTCAAGATTTTTAGCAAATCGAGCTCTTCCATCTGGATTCATTAAAGGATCAATTATAATAATCATGTTATCTAACATATTTAATATATCTTTATCTTTAGTAGCTATTAAATGATAGACAAGGCCTAATGCTGCATCAGCTCCAGATGTCTCATTACCATGTATTGAATAAGCCATCCATGCTATTGCAGGAAGTGCACTTATAATTTTTGTAGCTTCTCTATCTGAAGTTTTCCTTGCATCAGATAATGCAATTATTTTATTTTTTATATTATCTAGATTATTTAAATTATCAGAAGAAGAAATGAAAACAGCATGAAGAGGGCGACCTTCATGAGTTTTAGCATATTCTACTACTTTCAATTTATTTGATTGTTTAGACCATTTATTTAAAGCATTGGTTATTTGCTCTGGTGAAGCAACACGGTCACCATAATTAAAATCTAAAAATTTACTTGGGTTATCTATACTGTCATCATAATTACCACTTAAAATATTTTGTGGGTATAGGTCTTTAGATAATGAAGTTGGCTCTAATAATGAATTTGATTGTGTGTTGATTGATATAAGTAAAAAAAGGGCAATTGTTGTTTTCATAATATGATTATATAAATTACTGATTGTTTAATAAATAATACTATAAAAACGCATATTACCTAATAAATTAGGAGGGTATAGCTTATATTGATATGCGTATAAATACATATAACTTCGCATAATATATACAATAACAAATTCATTAAACATATTAGAAAATTAGACTTATCTGATAAATTAGATACATCAGGAAGATTTAACACAACATATTCCTACATTACAAAAAATATCTTACTATTATTTAGTAAAATGAAATTTATATATAAACAATTAAATTATTGGAAAAGTTCTAGTTTTAGAAAAGAACTAGAATTATATAAAACATTAATTAAAGAGCTTAATGAATTTAATCATTCATATTTTACTAGGGCAAATGCTCGTAAAGAGCTTAAAAGAATACTAAAAATTTTTTATCCTGAATATTATAAAAGTGGTACTCAAGATGATTGGAATGATTTATTTTATGAATTAACTCCAGAAGGTCACAAGGAAAGCATCGAGCAAGCTTATGAAGAGATGATGGACCAAATAAAAGAATGCAACGAAGATATAGAGTTTTTAAATGACTCAGGAAGAGTTAATGAGATTAATGAAGTCAAGGAACAAATTAAATTTATTAAACTTAAATATAAATTTGCAAAAAGAGATGCCTCAGAAGATTTTGCTAATATATTAGTTGGTGAGTTTGCTAAACATCAATCTAATCCTACATATCAGAAAAAATTTATTAATAAATACTACAAGAATGAAATTGGAATGAGATTTGATTTAGACAGTAAAATTAAGCTATTTATAGAGAAGGGTTACCTCAAATGATAGTAAAAATATACATTAGTTCGCATAATATATATTATGTTAAATTTATACTATTACTTTACTGTTATTAAATAATTTAAAGTTTTTACCTATAAAGCTTTTGTATTGGGTTTTTTTGACAGAAGTTACATAAACAAATGATGTATCTACAAACTCATTATTTATATCGATTAATGTATAACCTTTATTTTTGCCATCCATCCATTGTAAATTTTTATTTTCATTTATAAATGAATTCTCTAACTTTTTAATATTTTTATTAAATATAGGCACATCACTAAAATTGGGTGAATTAATTGAGGGCGTTCCTAGTTCAACTCCAACAAATTTTTGCTTTTTAGAATATAAGTTAGAAACCCATGAGCTATGCGTATCACCAGCAATCACAATACTAGATTTAGATTTAGATATTATTTTATAAAATCTTTCTCTTTCATTTGGATAACCATCCCATTGATCAGTATTGTATGGAATATTTGTTCCTGCTAACGAGATATACCTATGTAAATATGAAGGAAGTGTTTTTACGTCAAGCGTTTTAAGAAAACCTGGTACATATGTTGGTGCCGATAATAATTGCTGTCCAAATATTGACCATTGAAATGAACTTGAAACTTGATTATCTAACCAATCCAATTGTTTTTTTCCAAGAAGGTTTCTATTAGGATTATTTAGAGCATTGAGATATGCTTTTTTATTAAAACTTCCATTTTTAAAATATTTTTCTATATCAACTTGTTTATTTCTTGCATATATTCTTGTATCAAGCATAAGTAATTGAAATAAGTTGCCAACTTTAAAACTTCTCCAAATTTTTGATTTAGATTGCGTTTCTCTTATTGGCATCCATTCATAATATGCTTTTATCGCATTAACTTTTCTAGCTTTATAAAGACCTTCATCTTTATCGTGATTTTCGGCACCATTTTTCCAAGCATTATTAGTAAATTCATGATCGTCCCATATACATATCATGGGTTTAAGTGAATGAAGTTTTTTTAGTTGCTTGTCCGTTTTATATTGAGCGTGTCTTAATCTATAGTCTTTTAATGAGACTATTTCATGCTTTGGGTTAACCACCCTACCCAATCTATTGGAATCCTCTGTTGCATATCCATTTTCATCGTACTCATAAATATAATCACCTAAATGTAGAACTAAATCTATTGATTTATCATCGGCAATAGACTCATATGCATTAAAAAAACCAGCTGGATAATTTGAGCAACTACAGAATGCAATTTTAAAATTAGATGGATTATTTGCAGGTAAAGTTAATGTCTGACCTACTGGTGAATAAATTTGCCCTACATTAAATCTATAAAATAAAGGCAATCCGTTATATTTAGCATCAACATATACATCTTTTTTAATTGTATGATCTTTGCTTTTTAAGGCAAGAACAGTGCCTTTATTTATAATAATTTTAAAAGATTTATCTATAGCAACTTCCCAATTAACCCTTATTGAAGAATTAGTATTAACAGTTAATTTAGACCAAATTATTACGTTAGTATTAGTTGGATCCCCACTTGCAATGCCATGATTAAAGCTAACTTGATTTTTTGGTGTGTCAGAATTTATTCTAAGACTTAAAATAGAAATAAAGCTTCCTAATACTTTGATAAATGATCTTCTATGCATGCTTAATTAAGATTAATAATATTTAATGTGATTTATATATGAAATATTAATGATTCAACAACGTAACAAGATTGAAAAAATTTATTATAAATTTAATGTTGAAATTTCAATAAACTCATTTTCATAGGTTCTTCTTACTAATTTTAATGATGATACATCAACCTCTTGAGGTACTATCACTTTAAAGTTTTTTATTCCTATATTTAATATAAATTGTTTTGAATTTTCATAGCCAATATGTTGTACACCAGCCTTAAAAGGATCCCCTATTCCAATTTGATAAACTAAATTATTATCAGCATTATAAAAATTTAATGCATATATATCTGATTTATTAATAAAAGGACGTTTTATATCTCTTTTTAATGGGTAATCATTTTTTAGAGTTACATTTGAAATGCTGCTTGGACTTAGGGTTAAATTAAATATTTTTTCAATTCTTTCTTCACTTGGTGTTTTATTAACAACAGATTGATTTTTAGATGGATTTTCTGAATAACTAGTTGATGAAGATTGATAATTAAACCAGTTAATCTTATAAGAAGCTCCCATTGAACAACACAATTCACCGTATAGGTACTGATCTTGATCTGATATATCAACTGTATCATCATAATTATAACTACCTGAACTTGAATACCATTCCCAAGAACCAACATATGGATTAAGAGAAGCAATTGGAGTTAAATTTGGATCACTTTGGTAATAATAATTTCTTTCCCAATACGATTCATAAAAATCTAAGGGATCGTTTGGATCATTGGGTGCGATTAAGGAACCTGTAAGATCTTCAACAACCCAAGAATAGGATACTGATCTATTATCGGTTGGCCTCTCAAAGGATACAGTTGTATTATTTTCTAGTGAAGATTGCTCTACTCCATCAACCAACCATTTTAATACTAACTTAGTTTGATCATAGACAGCATCAATTTCAAAAGTTATAACATCACCTAATCCTGATGGGTTAGTAAGAACATTAGGCCCATTTTCTGAATTAATTTTATAATTTGAGAAGCCTTGATTCATAATAGATCCAACTGCAAAACCTTCAACATTTACCTTGCCATACTCAAGGAAACAGCACCACATTACACTTATCCAACGAGGTCTATATGTTTCAATCTCACCATAATATGTGCCTTCTAAAAGACCTATTTTAGTTTTACAACTATCATCCTCATTAGTACCGGGATAATCTTCAGAATCAGGATATTGATTATAATAACATTCACATTCTTCATAAGTTAATTCGTCTCTATAATAAATAGAACCATCAGAATAGTTATAACAAACGTCATAATCTACACCGGGGACATAACTCATATCATCAATATGATGACTCCATTTAACTAGTTGAGGGTCCTGAACAGTTGTTGTATTCATTGGGAAATCAGCATAATAATCTGGAAAAGTTCTTTCTCCACCTGAATCATATTCATCACCCATAAAACCATGAGAGTGGCCAAGTTCATGCATTACAACTTCTCTTGTTCTGCTAGATAAACCTTGAATATTTACTGAACCTTGAGCAACGCCTCTGCCAGATATTGTTGTTAAAAATGATGCAACGGTCCATGTGGGCATAATTTCTGTGATAAGCCCCCTATCAACTTCACCAATACAATAAATATTAGGATCCCAGTCAGAGTAACAACCAATAGCAATATCAAAGATTGAAACACCACTTAAATCAACTTCTTCTAAAACTATGATATTAAAATAACCATTAACAACATCTACTGCATCAGTTTCAACTAATAAATTGACTGATTCAGCTAATCTTAATCTAAATTCATCTCTGTCTTCTGTACCAGTTAACTGGTCTCCAATAAATATATAATTTGTTCTAGCTGATGAATCAGGACTGCCAACTAAATAATATAAATGTTGATTAGATTGAGAGCAGTTCTCTCCGCTATCATCGCAATTGTAATCAACTGTTTGAATTTGTTTATTAGATACAAAATAAGACTCTATACTTCCGGCACAAGTTTCAATTGCACCATCTGAAACACACATACTCATAGTTTGAAGCCCTGCATTGTTTAGATTGCTAAAATCAATAGTTACATAATCAGAATTCACACCACTACCATGTGTACCATTAACAGTTTCAGTATCAAATTTTCCATAAAAATCTAATTCATTAATTGAATTATCAACATCTGAAACACTTATGTTTACATTCATCAAATCATCAAAAATAATATTGGTATTATTAAAATCTGTAAATTCATCAAGTAAGGTTAATACAGGCGCATCATTAACAGGGTTAACAGTAATATTTATTGGCTGCGTCTTATTAATAGGTGTTCCAACAGTATTATTATTTGAATCTTTTCGTGTTGCAGTTACTCTTATCACAAATAAATCTGAGCCAAAATAATCTTGATTAGGTACATATTCAAATGATCCATTAGTTGATACTAAAGCCTGTCCGTTTGATGGCGATGATGAAATTGTGTAACTAATTTCAGAGTTATAATTTGTAGATGCTGATAGATTACCGTTTAATGTAGTATCTTCATTTGTTGAAAGATTCCCAAGTTCACCGATTAATAGGGCAAAAGCTGCTGCGCCACCACCCCCACCACAACCAGAAATAAAGATTAAGCATAAAGTTAAGTAGAGTTTATTTTTCATAATTAAATTGTATCAAAAAAACATCTAAATCATGTAGAATACAACACATGGCTAAAGAAGATAATTTAGAATTTGAGGGCGAAGTAATTGAAACCCTCCCTAATACAACATTTAAAGTAAAACTTGAAAATGATCATATTATAACTGCGCATATTTCAGGAAAAATGCGCAAACACTATATTCGTATATTAACTGGTGACAAAGTTAAAGTTGAAATGACGCCATATGATTTAACAAAAGGTAGAATTACTTTTAGAGGCAGGTAGTTAAGCTTTTACCTTTGTCTTTTTCTCAATAAATTTTAAAGACCCGTTTACCATATCGATTTTTATCAAACCTCCAGCCTTTAAGTCGCCAAAAAGAAGTTTATCTACTAGTGGCTTTTTAATATTAGATGCAATAAACCTTTCCATAGGCCTTGCACCCATATCTTTATCATAGCCATTTTCTGCTATCCAATTAATAACAGCTTTTGATATTTCTAATTCAACATTTCTTTTATCTAATTGAGCTTGAAGTCTTATAAGGAATTTATCAACAACAGATAATATTATTTCTTTATTTAAATAATCAAATTGGATAATCTCATCTAGTCTATTTCTAAACTCAGGTGAGAATAACTTATTAAGACTATTCATAGCATCAGATTCATTAGATTGATCACTAAACCCAATATTTCTTTTTGAGAGCATCTCAGCTCCAACATTGGTAGTCATAATAAGTATTACGTTTCTGAAATCAGCTTTTCTACCGTTATTATCAGTAAGAACACCAGCATCCATTACTTGTAATAGAATATTAAAAATATCAGGATGAGCTTTCTCTATTTCATCAAGCAAAACAACTGAATAAGGTTGCTTAACAACTGCTTCAGTTAAAAGCCCTCCCTGATCAAATCCAACATAACCAGGAGGTGCACCAATAAGTCTTGATACGGTATGTCGTTCCATATATTCAGACATATCAAATCTAATTAATTCAACACCTAGAACATTTGCTAATTGCTTAGAAATTTCAGTTTTTCCTACACCTGTAGGACCGGTAAATAAAAATGAGCCTATAGTTTTATTATCATCTCTTAGTCCAACCCTTGATAGTTTAATTGCGCTACTAAGTGTTTCCACAGCAATATCTTGACCAAAGATAACTCTCTTTAAATCTTGCTCTATATTTTTTAAATTCTTTTTATCGGTTGTTGTAATTGACTGTTCTGGGATCTTTGTAATTTTTGAAATTGTTTCTTCTATATCCTTTTGTTTTACAGTAATTTTTTTATCATTTTTTCTTGCTATATTTAAAGATGCACCAGTTTCATCTATTACATCTATAGCCTTGTCAGGAAGGAATTTATCATTTATATATTTTGAAGATAATTCAACAGCAGATTTAATTGATTCATCTGAAAACTTAACATTATGATAATCTTCATAATTAGGCTTTATACCGTTTAATATCTCTACACATTCATCAAATGATGGTTCTGTGACATCAATTTTTTGAAATCTTCTTGATAAGGCTTGGTTTTGATTAAATATTCCTCTAAATTCTTGAAATGTTGTTGATCCTATACATCTAATAGTCCCTTTAGCTAAAGCAGGTTTAAGAAGATTAGAAACATCCATAGATCCACCAGATGCTGATCCAGCTCCAATAATTGTATGGATTTCATCAATAAATAAAATAGATTTATCATCATTATCTAAAAAATTTAAAACACTTTTTAATCTTTTTTCAAAATCTCCACGATATTTAGTGCCAGCAATTAGTGCAGCAATATCTAATGCATAAACTATTGAATTATGCAGTATTTCAGGAACTTGTTTTGAAATAATCTGTAAGGCAACACCTTCTGCTATTGCAGTTTTTCCAACTCCTGATTCACCTACCAATAAGGGGTTATTTTTCGTACGTCTTGCTAAAATTTGGATCATCCTAGCAATCTCATTTTCTCTTCCAATTAGTTTTTCTATTTTATTATCTATAGCAAGATTATTTAAATTTATAAGAAATTCATTTGAATCGGTTTTTGAATTCTCATCTTTTATCTCAGAATCATTATTATCAGATGATTTGTTTGGGGTTTCTGTATTATCTGGGCCGTGAGATATATAAGAAACAATATCTAATCTAGAGACTCCGCTTTTAGATAATAGAAATACAGCATGGCTTTCTTTTTCAGAAAATATTGCAACAAGAATATTAATAGGTTTTACAACACCTTTTCCTGACGATTGAATATGGAAAACAGCTCTTTGAAGAACTCGTTGAAATCCTAAAGTTGGTTGTACAGGTTTAGTCTCGTCTGTTTTTAAAATAGTTGTATCTTGAAGATACTCTTCTATATCATTTTTTAACTTATCCTTATTAACTTTTAAGCTTTGCAGTGAATCGGATACATCAAAATCATTTAAAATCATTAAAAGTAGATGCTCAATTGTTATATATTGAATATTTTTTTCTTGAGCTTGATCAAAGAGGGATGCTATTGATTGTTCTAATTCCTTGCTAAACATAATTAATCAGTTAAAGGTTCAATTTCACTCATAAGAGGATGTTCATGGGCTTGGGCCATTTTAATAATTTCATGTGATTTCATTTCTGCTATCTCTTTAGGAAATATACCACAAACACCCTTTCCTCTTGAATGAACCGCCATCATTATTTGTGTTGCTTTTTCATGATCATGATTAAATATATATTGAAGTATGTAAACAACAAATTCCATCGGTGTGTAATCATCGTTTAATAAAACAACCTGGTACATTGGTGGTTCTTTTACTTGTGGATCTTCTTCTAGAACTAAAGTCCCACTTGAGCGATCTAGTTCATTATCTTTTGATGAATTAAGCTTAATCACATCCTTTTAATCATTTCATTAGCAAATTCAGAACAGGATTTTAAATTTGCTTTATCCATTAATCTTTCAAAATCATATGTAACCATTCTGTCGCCTATAGCCCCTTCCATAGATTTTATAATTAAATCTGCTGCTTCAGTCCAGCCTAGATGCCTCAACATCATTTCTGCAGAAAGAATCAAAGAACCAGGATTTACTTTATCTTGTCCAGCATATTTAGGAGCTGTTCCATGAGTAGCTTCAAAAACTGCACACTCATCACCTATATTTGCACCTGGAGCAATTCCAATACCTCCAACACATGCAGCTAATGCATCAGAAATATAATCTCCATTAAGGTTCATTGTTGCAATTACATCATATTCTTTTGGTCTAGTAAGTATTTGCTGAAGAAAAGCATCACAAATAACATCTTTTATAATAATTGTTTTTCCATTATTTGGATTTTTAATAGCATGCCAAGGTCCACCATCAAGCTCATTGCCAGCATAATCTGTTTGTGCCAACTCATAACCCCATTCCATAAAAGCACCCTCGGTATATTTCATAATATTACCTTTATGAACAAGCGTTACAGAAGATCTATCATTTGTTATGGCATAATCAAAAGCTTGTTTTACAAGTCTTTTAGTGCCTTCTTCGGATATTGGCTTAACTCCAAGCCCGGCTGTATCAGGAAAACGTATCTGTGTAGTTTTAAACTGATCTTGAAGAATTTTTATTAGCTGTTTTGCTTCATCGCTTTGTGACTGAAATTCTATTCCTGCGTATATATCTTCAGAATTTTCTCTAAAAATAACCATATCAACATCAGCAGGATTTTTTACTGGGCTAGGTACTCCAGAAAAATATCTAATTGGTCTTAAACATACATATAAATCTAATATTTGTCTTAAAGAAACATTTAAAGATCTAATACCTCCCCCAATTGGTGTTGTTAAAGGGCCTTTTATACTCACAACGTATTCTCTTAACGCTTCAATAGTTTCATCAGGCAGCCAAGTATCTTTTGAGTACACATTTGTTGATTTCTCACCACAGTAGACTTCCATCCACTCAATTTTTCTATCACCTTTATAAGCTTTTTCTACCGCATTATTAACTACATCTATCATTGCTGGAGTTATATCTACACCTATACCATCACCTTCTATAAATGGAATAATAGGATTATCTGGAACAGTTAAAATGCCATCTTTAATGGAAATTTTTGAACCTGTTTTAGGTACTTTGATATTTTTATATGCCATTTATAGTTCCTTATTTTATTAAAGCTTTATAATAGATAAGCGGGTGATGATTATACTCTAATTGAAATATTTTTTTTACCTTATCATGCAAAATATGAATACAAATAAAACAATAATAGTAGGTATGTCAGGAGGTGTTGATTCATCTGTGGCTGCTCTGCTTTTAAAAGAGCAAGGATATAAAGTAAAAGGTTTGTTCATGCAAAATTGGCAAACAGAAGCTGGTGAAGAATGCACTTCGGAAATAGATTTTAAGGACGCATCTAAAGTATGTGATTTGTTAGATATTCCTCTCCATAGAGCAAATTTTGCAGATGAGTATTGGGATAGAGTATTTAAAGAATTTTTAAGTGAGCATGAAAAAGGCAGAACGCCTAATCCTGATATTTTATGCAATAGAGAAATTAAGTTTAAATCATTTCTAGATTATGCAATAAAAATTGGGGCTGATTTAATTGCAACTGGCCACTATGCTAATTTAAAAATAATAGATAATTCTACATATTTAACTAGAGCAATTGATCTTGACAAGGATCAAACATATTTCTTACATGAAGTTAAAGAGAATGAATTTAAAAAATGCATCTTTCCTCTTTCAAAATATACAAAAAATGAAGTTAGGGAGATTGCGAAAAAGCATAAATTACCTATTGCTGATAAAAAAGATTCGGTAGGAATATGTTTTATTGGTGAAAGAAATTTAAAAGATTTTTTAAATAAATTTATAACATTTGAAAAAGGTAAAATTAAAGATGAAAATGGATGCGTTATTGGTGAACATCAAGGATCAATTTTATATACTGAAGGTCAAAGACAAGGTTTAAATATTGGAGGTGTTAAGGGTCGTGATGAACTACCTTGGTATGTCTTTAAGAAGGACATTAAAAATAATGAAATAAGCGTTTGTCAGGGTGTAAACAATAATTTGCTTATGAATTCGTCACTTTGGCTTGAGGAAATCAATTATATAAATAATAAAGAGCCTACATATCCATATGATTGCTTTGTTCAAGTTAGACATCAACATAAACCTGTTCAATGCTCAGTTGATAAAAATAATAATGGATTTTTAATTAATTTTTCAAAAAAAATAAGAGCTATTGCACCAGGACAGTCGGCTGTACTTTATAATAACGATATATGTCTTGGCGGTGGAATCATTGCTAAAACATTTAAATAAATATACTTATACTATGACAAAACTGCATGACAATATTTCTCCTTTAGATAGTAGATATGCAGCTAAGATTGAATCTACTAGGCTTATTTTTTCAGAAGCAAACTTAATTAAAATAAGATTTGAAATTGAAATTGATTGGTTAATTTATTTATGTAAAAAGCTTCCAAAAAAATTTCCGAATATTTCAAATAACTCCTTAAAGAAAATTTTAAATTTTAAAAACAGTTTTAATGAAAAATCTGTATTAGCTATTAAAAAGATAGAGTTAAAAACAAACCATGATGTTAAAGCTGTTGAATACTATATACGAGATTTTTTTCTAAAAGATAGGGTTTTAAGTAAATACATTAACTTAATTCATTTTGGACTAACTAGTGAGGATCTAAATTCGTTAAGTTATGCTGTAATTATAAAAACTGGAATTAGCGACCATTTAAATAATCTAAAATCATTACAAGTTTTATTAGCAAAAAAATCTAAACAGTGGTCTGTTATCCCACTATTAGCCAGAACTCATGGCCAACCAGCTTCTCCTTCAACTTTAGGTAAAGAAATAAAAGTTTTCCATTCTCGTATAGATGCGCAAATCAATTCCTTAAAATTAATATATCCCTTAGCAAAATGGTCTGGTGCAACTGGTAATTTTCATACTTTTAATTTAGTGGATGATTCTATTAATTGGCCAAAAGTATGTAATCAATTTATAAAACAATATGGTGTAAAGCAAAATCTATTAACAACTCAAATTGAGCCCCATGATTGGATAGCTGAGCTTTGTCATAATATATCTAGAATCAATAATATAATGATTGATTTAGATCAAGATATTTGGATGTATATAACAAACGATATTTTTAAACTTAAACTTCTTAAAGGTGAAGTTGGTTCATCAACTATGCCTCATAAAGTTAATCCGATTGATTTTGAGAATTCAGAAGGCAATCTTGGCATTGCAAACAGTTTATTAGAGTTTTTTGCATCAAAACTTCAAAAATCTAGAATGCAAAGAGATCTGTCTGATTCGACAGTTCTAAGAAATGTTGGTCTTGGTTTTGGTTATTCAGCACTTGCAATTTCAAGTCTTATAAAGGGTTTAAATAAACTAACTCCTAATTTAGATAAATTAGATAGTGAACTGAATCAAAATTGGGAAGTTCTAACCGAAGCAGTTCAAACAATAATGAGATATGAAGGTATTCCAGATGCATATGAACAATTAAAAGATCTCTCAAGAGGTTCTTCAATTACCAAAGATGAATATATAGACTTTGTTAAGTCATTAAATTTAACCTCTGATTCAAAAGAAAAGCTTTTGAAACTATCACCATATACATATACTGGATTAGCAAATTTTTTAGCTAAATCATAAAATTATAAATTTTTTGTAGTAAAACTACATAATAACTCTTTAAAAAATACTTTAACTGAAGTGTTTTTAAATAGATTTGACAATTAATTACAATTAAATTTAACTACACTACATATTAATAAGTGGGAGTTAATTAATCATGTCTAATCTTAATAACGAAGTTAATAAAGCAAAAGATGTTTCTTCAATGAATAGTGATTCATGGAGTGCTATCGATCCAAATTATGTAGCACGTATGCGACTTCAAAACCGTTTTAAAACAGGTATTGATATAGCAAAATATACATCGTCTATTATGCGTAAAGATATGGATCAATATGATAATGATTCAAGCTTATATACACAGTCGCTTGGTTGTTGGCATGGATTTATAGGCCAGCAAAAAATGATTTCAATTAAAAAACATTTTGGTACAAATGATAAAAAATATCTTTATTTATCAGGATGGATGATTGCAGCTTTAAGATCAGATTTTGGACCCCTTCCAGATCAATCTATGCATGAAAAAACTTCAGTAGCTGGCCTAATTGAAGAACTTTATACTTTTCTAAGACAGGCAGACGCAAGAGAGTTAGGCGGTCTTTTTAGAGAATTAGATGCTGCTGAAGGAGATGCAAAGGCTGATGTTCAAAATAAAATTGATAGTTTTGAAACTCATGTTGTTCCAATTATCGCAGATATCGATGCAGGATTTGGTAATGCTGAAGCAACTTATCTTATGGCAAAACAAATGATTGAAGCTGGTGCTTGTTGTATACAAATTGAAAATCAAGTCTCTGATGAAAAACAATGCGGTCATCAAGATGGAAAGGTAACTGTTCCACATGCTGATTTTTTAGCAAAAATTAATGCAGTTCGATATGCGTTCTTGGAGCTTGGTGTTGATGATGGAGTCATTGTTGCAAGAACTGACTCACTTGGTGCAGGTCTTACAAAGCAAATTGCAGTTACAAGAGAAAAAGGTGATTTGGGAGATCAATATAATTCCTTTTTAGATGTTGAAGAAGTCTCTAATAATGATATGAATCATGGTGATGTGCTTATCAATCAAGATGGAAAATTAGTTAGACCAAAGAGACTTCCAAGTAACCTTTATAGATTTAAAGATGGGACCGGTGAAGCAAGATGTATATTAGACTCTATTACAAGTCTTCAAAATGGAGCTGACTTAATATGGATAGAAACTGAAAAACCACATATTGACCAGATTGGTTCAATGATGAAAGAAATAAAAAAAGTTATTCCTAATGCTAAATTAGTCTATAACAATAGTCCCTCATTTAACTGGACATTAAATTTTAGACAACAAGTTTATGATGCATGGGAAGGTGAAGGTAAAGATTTATCTAATTATGATAGAGCTGATCTTATGAATGAGAGTTATGATAATTCAGATCTCTCTATTGAGGCTGATGATAAAATTAGAACTTTTCAAGCTGATGCTGCAAGAGAGGCGGGAATATTCCACCATTTAATTACTCTACCTACTTACCATACCGCTGCCCTATCAACTGATAATCTTGCTAAAAAATATTTTGGTGATCAGGGTATGTTAGGTTATGTAGCTGGTGTACAAAGGAAAGAAATTAGAGAAGGTATTGCATGTGTAAAACATCAAAACATGGCTGGTTCAGACATGGGAGATGATCATAAAGAATATTTTGCTGGTGAAGCTGCTTTAAAAGCTTCAGGTAAAGATAATACTATGAATCAATTTTAATTAAATTAAGAATAGATTAACTTTTACAAGTGTTTTCAGTTCTGCCACATATTTGACACGGAGTGCCGTCATCCATATTAGCTATGCCACCACAAGAGCCAGATATAGGTTTATTATTAGTAATTACTCCAACTGCCAATAAGGCAAATGAGGTAAATAATAATAAGACTCCTAGTGCTATCTCAATCATAATTGCAGATCATACCACTTCTGAGATTTAATTAATTCTAATTCATCATTATTATCTATAATGAACATTGCAGGTATTTCGTATTTATTTGCAAATTTCAACCCCTCTTTGTAACCCATAACATTTAAAGCAGTTGCATATGCATCTGCTCGAGTTGCAGAATCAGTTGAAATTACGGTAATAGATTTATGAGTTATATCAATAGATTTATTGGTATTTGGATTGATTGTATGAGTAATAATTTTTCCATTAACATATCTATAATTTCTATATTCACCAGATGTGGCAATAGCTATAAATGGAAGATTTATGTTTGAAACAGTAGTAATAATATTATTGTTAGGTTTATCTGGATTTTGTATACCCACCTTCCATGGATCACCTTTATTAAATCCACTTATAATTATTTCACCGCCTATATCGATAAGATGATTATTTAAATTTTGTTTTTTTAAATAATCATGAATTTTTTGAACTGCATAACCCTTAGCAATTGAAGATAGATCAAACCAAAAATCTTCATATTTAATTAAGTTATTATTTTTTATTTCAAATTTTTTATTCATCTTACTTAAGTTGGTAGTAAGATCTTTATCAAAATCTGGAGCAAAACCTTTGGATGCAGATATTTTTCCTAGAGTAATATCATACAAACCATTACTTTGTTCTGAGATTTTATTTGCAGTACTGATCAAAAATTCTAACTCTGATGAGATTTTAAGTGATGTGTTTATAGGTTTTCTATTTATATGAGCTACTTCAGAGTCATTTTTATAATTAGAGGCAATATAATCAATAGAATTTAAAATTTCTTTAATCTTAGTGAGGTGATGATCAGAAATATAATCTGATGAAGTTATATTCCAGCTAGTTCCATAGACGTTTCCATTTAAAACTGTATTAGATTTTGAATTGAATTCATAAGCTGTATAAACACATAATAAACCAATTGCAAATGCAAAAATCTTCGAAATAAATTGTCTACTTAACAAAAGTAATTAGCCACCAAAATCATCAAGAGCAATATTTTCAGGCTCAACGCCAAGATTTAATAATAAATCAATTACTGCTTTATTCATCATTGGTGGGCCACACATGTAATATTCACAATCCTCAGGAGCCTCATGCTCCTTTAAATAATTTTCGTATAGAACTTGATGGATAAATCCAGTCTCTCCATCCCAATCATCTTCAGGTTGAGGATCAGACAAGGCAACATGCCATTCAAAATTATCATTTTCTTCTGCAAGCTTATTAAATTCATCTACATAAAACATTTCTTTTAGGCTTCTTGCTCCATACCAAAATGTTATTTTTCTATCTGAATTAATTCTTAATAATTGATCAAAGATATGTGAACGCATTGGTGCCATACCTGCACCTCCGCCAACAAATACCATTTCATTTGTCGTCTCTTTTGCAAAGAACTCCCCAAATGGACCAAAAACCTTAACTTTATCGCCTGGTTTTAAGTTAAATGTCCATGATGACATAACTCCAGGTGGAAAATCAGTACCAGGAGGCGGTGATGCAATTCGTATATTAAATTTAATAATACCTTTCTCTTCTGGGTAATTAGCCATTGAATATGCTCTAATTACAGGCTCATTATTTATTGCTTTATTATCCCAAATTTTAAATTTATCCCAATCTTCATGATATTCCTTATCAATATTAAAATCTTTATAATCAATTTCATACTCAGGAGCTTCAAGTTGGACATATCCTCCAGCTTTAAAATCAACAGATTCACCATCAGGTAATTTTAGAATTAACTCCTTAATGAAAGTTGCAACATTGTCATTAGATATAACTTCACATTCCCATTCCTTTACACCAAAAATTTCTTCAGGAACATTAATCTTTAAATCATTTTTAACAGCTACTTGGCATGATAGTCTCCACCCATCATTACGTTCACGCGTATTAAAATGTGATTCTTCGGTTGGAAGTATTGAACCACCGCCTTCAAGAACTTGGCATTTACATTGACTACAAGTTCCACCCCCACCACACGCAGATGATAAAAATATTTTATTTTCTGCAAGTGTTTGAAGAAGTTTTGAACCAGCCGCAACCTTTATTGGGTTAGCAGAATCGCCATTAATTTCTATAGAAACAGAGCCAGTGCTGACAAGCTGTGATCTAGCAGCAAGTATTATTAAGACTAATATCAAAACAACACTAGTAAAACCAACTACACCTAAAAATAAATCAAGAAAGTCCATAAAATCAACCTTTAATTAAAGAGAAATACCACCAAATGACATAAAACCAAAACTCATTAAGCCTACAATTATAAATGTTGCACCAAGACCTTGAAGGCCATCAGGAATATCTGAATATTTTAACTTTTCTCTTATTCCAGCAAGAATAACAATTGCTAAAGCCCAACCAAAACCTGCACCTAATCCATAAACTACACTCTCACCAAACATGAGATCTTTTTCAACCATAAATAAAGATGCGCCTAAAATAGCACAATTAACAGTAATTAATGGTAAAAATACTCCTAAAGCATTATATAAAGCTGGCACATATCTATCCAAAAACATTTCGAGGATTTGCACAACAGCAGCTATTACACCTATATAACTAATAAGCCCAATAAATTGTAAGTTTACATCAGCAAAACTTGGTCCTAACCATGACCCTAACGCTCCATCTCTAATAACAAAATTATAAAGAAAATTATTTAAAGGAACTGTGATGAGACAAACAACAATTACAGCTATACCAAGTCCAAATGCAGCATCAATTTTCTTTGAGATAGCAATAAAAGTACACATCCCTAAGAATACTGATAAAGCAATATTTTCTATAAAAACAGTAGTAACGAATAAACTCAGATAATGTTCAAACATTTAACTCTCTCTTGCTTAGATCTGGAGCTGTAGAATGTTTTGCTAATTTAAAGTCAGGATCTTCAACTTGCTCAGGCCTAATTGAACGAATAGCCCATATAAATAAACCAATAATAATAAATGAGCTCGGTGGTAATAAGAGTAAATTATTACCTACATACCATCCACCATTTGAAACCAGAGGAAGTATTTCATATCCCATTAATGTACCTGAACCAAATAATTCTCTAATAATAGCAACGCCAATAAGAATAAGGCTATAACCTAGGCCATTACCAAGACCATCAAAAAAACTTAATAAGGGTTTTTCTTTCATGGCAAAGGCTTCAGCCCTTCCCATAACTATACAATTTGTAATTATTAAACCTACAAAAACTGAAAGTTTTTTACTAGTTTCATAATCATAAGCTTTTAAAATTTCATCAACCACCATTACAAGCGATGCAATAATTGTCATTTGGACAATTATCCTAATGCTTGAGGGAATATGATTTCTGATAATAGAGATAAATAAATTTGAAAAAGATACAACTGTGGTAAGTGCTAAGCACATTACCAAAGTAACTGTAAGGTTATTTGTAACTGCTAATGCAGAACAAATACCAAGAATCTGTAAAGCTATTGGATTATCATCAATGAGCGGCTTAATTATTACTTCTTGATAGCGCTTAAGACTCATAATCTAACTCCTTTAACATATTAGAATAGCCTGAATCACCAAACCAATATTCAATCATGTTTGAAACACCTCTGCTAGTAAGAGTAGCTCCAGACAATCCATCTACCTTATAGGTACTCATAGGATCATCATTTTCAACTTTACCTTTAAGAACTCTGAGCGTGACTTTATTCTCTTGATAGATTTGTTTACCAGGCCACAAAGATTTCCATTTAGGGTTATCGACTTCTGCACCTAGCCCAGGAGTCTCTTTATGCTGATAGAACTCTATTCCTGCTACCGTATTAAAATCATTTTCTAAAGAAATGTAACCATACATAGTTCCCCATAAACCAAAACCTCTAATTGGTAATATTAATTTTGAAATTTCATCTAAATTGTCTCTAATGATGTATACCTTGCCAATGTTTTCTCGATTTTTAATAATAGCAATATCTTTATCTTGAGGAACCTTGGTGGAAAGATTTGAGTCTTTTGTTGCAAGTATTTGATCATATGACTCTAAAGAAAAATCTTGATATTCTGATAAAAGCTTGCCTGATTCAAAATCAATAAATTTAACTTCTAATGCTTCAAATTGAGTTTTAATTTCTAATTCTGGATTATAAATCTTTCCAGCTTGGAGTATTTTTAACCGTTGATCATTAAGTTTATTTTCAATTTGAATGTCTCTTAAACCGACAGCAGCAAAAGACACAACAAGTGAACATATAAGACATATTGAAAATGAAACCAATAATGTTTTTAAAACAGACTCATTCATTAGCTAATACCTTTTTTCTTTTATTTATATTAGAAGTTACTACCATATGATCAATTACTGGAGCCATTAAATTTGCAAACAAAATAGCAAGCATCATTCCTTCAGGAAATGCAGGGTTAACTACTCTTATAAGTACCACTAATACACCAATAAGACCGCCATATATCCACCTACCAGTATTGGTGCCTGATCCTGAAACAGGTTCTGTTGCCATAAATACAAGTCCAAATGCAAAACTACCTATTACAAGATGCCAATACCATGGAACTAAGAACATGGGGTTAGTATCTGATCCAATAATATTTAATAAAGAGCTCATTAATATCATGCCAATAAGGGTACCTATAACTATTCTATAAGAAGCTACTTTAGTTATCATTAAAATTAATAAACCTATACCAATTGCTATAACTGATGTTTCACCAACGGATCCAGGAATATTGCCTATAAAAGCATCTAACCATGAATAACTTGAAGTAAGACCTGGAATACCTTGTTCAGCTGCAACTCCAAGAGGTGTTGCTCCACTGTAACCAGTTGGTATAACTAAATTATCGCTTATACCAGCAACCCAAACTTTATCACCAGATAATTGTGTTGGGTATGCAAAGTATATAAAGGCCCTACCAGTTAGAGCTGGATTTAAGAAATTTTTACCAGTTCCACCAAATATTTCTTTACCTATTACAATACCAAAAGTAATACCCATAGCAGCTTGCCATAAAGGGATATCAGGAGGACAAGTTAAAGAAAATAAGATAGTTGTTACAAATGCACCTTCATTTATTTCGTGATTTCGAATACTAGCAAAAAGAGTTTCCCAGGCTATAGCAACAATAAAAACAACAGCATATATAGGAAGAAAGTAAACAGCCCCAAACCAAATCTTATTTACAAAACTTGTATGATCATAGCCAACTAGAGCAACAAAATAATGATGCCAATCTCCAGTATTACTTACCTCAATCTGATTTAAATAATCAAGAGATTGATTTCCTAAATTGTACATACCAAAGAACATTGCAGGAAATGTTGCCAGCCATACTGTGACCATTAGTTTCTGAATATCTATCGCGTCTCTTACATGAATAGGATTTTTAGTTTTACCCCAATTAGTAAAAAATAAATTTTCCAACGCATCAAATAAAGGGAACCATCGAGCATATTTACCATCACCAATAAAATTAGGTTTTATATTATTTATATATGTACGTAAAAATTTCATTACATTTCGTTGTATATCATTTCAAGATTTTCAGCTAGCAGGCTTGAGTAATCATACTTACTTGGACATACATAACTACAAAGAGCTAGATCTTCTTCGACTAACTCTAAAACACCAAGATCCACTAACATTTCAAGATCATAGGTAGCTAAAGCTTTTAAAAGCTGGGTTACAAGAATATTCATTGGCATTACTTCTTCATAAGAACCAACAGGTACTATTGCCCTATCACTTCCGTTCATTGCTGTGTTAAATGTAAATTTTTTTGGTTTAAAAAAAGCAGATAGAAAAACATTTAACTTAGAGTGTATTTTTGTACCTGGTATTATCCAACTCATAAATGGTTCTTCATATTCATTAGGAATTACTGATATTTGATTATGAAAAGCGCCCAAAAAATTCATTGCAGATTTAGCAGAATGACCATGTATAACTGATCCAGAAATTATTCTTGAAGCATCATCTATTTTACCAGCAGTTAAAGAGCTAATATTGGCACCAATGCTTGTACGTATAAGTTTAGGTTCACGGACATTTTCACCGCACAAAGCAATTGTTTTAGATGATCTAATTTTATTATTTCTAATTAAATAACCTAATGATATGCAATCTTGATAATCGATTGACCATACTAGTCTATCTTTTCCAACAGGATATATATAATGAATATGAGTTGAAGTTAATCCCGCAGGATGTGGACCAGAAAATTTATGATAATTAATTAATTCAATTGATTGATCAAAACCATCATTTTGATATGAACAATGAATTGGTATATTAAAAGTTTCAGATAAAGTTAACAGGCCTAAATTAAATAACTCTTGATCAACCTTAATAATATTATAGGGATCCATAGCTAACGGATTTGTATCGCATGCATTTATAAAAATAGCATCTGGAATTGTATCTACCTTCGGAGTTCTATTAAATGGACGAGTTTTAAAAGTGCTCCAAATTCCTGATTCTTTTAATAAAGATATAGTTTCATTCTTGGTTGTTGGTGTGTCAAAGTTGATAGGCTGCTTCTCATTTGAACAATCTATTTCTAAGGAGATAAATCTTCTTTTTTCGCCCCTATTAATAGCTGATATAACACCACATGTTGGCGATGTTATAAATATACCAGGGTTCTTTTTATCTTCTATAACCTTTTGTCCAGTTTTAACATCATCGCCTAGCTTAACCAACATTGTTGGTTTTAAACCAATATAGTCTGAACCTAGAATCGCCACGCTAGAAATTTTTGACGAATTCTCTATTTCAGTTGATGGAACGCCTGAAATTGGTAAATCTAGTCCTTTTTTTATCTTGTACACAAGTCCCTTGTTTAATGCTATAAAAACACTCTAAAAACGTGGTAATTATAAACTAAAAAAAGTATGTTTCTAGCGCTAATTGTCTTTTGGTAAAGGCAGTCTTTGTAGTTTTATATTAGAAACTTTTTTAGCGAGATTGACGACTTGCTTTGAGTATCCATACTCATTGTCATACCAACAATATAAGGTAATTCTATTACCAGCAGCTATGGTAGCTTGTGAATCAATTATTGATGCAAATGGACTTGAATAAAAATCTGTCGATACTACTTCAGGTGAATTAACAAAGCCAATTATCTCTCTATACTTTGAGTGAAATGCACTCTCTCTTAAAAAGTTATTAATTAATTCTTTTGTAACTTCCTCATTAATTGCAAGAGATATAACAGCAAGACTGACATTTGGTGTTGGAACTCTGATGGCGTTACCAGTTAATATTCCATCCAATTCAGGAATAGCTTTAGCAACTGCCTTAACAGCTCCTGTACTAGTTATAACCATGTTTAAAGCAGCACTTCTTCCTCTCCTATCACCTTTATGATAGTTGTCTATTAAATTTTGATCGTTAGTGTATGCATGTACGGTTTCGACATGACCAGATATTATTTTAAATTTATCGTGAATAAGCTTAAGAACTGGAACAATTGCATTAGTAGTACATGATGCAGCGGATATAATATTATCTTTAGCTTCCAATTCATCATCATTTATACCAAAAACAATATTTTTAATATTATCTTTTCCAGGTGCTGTTAATATAACTTTACTAGCTCCACCATTAATATGTCTGCCAAGACCTTTTTCGTCTCTCCAAATTCCAGTGTTATCAATAACTAAAGGATTATTTATACCATGCTCATTATATTTAAAATCATTCGGTCCAGATGCATATATAAACTTAATTGGATTACCATTTACTACCAAGGAATTATTTACCTCATCAACTCGAATAGTCCCGCTAAATCGTCCATGTACTGAATCTCTTTGTAATAAACTTGCTCGTTTAACCAGATCATCTGAATTAGTTTTTCTAACTACAACAGCTCTTAATCTAAAGTAATTACCAGGACCTGTGTTTTCTACAAGCATTCTCGTTACAAGCCTACCAACTCTCCCAAATCCATACAAAACAATATCTTGAGGTGTTTCTGGCCTTACTTCTTTTTTATCAATTACTGTTTTTAGTTCTTTATTTAGATATGTGTCTAGGCTTGTTGTATCTTCGGGAAGCTTAGCAAAGTCTGGATAATTAACAGTTAATTCACCAAGATCGATTTCGCAATCAGATAAATTTAATTTAGCAAGATTTTCTAAGATCGGATATGTTTCAGATTCACTCAATTCATTACCATCTATTTGTCTAATAAACCTATGAGCTTGCATTATTCCAAGAGGATTTTCGTTGACTAAAGATTTTCCATACATAAGAATACGGACACCATTTCTAAACATTGATCCAATAATGGGAACCATTAATTCTGCAAGAGCTTCACGCCATCTCCAGTCACCAAATGAATCTAATGGTAAATCTCTATCTTGTCTTTTAGTGGAATTAAAAGTTGTATCTTTTTCAGACATTTAAATAACTTATTAAAGTTGGCTATATTTAGTTAAATGATAATTCGAATTTCCAAATAATGCATCAATAGCAATAAGTTTTTTTAGATAATGGCCTATAGACATTTCGTCGCTAACCCCCATGCCTCCATGAAGTTGGACAGCATCTTGTGCAACTGCTTTACCAGATTTCCCAATTTGGGCTTTTAATGCTGATACGCTTTTAAATTTAGTTTCTGCTTCAGATTCACATTCAAGCATAGCTTTAAAAAGTAATGATTTGCAAACTTCACTTTCAATAAACATATCAACCATTTTGTGTTGAAGAACCTGGAAATTACTAATTGGTTGGCCAAATTGTTCACGCCCTTTGGTATATTCAACTGTTTTTAGATAACACGCTGTCATACAACCTATACTTTCTGCGCTTATGCACAAGGTTGCCAAACTAATTGTATTATCAAGCAACTCAACAGCCTCTAATCCAGTGGCTATTATATTAGATTCAGCAACATCAACATTTTCAAATGTTATTTCTGCGCATGATTGACCATCAATTGTCGGATAAGTGTTTACTGAGATACCTTTTTTATCAGCATCAACAATTAGAAGTGTTAGTTCATCATCTTTTTTTGCTGAAACTATAAAACGATCTGCATTTCCACCATTTAACACCAAGCCCTTAGTGCCATTTAAGACATAACCTGTGTCGGATTTAGATAAGTTTGAATTTGTAGAAGTATGATCATTTTTAGAGCCATCCTCAAGATAAGCTAGAGATATTTGTGATGATCCTGATGTAATTTCTTCTAATAAAGATGCGCTGTTTGTATAATTTGATTTATCTAAAATAGTACCTGATAAAACTATCGTACTTAAATAAGGTTCGACTATTAATACTTTACCGAATTCTTCAAATAATACTGATAATTCAACCGGACCATATCCAAATCCACCATTTTTTTCTGAAAAAGGTAATGAGAGCCAACCCAATTCAGAAAATAATTTCCATAAATCAGCATCATAACCGAGTTCAGATCTTAATATCTCTTCTCTTTTGTTAAAAGAGTAGTCGGATTCACAGAATTTTTGCACTTGATCGCGTAGCATTTGTTGTTCATCTGAATAATTTAAATTCATTTCTAAACTCCTAATACATGTTTTGAGATTATATTTTTTTGAATTTCATTACTACCACCATAAATGGAAGTTTTTCTCATATTTAAATATTTTGATACTGATTGAGCTGCATACTCAGGGCCTGCTGGTTTGGCATTATCACCATGACCATGGGGTCCTGGATAAATTAGGGCATATTCACCTGCAGCTTCTACAAATAGCTCAGTAAGCTCTTGTTGAATTTCAGTACCTCTTATTTTAAGTATTGATGATTCAGCTCCTGGATGTGCGCCATTTTCAAGTGCCGATAATAGTCTAAGCTCAGTAAATTCAAGTGAAGATAAATTAATCTCTAAATTTGCAACTTTCCTAGCTAATTCTTCATTATCAAGCTCTTTAACAATTCCTTTTAAGGTATTGAGTGAGCGTTTTGAATTTGCAACTCCGGCTATACCAAATCTTTCATGAGCTAAAAGAAATTTTGCGTATGTCCACCCTTTGCCCTCTTCTCCTATTAAATTTTCAGCAGGAACTCTTACATCTGTAAAAAATACTGAATTAACTTCATGCTCGCCATCTATTGTGATAATAGGTTTAACTTCAATTCCAGGGGTCTTCATATCAATAAGAATAAATGAAATACCCTCTTGCTTTATTTGTGTAGTTTCAGTTCTTACTAAACAAAAAATCCAATCAGCATTTTGAGCTAAAGTAGTCCATGTTTTAGATCCATTGATAATATAATCATCTCCATCTTTAACAGCTTTAGTTTTCAAAGAAGCAAGATCAGATCCAGAGCCTGGCTCTGAGTAACCTTGGCACCACCATGTATCAAAGTTTAAGATGTCAGGTAAATACTTAGCTTTTTGCTCATCATTACCAAAAGTATAAATAACTGGACCAACCATACTCACGCCGAATGCTAATAATGGTGGGCACCCTGCTAATCCAAATTCCGTTTGAAATATATATATTTGAGTTGATGACCAACCAGTTCCACCATACTCTTCGGGCCAGTTATAACCCATCCAACCTTTTGCAGAAATAGATTTATGATAATCAATCATATCTTGTTTAGTTAATTCAATACCGTTGTTTTGCTTATCTCTAACGTGTGCAGGGTAATCATTTTTTAAATATGCTCTTACCTCATCTCTAAATTTAATATCTGCATCTGTGAAATTAATTTCCATATTCTTACCTTTTTTATAATTTGGGTTGCTAAAATGTGTGCGTATTATACAAGAAAGTAGATTAAATCTTAATAACTTTCTCAAAGTTAAAACCTTTATGGAATATTATATATTTTGACTGGTATTTCGTTATTTTTATATAAAAATGATTAAACAAGAAAATCATATAACTGCTTTACTATTAGCAGATAGATTAAAAGTTGAAGACAAGTCTCTTTGTTATGTTGCATCAACTAATGCAGAAGCGTTGATGATAAGCAAAGAATTAAGCCTTTATCTGAATAATAATCAAATCCAATACTTTCCTGAAAACGAAATACTTCCCTATGATCATTTTTCATCACCAGAATCAATTATTAAAAATAGATTTAGTATTCTTAATGAAACTAATAAAAATTCAAAGATATTAATTACAAGCGTTAAAAATCTCTTTGAGCGATTTCCACCAAAAAAATTTTTTAAATCATTAAAAAGTTATTCTATAAATGACCAGTTATCTTTAAGTGATTTCAAGGAGTTGCTAACCGATAATTATTTTATAAGTAATGACTATGTAGATGGGATTAATCAATTCTCATCAAGAGGTGGTGTGGTTGATTTTTGGCCGCCAATATATCAGAGTCCAATTAGAATAGAGTTCTTTGATCAAACTATTGAATCCATAAGAATGTTTGATCCTTCATCTCAATTAACTATCCAAAAATTAGATGTATTTAGTATCACTACTGGATCTTATTTACCAATGAATGATGTTGGATTGAAAACTTTTAGAGATAAATGGAGAGATTATTTTTCAAATTATGATGAAAGAACATGCGATTTATTTCAAGATCTTAATAATAATCATCTTGCTGAAGGCTATGAGGTATATTTGCCACTATTTTTCAATGAGACTAATTCATTTTATGACATTTTTTCTCATTATGAATTTTTTATTGAAGCTGATATTAATAAACACATAGCATCTTATTGGAATGAAATTAACCAAAGATATTCAGATGAAAATATAGACTCATCGAGGCCATTGCTCCATCCAAAAGATTTATTTTTTACAAAAAATGAGATTAACAATATTACTTTTGATTGGAAACTATTAAATTCGGAGATGTTAGATATTAAAGCTGTTATCAAAGAAATAGGCTTTAGAGATAATCTTGCTCTTGCAACTGATATGTTATGCGATGGTGTAATAGATAAAATTGTTATATCAACATTAATACCAAGTCAGTATGAAGCTCTCAAGAATGAGGTAAGCTTAACTGAGATTGATATAAAGA
>CACEAP010000006.1 GCA_902557645.1 uncultured SAR86 cluster bacterium
ATCAGATTTAGTTTTCTATATTGAAAACATAAATAATAAAGACATCCAAGTTCAGCATATGAAATCAAGGCCTTCCAGCGCACCATCTGAATGGATTGTTCCTAAGGATATGTATTTTGCAGTTGGTGATAATAGAGATAATTCAAATGACAGTAGATATTGGGGCTATATTCCCAAAGATCATTTTATGGGTACTGCTGATTATATATGGATGACATGGGAGTGTTGGGCATGCATGCCATCATTTAAAAGAGCAGGTGCAATAAATTGAACCAAAAGGATCTTGAATTATTAATCGACTACTCTTTTAATAATCAAGAGCTTTTTGAGATTGCTATTCAACATAAAAGCTTTAATAAAGCTATAAATAATGAAAGACTAGAATTTTTAGGAGATTCAATTCTCAATGCCGTAATTGCAGAATATCTATACCTTAACTATCCAAACTTTCAAGAAGGAAGACTTACAAGAGCTCGAGCATCTCTTGTAAAAGGTAATTTTTTAACTCATAAGGCTAATGAAATTCAGCTTGAAAAACTGATTAAACTTTCAAAAGGCATGGAAAATCTATCAGATGATAGAAAATTTTCATTATTAGAAGGCGCATTTGAAGCATTAATTGGTGCTGTTTTTGTTGATGGTGGGTGGAACAAAGCTAAGAAAGTTATTTATAAATTATATAAAGATAATTTTAAAGATTTAATGCAAGATGATGATTTCAAGGATTCAAAATCTTTGCTTCAAGAGATAATGCAAGCAAAGGGCATGAGTCCTCCGGTATATAAAACTTATCTTATCTCCCGGTTTACCAATTAATCTTTTAACAAAAGGTACAGGTTTATGTGGAGGAATAAATACCACAACATCGCCGTATTCTGGATTTTTATCAAAAGCAAAGGCCTTGCCTGTTCTTTCAAGCTTTAAACCATAAGAATGTTTATTGACTAAAATAAAATCTCCAACTTTTAGTCCAGGAATCATAGAGCCTGATGGAATCTGATATGGCTCATATGCAAATGTTCTTAAAATAAAAATTAAGAAAATAGGTATAAACCAACTTCTACCTGAAGTTTTTATGAAATTATTTTTAATAAATTTACCAATTAACCATATTAGTAAACTAACAATAGTTCCTATTAACAAGATGATGCTCAAATCGCCTGCATTAATAAAAATTCTATAAAGTATTACTAGGCCCAAAGCGAAACCAATTTTTGATATTAGTCCTTGATTTGGGGTTTGCATTTGATCTTCGGTCTGAGAATCGATTTTTACAGCTTCAAAAGTCCAAACTAGTAAACATATAGCCACGCCCATTAAAGCAAGTAAGAAAATAGGGTCTGAAAACATATTATTCTCCTGAACTAAAATAATTTAAAAATGCTTCTTGAGGAATAGACACTCTGCCAAGTTGCTTCATCTTCTTTTTACCTTTTTTCTGTTTCTCTAAAAGTTTTTTCTTTCTTGTAATATCTCCCCCATAACACTTAGCAGTTACATTTTTTCTTAAGGCTTTAACAGTTTCTCTAGATATAATTTTTGAACCTAATGCTACCTGAATAGGCACATCAAACATTTGTCTTGGTATTAATTTTTGTAAATTTTTTGCAATTTCTCGAGCTTTCATCATCGAGAATGATTTATGAACTATCATTGATAAGGCATCAACTTTTTGGTCATTTATTAAAATATCTATTTTTGTTAAATCTGAAGCTTTAAAACCAATTGAGCTATACTCAATGGAAGCGAATCCTTTGGTTGATGATTTTATTTGATCAAAAAAATCAACAATTACGCCTGAAAGCGGCATCTCAAATATTATTGATACCTGAGTTCCAAAATAATTCATTTCTTTTTGAATGCCTCTTTTTGCAGTACATAATGTAATAACACTTCCCACATAATCATTTGGTGTTAAAACATTTACAAGCACAATAGGCTCTCTAATTTCATCTATATCATTAGGAGCTGGCATTTGAGATGGATTATCACATTTAAAAACACTGCCATCCGTTTTTAAGATCTCATATTCTACTGAAGGTGCGGTTGATATTAGATCCAAATCATATTCTCTTTCGAGCCTTTCTCTAATAACCTCCATATGCAAAGTTCCTAAAAAACCACATCTAAAGCCAAAACCTAGTGCATCTGAAACTTCAGGTTCATAAACCAAAGATGAATCATTTAGAATTAGTTTTGATAGAGCATCTCTAAATTTTTCATACTCCTCCGAACTTACAGTAAAAAGTGATGCAAAAACTTTAGGATTTACTTTTTGAAATCCTGGAAGGGCTTTAGTGCTTTCATCATTATAAGAAAGAACGGTATCACCAACAGGAGCACCTTTAATATCTTTGATTCCAGCTACCAGATAACCAACTTCTCCAGCAGACAACATATCTGTTTTATTTTTTTTTGGAGAAAATATACCTATTTCATCTGCTATGTAATTTTGACCTGTCGAAAATATTTTAAACTTTTGGCCAGTTTTTAGGGTTCCATTCATTATTCTTACAAGAGATACAACACCTAAGTATGAATCAAACCAAGAATCAATGATTAATGCCTGAAGCGGATCTTCCTTGCTGCCAGCTGGTGCAGGAATATCTTTAATAAGCATATTTAATAACTCCTCTGTACCTTCTCCTGTTTTTGCACTTACTAGTGGAGCATTCATAGAATTAATTCCAATCATATCTTCAATTTCTTTTTTGACTCTATCTGGGTCAGCCTGAGGTAAATCAATTTTATTTATAACCGGAACAACTTCCAAACCTTGATCAACAGCCGTATAACAATTTGCTAAAGTTTGCGCTTCAACTCCCTGAGAGCCATCAACTACAAGCAAGGCTCCCTCACAAGCAGATAAAGATCTTGAGACCTCATAGGAAAAATCAACATGACCAGGAGTATCAATAAAATTTAATTGATATAACTCGCCATCTTTTTCATAATTAAGAGTTACGGCTTGTGCTTTTATAGTAATACCCCTTTCTCTTTCAATATCCATTGAGTCAAGTATTTGTTCAGACATCTCTCTAGCTGTAAGGCCACCACAATATTCAATTAATCTATCTGACAAGGTAGATTTACCATGATCAATATGGGCAATTACGGAAAAATTTCTAATATTCTTCATACTTGTATTATTTTACAAGGAAAGCTAAAGACTTATTAGCTTTCCTAGTGTCTATTTATAAATTTTTTAATTTAATCTAATAGGAACAATGAAACGAGAACCGTTTCTTTTACCAAAAACTGCGACATTTGATCCAGATTCAAGCTTATCGATGGTTGAAGAGAAAGACTCAACTGTGTCTATTTTATATTTGTATTTCTTATGCTGAATGTGGGAGATAATATCACCTCTTTGAATTTTACCGATAGCAGGTGAACCGGAAAGAACTCTGGTAACAACTACTCCGTCAGTTAAATTTGCCATTTGAGGATTATCACGGTCTATATCTTCTACCTGGAGGCCTAGCATATCTGGATTTCCATCATTTTTTGCTGGTATGAATGGCTTATTACTAGTTGGCAACTCTCCAAGCCTAAAAGTTAAAGTGATTTCCTCACCATCTCTAATAATAGTAGCTTCAGATTCTGTGTTTGGTCTAATCTGTCCAACTACATGCGGTAAATCAGAGCTAAATTTTATTTCTTTGCCATCAAAATCAACTATTACATCGCCTGGTAGAAGGCCTGCATTATCACCGGATTCTCCTTCTTCAAGATCACTTATCAGTGCGCCATAAGGCTTTTCCATTCCTAAAGCTTCTGCTAAATCATTATCTACCTCACCAACTCTAACACCCAAATATCCTCTGGCAACAGAGCCTGAATCAATAATTTGTTCAGCAACATCAATGGCAACATTAATTGGTATTGCAAATGCTAATCCTTGATAACCTCCACTTCTTGAATAAATTTGTGAATTTATTCCTATGACATTTCCTTTTAAATCAAATAATGGTCCGCCAGAATTGCCTGGGTTAATAGCAACATCAGTTTGTAAAAAAGGTACATAGTTTCCAATATTATTATTTTGAATGCTTCTTCCTTTTGCGCTGACTATCCCTGCTGTTACAGAGAAATCAAAACTAAAGGGGGATCCAATTGCTACAACCCAATCTCCAACTCTTAATGAATCACTATCGCCGACTTTAACTTTTGGTAATTTATCTCCATCTATTTTTAATACAGCAAGATCGGAAAGAGCATCAACTCCTATAATTTCTGCTACATATTCTCTTCTATCCACCAAGGAGACAATAACTTCTGAAGCCCCATCTACAACGTGAAAATTAGTTAGTATGTAATTATTATCAAATATAAAACCAGAGCCATAGGCCTCAGCTTTTCTTTTCTGCTGCGGGCTCTCTTCATAGCCTCTAGGTATACCAAAAAACCTTTCTAATTCTGGCGGCATACTTCTAAATGAATTTTGAGAACTTACTTCTTTTCTAGAAGTAATATTTACTACTGCTGATGCAGAATCTTCAACAAGATTTGCTATATTTTGAGGTAAGCCAGAGGCTTGCGCATTAATACATATAGCAAAAAAAGAAATAATTATAATGTTTAAAAAACTTTTCATTGAGATTCCTATTTTAAATTTATAGAACTAATAATTCTATTTGCTTCTTCTAAAGAGAGATTACCATACAGCGTTATAACCTTTCCGTCTGGTAATGGATATAAATAAACCATATTTTTTCCTGATCTCCAATATCTTACATTTTTAAGGCCTAAATCTTTTTTTGCAATATGCATATAAAAATTTTCTGAGCCATTTGTATAATGTCCTGGTCTATTTGATTTATTTCTAAAGCCAACATTCATAAGATTAGGATTAAATTGATTACTTCTGACTTCATTACTCTGATTTAAAACATTCAACATATGTTCTAATAAACCCTCTTCTATTCTTATAATATTGTCCTTAGCCTCATCACTATTAATTGCAGCTTGTATCTGCGATTGTGCTTCGCTATTAAAACCAAGCCTGTTATTGTCCGAAGTGTTTACTAATAAAACTGTTAGCATAATTGCTGCAGCTGCAGACATTCCATTTGATAGCCAGGGTCGATATTGAAGGAAATCTGGAAATTTAATAAAAGTTACATTTGTCTTTTTAACGCCTGTTTCAGAATTGCTAATGAGAGCTGAACTTAGTAATGCATAGTCCTTTAGCTTATTATCTATATCATCATCACTAATTTGCAATAGAAGATTGTCTATCTCAGAATCAGTAAGCTCACCATCATATAGCGCTGAAAGTTTTTCATTTATATCATTCATTTGATAATTCCTCTTTAATAAAATCTAATACAGCCTCTCTGGCTCTAAAAATTCTTGACCTCACTGTGCCCACAGGGCAATCAATTATATCTGCAATCTCCTGGTAGCTCTTTCCCTCATACTCTCTTAATATAAATGGAGTTTTGAGTATCTCAGGCAAGTTAGAAATAAACTCTTTTATGATTTCTGATGTTTCTTTACTTTCTATACTTAATTCTGGTGAATCAAAATGTGGATAATCAAAATCTAAAATATCATCAGAAGTATTAAGCTTTTGTTTTTTAAAAGATGCACTAGTCACATGATTTTTTGCAATATTTATTGCAACCCTATAAAGCCAGGTAAAAAAAGCACTTTCTCCTCGAAATGAATCTATTTTGTTCCAAGTTCTAATAAAAACTTGTTGCGTCAGATCCTCAGCATCTTCTTTTGATTTAACATACCCATAAAGCGCGCTATAAATCCGTGGTTGGTATTTAATCATTAACATTTTAAAAGCATCCTGATCCCTTTCTTTTACCCTTTCAATTAAATAGGAATCATCGTTAATATTTTCATTTTTCATCTTAAACGTTATTTCCTTATCAATATGACCACTCAATTACTTAAAAGTTCTCTAATTTGGTAAATTTTTTTAATTTTATATTTATAAAATTTTCATGTTCGATATCTCCTAATGAATGCTTTTTGAATATAAAGTCATATAAAGTTTGATCGTCATAATCTAATACAGCATTAAAAATAGATATTTCATGCTCTGATAAATCTAACATACCTTTTTCAGAAAATTCTTTTAGTAACAAGTCTAGCTCGCGCATGCCTCGTCTGCATTTCCATCTCAATCTATTTATTTGCGCATTCATTGGTTAAAATGTTATTAAAAATATTTATTTTACAAGAAATTTATGCAATTGAATTTAATTAAAACTGGATCATTAAGTTTAAATACTTATAAGACCCTCAAATTTGAAGGGACTATTGAAAATGTAGAGTCGCTTTTACAAGGACAAATTACATCAGATATTTCAGAATTAGCTAATAATAATGCTCAATTATCATGCTTATTAGACCATAAGGGTTTCATTCAGGCTGATTTTATATTGGTTAAATTAAATGATGAGATATATTGTGTCATTGAAGAGTCTTTGGTTAACAACTTTATAAATCAGTTGGAAGAGTTTACTAAATTTTACAAAGTAATGATTAATCCGTGCAAGCTTGCAGTGCAAGGCATGATTAATAGTACAAATGATGAAAAAAGTGAAGGTTTAACTTTTTTTAAAAATAAAGAATATAAGCTATCAATATTGCTATCAATATCTGAAAATTTATCAATAGAAAAGAAATTGAGTTTATTGCATTGGAAGGTTGCTAATAAAGTATTACTTAATTATCTTTTTACAAGTGAAGATATTAATCAATATAGGCCAAATGAAATTAATTATGATAAGTCTAGAGTATCTTTTACTAAAGGTTGTTACAGAGGACAAGAGATAGTTGCGAGGGTTCATCATTTAGGTGTAAATAGAAGAGAGTTCGTCACTATAATTACTCCATCTGATCAATCTATTGATCCAAATTTTAAAATACATGGAGAAATTTTAGAATTTCTTAATTATCAAATCTTTAATACTCATCTTAAACGTGATGATCTAAAGAATAGCAATCTGCCAAGTTCACTAGAGATAATTAGGACGGAATATTCCAATTAATCGCTTTTTTTCCTTTCGATTTTAAAAACTCATTAGTCCTTGAGAATGGTTTAGAGTTAAAGAATCCTCTATAAGCAGAAAGTGGAGATGGATGTGGACTTTTAATAATTAAATTATTTTTTTTAGCGATCAAATTTTCCTTATCTTGCGCTTTAACGCCCCATAATATAAAAACTACTGAACCAGTATTGCCAATATTATTTAAAAAACAATCAGTAATTTCCTCCCATCCAATTCCTTGATGAGATCCAGGCTTGGACTCTTCTACAGTCAAAATAGTGTTTAGAAGTAATACTCCTTGCTTTGCCCATGATTCTAAATTTCCATTTTCTGACTCTTTAATACCTAAATCGTTCTTTAATTCTTTATAAATATTTTTAAGAGATGGGGGTAATTTAATGCCTTCATTTACTGAAAATGCCAATCCATTTGCTTGGCCATAAGAATGATATGGATCTTGACCAACGATAACAACATTAATGTCTTTTGGTGCAGAAAAACTTAAAGAACGAAAAATATTATTAATCTTTGGAAAGATATTTTTTTCTGATTTTCTAGAAGCTATTAAAAAATTATTAATAGCATTAAGGTTGTTTAATTTTGTATTATTTTGCAACAAAAGTTTCCACTCATGTTTTATATTGTTTTCGATTTTATACTGCATAAATCAACAAATTCTTATCCACAGAATCTGTGGATAACTTTATGGATAACTTTATATTCTACACATTAAATCCTATAAAATAAGGCTTTTGAAGCGATTGTATAATTTTTATACAGTTATGTTAAATATTACCGCATTTCAATAGTTTATATAAAATAGTGTAAATACATATAAAATTGTACCATAGACATAGAAAGCCCCCAATATCATTTTTTTTTCTTGTGGGCAAGTATTTTTTTAATTAAATGCTAATAAAATAAATTCCTAGAATACTTTTTTATAAATTCTGTTTATTTTAGCTATATAAATTAATAATTAGCCACAGAGTCTGACGCTTATTACATGCTCAATTTCTTTAATGCTATCAATTAAATCTTCTGAGGGCAGCTCCTCTAAATCAATCAGATTGATGCCAATAGAGTCTCTGGTTTTATGAGTCATGTCGGCAATATTAATATTTTTATATCCAATTTCATCAGTAATTTTACCAATCATTCCTGGTTCGTTTTTATTAATTATTACCAATCTATATTCAGCTTTTCGCCCTAACTTAATTGCTGGAAAGTTTACTGAATTTACGATTATGCCATTGTTAAGAAAATTAGAAATTTGTTCTGCTGCCATTAAAGCGCAATTCTCTTCGGCTTCATTTGTGCTTGCTCCTAGGTGAGGCAAAAGAATAACATCTTGAAAATCATTTGATCTTGTGACTAATTCAGGCGTTGGGAAATCTGTTACAAATTTTTCAATAGTATTAGAATTTAGAGCTTCTACAATATCTTTATTATTAACAATACCACCCCTTGATAGATTAATTAACTTAGAGCCTTTTTTAAAAAATTTTAAGGATTCTTTGTTGATTAGGTCTTTAGTATCTTTAACTAGAGGAACATGAATAGAAATATAATCAGAATTACTTAAAAGCATTTTCATTGAATCAGCTTTCTCAACATCTTTTGGTAATCGCCATGCCGCATCAATTGAAATATATGGATCATATCCAATTATCTTCATACCCATAACTTCTGCTGTTTGAGCTAACAAAGATCCAATAGAGCCTAGACCAATGATTCCTAATGTCTTGCCTTTTAGTTCATTCCCTTTGAAGCTTTTCTTTTGAGCCTCCATTGACTTATTAAGCTCTTCAGAATCTTGTCCTGATAATGATTGTGAGTAGATATTTCCCTGAATAATTCCTCTTGAAGCTAGCAACATGCCGCAAACAACTAACTCCTTAACAGCATTTGCATTTGCTCCAGGTGTATTGAATACAACTATCCCTTTATTTGTAGCCTCTTCAATGGGAATATTATTTGTGCCCGCTCCTGCTCTGCCAATGCAATAAAGCGAATCGCTAAGATCTTCTTTTAATAAGGCTTTACTTCTTAGTATTAAAGCGTCTGGATTAGCCTCATCTAAGATAAAGTTATTATCTGCAAAAATTCTTATTCCGGCTTCAGCAATGTTATTAAAAATTTTATATTTATACATGTATTAGTATTAGAAAGAGTTTGTTATTATCAAAGAAGAAATTATGAAAATTATTCTATTACATACTTTTATAAGAAGAAACAGATAATTTAAAAATGAGCTTATTAATTAAAGATTTGGCCTATAAAAAGACTCGTAATGAGCTTTTGCTAAATAATATTAATATTGAAACTAAGAAAAGTGATCTTTTAATAATTCAGGGTGAGAGTGGATGTGGCAAGACTACTCTTTTAAATATATTAGCTGGTCTGTTAAAGCCATCTAAAGGTTTAATTAAGAATGATAACAAGATATTTTTTTTGGATAAGCAAAATATTTCTCCAGAATCTAGAAATATTGGATATGTTTTTCAGGATTTCGCTTTATTTCCTCATTTAAATGCTAAAGATAATGCTCTTTATGCATACAAAGAGAATAGAGATAGCAAGCTGACAAAAGAATTTGTTTTTAATAAATTGCTGCTTAATGATCATATTAATAAATACCCACATCAATTATCTGGTGGTCAACAACAAAGAGTTGCTATTGCTCGAGCAATACTAATGCATCCAAAATTATTATTAATGGATGAACCTTTTTCAGCACTGGATAAAGAAAACATAAAAAGTGTACAAGAACTTATAAATTTCGCTGTAAAAACACTCAATATACCTGCTGTTATAGTTACTCATAGTCTTGAGCATTTAGACGAGCTAGTTGATGAAAATATTCTAAAATTATAATTTAGATAATATTGTTAATCGCCTTTAAAGTATTTTCAGTTCTATTAAATACATCTATATAACAATTCTTTTCTGGTAGAAGTCTATATAAACTTTGAGCTTTGGTAGCTTTAATATCATCATTACTATTCATAACAGAAATTTTACAATTTGAATCCTGTTGAGTAAGTTTTAAATAAAATAAAGATTCTACTTTTTTATCGGCATAAAACAGGGAAACACCTAAGAAGTAAAAAGCGTTTAACATTGACTCCTCATAACCAACTTTTCTAATATCAATCAGAAATGGTTCTAATTCAATAATCTCATCATATAACTCAGTCTCAAATAAAAAAATAGTTAATGCAGAAGCGCATAAAGCTTTCACATAAAAACTTTCTTCTTTTGGATCTTTTATAAGATTATTTAATAAATTAATAGCTTCTCTTTTTTCGTTTGAATAATAAAGACTCATTGCAAAAGGAATAATATAGCCTGAATGAATTTCAATCTTATTTTCCGAACAGTTCTTTGCTTCATCAAATTTATCTTGATAAATAAGCTCCATACATGAGAATACTCCATTAGGAACTTTTCTTGCCCCTTCAGGCAAATTAAAAGTAAATCTGTGTTTATGATTATTCCCACTATTAATAGAATAAGTGAACGAAGAATCTTTAGTGTATCTGAGCCCCTTAGCTTCTTTTAATGAGTTTTCATCAAAATAGTTTGAAGGAATTGATTTAATAATTTTGTGATCTGAAGTAGAGCCATCAGCATTTACTATAAAGCCAATCTCAACATAGCCCTCAATTCCTTTTTTAATCATAGATGAAGGGTATCTAGGATATTCATCTCTGGCTCGCTTAAAAGATGAAGGATGATAATCTTTTGAAAATAGCCTTTTGTCATTTAAAAGAAGATAAACTTTTTTATTGTTGATATCGCTATTTAAAAGAAAAGAATTGATATTCGAATAGTCATTAAAAGCAGCAAGCGTTATGGCTGGAAGAAATGATAAGAAGAAGATTAAATATTTCATATTATTTGTCCTTAGAATTAACTTTTATTTTCTTACTAAACTTGAGAATAACGTCTAAATATTCTTTCCAAAAAATAAAATCATTTAGGTGGTTGTCATGTTGCTTTGCTGTAAATTTACTTTCTTTTTTAAGAGTGTTGAAGAATTCAAGATTTTTTACAAGGCCGCAGCCAACAGCTGCAACTTTTGCTGCTCCAATTGCTGTTGCTTCCGTATTTTTAGGAATTGATATACTTGTATCTGTAATATTTGCTAATAACTGTGCAAAAGTTTTATTGTTTGCCATACCTCCATCAATATACATTTCTTTTATATTAAGGCCATCATCTAAAATTGCTTCTAAAACTTCTTTAGTTTGATAACATAATGAATTAAATGCTGCTGTTACAAAGTCTTCTTTCGATGAGTCTCTTGTAATTCCATAGAAACTTGCTCTTATATCTGGATTCCATTGTGGGGCACCTAGACCTGTAAAAGCAGGAATAAACAAAAGGTTATTAGCATCTCCATCTATATTTAATAAACTTTCGCTATCCTTTGAGTCTTTAAAAAAATCCATTTCATCTCGCAACCATTGAATAATTGTTCCAGCTGAAAAAATACTTCCTTCCAAAGCATAATTTACCTCATCTTGAATCTTGTAACCTATAGTTGAAAGAAGTCCTGATTTAGAGTAGATAATGTTATCTTTTGTATTGACCATTAAGAAGCAACCAGTTCCATATGTTGTTTTCATGCTATTTTTACTAAAACAGTTTTGACCAACTAATGCGCTCTGTTGATCACCTAAAACTCCGTGAACTGGAATTTTTGTATCCTCAATTTCAATATTACCGAACTCATGGTCTGATGAAACAACATCTGGTAATAAATTTAACGGTATATCAAATAAAGATAATAACTCGTTATCCCAATTAAGATCATTAATATTAAAAAGCAGAGTCCGTGAAGCATTTGTAACATCGGTCAGATGATTCTTTTCTTTAGTTAAATTCCAGATTAAAAAACTATCAATGGTTCCAAAAGCAAGTTCGCCAGCATCGGCTTTCGCTCTTGCTCCTTTAACATTATCTAAAATCCATTTAATCTTTGTAGCAGAAAAGTAAGGATCTAATATTAAACCAGTCTTTTTTGAAACCATTTTAGCAAGGTTCTGGTCTTCCTTTAGATTATTGCATAATGCTGCGGTTCGCCTATCCTGCCAAATAATAACTGGATATATTGCTTTACCAGATAATTTATCCCAAATAACTGTCGATTCTCTCTGATTAGTAATGCCGCAACTTACTATATTTGAGATATCTTTATGATTTTTTAAAACATCATCAAGAGTATTTTGTACAGATTTTAATATCTCCTCAGCATCAGCTTCCACCCAACCATCATTTGGATACATTAAGTCATAATCTTCTTGAGATACTTTCAGCATATCAAGAGACTCATTAAAAATAATTGAACGTGAGCTCGTAGTACCTTGATCTATAGTAAGAATTTCTTTCATAAAACCTCAAAAAACAAAAAAATATCCACATTTTATTAACAAGTCAATAACATGCTATATACACTATATAGAGTATAAATAAAAAAAATATACTATATATTGTGTTTTTCTCTTGCTTCTTTATCCACAGTGGGTAATATTAACTCTGGGGATAGAAGAAGCGTCTTCTCTAAAGCTTAAAACAAAAGCTAAAAAAAACGAAACAAACGCAAAAGAGTTTAACGAATAAAGAAAGTAAAAAACAGGCGTAAGGAAAAATAAAAAATGTCATTGAATGAAACATCACAAGAAACAACTAAAAAAACACAGGTTGCGCAACAACAAGCTGATGAGCTAACAATTAATGCTCCAGGAAAAATTAGAGTAATTAAAAGAAATGGCAAAGTTGTAAGCTTTGAGGCAGATAAGATTAAAGTTGCTATTACTAAAGCCTTTTTAGCAATTGAATCAGGTAATGCTGCTGCGAGCGATAGGATTCATGAAAAAGTTAATAAAACTACACAAGAAGTAATGGAAGTCTTTGAAAGAAGAATGCCATCAGGCGGGACATTGCATATCGAAGAAATACAAGATCAAGTTGAACTTCAATTAATGAGAAGCGAAGAATATAAAGCAGCAAGAACATATATTCTATATAGAGAAGAACGAACTCAGGAAAGAAAAAAAGATGCGCCAGTTATTGAAATAGAAAATAAGCCTGAAATAAATATAACAAAAGCAGATGGAACTTTGGTGCCATTAGATATTGAGAAGGTTGCAGCATTGATAAACGATGCATGTGAAGACCTTGAAGAAGTATCAATGAATGAGGTTTTAGATGAAGCTCTTAAAAACCTCTATGATGGAGTTTCAATATCTGATATGAGAACAAGTCTTGTTATGTCAGCAAGAACAAAGGTAGAAAAAGAGCCAAACTACTCATTTGTTACTGCGCGAATCCTTATGGACCAAATTAGAAGTGAGGCCTTAGGCTTTCTTGATGTTGCAGATGAAGCAACCTATAAGGAAATGGAAAAATATTATCCAAAAGCACTAAATGCATATATAGATAAGGGAATTGAGTTAGACATACTGGATCCAGAGTTAAAAAGTTATGACCTTAAGGCTCTAGGCAAAGCTATAGACTATACACGAGATAATCAATTTACATATTTGGGGCTTCAAACATTATATGACAGGTATTTTATTCATAGTGATGATGTGAGATACGAGTTGCCTCAAGTATTTTTTATGAGAGTCGCAATGGGGCTTGCAATAGAAGAAGACAACAGAGAAGAAAGAGCTATTGAGTTTTACAATTTATTATCAAGTTTTGATTATATGAGTTCGACCCCTACTCTATTCAATTCAGGAACAAAAAGACCACAACTATCCTCATGCTACTTAACCACAATACCTGATGACTTAGATGGTATCTTTGGAGCTATGAAAGATAATGCACTATTATCAAAATGGGCAGGTGGGCTTGGTAATGATTGGACTTCTGTAAGAGCTATGAACTCCTATATCAAAGGCACAAATGGTAAGAGTCAAGGTGTGGTGCCTTTCTTGAAAGTAGCAAATGATACAGCAGTAGCGGTTAACCAAGGCGGAAAAAGAAAAGGGGCTATGTGTGCCTATCTGGAAACATGGCATTTGGATATAGAAGAGTTTTTAGAATTAAGAAAAAATACTGGTGATGAAAGAAGAAGAACTCATGACATGAATACAGCTAACTGGGTTCCTGATTTATTTATGAAAAGAGTTGAGCAAGATAAAAATTGGACATTGTTCTCACCCGGTGAAACTCCAGACCTTCATGACTTAATTGGAAAAGATTTTGAAGAGAAGTATGAAGAATATGAAAGAAAGGCTGAGGCTGGAGAAATGGATCAGGCTAAATCTATTCCTGCAAAAGAATTATGGAGAAAAATGCTAACAATGCTTTTTGAAACTGGGCATCCATGGATTACTTTCAAAGATTCATGCAACCTAAGATCACCACAACAGCATACAGGTGTAATACATTCATCAAACTTATGTACAGAAATTACTTTGAACACGAGTGCAGATGAGATCGCAGTATGTAATTTAGGTTCTGTTAATCTTGCTAGACATATGAAAGATGGAGCTCTTGATGAAGAAAAAGTAAAACAAACTGTCTCTACTGCAATAAGAATGCTTGATAATGTTATTAATATTAATTATTACTCTGTTGATACAGCAAAAAATTCTAATCTAAAGCACAGGCCTATAGGGCTTGGCATGATGGGATTCCAGGATGCTTTATATATTCAAGAAATTGCATATTGTAGCGATGAAGCGGTGGATTTTGCAGATAAAAGCATGGAGTTAATTAGTTATTATGCTATTCACGCATCTACAGAACTTGCAAAAGAAAGAGGAAGTTATGAAACATACGAAGGTTCTTTGTGGAGTAAGGGAATACTTCCAAAAGATTCAATCGAAATACTTGCAGAAAATAGAGGTAATGAATATCTTAATGTTGATAGATCAGAAACGCTTGACTGGGATAGCTTAAGAAAGAAGGTTATTGCAGATGGGATGAGAAATTCAAATGTTATGGCTATTGCACCAACAGCAACTATTTCAAATATAACAGGTGTAACTCAGTCTATCGAACCTACGTATCAAAATTTGTATGTTAAATCTAATCTATCAGGTGAATTTACTATTGTTAATCCTCACTTAGTGCATAAGTTAAAGGAATTAGGTCTATGGGATGAAGTGATGATTAATGATCTTAAATACTATGAAGGAAGTTTATCGCAAATATCAAGAATTCCTGATGAAATTAAAAAACTCTTCTCAACAGCTTTTGAGGTAGAGCCAAGATATATTGTTGAATCAGCAAGTAGACGACAAAAGTGGATAGATCAAGGCCAGTCCTTAAACCTCTATATTGGCAATGCTGATGGCAAAAAGCTAGATATCACTTACAGAATGGCTTGGTATTCTGGTTTAAAAACAACCTACTACTTAAGATCTATAGCTGCAACATCAACAGAAAAATCAACTGTCCAGCAAGGAAAACTCAATGCAGTTAGTGCAGAAGCCTCTTCAGCACCTCAACAAGAACTAGGAGCGCCCGCTCCCGTGCCTGATGCATGCTCTTTGGATGATCCAGATTGTGAGGCATGTCAATAATTATTAATAAAAGGAAGGAAGAAAAATGTTAAATTGGGATGAATATAATAAAGAGGAACAAATAGCTCCTCCAAGTGCAACAACAAATATACCGCCGGCTCCTGCTGAACAAAAAGCAGCAGTTGAACCAGAAGTGACTGAGACTCAAAAAGCAGAAGAGTATGCAACTAAAACTATTGAAGAAGGCTCAAGGGCTGAGAAAGCAAGAGAGGCAATAAAAAATCTTGATGAGAGTGCTGGTATAGAAGAGTTAGATGAAATGATGAGTGGAAGGGTTCAAGTAGATCAAAAAATGATGATTAATTGTAAAGCAGATTTGAATCAGCTTGTGCCTTTTAAATACGACTGGGCATGGCAAAAATATCTTGACGGTAGTGCAAATCATTGGATGCCACAAGAAATAAATATGACTAATGATATTGTGTTATGGAAATCAGAAGATGGATTAACAGAAGATGAAAGAACTATAGTGAAAAGAAATCTTGGTTTTTTCTCTACCGCAGATTCTCTTGTTGCTAATAACCTAGTTTTAGCTCTTTATAGATTAATAACTAATCCTGAATGTAGGCAATACATTCTAAGACAAAGCTTGGAAGAAGCTATTCACACACATGCATATCAATATTGTATTGAGTCTCTTGGAATGGATGAAGGAGAAATCTTTAATATGTATAGAGAAATTCCTTGCGTTGCAAGAAAAGCTTCATGGGGCTTAAAGTATACACAAGAGATATCAGATCCTGATTTTAAAACCGGAACTGAAGAAACAGACAAACAACTCTTAAAGAACTTAATAGCATTTTATTGTGTTCTTGAGGGTATCTTCTTTTATTGTGGTTTTACTCAAATACTGTCTATGGGAAGAAGAAATAAAATGACAGGAACCTCAGAACAGTTCCAGTACATATTAAGAGATGAATCAATGCATGTTAACTTCGGCATTGATGTAATTAATCAAATTAAAATTGAGAATCCTCACCTGTGGGATGATGAAATGAAGTCAGAAGCTGCACAGATGATTCTTGAAGGTACTGAACTTGAAATTCAATATGCTAGAGATACTATGCCAAGAGGTGTTTTAGGTATGAATGCAGCAATGATGGAAGAATATCTTAAATTTATAGCAAATAGACGTTTAACTCAAATTGGCTTAGAGGAAGAGTTTAAAGGTGTAACTAATCCTTTTCCTTGGATGTCAGAAATTATTGATTTAAGAAAAGAAAAGAATTTCTTTGAAACAAGAGTGACTGAATATCAGGTTGGTGGTGCTCTTAACTGGGAGTAATTATTGAAATTATATTCAGCTGCTTATGCAGTAAGTCCGTGGAAAGTTCTAATATTTATAAAAGAAAAAGGGATTAAAGGCATAGATGTTATTGATCTTGATCTAGGCAAATTAGAACATAAAACCAACGAATATAAGGCTTTAGTACCTAATGCAAAAGTTCCAGCATTACAGCTTGATGATGGAACAATGATTTTAGAGACAACAGCAATCTGTCGGTATCTTGAAAGTTTATACCCTGAACCTAATTTATTTGGAGAAAGTCCACTAGAGATAGCTTCAATAGAAATGTGGAATGCCCGAATTGCAAATGAATTAATGCTGCCTTTAGCTCATGGATTTCGACATACTCATCCTGGAATGAAAGAGCTTGAAAATCAGAATGAAGAATTTGGGTTAGCACAAAGAGAAGTAGCAAAAAAATCATTAGCTTACTTTGAAGAACTAATAACCAATAGAGAGTTTATTGCTGGTGATAGATTCACTTATGCAGATATTCAGGCTGTAACAACTCTTAAATTCCTTGTTCGATTAAATAGACTAAATCTTGAAGACTGGCAAAATCTTAACCAATATGTCGATGAAACATTAAGACGTCCAAGTTTTTCACTATAAAACTATAAATATACTATTTATTTATTAACTCAAAAAACTTAAGGGTTTGTTCTCCTCCATTTTGAAGAGCTCTTGCATCAGTCATATCAGATATTTGATCCCAATTAGCATGAATATTCTCAGGAGTCATATCTGCACCCATCCCTAATGAAACACCCATAGTTTCATGAATAAATATTCTGGTAAAAACCCCAGCTCCAGCAGCCATAATAGCCCCATTTGGTGCATGCTCACTTGCTAAATATATAACAGCAGGTGTTACATATTCTGGTTGAAGGTTCTTGCCAAAATCTTCAGGTATTAAACCTTCTGTCATTCTTGTGTATGCAACAGGCGTGATAGAGTTTGTATAAATATTCTTATTTTGACCTTCTATTTTAAGAGTATTCATTAAACCTACCATAGCCATCTTTGCAGCACCATAATTAGTTTGACCAAAGTTTCCAAAAACACCACTAGAAGAGCTAGTAAAAATAATACGTCCATATTCTTGTTCTCGCATAATTGGAAAAACTGTATGTGTACAATTTAAGCTTCCTTGAAAATGCACGTCCATAACTAAGTCAAAATCTTCAAGAGTTACTTTATGAAAACTCTTATCTCTTAAAATACCTGCATTATTAACAAGGATATCAACCCTTCCCCATTCACTCATAGTTTGAGCAACCATATCTTTTACTGCATCTAAATCAGTAACACTGGCTCCATTAGAAATAGCCTCTCCTCCGTCAGCTTTAATTTGCTTTACAACCTCTTCAGCAGCATTACTTGCACCACTTCCATCAACACTCCCGCCAAGATCATTAACAACAACCTTAGCTCCTCTTCGTGCAAGCTCTAATGCATGCTGCTTACCAATACCTCCACCTGCACCAGTAACAATTGCAACTTTTCCATCAAATCTTATACTCATATATTTCTCCAAGTATTTTTAGTATGAAGCTGAAAATAATGAAGCTGGATCAAAATTTGGATCACTAACCAATTCCATTGAAAGTCTCATACTGTTTGATAAAGCTTTCTTATAATTATTAAAAATTTTAGGCATATTAACAGAATCAACCGCTATTAAATTACCCTCTTTGCCATAACAAACTATAAAAGCATTATCTTCTATTTTGCCTTGAATATAAACATCATCATATCCATTAGATAAACCTGCCATTTGTAATTTTAAATCATATTGATCAGACCAAAACCATGGGAGCTCTCTATTTAAATCGTCATTGCCAATAATAGATGAAGCTACCACCTTTGCTTGTGCATTAGCATTTGGAACACTTTCTAATCTAATAGAATATCCAAGTAGATTATTAAATCCATTAGCACAGTCTCCAGCAGCAAATACATGCGGCACATTAGTTCTGCAATACTCATCAATTAAAATACCATTTTTACATTTTATACCTGCTTTCTTGGCTAGATCATCATTAGGAATAGCGCCAATACCAGCAATTAATATGTTTGTATCTATTGTAGTTCCATTATCTGTTGTAACTAAATAATTACCTTTTTTGCCTTCTTGAATAGCTTGAATGCTTTGGTTACACAAAACATTTACACCCTTTGATTCATGCAAATCTTGAAAGAAAGTTGACATAATTGGAGCTGTTACTCGTTTTAATAATCTATCCTCTAATTCTATTATTGATACTGTATGTCCCATTTCTTGCATAGAAGCAGCTAACTCTAAACCTATATAACCTCCTCCAATTAATAGAGGTTTTGAATTATCTCTTAAAGCTTTCTGTATTCTTTTAACATCATCAATATTTCGTAGGTAAAAAATATCTATTCCAGGAAAAATATCATCTGCAAAAACTCTGGATGATGTCCCGGTAGCAAAAACAAGATACGAGAATTCATGATCATCTCCTGAAGTTGTCCTTATAAAATTATTTTTTACATTAACTTCTGATATACAGGTATTTAAGTTAATTTCAATATTGTTATCTTTATAAAATGAGGAGTTTTTTAACAAGATTTTTTCTTCGGAAAGGTCGCCTTTAAAAAAATTTTTAGATAATGGGGGTCTATGATAAGGAAAGTACTTTTCTTCAGAAAATATTTTTATTGATTCTGAAAATCCTGCTCGTCTTAAATTGATTGCTGTATTACAACCCGCATGACCTGATCCTATTATTGCTACTCCTTTCATATTACCAATGCATCCAGTGCTTTATGAATTCTTGGAATTGCTTTCTTTAAAAGATCTATATTTGTTCCAAAATTCAATCTCATCCAACCAGGCTTTCCAAAATCTTTTCCATCAGATAAACCAACTCCATAATTTTCAAAATGCTCTTGTAAATTAATGCCGCCAGAATTTATAACTTTAAACCATAGCAAATAAGTACCTTTAGGGTTTATTACTTCTATATCATCTCTTATAGAAAATTCATCAAGTAAAAAAGATTTATTAGTATTTAAATAATCTATAAGCTCGCCTTTCCAATCATCTCCATCTTTAATGCATGCCAATGTTGCAATTATCCCAAACAAGCTTGGGGATGGAGTCTGTCCTCTTAAAGTTTTCTGAAATTGGGTTCTTAATTTTTTATCAGGAATAATTGCAAATGCACAATTTAAACCTGCAATATTAAAAGTTTTTGATAAAGAATTTACAGTTATAACTCTTTCAGCCATTCCGTCTATATTTGCTATATGGTTATGGCAATCATTTTGATCAAGGATAAATTCTGAATGAATCTCGTCTGCTAATACAAACATATCTTTTTCAAGAATTATTTTGGCAATATCATTCAGCTCTTCTTGGCTAAAAATAGTACCTCCAGGATTATGGGGATTAATAAACATAAGCCATGAATTTTTATCTGAATCAGCTTTTAGTTTTTCAAGGTTGTAAACAAGCCTTCCTTCAACAATTTCTAAATCATGAAAAACTATTTTCTTGCTGCTGTGTTTTGCAGCATTTAAAAATGGGGGGTATATCGGTTTAGGAACAATTACTGACTGGGTATCAGAAATAAAATCGTATATCTGATGAATAATGGTCTCTAAGCCAGGAATCCATATAATCCAATCTTCCTTAATAGGCCATGAGGATTTGTTGTATAGATTTACAACTTCAGCATTTAGCTCTTCAGGTATTTCTGTATAACCATATATGCCATGATCTAATCTTTCTTTAAATGCCATTTGAACTATATCCGGAGATTTAAAGTCCATATCTGCAACCCAAAGAGGAATAATATCTTTATTTTTATATAGATCCCATTTAGTACTCCAAGTATTTTGCCTATCAATTGAAGTATCAAAATTTTTCTTCATAAAATATACTTTAGTTTTTTAATTCACTTTATATTAATGCAAAAAAATATAATTACATACCCTAATTTATCATTAAAAAACTATGATAAAAGTATTCCAAAAGTAAATGCTGATATCTGGCTTAATAATTTAATAACTGAACTTAATTGGGTCGAGGGAGAAATAAAATTATTTGGTAAAGTGATAAAAATCCCAAGATTGCAGAGTTGGTATGCTGATCCTGGCTGTGATTATAAATACTCAGGGAAATTCCTAGAGAGAAATACCTGGAATCCAACTCTAATAGAAATTAAAAATAGTATTGAAGCTATAACATCTGAAAAATATAATTCTGTTTTAGCTAATTATTACAGGGATGGCAACGACAGTATGGGGTGGCATTCAGATGATGAAAGCATGCTAAAAAAGAATTCTGCAATTGCATCTTTATCTCTTGGACAAAATAGGCCTTTGTTTTTTAAACATAAGAATCAAGCTATTTCTTTCAATATTGATCAAAGTCATGGGTCCGTAATTGTAATGCATGGCGAAACTCAAAAATATTGGAAGCATTCAATAAAAAAGTCAAAAAAATCTATGCTGCCAAGGTTAAATCTTACATTTAGGACTATAATTACAGCATAACTAGCACTTTATATAAGGACAAAAAATGAATTCAAGAATTAAGGTTGTTGTAACTGGAGCAGCAGGTCAAATTGCATACTCACTTATACCAAGATTGTTAGATGGGGTTACATTTGGCAATAAAATTGTTGATTTAGTTTTGGTTGAAATACCTCAAGTAGTCAATAAGCTTGAGGGTGTTGTTATGGAATTAGAAGATTCTTCATTTCCATATATGGGAAATGTTGAATATACAGATAATTTTGCTGATGCTGCTAAAGATGCTGACTGGTTTTTATTGGTTGGAAGCATTCCAAGAGGAATTGTTTATGAGGGTAAAAAAATAGAAGAAAGATCTGACTTGCTTAAAATTAATGGTGGAATATTTGTGTCTCAAGGTAAGGCTATAGGTGAATACGGAAAAGCTAGTGCTAAAATTCTTGTGGTAGGCAATCCAGCAAATACAAATGCCTTAATTGGTAAAAATTCTTCAGGGGTAAGTTCTCAGCTTTGGATGGCCATGACAATGCTTGATTCAAGCAGAGCTAAATCAGTAATAGCTAAAAAAGTTCAATGCTCAATTGCGGAAGTTAAAAAAATGATTATTTGGGGAAATCATAGTCCTACTATGTATCCTGACGTTGAAAATGCTTTAGTCGGAGATAAGTCTGTAGGATCAATTATTGATGATATGGATTGGGTAAAGAATAATTTCTTACCTACAGTGCAGCAAAGGGGTAAAGCTGTTATTGATGCAAGAGGAGCTTCCTCTGCAACTTCTGCTGCTAAAGCAGCGCTGGATACAATAATTGCTTGTGAAAATGTTACTGCGCCTGGTGACTGTTTTAGTGCAGCAGTTGCAAGTGATGGAGCTTATGATGTTCCAGAAGGTTTAATATGTGGATATCCTTTAATGACTTTAGAGGATGGGTCTGTAGAGATAATTAGAGATATTACCCTGTCTAAATTTGCAAAAGAAAAATTTTCATTATCTATAGCCGAGCTTGAATCAGAAAGAGAAGCTGTAAAAAATCTTTTGTGAACAGTATTAAAGAAAAGTTAAAACAGGAATTTTTAGCAGATGTTGTTTTAAGTGAAACTCCAAAAACAATAAGCATTATTACCTCACAGAATGCTGCTAATTTAATAGATTTTTTAAGTAAAAAAAATATCGATCAAATTAATATTTACCCAGATATTAATAATGAATTAAGCCTTCAGTCTGATTTATATATTGTTCTAGAAGATGCTAATTTAAATGTGTCTGATATTGGGACTATTAAAAACCTTTTAAGTCAAAAGATCATTGTCTTTCAATCTAAGAATAAAAATAATATAAATGCGAAAGACTTGATTAAACTAGGCCTGCAGAAAGAGTTTGAAAGCAAAAAAGATGGGTTAAACTTTTATACCTATAATCTTAAAACCTATAACAATAAAAGAGATTGGAATAATCCTAAAGGGTGGGCTAATCCTGAAAACTTTAATAAATTCAGATGGTAAAAATTATGACTTCATCTGAGGGAATAATAAAACATCCCTAATAGAAGTTTGTTCAGTTAAGAGCATAACAAGTCTATCTATACCCAAGCCAACTCCAACAGCAGGAGGCATACCATGCTCTAAAGCAGTAATATAATCTTGGTCGAAGTCCATAGCCTCCTTATCTCCAGAATCTTTTGCAGCAACCTGATCAGCAAACCTTTCAGCTTGATCATCTGGATCATTTAACTCACAAAAACCATTAGCGAATTCCTTGCCACCAATAAATAGTTCAAATCTATCAGTAAAATCAGGATTCTCTGAGTTTCTTCTTGATAATGGTGAAACCTCTACAGGGTACTCTGTTACAAAAGTTGGGTTAATAAGATCTTCTTCAACAGTTTCTTCAAAAATCTCTAAAAGCATTCTGCCGACACCCCAACTCTTCTCTGTTTTTACTCCCAAAGATTTTAAATAAGTTTCCAAATTTTTCTTATCTTTTAAGTCATCTGATTTTAATTCTTTATTTGCACCTAAAACTAAATCTGAAAGAGTTGCTTGATTAAATTTGTTTAAATCTATTTTAATATCGCCCCAATTGATCGTCTTGCCGCACTCTGCAGCTTTAGCAGCATTTAATATTATGTCTTTAGTTAAATCCATTTGACCTTGCATCGTTGCATATGCTTCATACCACTCAAACATAGTAAACTCAGGATTATGCTTTGTAGATAAGCCCTCATTTCTAAAACTTCTATTAATTTCATAAACCTTATCAAAACCACCAACAAGCAATCTTTTTAAATAAAGTTCAGGGGCAATTCTTAAATATAAATCTCTACCTAGCGCATTGTGCTGAGTAATAAATGGTCTAGCGACTGCTCCTCCAGCTAATGGATGCATCATTGGTGTTTCTACCTCAAGATAACCTCTTTCATTCATTTTTGCCCTAACAGAATCAATAATTCTGGTTCTCTTAATAAAAACTTCTTTGGTCTGATTATTTGTCATTAGATCTAAATATCGCTGTCTATATCTAGCTTCAATATCAGTTAAGCCTTTGAACTTCTCAGGCATTGGTCTTAGGGATTTAGTTATCATCTCAAGATCCCAAGCATCAAGAGTAAGTTCATCAGTTTTTGTTCTAAACAGTGAGCCTGAAACACCTACAATATCACCTAAATCCCAAGTTTTAAAATCTTCATAAACACTTTCTTCTACATTATTTTTTGTAACATAAATTTGAATATCACCACTAGCATCACGAAGAGTTGCAAAACTAGCATTTCCCATAACCCTTTTTAAAATTACTCTTCCTGCAATAGAAAGATCTTTAATATTTTTTTTAGCTAGCTCGTCTTTTGCGAACTCGCCATATTGATCAATAATTTCTTTAGCTGTGTTTTGGGGTTGAAAAGAATTGCCATAAGCTTCACCTTTTCCTCGAAGTTCTTCTAATTTTTTTCTTCTTTCTTCTAAAAGACCTTCTTCGCCGCCAATATTTTCTTCAGACATTTATACTCCTTCTCTGAGGCTTGTTTTCATAAAATCATCCAGATCGCCATTTAGTATTGCTGTTGTATTACCTGATTCTAGATTTGTTCTTAAATCCTTTATTCTAGATTGATCTAAAACATATGATCTAATCTGATTGCCCCATCCAATATCAGATTTACTATCTTCTAATACTTGCTGCTCATCTTTTTGTTTTTGTAATTCTAACTCGTAAAGCTTAGATTTTAATTGTTTAAATGCATTTTCTTTATTTTTATGTTGAGACCTGTCACTTTGGCATTGGGCAACAATACCAGTTGGTTCATGAGTCAATCGAACAGCTGAGTCAGTTTTATTGACATGTTGCCCTCCAGCTCCTGAAGCTCTATAGGTATCAATCCTTACATCTGAATTATTTAGTTCTATTTCGATAGAATCATCAATTTCTGGAGAAATAAAGACTGAAGCAAAAGAGGTATGCCTTCTGTTACCTGAATCAAATGGTGATTTTCTTACTAATCTATGGACCCCTGTTTCAGTTCTAAGCCAACCATATGCATAATCTCCTTCAACTAAGATAGAAGCTGATTTAATTCCAGCAATATCCCCATAAGAGATTTCGGTAACTTGAATATTGAAATCTCGATTTTCAGCCCATTTGGAATACATTCTAAGGAGCATTTCAGCCCAGTCTTGTGCCTCAGTTCCTCCTGAGCCCGATTGAATATCTATATATGCATTATTAGGATCCATTTTGTTAGTAAACATCCTACTAAATTCTAGATCTTCAACTGCTTTTTTCAGTTGTGCTAAATCAGATTCTATTTCATCAATAGTCTCAAAATCCGACTCTTCTTCAGCCATATCTAATAAAGATAAATTATCATTTACCTGTGTCTCTGTATTTAAAAATAATGTCAAAGATTTTTCTATTGAAGCCTTTTCTTTACTTAGCTTTTGAGACAAATCTAAATCGCTCCAAACATCTTCTGAAGATAGCTGCTTTGAAATTTCTTGCAATCTTGATTCTTTTGAAGCAACATCAAAGATACCATTTCTTATTTCTAAAATTCTAGACTCTAAGTCAATTAAATTACTTTTAAGCTCTAAAGAGTCCATGATTAAAAATTATTATTTGAGATAAAGTTAAAAATAATATCTTTATCTGCATCTAGCTTAATTGCTCTTTCTTTATGATTATAAACACTACTTAATTTCTCTGGCATATCTTCTATAGTTAATCCTGCTTCTGCAATAGAATCTGGAAATTTTGCTGGATGTGCTGTTGCAAGAATAATTGTTTTAGACTCCAGTGCTGAAGACAGTTTAGTTACTGCCTCCGAAGCAACAGCTGTATGAGGATCAATTAAATAGTTAAATGAAGAATATATATTTTTAATTGCTGCTATTGTGGAAACGTCATCAACAGAATAACTTAAAAATAAATCTTTAGACTTTTGCCAGACTTTCTCTGAAAGAAATATCGAATCGTTTGGAAAATTAGAATACAAAGCTTTGCAAATGTTCGCATCTCTATTGCAATAAAAGTCATAAATTAATCTTTCAAAATTACTTGCAATGCTTATATCCATACTTGGAGATACTGTTTCATTGACAGTATTTCTTGAATAATCATTATTAGAAAAAAATCTATCTAAAATATCGTTCTTATTAACTGATACTATGATTTTATCAAGCGGGAGTCCCATTTTATGAGCCGCGTAGCATGCAAAAACATTACCAAAATTACCAGTTGGTACTGAAAAATTAATAGGATTTTCTAGATTTGAAAACTTTAATGATGCATAAAAATAGTAACATATTTGTCCAATAATTCTTACCCAATTTATTGAATTTACTGCCAGTAAGTACTGATCATCATTTAGAAAAGATCTCTCATTAAAAGCCTCTTTTACTATATCCTGGCAATCATCGAATGTGCCTTTAATTTTAAGAGTAAAAACATTTTCTTCATCAATAGTTGTCATTTGTCTTCGTTGAATTTCAGACATATTTCCGTCAGGAATGAGTATAAAAGTCCTTATAGATTTAAAGCGCTTACATGCATCAATAGCCGCTGAGCCTGTATCTCCAGAAGTAGCACCAAGAACAATTGCGGTCTTGTTATTTTTTATCAGAACCTCATTGAAAAATGCCGCAGCAAGTTGTAATCCAAAGTCTTTAAAAGCTGCAGTAGGCCCATGAAATAATTCAAGAATAGCATTCTCTCTATCTAAATATTTTAAAGGTGCAATATCTTTATTAGCAAAATCATGCCATGTTGTATCCAATAATTTTATAACTTCATCTTTATTAAAGGATGAAGAGGTAAATAAAGGAACTATCTCTTTTGCTATTTCTATAAAAGTTGTTTTAGTTCTTAATTTATTAATATCAACTTTAGGCCAGAAGTCTGGCATAAATAAACCGCCATCTTTAGCTAAACCCTGCATTAAAACTTCTTCAAAAGTTCTATCAAGATCATTTCCCCTAGTACTATGAAATAACATTATTCAGATTCTATTCTTATTCTTTTAATATCTTTAACAAACTCTATAACTTTTAGTTGTTTTAAAAATTTAGAGGCTTCGCTCTCTTTGACTAAGTTGGTTATGAAATATACATTCGATGGTTTATCTTTATTGCTTATAATTTCTTCTATCTTTATATTATTATTATCTGCTTCAGAAATAATTTTTTGGTTAACTTCTTTATCATCCTCAACCTCAATTGAGAAATAATTTTGAAATAATATTGTATTAAATTCCTTTAATGATTCTGATGAAGCTTTTTCATCTGTATTATCTGCTAAGGGAATATTATTATTAGATAAATGGATAATATCGGAAATTAGTCCTGAAGCTGTTGATTCCTGTCCGGCTCCAGATCCTGTTATATGAATTTTTCCTACCAAATCAGTATCTATCTCTATTCCATTTCTAACTCCTTGAAGTGAAGCAAGTATAGATTCCTTTCTAACCAGGGCAGGATGAGCTCTTAATTCAATTGAATTATTTATTTGGTTTGCTACTGCTAAGTGTTTAATTGCATAACCAAGATCAGATGCATTTTTAAAGTCAGTAGATGTAATATCTGAAATGCCTTCTATGTAAAACTTTTGAGGCGGTAAAGAAGTTCCATGAGCAATATAAGACAAAATGCCTATTTTGTGAGCTGCATCTATGCCATTAATATCAAAAGATGGATCAGGCTCAGCATATCCTTTCTCTTGAGCTATCGCTAATGTAGGATCAAAATCTGCACCTTTTTCCATTTCTGATAAAATAAAATTTGTTGTGCCGTTTAACATGCCAGATATCTTTGATATCTTATTTCCAGCTAACTCTTCTTGAAGAACTTTTATAATAGGGGTGCCTGCGCAGACAGCTGATTCATACAAAATTTTAATATTGTTTTTACTAGCTATATTAAAAAGCTCATCTCCATGGTGAAAAATGACCGCTTTATTTGCAGTGATGACGTGTTTTTTATTTTTTAATGCACTTAGTATTAATTCTCTTGCTGTTTCGACGCCTCCAATAAGCTCAACTACTACGTCAATATCTTGATGAGTTACATCAAAAATATCTCTTAAGATCTCAACATCCTGAGGATTGCATTTTGGGTTATCTCTTCTTGCACCAATAAATTTAATACAAATATCTAAATTAGCTTGTTTTTTTATTAATTCATGATTTTTATTTATTGCTTTATATAAGCCTGTTGCAACATTGCCCCATCCACAAATTCCTATATTAATTTTTTTCATTTCAACCTCTTAACCTTGCAGTCTTTCCAGCAAATCTAAAGCTGGAACATATCCTGGTATTAATTGACCATTATTAGAAATAATTGCAGGAGTGCCTGTAACACCGATTTCCCTACCTAATCTATAATGCTTCTCAACTGGATGATTATCACAATATTGAAATTTTATATCTTTTCCTTGTTTTAATTCAGTTAATGTTTTGTTTGGGTTATCTGAACACCATGCACCAACAATTTTTGAATATGATTGTGATTGGAGGCCAGATCTAGGGAATGCTGCATAATTAATTGAGATACCTAAGTTATTATATTCATGAATTTCATTATGAAGTTTCCTGCAATACCCACAATCAATATCTGTAAAAATAGTAACTGAATATAATTCATTTTTAGCAGGAAATGATATTAGTTCTGATTTACTAATTTGAGAAATAAGCTTTATCCTCTCTTTACTTCTCTCAAACTCGGTTACATTTATTAGTCCGTTAGTTGTTATTTGAAATATGTCTCCAACTATTAAAAAATCTCCATCTGCAGATATATACACTGATTGCATTTCTTTAAGGTCAAGTTTATAAATGCCTTTTATGGGTGTTTGAGTAATATCAATGATTTGAGCTCCCTCAGGAAGAACATTAGAAAGTTTTTCGATAAGAATATTTTTACCTTCAAACGCTTGAATGCTTGAACTTATAAGAATAGCAATTAATAAATATTTATATTTATTCATAGTTAACCCCTAGGGTGATGCTTCTTTAATGCATCACTGAGTCTTTGTTTGGCAATGTGAGTATATATTTGAGTAGTAGATAAGTCACTATGACCTAATAACAATTGTACTGACCTTAGATCAGCTCCTCTATTTAATAAATGTGTTGCAAAAGCATGTCTAAGTGTATGAGGGGAGATATCTTTTTTAAGGTCAATAATTTTTGAATAGATTTTTACTCTATGCCAAAAGGCTTCTCGAGTTATTTTTGAACCTGTGGTATTAACAAAGATATTTTGTATTGATCTATTAATATTACTCTTTGACCTTCTTTCAAAATATATTTTCATATAATAATTAGCAGATTCTCCAAATGGAATGAGTCTTTCTTTTGAGCCTTTACCCAAAACTTTTACAATAGATCTTGATAAATCAATATCAGAAAATTTTAAATTAATTAATTCGCTAACCCTCATTCCTGTAGCATAAAGAATCTCCAGCATAGCTTTATCACGAGATCCTATAAAAGATTCTTGATTTGGAGAATTGAGAAGCATATCAACATCATCCTCTGATATTGATACTGGGAGTTTCTTTTCTTGTTTTGGTGCTGGTATATCTCCAACAGGATTATCTTTAATTTTACTTTTTTTTACTAGAAATAAAAAAAATGCTTTAAGTGAAGATATTTTTCTGTTGACAGTGCTACTTTTATATTTTTTTTTAAATAGAAACTGAATATATTCTTCAATATTATTTTTCTTAAGATCTTTAAGAGGTGTATTTAGACAATTAGCAGACCAATTATATGCATCTAATAAATCGCTTTTATATGATTCTACAGTATTTTTTGAAAGTCCTTTTTCTATATACATAAAGTCAAGAAAGGAAACTAGATAAGAATCCTTTTCATGATGTTTTTTCATAGTATTACTCTAATCTTTCTTTAATTCGTGCGGATTTACCTGATCGATCTCTAAGATAGAATAACTTAGCTTGTCTTACATCACCTTTCCTTTTTACAGAAATTGAATCAATCATTGGACTATGCATTTGGAAAGTTCTTTCAACACCAATGCCACTTGAGATTTTTCTAACTACAAAAGAGGAATTGATTCCCCCTTTCTTTACACCCATAACAACACCTTCAAAAACCTGAAGTCTTGTTCTGTTTCCTTCTTTTACTTTAACTGATACTGCGACTGTGTCGCCAGGTCTAAATGAAGGAAGGTCTGATCTTAATTGTTTAGATTCAAAGGCTTTAAGAATTTCAGCTGATGATCTTTCATTTGTAGAAATTGCTACTGGAGCTTCTTCTTCGGCTTCTGCTACAACCTCTTCAGCTGGTTCTTCAACTGGAGCTTCTTCTTCGGCTTCTGCTACAACCTCTTCAGCTGGTTCTTCAACTGGAGCTTCGGCTACATTAAAATGAGATTCCCATTCCTCTATTAATTTAACTTTAGTTAAACTAATATCTAAATTTAAACCATTATTGCTAGCTGCTTCTACAATTTCAGCTTTTTTCATTTTATTTAGCTGTGTTTTTGTAGGTATTTCAACTGATTTATCTTCTGCAGTCTCACTGCTTACTAAATCACTAGCACCTTGAATTAATCTTGAGAAAAAACCTTTTTTCTTTGTATCTTTATTGTCGCTCATAATTTTTGCCTAAAAAGTGCTACAGGATACTCTGCGAAGCCAAATCTTCCAAGAGTTTTCTTTGTTTTTTTGTTAATTTTACATTATTTAGCAAGTCAGGTCTTCTAATAATAGTTGCTTCAATAGATTTTTGATCTTTCCATTCTTTAATTTTCTTATGATCACCCGATAGAAGAACTTCTGGAACTGGAATTTCTTCAAAAACTTCAGGCCTAGAGTATTGAGGGCCTTTTAGCAATCCATTTGAGAAAGAGTCATTTTTACTAGAATCTTTATTTCCAAGAACTCCTGGTATATGTCTTATTACTGAATCAACAATGCATAAAGCTGCGATTTCACCTCCGCTGATAATAAAATCTCCAATAGATATTTCTTCATCAACATATTTATCAATAAACCTCTGGTCTATTCCTTCATACCTTCCACAAATAAAAGTAACTGAAGGCTCTTTAGATAGTTTTTTAGCCTTAGTATTATTAAATAACGCTCCTTGTGGAGATAAATAGATTACTTTTCCAAGTTTTTCTTTAGGTATATTGTTAAGTGATTTTTTTAAAGGCTCAGCCATCATTACCATCCCCTCTCCTCCTCCATATGGCTTGCTATCGATTTGACCATGTTTATTCACAGGATAATCTCTAATATCTTGAAGTTTAATAGAGAAACTTTTATTAGTTTTTGCTTTACCAATAACCCCATAATTAAGAGCATCAAAAACTTCTGGAAAAATTGTCAAAATATTAATATGCATTTTTAGTAATCCTTACCCCAGTCAACAAATAATAGATTTTCCTTTACTGAAAAAGAAATAATATATTTATCTTTTATAAATGGAATTAATCTGCATTCATTGTCTATTGATAGTTTGGATGGTATTACTTTTAAAATATCAGAGGATCCATAATTAGTTACTTCTTCTATGGTGCCTAAATTTTCATCTAATGTATTTAAAACCATCATGCCTTCTAGATTATGCCAATATATTTCATTATCAGGCAGTTCAGGAAGTTCAGATTTTTTGATATAAATTTTTTTGTTAGTTAAATTTTTTACTTCATCTACACCATTTATCTCTTTTATCTTTGATATTAATTTATTGTTAGAAATCTTAATATATTCAAAATTTATAGATTCTAAAGATGATCCTATTTTAAAATCAGAGTAACGGATAATGTTTTCTTTTGGATCACAGAGTGAGTTGAGAAAAAACTCGCCTTTAAGCCCTTTTGATTTTCCAACTTTGGCTACAAGAATGAAATCAGATGTATCTCTATTTTTTTTCATCTTCTGAAGCTTCCTCAGCAGGAGCTTCTTCTACAGGAGCTTCTTCTGCAGCTTCCTCAGCAGGAGCTTCTTCTGCAGCTTCCTCAGCAGGAGCTTCTTCTACAGGAGCTTCTTCTACAGGAGCTTCTTCTGTAGCTTCTTCTTCTAATGCTTTAGCAGCCGCCTCTTCAGCAAGTTTTTTAGCTATGGCTTCTTTTTTAGCATCTTGTTTTGCTTTCTTTGCTGCTAGCTTTGTTTCAAGCTCTTCAGGTGTTAATTTTGCTTCTTTTACAAGACTAGCAACTCTTTCACTTAACTGAGCTCCTTTAGCAACCCATTGATCAACCTTTTCAAGATTGATTCTCAATCTTTCTTCTTGACCTTGAGCGGTAGGATTAAAGAACCCTAACCTTTCTATAAAAGCTCCATCTCGAGGCTTTCTTTCGTCAGCAACTGTTATATTGTAGTAAGGGTTTTTTTTGGCCCCACTTCTAGCTAATCTTATTATTACCATACTGTCTCAAATAAAAATTTATGTTAAAAAGGCGTGTATTTTAGTTTAACCTTGATAATTTTGATAGTATTAATATATAAGTTTTTACAAACTAATAATTAAATGAATCTTTTATATATCGCTTTTAGCTCTTCTTTTGCATATTTTATAACTAAAATGCTATATAAAAGATCAAATTATATTTATATTTCTACATTTATAGCGTGCTTAGCAGGTCTAATTAGTTATTTTGCAATCTATAGCGATAACTTAAATAATTGGGTAATGTCATCGCATCTATATGTTACTGCTATGTCCATAACTTTATTAATTATTGTCTCATATGAAGTATTTCTTTTAGAGTGGCGTGTTAAGAAAGTTAAGATTGGTGAATTTTTAGATGACATACCATTTTCAATAGAAAGAAATTACAAAACTACTTTTAAGCTTGCTGGTATAGGAATAATGTTTCTTACTTTAGCTTTATTAAGTGGTTTTTATATTACTGATATTGTTACAACAGAGATCCAGCTTAAAGCATTATATACATCTATATCTTGGTTAATATATTTCTCAATTCTCGTAGGAACGAAGTACTTTAATTTAAAAACTAAATACGCCGTAAGGGGTTTAGTTTTTACACTTGTGTTTCTTTTAATTGCTTATATGGGTAATTCATATATTTTTAGTACAATAGCTTAATGCTAGAAGAGCCTTCGTTATTAATCTTACTAATTGTATTAGTATTTCTTTTAATCCTTTCAGGCTTCTTTTCAGGCTCTGAAACAGGAATGATGGCCTCAAATAAGGTCAAATTAAAAAATCTCTCTAAAAAGGGCAATAAAGGTGCTGCAAGAGCATTAAAACTTCTGCAAAGGCCAGACAAACTATTATCTGCAATATTAGTAGGTAATAATTTTGCAAATATTCTAGCATCAGCAATTGTAACTATCTTGATGATAGATTATTTTAATGGAAGCGTACTTCTTGGATCAATTATATTAACAATAATTGTTTTAATCTTTTCTGAAATTACTCCAAAAACAATTGCAGCAATAAAATCTGAAGAATTTGCAATAAAATCTTCCTGGCTTCTAAAGATCTTTGGATCTATTTTTAGTCCCATTATTGTTATCATAAATTCAATTAGTTCAAGAATATTACGTCTTGTAAAACTAGATATAAAAAAGTCGCAGGCAAATGATAATCTTAATACTCAAGAGTTAAGAACTTTATTGGAAGAGTCTGGTGATTTAATTCCATATCAATTTAAAGAAATGCTATCTTCTATTCTAGGTATGGAGGAATTGGTCGTAGAAGATATTATGACCCCTAATGCTGAGGTAATTGGTATAGATATAAATGATTCATTTGAAAATGCAAAAAATATTATTGAATCAAGCTCTTATTCCTTACTCCCAGTTTACAAAGGTACTATTGATGGGATACAAGGAATCTTACATCTTAAAGATTCACACTCATTTCTCAATCTATTGCAAGAAAATAAAGATTTAAAAGACTCTTTATTAGAAACTTACTTTGTTTCTCAATCGACTACTTTAATAAAACAACTAAGCGAGTTTCAAAAATTAGATAGAAATGTAGGCATGGTGGTTGATGAGTATGGCGAAATAGAAGGATTAATAACTTTAGACGATATTTTTGTTGAAATAGTTGGTAGGTTTGGAAATGAAAAAGTGGAATTTGAGAAAGAGTTTGTTAAACGAAAAGATGGTTCTATTGTTACAGATGGTAATTGTAAAATTCGTGATTTAAATAAATATGCTAATTGGTTTCTACCAGAGGCTAATTCAAAAACAATTAATGGTTTGTTAACAGAGTATATTGATCAAATACCCCAAGCTAATGTTTGTGTTGAAATTAAAAATTACCGATTTGAAATTCTTGAAATTGAAGATAATCAAATATCTCAAGTAAAAGTTGTTAAGTATTCATAAAAAACGGGGCATAAAGCCCCGTTAAATTTATTCTAGATCAGAAATTACATCATTCCGCCCATTCCACCCATTCCGCCCATATCAGGCATTGCTGGAGCAGCTGCAGCTGCATCTTGAGGAACGTCTGTAACCATAGCTTCAGTGGTAATCATCATACCAGCTACAGAACCTGCTGCTTGAATAGCTGTTCTTGTGACCTTAGCTGGATCCAAAATACCCATTTCAATCATATCGCCGTAATCACCAGTTGCAGCATTAAATCCATAAGAGTCTTTACCATCTTTGACATTAGCAAGGATTACAGATGATTCTTCGCCAGCATTTGAAACAATTTGTCTTAATGGGGCTTCAAAAGCTTTTTTAGCAATATTAATTCCAACATTTTGATCATCATTATCACCAGTTACTTTTTCTACTGATTCTAAGCATCTAATTAATGCAGAGCCACCACCGGGAACTACTCCTTCTTCTACAGCAGCTCTTGTTGAGTGCAATGCATCTTCAACTCGTGCTTTCTTTTCTTTCATTTCAACTTCTGATCCTGCACCAACCTTAATTACAGCTACACCACCTGCTAATTTTGCAACGCGCTCTTGAAGCTTTTCTTTATCATAATCAGAACTAGTTTCTTCTATCTGTGCCCTAATTTGATTTACTCTAGCTGCTATTGCTTTTTCATCACCAGCGCCATCTATAATAGTTGCATTATCTTTATTTAAAACAACTCTTTTTGATGTTCCAAGATCTTCGATAGTTGCTCCTTCTAAATTAAGACCAACTTCTTCTGAAATAACAGTTCCTCCAGTTAGGATAGCTATATCTTCTAACATAGCTTTTCTTCTATCTCCAAATCCAGGAGCTTTACAAGCCGCAGCTTTTACAATTCCTCTAAGATTGTTAACAACTAGAGTTGCTAAAGCCTCACCTTCAATATCCTCTGCAATTATAAGAAGCGGCCTTCCAGCTTTAGCTACTGCTTCTAATAAAGGCAATAAATCTCTAATATTTGATATTTTTTTATCAACCATTAAAACTAATGGATTCTCAAGCTCAACAGTCATATTATCTTGATTAGTTATGAAGTAAGGTGATAAATAACCTCTATCAAACTGCATCCCTTCAACAACATCTAATTCATTTTCAATACCGCTACCTTCTTCAACAGTTATCACGCCCTCTTTTCCAACTTTACCCATAGCTTCAGCTATGATTTCACCAACAGCTTCATCACCGTTAGCTGAAATAGTTCCAACTTGGGCAATAGCCTTATCATCTACACATGGAACACTTAAAGTTTTTACATGGTCTACCGCAGCTAAAACTGCCTTATCAATGCCTCTTTTTAGATCCATAGGGTTCATACCTGCTGCAACAGCTTTATTACCCTCATTTACAATTGATTGAGCTAAAACAGTTGCTGTAGTTGTTCCATCACCAGCTTCATCATTTGTTTGTGAAGCAACTTGTTTAATCATCTGCGCGCCCATATTTTCGAACTTATTTTCAAGCTCAATCTCTTTAGCAACAGATACTCCGTCTTTAGTAACAGTTGGAGCTCCAAATGATTTATCTAAAACTACATTTCTGCCTTTTGGTCCTAATGTAACTTTTACTGCATCTGCTAAAGTATTAACACCATCTAACATTTGACTTCTAGCTGAGTCTCCAAATTTCACGTCTTTTGCTGACATATTTATATCTCCGTTTTTAAATTAATTAAGATTCTATAACACCAAAAATATCGCTTTCACTTAAAATTAGATATTCTTGTCCATCAATTTTTACTTCGCTGCCGCCATATTGTCCAAATATAACAATATCTCCTGCATTAACTCCAACAGGGTTAACTTCACCAGCATTATTCTTTTTACCAGGTCCAACTGCAATAACAACACCTTGAGAAGGTTTTTCTGTTGCAGTGCCTGATAAAATAATACCTCCGGCAGATGTTTTCTCTTCTTCTGTTCTTTCTACAAGAACTTTGTCATGTAAAGGTCTTAATTTCATTAGTATTCTCCCTAATCTATGAATTATAAAAATTACTATAAATAAGTGATTTCATCTTAAATTATCAATCTAAAAAGTTAATTGAGGGCTAATTAAGATAAATCAATAGCTAGGATATATCTTTTTTAGATATTTCCAAGATAAATATCCAACTAATACACCAAAAATATCAAATAAAAGATCTAATAGCTCAAAATTTCTGTATGAGATGTAGTTTTGAATAATTTCTATTAATAATCCATAGAGGATCAATCCTAGCAATATAACAAATCTATTTACATTAAATTTAGAAGCATAAGCAAAAAATGTTATAAATGAAAAGGTGGCCATATGTAGTAACTTGTCTTGTAACAAGAATTTGGCTAAATCTGGATCAATAGATATAAAACTAAAAACAGAAGTAACAACAATACTTGAAAAAAAAATAAATCTTACAAAACTAATAATCATGGGCATATTTGTTTTTATAAAACCATATAAGCAGAATTGATGGTATTGTTAGGGTTGATGTAAAAATAAAAAATGACATCCAGCCATAACCTTCACCATAAATACCTCCCAATACATTAATTAAAACTCCAGAAAATCCTGCAAGAATTTTTCCGGGTAACATCATAAATGATGTAAATAATGCATATTGAACTGCTGTGTATTCTTTTGAAACTAAGCTTGTTAAAAAAGTTATATTTACTGTTCCCACAATTCCAGCCGCCATACTATCAAGAGCAACAACTGATGATAAAAGTATTAGAGATTTATCTGAAATTGCTATATATGCGAAAAAAAGATTGGTAATCATTACTAAAAAAGCTCCTATCAACAATGAGTTATTTACACCTATTGATTTAATTAATTTTCCGCCTATAAAAAATCCAAAAATTGATGTTGCCAGTGCTATTGTTTTAACAACAAAGCCTATTTCCTCCAATGTAAAACCCATCTGAATATAAAATGGATTAATTATTTGGCCTGTCATAATATCAGTAAGCCTGTAGGTACTTATTATAGAAAGTAGAAGTAAGGCAACAAAAAAACCAAATCTATTAAAAAAATCTTTCAATGGATTCCATAAAGATGCTCTTAGATTTAATGGGCTAAATTCTTTTTTTAGAGCTAAGTTTTTATTCTCTTCAGTTAAAGTTAAACCAGCTATACCCAACAACATAAGGATTGCCATTAATTGATAAACAAATGACCAGCTTGTGCTTGAAGCTAAAATTAAACCTCCTGAAGTAGCAACTAAAATCGCTATTCTGTAGCCAAATTGATAACTTGCAGCTAAGTTGCCTTGCTCATCTATGTTTGCTAATTCAATCCTAAAAGCATCTATAGCAATGTCTTGAATGGATCCAAAAAAAGCAATAAAAAAAGCAAATAAAGCAAACAGCCTTATATTTTCCAATGGGTTGGTAATTGAAATGAGTAAAAGAAAAAATATTATTAGGATCTGCATGCAAATGATCCAGCTCTTTCTATTTCCGTAACTCTTAAAAAATGGTACTGAGAAGTTATCAACCAATGGCGACCATAAAAACTTTAATGAATATGTTAAAACTATCCAAGCAAAAAAACCTATAGTAGCGATATCAAGATCTAAAACTGCCAACCATGTCCCAAGAGTTACAAAAACTAACATGTAAGGAAGGCCTGATGTAAAACCTAATAATGAGATAGTTATTAATTTTTTATTCACAAATTGTCTAGAAGTTTTGACCAATTAAAAAATGAGCCTGGGTCTGTTTTTCTGTTTGGAGCTATGGTTGAATGCCCTACGATTCTTTCTTTGCAAAGATTAGGATAATTTAATATAAGTAACTTTGATATCTCCATTAAACAATTATACTGCTGATCAGTAAATTCACTATTATCAGTTCCTTCAAGCTCAATGCCTATTGAATAATCATTACAGTTATCAACTCCATTAAAGGAAGATATTCCTGCATGCCATGCTCTTTTGTTAAAAGGGACAAATTGTATAACCTCTCCATCTCGCTTTATTAATAGATGCGAGGATACTTTTAAGTCTTTAATAGAATTAAAATATTCATGTTGAGAAATGTCTAATTTATTTAAGAAGAAATCTTCAATTTGATTACCTTCATACACTCCAGGGGGGAGACTAATACAATGTATAACTATCAAAGAAATATCAGCCTCTTCAGGTCTTAAATCATGATTGGGTGATGGCATATAAGATGCATTACTTACAATATGATCTTGTATATCTATTGCGGACATAGCTTAATATCCCATAAGAGTTAAATTTTGACAAATGGGCCTATTGAACCTTTTCTCTTCTTAATTCTGGCGGCATCTTAAAAACAATATTCTCTTCATCTTTACCAACTTCACTTATTGTACCGCCGGTAACAATTTGGATAGATTCTGCAATTTCTTGGACTCTATTTTCAGGAGCTGAAGCTCCTGCAGTTATTGCAATTTTTTTAATATCTTTAATTTTTTTTAAATCCAGATCGTTAAATTCATCTATAAGAACAGCTTCACAACCACATCTATCAGAAAGTTCTTTTAATCTATTCGAATTAGAGCTATTTTTTGATCCTACAACTATCATAAATTCATTTTCTAAAGCTAATTGCTTAACAGCATCTTGTCTATTTTGAGTTGCATAACAAATATCATCATTTTTAGGAGTTATTAAATTAGGAAACCTTTTTCTAAGCTCTATGATTATAGCTTTAGTATCATCTACACTCAGTGTGGTTTGTGTTACTAATGCTAAATTATCAGGCTGGTTCACTTTTATAGATTTTGCATCCTTCTCATCTTGAACCAAATATATCTTTGAGTTTTTGCTTTTTATATGTCTACCCATAGTGCCTTCCACTTCTGGATGACCTTCATGCCCAATTAAAATAATATCCCTTTCAGCGCGAGCATGTTTTATAACTTCCATATGCACTTTGGTTACAAGAGGACACGTAGCATCATGAAATTGAAGGCCTCTTATATTAGTCTCTGTTTCAACTTTTTTGGAGACACCATGAGCACTAAAAATAACTATTGAGTCATCGGGAATTTCTTTTATTTCTTCAATAAAAATAGCTCCTCTTGACTCTAGATCTTTAACAACAAAACGATTATGAACTACCTCATGTTTTACATAGATTGGTCTACCGTAAAGATCTAATGCCCTATTAACAATATCAATAGCTCTATCAACTCCAGCACAAAAACCCCTAGGGTTTGCAAGGCTTATAGTAACTTCAGACATTTGAAGTTTTCCTAAACTCTGAATAAATTAACATTAAAGCTCCTATTGTTATAAAAGCATCTGCAGGATTAAAAATAAAAAAAGAAAAATTATTAATATAAAAATGAAGAAAATCAGTTACTGCGCCATCACCTGCTCTATCAATTATATTTCCTAAAGCACCGCCAATTATTAAAATAAATCCAGCCCGACTTAATTTCCTTGTTTCATTTAAAAGTTGTTGTATAAGAAAAATAACTATCGCAACAGCGATTATTAACAAAATATAACTAGATAAACCAGAACCAAAATCAAACATACTAAATGCAATTCCAGTATTAGAGGTAAGATAAAAATTTAAGAAGGGTAAAAACTGGATCGTCTCAAAAGGATTTAAATGAGCTGATGCATAGGCCTTTATTAGATAATCTATAATAACTAATAAAACTATATAAATTATAAGGTTTAGTTTAGACAAACTTTCTTACCTCACCGTCTGTTTCTATATTTTCCTCACATCGCATACACAATTCTGGATGATTTTTACTTTTAGAAACTGTAGAACATCTATGCCAACATCTGGTACATTTTTTATGCTCAGATTTTGTTATATTTATTTCAAGGGACTTACCTTCTTCCAATATTGTGTCCGATGAGATAAAAACAAAATGCAGCTCACTACCAAATTTATTTAATATTTTGTATGTGTCTGCAGGACATGTAATTTCAACAATGGTATCTAAAGAGCCTTTGATAAAACCTTCATTTCTTGCTGACTCAATAGACTGATTAACTAAATCTTTTATTTTAAAGACAACTTTCCATTCTTCGTTTGTAAGATCTTGATTTAAAGTATTTATTTCATTAATAAATCGAGACAAAAATACAGATTTTTCTTGTTTTTTAAGAGGCTCAAAAGTCTGCCAAATTTCTTCAGCCGTAAAGGATAGGATGGGACTTACAAGCCTTACAAGGATATTAATAATGTGATACATACTTGTTTGACAAGATCTTCTTGCGTGCGAATCAGTTCCGGTTGTATATAACCTATCTTTTACTATATCTAAGAAAATCCCACCTAACTCATTCACACAAAAATTATGAATTTTTTGAACTGCATTATGATATTGATATTTTTTAAAGCATTCTTGAACTTCTTCCTGAAGCACTAGAGTAGAATTTAATATCCATTTATCTAATTCAACCATATCATCTAAAGCAATAGCATCATTCTTATAATTAAAATCATTCAAGTTTCCAAGTAAAAATCTAAAAGTATTTCTTATTCTTCTATATTGATCTGAAATTCTTTTTAAAATTTCATCAGATCCGTTCATCTCACTTCTGAAATCAGTTGCTGCAACCCATAACCTTAGTATGTCTGCCCCAAGGGAATTCCAAACTTTTTGCGGTGATACAACATTACTTAATGATTTTGATTGTTTACGTCCTTTATCATCTACAACAAAGCCGTGCGTTAATACCTCCTTATATGGAGGTCTACCATTAATGGCAATACTAGTTAGTAAGGATGATTGAAACCAGCCTCTATGTTGATCGGATCCTTCAAGATATAAATCTGCAATAGTATCCTTACCTAGTCTCTTTTCCAGTACTGAAAAATGAGTGGCGCCAGAGTCAAACCAAACATCTAATGTATCTGTAATCTTTATATATTCCTCAGCATCGTCTATATAATCTGACAATTCAATTGCATCCCAAGCAGCTACACCTGATTCTTCTATTAAGTCTGCAAAAATATTAAAAAGTTTTTCTTGATCTTGATGAATTTCCCCTGAATCTTTATGCACAACCAAGGTAATTGGAACACCCCAATTTCTTTGCCTAGAAATACACCAATCAGGTCGCTCTTCAAGCATAGACTGAATTCTCTGCAAGCCCCAACTAGGCTCCCAATTAACATTATCTACTGAAGCTTTTGCATCTGATAATAGATTAGATTTATCCATTGAGATAAACCATTGAGGGGTAGAAGTAAATATTAAAGGTGTTTTATGTCTCCAGCAATGCGGGTATGAATGTTCATAACTTTCAACATTTATTAATGCATTTTTAGAAATTAGGGTTTCAATAATAGAAGGGTCTGCTTTAAATGCGGGCAACCCTGCAATATCTTCATATTCTTCTTTAAATAATCCTTTATTATTTAAGGCCTTTATTGGTTCAATATTATTTTCTTTACATATAAAAAAATCATCTAAACCGTGCGCTGGTGCAGTATGAACACAACCAGTTCCAGCCTCTATTGTGACATGGTCGCCAGAAAGAAGAATTGAATGCCTATCCAAGAATGGATGATTTAAATTAATATCTTTAAGCATCTCGCCTTTTACTTTAGATACTTCTTTTAAATTAATATCCCATCTCGAGGAACAAGCATTGATTAATTCAGATGCAATAATTATATATTCATCTTTAGTCTCAACAAGTGAGTAATCTAATGTTTTGTTAATACAAACAGCAACATTTGAAGGAAGTGTCCACGGTGTTGTAGTCCAAATAATAAATGAGCATTTTTTCTTTATCTTAAAATTAAATAAAGAAGCAATCTTATTTAACGAGTCTTTAGATACTTCGAATGAAACATCAATTGCTTTTGAATTTTTATCTTGATATTCAACCTCTGCTTCAGCAAGTGCTGAGCCACAATCTTGACACCAATGAACAGGCTTTTCACCTCTTTGCAAGTGATTATTTTTTATTATTATTGCTAATGCTCTTAAGGTATCAGCCTCAAAAGAAGCATCAGAACTTTTGTAAGGATTAGACCAGTCAGCTAAAACACCCAGTCTAATAAAATCATTTCTTTGATTTTCAACTTGGGTTAAAGCATATTCTTTGCAAGCTTTAATAAAATCTTGCTTGTTTGTTAATAGCTCTTTATTTTTTCTATGTTTTTTTTCAACATTAAGCTCAATTGGAAGACCATGACAATCCCAGCCTGGAATAAAGGGTGCATCTTTTCCAAGCATTGTTTGGATTTTGATTGTTATATCTTTAAGTATTTTATTAACTGAGTGTCCAAGATGGATTTCCCCATTAGCATAAGGCGGGCCATCATGAAGAATAAATTGCTTCTGACCAGAAGCTTTCTTTCTAATTTCATTGTAAAGATCAATTGAGTTCCAATAATCAAGAATCTCTGGCTCTTTTTTAGCAAGACCAGCCTTCATAGATAATTCAGTTTCTGGAAGATTTAAGGTATCCCTATAATTAATAGTCATAATTAGTGCTATTGTAAAAGTTTTTTAGCCAAAGATATGTCTTTTTGTATCTGTTCTTTTAAAAAATCTAAATTTTCGAACTTTTTTTCATCTCTTATCTTAAATTTAAACTCAATATCTAATCTTTCTCCATATATTTCCTTATTAAAATCAAATAGATGAACTTCTAGTACAGGCTTTTCGCCACCAATCGTTGGTCTGACACCCATATTAGCAATTCCTTGATAGGTTTTATTTTTAAGCCGGCAATTAACTGCGTATACGCCTGAAATGGGAAGCCTTTGTTTTGGTATCCACAGATTTGCAGTTGGCACATCAATTGTTCTTCCTAGTTGATTGCCAAAGACTACTTTTCCAGAAAAAGTATAAGGCCTTCCTAATAATTCCTTTGCTGCTTTAAAATTATTTTCCATTAAAGCTTTTCTAATTCTTGTACTACTAACTCTCTCCCCTTTATACGTTATAGTCTCAGTATTTGAAACAACCACACTCGATTGCTCTCCCCAATCTTTTAATAATGTAAAATCGCCTTCTCTTTCAGCTCCAAATCTGAAATCATCGCCAACAATTAATGATTTTAAATTCATTGCTTCTAAAATATCTTTAATAAAAACCTTAGGCTCCATTGATTTTAAAGATGAGTTAAATTTAAGAAAACAAGCATATTCAATCCCAAAATTATTTAGCAGCCTAAATTTTTCTCTCCAGGGACAAAGTCTTGGAGGGGACTTAGTTGCTATTAATCCTTTATTGGAAAAATATTCAGCTGCATGAGGTTCAGTAAAAAATACAAGAGTTGAGGTGTCTAGCTGTCTTGCTTCTTCTTTTAAATTTTCTAATATTGCTTGGTGACCGAGATGTAATCCATCAAAATTTCCAATTGTTGCTGACATAGAGATATTAGGATGCCTCTTCTTGAAAAGGTTAATATTGTTTTGTCCTCTTATTAAATACATAGACCTAGAAAAGACTCCGCAAGCTTTTACCAACAATAGCTCTTGTAATACCTAAATATAACAATATAGAAAATCCTACTTCTAAAAATAAAGTTAGCAATCTTTCGGTAAAGCTTAAAGAATTAAAATCTATATTAAACGGTCCATAAATTAAGAAAATTCCTACAATAATAGATGAAGTTAATACAGATAAATTGAACCTATTAAATGGATTCTGCAATTGTATATATTTATCATTAACTAAAATCAAGAATAAAATACCACAACTTAAAGTTGCTGATATTGAACTAGCTAAAGCTAATCCAGCATGATCATAACCGACAATAAAAACAAAAACATAATTAAGAATAATATTAGAAATTAAGGCAGCTATTGCTGCATACATAGGTGTTTTAGTATCTTGTCTAGAAAAAAATGCCGGCACGAGCACCTTCATTAACATAAAAAAAGGTAATCCTAAAGAAAAGGCTATCAAACTCTTTGATGCTTGATTTACATCACTAAATGTAAACTCTCCTCTCTGAAATAAAGTGCTAATTAAATGATCTGAACATAGAGCCAAACCTACAAATGAAGGAATTGCTAAAAACATTACTAATCTTTGTGATTTTTTTAGCTGGTCTTTAAAAAGGTTAAGGTTTTCATTTTGATTAGCCTTTGAAAGAGTTGGTAAAAGCACTGTTCCTATTGCAATAGCAAATATTCCAAGAGGGAACTGAATAAGTCTATCTGATACATATAACCATGTTGGACTACCAGTAATTAGTAAAGATGCAAAAACAGTATCTATGAGTAAATTTATTTGAGCAACTCCTCCTGCAAGTAGCGCTGGAAGCATTAAAAAAAATACCTTTTTTACTCCTTGATTATTAAAATCTAATCTTGGAATTGGCAATCTATCAATCTGTTTTAAAGGAGCTAATTGGATAAGCAGTTGAATTATACCGGCCAATAAGACTCCCCAGGCTAATCCAAAAATTGGTACTGAAAAAATTGGTGCTAAGAAAAATGCAGACAAAATTATACATAAATTAAACACTACAGGAGTTGCTGCAGGTAAAGAAAACTTCTTATGAGAGTTTTGGATGCCTCCAGCAAATGCAACAAGTGAAATTAATCCTAAATATGGAAACATTATTCTTAAAACATCTACTGCTATATCTTTTTTTAAGGGATCAAAATAAAATCCTGGAGCAAATAGCAAAATAAATATTGGAGCAAGAAATAATGCTAGAAGAGTAAAGCTAAATAGAAATGTAAGCAATGTTCCAGATAAATTATTGATAAATTCTTTAGTTTCTGCAGCAGTCTTATGTTCTTCATATTCATTGTAAACTGGAATAAAAGCTTGACTAAATGCCCCTTCTGCAAAAAATCTTCTAAAAACATTTGGTATCTTTAAAACTACTACAAAAATATCATGTAATAATGATGATCCAAGCAAACTAGTGGTTGTGATATCTCTTAATAAACCAAATACTCTCGAGATGCCAGTCCATCCACCCACTTTAAAATAAGAATTTAACATAATAAGGTTTGGTGATAATCCCGTTTCTTCACTTTAGTTTTTTTCATCCTTAAAGTCTATTGATACTGAATTTATGCAATATCTGAGGCCAGTAGGATTAGGACCATCATTAAATACATGCCCTAAATGAGCATCACAATTTGAACAGCGCACCTCAGTTCTGCTCATTAAAAGCGAATAATCAGGTAATTCTTTGATAACTTCTTTATTTTTAGGTTGAAAAAAGCTTGGCCAACCACAGCCAGCATCAAATTTTGTATCAGATTCAAATAAAACTGTTCCGCAACAAATGCACTTATATGATCCCCTTTTTTTAAAATCCCAATATTTTCCAGTAAACGGCCTCTCTGTTCCGCCAAGCCTAGCCACCTCAAAAGATTCATCTGAAAGCTCTTTTCGCCACTCTTCTTCTGTTTTATAAGTTTTTTTCATATGTAAGTAGAAACAATTTTGTATGATTTAGTGTAATAGTAATTTTTTTTCTATTTTAAAACTACTCATTCACCTTCCAATTTCTTACCCAATAGATAAATAGAGTATCTATCAAGGCAATAAATACCTTTAAAATGTATTTAGTTGAAGCTAAAAAGAAAGCTTGTGTAAATGTAACATCAGTCGCAATAACCCAGGTAACCTGATAAATTAATGTATCTAGCAGCTGAGACAAAATGGTTGATACATTGTTTCTTAACCACAACTTTTTACCTTGAGTTTTTTCTTTTAAATAGTGAAAAAGCCAAACATCGAATCTTTGACTAATTAAATAAGCTGTTAAAGAGCCAATTATAAAATATGGAGAATAATTAGCTAATGTATTTATTGCATTATGAATCTCTAGCGCTGATCCAGTAAGATTAGATGGAATAAATTGTAAGCTTATAAGTAGCGTAATTAGAACAGCAATATTTGCAATAAATCCAAGCATAACAGCGCGATTAGCTTCAGATTTACCATATCTCTCATTTAACAAATCTGTTGAAAAATATATACCGGAATACAAGATTGCTCCCATGCTTGCATTAAAAGTGTGCCCAAACATAGTTAACTCAGTAACTTTGCCACCCTGAAGATTTGCAAGAACAATTCCTATTATTACTGCGCAATAAAGGCCATATTTACCAAAATATCTAAATAAAAATACTGCAAGCAACAGATCATAAAAAACAACACCAAACCATATAAATTCTTGGCTTAAACTTAACATTTGTATTTAATTATCCTTATTTGCTTTATTTCTTAAGAACTAGGGTAAATTATACATATATAAGTATTAGTTAATCTTATAAATGCAAAATCTTAGAAAAATTATTAAACAAAATTCCTTTATTGATCTAGGAAAGGGATTCTACTCAAATCAAGTGCAAGAGCCACTAAATGAACCATATATAGTTCATCTTAATAATCAATTTTTAAATGATTTAGGATTATCATCAATAAGCCCAAAACAATTAATGGATCTATTTAACGGCACCATACAAATTCCCAATAATCAAATAATCTCAATGAATTATGCTGGCCATCAATTTGGTCAATATGTTCGACAATTAGGTGACGGTAGAGGAATTTTAATTGGCGAAATTAATAAAAATAATAAAAAGCTAGATATTCATGTAAAAGGTTCTGGTAAAACTAAATATTCTAGATTTGGAGATGGTAGAGCCGTTTTAAGATCATCTTTAAGAGAATACCTTTGTGGAGAAGCTATGCATTTTCTAGGTGTGCCCTCTTCAAGATCATTAATGATTTTTAGCAGTAAAGATCCTGTTTATAGAGAAAAGTCTGAGGATGCAGCTATGATAGCTAGGACAGCACTAACTCATATCAGATTTGGTAATTTTGAAAAGTTTTTCTATGACAATGAGCAAAAAAAACATCAGGAGCTATGTGATTATGTTTTATCAGAATATTTTCCAAAAGAAGCTGATATAAGTGATAAATATGAATATTTATTAAATACCATAATTTCAAGTACTGCTAAATTGATAGCTCGTTGGCAAGCAGTAGGATTTTGTCATGGAGTTATGAACACTGATAATATGTCTATTCTTGGTGAAACTCTTGATTATGGTCCATATGGATTTATGGATAAATTCAATCCATCACATGTGTGCAATCTCTCTGATACTTCTGGAAGATACTCTTATGAAAATCAGCCTTATATTGGTTTATGGAATTGTTCGGCCTTAGCCCATACCTTTAGTAAAATTATTGATAAGCCCTCATTAAAAAAAATATTATCATCTTATGAGATTGAATACGCAGAGTCTCTATTTGACTTATATAAAAATAAATTAGGTCTTAAAAATAATCTTGAAACCGATCAAGATTTAATTCAAGAGCTATTAAATATTATGAAAATAGAAAGATTAGATTATTCCCGAACATTTAGAAGCTTGAGTAATGTCATTAAAGAAAATAATTCAATAAGACTTAATCCGGTTTTGAATGAATGGGCTGTAAAGTTTACGAAAAGACATAAAGAAGAACGAACAGACATAACTTCTAGAATTAATTTGATGAATAACAATAACCCAAAATATATCTTAAGAAATTATTTACTTCAAATTGCTATAGATAAGGCAGAAGAAGGGTCTTTTGAAGAAATTGATAATCTGATGCATATTATAAAAAATCCTTATGATGAGATGCCTGATTATGAAAAATATGCAAAAGAGAGCCCAGATTGGGCGGCAGACATAGGATTGTCGTGCTCTTCTTAAATTCTTTAAGAAGCTTTTCTTTCAGAAAAGGTTGAAACTGATTCCGTCATTTCTAAAAAGTCTTTGATCATAGAATCAGATGGGGTATACATTCTTCTTCTCTTATCAACCAAAGATTGTGTTTCGTTGATATATCCAAGATGAACAGAATGTTTTAAAACTTGTAGTCTTTTAATTCGTGAAGCATACTTTTTTGGGACCAAGGATATAGCATACTCTTGAGATATATCATTTCCCTTAAAATGCTCATGCATAAATGATAGCAAGAAAAAGAATCTATATGTATCAGATTGATAAAAACTCATAGATGGAGGATTAGAGGCATTTCCAATAGTTGTAGAATAAATATTCTCAATTATTTTTTGTGCTCTTTTTAATTTGTCAGTCATAATTTTATATATATTGAATAGTTATGTAATTTGTAATGCAATTCTAATACCAAAAAACTGAGATTAGTCTCATATATAATACACATGTGTTTTTTTAAAACAAGTTATGTATAGAAAATTTATATAGATTTTGTATAAAAGTAACTTATTTGTTACTTAATTGGTATATTGTTTATTGAATCAAAGTCACTTCTTAAGGGATAATTTTTACGCATCTTGATAAAAATATTAGCTATATTTTTCTTATCAATTTTTCTTCTAATTGCATATTTCATCTCTTTAGATATCAGATTTACATTAAATGTATCTTTAAATAAATATAAGGGTATAGGGTCGATAATAGCTTTTGCAAATGAAGAGTTTAAAGTTTTTTTGTCTGCTGGATTTTTAAACAAGAAGGGATTTTTATTTTTAAAAGTTTCTAAATAATTTGTTACAGCAATAGCTATCATTTTTGATCCATTTACTTTCCCCTCTTTGCTGTATCCAGCAATATGTGGAGTAGCTATATATGCTTTATTTATTATTGACTTTGACGGCGATGGTTCATTTTCCCATACATCCGCAATATAACTAACATTATCTTGTTTAATTAAGGCTATTTCATTAACAATTCCTCCTCGAGAAGTGTTGATTAGAATTTTATTATTAAGTAACGCAAGTTCATTTTTATCTATTAAATTATGGGTTTTATATTTACCAGCTTCAGTAAAAGGTACATGAAGTGAGACTAGGTCACATTTAAGAATAGTTTTAATATCAACGAAATTAGGATCATTAATCAGCGGATCATTTATAAAAATATTGAAACCTAATGCATTTAAGTAATACCAGACTTTTTTACCAATATTGCCGTACCCAATGATTCCAATTTTCGCATCATAATCTAATTTGTTTTTTTCTATTAATTCTGCGATTACTGCTAAAACGTAATGCGTAACAGCAGAAGAATTACAACCAGGCGCATAATCCCATTTAATATTATGTGAATCTAAATAATTAATATCAATATGATTTATACCTGCTGTTGCAGAGCCAATAAATTTAACATTTGTATTTTCTAAGAGGGGTTTATTAACTTTAATTGTTGATCTAACTAATAGTATTTCACAATCCTTTAAAGCTTTATTGTTAATATTAATATCATCCAAATAATTGATCTGATATTCACTAGACTCAAGTATATCTCTTAAATAGAAATCTAAATCTAGTATATTGTTATCTGCTACTATTTTTATCAATGAGTATTGTCTGGCCAAAAAATACTTTGAATCCATCCAAAAAAAGTATTTTTATTTAAAGAGTATTTATCTAATGCATCAAAATCAGCAGCAAGTTTCTTTGGATCCTTAAAAAAATCTTTTCTTGAAATTGAATCTTTTTTTTCATCCAAAGTTTTAACTAATTTAGCAGGATTTCCTGCAAAAATTGAGTTTGGTGGAACATCCTTTGTTACAACAGCCCCTGCACCAATTATACTATTTTCACCTATAGTAACTCCTTTACAAACAATAGCACTGTCTCCAATCCATACATTATCCTTCAAAACCACAGGCTTAGTATTACCAACTGGTTCAGAGCGATCATATATTCCATGCCAGTCTGCATCAGATATATATGAACCATGAGCAAACATACAAGCATCACCAATAGAAATATGCTCAGCTGCCATAATTCTTACCCCAGGAGTTATAAGAACATACTTTCCTATATCCAGTTTTCCATCCCACTTATCAATATTCCATGTTGTAAATTGAATATTTGCATCTTTAGCTCCTATTAAAGTTGGATAATCATCAATAGAAATATTTTTGCCAAATAGATTAATATATTGTGGTTTAAAATAAGCCCCGCCTTTACCTAATTTTAAAAATTGTGGTTTAAGATAATGATTAACATAATATTTATTTATTCTTGAACTTAATTTTTTTAACCAGTATGGTCTATTATCTTTTCTAATAATTTTCTCCTATCATTTACTTAGTACTTTTATATGATAAAGTACCGAAAATTTTTTTGGTGATAAATTGTTAACAAAGTTTCAAAATGAGTTTAAAAGCCTTCTTAAAATAGGTCTTCCTATTTTTGGCTCACAAGTCTCATATGTCTTTATGGGGACAACAGATACTCTTGTAGCTGGAAGAGCAAGCTCAACAGATCTTGCTGCTCTTGCAATAGGCTCAGCCTTCACGCACCCTATATGGTTACTTATTGCTGGGGTTACATTTGCTATTACTCCTATTATGGCGCAATTATATGGAGCAAAAGAATACAGCAAGATTGGTTACAAGCTAGGTGAAGTCTTATGGATTTCAATTTCATTGGGATTATTATTTTTAATAATCTATCCTAATCTTTATATTCTAGTAAATATGCTGCAGTTGGAATCAGAAGTTGCAAGAATTGCTGGAGATTACTTGAAAGCATTATCTATAGGTATGTTTGCTATGACAATTTTTACTTGTTTGCGCTGTTATAGTGAAGGATTAACACTAACATTACCTATTTTTTATATAGCTTTAGCTGGAATGTTAATAAACATACCTTTGGATATTATTTTTGTTTATGGATATTTTGGAGTTCCTGCAATGGGTGGAGTTGGTTGCGGATATGCAACTTCTATAGTTTCTGTATTTATGACCTTAACTTTAATAATCTATATAGCTAGGTCAAAGAATTATAAAGTAACTAAACCTTTTGAAAAGCTTCCATTTCCGTCTATGAGTACTTTTACTGAAGTTTTTAAACTAGGTTTTCCTATAGGTTTAGGTATCTTTATTGAGCTAGCTATGTTTTCAGGTGCTGCTATGATACTTTCACCATTGGGCAAAGAAATTGTTGCCGGTCATGCAATTGCTATGAATATAGCAAGTTTCTTTTTTGTAATATCTTTATCTGTTGGCCTTGCAGCTGCTACAAGAGTTGGTAATCTTATTGGGGCAAAGAGAATGTCTGATGCAAGATTTGCTTCAATCTCATCTGTATTCTTATGCACAATGATTGCAATAATAAATACTATTATTATTTTAATATTTAAAGATCAATTAAGCTCAATGTTTTCTTCGGAAGAAGCTGTTGTTATAGTTGCTAGCAGCTTATTAATTTTTGCTGCAATCTTTCAAATACCAGATGGAGCTCAAATAGGTGCTATTGGTGCATTAAGAGGATATAAGGATACTTTTGCTCCTATGGTAATAACTCTTATAGTTTACTGGCTTATAGCTATACCTGTAGGCTATTTCCTAACTTATTATGGTATCAGAAATCCCTTAGGTGCTGCAGGTATGTGGATAGCAATGATTGGTGGTCTAAGTATATTTGCTGTTCTAATTATTTTAAGATTACAGTGGATCTCAAAAAAATTTAATAGGGTTATGAGTTAATTACTTCTGCAGTTTTTGTGCCTATTTCTAAAAGATTCTCAGCTATATTCACTCCACATTCTTCTAATTTTAGAATCTTGTCAGCTGCTGTACCTTTACCTCCAGCAATAATAGCACCCGCGTGACCCATCCTTTTTCCTGCAGGCGCTGTTTGTCCTGCTATATATGAAATAACTGGTTTTGTTACTTCTGATTTTATGAATTCAGCAGCCTCCTCTTCAGCAGAGCCCCCAATCTCTCCTACCATAACAATAGCCTTAGTGTCTTGATCAGCTTCAAAAAGCTTCAAAATGTCTATAAAGGAGGATCCAGGTATTGGATCTCCTCCAATTCCTATACAGCTGCTTTGCCCTAATCCAAGATCGGTTGTTTGTTTAACTGCTTCATAAGTAAGGGTTCCCGATCTAGAAATAATTCCAACTGAGCCTGGCATATGAATACTCCCTGGCATGATTCCAAGTTTTGCCTCTCCAGGAGTTATTATTCCAGGACAATTAGGGCCTATAAGTCTAACACCAAGCTCATCGACTCTTTTTTTAACTACTAACATATCCAACGTGGGCACTCCCTCGGTGATACAAATAATTAATTCAATTCCTGATTCAGCAGCTTCTAGTATTGAATCTTTACAAAATGGTGCAGGAACAAATATTAAAGCTGCATTTGGATTAACATCATTAATAGCCTCTCCCATAGTATCAAAAACTGGCCTGTCCAAATGTATTTGACCTCCCTTCCCAGGAGTTACTCCACCAACAATATTAGTACCGTAGTCAATAGATTGTTGTGAGTGAAGTGTTGCTTGAGAGCCTGTAAACCCTTGAACTATAACTCTGGTGTCTTTATTAACTAATATACTCATTAAGCTAGCTCCACTGCTTTTTTTGCAGCCTCTTTTAGATTATTTAAACTTTCTATCTTAACTTTTGCATTTGCTAATATTTCTGAGCCTTTTTCTGCATTATTACCCTCAAGTCTTACAACTACTGGAACAGATACACCAACCTCCTCAATCGCTGCAAGAACGCCTTCAGCTATAAGATCGCATCTAACAATACCTCCAAAGATATTAACAAGAACAACTTTTACTTCTGGATCTGCAAGAATAAGCTTAAATGCTTTTGCTACTCTTTCTTGAGTAGCAGTTCCGCCAACATCTAGAAAGTTTGCAGGTGAGCCGCCAAAATATTTAATAGTATCCATTGTCCCCATTGCTAATCCTGCTCCATTAACCATACAACCAATATTTCCATCTAAAGAGACATAACTAAGATCATTTTTTGCAGCTTCAGACTCTCTAATGTCTTCTTGAGAGGGATCATGCATTTCAGCAATTTCTGGTTGCCTAAATATTGCATTCGAATCAATATTAATTTTTGCATCTAAACAATGTAAATTTCCACCAGTAGTAATAACAAGTGGATTTATTTCTAATAGACTTAAATCACAATTAATAAAAAGATTCATTAAATTAGGTAATATTTTAGAAAATTGCTTGGTTTGTGTTTTATCTAATCCAAGAACTTTTGAAATTTTTCTTGCTTGAAAAGGCTGGGCACCTGTTAAAGGATCTATTGATTCATAAATAACTTTCTCTGGCGAGTTTTTTGCAACCTCTTCAATATTAACACCTCCTTCTGATGAAGCAATAAAAACAATTCTTTGTGATCCTCGATCTATTACTGCGCTTAAATATAACTCTTTAGCAATATCTGTGCATTCCTCGATAAGTATAGAGCTAACAAGTTGACCATCGGCATCTGTTTGATATGTAACTAATCTTTTGCCTAACCACTTTTGTGCAAAAGCTACAGCTTCATTAGGAGAATTAATTAACTCAACTCCTCCAGCTTTACCTCTGCCGCCTGCATGAACTTGAGCTTTAATAACCCATTTATTTCCACCAATATCACGACATGCATTAACTGCATCCTCAGCATTAGAAATTACTCTACCCATAGAAACAGGCAAATCATATTTAGCAAATAGTTCTTTGCCTTGATATTCATGAAGATTCATCTTTTTCTATTTCCTATATGGATAGCATGATTATTTGCAGCTAAAGCAGCCTCATGTAATGCTTCTGATACTGTTGGATGGCTAAACATTGTTAGTCCTATATCTTCAGAACTTGAACCAAATTCCATTGCTATTAAGCCTTGTTGAACAAGTTCAGCGGCTGAAGGTCCGAAAATATGAATTCCCAAAATAGTATCGGTAACTTTGTCAGCTAAAACTTTAACTGAGCCAACTGATTCATCAGTAGCTAAAGCTCTCCCACTTGCAGAAAATGGAAAGGAGCCACTTTTATATTCAACACCTTCAGCTTTTAGCTCTTCTTCATTTTTACCAACCCAAGCTACTTCAGGATGAGTATATATAACAGAGGGAACTAGATCGTAGTTAACTGCGGTATGTTTGCCAGCAATCCTTTCAGCTACCATAACCCCTTCTTCGCTTCCTTTATGCGCAAGCATTGGTCCTCGAACTACATCTCCAACAGCCCAAACTCCTGGAATACTAGTCATGCAATAATCATCTACCTTTATAAAACCTTTATCATCTATATCAACTCCGCTGTCATCTGATAGAAGATTTTCAGTATTTGGTGCTCTGCCTACGCATACTATTAATTTATCAAAAACTTCATCTGTAGAAGTTCCATCTTCATCATATTCAACATTTACATTAGCTTTACTAGATGTTGCCTTAGTTACTTTGCAGCCTAATTTTATTTTTAATCCTTGTTTTGTAAACTCTTTGAAAACTTCTTTTCCTATTTTTTTGTCTAACATAGGTAAAAAATCTGGCATTGCTTCGAGCATGGTCACTTCTGAGCCCAAACGAGCCCATACGCTTCCAAGTTCAAGGCCTATAACGCCGGCGCCAATAATGCCAAGCTTTTCTGGAACAGCTGAAAACTCCAGTGCTCCAGTTGAATTAACAATATTTGTATCATTAAACTTTGCTGAGCTAATTTCTATTGGTTTTGAACCTGTAGCTAAAATAATATTTTTAGCTTCTATTATTTCAGTTGAATTACCATTAGCTACTTCTACCTTTTTGCTTGAAAGAAGTTTACCGTGACCTTGAATAGGGATAACTTTATTTGCTTTGAATAGACCGCCTATTCCTCCAACAAGTTGATCAACTACTTTATCTTTTCTTTTCATCATTGCAGATATATCTAAATTTACTTTTCCAGTATCAATTCCATGCTTAGAAAGCTCATTATTGGCCTCATAAAACCTTTGTGAAGAATCTAATAAAGCTTTTGAAGGAATACATCCTACATTCAAACAAGTCCCGCCAAATCTTTGATTGCCTTCTTGGTCAGACATTGACTCAATACAAGCAACAGAAAGTCCAAGTTGAGCACATCTTATTGCAGAAACATATCCAGCTGGACCGCCTCCAATAATAACTACATCATACATATCCACTTCCTCTTATAAATTAAGTAATAATCTTTCAGGAGACTCTAATTGCTCCTTAATTGAAACTAAAAAAGTTACAGCTTCTTTTCCATCTAAAAGCCTGTGATCATAACTCATAGCTAAATACATCATAGGTCTTATAACAACTTCATTATCTTTCGCAACTGGTCTATCTTGAATACTATGCATTCCTAAAATTGCTGTCTGAGGAGCATTTAATATTGGGGTTGAAAGCAATGATCCAAAAACACCACCATTTGATATAGTAAATGTTCCTCCTTGCATTTCATCCATAGATAGCTTTCCGTCTCTTGCTTTTACAGAATAATCTAAAATAGATTTTTCTATGTCAGGCAATGACATCATGTCAGCATCTCTAATTACTGGTACAACAAGACCTCTTTCTGTAGAAACTGCAACCCCAATGTCTTGATAACCATGATATACGATATCAGTTTGATCTATTGATGCATTAACTAGAGGGAATTTTTTTAATGCCTGAATAGCAGCAATAACAAAAAAGCCCATAAAGCCAAGTTTAACCCCATGTTGTTTTTCAAACTCAGCGCCATATTTTGCTCTTAGTTCTTTAATAGGCAGCATATCAACCTCATTAAATGTAGTTAACATAGCTGTTTCTTGTTTAACAGTTAGAAGTCTATTGGCTATAGTTGCTCGCAGTCTAGACATCGGAACTCGTTTCTCATCTCTTGATTCAGAAAAAGCAATATTTGTATCTACTACAGTATTTTTAATCTTGTTTAAATCTTCAGTAGGCTTATTATTTAAATGATTCACTAAATCTGCTTTTGTAACTCTTCCATCTTTGCCAGTGCTTTTTACAGTAGATGGATCAATAGCCTCTTCTGCAATGATTCTTTTTGCTGCAGGCCCTAATTTATTTGGCTTGGGTTTTTCTATTTCAGATACAGCAGGAGATTCGTTAGAATCAACTTCATTAACATCTTCGATTGTACCTTCATTAAATTCTGCTATTAATTCTGAGCTATTAACAATTTCTCCTTCTTGTTTAACAATCTTAGAAATAGTTCCATTTACTGGAGCAACAACTTCTAATACAACCTTATCTGTTTCAATTTCAGCAATAACCTCATCTTGCTGAACGCTTTCGCCCTCTTTCTTTACCCAATTTGCAACAGTGCCATCAGCTACAGATTCTGGAAATGTTGGCGACTTAATCTCAATACTCATTCTCTCTCTCCCGAAGACTCTAACATTAAAGCATTTACAACTAATTCATTTTGTTGCTTTAAATGTAATTTCATTAATCCAACCGCTGGAGCCGCAGCAGCTGGTCTACTAATAAGTTTAATTTCGTGGTTTGAATTAAATCTATCGAGTACTCTTTGAAGTCTGTGCCTATGACTAAACCAAGCGCCTTGGTTTGCTGGCTCTTCTTGACACCAAACATACTCATTAGCATTATCGTAAATTCCTAAAATACTCTCTAAATCATCATAAGGGAATGAATAAAGTTGCTCTATTCTAACTAATGCAATGTCTTTAATTTTATTTTCTTCTCTTTTTTGCAATAAATCATAATAAACCTTGCCCGAGCACATTATTATCCTTTTAACTTTTGATTTTTCTTCCAAACTATCATCTATGACTCTCTTAAATTCTCCATTAGTTAATTCAGAAACTGTGGATGTTACTAATGGATTTCTCAATAAGCTTTTTGGAGATATTACTATCAGAGGCCTTCTCATTTTTCTTATAGCCTGTCTACGTAATAAATGAAAAATTTGAGCTGGTGTACTTGGAATGCATACTTCAATATTTTCACTTGCACATAATTGTAAAAACCTTTCAACCCTTGCGCTGCTATGCTCTGGACCTTGTCCTTCAAAACCATGAGGTAATAACATTACTAATCCTGATAATCTCTCCCATTTATGTTCAGCAGATACAATAAATTGATCAATAACTACTTGAGCGCCATTAACAAAGTCACCAAATTGAGCCTCCCATATTACCAATCCAGATGGCCAGGTTGCAGAATATCCATATTCAAAACCTAAGACAGCTTCTTCAGATAAAAATGAATCATAAATATCCATTCTTGTAGAACTTTCTCTCGCGACACTTACTAACGGTATATGACCCATACCATCTTTTGCATTATAAATTGCTGCATGTCTATGAGAAAAAGTACCCCTTCTAACATCTTGACCGGTTAAACGAATTGGGTAACCTTCAGAAAGTAAACTTGCATAAGCCATAGATTCAGCAAAACCCCAATTGATAGGCGCTTTTCCACTTGCCATAAGCTTCCTATCGTCAAACACTTTTTTAACCTGCCTACCAAGAACAAAATTTTTAGGAGCACTGGTGATAATCTCAGATAGCTCTAGAAACTTTCCAACTTCGAACTTGGTATTAGTTTCTTGCCACCATTTCTGATCCATGTAAGGCGACCAATCAAACCATAAATCATCATTAGGCTGCATGGCAAGATTACCAACAACAGAAGAACCATCCTCTAATGAATCTCTATATTTTTTTTGAAAATCTAAAGAGTCAGATTTTGAAATAATTTTTTCTGCTATTAGTTTTTCTTCGTAGATTTTTAGGACTGAGGGATGCTTAGCTATTTTTTCGTACATTAATGGTTGAGTTGCAGAAGGATCATCAGCTTCATTATGACCTCTTCTTCTGTAACAAAATAAATCAAGAATTATGTCTTTACCAAATTTATACCTATACTCACATGCTATTTTTGCAGCATGGACTACCATTTCTGGATTATCTCCATTTACATGAATAATTGGGGCATTAATCATCTTAGCAACATCAGTTGAATATTCGGTAGATCTAGCATCATATTTATAACTAGTGGTAAAGCCAATTTGGTTATTAACTATTACATGCAATGTTCCTCCAACTCCATAACCTCTAGTTTGTGACATTTGAAGGCTTTCCATTACAACACCTTGCCCAGAAAATGATGCATCTCCATGAATTAAGATTGGAATAACTTGCTCTCGTTTTTCATCATATAGTCTGTCTTGTCTAGCTCTTACAGAACCAAGCACAACTGGATCTACAATCTCAAGATGTGATGGGTTGTTGAACAAAGAAACATGCACCTCACCTTTTGGAGTCAATAAGTTTGAAGAAAAGCCTAAATGATATTTAACATCTCCTGTACTTGAACCAGAAAGTTCAAAATCTTCCTCAAAAGCTGAAAATAGCTCTGCAGGAGTTTTACCTAAAACATTAACTAATAAATTAAGCCTTCCCCTGTGAGCCATACCAAAACATATCTGTTTGGCACCATGGATCCCACAATTTTGAATTAATGCATCAACCAATGGGATTAATGACTCACATCCATCAATACCAAAACGCTTCATTCCTGGATATTTTGCCGCAAGAAATTTTGCTAGACCTTCAGCAGAATTTAAACGATTAAAAATATATCTCTTTTCATCATCTTGAAAGTCTAATTTTCCAACATTTAGTTCTAACTTTTCTTGAAACCATTTTCTTTCATCAATATCTACTATGTGATTATATTCAATTCCTAAATCTCCACAGTAAATTAACTGAAGAGAATTTATTATCTCTTGAAGAGTAGCTTCATCTTTACCAATTCTTAACGTATCTGTATTAAATACAGTTTGAAGATCTTCTTTTGATAAACCATGATATTCAATATCTAAGTCTGGGATTTGCTCTCTATCCATCATTCCTAGTGGGTCAACAGATGCTACTTGATGTCCTCTATTTCTATATGCCTGTATAAGCTGTATGACTTTAACTTGCTTATCATTAACTTCGCTTTTATTTGATGTAGCTGAAGTAACTCTTCTATAATTTTTAAAGGAATTTATAACACTTTGATGCGATATATCTTCATTTGAACCATTAATGTCAGGCAGATCATCAAAAAAGCTTCTCCATTCTATAGAGACGCTGGCAGGATCCTCTATATAAGATTCATATAAACTTTCTAGATAAGACGAATGGCCTGCAGAAGTATGAGAATCATTCCAATATTTTTCCATATCATACGCCATCGTTTTATTTTGTTGCTCCATCTGATGTTATTAAATTTTTAGAATTTTTTCCTTTTAAAAGCATAGATTTTATTTCGCCAATAGCTTTATTTGGATTTAAACCCTTCGGACATGCTGCAACACAATTCATTATTCCATGGCATCTATAAACACTAAATGGATCCGATAAAGCTTCTAGCCTGCTATCTTTCTCCAAATCTCTTGAGTCAGCTAAAAATCTATAGGCTTGTAGCAAGGCAGCTGGACCTACAAATTTGTCAGGATTCCACCAAAATGAAGGGCAGCTTGTAGAGCAACATGCGCAGAGAATACATTCATATAAACCATCTAACTTATCTCTATCCTTGGGCGATTGAAGTCTTTCTTCTGCAGGTGGCTCAGAATCATTCTGTAAAAATGGTTTAATTTTTTCATACTGGTTATAAAATTCTGTCATATCAACAACTAAATCTCTAATAACTGGTAAGCCAGGAAGCGGTCTAATTTCTAATTTATTGCCCTTTAAAACATCCGAAAGAGGAGTTATGCATGCTAATCCATTCTTTCCATTAATATTCATGCCATCAGATCCACAAACGCCTTCCCTGCATGATCTTCGAAAAGATAAAGAATTATCTTCTTCCTTTATTAAATGCAATAGATCCAAAACCATAATATCTTTTTCAGGTTTCTTAATTTGATATTGCTGCATGAAGGGGAACTTATCCTTTTCAGGGTTATATCTATATAAATTTATTTCTAACATTAAAATTCCTAATACACTCTTACTTTTGGCGGAAATGCATCCATAGTAGTTGGAGCAAAGTTTACAACCCTCTTTGATAAGGATTTATCATTGGGATCAAAAATAGAATGGCACAACCAATTATCATCATCTCTTTCAGGAAAATCATCACGAGCATGTGCTCCGCGACTTTCATTTCTATTCAGTGCTGAGATTGCGGTAGCTTCTGCAACCTCTAATAAATTTTGTAATTCTAATGCTTCAACTCTGCTTGTATTAAAAGCAATACTTTTATCACTAAGATGAAGATTTTCAACTTTTTCTCTTATAACTTCTAGCTCAGCAACTCCCTTTTCCATAAACTCGCCTCTTCTGAAGACACCAAAATAATTTTGCATACAAGTTTGAAGCTCTTTCTTAACTGGGGCAACATCAAAACCTCCATTAGATTCATTTAATTTATTAAGCCTCTCTAAAGATTCATCAATATCAGAATCAGAAGCTGAATTTACACCACCTCCAGATCTAAGTTCTTTTTCAATAAACATGCCTGCAGCTCTCCCAAAAACAACTAAATCAAGAAGTGAGTTACCACCAAGCCTATTAGCCCCATGCACAGAAACACATGCAGCTTCACCAGCGGCAAATAGGCCAGGAACAATAACATCTTCAGAATTTCTTCTTGTAAACGCTTGGCCATGAATATTAGTAGGAGTTCCCCCCATCATATAATGACATGTAGGAACAACTGGAATAGGATGATAAACAGGGTCAACATGAGCAAAAGTTTTAGATAATTCACAAATACCTGGAAGTTTTGAATTTAAAACATCAGCACCAAGATGGTCAAGTTTTAAAAAAACATGATCTTTATCTTCTCCGCATCCTCTACCTTCGAGTATTTCAAGAACCATTGATCTTGCAACAACATCTCGACCAGCTAAATCTTTAACATTAGGTGCATATCTTTCCATAAACCTTTCGCCATCACCATTTATTAAATAACCTCCTTCACCTCTGCAACCTTCTGTTACTAAAGAGCCAGCCCCATATATACCTGTAGGATGAAATTGCCACATTTCCATATCTTGAGCAGCAAAACCAGATCGCAAACTCATTCCAAGACCGTCACCAGTATTTATTAATGCATTAGTAGTTGATGCATAGATTCTTCCAGCGCCTCCTGTTGCCAAGACAGTTGCCTGTGCTTTTAAATGAGCAACTTCACCAGATTCAATTGAAAAAGCAATTACACCAGTTACTTCGTTCATAGAGTTTTTTACTAAATCTACAGCAAACCATTCATTTAAAAAATTTGAGCCTTCCTTAACATTATTTTGATATAAGGTATGAAGCAACGCATGGCCTGTTCTATCAGCAGCTGCACAAGTTCTTGCAGCTTGACCACCATTTCCAAAATCTTTTGATTGGCCACCAAAAGGCCTTTGATAAATTCTTCCATTATCGAACCTAGAGAAAGGTAGGCCCATGTGCTCTAATTCAAACACAGCTTTAGGTCCTTCTGAACACATATATTCAATCGCATCTTGATCGCCAATAAAATCTGCGCCCTTTACGGTATCGTACATATGCCATCTCCAATCGTCATTTGGATCTGCGCTTTGGATTGCACATGTAATACCACCCTGAGCAGATACAGTATGAGATCTAGTGGGAAAAACTTTTGAGACAACAGCAGTTTTTAATCCAGATTTAGCTAACTCTAAAGAGGTTCTCATTCCAGATCCGCCGCCACCAATAATTAAAGCATCAAATTCTAGAGTCTTAATATTTTTAGAACTAATAGTATTTGTCATAAATTATATCCAAACTAAAACAAGTAAATATATGTATAAGATTATTCCCATACCACTAAAAAAAACGTTATAAATAAGTCTTGATGAGTTAGCTATTTCAGAAAGATTCATACTTAAGAAGCCTAAAGTTCTTGAGGTTAGATAATCAGTACCAACTGTCCATAAACCAATATATGAATGAGTTAAAATAATTAAAAAAGTGAGTGAAGTAGATATTTTAAATAAATAAGTCTCTACGAATTGCATCCATGTAATATATGAGATTTGTTCAAATCCAAGAATAAAATAAGTAATATAAGTGACATAGACTAAAATAAGAACTGAGCTAAATCTTTGCAAATACCATAACGTTGAACCCTTCATCTTTAAAATACCAAAGCTAAAATATATATTACAGCTAAAAACCAAATAGTAATTACGAATATTGAAGATGCTCTACTTGCACGAAGTGATTCTCCGATATGCATGTCCATAATTAAATGCCTAACACCAGTCAATATATGATAAAAAAGCACCAGATACGAAAAAGAAACAAATGTTGATATTAATATATTTGTTGATAGTAAATTCACTAAATTAGTAAATGATGATTCACTCAATATTGATAAATTAAACAAGTATATTGAAAGTGGTAAAGTTATAAAAAAAATATACATTCCTGCAAGTCTATGCGTAATTGATACTAGAGCTGCTATGGGCAGCTTTATCTTCATTAAATTTATATTGACCGGTCTATTGTCATTACTCATTAGTAACAAATGTTCCCTTATACATTAAAATTACACAATAATTATACGTAATACTTTAAATAAAATCCTATTTATTTTTGAATATATGCAGTACTTGTAGTGGAGATTCTTCAGGAAAATATATATAGCGTCAACTAATGGAAAAAAGCTTTTAAAACAACCTTTTTTCTACTTTTATTATGTAGTTATACTACATTTTGAATAGTAAAGCCTAAATTATTTATTTTTTAACATGTTTCATTAGTCTTTTTTTCTTTTTTATTTGTCTTTCAGTTAATTTATTAACTTTCCCATCAAATGGATTATCAGATTTTCTAAAAATTATCCTCAATTGAATGCTTTTTAAACCTAAAGCTTCTCTAAATGAATTCTCTAAATATTTTTGATAATTCTTTGGAATTTTTTTATCTTGATTAGAGTGAATAATTAAGGTCGTTGGCTTAGTTCCTCCAAAATGTACATATCTTAATTTAAGTTGCCTACCGGACACTGAAGGCGGTGCGCTCTTTTCTATGAATTTGTTTAAATGTTTGTTTAGAAGAGCTGTAGTGTAATTAGTCTGTGATTTTTTTATGATGCTATTTAGAATTCTGAATAATCTCTTAAATCCTATTCCTTTTTTTCCAGATACCTCTAATTTAATAAAATCTTGTAAGAAATTTGATTGCAATCTTTTTGTATCATAAATTTGAGATCTTTCAGATTTTGTTAATAGATCAACTTTATTCAAACCTATCAAAAGCGGCTTTCCTTGTTCAGTAATTATATTTATCAATTTTAAATCTTGATCGACTAAACTTTCTTTAGAATCAACTAAAAATAATATTACATCACTCTCTTCAACAGCATGCATGGCTCTAACATATGAAAAATATTCTACTTTATGATTTTGTTTATAGCCCTTTCTAATACCCGCAGTATCTATAAAAGTAAAGTCATTTCCATCTATTGAAAAAGGTATTCGAATAGCATCGATTGTAGTCCCAGCCACTTCAGAAACTATCAATCTGTCTTCTTTAATGAAGTTATTAATAAAAGTAGATTTACCAGCATTAGGCCTTCCTAGGACAGCTATTTTTTTACCTTCCTCTTCTCTTTCTTCTGTTTCCTCAGGTAATAGCTTGATTAGTCTTTTCTTCAACTCTTCTATTCCTCTAGAATGTTCAGCACTGATTTCAATAAAATTATTAATGCCCTTAGAGGCGATATCATTTATAGCACCTTGTTTAGATAATTTATCAGATTTATTTAAAAGTGTTATGAAGGTTTTATTTAGTTTTCTTAACTTAACTAAGATATTAAAGTCTTCAGAAGTTAAATTCTCAGATCCATCTAATATAAATAATATTAAGTTGCATTCATTAGCAGCTATCCATGCTTGATCAGAAATATCTTGAGATATATTAGATTCATCTTTGCCTATTCCGCCAGTGTCTATTATAAAGCTCTTGATGCCACCAAGGCTTATATATCCATAATTTCTATCTTTTGTAAGCCCAGGAAAATCAGAGACTATAGCCTGACGTGTTTTAGTTAGTTTATTGAAAAGTGTAGATTTGCCTACGTTAGGACGACCGATGATTGCTATTGAAGTAAACATTTTTATTCAACATTTTATAGACTTATTGAATACAAATTAAATGTTTCATCAATAATATAAACATTCTCAGCTCTTGCAACAATTGTTTTTATTGGGCTTCTAGTTAACTTCATCCGGCTAATTGTTTTGCCATTTAAAGTATCTATTACATGGATATAGCCTTCAAAATCTCCTACAACAATATTTCCCTTATATATTTCAGGATTTGAAAGGTCTCTTAAATAGTACTCCTCATTATTCCATGATTCATTAAAAGTTTTAATAGAATATGTTTTAAAGGTTGAATTACTTTCAAGAATTGCTAAAACACCTTTTGAAATAATAGGTGAATAAAATGATGAAGCTTTGTCTGCCCAAACTATTCTTCTTTGAGCAGGATCAAAAGCAGCAATCTGTCCCTGATAATTTGCTATGAACAACAAACCGCCTTCAAGAACTGGAGCAGCATCGGCATCTATCATGTTGTCTAACTCAGATGTGCCCTCAACGTAGGAAATTGCTCCATCCCATATTAAGAATCCAGTATCAATCTGAAAAGCACCAAGTCTTCCATTATCAAAAGCTGCATATACTATGCCTTCTTCTATAACTGGAGGGCTGCTTCCTCTTAAGGTTAAAGCAGGTAATTGTGATCTATAAGACCATGCCTTTGTCCCATCATCAATACTATAAGCATTTAACTCGCCTGAACTAGTCTTAATTAAAACATATTTTGCATCAATTGCAGCTTGCGCCAAAACCTCAGCACCAATATTAATTGACCATATGATAGAGCCATCAGACTGAGATAAACAAATTAATTCCCCTTGAGAACCAGCTACTACAAGAACTCCAAAACCTGCAGAAATACCAGAAGAAAGAGGTGTTATTTGAACATTCCAATTTTTTTCACCCGAAGACTGATCATAAGATCCAACTGCACCATCATTGTTAGCAATAAAAATCGTTTTACCAGAAAAAGCTGGCATGAATGATCCTAATTTATTATCTCCCTTTCCTGAAAAGTTAGGCACAAAATCAGTTGCACTTCTTTCTGAAGGTAAAGAAATTTTCCAATTTAATGAAAGCTCTTCTTGATTAATAACATCTTCTAATAATTTTGGTTCAGATAAGTCAATTTCATCATCACCATTATTCCAAAAAGTAAGTCTATCAATTATGCCAATAGTCTCTGTAGTCTCTTCTGGCTCAATATCCTCTTCTTGATTATCCCAAAAAGCCAAGCTAGAACATGAACTTAATAGTATAAGAATTAATAAGTGTGATAAATATTTCATAATCATCTATAAGACAGGTTGAATATTATTTAGTTTCATAATAACAATATTTTTGGATGCATCATCTCCATACAAGTCTTTAGCTAAGTTATATTGCTCAATAGCTAGATCTTGTTTATTTTGACCTATTAAAGCATCTCCTGCTAATTCATTTATAAAAGGATCAGAGCCAGTCATCAAGTTTTCAATAACTTTTAGAGCGCCATTAAAATTTTCTTTTGATATAAGTATTCTAGCTAAGCTTACTCTTGCCATTTTATTAATAAGCTCATTGCCAAAGAATCCATTACTAATGCTTATTAATTCTTTAAAATATAGTTCGCTCTCATCGAGTTTAGAATTTGCAGCTAATGCCGAAGCTTTTTTAAACATGGCAAGTTGAGCAAAGCCTGTAGATTCATAATTATTAATTAAATCATCGTAGTATAGATTTTCATTAATTATATTAATCCCCTCTTGGTTAATGCCCTTGAGCCACTCTGCATAAATTTTAGATGCAGCTGCATTATTAGAATCATTAGTATATTTAATTCCAAATGCGCCTATACCTATTACAGAGGTAGATATTAATAAAGACAAGATAAGATTTCTATAATGCTTAAAAAAATCAGCTATAGCAGCTAGTCTTTCTTCATCATTACTGTATTCAGCCATTTTTATATCCTTATATTTTTTAACTAGATCTTATTATAAAAATCTAAACATTCCTCAATGCTTACACTAACCTGTTCCGTATCATCCATAAGAGATTTAATAATAATATTTTTACTATCTATTTCCTTATCTCCAAGAATTAATGCATGACTAGCATTTGTCTTGTTAGCTCTCCTCAGTTTAGCTTTTAGACTGCTATCAGTTAAATCCATATCTAATGCAACAGATGAATTTAAAGATCTCAGTTGGTTGGCTATTTTAAATGCTAATGGGGCAATATTACTAGTAGAAGTTATAAAGATAACCTTTTTTTCATCTGCCTTATTAAGGGAAGAAATTGATATTAATCTCTCTAGTCCTATCGCAAGACCAATTGCTGGGAGATTCTTACCTCCAAGCATACTAGAAAGATTGTCATACCTTCCCCCTCCAATAAAAGCATCTTGAGCTCCTAGATCTGCAGAAGAGGCCTCAAATACCAACCCAGTATAATAATCAAGGCCACGAACAAGATTATAATCAATCTCTAATTTACAAGAATTGCTGAATGTTTTCTGAAGCTCTAAAAGCAATTCATTGGCAGAATCGGATATAAATTCTTTTATAGAAGGCCCCTCTTGTAATATCTTTTGTAAATTTGTATCTTTTGTGTCAAGAATTCTTAAGGGATTTTTTTCAAGCCTGATTTGGTCTTTAGCATCTAATTCTTTTTTGTAAGGATCTAAAAATTTAACTAAAGATCTTGAGAATTTTGCTTTAGATTCATTATCGCCCAAATGATTAATTTTAAGTTTTACGTCTGTAATTTTTAATTCATTAATAATTGAGGAAACGATAGATATCATCTCAAAATCTGCTGGGCCTTCTTCATACCCAAGTAGCTCTATTCCAGCTTGATGGAATTGTCTATATCTTCCTTTTTGTGGTCGTTCATAACGAAACATGGGTCCCATATACCAAATTTTTGATTGTTGTTGATCTAATTTCTTTTCAATAATCGATCTAATGACGCCTGCAGTACCTTCTGGACGAAGACTAATACTTTGATCATTTCTATCATTAAATGCATAAATTTCTTTATTAACAATATCTGATGTATCGCCAACAGATCTTTTAAATAAATCAGTGTATTCCAATATAGGTGTTCTTAATTCTTTGAGTGAATAAGATTTAAATATATTTTCAAGGTTATTTTCTACTGACGTCCAGCTGATCAAATCATCTGAATACAAATCTGGCATGCCTCTAAGTGAGTTAATTTTAGTCATTTATCCTCTTACAATAACATTACTATTATCTCTTAATGATAATTTTTGTCTAACTTGCGCTTCAAGTTCATCTATTAGATGCTCACTAGCAATTTTTTTATCAGGTATGCCATCTATATATAATAAATTTTTAGGGGATGCACCAGTAAGACCAATCTCAGCAGCCTTTGATTCGCCAGGTCCATTTACGTAACATCCAATAATTGCTATCTCTATATCTTCAGAAATATCTTCAAATCTTTCTTCAAGAGCATTTACAACTTCTATAACATTAAAATTTTGTCTTGAGCAGCTAGGGCAAGCAATGA
>CACEAP010000007.1 GCA_902557645.1 uncultured SAR86 cluster bacterium
TTAGAGCGCTGGATTGTGGCTCCGGAGGCCGTGGGTTCGAACCCCATCGCTCGCCCCATTTATTATTGGAATTAATCATGACAAGTAAATTAAAAAAATTAAAGGATCTTGAAAGACAACTGGATGTTTCTATTCCGGTTGAAGAGTATAAATCTAAGTTTGATATTAAGATAAACAAAATTAAAGGGACTGCTAAATTAGATGGTTTCAGAAAAGGAAAGGTACCTGTAGATGTTCTTGAGCAAAGATATGGTCCCTCAGTTCATGCTGATGTTCTAAATGAGCTTATACAAGACTCTTACCCTAAAGAGCTTACTGAAAAAAAACTGAAGCCAGCTTGTGTACCATCTATTAATATAACTAGCGATGATCCTAAGAAGCCAATTCAATATTCTGCAGTATTTGAAATATTTCCTGATATAAAAGTTAAGATTTCTAGATGGTCTAGTTATGAAAAACATTCAATTAATATCGAAGATGCTGATCTAGACCTTGCTATTGATGATATTAAATCACGGTATGGCGATTGGGTTGATGTTTCAAGAAAATCACAAAATGATGATCAACTTGTTATGGATTTTGAAGGTAAGGTTGATGGCGAATCTTTTGAAGGAAATAATGCCAAAGAATTTAAGCTAGTTTTAGGCAGTAAGTCTATGATTCCAGGATTTGAAGACAGTTTATTGGAAAAAGAACCTGAAAGTGAATTTACTATAATGGCAAAATTTCCTGATGATTATTTTAAACAAGATCTTGCAGGTAAAGATGCAGAATTTGATATTAAACTTTTAAAGGTTCAAGAAAATAAACCTGCTCAAATTAATAAAGATTTATTTGAAAAGCTTAGCATGGAAGTTAGTGATGAAACTGAGTTTAGAGATGAAATCAAGTCCAGAATGGATAAAGAGGTTGAAGCGCAGGAGAAAGCATTAACAAAAGAATCTATCTATGAGCTGCTTTTAAAATCGCATAAATTCAGTGCGCCAAGTTCAACTGTAAAAGAACAATCAGAATTAATGCGAAAAGATGCATTAATGAGAATAGGGCAAAGTGTTGAAAATGCAGAAACTGATTTATTTCCAATTGACTCATTTGCTGAAGATGCATCTAAAAGAGTTAGATTGGATTTATTATTTGCAGAATTAATTAAATTCTATGAAATTAAAGTTGAGGATGATAAGCTCAAAGAGTTTATTGCTGAAGAAGGTAAGAAATATAAAGATCCAGCTCAATTTGAAGCATGGGTAGTTAGTCAGCCAAAACAGTTAGAACAATTTAATATGATGATTTTAGAGAACCAGCTTATTGAAAAATTAGAAAATGATCTTAAATCTAAAGATAAGGTTATTAAATTCTCAGAATTAGCCAATAAGTAAACGAGAAAGCATATGGAAAAATATAATTCAGCACTAATACCAATGGTTGTCGAACAAACATCCAGAGGTGAAAGATCCTTTGATATATATTCAAGGCTTTTAAAGGAGAGAGTTATTTTCCTATCTGGACCTATTGATGACTACATATCAAATCTTGTTGTTGCTCAGTTATTATTTTTGGAATCTGAGAATCCTGAAAAAGATATAAGTATTTATATTAATTCTCCTGGTGGATCAATATCAGCCGGCCTAGCTATATATGACACTATGCAATTCGTATCGCCTGCTATTTCAACATTATGTATTGGTCAAGCTGCAAGTATGGGGGCGCTTCTTTTAGCTGGAGGTACAGAGAATAAGAGGTATGCTCTTCCAAATTCAAGAATTATGATCCATCAACCGCTCGGAGGTTTTCAAGGCCAAGCATCAGATTTTGAGATTCATGCAAAAGAAATACTTCATGCTAAGAAAAAAGTTAATGAAATTCTCGCTAAACACGCCAAGAAAACTATTAAGCAAATTGAAAAAGATACAGATAGAGATAACTTTTTAAATGCTGAATCTGCTAAAGACTATGGTATTGTTGATGCAATATTAGAATCAAGGGATGTAAAAAATGCCAAGTAATGAAACAACAGACAAGTTAAGTTGCTCTTTTTGTGGAAAAAGCCAAGATGATGTTAAAAAACTTATAGCTGGACCAAGCGTATATATATGCAATGAATGTGTTGATCTTTGTAATGATATTATTGAAGAGGAAGTTAAAAGTGAAGAATTAAATCCATTTGATGAACTTCCATCACCTCTTGATATCTTTAAACAGCTTGATGATTATGTTATTGGTCAAGATAAAGCAAAAAAAACATTATCTGTAGCAGTTTACAATCATTACAAAAGACTAAGAGCCACATCATCAAACTCAGATATTGAATTACAAAAGAGTAACGTTTTATTATTAGGTCCAACTGGTAGTGGAAAAACTCTATTAGCCCAAACTTTAGCAAAAATTCTGAATGTTCCTTTTACTATTGCTGATGCTACAACATTAACCGAAGCTGGCTATGTTGGAGAGGATGTTGAAAACATAATTCAAAAGCTTTTACAAAAATGTGACTATGATGCTGAGAAAGCTCAATTAGGTATAGTTTATATAGATGAAATCGATAAGATAGCTAGAAAGTCGGATAATCCCTCAATTACAAGAGATGTATCTGGTGAAGGTGTACAACAAGCATTACTCAAGCTTATTGAAGGTACGGTTGCTTCAATTCCTCCCCAAGGCGGAAGAAAGCATCCGCAACAAGAATTTATTCAAATTGATACTTCAAATATTCTATTTATATGTGGCGGAGCTTTTTCTGGTTTGGATAAAGTGATTAAAAACCGTACAGATAAAACTGGAATAGGATTTGGAGCTGAAGTTTCTCAATCTGATAGTAATGTCTTATCTATTCATAGTGAAATTGATAGCATAGAGCCAGAGGATTTAGTTAAATATGGTCTTATTCCAGAATTTGTTGGCCGCTTGCCAGTTATTTCTACACTGCATGAGCTTGATGAGGATGCATTAGTTAGAATTTTACAAGAGCCAAAAAATGCTCTTGTAAATCAATACAAACATCTTTTTGAGATCGACAATGTAGATCTGTCATTTAGAAATGAAGCATTGCTTGAAATTGCCAAACAAGCAATCAAAAGAAAAACTGGAGCAAGAGGCTTAAGATCAATTTTAGAAAATATTCTAATGAACACTATGTTTGAGTTACCTAATAAAGATCTTGAGAAGGTTATTATTGATGAGAATTCAGTTAATAACTCTTCTGACCCAATAAAGCTATTTAAATCATCTGATAAAAAAACATCATCAGGTAATTGATAACTTAAAAATAATCCCTATCTAGTAGGTATGGCAATTATAAAAACAGATCATCCAATTATCCCACTTCGCGACTTAGTAGTTTTTCCTGGAGTCGTTACAACTTTATTTGTTGGCAGAACTAAATCAGTTGAAGCTCTCAATGCTGCAATGGGCTCAGATAAAAAACTTGTTTTAGTAGCACAAATGGATGCCTCAAAAGAGGATCCTTTATTTACAGACATGTATCATTTTGGAACTATTAGTAATTTACTTCAATTAATTAAATTACCTGATGGAACTATGAAAGTATTAGTAGAAGGTATTAAAAGATGCAAGATAGATAAACTTATTGAAGAAGATACTTATACCAAAGCTAGAGTGTCAGAAATTGAAGATAAGCCTGTTAAAGCTTCTGAAGCAGCTAACTTAGTAAGATTTACTAAAGCAAAATTTGCTGACTATGTATCGGTAACAAAACGCATTCCTCAAGAAATTGTTGCTTCGGTTAATGCTTTGGATGATTTATCAAGACTTATAGATACTATTGTTGGTCACCTGCCAATTGAGTTAAATAAAAAACAAGAGATTTTAGAATTACCCGATATTCAAACAAGAGCTGAAACTTTATTAACATTTATGGAATCTCAGTTGGATGTTGTTGATGTTGAAAAGAAGATTCGAGATCGCGTTAAAAAGCAAATGGAAAAATCTCAAAGAGAGTATTATTTAAATGAGCAAATTAAAGCTGCTCAAAAAGAACTTGGTGAAATTGATGGAGATGGCGATGAATTTGATCAATTAGAACAAAAAATTGATTCCTCAGGTATGCCAAAAGAAGCTCTTAAAAAAGCAAAAAGTGAGTTAGCTAAATTTAAATTAATGGCACCAACATCGGCAGAAGCTTCGGTTACAAGATCATATTTAGATTATTTAATTGGAGTGCCATGGAAAAAGAAGGGCAAGATTAAATCAGATTTAAAAGCTTCTTTAAAAATATTGGAAGATGATCACTATGGATTAGAAGAGGTTAAAGAAAGAATTCTTGAATATTTAGCAGTTCAAAAGAGAGTAAAAAAATTAAAAGCTCCTGTTTTATGTTTGGTTGGACCGCCTGGCGTTGGTAAAACATCACTAGGACAATCAATAGCAAGATCCACTAACAGAAAATTCGTTAGAATGTCACTTGGTGGAGTTAGAGATGAATCAGAAATAAGAGGACATAGAAGAACTTATATCGGCTCTATGCCTGGAAAAATTATTCAAAAGCTCTCAAAAGTTGGCGTTAAAAATCCATTATTTTTACTCGATGAGATTGATAAAATGGGTATGGACCACAGAGGTGATCCTGCATCTGCGTTATTAGAAGTACTTGATCCTGAGCAAAATAATACTTTTAGTGATCACTATTTAGAAGTTGATTATGATTTATCTGAAGTTATGTTTGTTTGTACGGCTAATAGTCTTAATATCCCAACTCCTTTATTAGACAGAATGGAAATTATAAGAATTCCAGGATATATAGAAGATGAAAAATCTAAGATAGCTGAAAAATATTTACTTCCGAAACAAATGGAAAGAAATGGTTTAAAGGATGATGAGATATCTTTAGATGCTCAGATCATACTTTCTTTAATTCGCTATTACACAAGAGAGGCTGGTGTAAGAGGGCTTGAAAGACAAATAGCAAAGATCTTAAGAAAGGTTGTAAAAGAAAGATTAATGGCAACAAAAAATACAAAGAAACCAACCTTAATCAATGAGAAAAATCTTGAAAATTATTCAGGTGTAAGGAAGTTTAAATTTGGAGTAGCTGATAAGTCTAATGTAATAGGCCAAGTTACTGGATTAGCATGGACAGAAGTTGGAGGCGAATTACTAACTATTGAAACCTCAAATGTTCCAGGTAAAGGAAGAGTTATTAAAACTGGTTCTTTGGGCGATGTTATGCAAGAGTCAATCCAAGCCGCTTTAACAGTTGTAAGATCAAGATCAGATGTATTAGGTATAGCAAAAGATTTCTATGAAAAATATGACATTCATATTCATGTTCCTGAAGGCGCTACTCCAAAAGATGGTCCATCTGCTGGTGTGGGTATGTGCACTGCTTTAATTTCGGCATTTACTGGCATTCCTGTTAGGTCTGATACAGCAATGACTGGAGAGATAACCCTTAGAGGACAAGTTTTAAAAATTGGAGGATTAAAAGAGAAATTGTTAGCCGCCAAAAGAGGTGGAATTAAAAGAGTAATTTTACCTAAAGACAATGCTGCTGATTTAACTGAAATCCCTGATCAAATTTTAGAGTCTTTGGAGATAATTCCTGTTGCTTGGATTGATGAAGTAATATCAAATGCACTTGAATCAGAGCCGTTGCCATTAAAAAAAACAAAGTCAACTGCTAAAAAAACCAGATCTAGCAAATCTAAAACCAAAACAAATATTAATCAAACTCACTAAAAAGCCTTTATTTACTTGACTTTTTGACCTAACTAGCTTTTCATAGGGTGTGTTTATTTAATTTTATAGAGGAGTTATACATGAATAAATCAGATTTAGTTGATGCGGTTGCAAATGATAGCGATATGTCTAAAGCTCAAGCTGCGAGAGCAGTTGATTCAGTTCTTGCAAATGTAGGGGATGCACTTGGAAATGGAGATAGTGTTTCACTTGTTGGTTTTGGAACTTTTTCAGTAAGACATAGAGCTGCTCGTGAAGGTAGAAACCCACAAACCGGAGCTTCAATGCACATTGCAGCTTCTAAAGTACCAGGCTTTAAAGCTGGTAAAGGTTTAAAAGATAAGGTTAAAAATAGCTAATCTTTAAGATTTAAAAAAGGGTGCAAGATAGCACCCTTTTTTTTATTAGTTGTATTTATAGGAAATTATTATGTTGGAAGCACTAAGATCATTTTTATCAGGTAAAACTTTGCTTATCTTTGTAACTATTATGGCTATACCTTTCGTATTTTTAGGATCTAGTGCTGTAGGTACTATTTTTACTACCTATGGAAAAGTTAATGGCCTAGAAGTTACCCAAGCTGACTTAAACGCAGCAAATAATACAGTCAATCAAAGACTGGTAGATGTTTATGGTGATGCATTTACACTTGACCTGATTCCAGAAGATAATTTATTAGAAATGGTAAAAGAAGAAATCATTTCTCAAAAAACACTTCTTTCTGAAACTATTGATTTAGGTATTTCTGTTTCAGAAGCTGAAGCAAAAAAAGGCATAATGCAAAGCCCAAGCTTTAGAACAGGGGCACAATTTGACCAAATAGCATTTGAGACTGCGGTTAGAACTCAAGGCTATACACCTAATAGTTATATTTCTATGGTGCAAGAAGGCCTAGCTAAGAATTATCTTATTGATATGATAACTGCCTCTTTCTTTACTCTAGATAGTGAAATTCAAAATATGGCAAAATTAATTGAACAAGAAAGAGATGTTAGTTTTATTAAAATAGATTTCAATGATTTAAAAAGCACTATCCAAGCAGACCTTACAGAAGCTCAATCTTATTACGAGGCTAATGAAATTAAGTTTTATTCAGATGAAGCTCGAAGTATGAATTATATTTATCTAACTAATGATAGTTACAAAGATGGTGTTGAAGTTCCTAAAAATTATGAAGAAGAGGCATATGCTGATTATTTAGCAAGACTTGAAATGCGTTCAGAAAAGAGAGCCTCACACATTATGGTTGATCTTATAAATTATGATTCAAAAAGTGAAGCTCTAAATATTATTACAAAAGCACAAGACGCATTAAATTCAGGACTTAATTTTATTGAGGTAGTTCAGGAATATAGCGAAGATCTTATTTCAAAGGATTTAGATGGTGATATTGGTTTTTCATCGGGTGATGTGTTCCCAGAAGAGTTTGAATCCGCTTTAATTAAAATGTCTGAAGGCGATGTAAGTGATATTATTTTTTCAGAAGCCACGAATTCATACCATATATTAAAATTAACTGAGATAAATAAAGAAACCCCAAATTCTTTTGATGATATGAAAGATGAGTTACTTCAAGAGTTAATTGAAGCTGAATCAATAGCCTTAATGGATGAAGATAGAGATATTATTGATAATGCAATTCTTGATAATCTTTCAATTCAAGAAATTGCTTCTTCTTTAGGTATTGAAATTAAATCAACAGAAAATTTAACCATTAATAATTTTGATTTTGAATTGTCAGACCCTCAAATTGCACAAACTTTATTTTCTATACCTAATGGGTTTGATTCAGCAGAAGTAATAGAAATAGATGAAGGAATGATAATTTTAAGTTTAAATTCAGTTCAAGCTTCTAACTTAATACCTTTCGAGCAGGTAACAGAAGAGGCAATAGATTATGTTATTAATGACAAAGCGCTTGAGTTAGTTTTAACATTGCAAAATTCTCTTATATCAGAAGAGTCTCCAGATCTATCAGCGTCATATCTTTCAACAGATAATTTTATTGGGGTGAAAAGATTTTCATCACTACTTCCAGCTGATGTTTTACAACAAGCATTTTTATCTCCGATTAATGAACAATTTCAAATAACAGCATCCAATGGCGATTCATATTTAATGACTATTGATTCTGTAAAAAGCCCTGATGATGAGTTCCTATCTGCGATGATAGAGGAATATAAAGAATTTGATAAGAACCAAGTTAGTAATAAAATGGCAACGTTGGTTTTTGCTGAATTAAGAAATAGTGCTAAAGTAAATTTACAAAATTTATAATTTAACAAGGATATTATTACGATGAATAAAACTAGTTTTAGCTTATTATTTTTGTTGGTTTTTTTAACTTCATGTGGAAATAACGTATCTCCTGTTGATTCAGGATTAGAAAATCAAATTTTCCATTTTGGAAATGGCTCTGAACCTCAAGGATTAGATCCTCATATAGTTACAGGTGTTCCCGAGCATCATATTTTAATTGCTTTATGTGAAGGATTAACATCATCTAATCCTAAAGGCGGAGCTGCATTACCTGGAATGGCTGAGTCATGGAGTATTAGTGATGATGGAAAAACTTATACATTCAACATTAACAAAGATGCTAGATGGTCTAATGGAGATAAAGTTACAGCTGATGATTTTGTATGGTCGTGGAATAGAGTTCTTACACCAAGCTTGGGTTCTCAATATACAGATATGCTTTACTATGTTGAAGGGGCTAAAGATTTTTACGATGGAAATATTGATGATTTTTCTCAAGTTGGAGTAAAAGCAATAAATGATAATACTTTAGAAGTAGTGTTAAACAATCCTACGCCATTCTTCTTAGGACTATTAAGCCATTATTCAACTTGGCCTGTCCACAAAGATACTGTTCTCAAGCATGGCACTATTGATGATAGAAATGGTCAATGGACCAGACCAGGCAACTTTGTATGCAACGGACCAATGCAACTTAAATCATGGGAGCTTAATAATAAAATTGTTGTTGAAAAGAATCCTTTTTATTGGGATGCTCAAACGGTTAAATTGAATGAAATTCACTTTTACCCTGTTACTAATATTATGACTGAAGATAGGATGTTCAGAGCAGGACAGCTACATAGTACTTATACCGTGCCGGCACAAAAATGCCCTGTATATATTGAAGAGGAAAATCCTAATCTTAGTATTACTCCTTACATGGGCACTTACTTTTACCGAACGAATACTCTTAATCCCGTTCTTAAGGATGCTAAAGTAAGGAAAGCTTTAGCTTATTCAATTAATCGAGAGCAAATAGTTAAAAAAGTTAGTCAGTGTGGTCAATTACCAGCATTTTCCTTTACTCCACCAGGAGCAAACGGCTATGAGCCAGAAACTGAAATACCTTATGATTTAGATTTAGCGAGAGAGCTTTTAGCAGAAGCAGGTTTTCCTAATGGTGAAGGCTTTCCGGTTTTGGAGATACTTTTTAATACTAGTGAAGATCACAGAAAAATTGCATTAGCTGTTCAGCAAATGTGGCAATCTGCATTAGGTATAAATGTTGAGCTTGTTAATATGGACTGGAAAGTATATTTATCAAGAGAAAGCAGTGGAGACTTTCAAATTTCAAGAGCTGGATGGATAGGTGATTATGAAGACCCTAATACTTTTTTAGATTTAATGATGCCTGATAGAGGAAATAATAAAACTGGATGGGCAAATCTAGAGTACGCAGAGCTAGTAAATAAAGCTAACCAAACACTTGATCAGGATGAGAGATACGCCTTATTTCGTCAAGCAGAGAAGATTTTAATTGATGAGTTACCAATTATTCCTATTTATACGTATGTAAGACCAATTCAACTTTCACCTGATGTAAAAGGCTGGGACTCTAATTATCTTGATCATCATCATCCAAAATATATTTATCTAGAAAGAGATTAATTAATTTATGTTGCTTATATTCTTAAAGAGGGTTCTAGCAGCTATACCAGTTTTAATCATTGTAGCTAGCTTAACTTTCTTCCTTGTAAGGCTGGCTCCTGGTGGTCCTTTTGATTCAGACAGAGCTGTTTCTGATGAAGTTTTAATTAATCTACAAGAAGCATACAATTTAAATGCCCCTTTATCAGAACAGTATTTTGATTACATGAGTGGAGTAATTGTTGGTGACTTTGGTCCATCATTTAGATATCCAGGAAGAGGGGTATCTGAAATGATTTTCACAGGCTTGCCTGTAACTTTAGAGTTAGCACTTTACTCAATTCTAATTGCAGTTCTTGTTGGAATTTTTTCAGGAGTCTTGGCTGCCTTAAAGAGAAATACCATGCTTGATTTTATCCCCATGGCTATAGCTATGATTGGGATTTGTGTCCCTACATTTCTAATGGGTCCTTTATTAGTATTAATTTTTGGTATCAACCTAGAAGTGCTCCCTGTATCAGGTTGGGGTAATTTGCCGGGGGATAAACTATTACCCTCGATAACGTTAGGTTTTGCTTATGCAGCATATATTGCAAGATTAAGCAGAGGTGGAATGCTTGAAATACTAGGTCAAGACTTTATTAGGACTGCAAGAGCAAAAGGATTATCTGAAAGAGTTGTTGTTACAAAGCATGCAATGCAAGGCGGATTAATACCTGTTGTTTCATTTTTAGGCCCAGCTGTTGCTGGATTATTAGCAGGATCATTTGTTGTTGAGACTATTTTCCAAATTCCAGGTTTGGGTAGATTTTATGTTGAAGCAGCATTTAACAGAGACTACACAATGATTCTTGGAACGACTATTTTCTTTTCATCCATGATTGTTTTCTTTAATTTGCTTTCAGATATGGCAGTTATGTTTCTAAATCCTAGAGCGAGAGATTAAGTATGGAAAATAATTCAAGCTTGTGGTCAGATGCATATAGAAGATTAATTCAAAACAAGGCCGCTATGATTGGCGGCATAGTTTTAGTGGTTTTAATCTTATGTGCAATATTTGCACCATTAATAGCTCCTTACTCTTACTCATATCAAGATTTAAATTTAGGTGCTTCTAAACCATCATGGGATCATTTATTAGGTACTGATGTGATGGGAAGAGATTTATTAAGTAGGATCCTATATGGTGCGAGAATTTCACTTATGGTTGGATTTGTTGCTACGAGTGTTGCTTTGGTAATAGGAGTATCATGGGGGATAGTTGCTGGTTATTTCGGTGGAAGAATTGATTCAGTAATGATGAGAATAGTTGATGTGCTTTATGGTTTACCATTTATAATTTTTATTATTCTTCTTATGGTAATTTTTGGAAGAAACCTTTGGCTTCTATTTGGAGCTATTGGAGCTGTTGAGTGGCTAACAATGGCAAGAATAGTAAGAGGACAGGTAATAGGTCTAAAAAATCAGGAATTTGTTTTAGCTGCTCAAGCGATGGGAGTAAGTAATTTTATGATGTTTAGAAAACATTTATTCCCAAATATTCTTGGCCCTATAGCTGTATATGCAACTTTAACAATTCCTCAGGTTATGCTGCTTGAAAGTTTTTTAAGCTTTTTAGGTTTAGGTATCCAGCCACCTATGAGTAGTTGGGGAACCTTAATTAAAGATGGTGTTGAATCAATGGAGGAATATTCTTGGTTACTTATTTATCCAGGACTTACCTTTACTATAACTTTATTTGCTCTTAACTTTTTTGGCGATGGCCTAAGAGACGCATTAGATCCTAAGACTTCGTCAGACTAAAAAGCACTTATTATAATTTTAATAATCTGGCCTGGCATGATTGCTGAATCATCAAGATTATTTAATTTTTTAATATCCACTGCTTCAACTCCAAAAAGATCTGCAATTCTATAAAGATTATCACCTTGTTTAACTGAATAAAGAATAGTTCTTTTTTTAGAATCTATAGTTCTATAGATATTTTTATTACCAATATTTAATTGTTGACCAATTCTCAGAATGCTTGATGTCTCAATATTATTATTTCTTGCTATAGTTTTTGGTGTTAATTTGTAGCGAGAAGCAATACTCCACAATGAGTCACCTTCACTTACAACATGCACCTCAAAAGGAATAAAATTATTATTTTCAGACTGACTCAGAGGTATTAGTAAATTATCATTCAAAGTAAGAAGATCTGAATCAAGAAAGTTTATTTTTTTAATGATTTCAACCCTAGTATCATATTTATTTGCTAACTCCCATAAGCTATCACCTCTTTTTATTTTATGCGTAATCCAATTTATTTTATTTTCTTGTAAAAAAATGTCTTTATCATTATTTATAAGATTTGCTTTTTCCAAAGGTATATAAAAAATACTTTTTTCCCCAGGAGCTGAAGCCCATTTTGTATAACCAGCGTTTAACTTATAAACAAACTCAGGCTTTAGTCCAACAAAATCGCTAAAAGCCAAGATTTCAACTTGCCCATTTATTTCAACTCTTTCTACTAATTCTTTGTATGGGATTTCAGGTAATACCACACCATATTTTTCTGGATTACTGACAATTTCATATATAGCAACAAATTTAGGAATATAACTTCTGGCTTGGGATGGAAGTCTTAAGTTTTTAAACGAAGGATCTTTATCAAGTCTAATATTCCTTTTTATCCTTGATTCGACGAGAGTTGGTCCAGCATTGTAAGATGCCAGCGAATGAAAAAGATTATCATCAAATCTTTTAAATAAATAATCAAAGTATTCAACAGCAGCATCAGTTGATAAAAATGGATCATGCCGATCTTCTTGCCACCAACTTTTATCCAAATCATAAAGCCTTCCAGTACTTGGCATAAATTGCCACAGCCCAACAGCTCCTGATGGTGAGATTGAGAAGGGGTCATAATTACTTTCGATATAAGGAACTAAGGCTAATTCAACTGGAAGATCGGCCTCATTTAATTTTTGTATTACATAGTAGATATAAAAAGTAGAATTTTCTAAGTATCTATTAAATAATTTTTTATCTCTCAGATGATTATCAATATACCTTTGAGTAATCTTATCAATTTCATAATTTGCTAGTTCTGAATTTTCTTGTAAATATTGCCAAACAGTTATTTCAACTTCTTCTGGCTCCTCTTCAGGAATAACTTCGATTGTTATAACTTCATCAATTTTATTATTTTGTTCAATTAAAATTTGAGTCTGCTGACAAGCTGATATAAATATCGCAAAAAATATTACTAGTATTAAGCGTTGTCTTTCCATTCTCTTGTTGCTTTAAATGTTTCTTTTTCAATTGGCATTTTATTTAAATTGAATTTTTGCTTTATATTTTCTTGAATAATTCTATTGTCGCATCTTAAAAAAGGATTAGTTTTTAACTCCTCTTCTAATAAGGATGGAATAGTTGCTTGATCATTATTCCTTAAATTAATACATTCATCATAACGATCTTTTAAAAATATATTCTCTGCATCTACTTCTAAGGCAAACCTCAGATTAGATAGAGTGTACTCGTGACCACAATAAACTTTAGTATTCTCAGGAAGAATTTTCAATTTATTTAGTGAATTGTGCATTTGCTCATAGGTTCCTTCAAATACTCTGCCACAACCACCGGCAAAAAGAGTATCACCACAAAATAAAATAGGCTCACCTTCGTTTTCAGAATAATAAGCTATATGGTCTAAAGTGTGCCCAGGCACTTCAATAATTGAAAAATCAATACCTATAACATTTATAGTATCGCCTTCTTTAAGCTCTCTATTAATTCCAGTAAAAATTGATCCAGTTGGTCCATAAACATTTAATAAAGATTGAGAATTAAGTTTTTCAACACCTCCAGTATGATCAAAATGATGATGTGTGATTAAAATATCCGATAAAACCTCATTAGATTTATTTAAAAAATCTTCAACTGGTTGCGAATCTCCAGGATCAACAACAAGTAATCCTTCATTAGTTGCCACTAACCAAATATAATTATCAGTAAATGCTTTTAAGGTTGTAATCTTAATCATTTTGTAATTTTATATTTAAATAGATGAAAACGGTAAAAATTTATACTGATGGAGCTTGCAGAGGGAATCCAGGTCTCGGTGGTTGGGGCGTGCTTATGGTTTATGAAACAAAAGAAAAAAAACTATATGGCGGACAAAAAGATACAACCAACAATCAAATGGAGCTTAAAGCAGCTATTGAAGGGTTGAAGGCTTTAAGCGAACCATGTTTTGTTGAATTAACTACAGACTCAAAATATGTAATGCAAGGCATAACCCAATGGATAGATAATTGGCAAAAAAATAATTGGAAAACTGCTAACAAAAAGGATGTTAAAAATAAAGATTTATGGATTGAGTTATATAATGAAAAATCAAAACATCAAATAAATTGGAATTGGGTAAAGGGACATTCAGGCCATAGAGAAAATGAAATTGCAGATGAACTTGCAAATAAAGGAATTGATAATTTATAGATTATGTCAAAAAGATTTATTATTTTAGATACAGAGACCACAGGTCTCGAGGTAACAAAAGGTCATAAAATTATTGAAATTGGCGCTGTAGTTTTAAATGATAGAAAAAAATCTAGTGATCATTTCCATGCTTATATTAATCCAGGCAGACTTATTGATGAAGAGGCCTCAAAGGTTCATGGTATTACGAATGCAGATTTAGAAAATGAACAAATGTTTGCTGAGATTGCTGATGATTTTGTTGAATTCATTCAGGGTTCTACACTTATAATTCATAATGCCCCCTTTGATGTTGGTTTTTTAAATTCTGAGCTTAAAGCTGTCTCAGCAAAATATCCAAATTTAGAAGATATTTGTCAAATCGAGGATTCACTAGTTATAGCGAGAAATAAATTTCCCGGACAAAGAAATTCTTTAGATGCACTGGCAAATAGATTTGAGGTTTCAGGCTATGATAGAAGTTTTCATGGAGCATTATTAGATGCAAACATTTTAGCTGATGTATACATTTACTTAACTGGCGGCCAAAGTAAATTTGAATTCTCGAGTAATAATGATGTTACAAAAGATACTGATAGTTCTAAAAAATCTACATTAGCTTTAGATGGTCTAAAATTCACAAATATAAAAGCTAATAAATCTGATCTTATTGCTCATAAAGAAAGATTAAAAGAAATAAAAGAAAAGAATAATGTAGAAACTATTTGGAACAATTATTCATGACAATTATTACGCGTTTTGCACCTAGCCCAACAGGAACACTGCACATTGGTGGGGTCAGAACTGCCTTATTTAATTACGTTTATGCTAAACAAAAAGAAGGGTTATTTTTGGTAAGGATTGAAGATACTGATAGAGAACGATCAAAAAAAGAATATGAACAAAATATTCTTGCTAATTTAAAGTCAATAGGTATTAACCCTGATGAAAAACCAATTAATCAATCAGAAAGAAATGCTATATACGTTAAAGCTGCTGAAAGGATATTCGAATCAGGAAATGCATATTGGTGTGACTGTTCACCAGAAACCTTAGAAGCTATGCGAAATGAGCAAAGCGCAGCTGGAAAAAAACCCATGTATGATGGAAGAAGCAGAAATCTAGGATTAAAGCGATCTGATAACACGGTTTTAAGGCTAGCGACTCCAGAAAATGGCGAGATTGTAGTAAGTGATCTAATTAGAGGTGAAATCAAATTTCAAAATAATGAGCTTGATGATCTCATCCTATTAAGAAGTGATGGAACTCCAACATATCATTTATGTAATGTTGTCGATGATTATGAGCAAAAAGTAACAACTGTTATTAGAGGTGAAGATCATATTAGTAATACGCCAAGGCAAATTCATATTCAAAATGCTTTGGGATACCCTAAATTAGAATATGCTCATTTGCCTTTAGTGCTAGGTACAGATAAAAAAAGATTATCAAAAAGACATGCTGCTACAAGCCTTGATGAATATCATTCAATGGGCTATTTGAATGAATCTATCATTAATACACTTGCACGATTGGGTTGGTCAGGTGGTGAAAATGAAGTTTTTACTCTAAATGAATTAATTAGGGATTTTAATATAAGTGAAGTGCAAAAAGCAGGCGCTATTTTTGATATAACTAAACTTGATTGGATTAATTCCCAACATTTAAATAATTTAAGTAAAGAAGCATTTAAGACCCAAATAATGCCATTTATAGATAATTTAGGTATTGACTACTCTGAATATCAGCAACTAGATGAGCTTATTGAAGCTATGCGTTCTGTAAAACCAAATCTTCAACTCATAGCTCAAGCATTAATTCCATATCTAGATACATTTAAAGAATATGATGAAAAAGGCGTTAATAAGTTTCTAATAGGCTCTGAGGAAACTTTAAAACTTGTTATAGAGTCGTTAAAGACAATAAATAACTGGAGCGAAGCAGAAATAGACTCAATGTTGTTAAAGATTCAAGAACAATTAGGCCTTAAAACTCCGCAAATGAATCAACCAATCAGAATTGCCTTAACAGGCTCAACTCAATCGCCATCCCTAGGTTTAACTATTAAATTAATGGGTAGAGAAAAATCTATTGAGCTTTTAAATAAAGCACTAGAATTTATAACAAAATAGGTTATCTTTATATGTATAATTATCATGTATAAAACTTGCTATTTTGCTTTGAAATAAGCTAAAGTTAGCTTTAAAGATATAGGCTTATGCCTTAAATATAATCATTTATAACGGGGAAAATATAATGATGAATTATTCAAAATACTTACTTTTAATACCTGCAGTATTATCTTTCAATTTATTTGCTCAAGATACTTCTAGTAATTCTGATGTTGAAGAGATAGTCGTAGTTGGTTCTCAAATCAAAGGTGCAAAAATCACTGGAGCTTTGCCAGTTTCTATTATCACCTCAGAAGAAATTGAAGGACTTGGTATTGAATCAGGTGAAGAGCTTGTAGCAAGCATTGCTGAGAATGGCTCAAATAACTTTAACCAAACAGATTTTAATGGCGGTTACAACGCTAATAGGGGTGATGTGGGTGCACTAGATCTAAGAAATATAGGAACAGGTAACACAGTTACTCTATTAAATGGAAGAAGAATAGTTAATTCGCCAGGTTATGCGACTGAGTGGGTTGGTGGTAGTTATGTTCCAGTATCAAGTGTTAACTCTAATGTTATTCCAGTTTATGGAGCTGAAAGAATTGAGATTCTTCGTGATGGAGCTTCAGCGATTTATGGTGCAGATGCTGTAGCTGGTGTTGTGAATACTGTTCTTAAAGATGATTATGAAGGTATGACTGTAAGGCTTAGAACTAATTGGTATGACAGTTTTGCTGCTAATGATAATAAAGCAAGTATTCAATGGGGCTTTAATTTAGAAAGTGGTATGAATGTATCTATTTACTATGATCATTATGATAGAGGTAGAATTAGAGCAAGCGAAGATCCAAAATGGTCAAATGGTGATCTAAGAAGATATCTTCCCGCTCCAGATAGCGGAGATCCATTAGGTGAATTTAATGACACTACATGGAGAAACCAAAGTGCTTCAAGCCCATGGGGACAGTTCTATGAAGGCTCTAATATCTTTAGTTTATATAGAGCTACTGATTCTTATTGCTCACCTTATTATGATGGCGATCCAAGCACATCCCCTAGTTCATCAAATTTCTATTACATCCCTGGACAAGATCACATGTGTATGTATGACGCATCTTCTATAAGAGCTGAGAATAGAGTTAATTATGGTCAGTGGATGGATAAGAGAGGCAAACTTACTCGAGATAATATATTAGTCTTTTTAAACAAAGAGCTTGCTAGTGGAACTGAGTCATACACTGAAATTGGTATGTACATGTCAGAAACTAATCGTGTTCTTTATCCTGGTACTATGTTAGGTTCCGGTAGCTCTACTAGAAATGGTGGCGGAACACAGCCAATGGAAATACCGGCTACTAACTACTGGTTAAATCAACTTCAAAGAGCAAATGGCGATTTGTTTGTTGATAGAGAAGGTGATGTTTTGTATGCAAGGTATTTCAGATTTAATACCCCTCGTGGATATGATTCTACTAGAAAAACTTTCAGACTCGTTAAAGGCTGGAGAGGTGATAGAGGAGCATGGGATTGGGATACAGCTTTTGTATGGTCACAAGCTCAATCAAATATGGATAATTTTGGAAGAGTTAATATGAACTCATTAGATGCAGCTTTAGCTCTAGATACTCCTGATGCTTATAATCCATTTTGTGCAACTGTAAATTGTAATGAAGATCAGTTTATGATGAGTATATATAGAAATAATACTTCACATTTATATATGTGGGATTTCAAAATGTCTAACCCAACTGTGTTTAGCTTACCTGCAGGAGATGTTGGTATGTTGGTTGGAGCAGAACTTAGAAGTGAAAAAATGAGTGATGAAAGAGATCCAAACATAAACGGAGATATTCCATGGACAACAGTTCAAGGTGTTACCTTCCCATATGTGTCAAATGTTGCTAATTCAAGTCCTTCACCTAACACAAATGGTTCAAGGCTAGTTACTTCAGCATTTATGGAAATGCAGATTCCGTTAATGGAAAATATGGATGCGCAGTTCGCTTTAAGAGGAGAGCATTTTGGTGATATTGATGACAGTTCTGTTGTAGGTAAATTTGCTATAGGTTATGAGCCTATTGAGCAGGTTAAATTTAGAGCATCTACTTCTACCTCTTTTAGAGCACCTAACCTCATAACTGTAAATGAAGGCCTTATTGCTAGAAGTAATACTCAAGAAGATCCTTTATATACATATGCTGTTGGAGAAAATTACGAAAACTATTCAATCCAAAGGGTTGCTCAAGGTAATAAAGACCTAAAAGCAGAAGAGGCAACAAATACATCGATTGGTGTAATTTTAATGCCTGGAGAACAATTCCCATTATTAGATGGTTTAATAATAACTTTTGATAAATGGACTATTGATGTAGAAAATACAATCGGTCTTTTTGGTGAAAGAAATCACATGTTGCTTGATACACTTATTCGTGCTCAAGGTGGTGTGAATGAATGTGTTGGAAATCCTCTTGTAGTTCGAGGACCTTTCCAAGGTGCAGAGGATGGCGATGGTGGTACGTTGCCATGGGATCCTAATCTATGTGAGGCAGGTCAAGTTATCAGAGTTATGGATACTTATGTAAACCTAGATGATAGAAATATGGCTGGTTCTGATATAGCTATTCAATATTCTAGAGATACTGATGTTGGTAACTTTGGAGCTAAATTTACACTTGTATCGTATGATGAGTTCTTACAAGAACCAGGACCTCAAAGTCAGATGTTAATTGATGCAGTTCAGCCTGGTGGAGAATTAGAAGGATTAATAGCACCTGCTGGTTATGGTGATTTGATTGGTACTTTTGGAAGAAGAGCATATCCTGAAAATAAATATACAGGTAGTCTTTCCTGGAAAAGTGGCGCCTGGACAGCTTATTTAACAGGTACACTAGTTGGTGAATTCTTTGAAACTGGAGTTACAGACAATGCTAAGTCTGTTGATGTTTCTGGATCATCTAATGATATTTATGCATGTTCAGGCACTAATGAATGGTCAGCTGATATAGAAGGCTGTGGTGATTTCTGGCTTGTTGAATCAATGCTGACTCTTAATTTCAGCTTATCTTATAAGTTTAGAAATGGTCTTAGAATTAAAGGCCAAGTTAGAAACCTAGAAGATACAAGAGCACCATTAGCTGACGAATACACCTGGGGCTTTGTTGGTGATGTTCATCAGGACTATGGTAAGAGTTATGTCTTAGAACTTTATAAGAAGTTTTAATACTTGATAAATTTAAAGGGAGCTTAGGCTCCCTTTTTTATGTTTTTAAAAAGGATATAAATGCCAGCAATAAAAAAGAAAGGTTTTAGTATAGGATTGATCCTATTTATCTTGATGATACTTATTCCAGCTCCTGCTGGCTTAAGTCAAATAGCTTGGTATGTTGCAGCAGTGGGTATTTTAATGGCTGCTTGGTGGTCTACAGAAGCCATACCTGTTCCAGTCACAGCATTATTACCTTTGGCATTGTTTCCTTTAATGGGAGTGGCTGATTTTAAGACAGCGGCACTTCCTTTTTCTAATCCTAATATTTATTTATTTTTAGGTGGTTTCATTTTAGCTTTAGGAATAGAGAACTCTGGATTACATAAACGCTTAGCATTAAAAATGATCATTGTAGTTGGTACAAGTGGCGCAAAGCTTGTTGGTGGTTTTATGTTGGTAGCTGCATTATTAAGTATGTGGGTAATGAATACATCTGTTACTTTAATGTTATTGCCTATAGGTCTTGCTGTTTGTGGAGTTGTATCAAGCACTATTCCAGATATCAGCTCACAGGATAAGAAATTTTTTGATAACGCTTTGCTTATAGGTATAGCTTATGCAGCAACTATTGGAGGCATGTCTACATTAATTGGAACAGCGCCAAATATTGTTTTTAGTGCTTTTATGCAAGAAACATATGGATTAGATATATCTTTTATTGACTGGATGAAATTAGGTGTGCCTGTTGCGGCCTGTATGTTAATTGGAGCATGGGTAAGTCTTACTCAATATGTTTTCCCAATAAAATTTTCAGCATCTTTTGAAACAACTCTTAAACTAAAATCAATGCTTAAAGAATTAGGTCCAATGAGCAAAGATGAAATTAAAGTATTAATTATTTTTGCTATTGCTGCTGCATCTTGGATCTTTAGAAAATTACTTATTCAAATTGATTTATTTTCAGGTTTAACAGATGCAGGTATTGCAATAATAGCTGCAATATTATTATTCATGACTCCATCAGCATCCAGATCTGGAGATTTATTATCATGGGACAAAACATCAAAACTCCCATGGGGTTTATTGTTACTTTTTGGTGGTGGTCTTTCTCTAGCAGTGCAAATAAATGATACAGGTCTAGGAGTGTGGATCGGAGAAGGTCTTATGGTATTAAGTAATGCACCTGCTTTAATTATTATTTTATGTATTGCTGCATTGATAATATTTTTAACAGAAATAACAAGTAATGTGGCTACAACAAGTGCATTTCTTCCAGTTATTGGAGCAGTAGCAGTAGCTTTTGGAATAGCGCCTATATCTCTTACAGTGCCGGTTGTTTTAGCCGCAAGTTGTGCTTTTATGTTGCCGGTAGCAACACCACCTAATGCTATTGTTTATGGTTCGGGAAAATTTGATATTGCTACCATGATGAGAGCTGGTCTTGCCCTTAACATAATAGGAATATTTGTAGTTACTTTGTTTGCATACTTCTTAGCGCCTATAATATTTGGATGAGATTAGTTTTAGCTGTTTTTTTCTTTTTTAGTTTTACTTTAAGCGCTCAACAAAATTATATAGATTATAGATCTCCATTCCATCCTACAGTTGGATCCTCTGGCATGGTAGTTTCTCAAAATTATTTATCCTCAAATATAGGTATTGAAATTCTTAATAAAGGAGGAAATGCAGTTGATGCAGCTGTTGCAGTTGGTTTTTCTTTAGCAATT
>CACEAP010000008.1 GCA_902557645.1 uncultured SAR86 cluster bacterium
ATCTTTTTAATGAAATATTTTGTAATAATTTTTTAGATATTGATTCTGATCAATGTGTAAATGACTTATCTTTTGCCGCTATAGAAAATCTTATAAAACAACCTTATTTTAATTGTCATTTTGACTTTGAAAGAAGAAATCTCATCGTATCTGAAGATAAAACTATAAGCGTTATTGATTTTCAAGACCTATGTATTGGTCCAATTGGTATTGATTTGGCTGGCATACTGCTAGATCATTACTTGCGATTTGACAAAGTATTTGTAAAAGATTCTTTAGAATTTTATAAAAATAGATCTTCACTAACATTAAATAATAATGAATTATTTGAATGTTTTAGATGGGGAGGTATTCAAAGAAATATGCGAATACTTGGAACATTATCAAGATTATATTTAGAAAATGATAGAGCATTTAGGCTAAATGATTTGCCGATGATATTAGATAATTTAATAAGTATTATCCCAAATGATTGGACTTGTAAAAGCTATATGATTGATACAATAAAACCTAAATTAAAACAAAAGTTAGCAATGATATGAAGGCGATGGTTCTTGCTGCCGGTATAGGAAAAAGGTTATTGCCTTTTACCAAAGATATACCTAAACCTCTTATTAAAGTTGGAGCGCAAACTTTACTAGATAGAAATATTAAGAAGCTTTTTGATGTTGGAATATCAGATATTGTTATTAATGTATCCTACCTTGGCGACATGATTGAAAAGCATTTAGCTCAACATTATAAGGATGCAAATATTACTATAATTAAAGAAAAATGTATTTTAGGGACGGGCGGAGGAATACTCAATGCTATTGAACATTTTGATGATGAGCCCTTCCTATTAATTAATGCAGATACTTATCATGAAATACCGCTTACTATATTGCCAAATAATACCCAGTTTGCACATCTCATAGGAGTAAGTAATCCTGATCACAATATTGAAGGCGATTTTTCTATAGAAAATAAAAGAGTGCTTATTTCTGAAACCACTAACGCATTAACATTTGCAGGGATATCTATAATAAATCCATGCATTTTTAAACAATCTAATTTACCAAAAGCGCCTTTTGATATTTGGAATTATGTTTTAAAAGATTTGATCATACAAAATAAAGTCACTGGCGAGAAAGCAGATAAATTATGGATAGATGTTGGTTCTCCAGAGCGACTTTCTCTTGCCATTAATGCTGATAAAGAAGAAAATTAAGCTATGAGTGAAAATAAATACATAATTGCACCCTCAATACTGTCTGCAAACTTTGCAACTCTTGGTAAAGAGGTTGAGGATGTTATGGCATCTGGAGCCGACTGGGTACATTTTGATGTAATGGATAATCATTATGTTCCTAACCTGACAATTGGCCCTATGGTATGTAAATCACTAAGAGATTATGGAATAAAGAATTTTATAGATGTGCATCTTATGATTGAGCCGGTAGATGAGCTAGCTGCTGACTTTATTAATGCAGGAGCAGATCTTATAAGCTTCCATCCAGAGGCTACAAAGCATGTTCATAGATCTATAAATGCTATTAAAGATGCTGGCTGCAAGGCAGGGCTAGCTATTAATCCAGGCACATCCTTAAATGTGCTCGATGACGTTATCGAAGAATTAGATTTAGTTTTGTTAATGAGTGTTAATCCCGGATTTGGGGGCCAAAGCTTTATAAGTGGAACTCTAAATAAAATTGAAAAAGTTCGTCAGATGATTGATGCCAGTGGAAAAGATATCAGACTAGAAGTAGATGGCGGTGTGAATTTAAACACCATTGGTGATGTTGCTGCAGCAGGTGCTGATACCTTTGTAGCTGGGTCAGCTATTTTTGGCACCGATAATTATGAAGATACCATCTCAAAACTCCGCGCACAGATATCTTAAATTATTTTTTGTCAGCAGTTTATTTTTATCTGGTGAACTGCATACCAAAAATAAAGATACTATTAATCTAAAATCAATCCTTCCTAATATTGAGATTGCTGATAATTTTTACGCAAGAAAACGCGGCCTAATGTATCGATCTTCATTACAAGCAAATACAGGAATGCTTTTTATCTGGGAAGACTACTCTACAAGATGTATGTGGATGAAGAATACGAAAGTGCCTCTAAGTATAGCTTTTATGTCAGAAGAGAAAGAAATTTTAGAAATTTATGATATGGTTCCCATGTCCGAAACGAGTATATGCTCAGAAAACAAGGCTGCTTTCGCTTTAGAGGTAAATAGAGGCTGGTTCAAAGAGCATAATATTTCTAAAGGACATATATTAGATTTTTAAACATGATCACTAAAGCAGAGTATATAAAGTATGCTGATTCAGCTTATTCAATCATACCTTTAACAAGAGAGATTGATAATGCTGGAGATACTCCCATTTCTTTATATTCAAAAATCTCAGATCAACAAAATACTTTTTTGCTCGAATCTGTTGAGGGTGGCAATAGATGGGCTCAGTATTCTATTATTGGATTCGACTGCCAAGATTATATAAAGGTTTCAGGAAATCAGATTGAAACTTGTGTAGATGGTGTTTCAAAATCATTTCATTCAGATGATCCATTGAGCAGCATTCAGAAGATTACTTCTCAAGATACAGCTCCTGAGCTGGAGGGAATGCCAAGATTTTATGGAGGCTATGTAGGATTCTTTGCTTATGAAAGTGCTCAATATGCAGAAACTAAAATAGCGAAGCTAGCTTCTAAGAATTCTAAGTTTAAAGATCATATGCCAGAGATTTATTTGATAAAGGCAGAAAAATTAATCATTTTTGATAATTTTGCCAACACAACTAGGATTATTTTTAATGCAAACTCAAAAAAATTCTCATATACAGAATCCCAAAAAGAATTAGATAAAATTGAGAAATTAATTAAGCATCCAATAACCATCACCAATGATAACTTTAAAAAACCTACTGGAAGTCTTGAGTTTAAATCAAACTTTACAAAAGCAGAATATCTCGATGCAGTTAATACGATTAAAAATTATATTAAAGAAGGTGATGTTATGCAGGTGGTTCTCGCACAAGATTATTCTTCAAACTTTCATGGGGATCCCTTTATTTTGTATAGAGCAATTCGAAAACTAAACCCTTCTCCATATATGTATTTCTTAGATTTTGAAGGGTTTCAGGTAGTAGGATCATCACCAGAGATCCTAATTCGATTAGAGGATGAAAATTTAACTTTAAGGCCTCTTGCAGGAACTAGAAAAAGAGGCAAAAACCCAGAAGAAGATAACATTAATGAACAAGATTTATTAAATGATCCCAAGGAAATAGCTGAACATTTAATGCTAATTGATTTAGGCAGAAATGATGTTGGTAAAGTTTCAAAAATTGGTTCAGTAAAGGTAACCGATAAGATGATTATTGAGAAATATTCTCATGTAATGCATATAGTCTCAAATGTAATCGGCAGTATTGATGATGATCTTAATTATATTGATGCACTTAAAGCATCTTTACCAGCTGGGACTTTATCTGGAGCACCAAAAATAAGGGCTATGGAGATTATTCATGAACTTGAGCCAAGTTCTAGAGGTATCTATGGTGGTGCTATTGGGTATATTTCTTGGAATGGCAATATTGATACAGCTATAGCAATAAGAACTGCAGTTATTAAAGACAATATTATTCATGTCGGAGCAGGAGCTGGAATAGTTGCAGACTCTGTGCCAGAAAATGAATGGCTAGAGTGCAAACAAAAATCTAAGGCATTTATTGATGCTATGGAGATGATCTCATGATTTTAGTTATAGATAACTATGATTCTTTTACCTACAACTTAGTTCATTATATTGGAGAGCTTGGTAATGAGGTTATTGTAAAAAGAAATGATGAAGTAAGCCTTGAAGATATAGCTTCGCTTAATCCTAATAAAATTGTAATTTCTCCAGGACCTTGCACTCCAAATGAAGCTGGCATCTCAATTGACTTAATAAAAGCATCATCAGTTCCAATACTAGGAGTTTGTTTAGGACACCAGTCTATAGGAGCAGCATTTGGTGGCACGATTATAAAAGCTCCAGAAATATTTCATGGAAAACTCTCAGAAATTACTCATAACAATAAAGGCCTATTTAAAGGTATCGATAATCCTTATTCAGTAGTTAGATATCACAGCTTAATTATTGAGAAAGACTCTTTACCAGATGTATTACAAATAACCTCAGTACTCAAAGATAATCCTGATATTATCATGGCAGTCCAGCACAAAGAGAGACCAATTTACGGAGTACAATTCCATCCTGAATCTATAGAGACAGATTTCGGTAAAAAACTCATTCAAAATTTCTTAACATTATGATTGACAATATTCTAAAAAAATTAGAAGCCAAGAAGGACTTAAAATCTGAAGAGATGCAGTTTGCAGTTGAAAGCATAATGACCGGTGTTATTGATGATAGCGATATTGAGAAATTTCTTTTAGCTTTAAATGAAAAGGGTATTAAAGAAGTAGAAATAACTGCTGCTGCACAAGTTATGAAAGAAAAATCTTTAAGATTTAATTTAGGAGATGGAAGTCATATTGATACTTGCGGGACGGGCGGCACAGGGCTTCATACATTTAATTGTTCTACCGCATCATCCTTTGTTGCTGCAGCTGGGGGTGCTCAAATTACTAAACATGGCAACAAGGCTATCTCTAGTAAGTCAGGCAGCGCAGACTTTTTAACAGCTGCAGGTGCTGATATTGGTCATGACAGAGAAAAACTTGAAAAAGTTTTTGCAAAGGTTGGATTTGTATTCTTATTTGCGCCTTTACATCATCAATCTATGAAATATGTCATGCCAGCACGACAACGTATAGGTCAAAAAACTATTTTTAACTTATTAGGTCCTCATACCAATCCTTGTGGAGCTAAAAGACAGGTTCTAGGTGTGTATGATAAAAAACTACTTGAGACCTTTTCAGAAGTGTCAAAAAATCTACATATGGAGCATGTCTTAATTGTTCATGGAGATGATGGCCTGGATGAAATAACTATTACGGGCTCAACTACAATTTCTGAACTCAAGAACTATAAAATTAATCAGTACAAAATATCACCAAAAGATTTTGGGCTATCAACCGCAGACTTCAGTGAGATAGCTGCTCAAACTCCTGAAGAAAGTTTGCTTTTAGTCCGTGAGGCCTTTGATGGAAAACAATCAGCAATTCAGGACATGATTGCTCTAAATGCAGGGGCTGGCCTTTACGTTGCAAGAAAAACTGAGTCTATTGCTGATGGAATAGAGCTAGCTTTTGATTTAATGAATAGTGGCAAAGCAGCTGACAAACTAGCAGCTTATGTAAGAGTATCAAATAGCTAATGACAATTTTAAATGACATTGTAAAAAATACTAAAGCTAAATTAGTTGAAAAAAAGGCAGCAGTATCTTTAGATGAAATTAAATTACAGCTGAGCAGATTAGACCTTCCAAAGGGTAAATTTAAGGCGAGTCTTACTGGAAAAGCAGAGGCCATTATTGCAGAAATAAAGAAAGCTTCACCAAGTGTAGGGATTATTAGCGAGAACTTTGATCCAATCCAAAAAGCTCAAGAATATGAGGCTTTTGGGGCTGCAGCCTTATCTATTCTTACAGAAGAAGACTTCTTTTTAGGCAGTAATCAATACTTAAAAGACGTTAAAGCAATAACACCACTACCTATTTTAAGAAAGGATTTTATGGTAGATGAATATCAAATCTATGAAGCTAAATTAATAGGAGCTGACTGTATTTTACTCATCGCCAGCATTCTGTCAGATATAGAAATAACTGATTTTGTAGCTTTAGCTGAAGTTCTTGAATTAGATTACTTGATTGAAGTTCATGATGCAGAAGAGCTTCAAAGGGTTGAGCATTTTAATAATGCATTAATAGGAGTTAACAATAGAAACCTCAAAACATTTGAAGTTGATATTAATAATTCGGTCAATTTAAAAAATTTTTTCTCGGGTGATAATATTTTTATCGCTGAATCTGGCATTAAAAATAAAGAGGATATGAACTATTTAAAAGAAAAAGGCATTAATGCCTTTTTAATTGGTGAGAGTCTTATGAGGGGAAGCTTCTAAATATAAGCGCTCGTTGATGTCATAACTTTCGCTGTGGCTGACATTATTTTTTTTGTTGGAATTTTAAGCTCCTCACCACCATTATCAACAGCCTGTTGTGCATGAAGATCTTCATCTTCACGCATTGTTTTTAGAATTTCAATTGTCTCTTTGTCTTTAGGCGAAATTTTATTTAAATGCTTATCTATATGAGCTACTACTTGTTTTTCAGTTTCTTCGACAAAACCTAAACTAACTTTTTCACCAAAATTACCAAAAACAGCACCTATAGCAAAAGACCCTGCATACCATATTGGATTTAGGATTGAGCCCCTTCCTTCTAATTCATCTAAACGTTTTTTACACCAAACTAGATGATCTGTTTCTTCTTCTCCAGCTTCAATGAGATGTTTTTTTATTTCAGGATCCTTGCATACTAATGCCTGACCTCGATAGAGAGCCTGAGCTGCAACTTCACCTGCTAAATTTACTCGCATCATTTGAATAGACAGTTTTTTTTCTTGCTGAGTGAGCTCTTCTGAATTCTTTTCAGAAGGCTCAGGTGGATACGTTCTGCCAGTCCCAGATTTCTTATTTGATAATGTTTTTAGCGCAATATCAAATTCATTAATAATATTATCTATGATGCTCATTTAATCCCTTTAAAACCAATATCTTTTCTAAAAAAAGCTCCTTCAAAAGAAACTGTATCTACTAAATTATAAGCTTTTGCCTGAGCAGCTTTCAAATTATCTCCTAAAGCTGCAGCACAGAAAACTCTTCCACCAGCAGTCATTATTTGATCTCCATTAAGCTTGGTTCCAGCATGAAATAATTTCATATTTAAATCATCCGAGCCTGTAATGGTAACTTTATGACCAGAAGCATAACTTTCCGGATAACCCTCACTAGCTATAACAACTCCACAAGCATGTTTATCAGTCCAATCTATTTCATATGAATCTAATTGATCATCAATAGCAGCCAGGCACAATTGCACAAGGCTAGACTTCAATCTAAGCAAGATAGGCTGTGTTTCTGGATCTCCAAACCGGCAGTTGAACTCAAGAACTTTTAATTCACCTTTACTAATCATTATTCCAGCATAAAGAAAACCTAAATAGGGCGAGCCTTCAGCTATTAAGCCATTCATAGTTGGTTTCATAACTTCATTAAGAACTTTTTGATGCATACGCTCATCAACAATAGGCGCAGGAGAATAAGCGCCCATACCCCCAGTATTCAAACCCACATCACCATCGCCAACAGCTTTATGATCTTGGCTTGTTGCAAGTGAAACTATCTTATCTTTGCTTACTACTGCTATAAAACTTGCTTCCTCACCCTCTAGAAAATCTTCAATAACTACTCTGCTTCCAGCTTCACCAAAAGCCTGATCTTTAAAAATACTGCCCAATGCTTCAACTGCCTCTTCTTTGTTGTTGCAAATAATGACACCTTTTCCAGCAGCAAGACCGTCAGCTTTAACAACTGTAGGATAATCAATATCATTAATGTAATTTTTAGCAGCACTATAATTGTCAAAAGAAGCATAGGCAGCTGTTGGGATTCCATATTTAATAAAGAAGTCTTTAGAGAAGGTTTTTGAGCCTTCCAATTGAGCAGCAGCTTGAGAGGGACCAAAAGTTTTTATATTTTTACTTTGCAAATAGTCAGCTAAGCCATTCACTAGAGGCTGCTCAGGACCAATAATTACGAGCCCAATATTTTCTTTTGTACAAAAATTCTCTATAGCTTGAAAATCATTTGCATCAATTGAGATATTACTCAATTTTTGTTCTAGGGCTGTGCCTGCATTTCCTGGACATACAAATACTTTGGTGACTGAGTCATCTTGTGCTGATTTCCATGCCAAAGCATGCTCTCTGCCGCCTGAACCTATTACTAATACTTGCATTAGTGCCTAAAGTGTCTGGTACTTGTATATACCATAGCTATATCATTCTCATCCGCAGCAGCAATAACTTCTTCATCCCTAATAGATCCACCAGGTTGAATAATAGCCACTATTCCGCTTGATGCGGCTTTATCAATTCCATCTCTAAATGGAAAAAATGCATCTGATGCCATTACAGCCCCTTGAACTTCTAAGCCTTCTTCTTTTGCCTTTAGATTTGCTATATCTGCACTTATTACTCTACTCATTTGTCCAGCTCCAATACCAATTGTCTGTTTATTTTTAACATAAACAATTGCATTTGATTTCACAAATTTTGCAACTCTCCATGCAAACATTAGATCATTTATTTCACTATCACTTGGCTGCCTTTTAGTAACACACTTCAAATCTTCCTGCGGAACCATAAAAGTATCATCACTTTGAATTAATATTCCACCAGATACTTTTTTAATAACCCCAGGATAAGGATCATCTTGAACAAGATCTACTTTAAGGACTCTTATATTTTTTTTCTGTGCAAAAATTTCAAGAGCAGCTTTCTCATATTCAGGCGCAATAACAACTTCAACAAACTGTCTGTTATCTATTTCATTAGCCGTTTTAGCATCAAGCATTTTATTCAAAGCAATAATCCCACCAAAAGCAGAAGTTGGGTCTGTTTTAAAAGCCAAATCATATGCATTAAAAATAGAGTCAGATTCAGCAACACCACAAGGGTTAGCATGTTTAACAATCACGCATGCAGGCTCACTAAATTCTCGAACACATTCCCATGCCGCATCTGCATCAACAATATTATTGTAAGAAAGCTCCTTGCCTTGGATAATTTCAGCATTAGCAATATTTTTATGTTCTAAATTAGCAAATGTTAAAAGACTTGCAGCCTGATGTGGATTTTCTCCATATCTAAGTGAGCTTTGTTTACTAAAAGAGTAATCTGGTAAATTAGATTGGGTTTCTCCAGCAAGGTAATTTGATATGGCAGCATTATAATCAGCCATCAGTGTAAAGACTTTTAATGAAAGCTCCTTTCTAAAATCATAAGAAATACCTTCTTTACTTTCCCATTCATCAATCAATCTAGAATAGTCTGAAGGATCAGATACAACAGCAACATCTTTAAAGTTTTTTGCAGCAGATCTAATCATAGTAGGACCGCCTATATCAATTTTTTCAATTGCTTCATCAAAAGAACAACCTGAAGCAATCGTTTCTTTAAATGGATAAAGATTTACTACTACCAAATCGATAGTCTCATAACCACGCTCTGAGAGAACTTCCATATCTTGATCGCGTCTAGCAAGAATACCTGCGTGTATTTTTGGATGTAGTGTTTTTACTCTTCCACCCATCATCTCCTCAAATCCAGTAAAGTCAGATACTTCAATAACATTAGTTGTTATCTCTTTAATAGCCTTATAAGTTCCTCCTGTAGAAAGGATTTTTACATTTTGCGAAACAAGAAAATTAACTAGAGTATCCAAACCTTCTTTATTAGATAAACTTATTAAAGCTGTTTTTGGTTTCAGCGCATTCATTTTAAAAGATCATATTTTTTTAATTTAGTTCTTAAGGTAGCTCTATTAATTCCTAAAATTCTTGAAGCTTTGCTTTGGTTTTGATTAACAAACTTCATAGTTGCTATTAATAAAGGCGGCTCAATTTCATCAAGAACTAATTTGTATACATCAATTGGCATATTTGATTCAAGCTGACCATAGTATCGTTTCATAGCCTTTCTTACCTCTTCCTTGAGAGGCTTCTTGGAATAATTATCGAATGATTTATTTTTTTTTGCCAAACTTAGTTATTTATCAAACAGAACTCATAAGTTTACAGTTGATTAAAAAATGCTCAA
>CACEAP010000009.1 GCA_902557645.1 uncultured SAR86 cluster bacterium
TTCCAGGCATTACACCAATTGCTGTTGATAAATTTTTAATTTCTTGCGATTTAATTATTTCTGCGCTTTCAAGCTCCCATGTATTTAAAATTTTTCCTCTTAAAGGCATGATTGCTTGAAATGATCTTTCTCTAGCTTGTTTTGCAGAGCCTCCTGCGGAGTCTCCTTCAACTAAAAATAATTCTGTTTTATTTAAATCTTCACTATTACAATCTGATAATTTGCCAGGAAGTGCTGGGCCTTTAAAAGTTTTTTTTCTTTCAACTATTTTTGAGGCCTTGGCTCTTTGTTGTGCTGAGTGAATTGCTACCTCAGCAATCTTTTCGCCCTCTTCTGTATGTTTATTAAACCAAATGCTCAATGTATCTTTTGTGACTGAGCTTACAAAAGACATATGATCTTTTGAATCTAATCTCTCCTTAGTCTGACCTGCAAACTGAGGATTTTGTAATTTAGATGAAACAACAAAGATTGAATTGCTTACAATATCATCTGCAACTAGCTTTAAGCCTTTTGGTAAGAGATTTCTATATTCACAAAATTCTTTTAATGCGTCTAATAAACCAGACTTAAAACCATTGAAATGTGATCCTCCTTGGGAGGTTGGAATTAGATTTACATAAGTTTCATTAAGAAGTTCTTTACGAATATTTTTTGACCAATTAATTGCAAATTCTACTTCTTGAGTGTCTGTTGATTTTGAACAAATAATTGATTCATCAATTAATAAATCTATATCAGACGAAGATTCAATTAAATAACTATTCAGGCCGTCTTCATAAAGCCATTTAACTTTTTCTGCTTTTTTTTCATCAACAAAATCTATCTGAAGGCCTGGACATAATACTGCTTTTGCTTTTAAAAGATGTTTTAAATGATTTTTTTGTATTTTTTCAGATTCAAAATATTTTTTATTTGGTAAAAATTTTATTGTAGTACCAGAATTCTGAACTCCAACTTCACCAATTTGCTTTAATTCTTTTATCTTTTCACCATCAGCAAAACTTATTTCAAATTCTTTTGACTCTCTTTTAATCGTTACATTTAAATTTGCAGATAAAGCGTTAACTACAGAGACACCAACCCCATGCAAACCACCCGAGAAGTTATATTCATTGCCAGAAAACTTTGCTCCAGCATGAAGCTTGCACATTATTAATTCAACACCAGATACTTTATGCTCAGGATGAATGTCAACAGGCATTCCTCTACCATTATCAGAAATTTGTATATAGCCATCTTTATATAGGTTTACTTTAATTCTTGAGCAATGTCCTGATAATGCTTCATCAACTGAATTATCGAGGACTTCTTGAATTAAATGATTTGGACAACTGGTATCCGTATACATCCCAGGTCTTTTTCTTACCGGATCTAGACCCGATAAAACTTCTATGGCTTTTGAGTCATATGAATTTTTGCTCAATTTATAATGCCCTTTATTTTATATGTGAAATGAACTCTATAAAGTTATTTTACTCTAAGAAAGTCATAACTTTCAGAATTAAATTAATAACATAATAAAAAAAGCTAGATTGACAAAATAGTTAGAATAAGTGTTAAATGTATGCACTGTAAACATTAAATTAATACTGTAAAGTTTACTTTACATATAATACAATGAGCACAATATGAAAAATATTATTTTTACAACTATTTTAATAACATCTACTGGTATTTACTCAGAGAACATTATTGATATCTATAATGAAGCTCTAGAAAATGATCCACAATATAAAGCTGCAGAATATTCACTTCTAGCAGGAAAAGAAATAGTTGTCCAAGGCAGAGCTGGATTAATGCCTAATGTTTCAATTAGCGGTGGTACTAGTTGGAATGAGTCATACCAAGGCGGCATATTGAGTAATGAGTACAATAGCTTTTCTTCATCAGCTCGATTAAGTCAACCACTAGTAAGATTGGATTCATGGTTTCAATATAAAAGAACCCAATCTTTAACTGATGCTTCAGAGGCTGATTTTGGATATGAGCAACAAAATCTTGTTGTAAGAACTGCAGAATTATATTTCGGGGTTTTAAGAGCGATCGACAATTTAAATGCAGCCAAATCTGAAGAAAAAGCTATAAAAAAACAACTTGATCAAGCTCAACAAAGATTTGAAGTAGGTCTTTCAGCCATTACTGGAGTCCAAGAAGCGCAATTAGCTTATGACTTAAGTCTAGCTTCTAGAATTAGATCGGAAGGTGCGGTCTTCTCTGCTAGAGAAGCTCTTAATGCTCTAATTGGAAGAGAGGTTTATAGTATTGATCCCCTAGGGAATAACTTACCTATAGTGAATCCTTCTCCAGCATCAAAACAAGACTGGGTAAATCTTGCTATTAATAATAACTATAGATTAAAAGCAGCAAAGTTAAGAAGAAATGCATCAAAAAATGCTGCCAGAGGAGCTGCTGCAGATCATTTACCTAAATTAGATATTGTAGGATCGGTATCTAAATCAGAAACCAATCAATACAAATACGATGATCTCGATACTGGAGGTTTAATTATTACAGTCCCAAGCGAAACAGAGCGAAGATCTTACAGCGTCCAATTAAGTATGCCAATTTTTCAAGGTGGTAGTGTCAATTCTAGAAGAAAACAGGCTTATGCAAATTATGATAAAAGTATAGAAGATACACTATTTATAGAAAGATCTGTTATTCAAGAAGTTAGATCGCAATATTCGAATGTTATAACTTTAGTTGCAAATGTAAATGCTCAAGAGCAAGCAGTTGTTTCTGCAACAAGTGCACTTGAAGCCACTAAAGTTGGTTATGAGGTTGGGACACGGAATATAGTTGATTTACTTCAATCTGAAAAAAATCTTTACTCTGCAGAAAGAAATTTAGCTAATGCAAAATATGATTACATTCTTGCTAATCTAAGATTAGGTCTTTCAGCAGGAAATCTTGAGCCAGATAATATTACTGATATAAATAATTTTCTTAATTAATGCCTGAGCTACCTGAGGTAGAAACAACCCTTCAAGCAATAAAATTATTTGAAAATGAAACTCTTTCCTCGATTAAAATTCATAACCCCAATCTCAGGTGGCCAATTGATATAAATATCAACAAAAAAATAAGCAATAAAAAAATACATAAGATCTTCAGAAGAGCAAAATATCTAATATTTGATCTGAGTAATTATTATTTGATAATTCATTTAGGCATGTCAGGAACTCTAAGAATAATGAATACAGCAGATAATTATTTTAAGAAGCATGATCATGTTGAATTGATTTTTAAGAGTAAAAAATTAATTTATAATGACCCGCGTCGATTTGGCTCTATTCACATTACAAAATCCTATCAAGATCATTCTTTAATATCTAATTTAGGCCCTGAACCCTTATCAGATGAGTTTTGTGGAGAATATTTACATAACGTTGTTATAAACTCAAAAACAAATATTAAGAATTTTATTATGAATCAGAAAAATGTTGTTGGAATCGGCAATATTTATGCATCTGAGATACTCTTCAAGTCATCAATTAACCCTACTAGGATTGCTAATTCAATTTCCAGAGTTGAATGCAATTTAATCACAAAATTTTCGAAAAATATTTTAAAAAAAGCTATAAAGGTTGGAGGTACTACAATCAGAGACTTCTTCTCAGCCGAAGGAAGCAAAGGATATTTTAAGATACAGCTAAATGTATATGATAGAGAAGATAAAAAATGTTCAAAGTGTCAAAATACAATAAAGAAAATTACACAAAACCAAAGAGCAACTTACTTTTGTGAAACTTGTCAGAATTAGACTAGTAACTTTGCTTTTAATGCCTGATCAACATTGGGATGAACGAATCTAGATATATCACCTTTCAATTCAGCTATCTCTTTTACAAGACTTGAAGAAACATATATTAAGGTATCTTTAGGAGTTAAAAATATACTTTCTATATCAGGTGCTAAAGATCTATTCATTGTGGCTAATTGAAACTCATACTCAAAATCTGCAACAGCTCTTAAACCTCTTATAATTGCACAAGCATTATGCTCTCTTGCTAATTCAACTGTTAATTTCCTTGAAAAACTAACTGTTTCTATTTTTGGATGATCAGAATATATGGATTTAGTTAATCCAAGTCTTTCATCCAAAGTAAATAATGGTTTTTTTGTCTCACTTTCAGCAACAGCAAGTATGACTTTATCAAAAATGCCGCATGCTCTTTCAATAATATCCATATGACCAAATGTAATTGGGTCGAATGAGCCAGGATATATAGCAACTTTCATATGATGATCATACTAAACATTATTTATATAGCAAAACTTTTAAACACCTAAAGAAATAGGATTATCTTCTAAAAAATTCATTTACTGTATTGTCAGCAATATTTTGTAAGAATTTCTGATCTTCAGGACTAATTGCATCATAATAATTGTAGTCAACATCTGAAGATGGTTTTTTGTAAATAGTCGCATATAACACACAAGCTGATAAGTACGTTCCTAGAAGATCTGGATGGCTTCCATCAAAAGATTTATGTAATTTTATTTCTGGCCTCTCTTTATAAGCATTCATATAGGCCAAGCCTATTGGAGCAACTATTACATTATTTTTGTTGCCAGCATTTAAATAGGTATATCTGATCTTTTCAATCATTTTTGGGTCATATAATTCATGAGGTGGTACATATGGATGAATCATATAAAGTAGTGCTTCTGCTCCTTTATTTTTTATTTCTTTAATCATTCTTTCAGCATTTATTGCAAAAGAATCACGAGAATCTTTAACTAAAACCTCTCCGCTGCCTCCTTGTATTATTACTAATTCAAATGGTTCATTAATCCCAATGTTTTGTGAATCAAGTAAATGCGTTAGGTTATGATGAGCTAGAATTGACCCTCCAATTGTTGCCGATTTATATCCCATATTTTCTTTCCTAGATGGATTTTTTTCTTCTACCATCCTTCTTAAATGATTGTGAAGGCTGTCGTTGTAGTACAAATAACTATTTCCAACAAAGAGTACTCTTTCAGGATTTGAATTGTTTAATGAATGGACTTTGGGTTCAAGATACTCTAATTCGTCAGAATTAATAACATTAAGTGTAAGAATTAAAAATAAAATTAAAAAGTATTTCATGTTTGCTCCTTATATTATGGCTGTCGGATATCTTCAACCATTGCAATAACTTCTTGAGGTGGCGGTTTTGTATAAGTAGAAACTATTATGGCAACTAAAAAATTAATAATCATTCCAACAAAACCGATTCCTTCAGGGGAAATAGATAAAAACCAAAAATCTGCATTATTAAGTTGGGTATTGAGAAATTTAAAATAAATTATATAACTTAGGGTAAATAATAAGCCTGAAATCATTCCAGCTATCGCTCCCTCTTTGTTAAGTCTTTTTGAAAAGATGCCCATGAAAAGAACAGGAAAAAAAGTCGAAGCTGCCAATCCAAATGCAAAAGCTACTACTTGAGCTACGAAAGCAGGCGGATATATTCCAAATAAACCTGCTATAAATATAGCTACAGCTGCTGCAGAGCGAGCATAAAATAATTCTTGCTTTTCAGTAATATTTGGTCGAAAGGTTTTTTTAAGCAAATCATGCGAAATAGAGGACGAAATAACTAGCAGTAGTCCAGCTGCTGTTGATAAAGCTGCAGCTAGTCCACCAGCGGCAACTAGTGCAATTACCCATGACGGAAGTTTAGCTATTTCAGGATTTGCTAAAACCATAATGTCTCTATCTATATAAACCTCATTTTTGTTAGAAGGAACGATTTGATTCGTTAAAATCCTTTCTCCATTAGTTCCACGTTGATCTGAATATTGAGGACGGCCATCTATAGCATTTCCAGATGAATATTGAATGATTCCATCAGCATTTTTATCTTGCCATGCTATCAGACCAATATCCTCCCAATTTTTAAACCATTCTGGTGAAGACTCATAACTCTTATTCTGAATAGAATCTATAAAATTTATTTTTGCAAATGCAGCAACTGCAGGAGCAGTTGTATATAAGATTGCAATAAAGATTAATGCATAACCAGCAGACTTTCTAGCATCTCTAACTTTAGGGACTGTAAAGAATCTAACAATAACATGAGGCAATCCTGCGGTTCCAAACATTAGCGCTGCAGTTATACAAAATATATCAATCTTACTTTTAACATTTTCAGTATATGGTGCAAAACCAAGGTCAATTGATACCAAATCTAATTTGTCAAGTAAGTAGGTATTTGTACCAACTAAGGTATCCCCAAAACCTAATTGAGGAAATGGATTTCCAGTAATAAGAATAGATATAAATATCGCTGGTACCAGATAGGCAAAAATCAGAACGCAATATTGTGCTACTTGGGTGTAAGTAATACCTTTCATGCCCCCTAATACTGCATAAAAGAAAACAATTATCATTCCAATAATAACTCCTATATTAATATCTACTTCTAAAAATCTTGAAAAAACAATTCCAACTCCACGCATTTGACCAGCCACGTAAGTAAAAGATACAAAAATAAGACAAATTACTGCAACTAAACGGGCTGTTTTAGAATAATATCTTTCGCCGATAAAATCTGGGACTGTAAATCTACCAAACTTTCGTAAGTATGGAGCTAATAGTAAAGCCAAGACCACATAACCACCCGTCCATCCCATTAAATAGACTGAACCATCCTTTCCTAAAAAAGCTATTAATCCTGCCATAGAAATAAAAGAAGCTGCTGACATCCAGTCAGCAGCAGTAGCCATTCCATTTGCTACAGGATTGACACCCTTTCCAGCAACATAAAAATCATTTGTAGATCTAGCTCGAGACCAAAAGGCTATTCCTATATATAAAGCAAAGGATAGTCCAACAAAAAGATATGTAAGTTGTGTTACGTCCATCAATTAGGATCCTCAGAATTATCTTTACCAAAATATTTTTTATCTAACTTATTCATTAGGTGAATATATATAAAAATTAATATAATAAAGATGTAAATACTGCCTTGTTGAGCAAACCAAAACCCGAGCTTGAAACCTCCTAATTGAAATTGATCAAGCCAATCAGAAAGTAAGATCCCAAAACCAAATGAAACTAAAAACCATATTAAAAGAAGAAATAAGAGTATTCTGAGGTTTTCTTTCCAATAAGAATCTTGACTTGATTTCATATTCATCCTTGCTAAAAAATTATTTCTTAAATATAACAAAAAGACTTAATTAGATCACTTAAGAGCATTTTATATATAAAAATTATATATAAGTGCATAATACTTTATGTTGCTAAAACTTTTTTTTCTTATAGATATTATCTATAATCTAGTCATTGAGAATCATTCTCTTAAAAATATTTAAGAAATTATTTTATTTCTTATGAAACTACTAGGGGGTAGTATATGAAATTGTTATTATTATTAACAACTGCGATAGCCCTTCCATCTTATGCTGCAGGTAGCGGCGATTTGAATATTAATGATGGAGTTGGTATTTCATTTTGGCTTGTTACAGCTGCTATGCTTGCTGCAACAGTCTTTTTCTTTGTTGAAAGAGATCAAGTAAGCTCTAAATGGAAAACATCGCTAACTGTTGCTGGTTTAATTTGCGGTATCGCATTCTGGCATTATCTATATATGAGAGGCGTTTGGGTAGAAACTGGCCAAACTCCTACTGTATTTAGATATATCGATTGGCTATTAACTGTTCCATTACAAATGGTTGAATTCTATTTAATATTAGCTGCATGTACTTCTGTAGCTGGTTCATTATTTAAGAAACTGCTTATTGGTTCTTTAGTAATGTTAGGATTTGGATTCATGGGTGAAGCTGGAATGATGAATGTAACTGTTGCATTTGTTATTGGTTGTGCTGCATGGATATACATGATTTATGAGCT
>CACEAP010000010.1 GCA_902557645.1 uncultured SAR86 cluster bacterium
CCTATTTATTTTGGAGCAATGACAACTTTATGGTTTTGTTTTTTATCCTATATTCTGACGACACCTCAATTAAATAACTCTTTTACAAAAAACAACAAATTAATTGAAAATCTATCAGCATCATTTCTAATTATTATAGGCCTCTTTATTATTTATAATATTACTTATGTCAATTGATAGTATCTTAAAGTCTCTTAGTAAATATAATGAGGATAACTTCCCTCCAGTGCATTTATGGAATCCTGAATTGTGCACAAATGCTTCATTTTCAATTGATATAAAGGGAGATTGGTATTACAACAATTCTATTATTGGTAGAAAACGTTTAAAGAAATTATTTTCAACAATTCTTAAAAGAGAAGGTGATAATTATTTTCTTGTAACCCCTGTTGAAAAAATTAAATTAGATGTAGAAATTGCCCCATATTTAATAGTAGATTTCACTTATGATAATTTAAATAAAGAAATTATTTTAGATACTGGCTTTGATTATTCCTTTCCGTTAAATCTTGATCATAAGCTAGAGTTAAAGCTTTATAATGATGAGTATTATCCGGTTGTTAATGTTAGGTCTGGAATCGAAGGTCTTATCGCAAGAAGTGTTTATTACAAACTAATAGATATTGCTATAGAGCAAAAAAATAATTCTAAGAGAAACACATTACTTTTAGAAAGTTTCAAAACATTTCATGAGCTAGGTTCAATTGCATAAAAAATTAAATCTACCTTCAAAGATTTGTTCTCATTGTAAGAAACCTTTTAAGTGGAGAAAAAAATGGGAAAGAGATTGGAAGAATGTTAAATATTGTAGTGCAAGATGTAAAAGTTCTTCAGCTTCCTCATAAGCTTTTAGCGATAATCCATTCATTTATATAGAATTCAAGTTTTGACAATGGCAAAGAGCCTCTTTTTAAAACTTCAAAATGAAATTCTTTAATATCAAATTTATTACCTAATGTACTTTTAGCTTTATTTCTTAATTCAAGAATTTTCATCTGACCTATTTTGTAGGCTAACGCTTGGCCTGGCCAATTTATATACCTATCAACTTCATTAATAATATCTTGTTTGCTTTTAGCTGAATTTTCTAAAAAATAATTGATTGCATCTTGTCTTGTCCATTCTTTGTAATGCATTCCTGTGTCAACAACCAATCTAATTGCTCTCCACATCTCATATGTAAGTTGACCAAATTTTGAGTATGGGTCCTTATATAAACCTAGATCATATCCAAGGGCTTCACTATAAAGACCCCAGCCTTCAACAAAAGCAGTGATCCCACCATATTTTCTAAAATTAGGAAGATCTAGTTCCATGCTTATAGCTATTTGTAGGTGATGACCAGGCATAGCCTCATGAACAGTCAAGACTTCTATCTCGTATTTAGGCCTAACTTCAGGCCTATAGAGATTAACATAGTAGAATCCAGCCCTAGATCCATCAGCTGCAGGAGGTTGGTAATACGCTGTGGTTGTATCTGGAGCACTTTCCATAGGTATAGGCCTAATTCCATATGGAACAGAGGGTAAATAGCTAAATAATTTGACTAATTCGGGATCTATTCTTTTTGATGTAGCTAAATATTCTGTTAATAAGTCCTCAGGATTATCAAAGTAAAATCTTGAATCTGATCGAAGATATTCCAAAAATTCCTTAAAAGTTCCTTCCCATTTTACTTCATCAATAACTTTCATCATTTCAGCTTTAATTCGTTTTACTTCGTTTAACCCAATGTCATGTATCTCATTAGGATTAAGATCTGTTGTAGTAAACTTTTTTGCTAAAAATTCATAATATTTAGAACCTTTAGGTATCTTATTTATACCAATCGTTTCACGACAATTTGGAAGATATTCATTTTTAAAAAAATTATATAATGTTGCATATGCAGGAATTACTTTTTTTTCTATTACCTCTAATGCTGCTTTCTGAAGTAATTTTTTATCATCATTAGATATAGAATCAGGTATTTCCATAAAGGCTTTATAAAATGGACTCTCTGATGGTTTAATAAATGCCTGATTTTCAATTTGTCCAAGAACTCTTTCCATTAAAATCCGAGGTGGCATTATGTCTTCTTTGATGCCTTGCTTAGCTATATCTATATGATTATTAATATAAACATCAATTGAATTTAGACGTGTAATCCAATCTTCATAATGACTTACTTCTCTTAAAGGTAATGTTTCAGCAGATTCATGTTGAAGCTGAATACCACCTCTATGACTGAAGGGTATTAAGAAAGCTTTAAACGAATGACTTTCAATTGATTCTATGTATTGATTTTTAAATAATTCAAAATTTAAAATATTTTCAGGATTATTAAAAGAATCTGCATTAATGCGGTTTAATTTATTTAATATATCAACATTGTGATTATGATCATCATTTATATCATTTAAAGAATATGAGGGCCATTTGTCATTATTATCTAATATACCCATAGCAGAAGCGCGTAATGGATTTTCTTCAATTCCTCTTTGCCATTCACTTTCTATAATTAAACCAAATTCGTCCTCATCACTTAATTGACTACATGATGAAATTAAAAAAATTAGTAGATATAAATAAGAAAAATTTTTCAATTTACATATTTGGATAGTTAGGTCCGCCAGGTCCTTCAGGAGAAACCCATTTAATATTCTGCGAAGGGTCTTTGATGTCGCAAGTTTTACAATGAACACAATTTTGAGCATTAATTACAAATTTCTTTTCACCTTCTTTTTCCACAACTTCATAGACACCTGCAGGGCAATATCTTTGTGCAGGCTCATCATACATAGGTAAATTTTTTAATATTGGTATAGATGGGTCTTTTAACACAAGGTGGCAAGGCTGATCTTCTTCATGGTTAGTATTTGATAAATAAACAGAACTCAATTTATCAAATGAATAGACTCCGTCAGGTTTTGGGTAATTTATTTTTTTTGCTTTGTCTGCTGGCATTAAAGATTCGTGATCAGGGGTAGGATTATCAAGTGTAAAAGGTAAATTACCTCTAAATATAAACTGATCAATTACGTTAAAAGCTGCACCAAGTAATGCTCCAAATTTATGAAAGAATGGTCCAAAATTTCTAGACTTATATAGCTCATCATGAATCCATGAGTTCTTAATCATAGCATCATAACCCAATTCGTCATTTGGGTTTTTAAGTTTATCAAATATATATTCGCCAGCTAATAAGCCTGATTTCATAGCGGTATGTGAACCTTTAATTTTTGAGAAATTCATAGTTCCAGCATTACAACCAACTAATAAACCACCAGAAAATTCCATCTTGGGTAAGGATTGCAAACCGCCTTTGATTAAAGCTCTAGCTCCATATGTTAACCTTTCACCATCCTTAAGATAAGCCTTGACTGATGGATGTGTTTTCCATGTTTGAAATTCATCAAATGGACTTAAATATGGATTTTTATAATCAAGAGGAACCACATAACCCAAAAACACTTCTTCATTTTCACCATGATATAGATATGATCCTGAAGGAGTATCATAACTAGTAGGCCAGCCATTTGTATGAACCACTAAGCCTGGCTCATGTTGGTCTTTAGGAATTTTCCAGACTTCTTTAAAACCAATACCATAATGTTGTGGATCTTTACCATTATCAAGATTATATTTGGCAATTAATTCTTTTCCTAAATGTCCTCTACAGCCTTCAGCAAAAACTGTATGCTTAGCTCTAATTTCAATACCTGGCTCGAAACCAGCTTTTTCCTGGCCATCCATTGATATACCCATATCACCTGTTTGTACACCAACTACTTTTTCATCTTGGTAGACAATTTTACTAGCTGGAAATCCAGGAAAAATTTCTACACCTAAGTTTTCTGCTTGGTCACCTAACCATCTGCATAAATTACCTAAACTTAGAACGTAGTTACCATGGTTATTCATAGTTGGCATAAGAAATGCTGGAATAGGTAAAGCTAAACTTTTAAGAAGAAATCTTAACTTATCTTTTTTTACAGGTGTATTTAATGGGGCTCCTAACTCTTTCCAGTTTGGAATAAGTTCATTTAATGCTGTTGGTTCAAAAACATTGCCTGATAAGATATGAGCTCCAATCTCTGAGCCTTTTTCTAATAAGCATATAGAGTAATCTGTATTATTTTCTTTATTTAACTGAGCAAAACGAATGGCTGTTGCTAGTCCAGCTGGGCCGCCGCCAACAACAACAACGTCATATTCCATTATTTCTCTATCCATATCTAACTTCCCTTATATATAAGTTAAATGATATCTAATAATATCCCCTAATTATATCTTTAGATAATTTGTAAAAAACATTACAATTATACAGTTTTTTAAATTCATCAATAACACATACCGAGTAAAAAATGAAAATCTTAGTTCCTATAAAAAGAGTGGTAGATTATAACGTAAAAGTTAGACCTCTTTCTGATCAATCAAATGTTGATCTAAATAATGTAAAAATGTCTGTTAATCCATTTTGTGAAATAGCATTAGAAGAAGCAGTCAGGCTTAAAGAATCTGGCGCTGCCTCAGAAGTTATTGCAGTTACTGTTGGTAAACAAGATTCCCAAGAACAACTTAGAACAGCTTTAGCATTAGGTGCTGACAGAGCTATTTTAGTTGAATCAGATAATTTAGTAGAGCCTTTAGTTATAGCAAAAGCTTTAGCTAATATCTGTGAAGATGAAAATCCAAATCTAATAATTTTAGGCAAGCAGGCTATTGATGGTGATAATAATCAGACTGGACAAATGCTTGCAGCATTAATGGGATATGCTCAAGCGACTAATGCATCTGAGATTAACATTTCAGGAGACTCTGCAAATGTAACTAGAGAGATTGATGGTGGATTGCAAACGATTCAAGTGTCACTTCCAGCAATTGTAACAACTGATTTAAGATTGAATGAGCCTAGATATGCCTCTTTGCCAAATATCATGAAAGCTAAGAAAAAAGAACTTAATATTATAAGTTTAGCCGATATGGGATTTGATATTAGCAATAGAACTGAATTACTTTCAGTTGAGCTGCCTGCAGAAAGAGCAGCAGGAGTAACCGTTGAATCTGTTGATGAGCTTATGGATAAACTTAAAAATGAAGCAAAGGTAATATCATGAAAATTTTAGTAATAGCAGAGCACGATAATAATAATTTAAAAGGATCAACCAATTCTACTATTGCAGCTGCAAGAGAAATTGGTTCAGATATAAATGTTCTGGTAGCCGGCCTTGCCTGCTCAAACGTTGCAAATGAAGTAGCATCACTAGATGGAGTCACAACAGTTCTTCTGGCTGATGATGCAGCTTATGAAAATTTTTTAGCTGAAGATATTGCTAAATTAGTAATATCAATAGCAGATGATTTTGAATACATACTTGCTCCAGCTACAACTTTTGGAAAGAATTTTTTACCAAGAGTCTCAGCTTTATTGGACTCGCAACAAATATCTGAAATAACTGCTGTTTTAGGTCCTGATACTTTTAAAAGACCAATTTATGCAGGAAGTTGTATTGCGACTGTAAAAACTTTAGATGATAAAAAAATTATATCAGTACGATCTACCGCTTTTGATGGAGTTAATTCTGGATCAGCTATTGCAGAAGTTAAAGATATTGCATCAGTTGGGACAGATGGTAAATCATCATTTGTAAATGAAGAGCTTGCTGTAAGTGACAGACCAGAACTTACTGCTGCAGATATTGTTATCTCTGGAGGAAGAGGTATGCAATCTGGTGATAATTTTCATTTATTAGATTCTATTGCTGATAAGCTCGGTGCCGCAGTTGGTGCATCAAGAGCCGCAGTTGATGCAGGCTTTGTACCAAATGATTATCAAGTTGGACAAACAGGAAAAATAGTAGCACCAGATTTATATATCGCTGTTGGAATATCTGGAGCTATTCAACATTTAGCTGGCATGAAAGATTCTAAAGTTATTGTAGCTATCAACAAAGATGAAGATGCACCAATTTTTCAGGTTGCAGATTATGGTCTTGTTGCTGATCTTTTTGAAGCACTTCCAGAACTAGATTCAAAATTATAATTTTAGCGTTTAATTAATAAAGCAATTAATTCTATGTGAGGGGTGTTTGAAAATTGATCAAACACTTCAAGTTTTTCTATTTTGTAATCTTTTAAGTTATTTAGGTCTCTTTGGAATGTATCTGGATTACAAGATATATAAATAATGTTATCAAACTTATTTAAGATTTCTGTAATGTTGTTACTTAAACCAGACCTTGGTGGATCGACTAAAATATGGCTAAAATCAAAATTCTTAAGATCAACATCCTCTAATCTTCTAAATATTCTTCCTTTAAGGGCATCCATCAACTCAATATCTGATAATCTAGCATAAAAGATATTTTTAATATCATTTTTACTAATTGATTTTTTAAGGTAACTTATTGAATCACGGTTATTTTCTGTTGCAAATATATTATTAAAAGTATAACTTAATGGAATAGTGAAGGTTCCGCATCCACAATATAGTTCCAAA
>CACEAP010000011.1 GCA_902557645.1 uncultured SAR86 cluster bacterium
GGGTAGAGAGGATCGAACTCTCATCAAAAGGTTGGAAACCTCTTATAATAGCCATTATACGATACCCGCAGTGCGCATAATTATAATAAAAAAGGGAGCTAATTGCTCCCTTTTTAAAGAATTTTGTAATTCTATTCGGCTGCTTTCATTGATAATCCTGTATAAGAATTAGCATTAGAGCATGAAAACCCTTTTAAATCTGCCGCCGCCTGAGAGTCCCCAATCTTGCTATAAAATAGATCAGCATTAACACCTCTCTCAGATATAGAAGAAGTCCACATTAATCTTACAAAGTCTACGCCATCAGGAAGTGAATAACCCGCATCAGGAACAATCATTTTTCTTCCAACTGTATCACCTTGAGATGCAGCATAAATAGCAAAATCTTTATAAAGGTCATAAACTTTTCGCATTGTATACCCCTCCTCTAATGAACACTCAGCATAAGTTGCATACATCATATTCCCAGCATCCATGCTTGATGGTTCAGAAATTACCCACTGAAAAGTATCTACAACTCTTGAATTGGTAACTGGTAAGTCCTCAAGTAATTCTAAGCCGCCTTTCGTCATCCAGGTTTCTAATCCAGCAAACTGTTCAAGCGGTGATGGCCATGTATTAACCCACATAACATCAGCAGCAGATAAGTCATCATGGAAGTAAGGTATAAGAATACCCACAGTCATAGAATCATATGTATTGCCTTGACCTTCGCCCCACTCATCAAACTCTTCATACCACTCAACTAAGTCACTAAGGTCTTTACCTTTATTAAAGCTACCAATATAGTATTCTGCTTTATTAACTGCCGGTTCATACTTATATTCAACTTCATCTTGTGCAAATGTTGAAGATGCGGAAATCAAAATAAGTCCTAAAAATAATTGTTTCATAAAAATCCTCCAGATTTTTTAATATAGTTTAAGCAAAATAGTATATCGATATTTTTTTATAAAATTTTATTATTTATATACATTAATTAAATACAAAAAATTATAAAACCTTATAACCTTTATATGATGCAGAGGATTGACATATTGAATGGGTATTAAAAGCGTCCTGAATAGCAATAGAATCTTCTTGACCTAACCAGCTTTTATACAAATTATTTCGATCATCCTCAGAACCCAGATAATTAATCCAAGTAAAACTCGAGCTCTCAGAATCAACTTGTTGAAATTTTGCAAAATACTGAATATCTTTTTTACGCAATAAATTTAAAAATGTATCTATTTCTATAGAGAAAGTTCCATAATTGAAACCTGGATTGAATTCACAATTAAGTATTTCAACTTCAAAAGAAGTAAGGTTAAGTGGATCATTATCAATATAAATATTTGCAGAAAGCATTTTTTCATCTGTTGAATTGCAACTAGAAATTTTACTTATACCCTGGTCAATAACAAGGCTTGTAAAAGATTCACCATCTGCATTCATTTCATTATCTGAGTATAAGATCGAGAATCTTTCAATATTATTAGCTTGATTAAATAAAAATTCTATATTTGCTGAAGGAGAAGCTGCTTGAATTTGTGTTACTAAACTAGGAATAAGCGCTTCAAGATTATTTAAAGATTTGTCTTTGTTTAATTTACAATCATATCGAATTTGAATTGAGGTAAAATTAGGCTTAATTAAATTGCTAGATCTTTCATCCTGGTAATTAGTCTCATTTGAGCATGAAATCAAAATGAGCAAGATTAAAAATGGTGATAAGTATTTCAACAAATGTTTTCAAATAAATTCTATGTTATTGTGATTTTAGCATGAAAAAAAATCTGTACATCATCATATTATCTGTCTTTTTAACCATTAAAGTTATGGATGTATCTGGCGAGGAATTAACCTTTGCGCTTGGTTCATGTCTTCATCAAGATGAGCCTCAACCAATATGGAATGCAATCCAAGAAGAAAATTTAGATGGATTTATATTTCTTGGTGACAATGTATATGGTGACTCCCCTTCTTATAAATTGGAAAAAATGGCTCGCTCTTACAATAAGCAAAAAAATAATTTTCCTAGTTGGTTAAATGAAATAGAAATTCTTAAAATATGGGATGATCATGATTATGGAAAAAATGATGGAGGTAGTGAGTATCAATTAAGAGAAGAGGCTCAAGATCTTTTTCTAGAATTTTGGAATATACCTGCCAATGATATAAGACACTCCAGAGATGGTATTTACTTTGATTTATTTAAAAAATTTGATGATTTAAATATACATATTATTGGTCTTGATACTAGGTACTTCAGATCGGAATTAAAAACAGAATTAATAGGATTAAAAAAACACTACAAAGAAAATATAAGTAAGGATGCTACTGTGTTAGGTCAAGCACAATGGAAGTGGCTTGAAGATTTATTTCAGCAAGATGCTGATCTTGTAATCCTGCTAACCTCTATTCAGCTTTTAGCTACAGAACATAGGTTTGAAAAATGGTCAAATTTCCCATTAGAGAGAAATAAGCTGCTTAATATGATTCAGTCATCAGGTAAACAGGTGGTTGTTATATCAGGAGATAGGCATAGAGGAGGCATTTATAAATTTGAAAACTTATATGAACTCACAGCATCTTCGATGAACAAACCGGTAAAAGGCTATGAGACAGACTCTCTTCTTATTGGCAAAACTTATCCTCAAGAAAATTATGGAATTATTTCAGTTAATTCAAAGACAGCAGAAATTACATTAAAGCTAAAAGATAAAAAAGGTGTATTGCTTGAGTCTGCATCTATACCATTAAAGAATTACAAATGAATTCACTTGGCATTATCCTTCCTGATCAGCTATCAAAAAACAATCTAGTTTATGAGAAACTTAATTCTGATGATGATTTATTGTTATATGAACCAATTGAATCATTTTATAAGCTTAATCATAACAAGCAAAAATTAGTATTTCTTTTAGCTTCATTAAGAAATCTAATTGAACCCCTAAGTAAAAGATTTAACATTATTCATAAGAAGATAGGCCCAAAACAAAAACAATTTATTGGAAGTTACTTAAAAGAATTATTTTTAAAGAAAAACTATAACGCAATATATGTTACCAAGCCTGCAGACTATGAAACATTATCAGAGTTAATGTTCTTTGCTCAGAGCCAAGGTAAAACATTGCATATCTTAGAAGATACAAAGTTTATATCTGATGCTGATGATTTTAAATCATGGGCAGATGGAAAAAAGAATATAGTTCAAGAGTTTTACTATCGGTGGTTACGAAAAAAATATTCTATATTAATGGAGGATGGAAAGCCTTATTCGGGAGTATGGAATCTTGATAAACAAAACCGGGCTGGCATTAGTAAATTAAAAGAAGATCCTATTAAAAGGAAAGCATATAAAGTAGATTCAATTACCTTCGATGTAATGGTTGAGGTGGAGAAAATTTTTCCAAAATCATATGGCAATCTAGAGAGTTTTAATTGGGCTGTTACCTATAAGAATGCTAATAAACAATTAAATTTTTTTCTTGATAATTACCTTTTTAATTATGGGACTTTTCAAGATGCCATTAATAAAGACGATCCTTTTTTATTTCACTCTCTTTTATCACCGTATCTTAATAATGGCTTATTAGACCCTATGGAATGTATTAAGGAATGTGAAAAGAGATTTTTTGATTCTGACTCTGCAATCCCACTTAACTCTGTCGAAGGCTTTATTAGACAAATTCTTGGTTGGAGGGAGTTTATAAGAGGTGTCTATTGGGAAAATATACCTGAATATAAGAGTTTAAATTTTTGGAATCATAAAAAAAAGTTAAATGATAATTGGTATGAGGGGAATACAGGAATACCTCCTCTAGATACTGCTATTAAAGAATCAGTTAAATTTGGATACACCCACCACATTAATCGATTGATGATCATATCTAATTTAATGAATCTATCGCGAATTAAACCAGATGAGGTTTATATCTGGTTTACTGAAATGTTTGTAGATGCACATGACTGGGTTATGGTGCCAAATGTATATGGTATGGGAACATATGCTGATGGCGGAATTTTTTCTACTAAGCCTTACATATGCGGATCAAGCTATATGTTAAGAATGTCTAATCATAAAAAAGGAGATTGGTGCGACATAGTTGACGGTTTGTACTGGAAATTTATTCAAGATAATTTAGAGTTTTTTAAAAAAAATCCAAGACTGGCGCTAATGCCTAAAGCTTTAGAAAAGTTAAATAAAGAGAGAAAAGAGCTAATTTTTGATAAAGCTAGCGATTTTATTAAAAAAAATACTAATTAGTTTTATAGTCTAAATCTTCTAATAGATATGGCATCGCGGCTAGAGACATCTTTTTGGTATCATGATCAACTCCTTTTACCACTTGATATCTCCACCTAAAGGGAATTTGAAAATTATTTCCAACTTTCACCATTGTATTAAAGTAATTATAACCGCGTGCATACCTATGAGGTCCCTGCTTCAATGCGCCTTTGCTTGAATTTAAGCTTGAATGATTGGGATCATTATCCTCATCTCCTAATAAAAAAAGCACCTCTTGTGACATAAGCCATTCAATTCTTCCAGGCTCAAGAGGCATGTTCTTAATACCATAAGGGAATGGACTATAATTTAGAAAGGTATACCACCCTGCACTGCCAATTGCAGCCTTCTCTATCCCAGTATCTACTCCATACATTAAGTACCTATGTACAAATTGTGATCCACCAGAAAATCCAAATATACGATATTTATGTGTTTTTAAGTTATATCTACTTTTAAAAAAAGTATAAAAGGATGAAATTGAATTGCTTAGCCAATGACTCTTATCATCTATAATTTTTCCAGAGTGAGTTGCCATTCCTAAAGTGCTGTAATAAGGATAATTGTCTTTGGTAAAGTGAGGCGCTACTAAAATTACGTTTTTATCTCTTGTATCATTAATCCAGTATTTTAAATATCTTTCAGCCCCCCTTGAACCTCCATGAATTATAAATAAAACTTTAGTATCTAAATTTATTACTTCTGGTAAAACATATAAAAGCTCAACATCAGGCTGGTTCCATGAGGCGTAAGTAATTCTTTGGATATCTGCTGCATAACTAAATGAATGAAAAGAAAGTAAAATAACAAGAATGTGTTGCATCTTCAGTTTCATAAAATTTAAAAATCTAGTTATATCCAATTAACTTATATTCTATCAAGCTAACATTAATATTAGGTTAAAATATAAAAAATTTATTCTATGAATGATTTAGACAAGCTTTTAAAATGAAAAAAGATATTTTAAAAATCCATAAAAGTCCATACAAGATAGTTATTGTCTCCAGTGGAGGTGGCAGCAATGCTATTTCTTCACTCTTGGAAGTGCCAGGAGCAAGTAATACTATTTTAGAATCATATATTCCATATGCAAAAGAATCACTTGATGCTTACTTAAATAAAAAACCTGATCATTATTGTAGTCTTGATACAAGCTTGAGTATGGCCGCTAAAGCATTTCAAAAGGCAAAAATAATAATGCCTAAAACAAGCCCAAAGTATTTATTAGGAATTTCAGTTACAGCAAGTCTTGTGACTACATATAAAAAACTTGGAGAGCATAAGTTTTTTATAACCTTACAAACTGAAAGCTATAGCAAGTCGATTAGTTGCACATTAGAGAAAGGTAAAAGAACAAGAAATGAAGAAGAGGATCTTGTATCTGCATACATTTTTATGCTTTTAAAAGATGCATGTGGGATTAAGTCAACACAACCAGCTCATCAAGAGCCTGCAATAATAAAAACTGTAAAAGCTGAGAATGATTGGATTAAATTAAAGCAAAATAAAATAAATTTTGTCAGTAGTCATAAAGCTAAACCAGAATTATTATTTCCTGGATCTTTTAACCCACTCCATCAAGGTCATTTAGAAATGCGAGAATTAGCAGAAAAAAGAACTGGTATGAGAGTTACCTTTGAAATTTGTGTAGAGAATGCTGAAAAGCCACCTTTAACATTTCATGAGATTGAAAGAACTATAGAACAATTTTCTAGCAATGATAGTTGGGTTCTTACAAAACATGGAAGATTTAGTGAAAAAGCTGAATTATTCCCTAATTCAGTTTTTATAATTGGGGCTGATACTTTAGTAAGAATAATGAATGAAAAATTTTACTTAAACAGAAAGGATATGTTGGAACATTTGGAAAGATTTAATGATCATAATATAAACTTTTTGGTTTTTGGCAGAAAGGTGAAAGGTAGTTTTGTGACTCTTGATGATATAAAGCTTCCAGATTCTATCAAATCAAGATTTACTGGAATAGGTGAA
>CACEAP010000012.1 GCA_902557645.1 uncultured SAR86 cluster bacterium
TGGCATACCATATATGCTGTTGAAGTTTTGCCATGAGTGCCAGATATGGCTATTACTTCTCTATCTTTTAAAATTTCTCCCAATATTTCAGGGCCAGATTTGAAAGGGAGTTTATTTTTTAAAATGAGCTCAACGCATGGGTTGCCTCTTGATAAAGCATTACCAATTATATAGAGATCTGCCTTAGGCATATCTTTAACAGAAAAGCCTGTAAAAGTTTTTATGTTTAAACTTATTAAATGATCAGACATAGGTGGGTAAAACTGTTTATCGGATCCAGTTACTTCATGACCAGATTCTTTTAAAATCTGAGCCAAGCCGCCCATAAAAGTTCCGCAAATTCCAAGTATATGTATTTTCATATAAAACTAATTTAATTAAGATCGTTTTTTGATACGATAGCCTAAAATACATTTTAAATAAATAAATGAAGAGAAATGCTTTTTATGCCCAATCTGGTGGAGTAACGTCAGTTATTAATGCTACAGCTGCATCTTTAATACTAACTGCAAAGAAATATCCAAAACATATAGGTAAAGTTTACGCGGGTAAGAATGGAATCATTGGAGCTCTTCGTGAAGAGCTAATAGATACTTCTAAAGAATCTATGACATCAATTAAGAATTTAATGGAGATACCAGGCGGTGCTTTTGGATCTTGTAGGTATAAACTAAAAAAGTTTGAAGATGATCCTAAAGAATATGAAAGACTAATAGAAGTTTTTCAAGCTCATGATATTGGATACTTCTTTTACAATGGTGGAAATGATTCAGCTGATACTGCTTATAAGATATCCAAATTAGGAGCTAAACTTGGCTATGCTATTAAGTGTATCGCTATTCCTAAAACTGTTGATAATGATCTTGCTTTAACTGACTGTTGTCCTGGATTTGGATCTGTAGCTAAATATATTGCTACTTCAACACAGGAGGCCTCGTTAGATCTTAAATCGATGTCTGAATCATCTACAAAAGTATTTATCCTAGAGGTTATGGGCAGACATGCGGGATGGATAGCAGCTGCAGGTGGTCTAGCTAGAAATAGTACTACAAACTCACCGCATATTATCTTATTCCCTGAAATAAAATTTAATCAAAAAGAATTCCTGTTGAAAGTTAAAAAAGCGGTTTCTAAAGATGGTTATTGTGTTGTTGTTGCTTCTGAAGGAATAAAAAATACTAAAGGAAAGTTTTTGACTGAGTCAAACACTACAGACTCTTTTGGACATGCTCAACTAGGTGGAGTTGCTCCATATTTATCAAGTCTTGTTACTAAAAATCTTAAATATAAAACACATTGGGCTGTTCCAGACTACCTTCAAAGAAGCGCAAGACATCTATCATCCAAAACTGATCTAATGCAGGCTCAAGCTGTTGGTGCTAAAGCGGTAGAATATGCTGTCAAGGGAATGAATAGTGTCATGCCAATTATTGTAAGAAATAAAACTAAAAAATATTCATGGAAAATTGAGCCAGCGCCACTTTCTAAAATTGCTAATGTTGAAAAGAAGTTGCCGAGAAGTTATATAACAAAAGATGGTTATGGTATTACTAAAAAAGCAATTGAATATCTTCAGCCTCTAATAAAAGGAGAAGCAAAAATCTCTTTTAAAGAGGGAATACCAAAAGTAGAAACCCTTAAATTGATAGAGGTAAATAAAAAATTAAGAAGCTGGATTTAGTTGATTTAAATAGTTAATGATCTTTGTTATCTCAAACTGGAGATCATTTTTATCGTTAATATTTAAAAAATTTCCAATAATCACAGTATTGCCTTTTGATTTAAATCCCAGATTTATTTGATCTTTTGAGCTTTTTTCAATCTCAAAAGCTGTAAAGGTTCTAAACTCTTTCCATGAGTACTCTTTAGTTTTTCTTCCTTTCTCAACAAGAACATGATCTAAAGACAAAGTAACTATTTCTTTTTGATCGCTCCATCTGAAGTTTAAATAAAAAGCAAAAAACACGACTGCTAATTCAATACCTGCAAAAGGCAAGATCAAAGTTGCACCAACTATATAAAAAATAATTGCTATTCCTCCGCATAAAATGAATATGCTCAAAAGAAATAAAATCCTAGCTGTTCCATTTAAAGAACTATTTGGTTTTATTAAAATTTCAAATTTCTTTTCGTTAATTTTTTTTACTGAAATCACGTATAATTATTATATGGTTACTAGAAAACAATTTGATGATTATATGATGCCTGTATATAATCCTGCTCATTTTATTCCAGTCAAAGCCAAAGGATCAATTGTTTGGGACAGTAAAAATAAAAAATATATTGATTTTGCATCTGGTATAGCTGTTACTAGCCTTGGTCATTGTTATCCCCCTCTAGTAAAGGTACTCAACGATCAATCAAAAAAAATTTGGCATTTATCGAATGCCATGACCAATGCCCCTGCTCTTAACTTAGCAAAAACATTATGCAAACATACTTTTGCTGACAAAGTATTCTTTGCAAATTCTGGCGCCGAAGCAATGGAAGGCGCTGTAAAAACTGCAAGAAAATATGCAAATCAAAAATATGGGAAGGGTAAGAATGAAATAGTAGCATTTGCAGATGCTTTTCATGGAAGAACAATGATGACAATTGCATTAAATGGTTCAGAGAGAATGACAAAAGGTTTTGGCCCGATGCCATCAGGTATTAAACATCATCCATATAATGAGATTAAAGGATTAGATAAAGTAATAACCAAGAAAACTGCTGCTGTAGTTCTTGAATTAGTTCAAGGGGAAGCTGGGATCATTAAAGCTAAACGTAACTTTATCAGTAAAATAAAAAAATTATGTAAAGAAAAAAATGTTCTTATCATCATTGATGAGGTTCAATCTGGTGTAGGAAGAACTGGAACATTATTTGCATATGAACAATTTAATATAAAGCCAGACATTTTGACCTGTGCTAAAGGTCTTGGTAATGGTTTTCCAATTGGAGCCATTCTAACTAAAGACCATATTGCTCAATCAATGCAGGTAGGCGCTCATGGAACAACATTTGGGGGAAATCCATTAGCCTGCTCAGTTGCACTTGAGGTAATTAATTCTATGGCAAAGAAAAGACTATTAAGTAATGTAATGAAAAAAGAAAAATTGTTTATTAAATATTTAAATACAATGAATAAAAAACTTAATTGTTTTGAGAGAATTAATACTGCTGGTCTATGGATTGGTTGTAAGTTAAAAGTAACTGAAAATATTAATTTAGATTCTGTGCTGCAACAGTGTTATAAAAATGGGTTAATGGTTTTAAAAGCAAACAACAATACTATTAGAATAGCACCAAGTCTTATTATTGAAGATAAATTAATTAAATCTGGGTTGGCAATTATAGAAAAATCTATTATTCAACTTCAGAAAGCTTAGGATCTAACTCTTCAGAAATAGCATCAACTTTTCTATAACCTTTAGGCAAAAGGTTCCCTCTTTTTGCTCTTGAAGAAATATAATTTTCTAGATCTTTTATCTTTATAGTTAAAAATTGCTTGCCGCTCTCTATCCTTAAACTACTAGTATCTGCTAAAAGTGCTATGTGAGCTAAATACTCTTCTTCTGACTCGAATTTAGCTTTAGGAATATTGATAATTTTATTTCCTTTTCCTTTGGCTAAAATAGGTAATTCTGATAATGAAAAAATAAGTAAGCGGCCAATGTTAGATACAGCAACAATGAACTTATGTGTGTCTTCTACTTTAAAAGCTTTAAGAACTTTAGCTCCTTTTGGAAGCTTCATAAATGCCTTACCTGACTTCTTTGAAGAGACCATATTTTTGAATTCAGAAATATAACCATAGCCTGCTGAGTTGGAAATCATGAATTGTTCTTCATCATTTCCAATGACTGTGGACATAAATTCAACCCCTGAATCAGCTGAAACTCTTCCGGTTATTGGGTCACCTAAGCCTCTAGCAGAAGGCAGAGTATGTCCTGGTATTGAAAAAGCTTTACCTTGAGAATCTAAAAAAACTACATTTTGGTTATTTCTGCCTCTGCAATAATCTTTTAATGAGTCATCTCCTCTATAACTCAAAGATGCAGGATCTATGTCATGACCTTTGGCGCTTCTAATCCATCCAGCCGATGACAGAATAACAGTTATAGGTTCTGTAACTAAGGTCTCTTCTTCAGAAAATACCTTAGCATTTGATTCACTTTTAATAGGGGAGTTTCTAGCATCACCATATTCTGCTTTGATTTCTATAAGTTCTTTTTTAATAAGGGTTTTTAGTCTGCTAGATGATCCTAAGATTTTCTCAATTTCTTTTTGCTCATTAATTAATGATGCTTTTTCCTCTTCTAACCTAACATGCTCTAATTTTGCAAGTTGTCTTAATTTAATTTCTAGAATTGCATTAGCTTGTATTTCTGAAATTTTAAAATACTTTATTAAATCTTTTTTAGGCTCATCTGACTCTCTAATAGTCTTAATAACCTTATCCAAATCTAAATAAACTATAAGTAGTCCCTCTACTATATGAAGCCTGTCATTAACTTGATCTAATCTATGCTCTAATTTCCTTGTAACAGTGGTTTTACGAAAAGTTAGCCATTCTTTTAATAACTCAATTAAAGAAAAAACCTTAGGACTACCTTTCAGAGAAATAAGATTCATATTAACCCTATAGGTTTTTTGCAAATCTGTTGAAGCATATAAATGATTCATTAAGTCTTCTGGATTTACCCTATTGGATTTCATCGTAATTGCAAGACGCACCGGCTCTTCATGATCACCTTCATCAGTTAAATCTACCACCATTGGAATTTTCTTATTTTGCATCTGATCAGCAATTTGTTCTAAAATTTTTGCACCAGAAGCTTGATAAGGAAGCGCATTAATAATAATTTGATTACCCTCTTTAAACCAATTAGCCTGAATCTTATAGCCTCCTCTTCCAGTTGAGTATATTTCGTTCAATTCATCATTATTTATAATTAACTTTGCTCCATTAGAGAAATCAGGACCTTTAATGTGTTTTAAAATATCCTCTAAATTTGAGGAAGGTTTATCTAACATTTGAATAGTTGCGTCTAAGACTTCATTTAAGTTATGAGATGGAATATCTGTCGCCATGCCTACCGCGATTCCAGAGGTTCCATTTAATAAGATAGATGGTATTTTTGCAGGAAAAATAATTGGCTCTAGTAATGAACCGTCAAAATTGGGCTGCCAATCAACAGTGCCAAACTTTAATTCTTCAAGCAATAGATTAGCAAATGCTGTAAGTTTAGATTCTGTATATCTCATTGCAGCAAATGATTTTGGATCATCTTGAGATCCCCAATTTCCTTGACCGTCTACTAATGGATATCTAAATGAAAAATTCTGCGCCATTAAAACCATTGCTTCATATGCAGCACTATCTCCATGAGGATGAAATTTTCCAATTACATCGCCAACGGTTCTTGCTGATTTTTTATACTTAGCTCCTGCATTTAAGCCAAGCTCCGACATTGCATATAAAATCCTTCTTTGAACAGGCTTTAATCCATCGCCTATATTTGGCAATGCTCTATCTAGAATTACGTACATGGCATAATTCAAATAAGAATCTTCGGCATATTTTTTTAAACTTATTGATTGATTCTTATCTTCTGTTTTCATAGTTAAACCTTTGCCAAGCTACCTTTTTTCTCTAGCCATTCTTTTCTATCAGGTGCTCTTTTTTTTGCAAGTAATAAATCCATAATTGAATTCGCATTATCGTTTGGAGAGATGGTTAACCCAACTAATTGCCTTGTTTCAGGATCCATGACTGTTTCGCGTAACTGTGAAGGATTCATTTCACCTAAGCCCTTAAATCTCTGAATATTTATTTTAGGTTTTCCTTTTCTTGTTTTTAGTTCTTTAACAATAGAATCTTTCTGGCCTTCA
>CACEAP010000013.1 GCA_902557645.1 uncultured SAR86 cluster bacterium
AAATTAGCTGGTGTTGATATTGAGGCAGGAAATTCACTTGTTGATAAAATCAAAGCAGACGTAGGGGCTACTCAAGGTCCAAATGTACTTGGAAATATTGGTGGTTTTGCTGGTATGTTTAAATTAGATGGGTCCATAAAAAATCCAACTTTGGTAGCTTGTACTGATGGTGTTGGTACTAAGGTAGCTCTTGCGCAAGAAAATAATAAACTCGAGAGTATTGGCCAAGATTTAGTTGCAATGTGCGTAAATGATCTTGTAACTTGTGGTGCTAAACCTCTATTCTTTTTAGATTATTTTGCTGCTTCAAAATTAGATGTAAATCATGCAGCTTTGATTATTAAAAGTATAGCTAATGCTTGTAAAGATAGTGGATGCGCTCTATTGGGAGGCGAAACAGCTGAAATGCCAGGACATTACGTTGGTAACAATTTTGATTTAGCTGGATTTTCAGTAGGTATAGTTGATGAAAAAAAAATTATTGATGGTAATAAAATTTCTACTGGAGATTGTCTTATTGGAATTGAATCAAGCGGGCCGCATTCTAATGGTTACTCTTTAATTAGAAAAATCATTTCTGAATCTACTGCTCCAATTGATGAAATTAATAAAATAATAGATTTAGCCTTAAAACCAACTCATCTATATCCAAATCTAATTGAAAATATTATCAGTAATATAGAAATTAATGGAATGGCGCACATAACAGGCGGCGGTATTACAGAAAATATTCCAAGAATAGTTCCTAATGATTTGAGTGTAACTATTAATATGGGTAGTTGGGAGATGCCAGAAGTTTTCATGTGGCTTCAAAGTCAAGGCAATATTTCTGATGATGATATGTTTAGAATTTTTAATTGCGGTATTGGGATGGTTTTAATTACTAATGACTCAGCAAAAGATCAAGTTATAGATAGTATCAAACATCAAGGTTATGCGGCTTATAATATTGGAGTAATCAAAGAAAAAGATTCAGTAGCTCCATTAAACTTCATATAAAGGATTTCTATTAAGTGCTAAGGCTAGTTGTTTTAATTTCTGGAAGTGGTTCAAATCTTCAAGCTATTATAGATAACTGTGAATCTAATAATGTTGATGCAAAAGTTGTAGGAGTTATAAGCAACAACTCCAAAGCCTTTGGATTAAAAAGAGCAAAAAAACATAAAATTCCTGCAGTTGTTATTGATAATAAAGGCTATAAGTATCGAAAAGATTTTGATGAAAAATTATTATATGAGATAAATAGTTTTATGCCTGATCTAGTTGTATTAGCTGGCTTTATGAGAATTCTAACTCCTCTTATAACTTCAGCTTTTAAAGGGATGATGATTAATATTCATCCTTCTTTGCTACCAAAATATCCTGGAATGAATACACATCAAAAGGTTATAGATAATAAAGACTATGAACATGGAGTATCAATCCATCTTGTTTCTGAAGAATTAGATGCTGGTCCTATAATTGCTCAAGCAAAGATATTAGTTAACTATAATCAAACAATTGAAGTTTTAATAGCTCGTATACATAGAGCTGAACATATTCTATTTCCAAAAATAATAGGTATGATAGCTTCGCAAGTTATTGATATAAAAAAACCTCTTTTAAATGAGAATATTATTTATGAAGAATATGATTTCTAAAAAAATTATTTTATTTATTTTATTATCTCCTATCTTTCTTAATGGGAATGAGGTTGCTGACTATAAAGCCGAATACCTCTTTGAAACCGGTGATTTTTCAGTAACTGGTATCAGAGAGCTTATAACTGATAAAGATAATGAAATTGCTAGCATTACCTTTAATGCTAAAACAAAGATTATTAAATTATTTTTTGAATCATCTTTTGCAATAAACAAAGGATCAATTATTTCAAAAAAATATATTGCAAATGTCAGAGCATTATTAATAAAAAGAAACCAATCAATTGTTTATGACAATATGAATCAAAATATCAAGTCTTCTGGTCAAAATAAGTGGGATATAAATTACGCAGATGGATTGAATATTCTAGATCCATTGAATGCACAAGTTCAAATGCGTTTAAATGTTAAGGGTATGGTTGAATCTAAAAAATTTAATTCATTTGAAATCGCTCTTCAGGACATCAGAAATGGAGATGTTGAAATAAATACATATAAATTTTCTAGAAATGATATTTATATCTTTAATGAAAAAAATTATGAATCTATAGTCATAAAAAGAGTTAGGGATCAGGACTCAAGAATCACGGAATACCACCTTGTACCCGAGCTAGGATATTTAATTATGGAAGTGATTGATAAAGGAGCAGAAACTACACAAACACTTAAGCTGCAAAAAATATTAAGTCTTGGGTAAAGTTACCCCAGTTTGACCTTGATACTTACCGCCTCTATCTTTATAACTCGTTTCACAATCCTCATCAGATTCGAAGAAAATCATTTGCGCAACGCCCTCACCTGCATAAATTCTTGCAGGTAGATTGGTGGTATTAGAAAATTCTAACGTAACATGTCCTTCCCATTCGGGCTCTAGTGGAGTTACATTTACTATAATTCCACATCGAGCATATGTAGATTTACCCAAACAGATAGTTAATACATTTCTTGGTATTTTGAAGTATTCAACAGTCCTAGCTAATGCAAAAGAATTAGGAGGAATGACGCAGCTATCGGCATGTATATCTATAAAGCTATTATCATCAAATTGTTTTGGATCTACGGTTACTGAATGAATATTAGTAAAAACTTTAAACTCATTAGAGCACCTAACGTCATAACCAAAACTAGAAACTCCGTAGGAAATAAGTTTATTGCCTTCTGAATCAACTCTTACCTGATTGTCTGAAAAGGGCTCTATCATACCCTCTTCTAAAGACATTTTTTTTATCCATTTATCTGATTTAATACTCATCTTAAACTTCTGTCCTTCCTTGAATTGCTTGAGCAATAGTATTGCTATCAACATACTCTAATTCACCGCCAATAGGAATGCCATAAGAAATTCTAGATACTTTGATATCACCTATATGATCCTTTATATACATACCTGTTGCATCACCTTCAACTGTTGAGCTTGTTGCTAAAATTAATTCCTTAATATCTTCTTCTTTTATTATATTTATTAAATCATCAATACCTAAATCTTCAGGTCCAATACCTTCTATAGGGGATAATCTTCCTAATAAAACAAAATATTTACCCTTGTATCCGCCAGTGGATTCTATAGCCAAAACATCGGATGGAGACTCAACCACACAAATACTTCCATCCTCTCTAGACAAATCAGAACATACTCTACATAAATCATTAGAGGTTAACATTCTGCACCTTGTGCATCTAGAAATATCTTCTACTGCTTCTAATAGAGTGGATGCCATTATTTTTGCACCCTGTTTGTTTTTATCTAAAAGATATAATGCCATGCGTTGTGCTGATTTTTTACCAACACCAGGTAAAATCGTTAAAGCTTGAATTAGATCATTTAGTAAATCTTTAGTCATATTAATCTATTGGTTTAATAGAACCATCTTGGATTTTTCCGTTAAATTTCTTCATTATATTCTGTATGCCAACATCTTTATCTATCGATGACTCTGCAGAGGATTGCTTAATATTATTTTCTTGTGCCTTTAAACTTTCAGGGCTATTTTTAAATATACCTTGTTCTAATTTTAATGAGATCTTTACTTTAAAATACTTAGAGCAGGCTGCTTCAAATTCACTCATAACATTATTAGGTATTGAAGATTTATCTATATCACCTCTCAGAGTTATCAATGATTTTTCATGTGCTATAAATTCCAAATTACCAAAAATTGCTTCTGCGAATGGACTTATATCCATGCTGTTATAAATTTCATTCCAATCTTTATAAGATTGAACAATCTTATTTTTATCTTCATCAGAATTTGTATTACTTGCTGGAGGTGAAATATTTAAATCTTGCTTACCACCATTGATGTGAGTTGCACCCAGAGATTTTGAATTATTACTATTTAACGGTTTATTTTTTTTTTCAATTCCAGAGGATTCACTAAAATCTTGATTAGACTCATTTAAAGGATTAAAAGCTAACATCCTTAAAAGACAAATCTCTAGCGCCTCTTTAGGTTTTGGATGAACATGAAACATTGAGTATGCTTTTATAGCAATTTCATATAGTAACTGACAAAATTCTGGATCAGTTAATTCAGCCAATTCCTTTATCTCATCTAATTCATTATTTTTTATTGCTTGTTGTAGAGAAATTTTGTGTAAAATTGAAATTATATTTTTTAGAATTTGGTCATATTCAGGATTAAGCTGAGCTATCAAATCTAATTGATTAAATGCATTTTTACCATCTCCATTAATTACAAACTTAATCATTTCATATAGATAAGTATTATCTATAGTTCCTAGTAATGATTTAACCTCATCCAAATTAACTGAGCCTGCGCCATGGGCAATAGCCTGATCTAAAAGTGTTAATGCATCTCTTACTGAGCCATTAGCTGCTTCAGCTATTAGACCTAAAGCTTCATCATCTGCATTAATATTTTCATTCTGTACAATATTACCAAGATGATTTTGTAAAACATCTTGAGATATTGTTTTAAGATTTAATTGAAGACACCTTGATAAGACAGTTTTTGGTATTTTATCTGGATCGGTTGTAGCTAAAATAAATACAACATGGCTTGGGGGCTCTTCAAGAGATTTGAGAAGAGCATTAAAGCTTTCTTTTGTAAGCATATGAGCTTCATCTAATAAATATACCTTGTATCTTCCAGATGAAGGTGACTGAGGAACTGTCTGTAATAACTCCTTCATGGCATCAATGCCTCTTTGCGAAGCAGCATCTTGTTCAAAAAAATCTAATGACCTGCCAATTTTTATTTCTTCGCAATTGTTACACTTATTACAAGGAACGGAAACAGGCATTTCTGAAGATTGACAATTTAGACATTTTGCAAGAATTCTAGCAAGAGTGGTCTTGCCGACACCTCTTGTCCCTGCAAAGATAAAAGCTTGGTGGATTCTTTCTTGAGTAATGCTATTACTTAAAGCTTGTACAACGTGCTCTTGACCAACAACCTCTTCAAAATTACTGGGGCGGTATTTTCTTGCTAAAACCTGATAAGACATAGCGATAAATCATAACATGTCCTGTTGCATAACTGATTCAATTTCTTTAAAAGTAAAGCCTCTATTTTGCATAAAAGCTTTTTGTTTCATAGATTGCTTAAAATCTTTTGAAGGGCCCTCTTTAAATTTTTTTAAAAAGACATTCTTAGCGGATTCAATCCACCCACCTTCATTGATTATAGCTTCATTTGCGAAGCTATCTTTTATTCCTTTTATAGCTAACTCATAAGCTATTTTTTTTGGCCCAAAACCCTTTTTCTTTCTGCTACGAACATACATTTCTGCAAATCTTGTATCGTTTATCAAATTATTAGATATTAATTTTTCAATTGTGGAATTTATAAGATCCTCTGAAGTGAACTTTCTTGCAAG
>CACEAP010000014.1 GCA_902557645.1 uncultured SAR86 cluster bacterium
ATTTGGCTTATAGCTTAATCTCCAGTATTCACGACCACTTGCTTCTAATTTTAAAGCTGTAGCTCTTTCGCACTCATAGCCACATTGAGCAGCTAGATCTATTACTTCTGATTCTTTCAAAGCTAACTATTCTTTACCTCATCTGGAAGCGGAGTATTATCTGGAACAAAGAAATCAGGCATTAACTCACCAAATGGTACATTCGCATATTTAGTAAAGTCAGTTACACCAGCTTCATATAAAACTATGTCATCAATACAAAAATTGCCACTAAAGGTTTTAGAGTCTTTAGTTAAAATTGTATATGCTGCATCAGCCATAATGTCTACATTTCTAGATAAGCGCATTATTTCATCTCCACCAAGATGATTCTGCACTGCTGCTGTGGCTATAGCTGTTCTTGGCCACAATGCATTAACGGCAACTCCTTGCTCTTTAAATTCAGCTGCCATACCTAAAACACACATACTCATAGTGTATTTAGCCATAGTGTAACCAACATGACCTCCAAACCATTTTGGGTCCATGTCTAATGGTGGGGCAAGATTTAATATATGAGGATTATCTGATTTTAATAAATGAGGTAAGCAATATTTACTAACCATATAAGTTCCTCTTCCATTAATTTGATGCATCAAGTCATATCGTTTCATTGAGGTATCAAGAGTATTGGTTAATTGAATTGCCGAAGCATTATTAATACAAATATCTATTCCGCCAAAATGCTCAACTGCTTTATTGATAGCATCACGAACATTATCCTCATTCCTTATATCACATACCATAGGCAATGCATCGCCGCCGGCATCAATAATTTCATCTGCTGCGGTAAAAATAGTTCCTGGAAGTTTAGGATGTGGCTCTGCTGTTTTTGCTGCAACTACAATCTTAGCTCCATCTTCTGCAGCTTTCTTTGCCATTGCTAATCCAATACCCCTGCTTCCACCTGAAATAAATATTACTTTATCTTTTAAATTCATAATTTTTTCCTCTTAAAATTTTTCCATATAAGGTCTTAGATCTAATTCTTGTGTCCATGCAGTTCTGTCTTGTGAATGAATATTCCAATAAGTTTCTGCAATTTTTTCAGGACTTAGGATACCGTCTTTTTCCTTCAGTGCATATGTATCAGGAAAATTTTCTTTTATCCAAGGAGTATCAATAGCTCCATCTATGATTATATGTGCAACATGTATACCCTGGGGTCCAAGTTCTCTTGCCATACTTTGAGACAAAGCTCTTAATGCAAACTTAGCTCCTGCAAAGGCTGAAAATCCTGCACCTCCTCTAATAGAAGCTGTAGCTCCTGTAAACAAAATAGACCCATGTCCACGAGGCTTCATATATTTTGTAGCTTCTCTGCCAGTAAGAAAGCCTGCAAATGTAGCCATTTCCCAGACTTTTCTGTAAACCCTAGCAGTTGTCTCTTCAATTGGAAAAAAAACATTAGCTCCTGGATTAAAAATTACTACATCAATTGGAGCTACTTCTTCTTCAACTTCCTTAAAGAGTTTTTTAATTGCATCTTCATCTCTTGCATCTACTGTAAATCCTTGAGCCCATCCACCATCTTGCTTAATTTCATCTTCCAAATCCTTTAAATCAGATGCATTTGTCCCTCTTCGAACTGGGCAAACCTTATAGCCTTCTTTGGCAAATTTCTTTGTGAGTGCACTTCCAGTTGCAACGCCTGCACCAATAATAATTGCTGAATATTCTGAGTTATTTTTCATATGAGTTATAAACTTGTATAGTATTTGATCACTTATACTAAACTTTAACAAAATATTGAATAAAAATGAAAATAGACTTTATATTTGATTTTGCTAGTCCAAATGCTTACTTGTGCCATAAGGTGATACCAGGTATTGAGAATAGGACTGGTAAAACCTTTAATTACATTCCATGTTTGCTAGGAGGAATCTTTAAAATAACTAATAATCAAGCTCCTATGCTGGCTTTCAGCGGAATAACAAATAAGCTTGAGTATCAGAATGTTGAAATAGCAAGATTTGTTAAAAAGCATAATTTGGACAAATTTTCCATGAACTCATTCTTTCCAATAATGACGCTTCAACTGCAAAGAGGAGCTATTGCAGCAAACTCATTGAATGTTTTCGATCAATATATTGAGACTATCTTTAAAGGGATGTGGGAAGAAAGCCTTAACCTTGGAGATCAAGATATTCTTATCAACTTACTTACTAATGAAACTGATATTGATATAGAAATGCTCGTAGAGAAAATGCAGAGCCAGGAGATTAAAGATAAGCTCAAGGTGCTTTTGGTATTCCAACTTTTTTTGTTGATGATAAAGAAATTTTCTTTGGTAAAGATAGTCTTATTGACTTGGAAGCATATATTGCTAATTAAGTTTTGAAGGAAAAATAGAACTTTCCGAAAAATGCGCTTTCTAAGCTAACAGGTATAAAATAAATACAATGAACACTATACGATTTACTGCTTTGTCAGTATTGCTATCTTTTGGAATATTTCTTGAAGCTAATAATTCTGGCCTCATAAGTATGAGTAAAAATTATAGTGCTGATTCGTGTATGGTTTATAACCCTGATATTACTCTTATACAAAATAAAGACATAAACGTAGAAGCTGACTTATTAAGTTTTGATGAAAATAATGCTGTTAGTCTGAAGAATAATGTTCTAATTGATTTTCCAGGAGGTTTCTTAAGCTCATCAGAAGCATTAATATCAGAAAATAAGAATCTAATTCAATTCGAAAAAGATACAAAGCTATCGTTAGAAAACTTTTTTCTCCAAGGTCAAAAGGGATCTTTTATAAGATCGAGTAATAATATTGAAATTCAAGATGGCAGCATCTTTTTACCCTTTAGAGGTTTAAAGGTTAATTTTAGCCAATTAAATGGCTCTTTAGATAATGATCTAAATTTCAAGGATGCAATAATATCATCATGTATGAATCCTTCTGATGGTTGGCTCATTGGAGCAAATGAAGTTGGTTTGAATAATGAAACCTATAGAGGTTATGCTAAAAACATAACTCTTAAGATAAAAGGTATTAGTGTTTTTAAGGCCCCTTATATGCCTTTTGCAACTACTAATGAAAGATTATCTGGCTTTTTAGAGCCTACACTATCATCGTCATCTGATGGTGTTGATTTTTCAGTTCCCTATTTTGCAATATTGTCTGATCATTCAGACATTACTCTAGCATTAAGAAATATTGCTGAAAGAGGTTCAGGCATAGAACTAAATTATCGATATATTAAAGAGCATACTAAAAACAATATCGATGCTTTCTACTTTAATAGTGATAAAGAAATGCAGAAAAACTTTCCTGAACAAACAGACTCCAGGTGGGCATATAAAATACAGGACTCTTTAATGCTCAATAATAGTTCAGGAATGAATTGGGGTGAAATAGTTATTAATTGGGGCGAAGCCTCCGATGCAATGGTCCTTCGAGATATACCTGGAGAAATTACTTCAGTTGGAATGCAACGTGATCATTATTTAAATCAAAATGTAAAAATACATTCATCTTTTAAAAATTTTCAAATTAGTCTTGAGCATCAAGGTTATCAAACCCTCAATCCATTACTTACAAATGGTTATAAAAAATCACCCTCAATAAATGTAAATTTTAGTAAAAGAATTAACTCAGTAAACATAAAACACAAACTTAACATT
>CACEAP010000015.1 GCA_902557645.1 uncultured SAR86 cluster bacterium
ATTAAATTCTTTTATGATTTTTTTTAAATTAATTATATTTTTAAGTTTATTTAACTTTATTAATGCTAGCTCAAGCTCATGATGGTCACCTTCTGTTAAATCTGCTACTTTAATAATATCTATGAGTTTGTTGATTTGTTTCATAATTTGTTCGACTGCTGACTCTGTGCCTCTAGTTGCAACTGTAAGTCTTGAGTATGAACCATCATCTACTGGAGCAACATTAAGAGATTCAATGTTGTATCCCCTTTGATGAAAAAGCCCAACAACTCTTGCAAGTGCGCCAGGCTTATTTTCTACAAGCATGCTTAATACCCTTTTCATGCTTTTTTTCCCTTTGCCAACCACATGTCTTCCATGCTTCCGTTTGGTGCAACGAGCATTGGGTAAACATGTTCTGATTGATCTACATAAACATCAACAAATACAAGTTTATCTTTCATGCTAAACGCTTTTTCTAAAGTTGGTCCTAATTTATTTCTTTGTGTGACCTTAAAACCTTTATGACCATATGCTTCTGTTAATTTAACAAAATCAGGAAGAGACTCCTCATATGTACTTGCAGCATATCTTCCTCCATATTGCATATCTTGCCATTGTCTTACCATACCAAGAGCTTGATTATTTATATTAATAATTTTGATTGGCAACCCATACTGTAAACATGTTGATAATTCTTGAATGCACATTTGTATACTGCCTTCTCCGGTAATACAAACCACCTCTTTATTAGGAAATGCTAATTTAACACCCAATGCTGAGGGCAAACCGAAACCCATAGTTCCTAAACCTCCTGAATTAATCCATCTTCTCGGTTTATTAAAATGATAATATTGCGCTGCAAACATTTGATGCTGTCCAACATCAGATGTTACATAAGCATCTCCTTTTGTAACTCTGTAAACCTGTTGAACAACTTCTTGCGGCAAAATGAGTTTAGATTTAGATTTTTTTAAATACATTTCATGATCTAGGCCATGCATGTTTGTCCATTCTTTTACTTGCTCACTCCATTTGCTGATAGCTTCTGAATCAATTTTTATTTTTGATCGTTTTATTTCCTTTATGAGTGCTTCTAATGATTCTTTAACTTCACCTACAATCGGAATATCAGCATTTATTATTTTAGAAATAGATGCAGGATCAACGTCTATGTGGATAATTCTTGCGCCTGGAGCAAATTTAGAAGGAGTGTTGGTTATACGATCATCAAAGCGTGCGCCTACTGCTAAAATTAAATCAGCATTATGCATTGCCATATTTGCCTGATATGTTCCATGCATTCCTAACATGCCCATGAAATGTTTATCAGTTGCTGGATATACTCCCAATCCCATCAGAGTATTAGTTACAGGAACATTAAGTATTTTATTAAGTTGTTTAAGTTGAGGAGAAGCATTGCTCATGATGGCCCCGCCACCTGCATAAATAACTGGTCTTTCAGATGACAATATAGCCTTAGCAGCTTTCTTTATTTGACCAGGATGTGGATGAACTTTTGGTTTATATGATCTTAAATTAACTGTAGATGGTTTTTTATAATCAAACTTATTTTCAGGCGCTGTTATATCTTTTGGAATATCTATAACAACAGGTCCCGGCCTTCCAGTTGTTGCAATATGAAAGGCTTCGTTAACAATTGCAGGAATATCTTCTGTTTTTTGAACAATATAGCTATGTTTAACAATTGGTCTTGATATTCCAATCATATCTGTTTCTTGAAAAGAATCTGTACCTATAAGATGGCTTGCAACTTGTCCTGATATAACAACCAAAGGTATAGAATCCATAAAGGCTGTAGCAAGACCAGTAACAGCGTTTGTCGCTCCAGGTCCAGAGGTTACAAAAACAACACCCGGTTTACCTGTAGCTCTTGCATAGCCATCTGCTGCATGGGTAGCTCCTTGTTCGTGTCTAACTAAAATATGCTCTATTTTCTTTTGTCTAAATATAGCGTCATAGATATGCAAAGCTGCACCACCAGGATAACCAAATATAAATTTGACCCCTTCTTCACGAAGAGCTCGCATTAACATATCGCCACCAGAAAGTTTCACTTTGACCCTAAAAACATTATAAGAATGAGGTTTATATTATTTTATTGTAAAAAAAACAAGTTTTTTAGTGTTCTTTATTCTAGATTCTATCCATTAATGAGCATGTTTTTTAAATTTGACATATCTTTTGGCATTTCAATTGACCATTCAAAAGGTTTTTTAGATATAGGATGTAAAAAGGCTATATATGTTGCGTGAAGAGCTTGTCTAGGGAAATTTCTAACAAAATTAACGAGCTCTGTAGAAGAATTTTTGGCAATCTTATTTCTTGGATTATATGTTTTATCACCGATTATGGGTAGATTCTTATGAGCCAGATGGACTCTAATTTGATGGGTTCTTCCTGTTGCAATTGATACATCTAATAAAGAATAACCATTATATTTTTCGATTAGCTTAATATATGACAAAGATTCTTTTCCGTCATGTCTGACATTCATCTTAGTCCTATTTTTGTAGTCTCGTCCTATAGGCTCATTTATCTCAAAGCTGCCAATTGTTTCTCCAACAGATATTGCTATATATTTTTTAGTAATATTACGTTCTTGCATTTCTTTTATGAAGTAATTTCTAAAATATTCTGTTTTTGCAATGACTAATAGACCTGAAGTGTCTTTATCTAAACGATGAACAATGCCACTTCTGGGTAAATTAATTAGATGAGGATATTTTGCAATTAACCCATTAGCTAATGTTCCATTGAAACATCCAGAGCCAGGATGCATTACTAAACCAAAAGGCTTATTAATAATTAAAAAATCTTCTTCTTCATAACATATCTCAAAATCTATCTTCTCAGGT
>CACEAP010000016.1 GCA_902557645.1 uncultured SAR86 cluster bacterium
TGAAGAGGGTATTCTGGTTTCTTATGATCTTAGTAAAGCAATAGAGAGCACTCCGCAGTTATTGAATGATTCTGAATCAAAAAGAATTTATTTTAAAGACGGAAATCCTTTAAAAGAAAACTCATTAATGAAACGACCAGATTTAGCAAAAACCTTAAAACTTATATCTAGAAATGGTAAAAGTGGTTTTTATGAGGGCGAGATTGCTAATAAATTTGTTGCTGCTATGAATAATAATAATGGATTTATGACTTTAGAAGATTTGAAGTCCTATAAAGTTAATTCAGGTGCACCTATTAACGCTTTGTACCGAAACCATTTAGTATTTGCCCCAGGGGCTCCATCAGGCGGCGGCGTAGTTCTTCTTACAGCTTTAAATATTTTAAAAAACTATAAATTCCAAAAAGGGGAATCAAATTCTACTAGAACCTATCACTTAATAGCTGAATCTTTGCGAAGAGGTCATAACAATAGATCACACCATATAGGTGATCCTGCATTTTATGATGTTCCTATTGATGAATTATTATCAAATAATAGAATTAAAAAGCTAAGCAGTAATATTAAATTCAATAAAGCTACTCCTAGCTCTAACATTAAACCCTTATCAGTTATTAATGAGAGCAGAGACACTACACATTATTCAATAATTGATTCTGAGGGTAATGCAGTTTCCAATACATACACCCTAGGTTATTCATTTGGATCAGGCGTCACTATTCCTGGAACAGGAATTTTATTAAACAACCAAATGAATAATTTTGCTTACAGGTTTGGTGATCCTAATGTTGATGGAAGAGCAGCAAGTCCTGCAAATAAATTTGCTCCAGGTAAAAGACCAATGAGTACTATGGTTCCAGTAATGGTATTTGATAATAATGGAGATCTAATGTTAGTAACTGGCTCTCCTGGAGGTTCATTTATACCAGCGGCAGTTTTAAGAGTTGTAACTGGAGTTATAGATTTTAATTTAAATATTGGTGAAGCCACAATGCTGCCTCGAATTCATAAAGACTGGCCTTATGCAGGTTTGGATTATGAATCTACATTAAGTGCAGACATTGTCAGGCAATTAGATAATAGGGGTCATAATCCTGAACCTCAAAAAACTATGGGAAGTACTCAAAGCATCCAAGTTAAAGGTAATTATAATTATGGTTATGCAGACTTAAGAAGACCCGGTGCAGCTGTAGCAATTCAAAAATAAGTTATTTTCTATAGTCTAAAGGTGGCATCCTATCTCCTAATAAAGGAGCATAATTAAAGTCTCTGCCAACTCTATCAGCAAGCTCTAGTTTTGCATCTTGAATAAGTTCTGGTTGAAGAAACAATTCAATTGCAGTTGCACTTAATGTTTTTACTGCTAATTCTGTGCCTTTCAAACCAATTGAAGTTCCGCCAGATGCAACTGCCTGCCATGAATGCGCAGCAGTTCCAGGCACCCAAGTTGCTGCTCTAAAACCAGCAGTAGGAACATTCCAGCTAACATCACCAACATCAGTTGATCCATAACTGTGAGATTCTTTGTATGGTCTAACTTTTTCTTGAGACCCAATTTTTAATTTAGGCTTCATAAAAGTTTTATAGATTTCTTCTGCATACGCATTTTCTTTTTCTGAATAAACTACACCACCAATTTCAGTTAATTTGCTATGAACTATTTTTTGCAAGACTGTATTTGGTAGCAAAGAATAATTACCATGCATCACCTCATAACTCACAGAGGTTTCCGTTCCCATTGCTGCTCCTTCAGCGGTTTTTACTACCCTTTGAAAAAGCTCTTCAACTATATCCATTTTTGGATGTCTTACGTAGTAATAAACTTCAGCTAAGTCAGGAACAACATTTGGAGCTAATCCACCTTTAGTAATTACATAATGAATCCTAGATGATTGAGGTATATGTTCACGCATCATATTGACCATCATATTCATGGATTCAACTCCATCTAAAGCAGATCTACCTTGATCAGGAGCTCCAGCAGCATGTGCCGAAATACCTTTAAATGTAAATCTTGCAGATTTATTAGAATTATTTGTCATTGCATTAGCACCATTTACATCATCTGGGTGCCAGTGCAACACAATATCTACATCTTTAAACAAACCATCTCTAACCATGTAAACTTTTCCAGAACCACCTTCTTCAGCAGGTGTTCCATAAAATCGTATCGTTCCTGGAATATTATTTTCAACCAACCATTCTTTAATAACTACAGCAGCCCATGC
>CACEAP010000017.1 GCA_902557645.1 uncultured SAR86 cluster bacterium
CTTCGATGGGAAAAAAATAAATGTCATCAATTTTTTTATTATATGAGAATCTTAATTCAAGATAATTTTCATTAACTGATGAAATATTTGGCAATAGTATTGAAGGCACTTGATCACGCCATTTGCTTAAGTTTACATCCTCAGCAATAGTATTTAGAGTGGTTTTAATTACCGCAGATTCAGGTATGCATACATCAGCACAAATTAAGAAATTTATATTTGCAGTAATATCTATATCTTTATTTAAATCTTTTACAGCAAGATCAACAGGAAAGATAACTTGATCCTCATAACCAAAAGTCATTAAGGGAGGGTATGGAATTCTATGTGGGGTTGGGTAGATTACATCACTTACATCACTTTCATCAGATAAAATCCATTCAATATCAATAGCACCCCCAGAATCTCCTGGATTAAGCCAATAGGTATGCCAACCTTCTTGCATATCCATCTTTATTCCGATATGAACTATGCCATTTGGGCTTATTTGAGTATTTTTAACAAGCGAAACCTCTGCATGACCAGTATTGATAGGTTCTGCAAAGATAAGACTGCTAATAAAAAAGCTAGATATTAGTAAGCTTTTGAATATCATAAATACATGTTACCTGAGTCTATAAAAAAAGGGGTGTGTGATACACCCCATATTTAATAGTTTAATTAATTTATTTACTACCAAGAATTTTTTTAGGAGTTTTGATCTCTATAGTTCTTGGTTTTTTTTCTTCTGGAATAATCTTTTCTAAGTTTATTGTTAATAAGCCATTGATAAGATCTGCTCCATTTACAATAACATTTTCTGCAAGTGTAAATTGTTGTTTGAATGCTCTTTGAGCAATACCTTGATATACAACTTCATTATTATCATTAACTACTTCAGCTTTTGGGCCTTCATAGCTTACAGATAAAGTACCATCTGTTAATTCAATTGCTAAATCATCTTTTGCCAATCCAGCTACTGCAATTTCAATGGTAATATTATTGCCATCTCTATGGATGTTATATGGTGGATAGTTTGTAGATCTATCAGATGATTCTGAAAGTCTTTGCAATCTATCAAAAAGTGGTTCAAAACCCAATACACGGGTTGAGAAAAACGGATCTGTAAAGTTAAGTATCATAATTAGTCCTCCTATAAAGCGACTATTGCTGCACCCCTTAGGCATGCATTGTTTATATATGTAGACCCTTATGGCATCTACACTATTTATATATGGTAAAGTTTTATTTTTTCAAGAATGTTTAAATAAAATAAAGATTTATATTAATAAAAAATTGAACTAAAGTATGATCTAATAGTCTATATGTATATGAAACAACTAATTTTAATTGCTCTGTTATCTATCCCACTTTTTGCCACTGCGGATAATGATGATACGCCATCTATAGCAACAGGAGATGTATGGACTTTGGGTAGATCCTCTGGAAATACCATGACAATTGGAGGAGAAGTTCTATATTTAATGCCAAATAGCGCCTATGAAACATATCGCAGTCGTAAATTTAATGATTGGAATAAGTTTTCTATGATAGATACAAGAAATCTAGTTAAGCTAAAGAAGGGATATCAAATAGAAATCATTGAGGGTTTGTATCAAGATAATATATTTAAAGTAAAACTTTTAAGTGGCAATAACAAAGGTAGGAAATATTACGTGATCACTGAGGACTTAATTAAAAAATATAAATTAGAGGATAAAAAGCTATGAAAAATAATCTATTAATGGTTTTTTTTACTATAGCTATAATTAGTAGCTGCTCAACCTCTTCATTAAGACCAGATGTTGTTGATAGATCATCAGCTCAAAAAACTCAATCAGTGTCATTTGGGATTATCGAAGATGTTACTCAGGTAACTATTGAAGGTGATAGGGAATTAGGCGCACTTACAGGCGGAGTAATAGGCGGGGCTGTAGGATCTTCAAACAGTGATGAGGAAATTGAGTCTGGGGTTGGAGCTATTCTTGGTTCTTTAATTGGATCAAAAGTAGGTGCTGAAATTGGAAGTGCTATAACTAAACTAAATGGTGTTGAGTTACTAATTCTCTTAGACTCAGGAAAATATATATCTATTATTCAAGAAG